>NZ_CP062062.1:4800000-6312655 GCF_001758625.2 Janthinobacterium sp. HH102
GCGCGCCATTGACCAGGTCCTGCATGGCAGGGTTCTTGGTGTCGAGGATGCGCAGCGGATTGCTGTGCAGGCGGCGCTTGGCTTCTTCGTCGAGCAGCTCGCTGTGGCTTTCCAGGTAGGCGATCAGGTCGGCGCGATGGCGCAGGCGCTCGGCCGCGTCGCCGATCGAGTTCAGTTCCAGGCGGATGCCTTCCAGGCCCAGGTCATCCCACAGGCGGCGCGACAGCATGATGATCTCGGCGTCGATATCCGGGCCCGTGAAACCGATGGCTTCCACGCCGAACTGGTGGAACTGGCGGTAGCGGCCTTTCTGCGGGCGCTCGTGACGGAACATCTGGCCCTTGTACCACAGGCGTTTCGGGCCTTCGTAGACGAGGTTGTGCTCGACGACGGCGCGCACCACGCCGGCCGTGCCTTCCGGGCGCAGGGTCAGGTTGTCGCCGTTCATCGAATCGGTGAACGAATACATTTCCTTTTCCACGATATCGGTCACGGCGCCGATGGCGCGCGCGAACAATTTCGTCTCTTCCACGATCGGCGTGCGGATCTGCTGGAAACCGTAGCTTTGCAGAACGGACTGGGCCGTGTTTTCAAACAATTCCCACAGCGGGGCGTCGGCGGGCAGGATATCGTTCATGCCTTTGACGGCGGTGATTTTATCGAGCTTTTTATTTTCGGACATAGTGTTCTTCTTTGCTTTAACTTGATTGCCGGATTACGCGCGTAGCGCTAATCCGACCTACGCTGCTGCGCCGTAATGGCTTTTAACATAATTGAGGACGATGTCCTGGAATTCCTCGACGATGCGTTCGCCGCGCAGGGTGACGACTTTTTCGCCGTCGACAAACACGGGGGCGGCTGGCGACTCGCCCGTGCCGGGCAGGCTGATGCCGATGTTCGCATGCTTCGATTCGCCGGGACCGTTGACGATGCAGCCCATGACGGCCACGTTCATCGCTTCCACGCCCGGATACGATTTCTTCCACTCCGGCATCTGCTCGCGCAGATACGTCTGGATGTTGTCGGCCAGCTCCTGGAAGGTGGTCGACGTCGTGCGGCCGCAACCGGGACAGGCGATCACCATGGGCGCGAACTTGCGCAAGCCCATGGTTTGCAAAATTTCCTGGCCGACGATGACTTCGCGCGTGCGGTCGCCGCCCGGTTCCGGCGTGAGCGAAATGCGGATGGTGTCGCCGATGCCCTCTTGCAGCAGCACGGCCAGGGCCGCCGTCGAAGCGACGATGCCCTTGCTGCCCATGCCCGCTTCCGTCAAGCCCAGGTGCAGCGGATAGTCGCAGCGCTGCGCCAGTTCGCGGTACACGGCGATCAAATCCTGCACGCCCGAGACTTTGCACGACAGAATGATCTTGTCGCGGCCCAGTCCCAGCTCTTCCGCACGCACGGCGTTTTCGATCGCCGACGTCACCAGCGCTTCATACATGACGGCTTGCGCCGGCCACGGTTCGGCGCGGCCCGCGTTCTCGTCCATGATGCGCGCCAGCAAGGCCTGGTCCAGGCTGCCCCAGTTCACGCCGATGCGCACCGGCTTGTCATACTTGCACGCCGCTTCGATCATTTGCGCAAATTGCGTGTCGCGCTTGGCGCCCTTGCCCACATTGCCCGGATTGATGCGGTACTTCGACAGCGCGCGCGCGCAATCGGGGTAGTCGTTAAGCAGGGTATGGCCGTTATAGTGGAAATCGCCCACCAGCGGCACGTCGATGTCCATCTTGTCGAGCTGCTCGCGGATGTAGGGCACGGCCGCAGCCGCTTCGGGACGGTCCACCGTCAGGCGCACCAGTTCCGAACCGGCACGCGCCAGTTCCTTGATCTGGATCGCCGTGCCGATGGCGTCGGCCGTATCCGTATTCGTCATCGACTGCACCACCACGGGGGCGTCGCCGCCCACCCAGATCTGGCGCTGGCCGTGCGCGATCAGCACCTTGCGGCTGTCGCGGCGGCCGGAAGGGCCGGAGCCGATCGCTGTTTTCGAGGTAGCCATAATATTATCTTCTGAGTTTGCTTGAACGATTACTGCAATTATTTGATGCTGACACGCGAGATCGTGCCGCCGGCCACGGTCGGCAGCTCCAGCTTGGCGCCGCGCAAGGTTGCCTGCACAACACCCGGCTTGCCCACCACCAGAGTGGCCGGACCCGTGATATCGAACGTTTCCGTGCTGCCCGCCTTGACCATGCGCGAAATCAGCGGAGAAGCGCCGGGACGGCGGATCTCGACCCAGGAATCCTGCTCCACCTTCAGCACCAGCGCATTCGCGCCCACGGCAGGGGCAGCGGCAGCAGCGGGCGGCGTGACGGCAGCCGTCGCCGCTGTCGCCGGAGCTGGCACGGCGGCTGGCGGCACGGCGGCGGCCGGCGCCGAAGCGGCGGCAGCGGCAGGTGCGCCCGTCTGCGTATCGTTGCCTGGCGGCGGCGGCACGGAAATCAGGGGCACGGACGGCGTCTGCACGGGCGTCAAGTCCTGGCCCGGCTTGATCAGGGTCGTTTCCACCGGGCCCACTTCCGCATGCGCGGTTTCCTTCCCGGCCTGCGCGGACAGCAGGCTGGCCGGCACGTAGCCGAGTTTATAGGCGCCAAAGGCGGCCGCCACGACGACGGCCACGGCGCCGGCGATCCAGATTGGCGTCTGGTTCGACGAACGCTGCGTCATCGACGGGAAACGCGATTCCGAGAACGTGGCGGAAATCTCGCGCCGCACGGGCGCGGCCGGGTCTTGCGCCGGCGCCGGATGGACTTCGATCATGGCCACCAGCGGCGCCGCGTCGAGACGCACCACCTTGGCGTAGGCGCGCACGAAACCGCGCACCACGGCCACGTTTGGCAAAGCCGCCATGTCGCCCTCTTCCAGCGCGATCACCTGGCGCGGCGCCAGCTTGAGCTGGTCGGCCACCTGCTCCACGGGCCAGCCCAGCGCTTCGCGCTGCGCCTTCAACTGTGCGCCTGCCAACGCAAGATTGCCCTGGGGCTGCTGCTGAGGCGTTTCTGCCCACTCTGAATTCATTGGTATCCCTGTCTCACTCATCAAACGCCCCATTTTGATAAGCAGCATATTCGGGGGAGCCGGAATGGTGGTTGCGCAAATGCGCCCCCAGGCCAGCTTCCGCACCCGCATCCCCGAGCTTATGCTGCACCTTGATCCCGAGCCACAGCACATCGGCCGTCTGGCTCTCCATTGTCGCTACTTTACCGAGCCGCTCAAGGTAATGAGCCGCTTGCCGGTAGTCTTGCTGTTGGTAATACACGCGCACCAGGCCGGCATACGTGATTGCCGCGCCAGGTGCGATGCGCTCCGCCTTGAGCCAGTAGTCAGCGGCACGCGGGTAATCTTTCATGACCAGGCTGCACGCCGCCGCATTATGCAGCGCCAGTTCAGGCGTGCCATAGGCGGCATCTTGCAATGCGGCATCGAAATACGCCAGCGACTGCGCCGCGCGCCCGGTCTGGCACAGAAACTGGCCATAATTATTGCTCAACTCGGGATTGTGGGGCGCGAGGCGCAATGCGTAAAGAAAATCTTTTTCAGCAGCCCCAGGTTGGCGCAGGGCAGCAAGAATCAGGGCCCGCATGCCGCGCGCCTGGACATTGTCCGGCACCAGCTGCACCGCCTGCTCTGCTTCGGCCAACGCCACCACAAACTGATCCTGCATATAATAGGCGCTGGCCAGCTGCAAGCGCAAGGCGGCGCGCTGCTCGACAGATGCAGCTTGCTCCTTGTCTGCGGTGGAAGCACAGCCGACCAGCAGCACAGCCAGGCAAACAGCGGCCACAGCAAGCGAGCGTTGGTAAGCCATGCCTTCCCTCATCAGGAGCGGATCTCCACGATCTTGCCGAAATTGGCGCCAAATTTCTGTTGATACTCAGTCATCTTTTCCATGCGTTCCTGCACCCGCGTGCGGTCCTTGACTTCGCCGGCCAGCTGGCCGCAGGCCGCATCGATATCGTCGCCGCGCGTCTTGCGCACGGTGGTGATGATGCCGCCATCCATCAGCACCTGGGCAAACGCCTTGATGCGCGGGTTTTTCGAGCGGAACAGGCCCGACTCGGGGAACGGGTTGAACGGAATCAGGTTGAACTTGCAGTTCACGCCGAACTCGCGGTCTTGCACCAGCGCCAGCAGTTCGCGCGCGTGCTCGTCGCTGTCGTTGACGCCGTCCAGCATGCAGTATTCGAAGGTGATGAAATCGCGCGGCGCGAATTCCAGGTAGCGCTTGCACGCCGCCATCAATTCCTTCAGCGGGTATTTCTTGTTCAGTGGAATCAGCCCGTCGCGCAAGGCGTCGTTCGAGGCGTGCAGCGAGACGGCCAGGGCCACCGGAACTTCCTGCGACAGCTTGTCCATCATCGGCACCACGCCCGACGTCGACAGGGTCACGCGGCGGCGCGACAGGCCGTAGGCGTTGTCGTCAAGCATCAATTTCAGGGCCGTGACGGTCGGCTCAAAGTTCAGCAGGGGCTCGCCCATGCCCATCATCACCACGTTGGTGATCTGGCGCTCGCCTTTCGGGCCCGGTTCGATGCCCTTGGTGCGGCGCAATTCAAATTCCGCCATCCACAGCTGGCCGATGATTTCGCCGACGCTCAGGTTGCGGTTAAAGCCTTGCTTGCCCGTCGAGCAGAAACGGCAGTTCACGGCGCAGCCGGCCTGGGTCGAGATGCACAGGGTGCCGCGGTTTTCTTCCGGGATGAACACGGTTTCCACGGCATTGCCATTGCCCACGTCGACCAGCCACTTGCGCGTGCCATCCGTCGACGTGTGGTCACTGATGATGGCAGGGGCGCGCACTTCGGCGCGCGTAGCCAGCTTGTCGCGCAGCGACTTGGCCAGGTCCGTCATGGCGTCGAAGTCGGAAGCGCCGAACTGGTGTATCCAACGTTGCAATTGTTTCGCACGAAACGGTTTCTCTCCCAACTCGGCGCAGTAAGCGATGAGTTGCGCGGGATCGAGGTCCAGCAAGTTGGTGAGGGTCGTCGTATTCATGATCTTGTCTATTCTAAAAATCCGTCCCCGCGCGCATCAGGGGCAAAGCACCACAGCGCAGCGGGAACAGGGGGTGATAAGTTATTTCACAGATAACGCCAGGAAATAACGTTATCTAAGGCAATTAAGCCTTCAGTTCTGGGAAGAAGTAAGCGATTTCCACTTTAGCAGCTTCGACAGCGTCGGAACCGTGTACGGCGTTAGCGTCGATCGAATCGGCGAAATCGGCGCGGATCGTGCCTTTTTCTGCTTTCTTCGGATCGGTCGCGCCCATCAGGTCACGGTGGGCCAGAACGGCGTTTTCGCCTTCCAGGGCCTGGATCATGACTGGACCGGAAACCATGAAGTCGACCAGATCCTTGAAGAAGCCGCGCTCTTTGTGCGCTGCGTAGAAGCCTTCAGCTTGTTCGCGCGACAGTTGGGTCATGCGTGCTGCAACGATTTTCAGGCCAGCGTTTTCAAAACGGGTGTAGATTTGACCGATTACGTTTTTTGCAACTGCGTCTGGTTTGATGATCGACAGGGTGCGTTCGATTGCCATGTGTGAAAACTCCAATAAAAGTAAGGTTTAAAACGGTAAATTGATAACTCAATCAACCTTTGATTTTACCATACTCCACCCCATATCACCCAGACGGGCAGGGGCATCTTGCCGCCCTGTCCCTGTTTAATGAAATCTTAAGCTGCTTTTTTGGCAAATTCCGCCCCCCATGCTATCCTTGGGTAAAGCAGTAATTTGAATTGACAACACGGAGGCACTATGAATCAGAACATGCAACGCACCTTTGACCTGTCGGGGGGCATGCAGCAAGTCCGCCACCAGGTCTTGCGCAACACTTACTGGCTGCTGGCACTGTCCATGATACCGACCGTGCTGGGCGCCTTCATCGGCGTGCAAATGCATTTGCCGATGCTGACCGGCGGCATGGGCTTCATCATCTTCATGGCCGTCGCATTCGGCTTCATGTACGCGATCGAGAAAACCAAGAACTCGGGCCTCGGCGTCGCCGTCCTGCTGGGCTTTACCTTCTTCATGGGCCTGATGCTCACGCCTATCCTGACGCGCACGCTCGGCTACTCGAACGGCGGCATGCTGATCATGACGGCATTCGGCGGCACGGCCACCATCCTGGCCGTGATGGCGACGATCGCCACGGTCTCGAAGCGCGATTTCTCGGCGATGGGCAAATGGCTGTTCGCCGGCGTGATCGTGCTGATCCTGGCATCGGTGGCGAACATCTTCCTGGGCCTGTCGGCACTGTCGATCGTGATCTCCATGGTCGCCATCGCCATCTTCTCGGCCTACATCCTGTATGACGTGCAGCAAATCATCAACGGCGGCGAGACCAACTACATCTCGGCCACCCTGCGCATCTACCTGGACGTGTACAACATCTTCACCAGCCTGCTCTCCCTTCTGGGCTTCGCTGGCGGCAGCCGCGACTAAGCGCTAACGCAAAAACGCCCAGGGCGGCGTTGCAGTGCTTTGCCCTGAACGTTTTATGCGCTGCGCTTATGCGCCAGAGCATGAAAACAAAAGCCGACCCGCGGGTCGGCTTTTTTACGTCTGTCGAATCTCTACTTGATTCTGTCCGCCACCTCCAGCAGGCAGGCGCGGGCGCGGTCCAGGGGCGGGTTGTCGCGCTGGGCCGCATACACGGCGTAGGCGGAATGCGAGAATTCGGGCGCGTCGCGCACGCGGTACAGCAAGCCCCCATCGAGATACGGCTGCGCGCTGCCGATACGAAAATAACTGGCGCCGCCCACTTCCAGCAGGTACACGAGGGCCAGCGGGCCCAGCGAGATCGACACGGGCGGGCTGCTCAGTTCAGGATACGCCGCCTGGTGGTTCGCCGCGAAGCTGGGCCCCCAGTCCACGTACACATAGGTATCGGCCTGCATCTGCCCGTCGGCGCGCGTGGTCACCATCACCAGCTTTTCCTCGGCCAGCAATTCGCTGGCCAGACCCGGGCGCTGCGGCGGGTTGTACAGCACGGCGAGGTCCAGCGAGCCGTCGTGCACGGCGTCGAGCAGGCGCGCGGGACTGTCGACTTCAGCGCGCAAGGCGATTTCGGGACAATCGCGGCTCATGCGTATCAGCCAGTCGCCGAGCAGCGGCTGCCACAGGCTCAGTTCGCAGCCGATGCTGACGGCGTCGTCGCGCCCCGGCGGCAAGGCCACCTGGTGGCGCGCCCGCTCCCACACCTGCACCATGGTGGCCGCATGGCGCATGAAGCGCTCGCCGGCCGGCGTCAGGCGCGCGCCCGCCTTGTTGCGCACGAACAGCTGGCGCCCCAGCTGCTGCTCCAGGGTGCGGATGCGGGCGCTGACGGCCGTCTGCGTCACGTGCATGCGCTCGGCCGCCATGATGAAGCTGCCGCAGGAAGCCACTTCGAGGAAGGTACGCGCCTGATTGATGTCCATCAAGCCATCATATCAGCTGACGCGATCATAGCCACCGAGCACGCCCTGCTTCGACAAGACCCATTGCCACAGCTGCAGGTCGCGCGCGCGGAAGGCGCCCGCGCAGGACAGCAAATAATACGACCACATGCGATGGAAGCGCTCGCCCAGCTGGGCCGCAAACTGCGGCCACGCCTGCTCAAAGTTCGCATGCCAGGCCATCAGGGTCTTGTCATAGTCGGCGCCGAAGTTGTGCAAGTCCTCGGCGATAAATAAATCATCGATGGCGTCGCCGATCTGGCCGATGGAGGGCAAGTCGCCATTCGGGAAGATGTACTTGTCGATCCACGGATCGCATGCGGAATCGCGCTTGTTCTTGCCGATCGTGTGCAGCAGGAACAGGCCGTCGTCTTCCAGGCAGCGGTGCGCCACTTGCATGAAGGTGCGGTGATTCTTGTGCCCCACATGCTCGAACATGCCGATGCTGACGATGCGGTCGAATTTTTCATCGGTGTCGCGGTAATCCTGCAGGCGGAAGTCCAGGTTTTCTCCGCCCGGCATGCCGCGCGCGTAGGCGACCTGCTCTTGCGAAATCGTCACGCCCACGCATTGCACCTGGTATTTTTCCGCCGCATAGCGCATGAAACTGCCCCAGCCGCAGCCGATGTCGAGCACGCGCATGCCCGGTTCCAGGCGCAGCTTGCGGCAGACCAGATCGAGCTTGGCTTCCTGCGCCTCGGCCAGGCTGCCGGCGTCCTTCCAGTAGCCGCAGGTATAGGTCATGCGCGGATCGAGCATGGCCGCATAGAAGGCGTTGCCCAGGTCGTAGTGCTCCTTGCCCACCATCCACGCGCGTCGCTCCGTCTGCAGGTTGAACAGGCGCGCGTACAGCGCGTGGAAGGCCAGGCGCATGGGGCGCACATCGTCGGCCACCCTGGCGCGCAGCAGATGGCAAAAGAATTCGTCGAGCTGCTGCGCATCCCAGTCGCCATCCATGTACGCTTCGCCCAGGCCCAGGTTGCCGCTGGCAAAAGCCCGCTCGGGCACGCCCGGCTTGCGCAGCTGCATGTCCCAGGCGGCGCGGCCATTCAAGTGGATATCGGCCCTGGCCAGCAGCTCGGCCGCTTCGCGGGTCAGCCGCGTGTCGAGCTGGAGTTCCGTACTACTTGCCGGTGCTTGCTGTAACTGTGTCATTTGCTGCGTGTTCATGCCCTGCCGCCTCCAGATGGTTGTCGGTGCCGGTGCGCACCGGCAAGCCCGCTCAGAGGCCCGGCGCCGCGCCAGCCATCAAATTATCCGCCCGCCATGACCAGCTGGATAATGAAACATCATGGCGATTCATATCAAAATAATTGCTGCAAAATGATTTCAATCAATTATTTTATGGAAATATCTTATACAAGAAGCACACCGTACAATGAAAAAAGCCGCCTGTTCGGCGGCTGTTCCCTGCGCGTTCGCGGCAATCCGCGCGACGATCAAAAGTCGTGATTCGGCGGATACTTGCTGTAAAAATCGTTATCCCATTTGAAGTTGGTAAACGCCACCGTCATCGATACGTCGAGCGCTTCGACGAAATGCCAGCAGCCGACGGGCAAAAACAGGATCTCGCCCGGTGCCAGCACGCATTCGCGCACCTGCACGTCGGCCATCAGCGGATAGCGCCGCAGGTCGATGGCGCGTCCGTCGACGGGTGTAAAACAGTGGCGCTGGTTGTACACGCGCGCCACCTCGCAGGCGGCCATGATGCGCAACCGCTTGCGCCCTTTGACTTGCGCCATGAAGTTGTTCGTCAGGTCGTGGTGGAACGGCGTCACCGTACCAGCCGGGCCGAACCATAGAAAACCCGTCGGGCCGCCACTCTGCTCCAGGTACTCGGGCAGCTGGCCGATATCGTCCCACAGCTCGCGCAAGGCTTGCCGGTTCTGCGAATTGTTATTTGCCGTCATATAGAAATCATTGGTTGCACCGCTGCCCTCGACCAGGCTCGCGTACTCGCCGAACGCCATCTTGCGCTTGTGCGCCACGCTGTTCATTTCATACTGGGCATCCGCTTCGCGGCCGAACTGCACTTCCACTTCACGCTGCGCAAAATGGTCGCGGAAGTAGGCCGGGCTCCACTTGGCCAGGGCGGGCCAGTCATCCATCATGCCCGTGATGATGACGGGCTGGTTGGTCGAATAGTATTCGTCGAGGAATTCCTGCGCGGACAGCTTGTCGCGGCGGGGAATCTCGGGCGGGCGCAGCTGGTTCAGCTTGCGCTGGATATCGATCACCCAGTCGCGCTTGGCCAGGCGGTTCGACAGGCGCACGGCGCCGGCCAGGTAGGGACTATGCAGCGCCAGCTCCACTTCGCGGCGCGCCAGCGGCTCCGCAATGCCGGCCTTTTGCAGCACCGGCATCAGCGCAGACGGGTGGCTGCCCAGCATGAGGTTTTCCGCGATCCAGCTGCGCCACTCGCGGCTCAATTCCTGTTCCTGATGTTTGACTCCCAATGTCGATACTGCCGCCATCACCCGTCTCCTCTTTTTTTATGTGAACAAGCGGCCGGGCAGCAATGCCGCCCGGCCGCATCCTGCGACGCTAGCACACGGTTAGCGTACCTTCCACACCTCGGTCGCCAGCACGCCGTTCGCGTCGCCATCGAGTTCCCACGAGAACGCGCCGCGCAAGCCCTGGTCCTTCACGTATTTCACCTTGGTGCCGATGACGGTCGGATCGTCATAGCTCCACCACTGGCCGCCCGCCCCCGTGTACAGGTACAGCTGCTTGGTCACGGGATGGTAGTAGCGCGTGCCGGCTTTGGCGACGAGGATTTTATAGTCCTCAATGCCCGACTCGTAGGTGCCCGGCGCCGTGCCCGTGGCCGCCTGGTACAGGCCATCGCCGTTCGGTCCCGGCGCCACGCCCGTCCAGCCGCGGCCATAGAACGGTATGCCCAGCAGCAGCTTGTCGCGCGGCACGCCGGCGGCAATCATGTACTGCACCGCCTTGTCGCCCACATATTCGCGCGCCATGCCCGTTGACGGATCGGCAGGGTCGGCAAACAGCTGGGCGTTGAAGTTGGTGCTCGTTTCCCAGCCGCCGTGGAAGTCGTACGTCATCAGGTTGATCCAGTCCATGTACTGCGAGTACAGGGCCGGTTCCGTGTTGTCGATCTTGTCCTTGCCGGCACCGACAGCGGCCGTCAACAGGTAGCGCTTGCCGTTGGCGGCGCCGAGCGCATCGAGCTGGCTGCGGAATTCCGCCATCAGCAAGGTGAAGTTGCGCTTGTCGTTGGGGCTGACCGTGTTGTACGGCTGGCCGCCGCCGACCGGGTATTCCCAGTCGATGTCGATGCCGTCAAAGATGTTGGCCGCCGCACCCACGCCGCCGCGACCGCCCTGCACCGGCAGGTTGCCCTTGATGTAGATATCGATACACGAGCGCACCATCTGCTTGCGCAGCGCATCGGTGGCCGAACCGACGGAGAAGTTCTTCGACCAGCTCCAGCCGCCCAGCGAGATGAATAATCTCAGGTTAGGATGCGCCGCCTTCAGCTTTTTCAGCTGCAGGAAGTTGCCCGACAACGGTGCGTCCCACGGAATGGCCTGGCCATCGACGGTGCGCTTCGGCGTGCGGATGTAGTCGGCCTCGGCATCGCCGCCCGTGCCCGCGTCCGGCGAATTCGGATTCGTCGCGCCTGGCTCGGCCTTGGTGATCATGCCGCATTCGTAGCCGCCGTTTTTCGGATAGATATTGCCGAAAGCGTAGTTGATGAAGGTCAGCTTGTCGGCCACGCCGCTGGAATGCACGTTCGCCACTTCGTAATCGCGGCCATACACGCCCCATTGGGCGAAATAGGAACCGACTTCGCGGCCGGTTGGCGTTGGCGTCGGGGTTGGGGTAGGTGTCGGGGTAGGTGTCGGGGTTGGCGTTGGAGTTGGCGTTGGAGTCGGCGTTGGAGTCGGTGTCGGCGTTGGCGTCGGGGTTGGAGTCGGCGTGGTGCTGCAGATCTCCAGGCTGGTCCATGGTTTGCCCGTGCCGGCGGCGCCGCTGCTGGTCGACGGGTTGTCGCCCTGCGTCCAGTAGTTGGCGCGGTAATTCGTGCCCGCATAGCTGACGGTGGCGCCCGCGCTGTAAGCCGTGCCGGCCACCCATGCCAATGCGCAGGTGCCGCCGGTTGGTGTCGGCGTCGGAGTGGGTGTCGGGGTTGGATTCGGCGTCGGGGTGGGCGTCGGGGTTGGCGTGGGAGTCGGTGTCGGGGTCGGCGTAGGAGTTGGCGTAGTTCCGCCATCGCACGTGCCGCCGGCGCTCCACAGGCTAGGCGTGGAAACGGGGTTCCAGCCCGAGCCCACGTGGTCGGTCTGCGTCACCAGGGCCGTGTAATTGGCGCCCAGGTAAGTGACCACCGTGCCCGCGTTGTACGTGCCGCCCTCTTGCCACGGCACGCAGGCGACCACCGTGCTGGCCGCCAGCAATTGCGAGCCAGCCGGCGCGCTGGCATCGCCGCCACCGCCGCAAGCCGCCAGCACGCCACCGCTGGCCAGACATATCATCATGTTCCTGATCGTTTTTTTGAGTATTAAATTTTCCACGCTGTCTCCTGTTCAGGTTTGCGGAAATACCACTCTGCTTCGATAAAAAGCTACCCTGTGATTTTGTTTTTCTGCAGTTGCAAGAACAGCATGCTGCTGAAAAAATAGGCGGTCAAGTGGTTTTGAAGTGGCCTCTAAGTGGGCAATACCACTTCGCACAAAAAGCGCAGCGGCTTATGCGAACGGCGTGTTGTCCTACTGGACAATCAAAAAACGGCAGAGGGAGGATGAAAAAAGACGCTGGATCGGGAAAAGACAGACCAGTTTTTTAATACGCTGTAAGTGGTATTGCTGTTGCTTGCTACGCCGTTGAATACGGCAGCGGCGGGTGCCTGCAAAGCCACCCGCCGAGCCAGGCAGAATTATTGAGGCAAATCAAACACTGCCATGGATTCCACGTGCGAGGTATGCGGGAACATATTCACCACGCCCGCCTTGCTCAATACATAACCCGCTTCCAGCGCCAGGATGCCGGCGTCGCGCGCCAGGGTCGACGGGCTGCACGACACATACACGATACGCTTGGGCAGCAGGTCCGGACGCACTTGCGACAGGCCGACAAGCGCCTGGCACAGGGCCATGGCGCCATCGCGGGGTGGGTCGACGAGGATGCGATCAAACCGGCCCAGCGCGATCAGGTCGTCCGTCGTCACTTCGAACAGGTTACGCGTCGAGAACGAGGTTTTTTGCGCCAGGCCATTGGCCAGCGCGTTTTCCAGCGCCCGCTCCGTCAGGGTGGTGCTGCCTTCAATACCGACCACTTCGCTGCCTTGCGTGGCCAGCGGCAACGTAAAATTGCCCAGGCCGCAGAACAGGTCGGCCACGCGGTCGGTCGGCTGCACTTCCAGCAAACGCAGGGCTTTCGATACCAGCACGCGGTTGATGTGGTGGTTCACTTGCGTAAAATCAACAGGCTTGAACGGCATCTTGACGCCGAATTCCGGCAGCAGGTAGTGCAATTGCTTGTCCAGCGGATAGAACGGCACGGCCGTTTCCGGGCCCTTCACCTGCAGCCACCATTGCACGCCGTACTCGTCGGCAAAAGCCTTCAATTTCGTTTCATCGTCCGCCGTCAATGGCGCCATGATGCGCAAGACCATGGCGGTGACATCTTCGCCGACAGCCAGCTCGATCTGCGGCATCTGGTCGAAGATCGACAGCGACGCAATCAAGCCGCGCAGCGGCAGCAGCATGGCCGAGATGTGCGGCGGCAGGATTTCACAGCTATCCATGTCGGCGACAAACGCCGATTTCTTTTCGTGGAAGCCCACCAGCACGGCATCTTTCTTCTTGACGTGGCGCACGGACAGGCGCGCGCGGTAGCGGTAGCCCCAGGTCGGACCATACATGGGGCGCATGATGCTTTGCGGACGTACCTTGCCGATATGCCACAGGTTGTCTTCCAGCACGCGCTGCTTGATCGCCACCTGCGCTGATGGTTCCAGGTGCTGCATCGAGCAGCCGCCGCAATTGTCGAAATGCTTGCACTTGGGCGTCACGCGCATGGACGATTCGCGGTGCAGCGCCGTCATGCGGGCCATTTCCCAGTTTTTCTTCTTCTTGAACGTCACAAAGCTGACGCGCTCGCCTGGCAGCGCGCCTTCGACAAACACGACCTTGCCCGGCGAGCCGTCTTCGTTCTCAATATGGCCAACGCCACGGGCGTCCATGTCGAGCGATTTGATTTCGATGATATTTTCTTGCATAGCGATCAATAGGTAAGAGTGGGCCAGGACGCAGGGCCGCGCTGGAACTTGCAAACAATGGGGGAAAGGTCAGGCGCCGCGAGCGGGGCGTATGATAGCAGATGCAGCCCCGGAAATACCGGGACCGGGCGTCCTAGAGCAGAGAGTCGCGCACGACGCCGCGCGCGGCCATAGCCCGTTTGAGTTTAATCAACGCTTCCTGCTGGATCTGGCGCACGCGCTCGCGCGTCACGCCCATTTCCTCGGCCAGGGTTTCCAGGGTGGCCGGATCGTCGTTGTCGAGGCCGAAACGGCGCATGATGACGACGCGCTGCTTGTCGGGCAGCTTGGTCAGCCAGTCGCGCACCAGCACCGTCATTTCATGGTGTTCCGCGCGCGCGTCGGGGCTGTCTTCGCTGGCGCCGGGCAACATGTCCATCAAGGACGACTGCGGATCGTTGTCGAGCGGCGCGTCGAGCGACGTGGCATGCTCGGACAGGGCCAGGATATCCTGCACCTCTTCCACGGGACGGCCCACGAGGTGGGCGATGTCTTCCGCGGTGGCATCCTTGCCGTCGTGGTGCTGGGCTTCCAGGTGGTATTTGCCGCGCAAGATTTGATTCAGTTCGCGCACCATGTGCACGGGCAGGCGCACCGTGCGCGCCTGGTTCATGATGGCGCGCTCGATGCTCTGGCGTATCCACCAGGTGGCGTAGGTAGAGAAACGGAAACCGCGCTCGGGCTCGAACTTGTCGATGGCGCGCATCAGGCCGATGTTGCCCTCCTCGATCATGTCGAGCAGGACCACGCCGCGGTTGATGTAATGCTTGGCGATCGACACGACCAGGCGCAGGTTGTGCTCGATCATGGTTTGCCGGGCTTCGAAATTGCCCTGCTTGGCCAGGGTGGCGTAATGCACTTCTTGCGCCGCCGTCAGCAGGGGCCGCGTGCCGATCTGGTTCAGATAGTGCTGCGTGGTATCGGTCGACAGCTCGGCCGCCAGCACCTTTTTCAGTTCATCGACACTTTCGACCACCACGCTGACGCTGGCTACCTCGCCGCCCTCGCCCGCGTCGACGGCGTCAATGCCGTCGAGCTCGCCGGCATCGTCCGTCACGACTTCGTCTGCCCCGTCTTCCGGCAGTTCCGGGTCATCGTCCAGCTGATCGTGCGGCGCGTGTGTCATTGCTTTACCTAACGGTTAGGCAGGAATTTCGAAGGGTCGACAGGCTTGCCCTGCTGGCGAATTTCAAAGTGCAGCTTCACGCGGTCGGCATCAGAATCGCCCATTTCAGCGATGGCCTGGCCTTTGTTGACGTTCTGCCCTTCCTTCACCAGGATGCTGCGGTTATGCGCATATGCCGACAATAAACTATTACTGTGCTTCACGATGACAAGATTACCATAACCACGGATTCCGCTCCCGGCATACATGACTTTTCCCGCGCCTGCGGCCACCACTTGCTGGCCGGCCTTGCCGGCGATATCGACGCCCTTGTTCTTGCCTTCGTCAAAAGTGCCGATGACCTTGCCTTCGGAAGGCCACATCCAGCTGATCCTGTCGTCGCCAGGCGCCGATGCGGCAGGGGCTGCAGCGGCGGCGGCCGGTGCGGCGGCGACAGTTGCTGCCGGCGCGGGCGCCGGCTTGGCGTCGCCGCTGCCGCCATCGGCGCGCAGCTCGGCCAGGGTGGCGTCGGAATACGCGCGCTTCTCGCCGCGCGGGCCCGTTTTCTTCGGCACGGCAGGCGCGGCCGGCTTGATTTCCGTCGACGGCGGCATCACGACGGCCGACGTTTGCGCGCCGCCTGTGTCGCCAGTCGGCGGCAGCACGCGCAACACCTGGTCGACCTTGATGTCGTTCGGGTTGCTCAAGTCGTTCCAGGCCACCAGGTCGCGGTAATTCTGGCCGTGCTCGAGGGCGATGCGCAACAGGGTGTCGCCGCGCTTGACCGTGTAATAGGCCGGGTCGCGGTCGCGCGGATCGCTGGCGGCGGCACTGCTGCTCGATGGATGGCGCTCAACGACGGGTGCCTGGACGCCCGTCGTGCCGCAACCGCTCAACAGCGCGGCCAAGGTGATGCTACATAGAAGTATGTTACTTTTCTTAATCATTCGCATGTAATTATATGTCCTGCTTGCTAGCTGATCCGGGGATCATATGGTGCCCGGGCGCAAAGGCACGAAATGGCAATCTTCCAGGGTTTGGCTGGTCCATTCCGTTTTCCCCACCCGGGTAATGAGTTGTAAGTGTTGCAATTTAGCCCCCACCGGCGCAACCAGACGCCCGCCGGGCGCCAGCTGTTCCAGCAAGGCTTGCGGGACTTCCAGGCCGGCTGCGGCAAGGATGATCCCGTCGAAGGGCGCCGCCTGCGGCAGGCCAAGCATACCATCTCCGTACTGCAAGCGCAGATTCGACACGCGCAGCGGGCGCAGATTGGCCTTCGCCAGCTCGTGCAGGGGCCGGATGCGCTCGATCGAATACACCTCCTTCGCCACCAGCGACAGCACCGCCGCCTGGTAGCCGCAACCCGTACCGATTTCCAGCACGCGCTGCAAGCTGCCGCCCTGGCGCATCACCTCGATCATGCGCGCGACGATATACGGCTGCGAGATGGTCTGGTGATGGCCGATGGGCAAGGAGGCGTCGATGTAGGCTTGCGACGCCAGCGCCTCGTCCATGAACAGGTGGCGCGGCACGGCTTGCAGGGCGTCGAGCACCACCTGGTCCTTGACGCCCTGCTTCGCCACGCGCGCCACCATGGCCCGGCGCACGGCCTCCGAGACGAGCGGGTTTTGCCGCGGCGGCGACACCACGGCCGGCTGCGCCCGCTCATTGGCGATGGCTTGCGCGCGCGATGGCGCGATGGCCGCGTGCGCGCCATACGGCTGCGCCACGCCGCGCGCCGCGTTTTGCGCCGCATTCTGCGTGGCCGTCTGCGGCGTGGCGATCCTGGACTGGGCCAGCGACTGCCCCCCGCCCTGCCTGGCGGGCTTGCCGGCCAGCGAATCGAGGGAAAGGGGGAAGGTACGCGGCTTGTCAGTCATAGTGAGCGGTCATGCCAGGCCTTTCGCCAGTGCATCGAGTTGGGTGGTATGGGTCAGGTCGATCTGCAGCGGCGTGATCGATACTTGTCCATGTTCAACAGCATGGAAGTCCGTGCCCGGACCGCCTTCCTTGGCCGCGCCGGCGGGGCCGATCCAGAAGATTTCACGGCCACGCGGGTCGAGCGCGCGGATGACGGGCTCGGCCGAATGGCGCTTGCCCAGGCGCGTGGCCGCCATGCCTTGCAATTGCTCGTAAGGAATGGCGGGGATATTCACGTTCAGCAAATACGGTTTCTGCAGGGCGTCGAACTGGCGCTCGACGATTTCCCGCGCCACGCGGGCAGCCGCGTCCAAATTGGCCCAGCCGAACTGCGACTGGGAAAAGGCGATGGAGGGAATGCCGAACAGATAGCCTTCCGTGGCGGCGGCCACGGTGCCCGAATACAGGGTGTCGTCACCCATGTTGGGGCCGTTGTTGATGCCCGAGACCACCAGGTCGGGGCGCTCGATGAGCATGCCCGTCAACGCCACGTGCACGCAGTCGGTGGGGGTGCCGTTGACAAAATAAAAGCCGTTGGCGGCCTTGTGCACGGACAGGGGCCGGTCCAGCGACAGCGAATTGGACGCGCCCGAACGGTTGCTGTCGGGCGCCACCACCACGATGTCGGCAATGGGCGCGAGCGCGTCGGCCAGGGCCGCCAGGCCTGGCGCCAGGTAACCGTCGTCGTTACTGATAAGGATTCTCATAACGAGATTTTACCTGAAGCAATGCCCACACTGCGCATGCCGCACGCCGATAGGCAGCATTTTTTGTGCCGCCGCGCGAACCTGGCGCGCAAGCTCAGCGCTGCTCGATGCGCGCTTCCGACAGCGCCCCTTCCAGCGCCTGCACCTCATCCTCCTGCAAGGCCAGCAAGGCATTCAGGTCGCCTTGCAACTTGTACATTCTTTTCAGCTGCGCCATGCCGCGCCTGCGCAGCTTGCCCGGCACGCCCGGGCGCAGCAGGCAAGACTTCAAATGTTCGGCCAGTTCGCCCGCCTGCGCATACTGTTCCCGTTCGATCATGCCTTGCAACATCGAGATCATGCTGGCCAGGGTGTCCGGCTCGGCCGCATCCTGTTCGTTGGCGCGGCCGGCCAGGATGGTTTCCTGCAAATGCCGCGCACCGTCGAGCACGCTGTCCGCATGCCCCGTGACGGGCGCATTCAAGAGCCGGTCGCTGCCGCTGAGCACGGCGTCTTCCAGCAGGCGCGCCGCCTCGCTGTCGCCCTGCTGCTGCAGGGTGCCAGCCAGTTGCTTCTTGCTGTGCAAGGTATCGAGGTGGTCTTCGCCCAGCAGGCGCGCATGCACTTCCAGCACCTGCTCCTGCACGCTGCGCGCCGCATCGAGTTCACCGCGCCGCAGCAGCGCCTCGGCCAGCTTGCGCTGGCTCATCAGGGTCTCCGGATGGTCGAGCCCGCGCGTGCGCTCGCGCGCGGCCACCTGGTCTTCGTGCAGCTGGCGCGCGCCGGCCCAGTCGCCCTGCCCGGCCACGATATCGGCCAGCAAGTCGCGCGTGGACAGCGTGGCCGCATGGTCGCCGCCCAGGCGCCGCTCCTGCACCCCGAGCACGGCGGCGAGCAGGCGCCGCGCGCCCTCCAGGTCGCCTTCGCGTCCCAGCGCCTGCGCCAGGGCCAGCTTGCTGCGCAAGGTATCGCCATGCTCGGCGCCAAACAGGCGCTCGCGCGCCGCCACCACCGTGCCCAGCAATTGCCGCGCCTGCGCCAGCCTGCCCATGCGCAACAAGGTGGCGGCGCGGCCATCCATCGCTTCCAGGGTCAGCGGATGCTCGCCGCCCAGCTGGCGCACATAGGTGGCCAGCACCGTATCCTGCAGCAGCAGCGCCGCCGCCAGCTCGCCCTGCAGCAACAGGGTTTTCGCCAGGCAAGCCCGGGCGGCCAGGGTATCGGGATGCTCGCTGCCCAGCACGCGCTCGCGCACGTCGAGCACGTCTTCTTCCAGGAAGCGCGCTTCATCGAGCTTGCCCAGCTGGCGCAGCAGGCGTGCCATGCCGCTCTTGCACGCCAGGCTGTCGGGATGCTCCTCGCCCAGCAGGCGCACGCGGATCTCGACGCTCTGGCGAAAGGCGTCGAGCGCCTGCGCGCTGCGTCCATCCTTGCGGTACAGCTCGCCCAGACGGGCCAGATCGCGCGCCAGCGGCAGGGCCACGGCGCGGCCCGGTTCCAGCTGCAAGGCCTGGCGCGCTTCGCTGATGGCGCCCAGCAAGGCGATTTCGCGGCTCGACTGCCAGGGGAAATAGCCGCCCGTCAGCCAGTGCAAAAAGGCTTCGAAGGTGCGCGTGAGGGAAAAGCGGTCGCCGCCCTGGTCGATGCGCACGGCCAGCTGCTCGCCATAGGCAAAGGTTTTCGTCTGCTGCAGCTGGACTTCGTCGAAATAGCTGTCGAGGGCGATCTGCGGCAAGCCGTAGGACGTGCGCAGCAGGCGCTCGAACATGGGCTGAAAACCGGCGATGCCCTTGTGTGCGTCGCCGCGGCGCCACTCGGCACGCTGCGCCCCGTCGCCCATTTCTATGCGCGACGGCAAGGGGTACACGAGCAGCGGACGCTGTTCATCTTCATGGCTGCGGCGGTACTCGATGGCCCGCGTGACGAGCGCGTCGACGCCTTCCAGGCTTTGCCGGTTCGGCGTGAAGACCACCACCAGCTTTTTCGGCAGCAAGGTGGTGCAGATGCCGGCGCTGTCGGTGCGCCCCGTGCGCGAATCGACGAGCACATAGCGGAAATGCTGGGCCAGGGTATCGGCAAAGCAGCGGAACAGGGCCGGGCAGCTGTCGAACAGCTGGTCCCAGCGCATCTGCGCCAGGCGCTCGCTGTAGCTGGCGTCGAAGCGCCCCGCGCGCATCAGGTACAGGGGACTGCCCTGGTCGACGCGCACCACGTACTGCTGCCAGTCGATGGCGTCGAGCACGCGCTGGGCCAGCGCCGCGTCCTCGCGGCCCCCATCTTCGCGCCCACCGGCCTGCCCGCCAGCGCGCGCGCCCGCCGTTTCCAGGCTGATACGCTCGATCTGCTGGCGGCACGCCTCGAAGAACTCGAGCACGCCCGGCCGCTCCTCGTGCTGCTCGAAATAATGGTGCAGGCCCGGCGCTTCCATGTCCCAGTCCAGCATCAGCACGGGCACGCTGGCGTTTTCACGGCGCGCCAGCAGGACGGCGATGTTCGACAGAGCCATGGTGCGGCCGGTGCCGCCCTTGTAGGAATAGAAGGTGACGACTTCGCCAGGGGCGCTCAAAGGTGGCAGGGAGAGGCGTTGGCATTCCATGACGGGACCTTTTACGTGATTAACGTGGAAAGTGGGGAGGCGGAATGGCGCGCCATTCCGGTGGAATATCGGGCAACACGAAACGGCTGCAATCGTGGCCGGGCGGTGTTGACCGCTTGAGCAAGTGGTAATGCGTGGCGATGCGCTGCACGATGCGTTCGATGTCGGGCAGGTATTGCGGATTCGACTTCAGGTCGCCGCTGGCCAGCGTATAGCCGGAAAAATCGACGTACAGACCCGACTCCGTGATTTGCGGCGGCAAGCCGTCCGGATGGCGCGTCATGATGATGGGAATGATCAGGTGGCTGGGCAGCTCATACCAGGCGCGGCGCTCCTGTTCGATCAGCTGCATGGCGGCAAATTCGCGCCGCGTATAGCCATGCGCTTCATATTTCGGCGTGTACAGCACGATCATGCAGACGCTCTGGCACATGGCGCGCGCCACGCGCTGGTCGATATCGTCGCCGCCGCCCAGTTGCTCGCTGTCGATGAACAGGACTTCCTCGCGGTCGAGGTGCGGCTCCAGATAGCACGCCAGCGCCTCGATGAGGTCATTCTTGAACTTGTTCATGAACGCATATTGGCCGTGTGCATAACTCAAGAAACAGCCGTAGCGGATCTCCATGGCATCCCCCTGTTCCCCGTGCGGCCCTGCCATCGCCGCGCCTCATCCTGCAAGGCATGAGCTCACTGTAGACTGCCCGGCAACAAGACTGTTTGCGCTGGCACAAAGATGTGTCTGGCGTCCTGGACACGCGTCACAATGCCAGAAAATGGCGTGATCGCGCCGCTTTCTGGCATACCGGGCGCGCAGGCACGCAGCGCGCGAAAAACGCTACTCGCTTGATAACAAAGGGAAATAAGCCGGCGCACGGATGGCGCCGGCAAGCAAGGCTAGGCGCCCTTGGCGGGCAGGTTGCGGAAGAACTCCACCACTTCAGCCGTGTCGCGCGTGCGCTTGAACGGCGGCAGGCTTTGCCAGATGCGCTTGCCGTATGGCTTGGAGATGAGGCGCGGATCGCAAATCATCAGCACGCCCCGGTCGCCCTCGTCGCGGATCAGCCGGCCCGCGCCCTGCTTCAGGTTGATGATGGCTTCCGGCAGCGAGTGGTGCATGAAGCCATTCTTGCCCTGCTTTTCCATCACTTCGATGCGCGCGGCCAGCACCGGGTCGTCCGGCGGCGCGAACGGCAGCTTGTCGATGATCACCAGGGACAAGGCATCGCCGCGCACGTCGACGCCTTCCCAGAAGCTCTGGCTACCGATCAGCACGCCATTGCCGGCCGCGCGGAACTGATCGAGCAATTCCGTGCGGCCCCTTTCTCCCTGCACGAACAGGGGAAAGTTCAGGCCGCGCTGCTTGAATTCGTCGGCCAGGCGCTCGGCGGCCCGCTTGACGGCGCGCAAGGTAGTGCACAGGAAGAAGGTGCGCCCGCCCGCCGCCTCGATGATGGGCAGGGCGCAGTCGATGACGGCATCCGTGTAGCCCAGCGCGTTCGGTTGCGGCAGGTTTTGCGGCACGAACAGCAAGCCTTGCTGGCCATAGTCGAACGGACTCGGCCACGTATGCGACGGTTCGCCCGTCAAGCCCATCTGTTCGGAAAAATGCTTGAAATCGTTCTTCACGGCCAGGGTGGCCGACGTGAAAATCCAGCTGCGCGGCGTGCCTTCGCGCTGGTTGTTGAAGATCGGCGCGATCGACAATGGCGTTTTATGCAACTGCAAAGAGCTGGAAAACGCTTCCACCCAGAACACGGCTTCTTCGCCGGCCGCCACTTTCGCCTTCGGATCAAACTTCCAGCCGCTCAGCTGCTGCGCCAGTTCGACGCCGCGCACACGGCACTGCTCCAGCGTCTCCGCCCGTTCCGCCTGCGTTTCCAGCACGGCCACCATGCCGTCAAGCTCATCTTTGAGGGTGTCGAGCGCGGGGAAAAAGTCGCTCGACGGGGCGATCTGCGGCAGGGACAGGCGCACGATATCCTGCGGGAACGTCAAACGCAGGTCGCGCGCCGCCTTTTCCACCACGGTGACGGTCTTGGCCCAGTCGATGCCGCGCGCGTGCGCGAGCCCCTCGGCCAGCACGTCGCGGCACAGTTCCAGGATTTGCGAGGTCGACACTGTGTTACCGAAGAACAAAGTGGCCGTATCGGGCAGCTGGTGCGCCTCATCGAAGATGATGGTATTGGCCGAAGGCAGCAATTCCGCCACGCCCGTGTCTTTCAGGGCCACGTCGGCAAAGAACAAATGGTGGTTGACCACCACCACGTCGGCCTGCTGCGCTTCCTTGCGGGCCTTCATGACGAAGCAATCCTGGTAATACTGGCACTCGGCACCCATGCAGGTGTCGCGCGTGGACGTCACCAGGTTCCAGATCATGGCGTTTTCCGGCACCTTGGTCAGTTCGGCCTTGTCGCCGGAGCTGGTCATCTTGATGAAGCGCGAAATTTCGCGCAGATGGCCCACGTCGTCGCGCGAGGTCATGCGCCCGTTCTGCAGCGTGCGTTCCAGGTGATAGTGGCAGACGTAGTTCGAGCGGCCCTTCAGCAGGGCGACGGAGACGGGCGCCTGCAGCGCGGCGCGTACGGTGGGGATATCGCGCAGGAACAATTGATCCTGCAAGTTCTTGGTGCCGGTGGAAACAATAGTCTTGCCGCCCCACATCAGGGCCGGTACCAGGTAGGCGAAGGTCTTGCCGGTGCCCGTGCCCGCCTCGGCGATCAGGGTCGTCTGGCTGTCAATGGCGCTGGCGATGGCCTTGGCCATGTCCGTTTGCGAACGGCGCGGCTTGTAGCTGCCCACGGCCGGACCGAGCGGGCCGCCGGCGCCAAACAGGCGCTCGATGTCGGCATCGTGCTTGCCAGGCGCCGCCTGCGGTTCGGCCGGCGGACTGGCTTGCAGATCGGTCGGCTGGCCATCCGGGTTTACTGGCAATAAATTGTGATCGGTCAAAATATACTTAAGTGAAGGCTGGACTGGACGCTACTGGCGCCCCTCAGGCGGGAACGTCGGGCACCAACTGCATTTTCAGCAAGGTGATGTGATCCTTCAATTGCAATTTGCGCTTTTTCAGGCGGCGCAGCTGCAGCTCATCATGGTGACCATCGAGTATCAGCAACTCGATGACGGCATCGAGGTCGCGGTGCTCCACGTTGAGTTCAATCAGGCGCCGCTCTATTTGCTGTGCATCGCTCATGTGTTGCGTTCCAGGCAGTGTTGGTAACAGTGTTGGGAAACCGGCGCGGCGCGCGCAGGCAGCCATGGTGCATAGTTTAACCTGCCGCGCGCGTTAGGGCACGCCATTTCCGGCGTGCCCCTGCGCGGCGGTGTTATTTGACCGGCGGCACAGGCACGGCAGCCGCCGGCGCGCTGGCAGCGGCGGCTGCCTTGGCGGCCTTGGCATCGGCCTCGGCCTGGCGCTCGGCCAGGCGTTGCGCCACGCGTTTCTGGCGCGCCACGGCGTCAGCCTGTTTCTTCGCATAGGCTGCTTCGCGGGCGGCGCGGCGCGGCGCCTCGGCCGCATCGTCGGCGGCTTGTTTCGCCACTTTCGCCGCTTGCTCAGCCTCGCGCTCGGCAACGCTCTTGCCTTGCGGCTTGGGCGGCGCCGGATCGGGCGTGACCACTTTCACGGGCTTGGGCACGGCCGCGGCCCGCTGCTCGGCATCGAGGCGCGCGCTTTCCTGCGTCCTGGCCAGGTCGATATCGCGCAGGCGCACGGACTCGGCGCGCTTGAAATAATTCGCTTCCGCGTCGATGGCGCGCAGGCGCACGAGGATCAGACGGCGCTTTTCCTTGGCCTTGTCGAGGCAATTATTCACGAAAAACTTGTTGTAGCACTCGATTTCGCGCGCGGCAAACTCGTTTTCCGCCGCTTCGCGCTCGCTGGCCGACTGCTTCAGCTTGGCGTCCGCCTCTTCCACGGACAAGGTGGCGGGCACCTGCGGTGCGCCGACCTCATCCAATGCCGCGGTACCCTTGTGCGCGCAGGCGGACAACGCCAGAACCAGGCCCAGCGCCGCACCCAGCTTGTATAGTGTATTTGCCATCATGTTCCTTATCCCTGCCTCAAACGATCGCGTCGGCCGCGCCGCGCTGTTCTTTTTCCATGTATTCGCGCGATTGCATCTCGATGATACGCGAAACGGTGCGGTGAAACTCGTTGGCCAGCATGCCGTTCGTGTACAGCTCATCAGGCGGCACTTCGGCCGACATGATCAGCTTGACCTTCTGGTCATAAAACACGTCGATCAGCCAGGTGAAGCGGCGCGCCTCGGACGACTGCGCCGCCGACATGGCCGGTATGCCGGACAATATCACCGTATGGAAGCGGCTGGCGATTTCCAGGTAGTCATTTTGCGAGCGGGGCCCGCCGCACAGGGTGGCGAAATCGAACCAGATGATGCCGCCGGCGCGGCGCAGGCAGTGGATTTCGCGGCTTTCGATGCGGATGCGCGCATCTTCGTCGGCCGTCTCGGCGATGCGCGTGTAGGCGTCGCGCAGGGCCCGGTCCGTGTCCGCGCCCAGCGGCGTATAGTAACTCTCCACCTGCTCCAGCGCACGGCCGCGGTAATCGACGCCGGCGTCGACGTTGATCACGTCGAGCTTGTCCTTGAGCAGCGCGATGGTCGGCAGCATGCGGTCGCGGTGCAGGCCGTCCGGATACAGCAGGTCGGGGTCGTAATTCGAGGTCATGATGAAGGACACGCCATTGGCGAACAGGGCCGACAGCAGGTTGTACAGGATCATCGCGTCGGCGATGTCCGAGACGTGGAATTCATCGAAACAGATGAGGCGGTATTTCTTGGCGATGCGCTTGGCCACCTCGTCGAGCGGATCGGCCACGCCTTTCAATTCATCGAGCTGCTGGTGCACGCCGCGCATGAATTCGTGGAAGTGCAATCGCGTCTTGCGCACCAGGGGCACGACCGAGTAAAAACTGTCCATCAGGAACGATTTGCCGCGCCCCACCCCGCCCCACATGTACACGCCCTTCGGCACGGCGGGACGGTTGATCAGACGCTTGAAGGTGCTCGAGCGCTGGCCCTTGTAGGCCACCCACTCGTCATAGCACAGCTGCAGGCGGTCGACCGCGCGCCGCTGGGCGGCGTCGGCCTTGAAATCACGCTTCTGCAACGCGTGCTGGTAAAACTCTTCTACGTTCATGGGATTCGCTTTAACGCACAAGGGCGCCGGCGGAAAAAATCCGCGAGCGCCCCTGCTGGACTAACTACAATTAGAAGTTCAAGGTACGCTTGTCAACCGCCAGTGCCGCTTCCTTGGTCGCTTCGGACAGCGATGGGTGAGCGTGGCAGATGCGCGCGATGTCTTCGGCCGAGGCCTTGAATTCCATCGCCACGACGGCTTCGGAAATCAGTTCGGACGCCATCGGGCCGACGATGTGCACGCCGAGAATTTCATCGGTGGTCGCATCGGCCAGGAATTTCACCATGCCCGAGGTGTCGCCCAGCGCGCGCGCACGGCCGTTGGCCATGAACGGGAAGGTGCCGGCCTTGTAGGCGATGCCTTCGGCCTTCAGGGTTTGCTCGGTCTTGCCGACCCACGCGATTTCCGGCGAGGTGTAGATTACCCAAGGAATCGTGTTGAAGTTGGTGTGGCCATGCTGGCCGGCGATACGCTCGGCCACGGCAACGCCTTCTTCTTCGGCCTTGTGCGCCAGCATCGGGCCGCGCACGACGTCGCCCACCGCCCACACGTTCGGCAGGTTGGTCTTGCAGTCGCCGTCGACGGCGATGAAGCCGCGCTCGTCCAGCTGCAGGCCGACCTTGTCGGCGCCCAGGCCGTTCGTGTTCGGCGTGCGGCCGATCGAGATGATCAGCTTGTCGAACACGGCTTTTTGCGCTTCGCCCTTGGCGTCCACGAATTCCACGGTGACGTCTTTCTTGCCTGGCGTGATCGCACCGATCTTGCAACCGAGGTTGATCTTCAAGCCTTGCTTGGTAAACAGTTTCGACGCTTCCTTGGCGATCTGCTCGTCCACGGCGCCCAGGAAGACCGGCAGGCCTTCGAGCACGGTGACGTCGGAACCCAGGCGGCGCCAGACGCTGCCCATTTCCAGGCCGATCACGCCGGCGCCGATGACGCCCAGCTTGGCGGGTACGGCGTCGATGGCCAGTGCGCCCGTGTTCGACAGGATCAGCTTCTCGTCGAATGGCGCGCCCGGCAGTTCGCGCGCGTTCGAACCCGTGGCGATGACCACGTGCTTGGCCGACAAGGTTTCGTTGGCTTCGCCCGTCACGCTGATGTCATACGCGCCAGCGGCGGCGGCAGCGAAAGCGGCACGGCCGTGGAAGAAGGCGATCTTGTTCTTCTTGAACAGGTACAGGATGCCGTCGTTGTTCTGCTTGACGACGGTGTCCTTGCGCTTGAGCATCTGGCCCAGGTTCAGCTTCAGGCCGGCGACGTCGATGCCGTGCTCGGCGAAGCTGTGGCCCGCGTGTTCGAAATGCTCGGACGATTGCAGCAGCGCTTTCGACGGGATGCAGCCGACGTTGGTGCAGGTACCGCCAGGAGCGGCGCCGCCCTTGGCGTTCGACCACTCGTCGACGCAAGCGACGGAAAAGCCCAGCTGCGCTGCGCGGATGGCGGCGATGTAGCCGCCAGGGCCCGCACCGATGACAACTACGTCAAATTGTTTAGTACTCATGTTTTGTTATTCCAATCTCTTCGTCTGGTACGAAAATCCACAATAGAAGGTAAATCACCACGCCGAAGCCGAAGGTCAATGTAAACAGGACGAAGACGAGGCGCCAGATCCACGCTTCCATACCGGAAGCGCGGCCCAGGCCGCCGCAGACGCCGCCAAGCCAGCGGTCGTCGCGCGAACGGCGCAGGCGGTTGAATTCCTGCACCAGGTCGTTCGCCGGGCCGGCAGCGGCACCGGCGCCGGACGTGCTGTCCGGCTTGTCCAGGTTGATATTGCTCAGGAGCTTGGCTTTCGCTTGCGCGAATTCCGCGTCGCTCAGGGCGCCCGCCAGGTGCAACTCGTGCAGACGCTTGATTTCTTCAGAGATGTTCATAGGAATCCTCTTTCATTGAGATCAGCCAGCTGCGTCTTCTGGCAAGGGGTATCAGCTACATTGCCCCGGCGGCTACGCCGGGGGACTACAGTGCTTACAGGTCCAGCAGCAGGCGTGCAGGATCTTCCAGCGCTTCTTTCATCGCCACCAGGCCCAGGACGGCTTCGCGGCCGTCGATGATGCGGTGGTCGTAGGACATGGCCAGGTAGTTCATCGGACGCACCACGATCTGGCCGTTTTCGACGACGGCGCGGTCCTTGGTCGCATGCACGCCCAGGATGGCCGATTGCGGCGGGTTGATGATCGGGGTCGACAGCATGGAGCCGAAGGTGCCGCCGTTCGAGATCGAGAACGTACCGCCCGTCAGGTCGTCCAGGGTCAGCTTGCCTTCCTTGGCTTTCGCGCCGAATTCACCGATTTTTTTCTCGATGTCGGCGATCGACAGCTGGTCCGCGTTGCGGATGATAGGCACGACCAGGCCGCGCGGCGAACCGACGGCGATACCGATGTCGAAGTAGCCGTGGTAAACGATGTCGTTGCCGTCAACGGAAGCGTTGATGATCGGGTACTTTTTCAGGGCAGCGACGGCGGCCTTGACGAAGAAGGACATGAAGCCCAGCTTGACGCCGTGCTCTTTCTCGAACTTGTCCTTGTACTTGTTGCGCAGGTCGATGACCGGCTGCATGTTCACTTCGTTGAACGTGGTCAGGATGGCGTTCGTCGATTGCGATTGCAGCAGGCGCTCGGCGATACGTGCGCGCAGGCGGCTCATCGGCACGCGCTCTTCAGGGCGGTCGCCCAGGTTGGCGGCCGACGGCGTGGCAACTTGTTGCAGCGCCGGCTTGGCGGCGGCTGGCGCCAGCGGCGCAACGGCTGGCTTGGCGGAAGCGGCCAGGGCGTCGCCCTTGGTCACGCGGCCGTCTTTGCCCGAACCGGCGACGTCGCCGGCGGACAGGCCTTTTTCGGACAGGATCTTGGCGGCGGCAGGCATGGCGACATCGCCTTTGGTCGCAGCAGCTGGCGCCGAAGCGCTGGCGGTGTCTTGGGCAGCGGCAGCCAGGGCTGGCGCAGGCACGGCGGAGACTTCCATCGGGCTGACCTTGGCCGAGCCGTCGGTATCGATGATGGCGATGACTTCGCCGGCAACGACGGTGGCGCCGTTATCCTTGATGATTTGCACGATCACGCCAGCGGCCGGCGCCGGCAGTTCCAGCACTACTTTATCGGTTTCGATGTCGATCATGTTTTCGTCGCGCGCGACTGCTTCGCCGACTTTCTTGTGCCATGCCAGCAGGGTCGCTTCCGCAACCGATTCCGACAACTGGGGAACTTTGACTTCGATTTGTGCCATGTAAAACTCCGTTTATTTTGTTATTGCGGCGCCGCCCTGCGTAGCAAGGGCGGCGCTCCGTCATGATGTATGCGAGCAGGCGCCATGCACTCGCATGGCGCCCCTTATCGAGCCACTTACTTGGTCAGGATAAAACCTTTCAGCTTCGAGAATGCCGTTTCCAGCAGGTCTTTTTGCTGGGCGTAGTGCTTGTCATAGTAACCGACAGCAGGCGACGCCGAAGCAGGACGGCCGGCGTAGGCCAGACGCTGACCCGATTCCAGGCCTTCGAAGATGTTGTGCTGGATCTGGAACCAGGCGCCCTGGTTTTGCGGCTCGTCCTGTGCCCAGACGACTTCGACCAGGTTCGGGAACTTCTTCAGTTCAGCAGCGAACGACTTGTGCGGGAACGGATACAGCTGTTCCAGGCGCACGATGGCCGTGTCGGTCTGGCCACGGGTCTTGCGTGCGTTGACCAGGTCGTAGTAGACCTTGCCCGAGCAGGCGACCACGCGCTTGACTTTCTTGGCGTCGATTTTGTCGTCGACTTCGCCGATGACGGTCTGGAAACCGCCCTTGGCCAGGTCGGTCAGCGGCGAACCGGCATCCTTGTTGCGCAGCAGCGACTTCGGCGTCAGGATGACCAGCGGCTTGCGGAACTGGCGCACCATCTGGCGGCGCAGCAAATGGAAGATCTGCGAAGCCGTCGTCGGCTGCACCACTTGCATGTTGTTGTCTGCGCACAGCTGCAGGAAACGCTCGGGACGCGCGGACGAGTGCTCAGGACCCTGGCCTTCGTAACCGTGCGGCAGCATCATGACCAGGCCCGAAGCGCGGCCCCACTTCACTTCGCCGGAGCTGATGAATTGGTCGATCACCACTTGCGCGCCGTTGGCGAAGTCGCCGAACTGGGCTTCCCAGATCGTCAGGGTGTTCGGTTCAGCGGTCGAGTAGCCGTATTCGAAGGCCAGTACGGCTTCTTCGGACAGCACCGAGTCGATGACGGTGAACGGCGCCTGGTTGTCCGACACGTTTTGCAGCGGAATGTAGGTACCTGCATCCCAACGCTCGCGGTTCTGGTCATGCAGCACGGCGTGGCGGTGCACGAAGGTGCCGCGGCCGGCATCCTGGCCCGTCAGGCGGATGGCGTAGCCGGACGATACCAGCGATGCGTAGGCCAGGTGTTCGCCCATGCCCCAGTCCAGGTTCATTTCGCCGCGGCCCATGGTGGCACGGTCGCCCAGCACTTTTTCCACCAGCGAGTGGACCTTGAAGTCTTCCGGCACGGTGGTGATGCGGGTGGCCAGGCGTTTCAGTTCCGTCATCGGCACGGCGGTGTCGGCCGAATCGGTCCATTTCTTGTTCAGGAACGGCAGCCAGTCGACGGCGTACTTGTTCTTGAAGTTCGAGATGACCGGATCGACGGTGTGCTTGCCGGCGTCCATGGCGTCGCGGAACGCGGCCACCATCTTGTCGCCGCCATCGGCAGGGATCACGCCTTGCGCCACCAGCTTGTCCGCGTACAGCTTGCGGGTGCCTGGATGCTGGCCGATCTTCTTGTACATCAGCGGCTGCGTCAGTGCCGGCGTATCTTGCTCGTTGTGGCCAAGCTTGCGGTAGCAGATGATGTCGAGGACGATGTCCTTCTTGAATTCCATGCGGTAGTCGAGCGCGATCTGCGTCGCCAGTACCACGGCTTCCGGATCATCGGCGTTGATGTGCAGGACCGGTGCTTCGATCATCTTGACGACGTCCGAGCAGTACAGGGTCGAGCGGGCATCGCGCGGATCCGAGGTGGTGAAACCGATCTGGTTGTTGATCACGATATGCACCGTGCCGCCGGTATGGTAGCCGCGGGTTTGCGCCAGATTCAGCGTTTCCATGACCACGCCCTGGCCGGCGAAAGCGGCATCGCCGTGCACCAGGATAGGCAGCACTTGCGCGCCCTGCGCGTCGCCGCGGCGGTCCATGCGGGCCTTGACGGAACCTTCGACCACAGGGTTGACGATTTCCAGGTGCGACGGGTTGAACGCCAGCGACAGGTGGACCGGGCCGCCTGCGGTGGAGATGTCCGACGAGAAGCCCTGATGGTATTTCACGTCGCCGGCTGGCAGGTCGTCGCCATGCTTGCCTTCGAATTCTTCGAACAGTTCCTGCGGCGCCTTGCCCAGGGTGTTCACCAGCACGTTCAGGCGGCCGCGGTGGGCCATGCCGATCACGATTTCCTGCACGCCTTTTTCGCCGGCGCGCTGGATGGTCTCATCCATCGAGGCGATGAAGGTTTCGCCGCCTTCCAGGGAGAAGCGCTTCTGGCCCACGTAGCGGGTGTGCAGATAGCGTTCCAGGCCTTCAGCCGCGGTCAGGCGGTCGAGGATGTGGATTTTTTTCTCTGGGGTGAAATTCGGGGTGGAGCGGATCGATTCCAGTTTCTCTTGCAGCCAGCGCTTTTCGGCCGGATCGGAGATGTACATGAATTCGGCGCCGATCGAACGCGTGTAGGTATCGCGCAGATAGTTGAGCAGATCGCGCAGGGTGGCGGTCTCGGGGCCAAAATAGGTATTGCTGATGTTGAACACGGTGTCCATGTCCGCATCGGTGAAACCGTAGAAGCTCGGCTCGAGCTCAGGGATCATCGGACGTTCCTGGCGTTGCAGCGGATCCAGGTTGGCCCAGTGCGAACCGAGGTAGCGGTAAGCGGCGATCAGCTGCGTGGCGGCGACGCGCTTGCGGCCCATTTCAGCATCGAAGGAAGCGGTCACTGTGCGGATCGGACCTGCTTTTGCGCGCTCGGCGAACGAGGCGACGACGGAGGCATGTGCCACGTCAGGCTTGTTGGTGCCATCGACGGCAGGCACGTGCTGCATTGCGTCGAAGTAGGAACGCCAGTTATCGGGTACCGAGCCTGGATTGTTCAGATACGCCTCGTACAGGTCTTCCACGTACGGAGCATTCCCACCGAACAGGTAGGAGTTGGTCGTTAATTGCTGCATATATTGCTCACCTTTCTTCGCGCTTCGCGAGGAATTAGCGGGTTAATCTAACCTTCCGCGACACGGCCTGACCGGTTAGCGGATTGCACATCAAGTTGTGGGGAAGGGCTTTTTTATTGCACCAGCATTCTGCATACCGTCATTTAGAATAGCACGCGGTATTGTAACGCAACAACTGCAAGTTGAATTTTATTTGGCAAGCAAATGTAAGCTGTGTTGTTGATTTTCCCGGGCTTGCAAGCCTGTCACTGTTGTGCTTACGGCACATCGGCGGACCTGCCGGCGTGCCGCTTGCGCCCGACTGGTCTGCCCGGCAACGGCCCCGCCGCGATGGCCGCCAGCCAATCGGGATCGCCGGCAAACCACTCGACCAGGAAGTCGAGCATGGTGCGCAGCAGCGGCGACATGTGCTGGCGCGAAGTGTAGACACCATAGATGCCCATGTCCTGCGGCACGTAAGCGGGCAGCAGTTCCACCAGCTGTCCGCTGGCGATCAGCGGCGCGGCCGAATAGCGCGGCTGCATGGCGATGCCCGCCCCCGCCACCGTGGCCACCAGCAGGACCAGCGACTCATTCGCCGACAAACGGCCGCTGACGGGGACAGTGAGCGCTTCCCCGTCATGCGTAAATTGCCACAGGCTCTTGCCGAAATACGTATAGGTCAGGCAGTTGTGCAAGGCCAGGTCTTGCGCCCGGCGCGGCGTGCCGTGCGCCGCCAGATACGATGGTGCGGCGCACACCACCGACGCGCAGCTGGCCAGCTGGCGCGCGATCAGGTTCGGTTCAAGCGCGTTCGTGATGCGGATCGCCAGGTCGATGCGCTGTTCCACCAGGTTGACGGCGCGGTTCTCCATCTGCAGGTCGACGGCGGCGCGCGGGTAGCGCCGCAGGTAAGCGGTCACTGCGCCAGCGAGCGCCGTCTGCGCCAAGGATTGCGAGCAGGTGATGCGCAACAAGCCGTGCGGCGTGTCGACGCCCTCGGGCGAGGTGACGGCCATGGCGCCGGCCACTTCCAGCATCTGCCGGCAGCGCGCCAGGGTGGCGTCGCCCGCATCCGTCAGGCTCAGGCGGCGCGTGGTGCGATGCAACAGGCGCGCCCCCGCCCACTCTTCCATTTCGGCCAGGTAGCGCGTCACCATGGCGCGCGACATGTCGAGCGCCTCGCTGGCGGCCACCATGCTGCCCCGCTCGGCGATGGCGACGAATACTTGTGCGGCGGTGATACGGTCCATGCGCTACTCCTTGATTCATCCGATCCATGCAACTAAGTATTGCAATCTACCCTATTTGTCGCGCCTGGTCGAAAGGATAATATGCGACATGAGCACCTAATGCAGAAAGAATAATATGTTTGCACGCGCCGCCCTTCCCTCCCGTACCTTGGAAACCTTCCAGCTCGATGTACTGGGCCGCGCACCGTCCACTTCGCTGCTGCTGAGCGGCGTGGCCGACGCCATCCTCGTCAATGCCCAGTTCCTGCGCGACGATGCGGCGCAGTTAGCGCACACCATCGCCGCCAGCGGCAAGCGCCTGATCACCATCTATATCAGCGCGGCCGAACCGCAAGCGTACTTCGGTCTGGGCGTGCTGCGGCTAGCCTTTCCGCAAGCCCGCATCCTCGCCAGCGGCGCCACGGTCGAGGCGATCCGCCGCCAGGCCGGCGCCAGGGTCGCCCACTGGGGCGGCATCCTCAAGCACAATGCGCCGCGCTGCATCGTCATGCCCCAGCCCTATGAAGGCAGCAGCCTGCAGCTGGAGGGGCGGCAGGTCGCGCTGCGCCAGCTCGAAGCAGCGCTGAACTGAGGCCGCTCGGCCGGTTCTACAACGCAGCCAGGAAGCGCTCATACTCTTGCGCGCTGCGCGCCAGCCGCTCGGCATAGCCCGTTTCCTTCGGCCCGTCTTCCGCGCCATAGAAGGCGAAGAAGCGGCCATTGTCGGCGCCGATATACGCCAGGGTGACATCGAACGGCGCCAGCAGCTGCGCCAGGGTGACGTGCCACTTGCCTTGCGGCGTGAAGTCTTCCTCGCGGATGCCTGCCGTGACGGCCAGCGCCACCTTGCGGCCCCTGAAGGCGTCGCCGCCCGAGCCATAGGCCCAGCCATACGCCAGCACCTCGTCGAGCCACCGCTTCAGCAGGGGCGGGCAGTTGAACCAGTACACGGGGAACTGCAAGACCACGTGGGCGTGCGACTCCACCAGCGCTTGCTCGCGCGCCACATCGATGTGCCCGTCCGGATAAGCCTGGTGCACGTCGTGGATGGTATAGCGGTCGGGATACCGCGCCAGTTCCTGCAGCCAGCGCTTGTTGGCCACCGACGTGGCGAGGGAGGGATGGAAGACGATCACAAGGGTTTTCATCATGCTGCTTTCCTGAAAATGAAAGGGACGCACCGGCCCCGCCTTTCAAAAAAGCAGGCAAGCCGATGCCCTGCCCCATGGCGCACCGCACGTGGCCGTGCGCCTCCAAGGGCAGAAACAGCATAGCCATGCTGGGTACTTTTCACAAGTACGCACATTAACTACCCATACCACACAAAAAGTAAGTTACCTGACTGTGAAAAAGCGCCTTGCCATGCGCATCCATATCAGACCGGCTGGTGCCGCTCGCCCCACTCGCAGAGGGTATGCAGCACAGGGATCAGCGAGTCCCCCTTGCTGGAGAGCGAGTATTCCACCTTGGGCGGTACTTGCGGATACTCCTTGCGGACGATCAGCGCGTCCGCCTCCAGCTCCTTGAGCACGACGCTGAGGGTCTTGAAGGCGATGCCGCCCAGATGGCGCTTGAGTTCGTTATGCCGCAGCACCTTGTTTTCCGCCAGCGCGTACAGGATCAGCATCTTGTATTTCCCGCCGATCAGCGACAAGGTATAGCCAAATGCAGTATCGCCGAGGGCCACGCCGCTGGGGGCGCAGGTTTCTTCATTCATCGCATTGTGCTTCCTGTTGGTCAGAGTGCGAGCATAACAGCCCGGCGGCCCCGGCTTGCGTCGAGCACGCGCATAAAAAAACGGGCCGAAGCCCGTTTTTTGTTTGCGCGATACCGCTCTGGATTAACGCTTGTCCAGTGGCAGTACTTCACGCGTGGTCGAACCGACGAACAGCTGGCGCGGACGGCCGATCTTTTGCTCTGGGTCGGCGATCATTTCGTTCCACTGGGCGATCCAGCCGATCGTACGGGCCATAGCGAAGATACCGGTGAACAGCGACACAGGGATGCCCAGCGCCGATTGCACGATGCCCGAGTAGAAGTCGACGTTCGGGTACAGTTTGCGCGACACGAAGTATTCGTCGTTCAGCGCAATCTTTTCCAGTTCCATCGCCAGCTTGAACAGCGGATCGTCTTGCAGACCCAGTTCTTGCAGCACTTCGTAGCAGGTTTCACGCATCAGCTTGGCGCGTGGATCGAAGTTCTTGTACACGCGGTGGCCAAAGCCCATCAGCTTGACGCCCGAGTTCTTGTCCTTGACTTGCGCGATGAAGGCAGGGATGTTCTCGACGGTGCCGATTTCTTTCAGCATGTTGAGTGCCGCTTCGTTGGCGCCGCCGTGGGCAGGGCCCCACAGGCAGGCGATACCGGCAGCGATACAGGCGAACGGGTTGGCGCCCGACGAACCGGCCAGACGGACGGTCGAAGTCGATGCGTTTTGCTCGTGGTCCGCATGCAGGATCAGGATGCGGTCCAGGGCGCGCACCAGCACGTCGTTGACCTTGTACTCTTCGCACGGGTTGGCGAACATCATGTGCATGAAGTTGGCGCTGTACGACAGGTCGTTGCGTGGGTACACGAACGGCTGGCCGACCGAGTACTTGTAGGTCATGGCGACCAGGGTTGGCATCTTCGCGATCAGGCGGATGGCCGACACTTCGCGGTGACGCGGGTCGTTGATGTCCAGCGAGTCATGGTAGAACGATGCCAGCGCGCCGACGGTGCCCACCAGGACCGACATCGGATGCGCGTCGCGGCGGAAGCCGCGGAAGAAGAATTGCATCTGTTCGTGCACCATCGTGTGCTTGGTGACGGTGTCGACGAACTTGGCTTTCTGCGCCGCGTTCGGCAGTTCGCCGTTCAGCAGCAGGTAGCACGATTCCATGAAGTCGGCGTTGACGGCCAACTGCTCGATCGGGTAACCACGGTACAGCAGCTCGCCCTTGTCGCCGTCGATGTAGGTGATCGACGAGTTGCAGGCGGCCGTCGACATAAAGCCTGGGTCGTAGGTGAACTTGCCGCTACCGGCGTACAGTTTGCGGATGTCGATGACGTCCGGGCCAACCGTGCCTTTGTAGATTGGAAATTCAAGCGATGGGCTGCCATCGGAGAACGACAGGGTAGCTTTTGTGTCAGAGATATTCATGGGCTCTTCCTTCTCGGGAGTGAGTCGAAATTAAAATCAAAAATTCTGGCTGCAATTCGCACCGCATTCGGCAGTGCTACAGCGCGCCACTCGCACCGTTTGCAATATATCGCCCAGGCGTCTAGGCAATGCGCAGTCGTTGCAGCAGTGCGCGCACATGCGGCAGATCGACTTCGCCTTCCGGCTCTTTACGGGCCAGTACCAGATCCATTAACGCATTGTCCGATAAATCCAGCAAACGCGTCAGCGCGTCAACTTCTTCATCGGTCAATTCGGTTTCATACGCATCGAGAAAACGGGTCAGGATAATGTCGTTTTCCAGCAGGCCACGGCGTGAACGCCAGCGCAGGCGGGCGCGGTTGGCCGGGTCGGCCTGATGCGAGGACAAAATTGATTCTGTCATTTGGTTTACCACTTTACGTGTGCCTCGCGGCACGGTGCTGCTTTGCAGGCGCCGCCTGCAGGCAAGAGAGGATACCCTCTTCCGGCAAACGGCGCCCGGCGGACGCGATCAGGAGGATCAGATCGCGCGGCGGACCATCAATTCCTTGATCTTGCCGATCGCCTTGTTCGGGTTCAACCCTTTCGGGCAGACGTCGACGCAGTTCATGATCGAATGGCAGCGGAACAGGCGGTACGGGTCTTCCAGGTTGTCCAGACGCGCACCCGTGGCTTCGTCGCGCGAATCGGCGATGAAGCGGTAGGCTTGCAGCAGGCCGGCAGGACCGACGAACTTGTCCGGATTCCACCAGAACGACGGGCACGACGTGGAGCAGCATGCGCACAGGATGCACTCGTACAGGCCATCGAGTTCTTCGCGCTGTTCCGGCGATTGCAGGCGTTCTTTTTCAGGCGGGATCGAATCGTTGATCAGGAAAGGCTTGATCGAATCGTACTGCTTGAAAAATTGCGTCATGTCGACGATCAGGTCGCGGATGACCGGCAAGCCTGGCAACGGACGCAGCACGATAGGTTCCGACAGTTCGTTCAGGTTGGTGGTGCATGCCAGGCCGTTCTTGCCGTTGATGTTCATCGCGTCCGAACCGCACACGCCTTCGCGGCACGAGCGACGCAGGGCCAGCGAGTCATCGACGTCCGCCTTGATGCGCTGCAGTGCGTCGAGCAGCATCTTGTCGGTGTCTTTCAGTTCGACCGTCAGGTCTTGCATGTACGGCTTGGCATCCTGGTCAGGATCGTAGCGGTAGATTTTGAATTTAAGAGTGCGTGCCATGGTATAGCCTTAGAAAGTACGTGGTTTCGGTTTGAAGGTATCAACCGTCAGCGGCTTGGTCACGACCGGCTTGTATTCCAGTCGGTTGCCTTCCGAATACCACAGAGTGTGCTTCATCCAGTTCTCGTCGTCGCGTTGCGGATGGTCGTCCTGGGCGTGCGCGCCGCGCGATTCCTTGCGGGCCGCTGCCGAAACGATGGTCGCTTTCGCCGTTTCGATCAGGTTGTCCAGCTCCAGCGCTTCCACGCGGGCCGTGTTGAAGACCATCGATTTATCCTTGAAGGAGACGTGCTTGCGGCGCTCGTCGAGCTTCATGATTTCTTCGACGCCCTTGTTCAGCATCTCGTCGGTACGGAACACGCCGCAGTACTTCTGCATCGTTGCGCGGATGTCGTTGGCCACGCCCTGCACGGTTTCCGTGCCGGTCGAGTTTTCCAGGCGCGCCAGGCGGCCCATGGCAAAGTCGGCAGCATCGGCTGGCAAAGGCTTGTTTTCCTTGGCTTTCAGGCCGCTGTTGACGATGTGGTTGCCGGCCGCGCGGCCGAAGACCACCAGGTCGAGCAGCGAGTTCGTGCCCAGGCGGTTGGCGCCGTGCACGGAGACGCAGGCGCATTCGCCGATCGCGTACAGGCCGTTGACGACCTTGGCCGAATTGTCCGGGCCGGTCGGGGTGACGACCTGGCCGTGGATGTTCGTCGGGATGCCGCCCATCTGGTAGTGAATCGTCGGCACGACAGGAATCGGTTCCTTGGTGGCGTCGACGTTGGCGAACTTGTGGCCGATTTCCAGGATCGACGGCAGGCGCTTGGCGATGGTGTCGGCGCCGATATGACGCAGGTCCAGCATCACGTGGTCCTTGTTCGGACCGCAGCCGCGGCCTTCCTTGATTTCCTGGTCCATCGAACGCGAGACGAAGTCGCGCGGCGCCAGATCTTTCAGGGTCGGTGCATAGCGCTCCATGAAGCGTTCGCCTTCGCTATTGATCAGGATGCCGCCTTCGCCGCGCACGCCTTCGGTGATCAATACGCCCGCGCCGGCGACGCCGGTCGGGTGGAACTGCCAGAATTCCATGTCCTGCAGCGGCAGGCCGGCGCGTGCCGCCATGCCCATGCCGTCGCCGGTATTAATGAACGCATTCGTCGACGCGGCGAAGATGCGGCCTGCGCCGCCCGTTGCCATGACCGTCGTCTTTGCTTCCAGGATCATGCATTCGCCGGTTTCCATTTCCAGCGCGACAACACCGATCACGTCGCCTTCGGCGTCACGGATCAGGTCAAGTGCCATCCATTCGACGAAGAAGTGCGTACGGGCACGCACGTTGCGCTGGTACAGCGTGTGCAACAGGGCGTGACCGGTACGGTCGGCTGCCGCGCAGGCGCGCTGCACCGGCTTTTCGCCGAAGTGGGCCGTGTGGCCGCCGAACGGACGCTGATAGATGGTGCCGTCAGGGTTGCGGTCGAATGGCATGCCGAAGTGTTCCAGTTCGTACACGACCTTCGGTGCTTCGCGGCACATGAATTCGATGGCATCCTGGTCGCCCAGATAGTCGCCGCCCTTGACGGTGTCGAACATGTGCCAGAACCAGTTGTCTTCGGCCATGTTGCCGAGCGACGCGCCGATACCGCCCTGCGCTGCCACGGTGTGCGAGCGGGTCGGGAAGACTTTCGACAGAACTGCGACGTTCAGACCGGCTTCAGCCAGCTGCAACGACGCGCGCATGCCGGAACCGCCGGCGCCAACGATAACCGCATCAAAGCGGCGGGTAGGGATTGCAGATTTATATGCTGCCACGATTACACACTCCAGAGTATCTGTACCGTCCAGCCGGCACAAGCGATCAACCACAGCATGGTGGCAATTTGCAGGGTCAGACGGAGGCCAGCGCTTTTCACGTAGTCCATCCAGATGTCGCGTACGCCGACCCATGCGTGGTAGAACAGGGCGACGAAGGTCACCAGGCTGAACAATTTAAACCACTGCTGTGCGAACAGACCAGCCCAGCCTTCATAGCTGAAGTTGCTGCCAGTCAAGAAAGAAATAAGCAGGATGGCAACATACGCCACCATGACGATGGCGGTGACGCGCTGCGCCAGCCAGTCGCGCAAGCCGTAATGGGCACCGACGACGAGGCGTTTCGGTCCGATATTATTGTCTGCCATGTTTAAAATACTCCAAACAGTTTCAAAGCGACCAAAGCCGTCAACACCAGGCTCACGACCAGCACGGACGACGCGGTCTTGCGGGCCGAATCTTTTTCGATGGCGACGTGCACATCCATGAACAGGTGACGGATACCGGCGCAGAAGTGGTGCAGGAAGGCCCAGACCAGACCCAGGGTGATCAGCTTGACGAACCAGTGCGAGGCGATGCCCTGGAAGTAGGCATAGGACATTTCGGAACGCAGGCTCAGTTCCAGCATGTACAGTATGCATGGCAGCAAGGCGAAAATGATGAAACCGCTGATGCGATGCAGGATCGAGACGATGGCGCCGACAGCCATGCGGTAGTTCGACAATTCGGTAACATGAATGTTACGGAATTGCGGCCGTTCTTTTTTTGGTACTTCTCTTACGGCTTCAGACATAACAAAAACCTCCCCTTTGAATTTCAACTAAATATTGAAGCCGCGATTTTCGCCGATTTTCGCAACCCATACCAATATCTATTGTTACATATAACCAAAATGGTTTTTTACTACAAAATACCGCGCTACTTTCCGTAGTTCACGTAATTTAATTACAGAATCGCTGGCAAAACACGGCCCGCCGGGGGCGGGCCATGTTGTCGCTGCGCTTTCCGTTGTCTCCGTTGCCCGCCTTGCGGCAGGCATCTTGCAAGCGATGCACTTCAGCCTTGCCGCTTGTGCGGGCGCCCGCAGGCGCCCCGCAGCTTCAGCTGAGTTCATTCTGATAATGGTGGCGACTGGTCAGGTACAAGCCCCGGCGCAGTTCGACCGGCTTGTCGCCGTAGGTAAACGACACGCGCTCGGAACTGAGCAAGGGCGTGCCGAGGTCGATATTCAACAGTTGCGCGGCGCCCGCGTCGGCGCACACGGCGCGGATCTGCTCGGACGCGCGTATCATGCGCGTGCCGAATTCCGTTTCGAACAGGCCGTACATGGGCCCCTTGTATTCAACCAGGCGCTCGGCCGTCAGGCCCTTGAAGATCAGGCCGGGCAGCCACAGCTCTTCGACGATGGTCGGCACGCCGTCGAAATACTGGACACGCTTGATGAAGATGACGGCGTCGCCGGACTTCAAGTCCATCAGGCGCGCCACGTCGGCCGGCGCGCGCACGCGCTTGACTTCGATGAATTTGCTTTCGGGATAATGCGGCACGCCTTCGTCCGGCACCAGGCGCAGGAAGCGGAAATGCGCGCGCGCCTCATGGTGGGTGGAAACGAAAGTGCCCTTGCCCTGGCGGCGCATGACGAGATTCTCGGCGGCCAGTTCATCGATGGCCTTGCGCACCGTGCCCTGGCTGACCTTGAAGCGGCCGGCCAGCTCGACCTCGCTGGGAATGAGTTCGCCCGGTTTCCATTCGCCCGATTGCAGGCTTTGCGTGATGAGCGCCTTGATCTGCTGGTACAGGGGACTGAAGGTGGGCGAAGCAGTGACTGCAGGCACGGCGGAAGCAGTGGTATTGCTGGCGGCCGTCACGGTGACTGGCGTACTGGCCGCCGCGGGGACGGGCGTGGCCGGGGTGCCCGCGGTCGGACTGACCGCCCCGCTTGCAGCAGTGGCATTGTTGGTCAGATTGGACGAGGCGGAATTCATAGTCCGACATTTCAACACAAATCACTGCCCGCGTCCAGTAAAACAGACGCGGTTATCTGTCTTATATAAGACATAAGATATGATTGACAGATAGAGATCGGAGGCCTAAACTGCCCTCGATAAAACATGTGAGCCCGCGTTTTATGTTGTCGGCCAGCCACTCTGGCTTCGTGCAGCACGAGCGTGACGGCAGCGTACACCAGCAATTCGGTGGCGCGGGCCGGTTTTGGTATCATTATAGTTTTTCCGGATAAGCGTAAGCCCAGCTTCAAGCCCGTTTTCTTTCCCATTTTTGGAGATTCATCATGGCTAAAACCCCAATGCGTGTTGCAGTGACCGGCGCCGCCGGCCAGATCGGCTACGCCCTGTTGTTCCGCATCGCCAATGGCGACATGCTCGGCAAAGACCAGCCTGTCATCTTGCAACTGCTTGAAATCCCGGACGAAAAAGCCCAGAAGGCGCTCAAGGGCGTGATGATGGAAATCGACGACTGCGCCTTCCCGCTGCTGACGGAAATGACCGCCCACTCCGATCCGCTGACCGCCTTCAAGGATGTCGACGTGGCCGTACTGGTTGGCGCGCGTCCACGCGGCCCAGGCATGGAACGCAAGGACCTGCTGGAAGCGAACGCGCAGATCTTCACGGTGCAAGGCAAGGCGCTCGACGCCGTCGCTTCGCGCAACGTCAAAGTGCTGGTGGTCGGCAACCCTGCCAACACCAACGCCTACATCGCCATGAAATCGGCGCCATCGCTGCCGGCGAAAAACTTCACCGCCATGCTGCGCCTGGACCACAACCGCGCGCTGTCGCAAGTCGCTGCCAAGACCGGCACCGCCGTGAAAGACATCGAAAAGCTGACCGTGTGGGGCAACCACTCGCCAACGATGTACGCCGACTACCGCTTCGCCACCGTCAACGGCAAGGCTGTGAAAGACCTGATCAACGACCAGGAATGGAACGCCAACGTGTTCCTGCCAACCGTCGGCAAGCGCGGCGCTGCCATCATCGAAGCGCGCGGCCTGTCGTCGGCAGCGTCGGCAGCGAACGCCGCCATCGACCACATCCATGACTGGATGCTGGGCACGAACGGCAAGTGGACCACCATGGGCGTTCCTTCGGATGGCTCGTATGGCATCCCGGAAGGCACCGTGTTCGGCTTCCCGGTCACCACCGACAACGGTGAGTACACGATCGTTCAAGGTCTGGAAATCGATGCATTCTCGCAAGAGCGCATCAACCTGACCCTGAAAGAACTGACCGAAGAGCGCGAAGGCGTGAAACACCTGCTGGCCTAAGTCCAGTTCTGGCGGCGCGGCGCAAACGTGCCGCCCGCCACGAAGGCCGCCCCGCGAGATTCGCGGCGCGGCTGTTTTATCAAGTAGTCTTTACCTGCAGAAATGCCTTAAGCATGCACCCTTCCGAGGTTTTATTCCAAGGCAAACGCCAGCCGCTGTTGCTCGCCGCTTGCGACCACTACGCCGGCTCTGAAAAGCTGATGCGTAAATCGATTGCTTTGCAACAAGAGCTTGGTCCCCTGTTCGACATCACGTTCGACTGCGAAGACGGCGCCAGCGCCGGCAATGAAGAATCCCACGCCCTGATGATCGCCGGCCTGCTGGCCAGCGACGACAACCAGTTCAACCGCATCGGCGTGCGCGTGCACGACGTCGACAGCGCGTTTTTCGCGCGCGACGTGGAAATCATCTGCACGGCCGCATCCCGCCTGGCCTACATCGCCGTGCCCAAGGTGGCCGGCGTGCAGGACGCCATGCTGGCCATCGACCTGATCAACCTGCACGCGCGCCGCGCCGGCCGCGACAACCTGCCCGTGCACATCCTGATCGAGACGCACGGCGCGCTGCGCGACGCCTATGCGATCGCCGCCCTGCCCCAGGTCGAATGCCTGTCCTTCGGCATCATGGATTTCGTCTCGGCCCACTACGGCGCCATTCCCGCCGCCGCCATGCGCACGCCGGGCCAGTTCACGCACCCGCTGGTGGTGCGCGCCAAGCTCGAAGTGGCGGCCGCCTGCCACGCGCACGGCAAGGTGGCGTCGCATAACGTGACGACGGACGTGCGCGATTCGGCCGTGGTGGCCAACGACGCCCAGCGCGCGACAGCCGAGTTCGGCTACACGCGCATGTGGAGCATCCACCCGGACCAGATCAAGCCCATCATCAAGGCCTTTACGCCGCGCCTGTCCGAAGTCAACGAGGCCAGCAACATCCTCAACGAAGCGCTGCGCGCCAACTGGGGGCCGATTGCGCAAAATGGCCGCTTGCACGACCGCGCCAGCTACCGATATTATTGGACCGTTTTGCAACGCGCCAAACTGGCGGGCCTCGGCCTGCCCGAGGCGGCTGCTGCATTACTCAACACCCCCTCTTCCAGCACCACTGAAAACTGACAGGAATTACACGATGTCCCTCTCCAAATTAGCAATTGCCTGCAGCGTCGCGCTGGGCGCCATGACCCTCACGCTGGCGCCAGCCAGCTTCGCCGCCACGGCAGAGGCAAATCCCAAGGCCGTCAAGGCCAAGCCAAAGGCCAAGGCCGCCAAGGCAAAAGCTGCCGCCAAGGAAGCCCATCCGCTCGCCATGTCGGTCGCCGACAAGGAAGAAGCCGATGAACCGAACACGGCAGGCTCGGCCTCCACCGATTTCAATTGTGAACTTGGTAATAAAATTACCATCTACACCAATGCTACTGACGACAAACACATCGCCCTGCGCTGGAAGAAGCGCCTGCACCGCCTGAGCCGCGTTGGCACCACCACCGGCGCCAACCGCTTCGAGAACCGTCTGTATGGTCTCGTGTGGATCGGCATCCCGGCCAAAGGCATGCTGCTCGACTCCAAGCAGGGCCGCCAGCTGGCCAATGAATGCAAGGATGCGGAGCAAGCCAAGCCGGCGGCAGTGGTGGAAGCCGCGCCATCGCTGGGCGTGCTGCCGGCGACCGGCGGCTGATGTGCGTAGCAAGGGCCTCTTCGGGGGCTCAGTCATGTTTTGTAATTTGAATAATCAATAATAGACGATACCCAACAAGGAGAGGTCATGTCCCGCAACACTCTGAACACGCTCAAGGACTTTAATATTTCGGACAGCAAGAAGGGCAAGCTGTATTCCCTGCCTGCGCTGGAAAAAAGCCTGGGCATCAATGTCTCCCGCCTGCCAGTGTCGATTCGCATCGTGCTCGAATCGGTATTGCGCAACTGCGACGGCAAAAAAGTCACCGAAGAACACGTCAAGCAATTGGCGAGCTGGGGCCCGACCGCCGAGCGCACCGACGAGATCCCGTTCGTAGTGGCGCGCGTCGTGCTGCAAGACTTCACCGGCGTACCGCTGCTGGCCGACCTGGCAGCGATGCGCAACGTGGCCGCCAAGATGGGCATCAACGCCAAGAAGATCGAACCTTTGGTGCCGGTCGATCTGGTGGTCGACCACTCGGTGACCATCGATCACTACCGCGAAAAGAAAGCGCTGGACCTGAACATGAAACTGGAATTCTCGCGTAACAACGAGCGTTACCAGTTCATGAAATGGGGCATGCAGGCATTCGACACCTTCGGCGTCGTGCCGCCGGGCTTCGGCATCGTCCACCAGGTCAACCTGGAATACCTGGCGCGCGGCGTGCACCACGCAGGCAAGAAAGCCGGCGACGTGTACTACCCCGACACCCTGGTCGGCACCGACTCGCACACCACCATGATCAACGGCATCGGCGTAGTCGGCTGGGGCGTGGGCGGCATTGAGGCGGAAGCCGGCATGCTGGGCCAGCCGGTCTACTTCCTGACGCCGGACGTCATCGGCGTCAACCTGTCGGGCGCATTGCGCGAAGGCTGCACCGCCACCGACCTGGTACTGACGATTACCGAACTGCTGCGCAAAGAGAAAGTCGTCGGCAAGTTCGTCGAATTCTTCGGCGAAGGCACTGAGTCCTTGACCCTGACCGACCGCGCGACGATCGCCAACATGGCACCGGAATACGGCGCGACCATGGGCTTCTTCCCCGTCGACGAAGCGACCATCGACTACTTCAAGGGCACCGGCCGCAGCAAGGCTGAAATCGCCGCGTTCGAAGGCTACTTCAAGGCGCAGAACCTGTTCGGCGTGCCAAAAGCGGGCGACATCGACTACACCCGCGTGGTGGAACTGAACCTGGCGTCGGTCGCTCCGTCGCTGGCCGGCCCGAAACGCCCGCAAGACCGTATCGAAATCGGCAACGTCAAGGCCAACTTCGCCGAGCTGTTCGCCAAGCCGACGACCGAAAACGGCTTCAACAAGAACCCGGCCGACCTGGCTGCCGTGTACGAAACGACAAACGGCGTGAAAGTGTCGAACGGCGACGTGCTGATCGCCGCGATCACCTCGTGCACCAACACCTCGAACCCGAGCGTGATGCTGGCTGCCGGCCTGCTGGCCAAGAAAGCCGTGGAAGCCGGCCTGAAGGTCGCTCCGCACATCAAGACCTCGCTGGCTCCTGGCTCGCGCGTCGTGACCGAATACCTGACGGCCGCCGGCCTGCTGCCCTACCTGGAAAAACTGGGCTTCGGCGTGACCGCCTACGGCTGCACCACCTGTATCGGCAATGCGGGCGACCTGACGCCCGAGCTGAACGCAGCGATTGCCACGCATGACATCGTCGCCTCGGCCGTGCTGTCGGGCAACCGCAACTTCGAAGCGCGTATCCACCCGAACATCCGCTCGAACTTCCTCGCTTCGCCACCGCTGGTCGTCGCTTACGCCATCGCCGGCAACATGACGCGCGACCTGATGACGGAACCTGTCGGCAAGGGCAAGGGCGGCAAGGACGTCTACCTGGGCGACATCTGGCCGACCTCGGCTGAAGTGTCGGCCATGATGAAGTTCGCCATGAACGCCAAGGTATTCAAGGACAACTACGCCGACGTCAAGGGCGCGCCAGGCAAGCTGTGGGAAAAAGTCACCACCGTGTCCGGTCAAGTCTACAACTGGCCGAAATCGACCTACATCGCGGAACCGCCGTTCTTCGACAACTTCTCGATGACGCCAGCGGCAGTGGCCACCGGCATCGAAGGCGCGCGCGCACTGGGCGTGTTCGGCGATTCCATCACCACCGACCACATCTCGCCAGCCGGCTCGATCCAGGAAAACGGTCCTGCAGGCAAATGGCTGAAGGAAAACGGCGTCCTGAAAGCGGACTTCAACTCCTACGGCTCGCGTCGCGGCAACCATGAAATCATGATGCGCGGCACGTTTGCCAACGTGCGTATCAAAAACCGCATGATCCCTGCCAAGGCGGACGGTTCGGCGGTCGAAGGCGGCATCACGATCCACCAGCCTTCCGGCGAGCAAATGTCGATCTACGACGCAGCGATGAAATATGTTGCTGAAGGCACGCCAACCATGGTCTTCGGCGGCGAAGAGTACGGTACGGGTTCGTCGCGCGACTGGGCAGCCAAGGGCACCCAGCTGCTGGGCGTGAAAGCCGTGATCACCCGTTCGTTCGAGCGCATCCACCGCTCGAACCTGGTGGGCATGGGCGTGTTGCCGCTGCAATTCATCGGCGACGACAGCGTGCAGACGCTGGGCATCACCGGCAATGAAACCTTCGACCTGAAAGGCCTCGAAGGCGAAATCAAGCCACAGCAACTGGCTACCCTGGTGATCCACCGCGCCGACGGCAGCAGCCAGGAAGTCAAAGTCCTGCTGCGCATCGATACGCCGATCGAAGTCGATTACTACAAGCATGGCGGTATCCTGCCATTCGTGTTGCGTCAACTGCTGGCCGAGTAATCAGCCCAGCTGTGAGGTAAGATCAAAGCGCCGGTTCCGACCGGCGCTTTTTTTCGTCCCTGCGCCCCGTTCCGACTTGAAATTTCGACTATTGGCATGATCTAAGGACAGCTTACGTATTGCGTGCGGCTGAATCCTCTACAATACGGTTATAAGGGTTTATCATTGTTTGACTGATCCATTTTTTTCACTTTCCGAGACTCTTATCCCGCTATGCGTCGTCCTTCCAAAGATTCATCCCATAAACTGACTGCCGACAGCCAGCGCCTGGTCACCTTTGCCCAGGCGATCGTACAGGCAGCCAGCCGTCTCGAAGAGCGGTCCTGGGAACACAGCCTGGATACGCAGCTCCAGAAATTACTCAAAACCGGCCACCAGGACACCATCGACAACACCCTGGGCAGCCTGTTCAAGGAAGACTTGAACGCCTACGACGTGCTGATGGACTGCGTTGAAGCCATCAGCGAATCGACCGTCGTCACGCATGAAGACGTGCGCTACGACGCCCTGCTCGTCGCCGTGCCCATCCTCGCGTGGACGCGCTTTTCCATCGCTTCCGGCCCCATGGCCGGCGACGCGCACGGCGTGCTGTCCGCGCATTTCGCCGCCCACCTGCTGGCCGACGGCACGAAGATGGCCATGGCGCCCACCCTGTATTCGATCGACCAGTTGCCGCGCAGCCACGTCGAGACCTATGCCAAGACGCAGAAGCTGGCCCTGGCCGCCCTGAAGGGCACGGCCGTCAAGCCCTCCAGCAAAGAAGCGGAAACGGCGCCCTTCCTGGCCGATACGCGCTACTTGCTGGTGGCCGTGGTCGCGCCTGCCGGCGCACCGCTGTTCCGCTGGCAGACGCCTTCGAGCCAGCTCGACTTCATCGCCGAGCGCAGCGCCGCCCTGGAACAATGGCGCACGCAGGCGACGCCGACCATCGCCCGCCTGCTGCCCGGCTGCGGCCTGGAATTGCTGCTGCCGGAAGCGTACTACGTGGCTTGCCGCGAGGCGGACAAGCTGATACGCCCCGTCTCCGTGCGCGCCGCCGTGCACTACCTGACGCACACGCTGGCCATCGAACCGTCGGAACTGCGCGCCGTGATCGCCGGCTTCGGCGAAGAGGCGGCCGACGGCCAGGTCGACGAGTACCGCATCGCCTTCACCCTGCGCCAGGCGCCGGACGTCATCTACGGCATCGTCTGGCCCCTGTACGGCCAGGAAGACGAGGATGGCACGCCGATCGAAGGCCTGATCCAGGTCGGCATCGCCGCACTGGACAAGCAAAAGACGCCCGTCGATGAAATCATCGAACACCTGAACGCCGCCGGCGTGACGCAGATCAAGCGCCACGCGGAACGTTTTGTCGGAGAGTATTGCGACGACTGCGGCGCCCCCCTGTTTGCCGACCCGGTCGGCGAACTCGCGCATGCGGAAATGCCGGAAGATACGCCGCAGGGCACCGAGCATTTCCATTGATGCGGGCTTGTCGGAGTACGCGCGCAGCGCTAATCCGACCTACGATGCCGGCATAGGCCGTAGGTCAGATTAGCCGGAACGGCGTAATCCGACAACAGCGTTGGCGCATAAAAAAGGCGGAACCCCGGTTCCGCCTTTTTCATTTCAACGTCATTTAAAACACTATCACCACTGCGAGAACGGGTGGCGGATCAGGTTGGCATTGTAGTAGCGCGCATCGCCCGACACTTCCGCGCCTATCCATTCCGGCTTCTCGAAGGGCTGGTCTTCCGAGGCCAGTTCGATCTCGGCCACGAGCAAGCCCGCATTGACGCCCAGGAACTCATCGACTTCCCATACCATGCCCGCGTGTTCGATGCGGTGGCGGTACTTTTCGATCAGCGGCTGTTCGCACAGGCCGTCGAGCAGTTCGACGGCGTCGGCCAGCGGGATCGGATACTCCCACTCGCCACGCGTCGCCCCCACATTGGCGCCCTTGATGGTCAGCATCGCCTGTTCGCCCTCGATGCGCACCCGCACCACGCGCTCGCGCGCGGACGACAGGTAGCCCTGGCGCAGCAGTACTGTCTGCCCCAGGCCGCGCCAGGCATCGCCTTGCAGCAGAAATTTACGCTCGATCTCGACGCCCATGATCAACGCCGCTCAATCCAGCGACAGCAGGATAGGCTGCAGCATGGCCGCACCCAGGGCCGCGCTGCGCGCGCCGTTCCAGCCCACGGCCGGATCCGGCAAGTCGGCATTTTCCTTGAACGGCATTTCCAGGGTCAGCGCCAGGCAGCCGAAGTGGTGGCCGATGTATTTCGACGCCAGGGTCAGCATGTCCGACTTGTACTTGCTGGCCGCATAGCCGAACTTGTCCTGGAAGTCGGGGCTGGCCTGCTTGTAGCGCTCGATGAAGGCTTTCTGGTGCGCCGCTTGCGCCGGCGTGAAGTTTTCCAGCATTTCGTTGCCGGCCACAAAGTTGTACGGCAGCGCCTCATCGCCGTGGATGTCGAAGAACATGTCGACGCCCGTTTCGTGGATCTTGTTTTTCACGCACAGCACTTCCGGGCTCGATTCCAGCGATGGCGTCATCCATTCGCGGTTCAGGTTGGCGCCAGCCGCATTCGTGCGCAGGTTGCCGCGAATCGAGCCGTCCGGGTTCATGTTCGGCACGATGTGGAACACGGCGCGCTGCAAGAGTTTGCGTGCGATCGGGTTGGCGTCGTCGAGCAGCGAGTCGATCAAGCCTTCGACGAACCATTCGGCCATCGATTCGCCCGGATGCTGGCGCGCGATGACCCAGATTTTCTTTTCCGCCTGCGGATTGCCGATGGTAACCATGTTCATGTCGCGGCCATCGACCGTGCTGCCCAGGTCCGATACGCGCGCCAGCGGATGCTCGGCCACTTCGCCCAGCAGGCGCAAATGGCGTTCCCACGAGTACGGTTCGAAGTAGGCGTAGTACACGCTGTCAAGTTCCGGCGTGTGCGAGATCGTCATGACCTGGCCGTCGAACGTCGTCGGCACGCGGAACCAGTTTTCGCTGTCGTAGCTGGCCACGGCCTGGTAGTCTTCATAGCCGGCCGGATAGGTGGCCTGGCCCGCGTTCAGGAAGCGCATCGTGCATGCCTGGCCGCGCGCGCCCTGCAGGCGGAAGTGGAACCACTGGTGGATGTCGGCGTGGCTATCCTTGCGCAAGTTCAGGTCGATGGCGCCGGCGCTGGTGGCGCTCACCACGTCGATGGCGCCCGAGTCGAAGTTCTGGCTGATTTTAATGGTCATGTAATGATCCCGTCCGAATGTAAGTGTGCCGGCGTCGCCTCGCGGGCGGCCGCCGTTGCGCTAAACGCAGTGTAAGCTATCCCTCTATTTTCCGCCCTTTGTCCCCGTTCGCAAAGCCTGGCCGGCCGATTCGTGCACCATTCCGGGGCATCGATGGAAAAGCGGGGGTCAAAAGCGCGAAAAATCGGTCTACTGTCGCATCCACCGGACAAAAAACTGAATTGTAACAATGCCAGACACATTAGCGGGCCATCGCGCCCCTATAATTCCTGCTTTCATAGAGTCGCCAGGAAAGAGTCGTGGACAAGAAGTTGACCAATATTCAGGAAAGAAAGTTGCGCGAGGCGCAGGCGCGGCGCGAACACATCATCGACGTCGTCAAAGACCTCATCAAAAAGGGTGGCGCGCGCGCCGTCTCCATCCGCAAGGTGGCCGAGGCGGCAGGATTTTCCACCACCGTCGTGTACGCCCTGTTCCGCGACAAGGCCACCCTGATCGCCCAGGCCATGGACAAGGATTTGCTGGAACTGGTACGCGCCATGCGCACCGCCTGCGCCAACAGCATGGACCCATGGGAACGCATCAGCCTGGTCGGCCGCGCTTACATCGAGTACGGCTTCCAGCATCCCGACGAGTATTCGCTGATCTTCATGGAGCTGCGTCCGCACGCGGAAGTCGACGCCGTCGAAGTGGAACACGGCAATATCGAGCAAGACCCCTATGCCTACGCGCTGCACCTGTTCGGCGAACTGGCGCAGGCGGGCCAGGTACGCCAGGACGAGCCGGCGCTGCACACGATGACGCAAATCTTTTGGCAGTCTCTGCACGGCCTCGTGTCCCTGCGCATCGTCATGGATGCGGGCGACCCATGGACGCCGCACCTGGAAATGAACGCACATATCGACGACTTGCTGGCCGTCGTCACGGCAGGCATCCGCCTGCGCTTTGCACCGTCCTCGTGACGTTTGACCCAGCGCAAACCGCCCGGACGGAAAAGGCGGACAGTGGGGTGACGCCGCCTGCGCTGGTGCAGCGCGGCTCGCGCGAAGGAGTGCGAGATGAACGAAGCCTATGCCACGGACCGGCTTGACAAACAGCAAAGCGCGAACAATGCTGTACGCATGGAAGCGCGCCTGACAAAACTGGAAACGGACCGGGAACATGACCGGCTATGGTTCAAGACCCTGGAACAGCGTCTTGGCGAAGGCCTGGACAACGTGCGTGCGGAATTGCGCGACGAGTCGCAGCTGCTGCGGGCCGACCTGACGCAATTTCGCGGCGACCTGCGCGGCGACTGCCACGCCTTGCGCACGGAATTGGGCGACATCCGCAAACACATGCACACTCACTTCCTGTGGTTCATGGGCATCCAGGCCACCACCACGTTTGCCCTGCTGGGCCTGGGCGCCAAGGCGCTGCATATGTATTGAATAGTGAAAAAGGCTGGCGCGGTGCCGCACCGCCCTGCCCTGTGTTTACGCTGACGCAAACTACTGCGCTGCCAGCATGCTCTGCGTTTCCTGATAGCGCGTATGCCACGACAGCGCCTGTTCCAGGATGTGCGGCGTATGGCCGCCGCGCTGGCATGCCGCGTCGTAATACGCGCGCAATTGATCGCGGTAAGCGGGATGCGTGCAGCGCTCGATGATCAAGGGCGCCCGTTCGCGCGGCGCCAGGCCGCGCAAGTCTGCATAGCCCCACTCCGTCACCAGCACGTCGACGTCATGCTCCGTATGGTCGACATGCGAGACCATCGGCACGACGCTGGAAATGCGCCCGCCCTTGGCCGCCGATTTCGACACGAACATCGACACTTGCCCGTTGCGCGCGAAGTCGCCCGAGCCGCCGATGCCGTTCATCATGTGCGTGCCGCACACGTGCGTGGAATTGACGTTGCCGTAGATATCGAACTCCAGCGCCGTATTCAGGGCGATGATGCCCAGGCGGCGCACGATTTCCGGATGGTTGCTGATCTCTTGCGGACGCAGCACGATTTTCGAGCGGTAATGGTCGATATTGTCCATCAACTTCTGGTGCACGGCGGCCGACAGGGTGATCGACGAAGCCGAGGCAAACGCCAGCTGGCCCGAATCGAGCAGTTCGATGGCGCTGTCCTGCAGCACTTCCGAATACATCGTCATGTTCTGGAAGGGCGAACCGATCAGGCCGTGCAGCACGGCGTTGGCGATGGTGCCGATGCCCGCCTGCAGCGGCAGCAATTCCGGCCCCATGCGCCCGGCCGCCACTTCGCCTTCGAGGAAGGCAATCACATGGCCGGCGATCGCTTGCGTTTCCGCGTCGGGCGGCAAGGCGTTCGACGGGCTGTCGGGGCTGTCCGTGATGACGATGGCGGCAATGCGGGCCGGGTCGATGGCGATGGCTGTGCTGCCCAGGCGCTGGTCGACACGCGTGAGGGGAATCGGTTCCCGGCCCGGCAAGGTATGCGGAATATAGATGTCGTGCAAGCCTTCCAGCGCCAGCGGCGTGGACAGGTTGATTTCGATGATGACTTGCTTCGCCTGCTGGGCGAAGGCGGCGGAGTTGCCCACCGACATGGTCGGGATGATGGCGCCGGCCGCCGTGATGGCCGTCGCTTCGATGACGGCGATGTCGACGGCAGCCAGGTTGCCCGAGCGCAGCTGCTCAGCCGTTTCCGACAGATGCTGGTCGATGAACATGACTTCGCCCTTGTTGATCTTGCCGCGCAAGACAGGGTCCACCTGGAACGGCATGCGGCGCGCCAGCACGCCCGCTTCGGCCATCAGGCCGTCGCTGCCATTGCCCAGCGAAGCGCCAGTGATCAGGGTCAGGCTCAAGGGGTCTTGCAGGGCACGCTCGGCCAGGGCGCGCGGCAAGGCCTTGGCGTCGCCGGCACGGGTAAAGCCGCTCATGCCGACACGCATGCCGCTGTGGAACAATTTGGCTGCCTCGTCGGCGCTCATGATTTTGCTGAGCAAGCCTGGGTGGCGGATACGGTCCTCGTACATCGTGATGCTCCTGATATTCTTAATATTCTCAAACTGGATGGCTGTCATACACCAACCTCATAAGTGGTTTCAGTATAAAATCCCGCTTACATGCATGGCATGAATTAATTTCGCCACATCCAGTCGATATTTTCATGTCGCGCCACTGCCGAGCACCCTCTTGGATATCCGTTCCCTGCGCTATTTCGTCGAAACCGTGCGCCTGTCGAGCTTTACGCAGGCGGCCGAATCGCTGCACCTGACCCAGTCGACCATCAGCAAGATGGTGCGCCAGCTGGAAGACGAGGTGGGCGCGCAGCTGCTGGTGCGCGACGGGCGCAAGCTGACCTTGACGGACACGGGCCGCATCGTCTACCAGCACGGCCAGGAAATGCTGGCAAACATGCGCCAGCTGACCCTGGAAGTGCGCGACACCCAGGCCTTGCAGCGCGGCAGCCTGACGGTGGGCATCCCGCCCATGATCAATGTGCTGTTTACCCCTGTATTAAAAGCCTTCCGCGCGCGCCATCCGCACATCAGCCTGACCCTGCAGGAAGACACGGGCCAGCAGATCGAACGCAAGGTGGCGGCCGGCGAGCTGGAAATCGGCATGACGGTGCTGCCGGCAGACCCGGAACTCGACCTCGTAGCCGTGGAAGTGGCCAGCTACCCGATCTGGGCCCTGGCCGAGCCGGGCACGTTCCAGAAAAACCGCACGACGCTGCCCTTCAAGGCGCTGGCCGAGCTGCCGCTGGTCTTACTCAAGGATGATTTCGCGCTGACGCGCAGCCTGCGCCAGCATTTCGCGCAGGCGGGCTTCGCGCCAACCATCGCCGCGCAGAGCGGCCAGTGGGACTGGCTGGTGGCGATGGCGTCGGCCGGCCTGGGCGTGGCCCTGCTGCCCGAGCCGTTCATCCACCGCCTGGCCGGCGAACCGTTGGAGACGGTGCGCATCGTCGAGCCGGAAGTGGCGTGGCAGGTGGCGCACGTCTGGAGCGGGCGCTATCTGTCGCACGCGGCGCGCGCCTGGCTCGAGGTGTGCCAGGACGTGCTGGGCACGCAATTCGCGCACTGACGTAAAAAAGGGTGGCCGAGGCCACCCTTTATGTTGATAACGCTACCTTGTTTACTTGGCGTCGTCGCTGTACATGCTCGCGTACTTCCAGCCGAAGTACAAAATAAACGTGTAGCACAGGGCCGGCACGAGGAACGACAGTTGCAGGTTGATGTGGTCGGCCAGGAAGCCCTGGATGAACGGCACGATGGCGCCGCCGACGATGGCCATGCACAGGATGCCCGAACCTTGCCCCGTTTGCGCGCCCAGCTTGTTCAAGGCCATGCTGAAGATGGTCGGGAACATGATGGAGTTGAACAGGCCGACGGCGATCAATGCCCACATGGCCGTGTGACCGCTGGAGAACACGGCGACGAGGATCAGCGCGATGACGACGGCGGCGTTGAAGGCCAGGGTCTTGCCCGGGCTGACATAGCGCATCACGGCAAAGCCGACGAAGCGGCCCAGCATGGCGCCGCCCCAGTAATAGCTGACGAAATAGGCGGCGTCTGCGTGGCTCAGGCCCGCGATGTGGCTCTCGCCCAGGAAGTTGATCAGGAAGCTGCCGATGCTCACTTCACCGCCCACGTACAGGAAGATGGCCAGCGCGCCCAGCACCAGGTGGCGGTGCAACCAGATCGAGACCTTGTTGCCGTCCTGCGCCAGGGCGGCCGCATCGTCGGCATGCGAAATCTTCGGCAGTTTGGCCAGCGCGAACAGCACGGCCAGGATCACCAGGGTGGCGGCCAGTACCAGGTACGGGCCTTGCACGGAAGCGGCTTCCTTGGCGCGGTAGGCCAGTTGCTCGGCCGCCGGCAGCAGGTCGAAGTGCTGCACCGTCAGCACGGTGCCGGACAAAATCAGCATGCCGCCCAGCGCAGGCGCCACGGTGGTGCCCAGCGCATTGAACGCCTGCGTCAGGGTCAATCGGCTCGACGCCGTCTGCGGGTCGCCCAGTTCCGTCACATACGGGTTGGCGGCCACCTGCAGCACGGTGATGCCGGCCGCCAGGATGAAGAAGGACAACAGGAACAGCGCATAGCTGCCGGTCGAGGCCGGGTAGAACATGGCGCAGCCGGCGGCGGCGATCAGCAGGCCGGCGACGACGCCGCGCTGGTAGCCGATTTTCTTGATCAGCATGCCGGCGGGCAGCGAAACGATGGCGTAGGCGCCAAAGAAGCAGAACTGCACCAGCATCGCCTGGACATAGGTCAAGGTGTAGATCGAGCGCAGATGGGGAATCAGCACATCATTGAGCGAGGTCAGCAATCCCCACATGAAAAACAGGACCGTGACAATGATCAGGGCGCCTGTATTGTTTTGCGTGCCGGCCTGCGCGGACTGGACGCCCTGGCCTTGCTTTACGTATTCCATACCTTCTCCATTTTTCAATTCCAAGTTGATCTTGCCAGGCATGGAAGCGTTTCCACCCGGGCAGCACCAGGACGCGCAAGCGCCACGCAGATATCAGCGTGGGCCATGACTGCCATCAACGAAATGGGGCAGGCTTGGCGCTTCTTGCGCGCGGCAGGCGCACGGCCGACCGTTTCTCGCCAGAATGATGTCTTGTGAGCGCGGCACGCCTGCGGGCTGCGTCTGAAAACAACATTCGGGACAAAACAGTCTTGTAGTAAAACTACGGTACAGCGCCCGCATTATGCCTTAAAGCCCCGTATTGCGCAGCTTTCCCGCCTGTTATTTCAAAATTGAATAGCTGACATTTGAAATCAAAAGTAGCCTTATAACTTGGAATCGCTATACTTATATTGCAGTGCAGCACAACGCGGCACGCCACATAAGGAGTCTGCCATGTCTACCGCATTTACCTACCACACCACGCAAAACAGCAATATCGTCGCCACCCTGGTCCACGCCGCAAAACGCGTCGGCGCCTGGCTGAACCAAAGCAGCGACCGTCGCGAGCGCGCTTACGAAGAAGCCTACCTGGCCGAATCGACCGACCGTTACGATCTGGAATACCGCATGCGCGAACTGGCCCGTGCCAACCCGCAGCCAAGCTGGATGAGCGGTCTGAGCCGTTAAGAGTGCAGTAGTACCCAGCCACTCATCACAGCCCGTCATCGGCTGTTGCAACATCGATAGCGCCATCCTGCTCGCCTTGCGCTTGAGCACAGGATGGGCTATACAGGCGGGATGCAAACGCCCATTACCATCCTCGCCATCGCCGGCAGCCTGCGCGCCGCCTCGCTGAACACCGCCCTGCTGCGCGCCATTGCCCAGCTTGCCCCGCCGTCATTCGACATCCGCATCCATCCGGGAGTCGGTGAACTGCCGCTGTTCAATCCTGACCTCGACGCCGACAGCCTGCCCGCCGTGACGGGTCTGCGCGACGCCATCCTGGCGGCCGACGTGCTGATGCTGGCCAGCCCCGAGTATGCGCACGGCGTGAGCGGGCCCATGAAGAATGCGCTGGATTGGATGGTGGGAAATGAATCGTTCATCGACAAGCCGCTGGTGCTGCTGAACGCCTCGCCGCGCGCCACGCACGCGCAGGCGGCCCTGCGCGAAACGGTGCGCACCATGTCGGCGCGCTTGATCGACGAGGCCTGCATCAGCCTGCCCCTGCTGGGGTCGGGACTCGATGCGGACGGCATCGCCGCAGACCCGGCATTGCGCCGGGCCATCCTCGATATGTTGCAGCGCATCAGGTCATTTTCATGACCGTCTGCACGTTTTACTATCAATTCATCTAGTTTTACTACGTACTTCTACGGACCGCTCAATGCGGGATCATGCCGGTGAACACATAGGCTTGCAGCATGGTGATGATGCCGATGATCACGGCAAACAACAGGCTGTGCTTCAAGGTAAAGCGGAACAGGTCCGATTCCTTGCCCACCAGCCCCGTTGCCGCGCAGGCGACGGCGATCGACTGGGGCGAGATCATCTTCGCCGTCACGCCGCCCGTCGTATTGGCCGCCACCATCAAGGTGTCGGACACGCCGATCTGGTGCGCCGTGGTGTTTTGCAGTGAGCAGAACAGGGCGTTCGACGACGTGTCGGAGCCCGTCAGGAAGACGCCCAGCCAGCCCAGGAATGGTGAGAAGAACGGGAATGCGGCGCCGCTGCCGGCCAGCAGCAGGGCCAGCGTGGACGACATGCCCGAGTAATTGGCAACGAAGGCAAACGCCAGCACCAGGCCGATCGACAGCACGGGACGGCGCAACTCCGCCACGGTTTCCACGAACGCCTTGACGCCATCGCGCGGCTTCATGCGCAGCATCAGCATCGACAATACGGCCGTCAGCAAGATCGCCGTGCCCACGGCCGACAGCAGATCGAGCTTGAACACGGCGTCATACGCCTTCGGCTCCGCCACGATGGGCATCGTCTTCATCACCAGTTTATCGAGATAGGGCACGTGGATCTTGATGACCAGGCCTGACAGCGCGCCGCCGGCGGCAAACAGCGCCTTGAAGCCGGGCAGGCTCCACACGGTGACGATGGCCGTCAACAGGCCGAACGGCGCCCAGGCACGCATGGTCTGCACCGTCGTGTAGGGCGAAGCGGCGCGGTTGCCGCCGCCGCGCAGGTCCGCGGCACCGCCCGCGCCGCCAAAACCGGACAGCGCGGCCGTGCCGCCGCCGACGGCATGCGCCACTTTCGCATTCTTCGGCTGCCACACTTTCAGGAACAGGGTCAGCGAGACCAGGCTGACGAGGGCCGAGGTGATGTCCGGCAGTTCAGGGCCGATATGGTTCGACGTGAAATACTGGGTCACGGCAAAGCTCAAACCCGTCACCAGGGCGGCCGGCCACACTTCGCGCACGCCGCGCAAACCATCCATCATGAAGACCAGCCAGAACGGCACCAGCAGCGACAGCAACGGCAACTGGCGGCCCGCCATGGCGCCGATCAGGAATGGGTCGATGCCCGTCACCTGGCCCGCCACGATGATGGGAATGCCCATGGCGCCGAAGGCCACGGGCGCCGTATTGGCGATCAGGCACAGGCCAGCCGCGTACAGAGGGTTGAAGCCCAGGCCCACCAGCAGCGCCGATGTGATGGCGACGGGCGCGCCGAAACCGGCCGCCCCTTCCAGGAAGGCGCCGAAGGCAAAGCCGATCAAGAGCACCTGCAGGCGCTGGTCGTCCGTCACCGACAGCACGGAGGCACGGATGATCTCGATCTGCCCCGTCTTGACGACGATTTTATACAGGAAGACGGCCGTGACGATGATCCAGGCGATGGGCCACAAGCCATACGCAAAACCGTAGCCGGCCGCCGCCAGCGCCTGCGGCACGGGCATGCCATACGCGAAGATGGCCACCGCCAGCGCCAGCGCCAGGGTGACGGCGGCCGCCACATGTCCCTTGATGCGCAGCGCCGCCAGGGCGATGAAGAAGAAAATAATGGGCACGGCTGCCGCCAGCGACGACAGCCACAAGCTGCCGAGCGGTGTATAAAGTTGGGTCCAGGTTTGCATGTCGGGTCTCCTCCGGTGGATGCGGGTTAAGTAAAAAACGGCTTTTGATGTAATTGTGTGCAGCGTGTTTTTTGCGGTATGGGGGGGGCGTCGCTATTCTTCCTGCCCCCGTGCGTTGAGCAGGTCGGCCAGGCTGCGCGGCGCCGGCGTCAACGGCTTGCGGTGCTGCGTCCAGCCCAGTTGCGCGCGCGGCGTCAGCAGCCGCAGCCGCGTGGCGGCCCAGCGGAACAGGCGGTAGCTGGCGGGGCGCGCGAAGGCGCCGCTCCAGAAGCGCCAGATCAGGCTTTCGCCGCGGCTGAACTTGGCCCCCTGCCCGCGCAGCGGATGCGCCACCTGTTCGTCAGGATTGCGGTTCGCCTCCGTGCGCAGGCGCACCAGCAGCTGTGGAATCGGGATGCGCACGGGGCACACTTCGCCGCAGGCGCCGCACAGGCTCGACGCGGTGGCCAGGTCCGCCGTCGCGTCCAGCCCCAGCAAATGGGGCGAGATGATCTTGCCGATCGGTCCCGGATACGTGGTGCCGTAGGCGTGGCCGCCAATGCGCGTATAGACGGGGCAGTGGTTCATGCAGGCGCCGCAGCGTATGCATTGCAGGGTGGCGCGCAGCTGCTCGTCGGCATAGGCCTGGCTGCGGCCGTTGTCGAGCAAAACCAGATGCACTTCGCGCGGGCCATCTAGTTCACCGGCGCGGCGCGGGCCGGAAATCAGGTTGAAATACGTGGTGATGGCCTGGCCCGTCGCCGAACGCGTCAGCAGGCTGGCCAGCGGCACGATGTGTTCGAGCCTGGCCACCACTTTTTCCATGCCCATGATGGCGATGTGGACCTCCGGCACGGACGTCGTCAGCCGGCCATTGCCCTCGTTTTCCACCAGCCACAGGGTGCCCGTGTCGGCCGCCGCAAAGTTCACGCCCGACAGGCCGATGTCCGCCTCAACGAAAGCCTGGCGCAGGGCGCGTCGGCCCGTCTGGATCAGGCTGTCGACGTCTTCCGTGTAGGGCGCATCGGGAATGTGCTCGGCGAACAGGCCGGCGATGTCGGCCTTGGTCTTGTGGATCGCCGGCATGACGATGTGCGACGGCTTTTCGCCTGCCAGCTGGACGATGTACTCGCCCATGTCCGACTCCAGGCAGCGCATTCCGCGCGCTTCCAGGTAGTGATTGAGCTCGATTTCCTCGCTGGCCATCGACTTGCCCTTGATGAAGCGCGTCGCCTGGTTGCGCTGTGCGATGGCGTGGATGATGGCGTTGGCCTGCTCGCCATCCTCGGCCCAGTGCACCTGCACGCCGGTCGCTGTCAGCCGCTCCTCCAGCTGCACCAGCAAATCGGGCAGACGCGCCAGCGCGTGCCGGCGTACGGCTTCGCCGATGTCGCGCAGGCGTTCCAGCTCGTCGCCGTCGGGAAATTGGGCGCTGCGCTTGTCCTGTAAAAAATCCATGGCGCCGCGAAAGCTCTGGCGCAGTTTCGGGTCGTCCAGCGCGGCGCGGGCGCGCGCATGAAAGTCCGCCGGCTTGACGAATTGCAGGGGCTTGGCGTTCATGGCTGGCCTCCTTCGTGGGCTGGCAAGTCGTCGATGATCAATACCCACAGCCAGCGCGGGCCATGCGCGCCATACGCGAGGGTTTGCTGGATATCCGACGTTTTCGAGGGCCCCGACACCAGCACCAGGTTGGCCGGCATGCCGTCCGCCCAGCGTTCGGCGCGCGCCGCCGCGTGCAAGTCCACGTGCAGGCTGCTCGCATACACGAGGCAGATGTGCAAGGGCGGCGCCAAGGACACCGTGCGCGGCGTGGCCGCATCGGGCGCGATGACCAGGGTGCCCGTGGCGGCGATGCCGGAGCGCGCGACGGTCAACCCCGCGTCGACGGTGTCGAACAGCTCTCCCTTCCACTGCGCCAGCGGACGGTCAAAAGACAGCGCTGCCACGCCCTGCGGCAAGGCGGCGTGCAAGGCCTGCCCTTCGGCGCTGCCGGTATCGAGCAGCAAACGGCGCACGCCGTGTTCACCGAGGCGCTGCGCCAGCAGGGCCGGCCAGGCATCCGCGCTCACGCAGTCGACTTCCGCGTGCGCAGCGCGCAAGGCTGCCTGCATGGCGGCTATCCTGTGCCGTGCCGGCAGCGGCGCGGCAGCGCGACGGGCCTGGTAATGATTGTCGATGGCCGTATCGATGGCATTCACCGCTTCGGGCGCCGAGGGCGCGGCGGCGCGCAAACGCCCCAGCATGCGTTCGCGGGCAGTCAATGCCGTACTCATGGCGCGCCTCCCGTGCGGCGCCACAAAAAGCTGGCCAGGTGCTCGACGGGCAGCGGTGCGCCCTGGTGCTGGGCGGCGTGGCCGATATTGAGCAGGCAGCCGCAGTCGGCCGAGACCAGCCGGTCGCAGCCCGTGGCGCAGGCCGAAGCGATCTTGTCGCTGACCATGGCGCCGGAAATGTCCGGATGTTTTAGTGAAAACGTGCCGCCGAAGCCGCAGCATTCCGATTCGCGCTGGTGTTCGATTCGCGTCACGCCGGGCAAGGCGTCGACCAGGGCCACGCCGTGGGTGCGCGTGCCCATTTCGCGGCGCGCCCCGCAGGAGGTATGCAGCACCACGTTTTCATCGGCCTGCCCGGCGCCGGCCAGGGCCGGGCCCGCCAGGTCAAGCTGCAGCACGCAGACGAGAAACTCGCTCAGTTCGTACACGCGCTCGGCCAGTTCCAGCGCCTTGGGACCGGCCACCGGGTCGTCCTGGAACAGCTGCGGCCAGTGGTGACGCATCATGCCGGCACAGGAACCGGACGGCACGATCACGGGCCAGGGCTGCGCAAACAGGTCGAGCTGGGCGCGCGCCACGGCACGCGCCTGTTCCGGGTTGCCGCTGCTGTAGGCGGGCTGGCCGCAACAGCTCTGGCCGCGCGGATAATGCACCAGCAAGCCTTCCCGTTCCAGCAGGCGCACCGCGTCGAGCCCCGCCTGCGGCACGAACAGGTCGACCAGGCAGGTGGCGAACAGGTACACCTCGTGTGGTGATGGCGGATAGTGGCGCGGCTGGCGCGGGTCTGGCTGCATGAGTGTGTCTCCAGGCGCTCTGTGTGTTGCTGCGGCGCCGCTGTATGTTGTTAAGAATGACCGGTTCACGCATAATTCCAGCTTCCGCAAGCCACTTCAAATTGCTCGGACCACTTTAAAACAACACCGGAAGACATCGATGGCGACAGGCATGCAAACGCGGGGCAGGGTCGAGATGGTGATGCGCAGGCTGGAGACGGCCCTGCTGGACGGCAGCTTGCCGGCGGGCGCGCAATTGCCGGCCGAGCGCCTGCTGGCGCTGCAATATGGGGTCTCGCGCAACACCGTGCGCGAAGCGGTGCAGCGGCTGGCGGCGCGCGGCCTCGTGCGCAGCCGGCGCGGGGCCGGCGTGTTCGTGACCGATCAATTGCGCACCGGCATGGCGTCACCGTGGAGCCAGCTGGTGGCCGACCACCCCGCCCTGCGCGACGACATCCTGGAATTTCGCCGCGTGCTGGAAGGGGCGACGGCCTATTTCGCGGCGCAGCGGGCCAACGGCGACGAGCGCGCGCAGATCATGGCGCTGCTGGCCGAACTGGAGCAGGCACGCGCCAGCGACGACAAGCACGGCGAGGCGCAGGCCGACGCGCGCCTGCATGAAGTCATCGCGCAGGCGTCGCACAACACCATGTTCCTGCACTTGCACACCAGCATCATCGGCATGCTGCGCGAACACATCACCATCAATGGCACGGGCTTGCGCCAGCAGGACGACGCGACCTCGCTGCAGCTGCTGTCGCAGCACCGCACGCTGTGCGAGGCCATCTGCGCCAGCCAGCCCGAGGAAGCGCGCACGGCCATGCAAAGCCACATCGATTTCGTGCGCACGCGCGTCACCAGCGATGACGACTGACGCCACTGGTAGGACCACAGTCCATGGCCACAGCGGCGGCGAAAGCTGCTAACATCGCGCGCCGCCATTGACTTCCTCCTGCCATGACCGTCCTCGTCCACACCCACCCGCTGGTGCTCCAGCTGGAAAACGACTTGCTGCCCCTGTTCCGCGCCGCCCTGCCCGCACTCGCGGCGGCGGCCCCACGGGCGCTCGCCTCCGTATTCGCCTTTTCCAGCGGCACGGCCAGCGCCTTCCACGATTATCATTTCGGCATTTCCTGCCTGCTCGAGGACGTGCCCGACAATGCCCCAGAAGAAGTCGCCCTGCTGGTCAGCGTCACGGGACTCGAGTCGGGCGCCCGGCTCAGCGCACAGGTCGTCTGGGGCCAGCCTTCGGGCCGGGTGGAAACGCAGGCCGAACTGTCGGCGGGCGACCTGCCTGCCTTGCACGCGGCCCTGCCCGGCTTGCTGGCCAGCCTGCAGGAGGCAGCCAGCCGTAGCGGGCCGCGAATGTAACAAGCGCATGTGACAGGCACATGAAAAAGTGCCGGGAAACAACAACTTACGTTTTCCGTAGCGCAACTTTGTTGACTTCCACTAGTCCCAACCCCTATCCTTTCAGTTAAGTTTAGCGAGAATATCTGCCCGTTCATGCGAGCCTGCAGGCAGGGTCCGCCTTGCCTCCACAAAAGTCCATTCCGCATTTTTATTGCAACCATCAGGGCAACGTGCCTGGACGGCCGCTGCCAGCAAATACGGAGCTGACTGCCATGCCATCGCACCACTATTTTCCTGGAACATCCTTGCTCGGCTGCCTCTTCCTGCTGGCCGCCCTGCCCGTGCAGGCGCAAAACACGGACAGCCCTGCCGCCACCTTCAGCGCCAATGCCAGCCTCACTTCCCAGTACATTTCGCGCGGCTTTCGCCAGACCTGGGGCAAGCCGGCGCTGCAGGCGGGGGCCGACTACGCGCACCCGAGCGGCTGGTCGCTCGGCACCTGGGCTTCCACCGTCAGCGACCGCTACATTCAAGACGCCACGGTCGAATGGGATCTGTACGGCGGCTACAGCGGCACGGTGGCTGAACTGGGCTACAGCGTGCTCGCGTATTACTACAAGTATCCGGGCGCCGTCTACCGCGCCACAGGCGTCAAGTATGACTATGGCGAACTGTCGCTGGGCCTCAGCTACAAGATGCTGTACGCCAAGTACAACCATACGGTCACGCCGGACTTCTTCGGCATCACGCATGCGCGCGGCACGGGCTACCTGGACGTGGGCGCAAATGTCGACCTGGGCAATGCCTGGACCTTGAACCTGCACGCCGGCAATGGGCGGGTGGCGGGCACGGGCAATGCCATCTGGAACTGGCGTGACGCCAAGGTGGGCGTCACCAGGGCCTTCGACGGCGGCTGGAGCGCCAGCGCGGCCGTGACGCGCGCCTGGGGCGCCACCGACGCCTACGACCATTACACGCTGGGCATCCCGAATGCGGCCGGCCAGTTCGACACGTCGAACCCGGCCGCGGCCACGCTGGTCGTGGCCATCAGCAAGACGTTCTAGGCGCGCCACCCGCGACGCCCATGGCACCGATACCCCTTCCCATCAAGGAATAGCATCATGCAACTCTCACTGAACAGTAAAATCTGCGTCGCCGCCACCGCGCTCGCCGTCCTCAGCCTCGGCGTCACGGCGGCGGTGATCGGCTACAAGAGCAGCGCCAGCGCGGAAGCGGCCGCGCTGGACCTGGCGCGCACGTCGGCGCGCGAAGTGGCCGGCGCGCTGCAGGCGCGCATCGCCAGCAACCTGTCCAGCGTTTCCAGCCTGGCCGGCGCCATGCGCGGCACCAAGAGCGCCAGCCTGCCCCTGCAGCGCGAGCAGATCAATGAACTGACCAAGGCCACCCTGACCAGCTCGGAAGACTTGCTGGGCGCGGCCGTGACGTGGGAGCCGAACGCGCTCGACGGCAAGGATGCGGATTTCGCCAACCAGAAGCCGTACTACGACGCCAGCGGCCGCTTCATGCCCTACTGGACGCGGGGCGCCGGCGGCAAGCTGCAAGTCGAACCCATCGTCTTCGACCCGAAACCGGGCGCCAACGACTGGTATGACGTGCCCAAGCGCACGGGCAAGACTTACTTTACGGAACCGTACATCTACCCCGTCGACGGCAAGAATGTACTGATGGCCTCGCTGGTGGCCCCCATCATGATCGACGGCGGCTTCAAGGGCGTGGCCAGCGCCGATTTCATGCTCACGCGCCTGGCGAAAATCCTGGCCGACCTGAAAGTGATCGAGGGCGGCAAGCTGGCCCTGATCTCGAACGGCGGCCTGTACGCGAGCCATCCCGTGCCCGAGCGGCTGGGCAAGAAGGCCGACGACGTGCCTGCGGCCGGCCTGGAAAAAGTGCGCCAGGGCCAGCCGTACGAATATGAAGACGGCCAGGGCTATATCCATTTGCTGCAGCCGCTGCAGATCCACCCCGATATCGCGCCCTGGAGCGTGGAACTGAACTTCCCGAAAAGCGTCGCCATCGCCTCGGCGCGCGACCTGATGATCTATACACTGATCGTCGCCCTGCTGTGCGCGGCGGCCACGGCCGGTATTTTGATCCTCGTCGTCAACCAGCTGACGCGCCCACTGCGCACCCTGGGCCGCACCATGACGGACCTGTCGAGCGGCGACGCCGACCTGCGCGTCAAGCTGGAAGTCAAGGGGACCGACGAGCTGGCCGTCATCGGCAAGGGTTTCAACGCCTTCGTGGAAAAGATCCATGCCGTGCTGCTGCAAGTGCAAGCCAGCGCCGACAACGTGGCCCGCGCCAGCGCGGAAATTGCGCAAGGCAATAACGACCTGTCGGCCCGCACGGAGCAGCAAGCCAGTTCGCTCGAAGAAACGGCCGCTTCGGTGGAAGAACTGACGGGCACCGTCAAGGAAAACGCCGACCATGCGCGCCAGGCGAATCAACTGGCCGCTTCCGCATCGAGCGTGGCGCAGAAGAGCGGCGAAGTGGTCGGCAAGGTCATCGAAACGATGACCTCGATCAACGACTCGTCGAACAAGATCGTCGACATCATCAGCGTGATCGACGGCATCGCCTTCCAGACGAATATCCTGGCCCTGAATGCGGCCGTGGAAGCGGCGCGCGCGGGCGAACAGGGCCGCGGTTTCGCCGTCGTCGCCACGGAAGTACGCAATCTGGCGCAACGCTCGGCGGCGGCGGCCAAGGAAATCAAGCTGCTGATCGACGATTCGGTGGGCAAGGTCGCGGCCGGCAGCAAGCTCGTCGATGAAGCGGGCGCCACCATGGAACAGGTGGTCGACAGCGTGCGCAAGGTGACCGCCATCATGGCCGACATCAGCGTCGCCACCAACGAACAAAGCGACGGCATCGCCCAGGTCAACCAGGCGCTGGCGCAGATGGATGGCGTGACGCAGCAGAACGCGGCCCTGGTCGAGGAAGCGGCGGCGGCCGCCGAAAGCCTGCAAGACCAGGCCAGCCATCTGGCCGAGGTGGTCAGCGTGTTCAAGCTGGGCGAGCAGGTGCGCCAGACGGCGCCGACAGCAACGCCGGCGGCAGCCGTGGCAACACCACGCGCCGCGCCGCCAAAGACAGCATCACCGGCCAAGCGCCTGACCGTTGCCAAGCCCCCAGCGGCACAGCACGCGCCGGCCAAGGCACCGGCAGGAGATGACTGGGAAGAGTTTTAAGCCTGCCTTGCCTGGTCATTGCACTCTATCCTTGATGTAAATCAAGTGGCAAATACATTCGGTGAGAATTGCCCCTGAGCCATCCTTTTATACTGTTGCCGCGTCTACGGCACGCATGTTTGCCGGCATAAAAGGATGGGCATGAAAAAAATCGTAGCAGTATTATTGACATCAAGTACCGCACTGCTGGCTGGCTGCGGCGGTGGCGGCGGCGGCGGCGGCAGTGATGCAGGCAATGTCAATGCCGGCTCGACGCTGGCGCCCTACGTCGGCACCTGGCAAGCGCCATGCGACGAGCATGAACGCCAGACCATGGTCGTCGCAGCCAAAGCCGACGGCAGCGGCGCGATGGAACTGACCTCCACCACCGAAACCTATCTCAAGACCGGCTGCAGCGGCACCTTGCTGGGCACGGAAACCATGACCGCGAAAATCACGGCGACACCGGATGGCGTGGCTGACGTTCTCGTCAAACTGACGGAGAATGGGGCCGCGAGCAACGTGCGCATCGACAAACTGAACCTGTCCATCCCCGCCTATAGCTTCAACGTCACGGGGCCCGGCGTGCAATACGTGAAGAAAGATGGCAAACAGCAATGGTGCATCGAATATGAAGGCGGCTCCACTTGCCTGCTCGACGAAGGCACGCTCCCCGCGCAAACCATCAAAGGCGGCATCGTCTTGCGTGACAACACCCTCTACACCTTCTCGCACAACGGCAGCAGTTACGTGCCTGACATGCTGTATGTAAAAAAATAGGCTCAGTCATCGGCAAGTAGGGGAAATGACGGAATCTTCCCTTGGCGGTGCTGTCTGACTCTGCATATTCACCATGCGACTGGCTGCGGCCGTTTCACGGCGTGGCCACGCGCTACCTGCCGAACTACCTGGGCTGGCGCTGAATACCCGACGCCAGGCGCATCCGTTCACCAGAAACGTTACTGAAGGCAACACTGGGAGCGTTCCCACACCTGACGGTGACATAGCCCAAAAATAAACGCACGAGTAGCCGTGGGGCCGCCCGGCCCCGCAGCTTGGCGCGGCGGCGCCATCTCGCCCACCGCCTCGTAGACTCGAGTCCGTTAGCGAGCGTATGTGTAGAATCGAACATACTTTGCGTAAATAGAAAGCTATTCTGTTGAAAAACAGGAGCTTGCCATGTCGTCCCACGCTTTCCCCCTGCCGTCCCACGCTGCACTGAGCGCCCTGCTGCAGCAGCAGGACAGCGCCTTTCTCCCCATCGAAGGCTTGCGGCGCCTGCGCGATGCGGGCTTGGACCAGCTGCCCCTGCCCGGCCACGGCGCCACCCTGCTGCGCTGGCAAATGCTGGCCGCCATCGCCGCCATCGACCTGTCCCTGCTCAAGCTGTATGAGGGCCATACCGATGCGCTGGCCATCCTGGCTGAAATCGACGGCCCCGGCGTGCCGGCCGGCAGCAGCTGGGGCGTATGGTGCGCGGAAATGCCGGGCGCGCGCGTGCAATTGCAGCAGGCGGCCGATGGCCGCTATGTGCTTGATGGACGCAAGGCTTGGTGCTCCGGTGCGCATGGCCTCAGCCATGCCTTGGTCAGCTGCTGGAATGAGGACGGCCAGGCTTGCCTGGCCTCGGTAGCCCTGTCGCAGCCGGGCGTGCACGTCACGGACCAGGGCTGGCAAGCCGTCGGCATGGCCGCCTGCGCCAGCGTCGAGGTGACCTTTTCCGCCGCGCGCGCCTTTCCCGTGGGCGCGCCGGGCGCATATCTGGCCCGTCCCGGCTTCTGGCATGGCGGCGCCGGCATCGCGGCCGCCTGGTACGGCGCCGCCTGCACCATCGCCAGCCACCTGCACGCACGCGCGCAGCACGCCGCCCCCGATGCCGTGCGCCTGGCTCAGCTGGGCCAGATCGACTGTGCGCTGCGCGCCGCTGGCGCCCTGCTGCGCGAAGGCGCTGCGGAAATCGACGCCCATCCGCAGCGCGACGCCATGGGACTGGCCCTGCGCCTGCGACTGGCCGTGGAAGATACCGCCACGCTGGCCCTGCTGCTGACCACGCGCGCGCTGGGCGCCGGCCCCCTGTGCCGCGATGCCCGTTTCGCGCGACTGGCGGCCGACCTGCCCGTGTTCCTGCGCCAGAGCCATGCCGAGCGCGATCAGGCCGTGCTCGGCGGTATTGTCGCCGGCGCCGAAGACCATCCGTGGGCGCTATGACATGCTGACCCTTGCCGATACGCATGCGCGCCGCATCGAAGGTTGCGGCACGCCGGACCATGTGTGGCAATCCTGGCCGGGGCTCAACGAGCTACCCGCAATCAGCGCCCACGCCCTGGTGCCGCTGGGGGCGCGTGCCGTCATCGTCGCGCCCCATCCCGACGATGAAATCCTCGCCTGTGGCGGCTTGCTGCAACTGCTGGCGGCGCAGGGCAGCGAACTGCTGTTCGTCGCCGTCACCGACGGCGACGCCAGCCACCCGGGCTCGCCACTCTGGCCGCAGGAACGCCTGCGCCAGGTGCGTCCGCAGGAATCGGCGCTAGCGCTGCAGGCACTGGGATTGGCGCTGCCCGCGTGGCTGCGCCTGCACCTGCCCGATGGCGGCGTGGCCGGCAGGACGCCGCAGCTGAGCGCCACATTGGCAGCGCAGCTGCGGCCCGGCGACATCGTCTTCACCACCTGGCGCCTGGATGGCCACCCGGACCATGAAGCGTGCGGCTGGGCCTGCGCTTCGGCCTGCTCGGCCAGCGGCGCCACCCTGGTGGAAATGCCCGTCTGGGGCTGGCACTGGGCCGTGCCGGGCGACGCGCGCGTACCCTGGCACCGCGCGCGCCGGCTGCCATTGCCGGCCCCCCTCCTGCAGCGCAAACGCGCCGCCCTGCGTTGCTTCGCCAGCCAGATGCAGGATGACCCGTCGACGGGCAGCCCCGCCATCGTGGCAGGCGACGCCTTGCAGCGCCTGTTGCACGCGTGGGAGGTGTATTTTCTATGAGCGCCATTTCCACGCCCGACGACCAGCGCCGCAGCTATTTCGAACAACTGTATCGCCAGGATGCCGACCCGTGGCTGGTGCGCCAGCGCTGGTACGAGGAGCGCAAGCGCGCCCTGTTGCTGGCCAGCCTGCCGCAGCAACGCTACCGCCACGCATATGAACCGGGATGCGGCAATGGCGAGCTGACACTGGCGCTGGCACGGCGCTGCGAGCGCCTGCTGGCGGCCGACCTCTCGGCCGAAGCGCTGGGGCTCACGCAGCAGCGGCTGCTCGACGCCGGAGGCGGCGGCAACGTCAGCCTCGCGCAGCACCGGCTGCCGCAGGACTGGCCGCGCATCCTGCCCGGCGCCGACAAGTTTGACTTGATCGTCCTCAGCGAGATCGCCTATTACCTGTCGCCGGAAGAGCTGGCGCGCGTGGTCGAACACTGCATCGCCAGCCTGGCGCCGGGCGGCAGCATCGCCCTGTGCCACTGGCGCGCGCCATTCGCGCAACGCATCATCTCGACCGTGCGCGTGCATGCGGCGTTCGAGGATGCGCCCGGCCTGCACCGCGTGCTGCGCCACGAAGAGACCGACTTCCTGCTGGGGATCTGGTCGAACGATGCGCGCTCGGTGGCGCAGCGCGAGGGCTTTGCATGATCGGCGTCGTGGTGCCCGTACATGACGAGGAAGCGTGCCTGGATGCCTGCCTGGAGGCATTGCGCCTTGCCGTCACCTGCCCCCGACTGTCCGGAGAAGCGGTGTGCATCGTCATCGTGCTCGACGCCTGCAGCGACCAGTCGCAACGCATCGTGCTGACGCACGCCATGCAGACGGACCTGCGCTGGCGCCTCGACTGTATCGCCGTCAATGTGCGTAACGTGGGCAGCGCGCGCGCCGCGGGCGCGCAGGAGCTGCTGCAACGCGGTGCCCGCTGGCTGGCCTTCACGGATGCGGATACGCGCGTCTCGCCATCGTGGCTGAGTACACAGCTGGGCCTGAATGCCGATGCCGTCTGCGGCACGGTGGCCGTGGACGACTGGTCGCCGCACGGCGACAACGCCGGGGCGCTGCTTGCCCACTTCAGCCGCACCTATACCGATGCCGACGGCCACCGCCACATCCATGGCGCCAACTTCGGCGTGTGCGCCAGCGCCTACCTGCGCGCCGGCGGCTTCGCGCCACTGGCTTGCAGCGAAGACGTGGCCATGGTGGCCGCGCTGCAAGCGTGCGGCGCGCACATCGCCTGGAGCGCCGCGCCGCGCGTCACCACCAGCGCCCGCCGCCATGCCAGGGCACGGGGCGGCTTTGGCGATACCTTGCAGCAGGTGGTGGCGGAGATGGAAGCGTCACCACACCTGACTTAGAACCTGTCCCAGCGGATGCATACATCCCCTGGGACAGGCTCTTAGCGCATCGCCTCCTGCAAGCCCGGCGCAAACTCGGCGCCATGCTTGACCTGCGCGGTGGATGCCTTCAGGGTGGCCCCGATCGGCTCGGCGCGGCCCGCCAGGCATTGCCCCAGGAAGTTTTCCGTCACGGCATTGAAGGCGATGTTGTTGACGGGCCGGGCAAAGCCATGGCCCTCATCGGGGAACAGCACATAGGTGACGGGAATATTCTTCGCCGCCATGGCCGCCACGATCTGGTCCGACTCAGCCACGTTGACTCTCGGGTCGTTGGCGCCCTGGCCGATCAGCAGCGGGCGCTGGATGTTCTGCGCAAAGTTCAGCGGCGAGCGTTCCTTGAGCAGCGCCTTGCCCTCTTCCGTGGTCGGGTCGCCCATGCGTTTGTAGAACTGCTGCTTGCCCGCTTCCCAGTACGGCGGGATGGTTTGCAGCAAGGTAAACAGGTTCGACGGGCCGACGATGTCGACGCCGCAGGCAAACGTCGTCGGCGTGAACGCCATGCCGGCCAGGGTGGCGTAGCCGCCGTAGGAGCCGCCCATGATGGCCACCTTGTCGGCGCTCGTCACGCCGCTTTTCACCGCCCATTGCACCGCGTCGAGCAAATCGTCATGCATCTTGCGGCCCCACTGCAGGTCGCCGGCCGAGATGAACTGCTTGCCGAAGCCCGTCGAGCCGCGGTAGTTCACCGACAGCACGGCATAGCCGCGGTTGGCCAGCCACTGATGGTAACCGTTGTAGCCATAGGTGTCGCGCGCCCACGGTCCGCCGTGCACCAGCAGCACCATCGGCACCGCCTGCGTGGCCTTGCCGCCGGCGCTCGCCTTCGACGCCTGCGGCAGGGTCAGGTAAGACACGAGGTTCAGGCCGTCGCGCGCCTTGATTTGCTGCGGATACATGCGCACCAGCGGCGCGCCTTCCAGTTCCGGACGCGTCACGTACAGCCGCGTGAGCTTTTTGGTCTTGCGCTCGTATATCCAGCTCGATGGGGGCGCCGTGACGGCATCGACATTCACCAGCCATTTATCGTCGGCATCCGTGCGCGAGGTCACCGTGAACTGGCCCTGGGTATTTTTCTTCAGGAAGTCCAGGTCGGCATTCAGGTCGTCCGCCAACGGCAGATATTCCTGCTGCAGATAATTGACCGTATAGGCCTGCACCCGGCCCGTGCGCGTGTCGTACAGCGCATCGGCGATGTCGGCGCGCGGGTCTTGCGCCATGACCGTGGTCTTGCCGCTGGCCACGTCCTGCGCCAGGAGCGCCGAGGTATTGCGGCCGCGCGAATCGGTCCAGTACAAGGTCTTGCCGTCGACCGTAAACGCCAGCGGCGCCGTCGTCTGCGAGTCTTCCAGACCGACTTCGGTCAGCGGCGTGCTCTCGACCTTGCCGTCCGTCAGGCGGAAATACTGCATGCCGCCATCGGCGCGCGCCTTGCTGGCGATACGCAAATTGAGCAATTCATCGGCCAGGTAGCCGCCATAGCCATCGTTCTGCTGCACCAGGGTCAGCTTGCCGCTGGCCAGGTCCAGGCTGTACACGTCGTGCCAGCGCGCATCGCGGTTATTGATGCCGACGAGAATCCGGTCCTTGACCTTGCTGCTGATCTGGACGATGCGCACGCGCGTCTTCTCGAACGGCGTGTAATTGATCTGCTTGCCAGTCGCCACGTTCACGCCGTACAGCAGGAAATTCTCGTCGCCGCCCTTGTCCTGGATGAACAGCAGGGTTGTCGAATCGGGCGACCAGAAGCTGCCGCGGATGGGCCGCACCTTTTCGTCCGTCAGCGGCCGCGCCTGCGCCAGATCGCCGGCCGGCGCCACCCACACATTGAGCACGCCATCGCGCGGCGCGATCCACGACAGCCACCGTCCATCGGGGCTGAGCTTGCCGCCGGACTTGCTGGGATTGCCGAACAGCTTGGTGCGCTCGATCAGCGGCGTTTCCTTGACAGGGGCTTGGGCATGCGCCGGCAGGGCGCTGGCGAACAACAGGGCAGGCAGGACATAGCGAATCATGGACACCTCATGGTTGTGGGATGAAGGAAAACATAATCATGGTGCATGTGCCAGCAAATCATAGGTCAAAGCCGTGCTGCCAGGTTGATGACAGCGACAGGGAACGAAAATCGGGGCACAGGATGGTGGAAAGGAGGGATGAACTGCATAGCAGATGATGCATGCACGCATGGCGACGGCGGACAGTTCGGATGTGGCTTACGTTCAACCGTGCAGCACCGGGGCAGCGGTCGCACCGTGCTGCGGCAGCTCCACGCGAACTTTTAAAGCGATAACGAGAGCGGCGAACAGCATCACAACGCCAGCAATCATGAAAACGCCTGTCACGCCACCAAAGCCGAACATAATGCCACCCAATGCAGCGCCGGCAGCTATTGACGATTGCACCGCAGCGACGACCATGCCGCCTGCTGTCTCCGCTTGATCCGGGACAGCACGGGCTACCCAGTTGGACCAGGCGACAGGTACGCCGCCGAACGCCAGGCCCCACAGAGCGACCAAAAACATCAGGCCTGTTCCTTGGACTGGCAGCAGGATCATGCCGAATGCCGCCAAGCCCACCAGCGCAGGCATGAGCACTAAAGTGGCACGCAGGCTACGCTCCATTAGCCAGCCGGCCAGCAGCGTGCCAACGAAGTTGGCGACACCAAAACCCAGGAGCATCAGAGACAAACCATTTACATCTATATGGACAACGCTTTCAAGAGCGGGGCGAATATAGGTGAACAATGCATATTGCCCGGTATGGGCCAGCACGCAGCCCAACATCCCGATCCCAATCCCCGGGCGACGGAGCAATCGCAGCACCGATGTGGTACGCGTCATCGTGCGCGGCGCCATACGGGGCAGCGTGAACAATTGAAACAAAAGTGTCAGCCCTCCGACAGCCGCGGCTGCTATAAATGCACTGCGCCAGCCATATATCCCCCCTAAGTAACTGCCCAGCGGTACGGAAACGACCGTCCCGACGGCGATGCCACTGAATATGATGGATAGCGCTCGCGGCACCAGCATTGCCGGCACCAGTCGCATGGCCACGGCTGCCGCCATGCTCCAGAAGCCTCCTAACGCGACGCCCAGAAGAATGCGCATCACCAATAATACTGTCAAGCTTGAGGACAACGCCACCAGCAAGTTGGAGGCGATCATCAGCACCGTGAAAGCCAACAAGACGACACGCCGGTCAAAATTACGCGTTAGAACTGGCACCGACAGCCCGGCGAACATGGCCACTACGGCCGTCACCGTCACTGCCTGACCAGCTAGTGCCTCCGATACGCCAAGATCGAAGGCCATCGGGGTCAGCAGACTGGCTGGCAGGTACTCCGCCGTCAGTAAACCGAAAACCCCCATGGCCAGGGAAAACACTGCCATCCATGCCGCTGTCGCTGGCTCTAGAACAGACACATCGTTCGCGTTGGGCGTTTGCTCGGTAGCAAAAACATCGTTGTTCATCTCTAAAATCCCTAAAACAATCGGAGTCGAAAGTCTAGAGGTAAAATGCAGGATGATCTATGATGGCAAGTCCGGATGTTTTGATCGAAACACCTAAAATGAGCAAGCAAAATCAAATTTTTCCATTATCTAATCTCGTCAATGAACTATTGACAGGCATGCGCCTGCGTGGAGTCCAGTACCGGCGTATTCAGACCGGTCCAGTTTTCGGCATAGGCTTTGAAGACAAGCCAGGCCACGCCTACTTCCACTTCCTCGCTGTTGGCACTGCCTTCCTGTGTACCGATGATGGTGAGTTGCATAAGCTGTCCGCCGGTAGCGCGGTGTTCATGCCTCACGGCAGGAGACATCAGCTTCTATCGGATGCGGGTATTGCATTTCAGGACATCGAAAAGTTCGATGTCGCGCCCCTGGGTGAATCCGTTAGCGGAGTAGACACATGTCCCAGTACGCACCCCGTGCCCAGTGCAGTTATTTTTTACGGCTGCATGGAATTCGATCTCGGCGGGATGCAAGGGATCGGCAAGCTGATGCCAACTGTCATGGTGGCCGACACGCAAGCGCAAGGCTATCCCGGGTTGCTGCCTGTTCTTGATTCAATGAAGCGTGAAATCTGTGCCGGCCGTATTGGATTCGCAGGCATTCTGGCTCGCCTGGCGGAGGTCGCGGCAGCAATGATCGTGCGCGGCTGGATTGAATGCGGTTGTGAAAACGCTTCCGGTCTCCTCGCCGCCTTGCGTGATCCGCGCCTTGCTCGCGCCATATTGGCGCTGCACCGCCAGCCTGGTCGTGAATGGACAGTTGCGCAGTTGGCTGCGGAGTGCCATATCTCCCGCTCTGTTTTCGCCCAACGCTTTGAAACCACCATCGGGGTGCCGCCCCTGCGCTATGCCACGGAATTGAGAATGCGCCTTGCCAGACAATTGCTCACTCACGAAAGAGTGTCCATCGACGTCGTCGCCCGACGCCTTGGCTATACATCGCAAGCCGCGTTCAGTCGTGCTTTTAAGCGCGTCATCGGCAAGCCGCCGGGTGCCTGTCGGCAAATGCTTTGAGGAGAATAGCTGAGGGAAGCGCTGATCAATCCATTTTTCAGCGACATTGGCGCGCGAAGTGGCCGGACAGCACATCGATCAAGGGCATTTCTGGACTGGACGATTTGACCAGGATCATCGCGCAGCAGAATGCTTATGTCGAGCCCCATAACCGCACGGTGCGTTACGACTGGTTGGCCCATTATTTGTTTGAAACGCTCGAGGATATCGAGGATTTTGCAACCCGCTGGCTGTGGACTTGCAATCACGACCGGCCCAACATGGCACTTGGCGGCATCACGCCAAAACAGAAGCTTGCCATGGCCGCTTAAGCTCTACTTTTAACGCGCTCAAAAAATAGGGGGATTACCATCCATGCCTGCGAAGGGAAATGGCCGAATAGACGGCACACCTCTTCGGGAATGAGGTCGTCGCCAAATAATCGTAGCGACGCTTCACATCTGTTGATGAAGCCCATCTGTCTCCCTGTTCACGACTGACCGCTTGTGGCCGGAGGCTGCTTAAAAGGCATCACCTAAGCATAGCGGACGCGCAGCGTCTCACTTTACAAGCGCTCGTCGTTAGAACCATGGATCGAAGTACTCGGGAGCAGAAGCCTTGCCTCCCTCATTGGCGCACCAAACCGTAACACGGCGCCTGACGTTGACAGCACCAACACCAAGCCGCCCTTGATTGTTATTTGATCAAATGGATTGGATTGATCCGAAACAAACGTCCAAACAGGTTCATGATTTTGCAGCGATTCCAAAACGACTACGCCGATTGAGCCGTGTTCCGCAGCCTCTCCGCACTTAACTATGTACTGTCCACCATACAACTCTTCTTGCGCCAGAATCGCGACATTGAGCCAACCGCCAAGTTCCCGTTTTTCACGTACCCTGGCCATTCTGGTTGCGTGCACGTCGTAGAGATCACCATTGCTGCACAGAAGGCCAATGCAGCTTCGCACCTCCTGGTTCTTCCACTTTGTTGCCATCACCGTCATTGATTCCATACTTAGAAATGGGCAACTGCATGCCCTGAATTAAACAAGCTCTATTCTATCGGGCGGCTGCTCTTGCAGTCGTTAGCGTCGCTGAAAGCAGCCCGGGAAAATTCGACGCAAAATCGACTTGCGTTCAGAATCGTTGAAGACGATTGTGTTCTTGCCCGTAAAGGCAGGCAAGCAGCAGCGCATGCCTGTTCAACGTCCGCTCCCGGCCAACAGCAGCTTTCCAATATCTTTTTCTGCGCACTTAATCAATGCCCATTTCATCCAGCCAAGATTCAAGTCCGAGTTCTTTTGCGGTTTGGATAAGGCATTTCTTTTCCTCGACGGAAGTTTTTTTCAACTCCGCTGAAATCTCTTCAAGTACCGCGACATCGTCGTCCAAGGCGTCGCCGGCTCGACTATTTATATATTGTGTGGCGAAAATTATGGCGCGTGCAAGTGTTTTGATATGACTCTCCGTGAATCGAAAAATATGCTCATCGGCGTCCGTCTTTGGCCGCTAGCGGCCCATGAGCATAACGACTTAGCAAGCGAGAAAAGTCACGTATTGTCACGTCAACGCGAATGACTGTTCCTGGCCGATGTCAGCCCTACGGCGTACGGCAACTGTCGCCCCAGAGCAGAGGCAGAGCGCCACATGTTTAATCGTGCAAAACAATCTGAACTTCGATGCTTCGCGTTGTCGCAAGCGCGCGGAGAAAGGTGCGGAGCATTCGAATCTCATCGCCAATCGCGCCGCTAGCACTTGGCAGGCCACAGACTAACACCCGCGCAGGTAATGCACACTCGCTGGCATTACAGAGCATATCTTGAAGAAAGACCCAAGTTATTTCCGTATCGATTGGCACGCCAAAAGCGACCGCAACGGATTGACGAACGAACAAAGCATTCTTGGCGTAGGTAAGATCTATCGTTACTTGCTTGGTGCACATATTTGTCGAGTCAATCATGGCCTGGCGCAGCTCTAACGCAGCGTCCGCTTCTGTAAACGGAAAAACCCAGCACCGATATTATACAAACGTATAATAAACAGTACTGGGTTTCTATACAGCTTGCGCTGTAACTCCTTGAATCTAATGGTCGGGGCGAGAAGATTCGAACTTCCGACCCCATGCACCCCATGCATGTACGCTACCAGGCTGCGCTACGCCCCGACGAGGTGGGAATTATAGCAGACGCTTTTAGGTTTTTGCCATGCTTTTGCGCGCGATTCATGTCGATCTGCGCAAACTTTTTTGCATGGGCCGCTCAAGCGCCCTATTCGCTCAGCAGCAGCGCCGTCAGGACGATGCGAAAGCCCGCGATCAGCGGTTCGACCTTCACGTCCGGATGATGAATGAAGCGCACGGGCAAGCCCTGATACAGCGCCACCAGGGCATCGAGGCGCCCCTGCAACATTTCCTCGTCGGCCGGCAAGCCGCGCTTGATGCGCGCATCCCGGATGATGGAGAGAAATAACTGGCGCGAACGCCGGTCCGAGCATTGCAGCATTTCCGCGATCGCCGGATTGCGCGACGCTTCGGCAAAGATTTCCAGCGGCATCATCCACGTGGTCGGGTCCAGCGCTTCGAGCACATGCTCGCCCGCATTGTCGATCACGGCCTGCAGCGGGTCTTCGCGCTGCGCCAGGTCCTGCATCAAATTGGAGACGCGCTCCGTATTCTGCATGACGAAGGCGGCGATGATCGCATCCTTGCTGTCAAAATAATTATAGATGTGGCCCGCGCTCATGCCGGCCGCCTTCGATATCTCGGCCATGCTGGCGCCGTGGAAACCGCGGCGGCTGAAGCAGCTTTCGGCCGCATCGAGCACCTGCTTGCGCCGCGTGTTGGCGCGCTCGGGATCCGGATGCTTCTTTTCAACTTGGTTCATGACTTTTCCAGTAGCGCGCCGGCCCTGCCCTTGCGGGCAAGGCCGGCTTCGGCGTCCCCGTGATTATTGGGCGCCGCCAGCCGCCGCGACGGCTGTCTGCTCAGGCTGCCAACCGCCGCCCAGCACCTTGTACAAGGTGACCAGGTTGGTCGATTTGGCCAGGCGCGCCGTGATCAGGCTTTGCTGCGCCGTGTACAGCGCGCGCTGGGCCACCAGGGCGTTCAGGTAGGACTCGGCGCCCTGCTTGTAGCGCGCATCGTGGATGGTGTAGCTCTTCGTCGACGCCTCGACCAGCGAGACCTGCGATTGCAGGCGCTCGTCGATGGTGCCGCGCTGGGCCAGCGCATCGGACACTTCGCGGAAGGCGACCTGGATCGCCTTTTCGTATTGCGCCACGGAGATTTCACGCTGTACCTTGGCGATATCGAGGTTGGCGCGGTTCACGCCGCCATCGAAGATCGGCAAGCTGATCTGCGGCAAGAAACTCCACGTGCCGCTGCCCGCCTTGAACAGGCCCGACAGGTTGTCGCTGACCGAACCGGCCGTGGCCGTCAGCGAAATGCGCGGGAAGAAAGCCGCGCGCGCCGCGCCGATGTTGGCGTTGGCGGCGCGCAAGGTGCGCTCCGCCGCCAGCACGTCGGGACGGCGTTGCAGCACGTCCGACGGCACGCCGGACGGAATGTCCGTCAGCGCCGTCACGGTGCCGAACTCGGCCGGCGGCAACAGGTCGGCCGGCACGGGGCCGCCCACCAGCAAGACCAGCGCGTTCTGGTCCAGCGCCACCTGGCTCGTATAGACAGCCACGTCGGAACGGGCCGACTCGACGCTGGTCTGGGCATCGTACTTGTCTAGGCCCGAGGTGGCGCCCGCGCTGAAGCGGCGCACGGCCAGGTCATACGACGACTGCTGGCTCTTCAGGGTGTCCTGCGCCACGCGCAGACGCTGCTGGTCGGCCACCAGGTTCAGATAGGTGCTGGCCACTTCGGCCACCAGGCTGATCTGCTGCGCACGGCGTGCTTCTTCCGTGCCCAGGTATTGTTCCAGCGCGCTGTCGGACAGGCTGCGCACGCGGCCGAAGAAGTCCAGCTCGTAGGCCGACACGCCCAGGTTCGCCGTGTACTGGCGGTTGATGGACGCTTCGCCCGTCGGGCTGGCATTTTTCGAAATGCGCGTGGCCGACTGGCCGCCCGATGCCGACAGGGTCGGGATCAGGGCGGCGCGTTCGATGCCGTAGGTGGCACGCGCCTTCTCGATATTCAGGATCGAGACGCGCAGGTCGCGGTTGTTGGCCAGCGCCAGTTCCAGTACCTGGCGCAGGCGCGCATCGGCAAAGAACTCGCGCCAGGCGACGTCCGCCACCGGCTTGGCGTCGGCGGCGGCCGTGTCGGCCTTGTAGGAAGGGCCCGTCGGCCACGCCGTCGGCGCCGGCGCTGCCGGACGCTCGTACGTGGGAGCCAGGCTGCAACCGGCCAGCAAGGCCAGTGCCGCCATGGAGAGTAGTGATTTTTTCATATTAATGTGCATCCTTGGAAAGCGTGACGGCTGGCGAACCAGGCGTCGCCGGCGTGGCGGGCGCGTCCGGCTTCGAGAAGAAGCCGCGCACCAGCACGAAGAACACCGGCACGAAGAAGATACCGAGGAACGTGGCCGTCAACATACCACCCAGCACGCCGATACCGATGGCGTTCTGGCTGCCGGAACCGGCGCCGCTGGAAATGGCCAGCGGCAACACGCCCAGGCCGAAGGCAATCGAGGTCATCAGAATCGGACGCAGACGCAGACGCACCGCGTGCAAGGTCGCGTCCAGCAGCGACATGCCCGATTCCTGCATTTCCTTGGCAAATTCCACGATCAGAATGGCGTTCTTCGCCGACAGACCCACCACCGTGAGCAAGCCCACCTGGAAGTACACGTCGTTCGACAGGCCGAACAGCCACGTGCCGAGCACGGCGCCGATCACGCCCAGCGGCACGACCAGCAGCACCGAGAATGGAATCGACCAGCTTTCATACAGCGCAGCCAGGCACAGGAAGACGATCAGCAGCGACAGCGCGTACAGCTGCGGCGTCTGCGAACCGGATTCGCGCTCTTCCAGCGACACGCCGGTCCAGCTGAAGCCGATGCCAGGCGGCAGCTTGGCCACCATCTCTTCCATCGCGTTCATGGCGGCGCCCGTGCTCTGGCCCGGTGCCGGCGTACCGAGGATCTCTACCGACGGCAAGCCGTTGTAGCGTTCCAGGCGTGGCGACGCGTAAATCCACTTGCCGGTGGCAAAGGCGGAGAACGGCACCATCTGGCCAGCCGTGTTGCGCACGAACCACTTGTTCAAGTCTTCCGGCAGCATGCGCGATTCGGCATTGCCTTGCATGAACACTTTCTTCACGCGGCCACGGTCGAGGAAGTCGTTCACATACGAGCTACCCCAGCCCACGCTCAGCACGCGGTTGATTTCCGATATCTGCAAGCCCAGCGCGGTGGCTTTCTGCTGGTCGATGTCGATCTTGTATTGCGGCGTATCTTCCTGGCCGTTCGGGCGCACGCCCACCATGGCCGGGTTTTGCGACGCCATGCCCAGCAACTGGTTACGCGCCGCCATCAGGGCGTCATGGCCGACACCGCCGATATCCTGCAGCTGCATGTCGAAACCGGTGGCGTTACCCAGTTCCAGCACGGCAGGCGGGGCGAACGTAAACACCATCGCATCCTTGATCTGCAACAACTTGCCCATGGCGCGGCCGGCCACGGCCGGCGCTTTTTGCGCCACGTCCTTGCGCAGCGACCAGTCTTTCAGGCGCACGAAGGCGATACCCGTATTCTGGCCGTTACCGCCGAAGCTGAAGCCGGCGACGGCAAACACGGAAGCGACGTTGTCCTTCTCGCTGTTCATGAAGTGGTCTTCGACCTGTTCGATCACTTTCAGGGTGCGCTCTTGCGTGGCGCCCGTCGGCAATTGAATCTGCGTAAACAGGATGCCCTGGTCTTCTTCCGGCAGGAACGAAGTCGGCAGGCGCATGAAGATGAACACCAGGCCAGCCAGCAGCAGCACGTACAGCAGCATCGAGCGGAAACGGTGCGTGATCATGGCGCCGACCCAGCCCTGGTATTTATTGCTGCTGCGGTCGAAGCTGCGGTTGAACCAGCCGAAGAAACCCTTGTTCGTCGCGTGATGGCCCTTCTCGACCGGTTTCAACAGGGTGGCGCACAAGGCTGGCGTAAACACCAGCGCGACGACGACGGACAGCACCATCGACGACACGATCGTGATCGAGAACTGGCGGTAAATCACGCCCGTCGAACCGCCGAAGAAGGCCATCGGCACGAACACGGCCGACAGCACCATGGCGATACCGACCAGCGCGCCCGTGATCTGCGTCATGGACTTGCGCGTCGCTTCCAGCGGCGACAAGCCCTCTTCGCTCATCACGCGCTCGACGTTTTCCACCACCACGATCGCATCATCGACCAAGAGACCAATGGCCAGCACCATGGCGAACATGGTCAGCGTATTGATCGAATAGCCGAAGGCATTCAGGATGCCGAAGGTACCGAGCAGCACGACCGGCACGGCCATGGTCGGAATCAGGGTGGCGCGGAAGTTTTGCAGGAACAGGTACATCACCAGGAATACCAGGATGACCGCTTCGACCAGGGTCTTGACCACTTCCTCGATCGACAGTTTCACGAACGGGGTGGTGTCGAACGCCACCTGGTAGCTCATGCCTTCAGGGAATTGCTTGCTCAAGTTGCCCAGCATGGCTTTCGCCGCATTGGCCGTATCGAGCGCGTTGGCGCCCGTCGCCAGCTTGATCGCCACGCCGGTGGCCGCATGGCCGTTGTAGCGGGCCACGGTGTTGTAGTTCTCGCGGCCCAGTTCCATGCTGGCCACGTCCTTCAGGTACACCATGGCACCGTTGGTCGTGGTTTTCAGCAAGATGGCGCCGAACTGCTCCACCGTTTGCAAACGGCTTTGCGCCGACACGGTGGCGTTCAGCTGCTGACCCTTGACGGACGGCGTGCCGCCCAGTTCACCGGCCGACACTTCCGCATTCTGCGCCTGCACGGCCGTGATCACGTCCGCCGGGGTCAGGTTAAAACTTTGCAGCTTGGCCGGGTCGAGCCAGATACGCATGGCGTACTGCGAACCGAACAGGGTCACGTCGCCCACGCCGGCAACACGGCTGAGCGGATCGACGACGTTGGCGGCCACATAGTCGCTCAAGTCGGTCTGGTCCATCTTGCCGTTTTCGGAAATGAAGCCGAACACCATCAGGAAGTTCTTCGTCGCTTTCGACACGACAAGACCCTGTTGCGTGACAGCCGTCGGCAGCAGTGGCGTGGCCAGCTGCAGCTTGTTCTGTACCTGCACCTGGGCGATGTCGGGATTGGTGCCGCTGGTAAACGTCAAGGTGATGCTGATGCCGCCAGTCGCATCGCTCGACGAGGACATGTAGCGCAAGCCGTCGATACCCTTCATCTTTTGTTCGATGACTTGGGTGACCGCATCTTCCACGGTCTTGGCGGAGGCGCCAGGGTAGGAGCCGCTGATCGAAATCGACGGCGGAGCGATGCTCGGGTACTGCGCGATCGGCAGGCTGAGGATCGAAATCACGCCGGCAAGCATGATGACGATCGCGACCACCCAGGCAAAAATCGGGCGGTCAATGAAAAAACGGGCCATTAATATTCTCCTGAATTAGTGGGCGCTGGCAGCCGATGCGGCGGCAGAAGCGGCAGCGGCGGGCGCTGGCGCAGGAGCAGCTTCGGCCTTGGCCGGCACGGCAACGGCTGGCGCGCCTGGCTTGACTTTTTGCAAGCCTTCCACGATCACGCGGTCGCCTGCGGCCAGGCCGGACGTCACCAGCCAGTTGGTGCCGACGGTGCCGCTGGTGGTCAGCACGCGCTGCTCGACCTTGTTTTCCTTGTTCAGGATCAGGGCCGTGGCCTGGCCCTTCTGGTTGCGCGTCACGCCCACTTGCGGCACGGTAATGGCTTTCTCATCGACGCCCGTTTCCAGCTGCGCACGCACGTACATACCTGGCAGCAATTCGCCTTTCGGGTTCGGGAACAGCGCGCGCAAGATCACGTTGCCGGTGGTCGGATCGACCGTCACGCCGGCAAACTGCAGCTTGCCCGATGCGCCGTACTTGCTGCCGTCCGGCAGGATCAGGTCGACCTTGGCCTGGCCTTCGCCCACTTTCTTCAGTGAGCCGTCGGCCATCTGGCGCTTCAGGCGCAGCAGGTCGGTGCTCGACTGGGTCACGTCGACATAGATCGGATCGAGTTGCTGCACGGTGGTCAGCGCTTCGGCCTGGCCTGCCGTCACCAGCGCGCCGGCCGTCACGGTCGAGCGGCTGGTGCGGCCGCTGATCGGCGCCGTCACGGTGCTGTAGCGCAGGTTGATGTTCGCCGATTCCAGCGCCGCGGTGGCGGACTCGACGTCTGCCTTCGCTTGCTCGAACGCGGCGACGGCATCATCGTACTCTTGACGGCTGACGCCTTCGATGGCCACCAGTTCCTTGTAGCGCGACGCTTTCGGACCGGCCGTCAGCAGGTTGGCCTTGGCTTTCGACAGGGCGGCCTTGGCCGAATTGGCGGCGGCTTGGTAAGTAGCGGAATCGATCTGATACAGGGCCGTGCCCGCTTTCACATCGCTACCCTCGACGAACAGGCGCTTCTGGATCAAACCGCCCACTTGCGGGCGCACATCGGCGACCTGGTAGGCATTCGTGCGGCCGGGCAATTCGGCGCTCATCGGCAACGCGGCCGGATTAACAGTAAACACGACCACCTGCGGCGCTTGCTGCGCGTGAGGTGCTTCCTGTTTTTTACTGCAGCCGGCCATGATTACAGTGGCGCACAGAACGGCAATAGCGCCGCTCGTACGCGGCGACGTCAGGGAAAAGGTTGGTTGCATCTTGGACTTTCTGAAAAAGAAGCTGGCTAGTGTCGTTAGAAATGACTAAATTTATTAACGCAGATCAAAGAATGAACGATCATTCTAAAATCGTCAAGCAGCGTTACAATTGAAACAAAGTAACCTTTAAGCGTTTTTTGTTGCTAATGATGCAATTAAATGGCGACAACAACAGCAGGTGCGCACCAGCAGGATCCATCGGAAATTCAGGCCGGCGGCGGCAAAACGGCAAAGCGGGAGAGTTGGATTGAATCAATACTTTAGCAGGGTCAAGATTTCTTTGCTGAGCCTGACGACAAGTGTGCAACACTGCCGGCCCCGGCTTGCATGGCGCCCGTGATTATTTACCAATGGTATCGAAAAGACATGCCGCAGCGGACGCGCTAATATATTGACCACAGCGTGGCGAAGCGAGGACGCGATGACGACAGCACAGGCGCAAGGAACGGCGCAAGACGATGGCGCGGGCGGCCTGGACGCGCCGCCACTGCTGTCGACGGGCATCCCTGGCCTCGACACCATATTGACGGGCGGCCTGCTGCCCGAGCGCCTGTACCTGCTCGAAGGCGTGCCAGGCACAGGCAAGACCACGCTGGCGCTGCAGTTTCTGGCCGAAGGGGCGCGCAAGGGCACGCCCGTGCTGTATATCGCCCTGGCCGAATCGGAAATCGAGCTGCGCGCCGCGGCCCTGTCGCACGGCTGGGACCTGGCCGGCATCGCCATCGAAGAAGTGGCGCCCAGCGACGATATACTCGACCCCGAGCGCCAGTACACGATCTTCCACCCGTCGGAAATCGAACTGGCCTCGACCAACCAGCGCATCCTGGCCGCCATCGAAAAGCACCGTCCGGCCCGCCTCGTGCTCGATTCGCTGTCCGAACTGCAGCTGCTGGCGGAAAACCCCTTGCGCTACCGGCGCCAGGTCGTGGCGTTGAAACAATACCTGGCCAGCCGGCACTGCACCACCGTGCTGATCGACGACCGCTCCGCGCTGGACGACGGCTTGCAAGTGCGTAGCGTGGCCCATTGCGTGATCTCGCTGGAGCTGCAAAACCAGGACTATGGCAATGACCGGCGCCGCGTGCGGGTGGTGAAATACCGGGGCGTGGCGTTTCGCAGCGGCACGCACGACTACAAGATCGCCCGTGACGGCCTGGTCGTCTATCCCCGTCTGGTGGCGGCCGACACACGCCGCGATGGCGGCCATCGGCGCCTGTCGAGCGGCGTGCCCGAACTCGACGCCATGATAGGCGGCGGCCTGGAAGAAGGCATGAGCACGCTCCTTTCCGGCCCCGCCGGCAGCGGCAAGTCCACCCTGGCGGCGCAATTCGTGCACGCGGCCACCGCGCGCGGCGAACCGTGCGCCATGTTCCTGTTCGAGGAAGCGCGCAGCAAGCTCCTGACCCGGGCCGACAGCGTGGGCATGCGCCTGCAGGAGGCGCTCGACACGGGTTTGCTGAGCGCACAGCAGATCGATCCGGCCGAGATGACACCGGGCGAATTCGCCCAGGCCGTGGTCGACGCAGCGCAGCGGGGCGCCAGGGTGATCGTCATCGATAGCCTGAACGGCTACATGCATGCGGTGCCCGATGAACGCTTCCAGAGCACCTACCTGCATGAACTGCTCAATTACCTGAGCCAGCACGGCGTGGCCACCCTGCTCGTCGGCGTGCAGCAAAACATGCTGGGCACCTCGATGACGACGGCGGCCGACGCCAGCTACCTGGCCGACAGCGTCATCATGCTGCGCTACTACGAAACGGAAGGCGAGGTGCGGCAAGCCATTTCCGTCTTCAAGAAACGCGACAGCGCGCACGAGCGCACCATCCGCCGCTTCGAGATCAGCCCGCAGGGCATCCGCATCGGCCCGGCCCTGGCTGGCTTTCACGGCATCCTGTCGGGCTTGCCCACCATCGGCGGCACGCCTTTCCCTTAGGACTACCATGGAGCAGCGCATCCTGATCTACGCGCCTGCCGGCCAGGATGCCGCCCTGGCCGGCACGGTATTGGCGGGCAGCGCCATCGCCAGCCACGCCTGCCGCTCGCCCGGCGAACTGGCCGAGCAGCTGGCGCTGGGCGCCGGCGGCGTGCTGACGGTGGAAGAGGCGCTGCATGCTGGCGTGTACACCGTGCTCGACGCCTATGCCCGGCAGCAGCCGGACTGGTCCGACTTGCCCATCATCCTGCTGACGCACGCGGGACTCGATTCCCTGCCCGTGCGGCAAGCTATTTCCACCCTGGGCAACCTGACCCTGCTGGAACGCCCCGTGCACATCCTGACCCTGATCACCTCGGCGCACGCCATGCTGCGCGCGCGCCAGCGCCAGTACCAGTTGCGCGAGACGCAGCGGCGCAAGGACGAATTCATTGCCAGCCTCGGCCATGAACTGCGCAATCCGCTGGCGCCCATCAAGTCGTCGGTGACCCTGCTCAAGCACCTGTTTCCGGCATCGGCACAGGTCGGCAAGGTGAGCGCCGTGATCGAGCGCCAGGTGACGCACCTGACACGGCTGGTGGACGACTTGCTCGACGTGGCGCGCATCAGCAGCGGCAAGGTCCTGCTGCAGCGCAAGGAGTTTGAGTTACAGCAAGTGCTCGAGCATGTCATCGAACTATGCCTGCCTGCGGCCAGCAGCCGGCACATCCGCATCACCGTCGATCTACCGCCGCATGCCGTGACATTGCACGCCGACTATGCCCGGGTGGTGCAGGTCTTTGCCAATATCGTCTCGAATGCCGTGAAATTCACGCCGGACGGCGGGCTCATCCACATTACGGCACGCCTGGCGCAGGGCCAGTTGCACGTGATGATCGAAGACAATGGCATCGGCATCGACCCGGACGCCATCGCGCGCATCTTTTCCATGTTTGAACAGGGACGCACGGTGGCGGGCCAGATGACCAGCGGCCTGGGCATCGGCCTGAGCCTGGCGCGCCAATTTGCCGAAATGCATGGCGGCAGCATCGAGGCCTACAGCGACGGCCCCGGACGTGGCAGCCGCTTCATCGTCACCCTGCCGGCCAGCGCCGGCGGTCCCGCGCCCGCCACGCCGTCCGCCGCCGGAGGCGGCACGCCCGCCGGCGCGGGCCAGCCCGTGCCAGTGCTGGTGGTGGACGACAACCGCGACGCGGCCGATTCCCTGCAAAGCCTGTTCCAGCTCGAGGGCTATGCGGCCCAGGTCGCGTATGGCGGCGCGCAGGCGCTGGCGGCCGTCGACAGGATATGGCCGCAACTGGTGGTGATGGATCTGGGCATGCCGGACATGGATGGCTACGAGGCGGCGGGCCAGATCCGCCAGCGCGCGCAGGGGCGCGACGTGCTGATGATCGCCTTGACTGGCTGGGGCCAGGGCGAGGCGCGCGCGCGCACCGAGCAAGCCGGTTTCGACCATCACCTGACGAAACCCGTGGATTTCGACGCCATCACCGCCCTGCTGCGCGCGCACCTGGCGCGGCAGGAAGGGACGGCTACGCAAACGCCATAGCGCTTATTTCCACTTGCCGCGCAGTTCCTGCACCTTTTGCTGCAGCAGTTCCGGCGTGGCGGCCTCGGGCGCCACGGGCATGCCCACGGCCAGCGACAGACGCGAGCGCAAGCCCGCCTTGAAGGCGCGTTCGAACAAATGGCCGTTGCGATGGCTCAACAGATGACCCCACAAGCCGCGCAGCGCCAGCGGAATCACGGGCACCTTGCTGCGCTCGACGATCTTGGCGATGCCGCCCTTGAATTCGCTGATCTGGCCCGTGCGGGTCAACTTGCCTTCGGGGAAAATGCAGACGAGTTCGCCTTGATGCAGCGCTTGCGCGATATCGATGAAGGCTTTTTCCATCAGGAAAGGATCTTCCTTGGCCGGCGCGATGGGAATCGCCTTGGCCGTGCGGAAAATCCAGCCCATCAGCGGCATCTTGAAGATGCGGTGGTCCATGACGAAGCGGATCGGACGGGGGCTGGCCGCCATGATGACGATGGCGTCCACATAGCTGACGTGGTTGCAAACCAGCACGGCCGCGCCTTCCGCGGGGATGCGCTCGCCATCGACGACTTTGACCCGGTGCACGGTCTGGATGAGTATCCACGCCAGGAAGCGCATGAGGAATTCCGGCACCAGCGAGAAGATGTAGGCGGCCACCAGCGCATTCAGAATCGCCGTGACGAGGAACAGCTGGGGTATGGTGAAGCCTCGTCCCAGCAGCACGATGGCCACGCCGGCGGCCGCCACCATGAACAGGGCGTTCAGGATATTCATGCCGGCGATCGTGCGCGAAATGTGTTTCGGGTCGCAGCGGGTCTGGATCAGCGCGAACAGGGGCACGATGAAAAAGCCGCCGAACACGCCGATCATGACGATGTCGATCAGGATGCGCGGCACGCCCGCCTGGCCCACAAACGCCAGCGCGTCGACCACCTGCGTGTTGACATACGCATTGCTGGCGAAATACAGGTCGATGCCGAACAGCGACAGGCCGATGGAGCCGAACGGCACCAGGCCGATCTCGATCTTGTGGCCCGACAGCCGCTCGCACAGCAGGGAACCCGTGCCGATGCCGACGGAAAACACCGTCAGCAGCAGCACGAACACGCTGTGGTCGCCATGCAGGAAATCCTTCGAATACACGGGAAACTGGGCCAGGATCAGGGCGCCGTAAAACCAGAACCAGGAGTTGCCCAGCATGGCCAGGAAGACGGGACGGTTCTTGCGCGAAAAATTCAGGTTGCGCAACGATTCGGCGACAAAATTCAGACTCACCTTCAAGTCCGGCTCGGGCGCGGGCGTGCGCGGCACGCGGTAGCTGGCGATCAGACCGAAGACAGCCACGGCGATGGTCGCGCCGGCCACCAGTTCCACGCCCAGCGGCTTGTGCACGATCAGCACGGCGCCGAGGATTTCACCCAATAAGATGCCGACAAAGGTGCCCATCTCGATCAGGCCATTGCCACCCACCAATTCCTCGGGTTTGAGCTGCTGCGGCAGATACGCATACTTGACGGGACCGAACAGGGTCGAATGCACGCCCATGCCCACGACGGCCGCCACCAGCAGCCACAGCGTGTGCGTCATCCAGCCGGCGGCGGCCACGGCCATGATGGCCAGCTCCATCCATTTGACGAGACGCGCCAGGCCCGCCTTTTCAAACTTGTCGGCCAGCTGGCCGGCCGTGGCCGAAAACACGACGTAGGGCAGGATGAACAGGCCGGGAATCAGATTCGTGATGGTGGACGGGTCGAGCGTGGTCCAGCTCAGCGCATCGTAGGCGAGGATCACCATCAGGGCCGTCTTGAACAGATTGTCGTTGAAGGCGCCAAAGAACTGGGTCCAGAAGAAGGGCCCGAAACGGCGCTGCGACAATAAGGAAAACTGGCTGCTTTGACTCATGGCATGGGGAACCGGCAATTAAGGAATTGCTAAAATACAGCACTATCTTGCGCGCGACAATCTGAATGTCGTCATATTGCTTGGCGTCAATACGGGAAACAGCCTGCCACGCCATGCTGGCCATGTCTTCCTGATGCCGCCCCTGGCACTTGCCCTGACGCAACAGAAATCGCCAGTCTCTTGATAATAAGGTAATGTGCGCATACTTCGGGCGCCTTCGCCCTGCCCTTCCAGGAAAGCTACTCCATGTTTGGATTGATCACGCTGTTCATCCTAGGCTTGCTGATTACCGCCTTCGTGCTGGCATTGCAATACCGCAGAAAGGTGGCCGATCTGGAGCTGCTGACGGCGCGCCTGCGCAAGGAAGTCAACGGCATCCAGCAGCGCCTGCAAGCGCTGGAAGGCCAGGCCGACGCGCCAGTTGCCCCGCGCGCCGTAGAGAGTGTTGTGCCTGTGCCTGTGCCTGTGCCTGTTTCCGTGCCGACGCCGGTGCCCCAAGCGGCCATGACCGAGCCGGTCGAACTGGCAAAGGCGGCGCCGGCAGTGCCGGCGCCAGCCCCGCCCAAGCCTGCGCCGCCCGCCGCGCCGGCTCCCGCCAAACCTGTCCCCGCCGCCCCGAATACCCCGTCCTGGATCGCGCGCCCGGATGGCCTGTTTGCCAAGGCGAAGAACTGGCTGTTTACCGGCAACCTGGTCGCCAAGCTGGGCTTGCTGATCCTCTTCCTCGGCGTCAGCTTCCTGCTCAAGTATGTGTCGGCGCAGGTCACGCTGCCCATCGAACTGCGCCTGGCCGGCATCGCGCTGGCCGACATCGCCCTGCTGGCCTGGGCCTGGCGCATCCGCGTCAAGCGTCCCGGCATCAGCTTGCCGCTGCAGGGAACGGCGCTAGCGATATTGATGCTGGTGACGTTCGGCGCCTTCCGCCTGTATGAACTGATCCCGGCCGGCCTGGCGTTTGCCGTGCTGTTCGTGCTGACGGCGTTCACGTGTTTGCTGGCCGTGCTGCAAAACGCCGTCTGGCTGGCCGTCTTCGGCATCGTCGGCGGCTTTGCCGTGCCCTTGCTCGTGTCGACGGGCAGCGGCAACCATATCGGCCTGTTCAGCTATTACGCGCTGCTCAATGCGGGCGTCTTCGCCATCGCCCTGAAACGCGCCTGGCGCGTCCTGAATGTGCTGAGCTTTGGCTTCACCTTCGTCGTCGCCACCACCTGGGGCCTGCTGCGCTACACCTCGGACGACTACCTGTCGACGCAACTGTTTTTGATCCTGTTCGTGCTGTTCTATATCGGCATCGCGATCGCCTACTGCGCACGCCAGGCGCCGCGCCTCAAGCACTACGTGGATGGCACGCTCGTGTTCGGCACGCCGCTGGCCGCCATGGGCCTGCAATACAGCCTGGTCTGGAATTTTAAATTTGGCCTGGCGTTTTCCGCCCTGGTCGCCGGTTTGACGTACACGGGGCTGGCCGTGGCCCTGTGGCGCAGGAACGGCTTCAAACTGCTGGCCGAAGCCTTCCTCGCGCTGGGCATCGTCTTCGGCACGCTGGCCATCCCGTTCGCCCTCGATGGCCGCTGGACGTCGGCCGCCTGGGCGCTGGAAGGCGCGGGCATCGTCTGGGTCGGCTTGCGCCAGCGCCAGACCCTGGCTTGGGCCTTCGGCCTGCTGGTGCAGGGGGCCGCGTGGCTTGCCTTCCTCATCGCCATGCAGCAACTCAATACGGCATTGGCCCTGCAGGCCAACATCTGGCTCGGCTGCGCGCTGCTGGCCGCCGCCGCGCTGGTGATGGCCTACAATTTCCGCCGCCATGGCAGCCCCTTGCATCCGGAGTTCATGAGCAGCATGTCCGTGCTGTTCCTGACAGCCGCCACGGTCTGGCTGCTGGGCGGTATCTGGAGCGAGATCCTGCTGCGCACGGACGCAGCCACGCAACTGAACCTGCTGACGATCAGCGCGCTGGCCGTGGCGGCCCTGCTGGCCTGGGTAGCGCGGCGCGAACAATGGCATGCGCCGCGCGCGCTGCTGCTGGCCGTGCAGGTACTGGCCGGCATGGTCATGCTCAGCCGCGCCAGCTGGGCCTGGGACCAGCATCCGGCCAGCCTGTTCGGCGGTTCCTTCCTCAGCGCCCTGCTGCTGGGCGCCGGCGCCTTTGCCAGCGCCCGTTTCCTTGCGCTGCGCGCGCGCGGCGGCGACGAACTGCTGGCCCTGGTAGCGCGCCCCCTGCTGGTCTGGAGCGGCTTGCTGTGGTTTGCCGCCATCCTCGTGCCGCTCGTCAGCTGGCTGCTGCGCCTGATCGACGGCGACCTGACCATGCAGCCGCACGCGGGCGAACACTGGCTGGCGCTGTATCTGATCGCCGTATCCGTCACGACGCCCGTGTTCGCCATCCTGGCCCGGCGCCTGGACTGGCCGCAACTGCGCTGGTTGACCGTGGCCGCCTGGCTCGGCCTGGGCCTGTGGAGCGCCAACCTGCTGCTGGCGCTGTATGTGCGCGATTACCTGCCGACGGGCTTGAGCTGGCTGGCGCTGGCCTGCGCGCTGGCGGCCGGCGAATACCTGCTGCGGGCTTGGCCGCAAGCGAGCTGGCCACTCGACGTGCGGGCGCTGCGCCTGCTGCACACGCTGCGCACGGCCGCGCCATGGCTGATGTTGTGGCCCGTGGGCGCCATGCACGTCGGCGCCTGGCTGGCACACCATGAAGACAGCGTCAGCCCCGCCTGGGCCCGCTACTTGCCGGCCTGGGCCATGATGCTGGTACTGGCCTGGCTGATCCGCCGCTGCCGCGCGGGCGCCTGGCCGGTGGCGCCGATTGCCGCGTGGTACCAGCGCACCCTGATACCGCTGGGCGCGCTGTGGTCGCTGCTGCTGATCGCCGCATGGAACGTCTTTGACGACGGCGCCATGGCACCGCTGCCCTACTTGCCGCTGCTCAATCCGCTGGACCTGAGCACGGGCTTTGCCGTGCTGCTGGCCATTGCCAGCTACCGTTTATTCCCGGCCGGACAGATCCCGCTGCCGCCCCTGTGGCAGGCGCGCTTGCCCGTCGTGGCCGCGTGCTTGCTGTATGGCTGGTTCAACCTGATGCTGCTGCGCACGGTCTCGCACTACCTCGGCGTGCCCTACACCTTTGACGCCATGCTGGCCTCGCAGTTCGTGCAAGCGATGCTGTCGCTCGTGTGGAGTGTCACGGCCCTGCTGCTGATGCGCCATGCGGCCCGCCAGCAGCGGCGCCAGCAATGGAGCATGGGCGCCGTGCTGCTGGGACTGGTTGTCTTGAAACTGTTCCTGATCGACCTGTCGAACGTGGGCGGCATCGAACGCATCATCTCTTTCGTGGGTGTCGGCTTGCTGATGGTCTTGATCGGCTACCTGGCACCTTTTCCCAAGGCTGCCGCGACAGCGCCGGCCGAACCGCATCCGGGAGCCGCATGAAACCCATATTGATCTGTTGCAGCCTGCTGCTGGCGGGCGCCGCGCTGGCCGCGCCCGGCCAGGACCGGCCGCAGGACTATCGCTGGAGCATGCCCATCCAGGTGCCGGCCGGCGCGGGCATCGTCCAGCTATCGTTGCCCAGGGAAGTCTACCTGCACGCCAGCTCGGCCAGCCTGGCCGACCTGCGCCTGTTCGACGCCGACGGCAAGCGCCTGGCCTATGCCATCGGCGCGCCGCCCGCGCAATCGGCCACGCAGCGCACGAACATTCCAGCCCGTATCTTCCCCGTGACGGGCACGCCGGCAACTGGCGATGGCTTGCAAGGCATCGATATCCGCACGGCCGACGATGGCCGGCTGCTGTCGGTCAGCACGCGCGCCGGCACGGCAGCGGCGACGACGGCGCTGCAGGCGCTGATCCTCGACCTGGGCAAGCAAGCGCAAGACAAGCGCATCTCCGCCCTGCGCTTCACGCCGCCGGCCCGCACGGACAATTACAGTGCACAAGTGCTGCTGGAAGTAAGCGACGACCTGAAGCAATGGGACGCCATCGGTACCACCACCTTGAATTGGCTCAGCAACAGCGACACGCAAACCCTGGCCAACGACAGCATCGCCTTTGCGCCGCGCGCGTTTCGTTATGCGCGCCTGAGCTGGCAAGCGGGCGAACCGCTGGCCTTTGCCGCGATCACGGCGCAAGCCGTCAGCGAAACGGACATCGCCGCGCCGCGCGCCAGCGTCGTGCTGCAAGGTGCGCCCGGCAAGCAGGACAATGAATGGAGCTACGCCACGCCCCTCGCCATTCCCGCCGACAGCATCGCCCTGCAATTGACGCAGACCAATACGGTGCTGCCCGTGACCCTGGGCGTGTATCGCCAGAACAGCTATGTTCCCCGGCACCGGCTGCACCTGCGCCAGCAGGCGCGTCCCGCGCAAGGCGCGTATTTCGATCCCCTGCTGAGCACGACGTTTTACCGCATCGGCCTCGATGGCAAGGAACGGATTTCGGGCGACTTGGCCATGCCCGTGACGCAGACCAGCGAATGGGTGCTGCAGACATCCACGGAACACCCGCTCTCCGCCGGCGATGCACCCGCCTTGCGCCTGGGCTGGACACCGGCCACCGTCGTCTTCCTGGTCAACGGCAAGCCGCCCTATCAGCTGGCGTTCGGCAACAGCAACGCCGCCGCCGTCGCGCAGCCGCTGTCGCAAGTGGCGCCCGGCTTCAAGGCAGACGAATTGCTGACGCTGAAGACGGCCAGCGCCGGCCCGCTCCAGACCAACGCCGGCGCTGAAGCCCCTCCACGCGTCACCAAGGACGGGGCACCGTGGCGCCTGGCCGCACTGTGGGCCGCGCTTCTGCTGGGCGTGGCCGTACTGGGCTTTTTTGCGTGGCGTTTGCTGACGCAAATGAAAGAGGAACAAGGCAGTCCGGACAAGCAGGAACATTAGCCGCTTGGCCGCGACATTGCTGCCTCACTGCCGCAGCAGCGCCTTGAACGTCTGCGGCATCCAGGGACGTGCCGCCAGCATGAAGCTGATGGCCAGGCGCTCGTCACCAGGCAGACGCGCGTCTTCCTGGTGCTGCTGCGAAAATTCCACCGCCACTTGCTTCAGGCGCTCCAGCAAGGCTGCCGTGGATTTCTTCGACAGCATCACGTTCACCAGGCGCAGCAATTCCGTTTCGCCATCGAATTGCGAATTCAGGTAGTCGCCATAGGCTTCCTTTTTGAAATACGTGTGGATGGGACCGTTCGGTATCCACGCAAACGTGCGCGCCACCAGCAGTTTGACCCGGTTATTCGGCAGCAGTTCCAGAAAACCTATCTTGTCGAGGCGCAGCAGGTATTTCACGGCTTGCGCTTCGCTGATGTCGTAGATAGCGACGATCTGTTCCAGCGGCAGCAGGTTCAGGGCGGAGACGGCCACCACGAACAGCCGGGTGTCTTCGATGATTTCCTTTTCCTGCGCATACGTCAGGCCCGTGATCAGGGTGGGCGCGGCCTGGGCTGACTGCACGGCCAGCGCCAGCTGCTGGAAATCGCTGCCGATGGCCACCAGTATCTGGTCGAGCCGCTGCAGGGTAAATTGCTTCTGCGAAAACATCCGCTTGACGCTGGCTTCGGACACGCCGATGCGCTGGGCCAGTTCGGCATACGTGACGGAACGCGCTTTCAACAGGCGTTTCAGGGCCTCGATCAGGGCGTGGGTTTGCGGCATGCACTTCCTTTATAAAAATAGCATTGATTCAGACGGCAAAAAGTAGCGCAATACGCTACCTGCGGTATGCCTGCCCGCTACGAGTAGCGTTTTCATTGACCAATTGCCCACAGTCTACAATGATGGCGTTGCCACTTGGCACACTTGAAGGAGAAACACATGAAACGCCTGCTGCCCCTCTGCCTGTCCCTGTCGCTGCTGACGCTTTCCGTGGCCGCCCCCGGCCTGGTCCACGCCGCCGCCTCGGAGAACCTGTCGAATAGCTCGCAAAACCTCAGCCAGGGTTCCGCCATCGTCGTCGCCGGATCCATGTCGATGCTGGTCGCCTCCGGCCAGGTCGTCGTTGCCAGCGTGGAAACAGTGGGCGAAGGCATCGTCATCGTGCTGAAAGGCGCTTCCGAAGCAGGCGGCGCGTCCATCCAGATGAGCACGCAAGCGGCCAAGGGCCTGTCGCTGGCGGCCGGCACCGTGGTCAATGTGGTGGCACTGTCCACCGGCCACATGCTGGTTCTTTCCGGCAAGGCCATCGCCTTCATCCCGAACGAATTGGGCAAGGCGCTGCTGCACCACTCCAAAGTGTAACCACCATGAAGAACGGAAATTCCATGAAACAGTTGCTCGCCATGACCCTGCTGTGCGCCGCCACCATGGCGCCGCTGGCCCAGGCCAACTCCGATACCACCAACGCGTCCGACAACGCCAGCATGGCCTCGGCCATCGTGCTGGTCGGCTCCATGTCGGTGCTGGCCGCCGCCGGTGAAATCGTCATCGACAAGGTGGAAGACGTGGCCGACGGCAGCGTGCTCGTGCTCAAAAGCGCGGCCAACGGTGCCTCGCAGGCGGCTACGGCTTCCGTCAAGCTGAGCCAGAAAGCCATGCAAGGCCTGTCGCTGTCAGCCGGCACGGTGGTCAACATCGTGGCCGTCTCGACGGGCCACATGCTGATGCTGTCGGGCAAGGCCATCGCCTATGTGCCGAACGCGGCCGGCAACGCCATCCTCCACCATTCGAAAGCGTGAACCCCATGAAACGCCTGACCGTCATTGTTCTCAGCCTGGCCCTGGCCGGCACCGCCCATGCGGGGCGCTCGTGCGAGGAAAAGCAAACGGATGCGACTACCCTCGTCAAATCGATGGACCTGGCGCAAAAGACCCTGCAGGCGCTCGACGCCTCGGGCGCGCAGGTGGCGCTGGTGGCGCGCGCCGGCCAGGACCTGTCGAAGTACCATTTGCGCTACTCGCACATGGCGCTGGCCTGGCGCGACCACCCGAAAGGCCGCTGGCTGGTGGTGCATGAACTCAATGAATGCGGCACGGCGCAGTCGTCGCTGTACAACGAAGGCTTGGGCAATTTCTTCATGGATGACGTGTTCATGTACGAAACGCTGATCCTGATTCCCGGCCAGGATACGCAGCAGCAACTGGTGCGCCTGCTGACCAGCAACACGCCCAAGCGCCTGCATGAGCCGCACTACAATATGCTGGCCTACCCGTTTTCCACCAAGTACCAGAACTCGAACCAGTGGGTGCTGGAAACCCTGGCCGCCGCCAGCAACGAGCCTGGCAAGATCGAAACGCGCACCGAAGCGCAAGGCTGGCTGCGCAGCGCCAGCTACGCACCGCAAACGCTGAGCATCCCCGCCGCCACGCGCCTGGGCGCGCGCATGTTCCGCGCCAATATCGCCTTCGACGATCACCCGTTCGAGCGCCGCATGACGCGCCAGATCGACGTCGTCACCGTCGACTCCATCGTGCGCTTCATGCGCCAGCGCGAACCGCAAGTGCAGGAAATCGTCGTACGGAACTAAGGGCGCTGCAGCAGGCGGAACAGCGGCCCCGTCAGCAATACCAGCACCACCATGCGCGCCACGTGAAACGCCGTGACGATGGGCACGCCCAACTGCAGGGTCTTGGCCGTCAGCGACATTTCCGCAATGCCGCCGGGTGAAGTGGCCAGGATGGCCGTGCCCGGGTGGATGCCCAGCCAGTGCGCCAAGCCCAGCCCGAAGGCGGCCGCCAGCAGCAGCATCAGGACACTGCACAGGGCAACGCCGGCCAGGTAGCGGGGAGCGGCATGCAGGAAGGCGGGACTCAAGCGCGTGCCCAGGGCGATGCCGATGAACAGCTGGCCCGCGCGTATCATCCATTCTGGCAGGCGCGACAGATGGATACCGCACGCCGTCAGCAGCAGCGCGGCCAGCAGCGGGCCGATGACCCAGGCATTGGGCAACTGGCCCCGTTTGAAGGCAAGGGCCGCCAGCACCGTGATGCCGACCAGCAGCGTCAGCCCGCCATAGTCGACCAGCGCGGCGCCCGGCACGAAGCTTTCATGCCCCGCGGCCAGACCATGGCTGCCCCAGTAGCGCACGCCGAAGGGAATAGTCGCCACCACCAGCATCATACGCAAGCTGTGCGCGGCGGCGACCTTGCCCACATCGGCGCCATGGCGCTCGCTCTGCACCGCCATCTCCGACGCGCCACCGACGGCCATGGCAAAAAAGGCGGTGGCCTGGTCGACGCCGGAAAGGCGCCGCAGCAGCATGGCGCCGGACGCCCCCAGCGCCAGCGCGAACAGCACGGCGCCGGCGATCCACGGCATATAGAAAATGAGGACGGCCAGCACGGGCGCCGTGAAATACAGGCCCAGGGCCGTGCCGATGGCCCACTGGCCCGCCTCGCGCGCACGCACGGGGCAGACCAGTTCGCGCCCTGCCAGGCGCAGGCCGGCCGTGGCAAACAGGGGGCCGATCATCCACGGCAGCGGCGTGTGCAGCCACAGGCAGATGGCGGCGCCCGCCAGCCCGGCGGCCAGCGCGGCAGCAAAGGCGCGCCAGCGCGGCCACCACGGCACCGTTAAAACACCCAGAGCTTATCGGCCGGCATGTGCAGCCAGTACTTGCCCGCGTCGAGCTTGTGGCGCGAATACGCGCGCAGGCTGATGTTCTCGGCGCCGCCGCGCTCGAACAGGCATTCCCAGCGGTCGCCCAGGTACATGCAGGTCAGCAGCGGCAGCTCGATGGCGTTGTCCACCTGCGTGGCGCTGATCTTCACTTCCTCGACGCGTATCATCGTCGTCACTTCCGTGCCCACGTTGGCCCCGCGCGCCACGCCCTGCATGGAAGCGCCATCGACCAGCAGGCGCACGGCGCTGCCATCGCGCTGCACCACCTTGCCCGGCAGGCGGTTGTTACTGCCCATGAACTCGGCCGTAAACAGGGTGTCGGGCGTTTCATACATGCTTTGCGGCGTGCCCTGCTGCTCGATCTTGCCGTTATTGAGCAGCAGGATGCGGTCGGAAATGGCCATCGCCTCGCCCTGGTCATGCGTCACCATCAGCGCGGACAGCCCCAGGCGCACGATCAGCTCGCGCAGGAAGGCGCGCGCTTCTTCGCGCAGCTTGGCGTCCAGGTTCGACAGCGGTTCGTCGAGCAGGATCACGGGCGGGTTGTACACCAGCGCGCGGGCGATCGCCACGCGCTGCTGCTGGCCGCCGGACAGCTGGTGCGGATAGCGTTCGCCCAGGTGCCCCAGGCCCAGCTGCGTCAGCACTTCCTTGATGCGCGCGGCGATCTCCGTGCTGCCCATCTTGCGCAATTTGAGGCCATAGGCGACGTTGTCGAACACGGTCTTGTGCGGCCACAGCGCGTACGACTGGAACACCAGGCCCAGGTTGCGGTGCTCGGCCGGCATCTCGAAATGCTGCGCGCCGTCGAAGACATTGCGCTCGCCGATCTGGATCGTGCCCGCCTTCGGGCTTTCCAGTCCCGCCACGGCGCGCAGCAAGGTGGTCTTGCCGCTGCCCGAAGGCCCCAGCAGGGCGACCACTTCGCCTTTTTGCAGGTGCATCGATACACCCTTCAGTATCTGGTTGGCGGCAGCGCCCGTGCCGTAGTCCAGGTGCAATTCATTGACGGTCAATTCATTCATGATGTGGTCTCATTTTCTAATTAGTTATGCAACTTCACGCCGAAGCGCAGCGCGATGCCCAGGCCGATGGCCACCAGGGTGATATTGATGAAGGACAGCGCCGCCACCAGGTCGGTCGAGCCGCCTGCCCACAGCGACACCAGCATGGCGCCGATCACTTCCGTGCCCGGCGAGAGCAAGTACACGCCCGTCGAATATTCGCGCTCGAAGATCAGGAACACCATCAGCCAGGCGCCCAGCAAGCCGTATTTGATCAGCGGCAGGGTCACGTCGCGCGTCACCTGGCCGCGGCTGGCGCCGACGGCGCGCGCCGCCTCTTCCAGCTCCGGCCCCACCTGCAGCAGCGCCGTGGAAATGAGGCGCATGCCGTAGGCCATCCACACCACCGAATACGCGAGCCACAAGGCGAAAATCGTCGAGCGCACTTCGCGCAGCACGGGGATCACATGACCGCTCAGCCACAGGGCCACGCCGTTGTCCATGCCTTTCAAGATGCCGTCCAGCCAGGCCGGCACGAACAGGAAGACCCACAGGAACGACAGGCCGGCCAGCAGGCCCGGCACGGCGCGCGGCACCAGCACGCTGTAGTCGAGCAGGCGCGTGATGCCGTCCTGCTTGCGGTGCATGGCCAGCGCGATGAAGCTGTAGCAGCCGACGGCCAGCGCGCCGCCGACGACGCCGATCAGGATGGTGTTGACGATGCCGCGCACCAGCGACGGCTGGTCGAAAATGTCGCGGAAATGCTGCAAGGTCAAGACGTCGGCCAGGTGCACGCCCTCGCCCCAGTACTGCACGAAGGAGCGCAGCACGATACCCGTCAATGGCAGGATGATGGTGAAGATCAGCCAGCCGGCCAGCAAAGCGAACGCCAGCCACTTCCAGCGGCCCAGCGGCATGGCCTTGCTGCGCGCGCCCTTGCCCTTGATCGACACATACTTGTTGGCCGATTTCAGCAGCCAGCGCTGTATCATCACCAGCGGCATGGTCACCATCACCAGGCAGACGGCGACGGCGGCCATCAGGTGATACGACGGCGTACCGAGCTTGTTCGTCAGTTTGTACAGATAGGTCGGCAGCACCAGGTGGCCTTCCGGATCGCCGAGCACCAGCACCAGGCCGAACACCTCGAAGCCGAGGAAAAATACCAGCACGCCCGCATACGCCAGCGCCGGCATGATCATCGGCAGCGACACGTTGAGCATCACCTGGATCGGCGAGGCGCCGGCCACGCGGGCCGCTTCCTCGACGTCCGAACCCAGGCTTTTCAGGGCCGACGAAGCGTACAGGTAGACGTGCGGCACGTGCGTCAGGCCGGCGATGATGACGATGCTGGTGAAGGAATAAATATTCCACGGCACGAAGCCGAGCAGCTCCTTGGCCCAGATCGAATAGAAGCCCACGGGCCCCATCGAGACGACGTAGCCGAAGCCCATCACCATCGGCGACACAAAGATCGGCACCAGCAGCATCGGGGCCACCCAGCCGCGGCCAGGCAGGTCCGTGCGCACCATCAAAAAGGCCAGCATGCCGCCCAGCGGCACGGCGATCACGGTCAGACCGAAGGCCAGCATCAGGCCATTCTTGAAGGCCATGGCGAAATCGGGATCATCGAAGATGAAACGGTAGGAATCAAAGCCAAATTCGCGCACGGGCATGAAAAACGGCGCGTTCAAAAAGCTCTGGTAAAAAATCAGGAACAGCGGCAGGAAGATGGCGACCAGCGTGATCGCCACGACCACGCCGCGCGGCCAGTTCAGGCGCGACAAGGGAGAGCGCGACCGTGCAGGCAGCGGCAAGATAGCAGTTTGCATGATGAATCCAATGAATGAAGGGTGCGGCGTGCGCCCGCAAGCCAGGCTCGCGGGCGGCCAAGACGGCATTGGCTATTTTTACTTCTTGCCGGCGGTCTCTTTCCACTGCTTCAGGAACGCCATGCGCTTGGCAGGTCCCAGAAATTGCAGGATGATCGGGTGCACGGGAATCGGCTTGACGTTGGCCGCGCCGATTTCCTTGATCAGTTCCGCCGATGTCGTTTCGCCCGTGACGTCGGCGCGGATGGCGAACAGCTTGGCGCCGTTGGCGATGATGGTCTGGCCGCGGTGCGACAGGATGTAATCGAGCCACAGCTTGCTGGCGTTGACGTTCTTCGCATTCTTGTTGATGAACTGCACGCGCGACAGGATCAAGGTGTAATCCTTGGGCAGCACCACGCCGATCGACGGATCGGTCTTGGCGCGCACCAGGGCGTAGGAGCCGAGCACGTTGTAGCCGATCAGGTTTTCACCGGACGAGATGCGCTCCATCATGGTGCCCGTCGACGACTGCACGCGCACCTTGGCCGTGCCGAACGCGTTTTGCAGCGCCAGGAACTGCGGATATTCCTTCGCATCCTGCGCCATGAACATGAAGCCGACACCCGACTTTTCGATATCGTAGGTGGTGACCTTGTCCTTGAATTTCGGCGTGGCGATCAGCTTGACGAAGTCGTCGTGATTCTTCGGCACTTCCTTCGGATCGAGCAGGCGCTTGTTGTAGACGATGGCGGCCGGCTCGAACGTGGTGCCGTAGGCCTGGTCGTCCCACATGGCCCAGCCGGGGATCTTCGCCGCTTCGACCGACTTGTATTTCAGGGCGTAGCCGTCGGAGGCCAGGCGCATCTGCAAGTCCATCGCCGACGACCACATCACGTCGGCCGTATTGCCGCCGGCGGCCACTTCGGAAATGAAGCGGTTGTACACTTCCGTCGAATTCATGTCGTTGTATTCGACCGAGATGCCCGGATACAGCGCGCTGAAATCCTTGATCAGGGGCGCGGCGGCCTTGCTGTCGGTGGCGCTGTAGATCACCACCTTGCCTTCCTTCTTGGCCGCGTCGATGATCTTCTGGTAGTCGGCCGGATAACCTGCCGGCACCTGGGCGAAGGCGGCGCCGGTGGTACCCGCGAAAGCGGCTGCCAGGGCGATGGCGAGTATGGTCTTGGTTTGCATGGTTTGTCTCCGTCTGTGATTGTTGTATGGTTTGCTATTGGCTTCAGCGCATCAGGCCCAGTTCGGCGGCCTGCCTGGAATAGCGTTCGACCGCCTGGTTCACGTACTGCGTCAATTTGTCTCCCGTCAGCGCGAACGGATACATGCCCGCCTGCGTGCGCCACTGGGCAAACTGCGGCGTGGCCATGGCGCGTTCAAAACTGGCCACCCAGCGCTGGTAATCCGCTTCCGGCACCTGTGGCCCCATCCACACGCCGCGGATGATGGGCCACACCACATCGATGCCCTGCTCGCGCGCCGTCGGTACGCCGGCCAGCACGCCGGGCAGGCGCTTTTCCGACAGCACCGCCAGCACGCGCGCATGGCTGTCGCCCGCATTCAGGGTCGCTTCCGAGGTGTCGCCCGACATCACCTGCACGTAATCGGCCTGCATCGCCGTGAATATCTCGCCGCCGCCTTCCAGTGCCACGAAGCGCAGCACTTTCGGGTCGATGCCGGCCTTGCGCGCCACCAGCGCCATCTTCAGCCAGTCCTGGCTGCCGATGGTGCCGGACACGCCGATCAACACCTTGTCGGGGTGGCGCTTGAGCGCGGCGATCAGGTCGGCCAGGGTCTTGTAGGGCGAGTCGCTACGCACGGCGATCATGCCGTAGTCGGCGCCCAGCGCCGCCACCCAGCGCACGTCGCCCGTCTTGGCGTTGCCAAACTTGCCTTGCGCCAGGTTCAGCAGCGAACCGCCCGAAAACACCACCAGGGTGTTGGCTTCGGCACGCCGGCGCTGCGAGCCCATCGAACGCCACGCCACCGCGCCGATGCCGCCGGGCAGATAGCTGATGCGCACCGAGGACGCGAACGGCGCTGCCGCCGCCGGATCGGGCTGCAGCAGCCCTTTCTGCGCCAGCTTGCAGGTCAGGTCCATGGCGCCGCCCGGTTTGGACGGCACCACGCAATCGACTTCAGGCGCGGCGGCTGTTGCCGGCGCGGGCAGCAGCGCCGACAACAGCAGCAGCGACAGGAACGCGGTGCGCGGCATCGTCATGCCTTAGAAGCGGTGCTGGATGCCGGCGATCAGGCCGCGCTGCGTGTCGCCGAAACCGGCATCGTCACGCGACAGGCTGACCAGCTGGTTGTGCTTGGCCTTGGCATAGGCGCCGGCCACGTACAGGTCCGTGCGCTTGGACAGGGCATAACGCACGCGCGCCACGTACATGATCGGATCGGCATTGAGGTTGGCCGCCACGTTTTTCACGTCCTGGTAGTAGACCACGCCCGTCAGGGTGATGACCGGCGTGGTCTTGTAGCTGACGCCGCCCCAGTACAGAGTGCCGCGCACGTCGGCCTTGCCGGCTGCTGCCGGATCGAGCTTGTAGTCGCGCGCCGCCGCCTGCACTTTCCACGGGCCGTCGTCGTACATAGCGCCCAGGTGGTACACGGTGGTCTTGTCGCGCGCGCCGCCGGCGATGGCATTGCCGTTCACCTGTTCATACGTGGCCAGCAGGCTGACGGGACCCGTCTTGTAGGTAACGGCCGTCGACAGCTTGGCGCTGTCCGAGCTGCCCGTCGACTGTTCGCCGAAGCCGTACGATGCGCCGTAGCTGAAGTCGCCCGTCTTGCCCGAGTACTTGACCATGTTGTCGAAGGCCGTCGTCATGCCATACTTGCTCGGACCCGTCGCGTTGGCCGAGGTGGCCCACGAATAGAACGGCGCATAGGCCATCGGATCGAATGGCAGCACGAAGTCGTACACGGTGGTGAACGAGCGTCCCAGCACGACGCGGCCAAATGCGCCTTCCAGGCCCACGTTGGCCTGGCGCTTGAACAGCGCGCCGTCGGCCGCGCCCGTGTCGACCAGGATGCCGCCTTCCAGATTGAAGACGGCTTTCAGGCCGCCGCCCAGATCTTCGCTGCCCAGGATGCCCCAGCGCGAGGTGTTCATGCCACCCGAACTGACTTGCGTCATCGAGCTTTTGTTCGGACCGGCGTTGCTGGTGTTGCTGATGCCGGCGTCCAGGCGGCCGTACAGGGTGACGTTCGACTGGGCGTGGGCGCTGCCAGCGGCGGCGAGTACCGCCATGGCGGCCAGCGAGAATGCAGTTTTCTTCATGTAGAGTGTCTCCCTTAGATATAGTTATTAGTGATATGCCTGATCAATTTCATGAATCAGGATCACACTATATGATCGTGATCCTTTCAATTCGCTTTCAGACTGACAGGTGTCGCCGGCCAGCCACAGGCAATACCAACAAATTCATTGCGGCCCCTGTCGGCGGCGTGCCGAGAGGCTTACACTGCACCAATTCAAACGAATGGCGGAGACCATGCGCATATTATTAGTGGAAGACCATCTGGAGCTGTCGCACTGGCTGGCAAAGGCCCTGCGCGACGCGCACCTGACGGTGGAGACCGCCCACAACGGCGCCGATGCCGACGCCCTGCTGCATACGCAGGAATATTCCCTGGTGCTGCTCGACCTTTCCCTGCCGAAGATGGATGGCCTGGACGTGCTGCGCCGCCTGCGCGCACGCGGCGGCACGCGCGGCAAGACTCCCGTCATGATACTCACGGCGCGCGGCGGCCTCGATGACAAGGTGCAGGGCCTGAACCTGGGCGCGGACGACTACATGGCCAAGCCGTTCGAACTGGCCGAACTGGAAGCGCGCGTGAAAGCCCTGCTGCGCCGCAGCCAGGGCAACGAAGCGCTCGTGCACACCTGCGGCGCCCTAAGTTTCGACACCGTCACGCGCATGTTCAGCTATGCCGGCGCCCCTTTTCCCCTGACGCCGCGCGAACACGCCGTGCTCGAAGCGCTGATCACGCGCTCGGGACGCGCCGTCTCGAAGGAAAAGCTGTTCGACGAAGTCTTCGCGCTGGCCGACGACGCCAACCTGGACGCCATCGAACTGTATATCCACCGCGTGCGCAAGAAACTGGAAAACGGCGTGGAAAGCGGTTCGCCCGACGGCGCCGTCATCACCACCCTGCGCGGCATCGGCTACCTGCTGCAGCCGCGCAGCGCGATGGCGCCCGCCGCCTCAAAATGACCGTGCGCGCCCCCAGCCGGCCCCTGTTCGAGCGCCTGCGCCGGCGCTGGGCGCAGGGCCGGCCGCTGGGCAGCCTGCGCAGCCAGCTGCTGCGCTGGCTGCTCATTCCGCTGGTCATGCTGGTACTGCTCGATGCCGTTTTTGTCTACCGCAACGCGCTCGACGCGGCCGACATGGCCTACGACCGCTCCTTGCTGGCGTCGACGCGGGCGCTCGCCGAGCGCGTCTCCATCGTCAACGGCAAGGTCGTGGCCGAAGTGCCCTATGTGGCGCTCGACAGCTTCGAGACCGATACCCTGGGCCGCATCTACTACAAGGTCACGGGCATCAACGGCGAACTGGTGTCGGGCTACGGCGACTTGCCGCCCGTGCCGAAAAACGTGCCCCGTTCGCAGAATTATCCGGCACTGGTGCGGTTCTACCACGCCGACTACCACGGCAAGTCGATCCGCATCGCCGCCCTGCTGCAGCCCGTGTACGACGACTCGATGCGCGGCATCGCCCTGATCCAGGTGGCCGAAACGCTGGATGCGCGGCGCGGCCTGTCGAACCAGATCCTGTTCGACACCCTGATCTGGCAGGCGGCGATGGTGCTGGTGATGGGCGCCCTCGTGTGGTTTGCCGTGCGCCTGGTGCTGCGCCCGCTGATGCGCCTGAAAATGGAAGTCGAGACGCGCACCCTGTCCGACCTGTCCGACGTCGATCCCGCGCTGGTGCACAAGGAAATGCGTCCGCTGGTGAGCGCCATGAACGGTTCCATGTCGCGCCTGCAGCAGCTGATCGCCAGTCAGCGCCGCTTCATCGCCGACGCCTCGCACCAGCTGCGCACGCCGTTGACGGTGCTGAAAACCCAGGCCGAACTGGCCATGCGCGAGTGCGACCGCCAGGCGGGTGCGCCGCCGGACATCGCCGCCCTGCGCGACATCGTGCGCTCGATCGCCGTCACCACCGATTCGACCGTGCTGCTGGCCAACCGCCTCCTGACCTTGGCGCGCATCGAGCATGGCGGCGAAAACCTGGCGATGGACACCGTCGCGCTGCGCGATGTGGCGCAGCAGGTGGGACTGGAAATGGCCATGGCCGCCGTCGCCAAAAATATCGACCTGTCGCTGGAAGCGCCCGACGAAGCGCCCGTGCATGGCCAGGCGCTGCTGCTGCACGAACTGGTCGCCAACCTGGTCGACAACGCCCTGCGCTACACGCCACAGGGCGGCAGCGTGATCCTGCGCGTGCGCGCGGGCGGTCATGGAAACGAAACGGTGCTGGAAGTGGAAGACAGCGGCGCCGGCATCCCGCCAGCCGAACGCGAGCGCGTGTTTACGCCGTTTTACCGCGTCGGCGCGGCGCTCGAGAGCAACCCCGGCGGCGCGGGACTGGGCCTGGCCATCGTGCGCGACATCGCCGCCCTGCATGGCGCCAGGCTGGAACTGGCGACGGCGGCGAATGGGCACGGCTTGAAAGTCAGCGTGCATTTCAGCGGCGCCGCATGAGGCGCCAGACAGATATGTCTTCGATATTGAATGTTGCATCAAAACAACAAGTACATTATTTGTAATATTTTTTAAATAATTGCCTTACATAAACATATTCATCCCTATACAATTCGGTTCCCATTAAGCGGCGAGGCAGTCTCTCCGCATTAATTATCTAGGATTAATATGAAAAAGCAATTGTTTGCAGTAGTTGTTGGCGCCGCCCTGGCATTCCCATTGTTCGCCCAAGCTGAAGGCGCTTACGTCGGCGTTAACGTCGGCCGTTCCGAATTGAAAGCATCGGACGAATTTGATTCGATCAAAAAAAGCGACACCGGCTACAAAGCTTACGCTGGCTATGACTTTACGCAAAACTTCGGCGCGGAAGCTGGCTATGTTGACTTCGGCAAACTGACAGAGAAATTTGACGGCGGAAAAATGGAAGTGAAAAGCCATGCATTCTACGTCGCCGCCACCGGCACCCTGCCACTGAACGAACAGTTCTCGCTGTTCGCCAAGGCTGGCGTATCGCAGAACCGCACCAAAGCCACCGTCAGCGAACTCAATTTCAGCGAGAGCGTGTCGAAAAACAAAACTTCCGCCCTGTTTGGCATCGGTGCTGCTTACAACATCAATAAAAACCTGTCGGCTGTTGCGGAATACGAAAACTTCGGCAAAGTAGCAAACGAAGATGGCTCCAAAGTGAAAGCCGACCTGCTGTCGATCGGCCTGCGCTACAAGTTCTAATTCGCACTTGCGCGAATGAATCTCCTGCCGATGTAATGGCGGATAAGAAACCGGCTGCACAGCCGGTTTTTTTTATGGGCGAATGGCGTGCAGGCGGCATGGATGCTAAGATCGCGCCCTGAGATTTTAAGAAGGCACCTTGCCATGATGACCAAAGACGATGTAAGCGAACTGTTTGACAATATCAGGGAAAACGCGCCGTGGGATTTGTCCCAGCCACTGCTGTGGGGCTATTACTTCACCAACCCGACGTCCGAGCCGCTGGAACAGGCCGCCACCTTGCTGGCGCTGCAGGGCTACCGCCCCGTGGAACTGTACCAGCCCGAGCTCGACGACCCGGCGACACCGCCCGTGTGGGTGCTGCACGTGGAAAAGGCCGAAGTGCACGGCGTCGACAGCCTGCATGCGCGCAATGGCGAACTGATGGCATTTGCGCAGGACAACCAGCTGGCCAGCTATGACGGCATGGACGTGGGCCCGGTCGCTACGGCGGCGTAATCCGACGACATTACGCATAAAAAAACGGCGCCCGCGGGCGCCGTTTTGCATGGATCGCTGACAACGATCAGCTGAGGTTTTCCAGGCGGATCTTGGTGACCGTGCCCACCACGCTGTTCAACGCTTCCATCTTCTCGATGGCGGCCGTGACGTTCTTTTCCTGCGTCTGGTGCGTCAGCATGATGATGTCCGTATGCGTCTCGCCCTCGGCCGGCTCTTTTTGCAGCATGGCGTCGATCGAGATTCCGCGTTCGGCCAGGATGCGCGTCAGGTCCGCCAGCACGCCCGGCTGGTCGGCCACGTGCATGCGCAGGTAGTAGCTGGTGGTGATTTCCGACATCGGCAAGATCGCGATATCGGTCATCGCGTTCGGCTGGAACGCCAAGTGCGGCACGCGGTGTTCCGGATCGGCCGTGGCCAGGCGCGTGATGTCGACCAGGTCGGCGATCACCGACGAAGCGGTCGGTTCGGCACCGGCGCCGCGGCCCGAATACAGGCTGGCGCCGACGGCGTCGCCATGCACCAGCACCGCGTTCATCGCGCCTTCCACGTTGGCGATCAGGCGCTTGGCCGGGATCAGGGTCGGATGCACGCGCAGCTCGATGCCTTCCACGCCATTGACGGTGGCGCGCTTGGTGATGCCCAGCAGCTTGATGCGGTAGCCCAGCTGCTCGGCATAGCGGATGTCGACGGCATTGAGGTTGCTGATGCCTTCCACGTAGGCCTTGTCGAACTGCACCGGAATGCCGAAGGCGATGGCCGACATGATGGTGGCCTTGTGTGCGGCATCGACGCCTTCGATGTCGAAGGTGGGGTCGGCTTCCGCGTAACCGAGTTCCTGCGCCTGTTTCAGCACGGTGGCGAAATCGAGGCCCTTGTCGCGCATCTCGGACAGAATGAAATTGGTGGTGCCGTTGATGATGCCGGCGATCCATTCGATGCGGTTGGCCGTCAAGCCTTCGCGCAGCGCCTTGATGATGGGGATGCCGCCGGCGACGGCCGCCTCGAAGGCCACCATCACGCCCTTGTCCTGGGCGGCGGCGAAGATTTCGTTGCCGTGCACGGCCAGCAGCGCCTTGTTGGCCGTGACCACGTGCTTGCCGTTGGCGATGGCCTGCATCACCAGGGTTTTCGACAGGTCGTAGCCGCCGATCAGTTCGACGACGATGTCGATCTCGGGATCGTTGACGATCAGGTAAGGGTCATTGACGACCTTGCAGCCGCCGGCGACGAGCGCTTCGGCGCGCGCCACGTCGCGCACGGCGACGGCGACGACGTCAATGCCGCGGCCCGCGCGGCGCTTGATTTCTTCCTGGTTGCGTTTCAGGACGCTGAACGTGCCGTAACCGACGTTGCCCAGGCCCAGCAGGCCGATCTTGATGGATTTCATAGTTGTGCTTGACTGCTCATAAGTGGCGCCCCCTTGGGCGGCGCCAGGTTGATCGAGATTGCTGCTGGCTTTCAGCCCCGGCCGTGACGCTTGCGATAGCCTTCGAGGAAGCGCGCAATGCGCCCCATGGCCTCGGTCAGGTCATCGGAGTTGGGCAGGAAGACGACACGGAAATGGTCGGGCGCGATCCAGTTGAACCCCGTGCCCTGCACGATCAGGACCTTGGCTTCGGCCAGTAATTCATAGGCAAACTGCTGGTCGTCGGCGATCGGGTAGATCTCCGGGTCCAGGCGCGGGAACATGTACAGCGCGGCCTTCGGCTTGACACAGGTGACGCCGGGGATATCGGTCAGCAGCTTGTGCGCCAGGTCGCGCTGTTTCAACAGGCGCCCGCCGGGCCCCACCAGGTCTTGTATGCTCTGGTAGCCGCCTAGCGCCGTCTGGATGGCAAACTGCCCCGGCGCATTGGCGCATAGCCGCATCGAGGCCAGCATGTTGAGGCCCTCGATGTAATCTTTGGCGTGGCGCTTTTCGCCCGAGACCACCATCCAGCCGGAACGGTAGCCGCAGGAGCGGTAATTCTTCGACAGGCCGTTCATGGTAATGAACAGCACGTCGTCGGCCAGCGAGGCGATCGACACGTGCTCGGCTTCGTCGTACAGCACCTTGTCGTAGATCTCGTCGGCGAAAATGATCAGTTGGTGCTGGCGCGCCAGTTCGACGATCTGCAGCAGCACGGAAACCGGGTACAGCGCGCCGGTGGGATTGTTCGGGTTGATGACGACGATGGCGCGGGTACTAGGCGTGATCTTGCGGCGCATGTCCTCGATGTCGGGATACCACTCGTTCTGCTCGTCGCACACATAATGCACGGGATTGCCGCCCGACAGGCTGACGGCGGCCGTCCACAGCGGATAATCGGGCGCCGGCACCAGCACTTCGTCGCCACTGTTGAGCAGGGCGTTCATCGACATGACGATCAGTTCGGAAGCGCCATTGCCCAGGTAAATGTCATCGATGGTCACGCCGGCGATATTCTTGCCCTGCGTGTAGTGCATGACGGCCTTGCGCGGCGCGAACATGCCTTTCGAATCCGTATAGCCGGCCGCGTTCTGCAGATTGAGCATCATGTCGCGCACGATCTCGTCGGGCGGATCGAAGCCGAATACGGCCAGATTGCCGATATTGAGCTTGGTGATCTTGTGGCCTTCTTCTTCCATTTGCCTGGATTTTTCCAGGACCGGGCCGCGGATGTCGTAGCAGACGTCCGCCAATTTATTCGATTTCTGAATCGGTCGCAAAATAAATCCCTGTCGTGATGCGGCGCGGAGACTTGAGCTTGCAGCGTGGCCGCCGCGCCAGAACTATGAACCCGTGAAACTGCGATGCGAAAGACTGCAAGGCGAAAACAACCATTCTCGCCGAAAACAGGCCATTTTATCAAATTAAACATGGCGAACTGCAGCATTTGACGCCGATTCTGCCACGCCGGCGCAGCCGGACGACTATCGGGCGGGCGCCATCTTCATCTTCCCTTAATCTTGCAGCATTACCATGGCGCCAGCATGCAGCGCCACTGTGGCGCCGAACATTGCAAATTGGAAAGGATGTTGCTTTTCAGTCGCTCTTTTCTGTCATTTATGGCATGCTTACGCCCTTGGCCGCGGCACCCAGTTTGGCCGCGCGCGTACCGATCAACCGACACGACCAGCCCCGATATCGCCATGAAACTCCACGCCAGCAGCACCCAACAATACCAGACTGTCACCGGCTATGACGAAAACGGCGTCGAGATCAATGCCCAGCCGTACAACTACAGCCTGATCGTCATGCCGGAAACGCCGCCGCGCGCGTGGGAAGTGGACAGTTTCGAACAATTGAACGAGGCGCATTTCGCGCAAATCCTGGCCGATGCGCCCGACGTGGTCATCCTCGGCACGGGCGAGCGCCAGCGCTTCGTGCACCCGAAGCTGACGGCCGCGCTGACCATGCGCCGCATCGGCGTCGAATGCATGGATAGCCAGGCTGCCTGCCGCACCTACAACATCCTCATGGGCGAGGGCCGCAAAGTCACCCTGGCACTGATCCTGGCCCCGGCCGCAGGCAAGCCTGCATGAAAATCAATGTCAACGAACTGCACTCGTCGCGGGTGCTGATGTGGTCCCTGCTGGGCATCTTCATCGTCGTCACCCTGTATGCGCTGGGCGTGCGCACCCTGGTACCGCCCGACGAGGGCCGCTACGCCGAGATGGCGCGCGAAATGTTCGTCACGGGCGACTGGATCACCACGCGCCTGAACGGCATCAAGTACTTTGAAAAACCGCCGCTGCAAACGTGGATGAATGCGCTGACCTTCGCCGCCTTCGGCCTGGGCGAGTGGCAGGCGCGCCTGTGGACTGGCCTGTGCGGCATCATCGGCGTGTGCATGACGGCGTACGCGGGCAAGAAGGTCTTCGGCCCGCGCGTGGGCCTGTATGCGGGCCTGGTGCTGGCGTCGAGCCTGTTCTGGCTCGCTTCCGGCCAGATCAATTCGCTGGACATGGGCCTGTCGGGCATGATGACCCTGACCCTGGGCAGCCTGCTGATCGCCCAGCGCGACGACGCCACGGCGACGGAGCGGCGCAACTGGATGCTGGCCTGCTGGGCCGCCATGGCGCTGGCCGTGCTGGCCAAGGGCCTGATCGGCATCGTCTTGCCGGGCGCCGTGCTGGTGCTGTATTCGCTGTGCGCGCGCGACTGGCGCATCTGGACGCGTCTGCACCTGGTCAAGGGCTTGCTGGTGTTCTTTGCCATCGCCACGCCGTGGTTCGTGCTGGTCGCCCTGCGCAATCCGGAGCAGCCGCATTTCTTCTTCATCCACGAGCATTTCCAGCGCTTCCTGATGAAGGGCCACAAGCGCGAAGGCGCCTGGTATTACTTCCTCGTGCTGCTCATTCCCGGCATCTTGCCATGGATAGGCCTGCTGCCGCAAAGCCTGGCCGCCGCCTTCCAGCGCCAGCAAGGCGCCTTCCAGCCCCGTTTGATGCTGCTGGTCTGGGCCGTCTTCATTTTCTTCTTCTTCAGCTATTCGACCTCGAAGCTGCCCGGCTATATCGTGCCCATCTTCCCGGCGCTGGCATTGCTGGTGGCGCTGTACCTGGAATCGGCGTCGCGCCGCCAGCGCCTGTTCGCCGCCGGCCTGCTGTGCGTGCTGGGCGCGGCCATCCTGATCGGCGGACCGATCGCGTTCAGCAAGGCCAGCGCGCGCGATCCGGCAGCATTGATTGCATTGAAAGGCTACCAACCATGGCTGATGGCGGCCGGCTTCTTCGCCCTGGCCGGCGGCGCCCTGGCCTTGCTGCATGCGCGCCAGCTGCGCCGCGACATGACGGTGCTGACGATCGCCGGCGCCGGCTTCCTGGCCACGCACTGCATCCTGGCCGGCTCCGAACTGTATGGCCAGAACCGCGCAGGCACCGACATGCTGCCGCAGATCCAGGCCGAACTGACGGCCGATACCAAGCTCTATTCGGTCGGCATCTACGAACAGTCGCTGACCTATTATCTGCAGCGGCCCGTGATCCTCGTCGACTACTGGGATGAATTCACGTTTGGCCTGAAACAGCAGCCGGAACTGTCGATCCCGAACATCGAGCCTTTCATCACGCAATGGACGAACGATGCCAACGCCGGCGTGCGCGACATGGCCATTATCAGCCTGGGCCGCTACAAGGAATTGCAACAACGTGGCGTACCCATGCGTGTCATTGCCGAGGACGCGCGCCGCATGGTCATTGCCAACAAATAATGTTTAACTGGGGCGCGAGGCAGCACGGATCGCGCCCCCGGCCAGCTTGCCCCGCCCCCGCATCGGCATGATTTTTTCACCGCTGAACCGGCTGCGCCGCCATACTGACGATATAAAATAGCCATGCCTGCCGGCCGCTTTTCACCGTACGGCAGCCTCGGCAACACAGATACCCTGACACCATACCGACTCAAGAACCGTGCCCCATGACCTCTACCCTGCCCTTTTTGCCTTTTTCCAAACCCACCATCGATGAGGCGACCATCGCCGCCGTCGGCGAGGTGCTGCGCTCGGGCTGGATCACCAGCGGCCCGAAAGTGCAGGCATTCGAAGCCCAGCTGTCCGAGTATTTCGGCGGGCGTCCCGTGCGCACCTTCAATTCGGGCACGTGCACCATGGAAATCGCGCTGCGCATCGCCGGCATTGGCCCCGGCGACGAAGTCATCACCACGCCCGTGTCGTGGGTCGCGACGGCCAACGTCATCATTGAAGTGGGCGCCACGCCCGTGTTCGCCGATATCGATCCCGTCACCCGGAATATCGACCTCGACAAGCTGGAAGCGGCCATCACCCCGCGTACGAAAGCCATCATCCCCGTTTACCTGTCCGGCCTGCCCGTCGACATGGACCGCCTGTACGCGATTGCTGAAAAGTACAATTTAAGGGTCGTGGAAGACGCGGCGCAGGCGTTCGGCTCCACCTGGAAAGGCAAGCGCATCGGCGCGTTTGGCGACTTCGTCTCGTTCAGCTTCCAGGCCAACAAGAACATCACCACGGGCGAAGGCGGCTGCCTCGTCCTGAACAACCTGGAAGAAGCGAAGCTGGCCGAGAAATACCGGCTGCAGGGTGTCACCCGCAGCGGCGTGGACGGCATCGACGTCGACGTGCTGGGCGGCAAATACAACATGAGCGACATCATGGCCGCCATCGGCCTGGGCCAGTTCGCCAATATCGACGCCATCACGGCCCACCGCCGCGCGCTGGCACGCCACTATTTCGCGCAGTTCGGCAGCGACTTCGAAGCACAGAGCGGCGCCCGGCTGCCCGTGCAGGACTTTGAAAACAGCAACTGGCATCTGTTCCAGATCATCCTGCCCGACAACGGCCCCGGCACGCGCGCCGCGTTCATGCAAGCCATGGCGCAGCAAAACGTGGGAACGGGCTATCATTACGCACCGATCCACCTGTTTACCATGTACCGCGAACGCGGCTTTACCGAGGGCATGTTCCCCGTCTCGGAACAGATCGGCCGCCTGACCGTGACCTTGCCGATGTTCTACGCCATGACGACACAGGACGTGGAACGCGCCGTCGCCACCGTCAAATCCATTCTCATCAAATGAGCAGCGCGCCGATGAAACCTGAACTGTCCGTAATCATTCCGATCTACAACGAGCAGGATGGCCTGGCCAGCCTGTTCGCCCGCCTGTATCCGGCCCTCGATGCCTTGCAGACGAGCTACGAGATCATCTTCATCAACGATGGCAGCCGCGACAACTCGGTGGCGATCCTGGCGGAACAGTTCCGCCAGCGCCCCGACGTCACGCGCGTGATCTTATTCAACGGCAATTATGGCCAGCACATGGCCATCCTGGCCGGTTTTGAAGCCTCGCGCGGGCAGATCATGGTCACGCTCGACGCCGACCTGCAGAACCCGCCCGAAGAAATCGGCAACCTGGTGGCGAAGATGCGCGAAGGTTACGATTACGTGGGCTCGATCCGGCGCAAGCGGCAAGATTCCGCCTGGCGCACCCTGGCCTCGAAGATGATGAACCGCTTGCGCGAACGCATCACCAACATCAAGATCACGGACCAGGGCAACATGCTGCGGGCGTATGGCCGCAATGTGATCGACCTGGTCAACCAGTGCGCCGAAGTGAACACCTTCGTGCCCGCCCTCGCCTACACGTTCGCCCGCAAGCCCACGGAAATCACCGTCGAGCACGAGGAAAGGGCCGCCGGCGAGTCGAAATATTCGCTGTACAGCCTGATCCGCCTCAATTTTGACCTCGTCACGGGTTTTTCGCTGATTCCCCTGCAAATCTTTTCCATGCTGGGCATGGCGATGTCGCTGGGCTCGGCGCTGCTGGTGGTCTTCCTGCTGGTACGCCGCTTCCTGCTGGGCGCGGAGGCCGAAGGCGTGTTCACCCTGTTCGCCATCGCCTTCTTCTTCATGGGCGTGATCCTGTTCGGCATCGGCCTGGTGGGCGAATACGTGGGACGCATCTTCCAGCAAGTGCGTGCCCGGCCCCGCTATGTGGTGCAAACCATCTTGCAGGATGGCATGGTCCAGGCGGAAGCCGAGGCGCCATCGTACGTGCGCCTGGAAAAGCGCCAGGTGAGCCGCTGATGGGCGCCCCGCGCGCCGTCGTCTTCGGCTACCACAATGTGGGCGTGCGCTGCATCAAGGTGCTGCTGGCCGGCGGCGTCGATATTGCCCTCGTCGTCACGCACGAAGACAGCCCCACGGAAAACCTGTGGTTCGAATCCGTCGCCAGCCTGTGCCAGGCCGAAGGCATCCCGTACATCACGCCTGCGGACGCGCGCGCGCCCGAGCTGCTGGCGCAGGTGCAGGCGGCCAGGCCGGACATGCTGTTCAGCTTTTACTACCGCCACATGCTGCCGGCCAGCATCCTGGAAGTCGCGCCCGCCTACAATATGCACGGCTCGCTGCTGCCGCAGTTCCGCGGCCGCGCGCCCGTCAACTGGGCCGTGCTGCATGGCGCCCCGCAAACGGGCGCCACCCTGCATGAAATGACGGTCAAGCCCGATGCCGGCGCCATCGTCGCGCAAACGGCCGTACCCATCCTGCCCGACGACACGGCGTTCGAAGTGTTCGGCAAGGTCACGGTGGCGGCGGAGCAAACCTTGTGGAACGTGCTGCCAGCCTTGCTGGACGGCACGGCGCCGCGCCAGCTCAACGATCTGCGCCAGGGCGGCTACTTTGGCGGCCGCACGCCGGAAGACGGCCGCATCGACTGGAAGTTACCCGCGCAGCAGGTGTACAACCTGCACCGGGCCGTCGCGCCCCCCTATCCCGGCGCGTTCACCGAAGTCAACAATGTTATTTACACCATCGAAAAAGCCCGTTTAAGCAAGCATTCAGCAGGAAGTTTGCCACCAGGCTTGGCGGTAGTGGATAATTGCATCTTTGGCGTCTGCGGAGACGGCCGCATGCTGGCCATTTCCGCGCTGAGGGCTGCCGGGGAGCCGATTTCGGCTCAGCAATTGCAAGCAAGTCTGACCGCCCGCGTCAGCACACACTGATATCACTCAAGAGAATCTCATATGAAAAAAGTCCTCATCTTAGGCGTCAACGGCTTCATCGGCCACCACCTGTCCAAGCGCATCCTGGAAACCACCGACTGGCATGTCTACGGCATGGACATGAACACGGACCGCATCACGGAATTGCTGGAAGATGACAACTACAAGTCGCGCATGCACTTCTTCGAAGGCGACATCACGATCAACAAGGAATGGGTCGAGTACCACGTCAAGAAATGCGACGTGATCCTGCCGCTGGTGGCCATCGCCACGCCGTCGACCTACGTCAAGCAGCCGCTGCGCGTCTTCGAACTGGACTTCGAAGCCAACCTGCCTATCGTGCGCTCGGCCGCCAAGTACGGCAAGCACCTGGTCTTCCCGTCGACCTCGGAAGTGTATGGCATGTGCCATGACGAGGAATTCGATCCGGAAAACTCGGAACTGATCTGCGGCCCGATCAACAAGCCGCGCTGGATCTATTCGAACGCCAAGCAGCTGATGGACCGCGTGATCTGGGGCTACGGCATGGAAGGCTTGAACTTCACCCTGTTCCGTCCATTCAACTGGATCGGCGCGGGCCTGGACTCGATCCACACGCCAAAAGAAGGTTCCTCGCGCGTGGTGACGCAATTCTTCGGCCACATCGTGCGCGGCGAAAACATCTCGCTGGTCGACGGCGGCGCGCAGAAACGCGCGTTCACCTATATCGACGACGGCATCGATGCGCTGATCCGCATCATCGCCAACAAGAACGGCATCGCCAGCGGCAAGATCTACAACATTGGCAATCCGACCAATAACTATTCGATCCGCGACCTGGCCGGCATGATGCTGACCCTGGCCGCCGAGTACCCGGAATACGCCGAAGGCGCGAAACACGTGAACATCGTGGAAACGACTTCGGGTGCCTACTACGGCGCCGGCTACCAGGACGTGCAGAACCGCGTGCCGAAAATCACGAATACCTGCGAAGAGCTGGGCTGGGCGCCGACCACCACCATGGCCGATTCCCTGCGCAATATTTTCGACGCCTACCGCAGCCAGGTAGCCCAAGCCAAAGCCCTGATGGATTAATGTTGAGCAAGCCGTTCCTGACCCTGAAAATCGACGTCGATACCTATCGCGGCACCCGTGAAGGCATGGGCAATCTGGTGCGCATGCTGGCCGCGCACCAGGCCAAGGCCACCTTTCTGTTCTCGCTGGGCCCCGACCACACGGGCTGGGCCCTGCGGCGCGCCTTGCGGCCCGGCTTTTTCAGCAAGGTGTCGCGCACGTCGGTGGTCGAGCACTACGGCTTGAAAACATTGATGTACGGCACCTTGCTGCCGGGACCCGATATCGGCAAGCAGTGCGCGGCGCAATTGCGCGCCGTGCGCGATGCCGGTTTCGAGTGCGGCATCCACACCTGGGATCACACCCTGTGGCAAGACAATGTGGCCAAGCGCAACGCCGCCTGGACCATTACCATGATGCGCAAGGCCGCCAACCGCTACGAACAGGTGTTCGGCAGCAAGCCGCACACGCACGGCGCGGCCGGCTGGCAAATGAATGTCAGCGCCTTTGTCGAGCACGACACGGCCGGCTACCGCTTTGCCTCCGATGGCCGCGCCATGCTCGACGCGCGCGGCGCAATGGTGCATCCGGGCAATGGCCCGCACCGCGTGCGCAATGGCAACACCATCCTGCGCTGCGTGCAATTGCCCACCACCCTGCCCACCCTGGACGAACTGCTGGGCTGCGAAATCGACGGCAAGCTGATCACCACCGGCAATGTTGCCGCGCATATCCTGTCACTGACGGCGGACAACCCGCGCGATCATGTGTATACCTTGCATGCGGAACTTGAAGGACAGAAACTCGCCCCCATTTTCGAACAACTGCTGACTGGCTGGAAAGCCCAGGGCTACCAGTTTGCGGCGATGGGCGATTATTATGAAAAGATAAAAGATGCGGACTTGCCAATTTGCCCCATCACCTGGGATGAGTTGCCCGGGCGTTCGGGACGCCTGATTGTGCAGGGCAAAGCGGCCTGAATGCTGTATTGTTGCACCTGGATGCGTTGCCAGATTAAAAACCAGCGCTGATGATCACCGTTCAGGAGAGAACCTGTGGCTGATAGCCAATCCCTCGTTAGCATACCCGACTTTAGTGCCGCCATGACCAGCGGCAAGACCTTTCAGTTGCTGGGCCGCCCGGCCAAGGCCACGGTACTGTTTTTCTATCCGAAGGACAACACCCCTGGCTGCACCACTGAAAACATGGCCTTCCGTGACGCGTATCCGCAATTTGTCGCCGCCGGCGTGGAAATCTACGGCATCAGCCGCGATTCCCTGCGCTCGCACGAAAGCTTCAAAGCCAAGCTGGAGCTGCCGTTCGAGCTCATTTCCGACCCGGACGAAGCCGTTTGCCTGCTGTTTAACGTCATGAAGATGAAACAGATGTACGGCAAGACCGTACGCGGCGTCGAGCGCAGTACGTTTGTGATTGACGCCCAGGGCCGATTGGTGAAAGAATGGAGAGGCGTGAAGGTCGCAACTCACGTGGAAGAAGTGCTGGAATTCGTAGCGCATCTGAATTGATCGTTCATTTTGATCCAATGCGCGTTGTCGGCTTCCAGCAAGTCTGGTTCAACCGCAGTTCAGTTCACGGTACCTATCGCCATTTTGAGTCAACGAAGCGCCTCCATCCACTCCGCCAGACGGGCCTGCAGCCCGCCGATGGCGTCCATGACCGGCCATGCTGCCGGCCTCCCGGCAGTTATTCGTCCTGTAGCATTGTTGTTCCCCCGCATCCACCCCATGAGAAGTGCCGCCAGAAGCTGGCTGCCCATGGGCGATTCATTCCAGAAATTTTTTGATTGAGATCCTGATGCCACTGCCAAAATTACCGAGCAAGCCAGCCACCATCCTGGCCACCCAAGATTACCCAACCGCAGGCGCAGCGCGCCCGGCCACCAAAACCCCGGCAGCCAAGAAAGTGGCTGCACCGATCATTGAAGCGGCGATCGCCGAAGTTGCCAAACCGGTCCGCAATGCGGCCACGAAGATCAAGCAAGTGGCGGCCCTGATGGTCGCCAAGCCAGTGCCAGCCCCGGCGCCGGTTGCGGCCGCGCCTGCCGCCGTTGCCGCGCCTGCAGCGAAAGCCAAGCCGGCGGCAAAAGGCAAGGTCACGCCGATCAAGCCCGTCAAGCAGGCAGAGCAGCCGCATCCGGCCAAGCACAAGCCTGTGGAAGTGCAGCTCAAGTCGTCCGCCAGCCGCGCCGCCGATCAGCGCGGCATCAGCAAGCTGTTCGTGCTCGACACGAACGTGCTGATGCACGATCCATCGTCGCTGTTCCGCTTCGAGGAACACGATGTGTACCTGCCGATGATGACCCTGGAAGAGCTGGACAACCACAAAAAGGGCATGACGGAAGTGGCCCGCAATGCGCGCCAGGTGTCGCGCACGCTCGATGCCCTGATCAGCAACACGGATGACGACGCCATCGAACACGGCATCCTGCTGTCCAAGCTGGGCAACAAGGACGCCAAGGGCCGTCTGTTCTTCCAGACGCGTTTGCAAAGCGCCGACCTGCCGGCAGGCTTGCCAGTGGGCAAGGCCGACAACCAGATCCTGGCCGTCGTGCGTTCGCTCGAGTCGGAACAGGAAGGCCGCCCCGTCGTGCTGGTGTCGAAAGACATCAACATGCGCATCAAGGCGCGCGCCCTGGGCTTGCCGGCCGAAGATTACTTCAACGACCATGTGCTGGAAGACACGGACTTGCTGTACTCGGGCATCGTGCAATTGCCGGACGACTTCTGGAACAAGCACGGCAAGGACATGGAATCGTGGCAGGAAAGCAAGAACGGCTACAGCTCCACCTTCTACCGCGTGACGGGCCCGTTCATTCCATCGTTGCTGGTCAACCAGTTCATCTACCTGGAACCGAAAAACGGCGAAACGCCGTTCTACGGCCAGGTGAAGCAGATCAACGGCAAGACGGCAGTGCTGCAAACCCTGCGCGACTTCAGCCACACGAAGAACAATGTGTGGGGCGTGACGGCGCGCAACCGCGAGCAGAACTTCGCGCTGAACCTGCTGATGAATCCGGAATGCGATTTCGTCACCCTGCTGGGTCAGGCCGGTACCGGCAAGACCCTGCTGGCCCTGGCTGCCGGCCTGGCGCAAGTGCTGGAAACCAAGCTCTACAATGAAATCATCGTCACCCGCGTGACGGTGCCCGTCGGCGAAGACATCGGTTTCCTGCCAGGCACGGAAGAAGAAAAGATGTCGCCATGGATGGGCGCCTTCGACGACAACCTGGAAGTGCTGAACAAGTCCGACTCCGATGGCGGCGAATGGGGCCGTGCGGCAACGCAAGACCTGATCCGCTCGCGCATCAAGATCAAGTCGCTCAACTTCATGCGCGGCCGCACCTTCGTCAACAAGTTCCTCATCATCGATGAAGCGCAAAACTTGACGCCAAAACAGGTCAAGACCCTGGTCACGCGCGCCGGTCCTGGCACGAAGATCCTGTGCCTGGGCAACATCGCCCAGATCGACACGCCGTACCTGACGGAAGGCTCGAGCGGCCTGACCTACGTGGTCGACCGCTTCAAGGGCTGGACCCACAGCGGCCACGTCACCCTGGCACGCGGCGAGCGTTCGCGTCTGGCCGACCACGCCAGCGAAGTGCTGTAAATTATAGCGGGCGGCGCAAGCTGCCCAGTCATTCGAAGCCCCGGCTGCAGCGATGCAGGCGGGGCTTTTTTCATGTGCGCGACTTTTTCCTGCGGCATGTTCTAATACCGCTCCTTTCTTTCTGAACACCTTGCCGATGCCTCCCGCCCTGCAGTTGCTGCTCTGCTTCATCGTTTTTATGCTCCTCCACATTTCCGTCATGGCGGCCTGCGCCAGGCTGTTCGGCATCACGGTGCGCAGCATCAGCTATGGCGTCGGTCCCACCCTGCTGACCTGGGGCAAAGTGCGCGTCAAGCTGCTGCCGCTGGCCGGCAATCTGGTGCTGAAAGATACGCGTGAGGAAACTTTGTATGACGACGATCCCTGCCTTGACGCCTACAACTTCCAGCCGCTGTGGAAGCAGGTCCTGCTGCCCTTGAGCGGCGTGGCCGTGCTGCTGGCCTTGTCACTGGGCATCATGGGAGCCTCGGGCTGGGAGCGCTTTATCGCCGCCTTCGGGCACATCGTCGCTGGCGCGCTGGCGCCGTTGTCGAGGGCGCAGGAATTGCTGGGTGAAGGGGAAACATTTGCCCGTACGCATGGTTTTGCACTGGTGTTCGCCCTGTTCTCGCTGAAACTGTGCGCCTTTAATCTGCTGCCGTTTGCCGGTCTGAATGGCGGCCAGGCGCTGCTGGCCATCGCGCGCGGCGGCAAGCCGTATGTGACGTGGGAAGAGACGGCAGCAAAATGGCTGTTGCTGCCGGGGCTGGCGATCTTGCTGGCGTGGGCAGCGGCGTTCGGCTGCTATGGCTGGCAGGCGCTGGGGGCGTAAGGAAACGCCCCCAAGGTCGCCCGGTCAGCCGACCAGCACCAGCTTGCGGTTGACGAATTCCATGATGCCCAGGTCGGACAATTCGCGGCCGTAACCCGAATGTTTCACGCCGCCAAATGGCAGTTCAGGCGCCGTGACGGCGGGCGAGTTGATGAATACCATGCCCGTGTCGATGCGGCTGGCCAGGCGCTTGCCGCGCGCGACGTCTGCCGTGATGATGGTGCCACCGAGGCCGAAGGGAGAATCGTTGGCCAGGGCGATCGCCGCGTCGTCATCCTTGACGCGGAAAATCATGGCGACGGGGGCAAAGAATTCCTGGTAGTAGACGGGATTGCCAGGCGTGACTTCGGTGAGGATGGTCGGTGCCATGAAGTAGCCGGCACGCTCAATGCGCTTGCCGCCCAGCAGCACTTTCGCGCCGCCTTCAACGGCCTGGCCGACTTGCTTGACGGCCAGCTCCAGCGCCGATTTGCTCGACAGCGGCGCCAGGGTCGTGGCGGCATCCATCGGGTCGCCTGGCTGCAGCTTGGCCAGTTCGGCCTGGAAGCGCTCGACAAAAGTATCGGCAATGCTGTCGAGCAGGATAAAGCGTTTCGAGCCGTCGCACACCTGGCCCGCATTCTGGATGCGGCCGATGACGGCCAGCTTGACGGCCAGGTCCATGTCGGCGTCGTCCAGGACGATGAAGGCATCGCTGCCGCCCAGTTCCATCGTGGTTTTTTTCAGGGCCTTGCCGGCCGTGGCCGCCACAGAGGCGCCGGCGCGCTCGCTGCCCGTCAGCGCCACGCCCTGCACGCGCGGGTCGGCAATGGCGGTGGCCACTTGCTCGCTGGACAAGAATGCGTTGCTGTAGGCGCCTGCCGGCGCGCCCGCGTCAAGGAACAGTTTTTCAAAGGCCAGTGCGCACTGGGGCACGTTGGACGCGTGTTTCACTACCAGGGTATTGCCCGCCATCAAATTCGGACCGGCGACCCTGGCCAGCTGGTAATACGGGAAATTCCACGGCTCGACGCAGAAGATCACGCCCAGCGGCGCGATTTCCACGCTGGCCTCGCCGCGCTTGACGTCAAGTTGTTTGGGAGCGAGAAATTGCTCGGCATTATCCGCGTAGTAGTCGAGGATTTTCACGCACAGCGACACTTCCTGCTGCGCTTCCTTGAACAGCTTGCCCATTTCCACGGTGATCAGCTTGGCGAAGGCATCGCCTTGTTCCTTCAGCAGCATGGCCGCTTTCTTGACGACTGCCTTGCGCTCGGCAAAGCTGCGCTGGCGCCAGTCGCTCTCGAAAGCAGTGGCTGCCTGGGCCAGTATATTGTCCATTTGCGCATCGCTATGCGATGTGAAGGTCTGCTCGATCTGTTCGCTGTAGGGATTCGTGGTCTGATAGCTCATCTGGTTTCCTTGGTCTTGGCACCCCGGGACTGCGTGGGGTAGCTGGGCAGTATGCTGGCGGACGCGCCGCGCGACAGTACGCACGCGAACATAGCGGCGAATGGCCGCAGGCGGCATGGCGAGCACCGGCCTATCTCTCTTTGCCACGTGTCCCATGCATGCGGGCTTGCCGCTATTCTTTTTTGCAGACCTGTCGTATGCTCGAGTCAGTGCCGCAAGGCAAACGGCAAAGGAAGCAATATTTTCACCTTCGACACCTGCGGCAAGCACCTGGTCCTGTGGGCGATCCGCGTCTACCAGCGCCATCTATCTCCCTGGAAAGGATTTCGCTGCGCCTACCGCGTGCTGACGGGGCGCGACAGCTGCTCCGCCTATGGCTACAAGGTCATCGCGCGTCACGGCTTGCGCGCCGGACTGGCGCTGCTGCAACGGCGTCTGCGCGCCTGCGGCGAACACCATCGCCGATACCTGGCGCTGCATCCGCAGACGCGGCGCAGTGCGCGCCGCCAGGCCCAGGCGGGATTTTGCGACTGCGACGTGCCTCTGCTGGACTGCGCTTGCGACTGCGCCGACGTGGCCAGCCTGGCTGACTGCTCCCGGCCGGGCCGCGGCAAGAACCCGGCGTGGTTCCGCAACGGCTATACGGCCAGTGCCGCACTGAAACGGCAGCAGGAAGAACACCGCAAGAAGATCAGGCAGCGACAGGAATCGGATAGCTAAATTCACACAATAACTTACAAATGAAATATTCATTCATGAAATGAATAATACCCATTATCACTGTGAATTGGCTGGAAACGGATCGGCGGCCTATACTTAAACCGTCTCCCCTACACTGCTTCCCATGCACACCCTGCTCAGCCCGCATACATCGCGGGCTTTTTGTTCCCGGCCATTGCCACTGCATCTTTCCTCTTTTACCGATTACCGGGCCCGCCCTTCCCCGCCAGCCCAGCCCCCAGCAAGGAGCGCAGCATGATCGTGCGCGAGCGCCCTTCGGCGCTAAGGCTGTTCCTCGTGGTGCGCGGCTCCGTCCTGCCGCGCATCCGCACCACGCTCATCGTCAATACCCTGATCGCCACCCTCGTCACCTGGTGCCACGGCACCTTGTTCGACCACAAGGTGATCTTGACCACCATCCCGTTTACGCTGATCGGCTTGCCGCTGGCCATCTTCCTGGGCTTTCGCAACACGGCCGCCTATGACCGCTACTGGGAAGCGCGCAAGCTGTGGGGCGAACTGGTCTTGCGCAGCCGTAATTTCTCGCGCCAGTGCCAGACCATGATACGCGGCGACACGCCGGCCCACGCGAGGCTGGGCCTGGAAGATGTGCGCGTGCGCATGATTTACCGCACCATCGCCTTTTGCCACGCCCTGCGCCACCAGCTGCGCGACACGCGCGGACCGGCCGACTTGCGGCCGCTGCTGCGCCCGGCCGAATGGGAAGCGGCTTGCCAGGCATCGAATCCATCGGACTACCTGATGCTGCAGATGGGCCACGACCTGGCCGACTGCGTCCGGCAAGGCCGCATCGACAGCATCCTCACCGCACAGATCGATAACACGGTTTCGGCCATGGTAGCGGCGGGCGCGTCGTGCGAACGCATCCGCAGCACGCCGATTCCGTTTTCGTATTCGCTGTTGCTGCACCGCACAGCCTATCTGTACTGCTTCCTGCTGCCGTTCGGCCTCGTCGATTCGCTAGGCTTCATGACGCCCTTCGTCGTCGCCATCGTTGCCTACACTTTCTTTGGCCTCGATGCCCTGGGCGACGAGATCGAGGAGCCGTTCGGCGAAGACGCCAACGACCTGCCGCTGTCGGCCATGTGCCGCGCCATCGAAATCAGCTTGCGTGAATCCGTGCAGGACGAGAACGTGCCGCCGCCCATGCAAGCGGACGATTTCCTGCTGAATTAATGCGCACGCCAGCTTCCCCTTGACCTTCCCACCGGGGCAAGGATTACAGTGAACGTACCTAATCATTCAAGGAGTGCTTGCCATGTATCAGTTACAAGTTGAAAACATGAGCTGCGGCCATTGCGTCGGCTCGGTCACGAAAGCGGTGCAGGCGATCGATCCGCAAGCCCAGGTGCAGATCGACCTGGCCAGCAAGCGCGTCACGGTGGAATCACCCGCCGAACTGGGCGCCATCAGCGCCGCCATCGTGGAGGCGGGCTACCCCGTTACCAGCGCGCAGTAACAGCCACAGCAGCATTACGACAGCCGGCCTTTGCGCCGGCTGTTTTTTTATCCGTCCAGCTCGGGGGAGTGGCGGAAGATACCTTCCTCATTGAACGCAATTCTGCGCTTCGACTTCAGGTAGCGGGCGATGTTCGGCCGCGCCGCCACCATATCGTGCAGCTCGGACAGGAACGGATATTCGGGCGCCAGGCGCGCCATGGCTTGCGGAAACGCATAACGCAAGCCGGCCAGCATCTGGAACAGCGACAGGTCGCCATACGTGAGCTTTGCGCCCACCAGATACTGGCCCCGGCTGCGATTATTCAGCAGGACCTGGGTGAAATAATCGAGGAATTTCGGCAGCCGTGTTTCGCGGAAATCCGCGCTGCGCAGCATGGCCGCCTGTTTCTGTTCCTCATAATATTGATTCATCGACAGCGGATGGTGCGTGTCGTGCACTTCCGTCAGCCAGTCGGCCATGGTCAGTTGCAGCTGGTTCAGCCATAAACGGCCGCTTTCCGCGCGCGGTGCCAGGGCCAGGCGCCGGCCCAGATACAAGAGGATATTCGTCGTCTGGCCGATCAGCAAGTCGCCGTCGCGCAGCACGGGCGGTGCGTAGGCGGCCTGTGGCGTAGCACCGCCATCGAGGCAGGCCAGCATGGCGGGAACGCCTTGCCCCTTGCGTTCAGGCAAACGGGCGATATCGCGGTAGTCGGCACCCGCCTCTTCCAGGGCCAGGCGGATGAATTCGCCGCGTCCCTGTATCGTGGGCCAGTAATACAGTTCATACGCCATACGCACCTCCGTTGATTTAACTCAATGGCAGCAAGCCTTCGCTTCCGTGTCGCTGGCCAGCCCCAGGCTTTGCAGGATGGGGCAATCGGGCTTGTCATCGCCATGGCACGACTGCGCCAGGTGGGCCAGCGTGTCGCGCATTTCCGTCAGTTCGGCGATGCGCTTGTCGAGCTCGGCGACGTGGGCCAGGGCGATGCCTTTCACGTCCGCGCTGGCGCGCTGGTCGTTTTGCCACAACGACAGCAGTTCGCGGATCTGTTCCAGCGAAAAACCCAGTCCCCGCCCGCGCTTGATGAAGCGCAAGGCGTGCAAGTCGTTCGGCGTGTAGATGCGGTAGCCGGCGTCGCTGCGCGCGCTGGGTTTTAACAATGAAATACTCTCGTAGTAGCGTATCATTTTTGCCGATACGCCCGTTTCACTGGCTGCCTGGCCGATATTCATCCTATGACTCCTTGGTATGCGCGCTGCCTGCATGACTGCGGGCTTTCCAGCGGCGCAGCAACAGGGCATTGCTGATCACGCTGACGGAACTGAAGGCCATCGCCGCGCCCGCCACCATGGGGTTGAGCAAGCCGAAGGCGGCCAGCGGAATGCCGATCAGGTTGTAAATGAAGGCCCAGAACAGATTCTGCCGTATCTTGCTGTAGGTGCGGCGCGAGATATCGATGGCGTCCGCCACCAGGGCCGGATCGCCGCGCATCAGCGTGATGCCGGCCGCATGCATGGCCACGTCCGTGCCCGTCGACATGGCGATGCCCACGTCGGCAGCGGCCAGCGCGGGCGCATCGTTGATGCCGTCGCCCACCATGGCCACCTTCGCGCCCTCGCCTTTCAGCGCAACAATTTTAGCGGTTTTATCGGCCGGCAGCATTTTCGCCGCCACCGTGTCGATGCCCAGCAGCTTGCCGACGGCGTCGGCGCTGCCCTGGTTATCCCCGGTCAACATCACCGTGCGGATGCCCAGGCTGTGCAAATGGGCAATAGCCGCCTGCGCATTCGGCTTGACCTGGTCGCTGAAGGCGAACAGGCCCAGCAATTGCGTACCCGAGGCCAGCCAGGAAATCGTATTGCCCGTGTTTTCCAGGGACAAGGCCCGGTCCGCCAGCGGCGCCATGTCCACCTGTAACTCCTGCATCAGCCGCGTGCTGCCCAGTTTCAGGTCCAGGCCGTCGACATGCGCCGCCAGGCCGCGGCCCGGCAAGGCCGCCAGGGCCGTGGCCGGCAAGGGCTCGACGTGGCGCGCGGCCGCCGCATCCAGCACGGCCGTAGCCAGGCTGTGCTCGCTGCCACGCTGGATGCTGGCCGCCAGCTGCAACAGCCGGGCCTCGTCGATGCCGTGCGCATGCAGGGCCGCCAGGGCGGGCTTGCCGATAGTCAAGGTGCCCGTCTTGTCGAACACGACGGTATTGACGGCGTGCGCCACTTCCAGCGCTTCCGCATCCTTGATCAGGATGCCGTAGCGGGCGGCCACGCCCGTGCCGGCCATGATGGCCGTCGGCGTGGCCAGGCCCAACGCGCATGGGCAGGCGATGACCAGCACGGCCACTGCATTGATGATGGCGTTCTCCAGCTCGCCGGTGGCGAACCACCAGCCCAGCATGGTCAGCAGCGCCAGCACCAGCACCACGGGAACAAAAATCGCGCTGACCTTGTCGACCAGATGCTGGATGGGCGCCTTGGCGGCCTGCGCGTCTTCCACCAGGCGGATGATGCGCGACAAGGTCGTCTCGCCGCCCACGGCCTGGGTACGTACCAGCAACAAACCATCGGCATTGATGGCGCCGCCCGTCACCTTGTCGCCCGGATGCTTATCGACCGGCAAGCTTTCGCCCGTGATCAGCGACTCGTTGACCTGGCTGGCGCCTTCCACCACCACGCCATCGACGGCCACCCGTTCACCGGGGCGGATAACCACCAGGTCGCCCACTTTCACCTGTTCCACGGGCAAATCGAGCTCGACGCCGTCGCGGCGCACGCGGGCCGCCTCCGGGCGCAAGACTTGCAGCGCGCGGATGGCCGAAGCCGTCTGGCGCTTGGCGCGGCTTTCCAGCCATTTGCCCAGCAACACCAGCGTGATGACGACGGCCGACGCTTCAAAGTACAGGTGCGGCAGCATCTCGCCCGCCGTCAGCCATTGATAGACGGACAAGCCATACGCGGCGCTCGTGCCCAGCGCCACCAGCAAATCCATATTGCCGCTGCCGGCGCGCGCCGCCTTCCAGCCCGCCTTGTAGAAACGCGCACCAAAGTAAAACTGCACGGGCGTGGCCAGCGCGAATTGCAGCCAGCCGGGCAGCATCAAATGGATGCCGGCCCACTCGAACAGCATGGGCAGCATCAATGGCAAGGCCAGAACGGCCGCGAACGCCACTTTCATGCCGTCGCGGTTGGGCGCCGCCGCGGGCGCGCTGGCGTGGCTGGCGGCGGGCACCGTGGCGGCATAGCCGGCCTGGTCGATGGCGGCGATCAGGACGCCCGCATCGGCGTCGCCCGTCACCTTGACGCGCGCGCTTTCCGTGGCCAGGTTGACGCTGGCGGCCAGCACGCCGGGCACTTTCAGCAGGGCTTTTTCCACCCGGCCCACGCACGAGGCGCACGTCATGCCGGCGATGCTCAGGTCGATCTCGCGCTGCGCCACCGCATAGCCGGCCTTGTCCACGGCCGCCTGCAAGGTGGCCAGCGGAACGTTCTGGCTGGACGCCACCCTGGCCGTATCGGTGGCCAGGTTGATGCTGGCGCTGGTCACGCCCGGCACGGCCGCCAGCGCCTTTTCAACGCGGGCCACGCACGAGGCGCAGGTCATGCCTTCGACCGTGAACGATTGCAAATAAGGGGAAGCTGGCTGCATGGCGCTGATCCTGTAGATAAGAGGTGATGTCTACAGGATCGTCCCTACCATGATGGGAAGGTCAAGCGAAACTTAGCGTACTTCGCAGTCGACGTTGTTCGACTTGCCGGGCGTGGTACTGCTGGCGGTCGGGGGCATGCTGGAATTGAACACGGGCGGCGGCGCAAACTTTATGCCCGGATTGGCCGGCAGCACCACCGGCGGCTGCCGGAAATTCGGCGTATAGCCGAACTGGCCGGCGCTGAAATTGAGTGTGTCGGCAGGATTGGTCAAATTGATCAGGCCATCGAGCACTTGCACATACAGGCCGGGAGCCCGAGGCATCGACGATGCAGGCGCCGACAGCACAGGCGTCAACAGTGCAGGCGTCGACGGGCCAATATACTCGGCAATAAATGTCGTGCCGCGAATGCCGATGGTAGCGGCCGGCGTCTTCATCTCGAAGCGCTCCTTGTTGCGCTTGCCCAGCAGCCCCGTGACGGAACGCAAGCCCCCCTTGAGCAGGCTGAAGACGGCGTGGTCGCCATCGGGCTGCTCGGCCGTGTAGCTGAATTGCTCGATCACGAAACTGGTATTCGGTTTCAAGGTGATTTCGCTATTGTCGATCAGCTTGATCAAGGCATAGGTCTCCTTTTCCGTCAGCAAGGTGTCGCCCTGCTCGACTTCCGACTTGATGGCCAGTAATTTCACCTTGCCATCGGCCTTTTTCGCCATCAGCGGACCGCTCAATTGCATGACGGTGCCGGCCACCTGGCCGGCCCAGGCATGCGCGCCCACGCACATCAGGGCCAGCCACAAGAAGGCCTTAATTGCAGTACATTTTTTTAACAGATTCATTTTTTGTAGGTCCTGTTGAGTTACCTGCGGAGGCGGCAACATCCTTGTCGTCCGGCACCTTGTCAGCAGGCTTGGCCGGCAGTTTGGAAGCGAGCGGGACGTTGGAATAGTCGGCCTGCTTAATAATGCGCAAGGCGTCATTGATGGCCGCGCTCGTGGCGGCGTCGATCACGGGCTGTTCGACGGTCGTGACGGGCAGGAAGATGGCATCCGCCATGCTTACCGTGCCATTCGGCGCCTGCAAGCCGACGCTGGTGCGCTGGCGATTGATACGCACGCCCTGCGTGCCCGAGATGCTGCCCGTTTTCGCCAGCACGCTCATGCTGGCAGCGGCCGGCAAAGTGAAACTTGCCGTGTCCGCAAACAGCACATTGCCTTCCGCGCTGGCGGTAAAATTGCCGCCGCTGGCTACGCGGGAGTTGCCATTGATACTGATGTCGCGTCCCGCCATCAGGCTGATGTCACGCGCCGCCGCCAGCTGCGCGCCATCGCCCAGCACCACGTCGGTGCTGGCATTGAGCGCGATGTCATTGCCCGCGATCCTGCCGTTGACGGTGACGGGGCTGTGCGCCGTCACGCTGACGTTGCCGCCATTCGCATCGATATTGCCAGCCATGACGCCGCCCGTGTTGTCGATGGCGATATTGCCCGCGCCAGTGGTCAGTGTTCCCAGGGTCAAGATGCCCGGCGCCGAGGTATTGTTCAGCGCAATGCCGCCCCCGGCACGATTGCTGGCGCTAAAACTGCTGACCTGATTGCCCGCATTACTCAGCACGATGCCGTCGCGCGCCTGCACGGTCAGGCTGCTGGCGAGCAGCGCACCGTCCTGGCCGATGGCGCCGTTCAAGGCGCTCAGCTGCACATCGTTGGCCGCCAGGCTGGCGAAGCGCAAGTCGCCAGCCGCTTGCGTGATGGCCAGCTGGCCTGCCAGCCGGATGGCGCCGGCAGTCTGATTAAAGCTGTTGGCGACGAGCAAGTTGCCATTGCCGCTCAACACGCCGCCGCCTTGCACGTAACGGTCCGCCGACAGGCTGCCGTTCAGCAACAGGCTGCCGCCGTTGACTTCCAGGCTGGCCAGCAGGGAACTATCCGGCGCCTTGTCACCGAGGGTCAGGCTGCCGCCCGTCAGCAGTAAGCCCGCGGACGCCGTCAGGTTTTTCAGGATGGTGTTGCCGGCCGCCGCGCTGTAGGTCACGATGCCCTTGCTGTTGCTAAAGTCGACAGCCAGCACGTTCGCGCCTTCCGGCACCACGCCGCCGTCCCAGTTGGCCGCATCGCTCCACAAGCCGCTGCCGCTGCCTACCCAGGTCGACAATTGTTTTTGCGCAATCGTCGCCTGCGTCGTGCCGCCCGTCGAGGTCAGCAGGTAATTACCCGCATCGGCACCGCCCAGGCTCAGGTTCGTCACGAATACCGTCTTGCCCGCGCCCGCATTCTTGTCGCTGAAGCTGGCCAGGGCCGACAGGTCCAGGCGGTCACCGGCAACCCGGTCATCGCCAAAACCCAGCGCGGCGCCCGTCGTGCCGTCATAGATCTTGTTGACGCCGTTAAATTGCACATTGAGGGTGCGCGGCGTGATGGCGAAGGTCGTCGTGCCACCCATGGTGATGTCGTACTTGGTCGACCACAGGCCCGTCGCCGCATAGCTGCCCACGTTGCGCGCGTTGCTGCCGTAGCCGAGGCTGCCATTCACGCCCGTGTCGCCGTCGATCAATCCCACATAGGCGATCGAACCGAGGAAGGCGGCCAGCTGGCCATCGTAGACCTTGCCCGTGGCATTGCCCGCGAGGTTCACTTGCAGCGGCTTGAGGAAAGCCTTCAGCATCGGCGTCGTGTAGCCTTCGTAAATGCGCCACACGCTGCTGAAATTGTAGTCGCTGAAGCTGCCCTGCTGCCGCATCTGCGCCGTGCTGCGGCCGCTGGAGCCGCCGCCACCGGTCTGCACCAGCGATGTTTCATAATTGAAAAAGCCATAGCTGAACGGGGAACCGGCGGACACGCGGCCGGCCACCGCGCCCACGGACGCGTAGCCGTCGCCGCTCACGGCGCCGCTGCTGAAGACATGGCTGACGCTGCCCGTGCTTTCACCGACCAGCCCGCCCATGTTTTCCATGGACAGGATGGGATCGGCGGTAACGGCCCGGCCCACGGCGCCGCTGGCATATGCATCGTCGATGCTGCCGCCGTTCAAGCCCACCAGGCCGCCGATGCTGCGCGCGCCAGTGACATTGCCGGTGGCATAAGACTGGCTCAGCGCGCCCTGGTTGTTGCCGACCAGGCCGCCGATCATTTCGCGCGCGCCCGTCACCACGCCGGTGGCGTACGAAGTCGCGATGCTGGCGCCGGACGCATTCGATCCCGCCAGGCCGCCGATGGCGCCGCCGTTGTCGGCATTGACGCCGGTGACGGCGCCGCTGCTGGCCGACAGCGTGATGGCGCCGCCGTTGCTGCCCACCAGGCCGCCCACATTGCGCTGGCCGCTGACGGCGACGCCGCTGTTCACGCCGGATATAGTGCCGCTGACGACCTCGCCCGCCAGCGCGCCCACGTTCGCCCTGCCGGTGACGCTGCCGCCGCTCAGGGTCAGGTTGCGCAAGGTGCCGCCCTGCACCGTGCCAAACAGGCCTGCCGCCAGGCCAGGCACCAGGCTGCGGTCGATTTTCAAATTGCTGAGCGTAAATCCGCCGCCATCGAACACGCCGGAAAAACCGCTGCCGCTGCCGGCGATCGGCACAAAGCCCTGGCCATCGTTCCAGTTCGCCGTGCCGCTGGCGTCGATATTGCCGGCCAGGCGATAGCTGTTGCCCAGACCGAGGCTGGCGATGCCTTGCAAGCCATAGATATCGGCGAGCAGATAAGGTGTGGCGGCACCGTCGCCGCCGGCCACGCGCAGGAAACTGGCGCCGCTGCCGATGGTGAAGTTTCTGGCGCTAAATCCTGGCAGGGCCGCCGCATTTTGCACCCAGGCGCCACCGTCGAGCACAAAGCTGCCGCCCACCGTCACGGCGCCCGTGGCCGTGATGGCGGAACCGGAATTGAGGTGCAGATCGCCGGTCCTGGCAAGCGCATCCGATATCCGCAAGCCGCCCGTGTTCGTGCCGTCGCCGATGGTCAGCGACGCGGCCGAGATGCCGGCCAGCTCAACCGCGTTCAAACTGAGGGCCGTACCCGATTTGGTGCCCAGGTCGATGCTGCGCGCACTGCTTAGGGGCTTGATGATGACATTTGCGCCGCCCGCCGTGCCGCCGACGTCGATGCCGCCGGCAACGGTGATATTGTCGGCCTGCAGGGTCACCGTCTGGCCGGCGATGCCGTTGCCAGCAAGCTGGCCGGCGCCGCCCGACAGATTGATGCCGCCCAGCGCGTCATTCGCGCGCAAGCTCAGATTGCCGTTGCCGACATGGACCGTGGCGGCGCCCTCGATGCTGGCGCCCGATAGCGAAATGTTGCCGCCGTTGCTGGTAATGGCCGCGTTCAGATTGACGTTCGATCCCGGGCCATAGTTGCCGCTGGTGCTAGCAGGGTCATTCGCCGACAGGGTCACATTGCCGCCGTTGGTGGTGATGGCGGCGTAGACATTGATGGTTTCGCCCGCCTGCGCGGTCAGGCTGACGCCGGAATTGAGCATGTTCACCGAACTGCTGAAATTGATGCGATGCAGGGCTTGCAAGGTGACGTCGCTGGTGGCGCCGGAGATCGTATCGGCGCCGATGCTGGTGCTGCCGGTCGACGGCATATCGCTGAACTGATCGACATTGGCAAGGTTGCCGCCCGGTCCCTGCACCACGTCGATATCATACGGATCGAGCAGCCAGTTGCCGCGCTTGCCGCGCGCCGCGCTGGTATTGACGCGGATGCCGTCGACGGCCAGGTAATGGCCGGACGTTTCCACGAAGCCGCCGTCGCCGCCTTGCGCGCCGCCGCGCGCGGAAATGCTGCCGTGCACCTGGGCCGATTCATTGCCCCAGGCGATGACCTTGCCGCCGTTGCCGCTGACAATCGCATCGGCATTGACGCTGGCATCCTTGCCGACGAGTACTTGCCGCGCATTGTGCACGGCCGCGTTCTTGCCCTGGTAATCACCGCCCAGCAAGACCGTGCCGCCGCCCGTGGCGCCGCTGGCATCGATCTTCGCATTGCCCAGCAAACCCACTTGCTCGCCCAGCACCTGGATCTGGCCGCCCGTGCCGGCCGCGCCCGCGGCGCTGGTGACGCTGCCCGCTTCGAGCAGCGCCTTGCCGCTGGCCTTGAGCACGATCCTGCCGTTCTCGCCGACGACGGCGCTGTTGGCGTTGAGCACGCCGCGCTGGCTGACCAGCGCGCCGGCCATGCCGATGCTGCCGCCCTGGGCGATGATCTGGCCCAGGTTCAGCGCCTGGTCGGCCGGCGCAGAGACCAGTACGCGCAATTGCGGATTGCCGGGGTCGGCCAGCTGCACGCTGCGCCCGGCCGCCAGGATCACTTCGCCATTGGGCGCCGTGATGATGCCCGTGTTTTCCACGTTCGGCGCGATCAGCAGCACTTGCCCGCCCTTGCCCGCGTTAATCATGCCCGCATTGCTGACGCCGCCGGCCACGCCGCCGGCCGTGAACTGGCGCTTGCCGGCCAGGAAATCCTCATTCGTCATGCCCAGGCTGGAGGCGACCAGCCCGTTCACGTCCACTTTCGCCCCCTGGCCGAAAACGATGCCGTTCGGGTTGATCAGGAAGACCTTGCCGTTCGATTCGAGCGCGCCCAGGATCTTGCTGGGGTCTTGTCCCGTAATGCGGTTCAGTACGGCGCTATTGCCGCTTTGCTGGATGAAGCGCGTGATTTCGCCCGCATGGATGGAAAAACTCTGCCAGTTGATGATGGTGTTGGGCGTGTTCGTGATCGAAAAGATGTTGCCCTGCTGGCTGAACGTGGCCTGTCCGTTGACCACCTGCGGCAAGGCGGGGTTGGCCTGCGCGGCGCCGAAACAGCCGGCCAGCAGCAGTGCCAGCGCCGTGCGGCGCAGGGGCGGCGCAAGCGGTAATGAACAGGCGGGCGTCAGGATGAAAGCGGAGGCGTGCTGGACGTGGTTGTGCATGGTGTTCATCCTGATGCTAGTAGGCCAAGGCGAGGCGGAAATGCAGGCGGTTGGCGCCCCGCTGTCCCGTGTCGCCGCCATTGACGACATGGGCGTAATCGAGTTGCAGATTGGCGTAGCGGCTCAGCAGCAAACGCAGGCCGAGGCCGCCGCTGCTGATGCCTTGCGACGCGCTTTCGCCGGGCAGCGCATGGTTGCGGCGCAGCCAGGCCGTGTCATAGAACGCCAGCGCGCGGCACTGGTAAGCGAGCGCCTGGCCGCACCAGTTCGGCGTGTACAGTTCCAGGTTCAGGTTGACGCCCGAATCGTTCGATACCTCGCGCTCGGCAAAGCCGCGCACGGACGCGGCGCCGCCGGCGCCGAACTGCTCGCCCGGCACCAGCGCGTCGGGCGTGATCTGCGCGTTGGCGAGCGCGCGCCATTGCCAGTCGCCGGCCAGCACGCGTCCCGCACTGGCGCTCAGGCGCACCGTGTTGTAGGCCGCCTTGGCGTGCGCGCGCACGCGGTCGAAATCGGCTTGCGCGCCGTGCTTGCCGCCAGGGATATTGTGCGCGAAGGTGACCGCCACGCTGGTCTCGCCCGTGGGCAAGGTCCAGTTGCCGATATAGCTGACGCTGAGCGGATGCACGGTGACGTCGGCGCCCAGTTCCATGCCGAACAGCTGCACGCTGTTGCGGTAAGCCTTGTAGTCGATGCCGTACACGAGCTTGGGTTCGAAATCGCCGCTGCGGGCAAAGTTCTGGTTGTAGCGGATGCCGGCCATGCTGCCCTGGCCGCTGACGGCCAGGTCGAAAATGCCGGCCGAGACGCTGCCCGAATCGACGTTCGAATAGCTGGCAAAAAAATCCATCGAGTCGCCCAGCGCATACAGCGGCAAGTGGTAGCCGGCGCCATACACGCCCACCTTGTCCGGCTTTTCCAGGCTGCTCGTGTATTGCAGGCTGGCGACATGATCGAGGCCGAACAGATTCGCATGCTGCAGCACCACACCCACGTGCGTCTTGCCCGTTTGCGCATTGCCCGTATTGTCCACGTTGAGCATGGCTTTCCAGGGCTTTTCATCGGCCACCGTAACGATGGCGTCGATGGTGCCCGCCGGTTCATCGGCTTGCAGGCGCACTTCGATCTTGCGCGCCGGGTTTTCATTGGCCAGCCTCAGGCTTTGCGACAGCGCCGGCAAGTTCGGCGTCTCGCCTTCGCGAAGAGACGGCAAGGCGCGTCGCACGTTGGCCTCGTCCACATGCGTATTGCCGCCGATGGCAAGCTTGCCCAGCGGCGTTTGCAGCACGCTCAGGCGCACCACGCCGCGCTCCAGTTCCTGCTCGGGCAATTGCACCTGCACGGCGCTGTAACCGCGCTCGCGGTAAGCCCCCTCCAGTGCCTCGACGGCGCGCGCGATGTCGGAAAAATCGCGCTGCGCTCCCGTGTAGGGCGCCAGCAGGGCCTGCACTTGCGCGGACGTGAGCAGGGTATTGCCCTGGACGTCGAAGCGGCGGATCTCGAAGCGCGGCACGCCGTCGCCCTGCGTGGCAGGCGCGGCGTCATCCATGGAAACAGCGGCGCCGGCGGCGCCGACGGCGAACAGCAGCGCGGAACCCGCAAGCAGGTGCACCAAACGATATGTCATGTGAAGGATTTCTTGTGTAACCGGACAAGCGCGCGGCCCGCAGGCGCCAGCATGTCCGGCAATGGATTGAAGACAAATTTTAGACGGCTTTTAGTTTCCAGTCAGAAATTTCTAACATTTCCCCCTGTTTTTTATCGCAATGCAACAAACAATGCGCACGCCATGGTAAAAAATGCCGCAATCGCTTGCCTTTTCCGGCGAATGGCGGGCTATTTGCTGTGCAATGCTGTCACGCCATCCCAGTCCCATGGCGGTGGCGCGTTACGGTACTGCTCCAGGCGCGCCGCGTACAGCCGGTACAGGCCATCGCCGGGAAAGTCCGCCTGCAAATGGGCCAGCTGCGCACCTGCCTGCGCCCAGTCGCGCGCGCGCAGCCGGGCCAGCACCGCGTGCCAGCGCTCAAGCTGCGCCAGTTCGGCCGCTGCGGCACCGGCCAGCAGGCAGCGCGGCTCGAAGATCGCCACCGCTTCCTGCTTGCCCAGCACCCTGATCCGGTCGAGCTCGCGGTACAGGAAATCCGGGGCGGCCGCGCGCGTGGCCTCGCCCACCACGATGCCCACGCCATACAGCTTGCTGGCGCCTTCCAGGCGCGCGGCCAGGTTGACGCTGTCGCCCATCACGGTATAGGCGCGGCGGATGCGCGAGCCCATGTCGCCCACATGCATGGGCCCCGTATTGATGCCGATGCCGATGCGCAGCGCCGGCCAGCCGCGCGCGCAAAATTGCTGGTTCAGCCGCGCCGCGCTGGCCTGCATCAGCAGGGCGCTGGCCACGGCCCGGCTGGCGTGATCGCCAAAGGCGACGGGCGCGCCCCAGAACGCCATCACGGCGTCGCCGATGTATTTGTCCAAGGTGCCGCCATGGCTGTCGCGGATATCTTCCGACATGGCCGTCAGGTATGCGTTGATGTATTCGCGCAGCGCGGCCGGCGCCAGCTGCTCGGAAATGGCCGTGAAACCGCGCACGTCGGCAAACAGCACCGTCAGTTCGCGGTTCTCGCCCTCCATCGTGTAGCGGCGCGGATCGTCGGCCATCTCGGCCACCAGCTCGGGCGCCACGTACTCGCCGAAACGGGCCACCAGCGCGCGTCCCTTGCGCACCTCGAAAAAGTAACCCCACGCCAGGTTGGCGATGAACAGCGCAAGGATCAGCAGCAACAGCACGGCACCGCCCAGCACCAGATCGTGCACGGCGTACAGGTACAGGTTGATGCCGATGGCGGCGGCCAGCGCGGCCACGGTAGCCAGCATCACGCCAGCCGGCGGCAGCACGGCCAGGGCGCCCGCCAGCAGCAGGCCAAACAGCACGATCTGCACCAGTTCCAACGCCAGCGCGTAGTCGGGCCGCGCCTTGAAACGCCCGTCGAGCATGGACTTGATCAGGTTGGCGTGCACCTCCACCCCCGGATATTCGGCATTCACGGGCGTGGCGCGGATATCGTTCAAGCCGGGCGCCGTGGTGCCCACCAGCACGATGGCGCCCTTGAGCAGCGCGGGCGGCACCGTGCCGGCCAGCACGTCGGCGGCCGACACGTAGCGGAAGGCGCCGCCATCGGGGCCGCCCGCGCCGCGGTACTGCACCGTGGTCGTCAAGGCTTCGCCGACAGGAATCGCCATCGCGCCGCGCGGCGTGAACAGCATGATGTGTTCGAGGCCGCCATTGGCCAGTTCGCGCGCCGACAGGGTATCGGCCGTGCCCGTGAAACGGGGAGCGATGGCGCGCGCCTGCAGGTAGACGGCGACGGTGGCCAGCGACAGCGAAGGATAATAGCCGTCGCCGATGCGCTGCAACAGGATCGAGGAACGCACGACGCCGTCGGCATCGGTCAGCGCCGTGAAGATGCCGGCGCCCTGCGCGGCCGCCTGCAGGGGTGCGATATTGGCTTCGTAGCCGCGCGCCACGTAGGCCGTGACCGTGCGCCCGTTCAAATCGGCGACGGTAAAGGCGGGCCTGGGCAGCACGCCCTTCCTTTGCTGCTCCGAGACGCTGTAGCCGAGCACCACGGGCTGGCCGCGCATGGCCTCGGCAAACAGGCCGTCGTAGTCCATGGCCGGGCGCAGCTTTTCCAGCTGCGCCGGCAAGCCGGCCACGCCGGCCAGTTCGCCGCGCGCCAGGCCTTGCAGCACGGCGTAACCGGAACTGGTGTCCGCTTCGGGAAACGAGATATCGAAACTCAGCGCGGCCACCCCGTAATGGCCGGTGAGCTGGCGCACCAGGCGCGCCTGCACGTCGCGGCTCCAGGGAAAACGGCCCACGCGGGCCAGGCTTTGCTCGTCGATGTCGACGATGACGATGCGGCGGTCGAGCTGCGGCGCATCAAAGCGCATGCGCCAGTCGCCCAGCATGGCGTCAAGCCGCGCGATCGTGTCGTTGCCGGCCAGGCACAGCACGGCCGCCGCCACGGTCAGCATTATGCCCAGCAGCGACCGCGCCCCATGCTTGCGCCAGGACTGCGGCAGCTTCAAGGGGTATAGCCCGGAATGGCCGCCTCGTCGACGGCATCGATCTGGCTCGGATGCATGTGCTTTTCAGCGAAGGTCAGATAGACCTTGCTGCGGATGAAAACGTCGAACAGCTCCGGGTCGATATGGCCGTTCAGGCTGAAGTTACCGAGGATGCGCAGCGATTCGGACAGCGACTTGCCCTTTTTGTAGGGCCGGTCGCGCGCCGTCAGCGCCTCGAAAATGTCGGCAATCGCCATCAGCCGCGCCGGCACCGACATCTGCTCTTTCGTCAGCCCGCGCGGATAACCCTTGCCATCCATGCGCTCATGGTGGCCGCCCGCATATTCGGGCACCTTTTGCAGGTGCTTGGGCCACGGCAGCGCTTCGAGCATGCGGATCGACACGCTGATATGGTTGTTGACGATGGCCCGCTCGGCCGCCGTCAGGGTGCCGGCGCGGATGGTCAGGTTCTCCGTCTCGTCGGCGTCGAGAAAATCGCGCAGTTCGCCGTCGGCCGCGCGCCAGCGGCGCCGGGCGATCTGCCGCACCCTTTCCTGGTCGGCCTGCGCCATGCTCTCGCCGCCGATGTTGACCGTGCGGATGAAATCGCGCTCTTCGCGCAGCGCCGCCTGCTCCTGCTCCAGCGCGCGGGCAATGGCGTCCTTCTGTTGCGGCTGCGCGGCCTGCAGGCGCAGGGCCTCGATCTCGGCGTCGCGCAGCAGCACTTCGTAGCGCGTGTCGATCAGGGCGATGCGGTCGAAAATGGTTTCCAGCTTGGTGGCCTTGTCGACCACGTGCACGGGCGTGGTGATCTTGCCGCAATCGTGCAGCAGGCCGGCCAGCCACAGCTGCTTGCGCTCGTTGTCGCTGAGCCGGAAATCGGCCAGCGGCCCCGTTTGCGTCGCATGCGCGGCGTCGGCCAGCAACATCGTCAGCTCGGGCACGAACTGGCAATGCCGTCCCGTGTACGGCGACTTTTCATCGATGCCGATATTGATCAGGGTAACGAGCGACTCGAGCAGCTCTTCCAGCTGAGAGATGAGCAGCTGATTCGTCAGCGCCACGCCCGCCTGCGCGGCCAGCGCCTCGATGAAGCGCTGGTCGGTGGAGGAAAAGGCGCGCACCTGGCCCGTCTCGCCATCCTTGGCATTGACCAGCTGCAGCACGCCGATCAAGTCGCCCTCGTGATCGCTCATGGGCACCGTCAGGATCGATTGCGTGTGGTAGCCATGGTGGCGGTCAAACTCGCGCATGCCGGAAAAATTGAAGACCTCGTCGCGGTAGACGTCGGCGATATTCACGCTGCGGCGCATGTTCGCCGCATACGCGGCCACCGACGCCAGGTTGGGCTGGCCGGCGCCATCGAACAGGGGTACGCCCGGCAAACCCATGTCCGCCCCCTGCGCGATGCCCAGGCTGTCGTTGACGCTGATGTCGAACGCCAGCTGGCGCCCGTCAAGCGCGGGCCGGTACAAGGTGGCGCCGTCGGCGCCGCTCATGCTTTTCGCCAGCAGCACGATGCGCTGCAGCAGCGCGCCAATGTCGCGCCCCTCACCGCCCAGGCCGTGGCCGAGCGCGACGCTGAGTTCGGTCAATTGCTCCAGTCTGTGGGCGATTTTCTCAGGGTGCAGCTGAGGCATATTGGTGGCAATCAGGTAATGGGCAAGCAAAAAAGGGGAAGTCGGCAAGCGCCAGTGTAACGGCGACCCTGCGCACTGTACATTACTTAGTCACAACAAAATGAAATTACTTTCCGTAACGCAACACGCATAAATGTTGCCGCCAATCTCATTAATTAGAATAGAATCAACAATAATTACACTGTAACAAGGTACTGAATGAAATTCACGTTCAGGGGCGTGCGCGGCTCCATCCCCTCCCCCGGCCCGCGCACGGCGCGCTATGGCGGCAACACCACGTGCATCGAAGTGCGCACGGACAACGACAGCCTGATCATTCTCGATGCCGGCAGCGGCATCTTCGCGCTGGCGCAGCAACTGCCGCCGGGCCAGCCCGTCGACGCGCACGTCTTCATCACGCACAGCCACTGGGACCACATCCACGGCTTGCCCATGTTCTCGCCCCTGTTCGTGGCCGGCAACCGCATGCGCCTGCATGGCGCCCTGGACGGCAACAGCGGGCGCGGCATCGAGCACGTGATGGCGGTGCAGCTGCAGGGCAGTTATTTTCCCGTCAGCGAAGCGGCCATGGCGGCCTGCATCGAGTACCGCACCCTGGCGCCCGGCGAAGCCGTCGACGTGGGCGGCGCGCGCGTGCGCGGCGCGGAAATGAACCATCCGGTGGTCAACCTCGGCTACCGCATCGACTGCGGCGGCGCCTCGCTGTTTTTCAGCGGCGACCATGAACCGTTCTACAACCTGCATCCGCCCGGCCACGCCGAGCATGCGGCCTGCGCGGCGCGCAATGCGCAGCGCCAGGCCGGCATCGATGCGCTGGTCGCCGGCGTCGATGCGCTGATCATGGATTGCTCGTACACGCGCGAAGAATACCCGGGCAAGCAGGGCTGGGGCCACGGCACCTTCGACGCCGCCTTCGACCTGGCCCTGCGCTGCGGCGCGCGGCACCTGTACTGCACCCACCACGAACCGACCCGCAGCGACGAGCAGCTCGAGGCCGTGTTTGCCGACGTGATGGGCCGCTATGCGAGCCGCCTGGCCGGCCTGCAGGTGTTCCTCGCCAGCGAGGGGCTGACGGTGGAACTGGCCGGCGCATAAAAAAAGGGAGCCGCAAGGCTCCCTTTTTACTGGCGTTGGCTATCCATTACATGATGTGGTGGCCAATCCACCAGGCCACTGCCGCCACGAACGCGGAAGCGGGAATCGTGAAGATCCAGGCCCAGACGATATTGCCGGCAACACCCCAGCGCACGGCCGACATTTTTTGCGCCGAGCCGACGCCGACGATGGCGCCCGTGATCGTGTGCGTGGTCGACACGGGAATGCCCAGCGCCGTCGAGACGAACAGGGTAATGGCGCCGCCCGTTTCGGCGCAGAAGCCGCCGACGGGTTTCAACTTGGTGATCTTCTGGCCCATGGTCTTGACGATGCGCCAGCCGCCGAACAGGGTGCCGAAGCTAATGGCCGTGTAGCACGAGATGATGACCCACATCGGCGGCATCTGGTCGTTCACGTTCGAGTAGCCGGCCGCGATCAGCAGCATCCAGATGATGCCGATGGTTTTTTGCGCATCGTTGCCGCCGTGGCCCAGGCTATAGGCCGCGGCCGATGCCAGTTGCAAACGGCGGAACCACTTGTCGACCTTGCGCGGCGTCGAACGGACAAAAATCCACGACACGATCAGCATCATGATGGAGCCGAACACGAAGCCCAGCACGGGGGCGATGACGATGAAGGCCACGGTTTTCCACAGGCCGGCCGCGACCAGCGCGCCCGTGCCCGACTTGGCCACAGCGGCGCCCACCAGGCCGCCGATCAGGGCGTGCGAGGACGACGAGGGAATGCCGTAGTACCAGGTAAACAAATTCCAGAAGATGGCGCCCATCAGCGCGCCGAAGATCACGTACTGGTCGATCACGGCCGGGTCGATGGTGCCCTTGCCCACCGTGGCGGCCACGGTCAGCTGGTGGAACACGAAGATGGCGACGAAGTTGAACGTGGCGGCCATGGCAACCGCGGTCTGCGGTTTCAATACGCCCGTCGAGACCACCGTGGCAATCGCGTTGGCGGCATCGTGGAAGCCGTTCATGAAGTCAAACAGCAGCGCGAGGACGATCAACAGGCCTAGCACGTAGATGCTGATTTGTATGGTCATTATAGTTTCTTTTCTGATTCTGGTTCAGGACAGGCCCAACGCTTACGCGTTTTCGACGATGATGCCTTCGATAATATTGGACACATCTTCGCAACGGTCGGTCACGGTTTCCAGAATTTCGTAGATCGCTTTCAGCTTGATCAGGTTGCGCACGTCCGGCTCGTCGCGGAACAGCTTGGACATGGCGGCGCGCATCACGTGGTCGGCGTCCGATTCCAGGCGGTCGATTTCTTCGCAGATGGCGACGATCTTGCGCGAGTTGTCCATGTTGTGCAGCATGGCGACGGCGTCGCGCACTTTCTCGGTACAGGCCAGCACCAGTTCGGCCAGGCGCTTGGCTTCCGGCGTGACGGCTTTCAAGTCGTACAGCGAGACGGTTTGCGCCGCGTCTTCCAGCAGGTCGAGGATATCGTCCTGGCGCGTGATCAGCTGATGGATGTCGTCGCGGTCGATCGGCGTGATGAAGGTCTTGTGCAGCATTTCCACGGTGGCGTAGGTGACTTTGTCCGCCTGTTTCTCGATGCTTTCGATCGCGTGCACGCGGTTTTCCAGGTCGTCGAAATTGGTCATCAGGCCGAGCATCTCTTTCGCGCCCTTGACGCACAGTTCCGCGTGCTGGTTAAACAATTCAAAAAACTTGCCCTCAGTGGGCATCAAGCGTCCAAACATGTCATTCTCCGTTAAGCATTGAGTCGTGTTATTTACTACAGAAAGCCGCCCCGTATGAGGGGGCGGCCAATGGAATATCAGTGCTGCTGAGTCTTAGTCGCCTTGGTAAAGCGCCAGGCCACCACTGTAATTGCCAAATTTGGTGTACTGCCCCATGAAGGTGAGGCGGATGCTGCCGATTGGACCGTTACGTTGTTTGCCGATGATGATTTCGGCCGTCCCCTTGTCCGGCGAGTCGGGGTTATACACCTCGTCGCGGTAAATGAACAGGATCACGTCGGCATCCTGCTCAATAGCGCCCGATTCGCGCAAGTCGGACATCACGGGACGCTTGTTCGGGCGTTGTTCCAGCGAGCGGTTCAACTGTGACAGCGCGATCACGGGGCAACCGAGTTCTTTCGCCAGGCCTTTCAAGCCACGCGAAATCTCGGAAATCTCCGTGGCGCGGTTGTCGCCCGGCGTATTGGCCGACATCAGTTGCAAGTAATCGACGATGATCAGGCCCAGCTTGCCGCACTGGCGCGACAAACGGCGCGAACGGGCGCGCAATTCGATGGAATTGAGCGCCGGCGTTTCATCGATGTACAACTGCGCGTCGTTCATCTTCTGGATTGCATTCGTCAGGCGCGGCCAGTCTTCGTCGTTCAGGCGGCCCGTGCGCAGGCGGTGCTGGTCCAGCTGTCCGACGGAGCCGAGCATACGCATGGCCAGCTGGGCGCCGCCCATCTCCATCGAGAACACGGCCACGGGCAAGCCGCTGTCGATGGCCACGTTTTCGCCGATGTTGACGGAAAACGCCGTCTTGCCCATCGACGGACGGCCCGCCACGATCACCAGGTCGCCCGGCTGCAGACCCGAGGTCATGCGGTCGAGGTCGATGAAACCGGTGGGCACGCCCGTGATTTCACTCTGGTTGTCGCGGCTGTACAGTTCGTCGATGCGCTCGACCACTTGCGTCAGCAGGGGCTGGATGGCGGTCCAGCCCTGGGCGCCGCGCGCGCCTTCTTCGGCGATGGCGAAAATCTTCGACTCGGCCTCGTCAAGCATCTGCTTGACTTCCTTGCCTTGCGGGCTGAAGGCCGTGCCGGAGATATCGTCGGCGACGGTGATAAGTTTGCGCAGTACGCCGCGGTCGCGCACGATCTCGGCATAGCGCCGGATGTTCGCGGCCGATGGCGTGTTTTGCGCCATGGCGTTCAGGTAAGCGAGTCCGCCCACGTCATCGGCCTTGCCGAGCTGGGTCAGGGTTTCAAAAACAGTAATGACATCGGCTGGCTTGGAAGCGTTAACCATCTTGACGATTTGCTCGAAGATGATGCGATGGTCATAGCGATAGAAATCCTCCGCATGCATGAAGTCGGCGATGCGGTCATAGGCGGCATTGTCGCGCAGCAGACCACCGATAACGGATTGTTCTGCTTCGATCGAATGCGGCGGAATACGGAGGGAATCCAGTTGCGGATCAGAGGGGGCGTTCATGGCGCGAATTATACCCGCTTCGGCGTGCCGGCAAAAATAAAGGGCTGAAAATGAGCGAAAAAAAGGCCACAAAAAAGCCGGGCGAACCCGGCTTTTCATAGTGCGGCAGCGCTTGCGGGCCAGGCCCGCAGGCGATTACGCGTTCGCGTCTGGAACGACAGCGATAACAACTTCCACGACCACGTCGGTGTGCAGAGCAACCGAAACGTTGTGCTCGCCAACGATCTTCAGCGGGCCGGTAGGCATGCGGATTTGTGCTTTTTCAACAGCAAAACCTTGCTTGGTCAGCGCTTCAGCGATGTCGAAGTTGGTGACGGAACCGAACAGACGGCCATCGACGCCAGCTTTTTGAGCAACTTGAACGGTCAGGCCGCTCAGTTTTTCGCCCTGGGCTTGCGATGCGGCCAGTTTGGCGGCAGCAGCTTTTTCCAGTTCGGCGCGCTTGACTTCGAATTCAGCCACAGCGGTTGCCGTAGCACGACGTGCCAGGCGTTGCGGGATCAGGAAGTTACGTGCGTAACCGTCTTTGACTTTGACGACTTCGCCGAGGTTACCGACGTTTACAACTTTTTCTAACAGAATGATTTGCATAGTTCTTCTCCAGGAATATCTGACCGATTAAGCGTGGTGCAGATCGGTGTATGGCAGCAGCGCGAGGAAGCGAGCGCGCTTGATTGCGGTGTCGACTTGGCGCTGGTAGTGCGCTTTGGTACCGGTCAGGCGTGCTGGCATGATCTTGCCGTTTTCCTGGACGAAGTCTTTCAGCGTGTCGACGTCTTTGTAGTCGACTTGCTCAACGTGAGCTGCCGTGAAGCGGCAGAACTTCTTACGTTTGAACAAAGGGTTTTGCTGTTTGCGTTTTTCTTTAAGCTTGAGCTTATTTTTGTCGAACTTTTTACCGAATGCCATGTCAGGCTCCTGTATCTAAAATGCGCTAGTCAGAATTGACTGCACTAAAATCAATGATGTGAAACACCAAACTCTTGCTGTTGCGGCTCTTCCTGGCCAGGAAACCCGTGAACTGATACACCCCGCCCAAGCTTGCCTGACTGAACCGGCCTGAAATTTCGCCAGCGGCTAGCGCGGCAACATCAAACTCGGTCAAACGGGCAATCCCTGCTTCCATCTGCTGCGAACTGTGTTGCAATACTGCATTCACAATCGGCAGCCCTGCCGGGGTATAGCGCAATATTTCGCGCTCGGCAATGATGGCGGTGACTTGTAGCTGGTTCAGCGCACGATCCTGGTCAAAAATTAAGCTGCTGCTGCGGCTGGAGCGGCTGCTGGTGCTTCGGTGCGGTGGCTTTTGGCCGCGTCTTCGCGTTGTACCGATTTCATCATCGGCGAAGGAGCTGTTTCAGCTTTCTTCATTTTAACGGTCAGGTGACGCAACACGGCATCATTGAATTTGAATGCTGTTTCCAACTCGACCAGGGTCTCGTTGTCGCATTCGATGTTCAGGCAGATGTAGTGTGCTTTAGGCAGCTTTTGGATCGAGTAAGCCATTTGACGGCGGCCCCAATCTTCCACGCGGTGAACCGAACCGCCGCGGGTGGTTACGCTGGCTTTGTAGCGTTCGATCATCGCGGGCACTTGCTCGCTTTGGTCCGGATGGACGATAAAGACTATTTCATAATGACGCATGCAAACTCCTTCAGGTCGGATTGATAATCGCCCACCCCGGCGTCAAGACGGGTGTGGGAAGGTCAGCCGAAGATTATAACCGCCTTTTGCAAACGTTTCAATCATTGCTTGCGCCAGTGCCCGAAAAGCCCGCGGACCACCGTGCTTTTCGACCGGGAACAAGTATTTCTTGCGAAATTCGCCGAAAACACGGAAATCCCCTTGCATAGTGGGCGATACTGTACAAAAATACAGACTGTTCATATAGACAGCATTTTAGTATGCACCCACCGCTCATGATCAAGCTGACAGCACGACAAGAACAAATCCTGAACCTGATCAAGGACGCGATTGAAAACACGGGCTTTCCCCCCACCCGTGCCGAAATTGCCAATGAACTGGGTTTCAAATCGGCCAATGCGGCCGAGGAGCATTTGCAGGCCCTGGCCCGCAAGGGCGCGATCGAGATTTCGCCCGGCACCTCGCGCGGCATCCGCCTGATCGGCGCGGCAGCCGAAGCGCCGCCATCGAAAGTGCCGGCGGCGCTGCTGATGTCGCTGCCCCTGATCGGCAGGGTGGCCGCCGGTTCGCCCATCCTTGCCCAGGAAAACCTGGAAGCGAGCTACAACGTGGACCCGGCCCTGTTCTCGGCCAAGCCCGACTTCCTGCTGAAGGTGCGCGGCTGGTCCATGCGCGACGCCGGCATCATGGATGGCGATTTACTGGCCGTCAAAAAGGTCGACAGCGCCAAGAATGGCCAGATCGTCGTGGCCCGCATCGGCGACGAAGTCACGGTCAAGCGCTACAAGAAGACGGGTTCCGTCATCGAATTGCTGCCGGAAAACCCGGATTTCAAGGTCATCACCGTGTCGCCGGAAGATGAATTTGCCCTGGAAGGCCTGGCAGTCGGCTTGATGCGCAGCTGGCATTAAGTTGCCTGCCGGGGTCAGACCCGCCGGGTCTGACCCCAGTTTTTAGTTGCGGCCCCTTCTCATGCCTGACACCTAAGTTCTGACACCTAAGTTTCCGTCATCGAACTGCTGCCGAAAGATGAATTCGCCCTGGAAGGCCTGGCTGTGGGACTGATGCGCAACTGGCATTAAACGACTGCACGAACAAAGGGCCGCAACAGCATGACTGTTGCGGCCCTTTTCATTTGTCCGGCGACTTATACATCGAGTGCTTGGCGGAAATCCTCAAGCAGATCCACCTCATCCTCGATACCGACGGAGACGCGGATCAGCGATTCGGCGATGCCCATGCTGGCGCGGCGCTCGGCGCCCATCTCATAGAAGATCGTGTGGGCGACGGGAATGACCAGGGTGCGCGTGTCGCCCAGGTTGCTCGCGGGAATAGCCAGATTCAAACGATTGAGGAAATCGAAGCAATCGATGCCATCCTTCAATTCAAAGCTGAACAGCGAACCATAGCTGCGGAACAGGTCGCTCGCCAAGGCGTGCTGCGGGTGCGACGCCAAGCCCGGGTAGTGCACGGCCGCCACTCGCGGATCGGCGGCCAGCATGGTGGCCAGCGCCAGGGCGTTCGAGCAGGTGCGGTCCATGCGCAAGGCCATGGTTTCCGCGCCGACGGCGATATGGTGCGCCGCTTCCGGCCCCAGGGACGCGCCGAAGTCGCGCAAGGCCTTGGCACGGATCTGCGCGATGCCCCACTGCGCGGGCGCCGCCTTCTTGTAATTCTCGAAAATATTCGGATACTGCGTCCAGTCGGACACGCCCGTGTCCGTCAAGCTGCCGCCCAATGCATTGCCGTGACCGCCGATGGATTTCGTCAAGGCATTGACCACGAGGCCCGCGCCCACGGCTTTCGGGCGGAACAAATACGGCGTCGTCATCGTGTTGTCGACGATGTACAAGATGCCCTTTTCGCGGCACAGGTCACCGATTTTTTTCAGGTCGGCGATCTGCGTGCGCGGATTGGCGATGGTTTCCACGAACACGATGCGCGTGGCAGGCGTGATGGCGGCCGCCACGTTGGCCACCTCGGTGGCGTCGACGAAGGACACGGCGATGCCCTGCCCCGTCACCGTTTGCCACAGGCTGTTGGTGTTGCCAAACAAAAAGGCCGACGAGACGACATGGTCGCCCGCGCGCAGCAGCGACTGCACCACGGCGCCGATGGCGCCCATGCCGGTGGCGAAGCACAAGGTCGCGACGCCGTCTTCCATCTTGTTGACCTTGTCTTCCAGCGCGGACACGGTGGGGTTGCCCTGGCGGCCATAGCGGAAACCGGGTTCCTTGCCCTGGAATACGGAAGCGAGCTGGCGCGCATCGGCATAACCAAACGCGACGGAAGTGTGCACGGGCTTGTGCAGCGAACCATGCTCGATGCCCTTGCGGCGGTCGTTATGCAGGATGGTGGTGGTAAAGCCGTAGTTTTTTTTATCGTTCATGATCGCGGAGCAAAAAAAGCCCGGCGCTAGCCGGGCAAGATAATTACGCTTCTGTCGTTGCCAGGTTCAGGTTCAGCTGGGAACGCGGCGTATCTTCGGGCGCTGCCGCCTTCGGATGGTGGCGCGCATATTCCAGACGGTCCAGGTATTCCTGCGACACGTCGCCCGTCACGTAGACGCCGTCGAAGCACGAGGCCTCGAAGTTGGTCAGGGCCGGGTTGACGTCGGCGATCGCCTGCTTGAGCGCGCCGATATCCTGGTAGACCAGGTAGTCGGCCGTGATTTCGCGGCACACTTCTTCCGTCGTGCGGCCGTAGGCGATCAGCTCGTCGCGCGTCGGCATGTCGATGCCGTACACGTTCGGATAGATGACGGGCGGCGCGGCCGAGGCGAAGATGACTTTCGTCGCGCCCGCTTCACGCGCCATCTGCACGATTTCACGGCTGGTGGTGCCGCGCACGATGGAATCGTCGACGAGCAAGACCACTTTATCCTTGAATTCGGACGGGATCGCGTTGAGCTTCTGGCGCACGGATTTCTTGCGCGCCGCCTGGCCCGGCATGATAAAAGTGCGGCCGATGTAGCGGTTCTTGATGAAGCCTTCGCGGTATTCGATGTTCAGCGCCATGGCCAGCTGGATGGCGGCCGGACGCGAGGAATCGGGAATCGGCATGACCACGTCGATATGCACGCCTGGCAATTCGGCGCGGATCTTCTCGGCCAGGTATTCGCCCATTTTCAGGCGCGTGGCGTACACGGAGGCGCCGTCGATGACGGAGTCGGGACGGGCCAGGTAGACGAATTCGAACACGCACGGGTTCAGGCTGGCATTGTCGGCGCACTGGGCGCTGTGCAATTTCTTGTCGGCATCGATGAAGACGGCTTCGCCGGGGCCGATGTCGCGCACGAAGCGGAAGCCCATGCCTTCCAGGGCCACGGATTCGGAAGCGATCAGGTATTCGGGACCCTGCTCCGTTTCATTGATGCCCAGGCACAGCGGACGGATGCCGTGCGGGTCGCGGAAGGCCAGCAAGCCCACGCCGGCGATTTGCGCGACGGCGGCATAGCCGCCCTTGACGCGACGGTTCAGCACAGTCACGGCCTTGAAGATGGCTTCCGGGTCCAGGTTCAGGCCCGTCGTCGCTTCCTGGATTTCATGCGCCAGCACGTTGAGCAGCACTTCCGAATCGGAATCGGTATTGATGTGGCGGCGGTCGTTCTTGAACATTTCCAGCTTCAACTGTTCCCAGTTGGTCAGGTTGCCATTGTGCGCCAGGGTGATGCCGAACGGCGCATTCACATAGAACGGCTGTGCTTCCTCTTCGCTCGACGAACCGGCCGTCGGGTAGCGGCAATGGCCGATGCCCGTCGTGCCTTGCAGCGAACGCATGTTGCGCGTGCGGAAGACGTCTCGCACGAGGCCGTTGGCCTTGTGCATGGAAAACATACTGCTGTGATTGGTCGCAATCCCTGCCGCGTCCTGACCGCGATGTTGCAGGAGCAACAATGCATCATAGAGCAATTGATTGACAGGTTGATGGGAAACGACGCCGACGATGCCACACATGGTGTGCTCCTAAACTGTGCTACTGATTTTAAAAAAATTCAAAATTTCACATGCTGCGCGTAAGCGGCAGGCAGATAAGGCTTGATGGCGCGCGCGCCCTGTTCCGCGAGCGGACTGAGCAGCGCGTTTTTCCAGAATGGCTGCTGCGGTATGGAAGTCATGCCACACAAGATGACGGCGGTCAGCACGATCACAAGGCCCCGCGCCACGCCGAACAGGCTGCCCAGGGTGCGGTCGGCCAGACTCAGGCCTGTCACCTTGACGAGCGCGTCAACCGTCATGGACAGCAATCCCATCAAAATGCGCACGCCGATGAACAGCACTACGAAAGCCAGCAATAAACGGATCGCTTCGCCCGGCACGGCTTCCGGCAGAAATTTCGCCAGGGTGGCGCCATAGGCATTGGCAATGACGAACGCCACGATCCAGCTGACCAGGGACAGTATTTCCTTGACCAGGCCGCGCATCATGCTGATCAGCACGGAAGTCACCAGCACGAACAGCACCAGGTAATCGAAGATCGTCACGCGCATTCAGCCTTGCAACATCACGCCGGCACCAGCGAGCCGCCCAGGCCCAGCTTTTGCAACTTGGCGCGCGTCTTTTCCGCGTCTTCGCGGCTGCCGAACGGTCCCACGCGCACGCGGATGCGCTCGCCCGCCGGACTGGAGACTTTCTGCGTGTACGACTTGATGCCCGCTTCGCGCAGCTTGTCCTGCAATTCATCGACCTTGTCCTGCGTCGCCAGCGCCGCCACCTGCACCACGAACTTGCCGCTGCCGGCGTCGTGGGCCTTGTCTTGCGCTTTTTCTTGCGGCTTGTCTTGCGGCTTGCCTTCCAGGATGGCCAGCGCGCGCGCGGCATCGTCGGCCGATTGCGCCGGCTTGGCAGGCTTGGCCTCAGGCTTGGCTTCGGGCTTTACTTCATGCTTCGGTTCAGGCTTGGGCTCGTGTTTCGGCTCCGGCTTGGCTTCATGCTTCGGCTCGGGCTTCGGTTCCGGTTTCGGCTCCACCTTGACAGGCTTCGGTTCGGGCTTGGGTTCGGGTTTCGGCTCCACATAGGCCGGCTTGACCGGTACAGGCTGGGCGGCGGCCAGCACGGGGGCCGGCGTCGGCTTGGCCGCAGGCGGCAGCGGCGCGTCGACGATTTCCTCGGACTGGTCCAGGCCATTCGATGCGGCCTGGACCGGCACGGCCGGCACAGGCGCCGGTGCAGGCGCCGCCTTTTCCTTCGACGGAATGTCGATGGCGATATCGTTGAACGGTGCTTTCGGCTCCGAATCGAGCAGCATCGGCAAGCCGACGGCGACGCCCAGGGCCAGGGCGACGGCCCCGACCAGGCGGCGGCGTGCGCGCTTTTTTTCAGGCAAGACCGGATCCGGTGCTTCCTTGCCGCCACGGCGCGATCCGCCGCCACCCGAGGTGTTGGCGGCGCGCTTGCGGGTCGGCGACTGTGCTTCGCCAGGGACATAAAAGCCGCTGTCTTCGCCAGAGGATTCTTGCTTGTTTTTAAACAGTTTCGAGAACAAGCCCATGCGTGATTTTCAGTCGAGTGCGTTTCAGTGAAGTGAGGATTTTCGGGCCTTCATCACGCCTGCAACGGTGAGGAAAGAACCAAAGACCACAATTCTATCATTCTCACCGGCCCGGTTCATTGCATTTGCAAAAGCTTGTGCCGGATCATCGAAAATAGACACAGTATGTTCGCTGCTGTCGGGCTTATCTTCGAGCATGATCTGCACCTTGGCGGCCAGCTCGGAAGCCGTGGCCGCGCGCGGCGAAGGCAGGCCCGTCAGGCACCAGTGGTCAACGTGTTCACTCATCGCGGCCAGTACGCCATCGATATCCTTGTCGTGCATGGAACCGAATACGGCATAGGTGTACGGGTGGAAACCCATATTACCGAGGTTCTGGTTCAGCGCCGACGCCGCGTGGGGGTTGTGCGCCACGTCGAGGATCACGCTGGGGCGGCCAGGCAAGACCTGGAAGCGGCCCGGCAGTTCCACCGTCACGAGGCCCGTGCGCACTTCCTGCGCGCCCACGGGCAGTTTCAGCTTCAGCACTTCCAGCGCGGCCAGCACGGCCGTCGCATTGAGGATCTGGTTGGCGCCGCGCAAGCTCGGGTAGGCCAGCGAATTGCGGCGCTGCTCGCGCCCGCCGTAGTTCCACTGCTGCTTGTCGCCCGAATAGTTGAAATCGCGGCCCATCAGCCACAGGTCGGCGCCGATGGCCTCGGCATGGTCGATCAACGATTGCGGCGGCACGGGGTCGCTGCAGATGGCCGCCTTGCCTGGACGGAAGATGCCCGCCTTTTCAAAGCCGATCGCTTCGCGCGTGTCGCCCAGGTAATCCGTGTGGTCGATATCGACGCTGGTGACGATGGCCACGTCCGCGTCGATCACGTTGACGGCATCCAGGCGCCCGCCCAGGCCCACTTCCAGGATGGCCACGTCCAGGTTGGCTTGCGACAGCAGATGCAAAATCGTCAGGGTGGTGAATTCGAAATACGTGAGCGGCGTATCGCCGCGCACGGCTTCGACGGCCTGGAAGCTGGCGACGAGCTGCTCGTCGCTGGCCATCTCGCCCAGCACGCGCGCGCGCTCGTTAAAATCGAGGAAATGCGGCTTGATGTACAAGCCCACTTTGTAGCCGGCACGCAACAGCACGGATTCCAGCATGGCGCAGGTGGAGCCCTTGCCATTCGTGCCCGCCACCATGATCACGGGGCAAGTAAAAGCGAGCTGCATGCGCGCCTTGACGGCTTGCACGCGGTCCAGGCCCATGTTGATCTGGGTTTCCGAATGGCGGGTTTCCAGCATGGCGAGCCAGTCCGGCAAGGTGGTGGGGAGGTTTTGCATGGGAGACTTCTTGAAGGATGCGATGCGCAAGGCGCAGAAGAGATATAACGAGGCAGGACGATGTAGGTCGGGTTAGGCCAAAGGCCGTAACCCGACGCCAGCGGTAAATTAAGCCAGCACCTCAACAGCCTGGTTTTGCAACAAGGCCAGCAGACGGGCGATTTCTTCGCGCATCTTGCGGCGGTCGACGATCATGTCGACGGCGCCCTTGGTGACGAGGAACTCGGCGCGCTGGAAGCCTTCCGGCAGTTTTTCGCGCACGGTGTTTTCAATCACGCGCGGGCCGGCAAAGCCGATCAGCGCTTTCGGTTCGGCAATGACCACGTCGCCCATGAAGGCGAACGAGGCGGACACGCCGCCCATGGTCGGGTCGGTCAGCACGCTGATGAATGGCAATTTCTTTTCCGACAGCTTGGTCAGCATGGCCGTGGTTTTCGCCATCTGCATCAGCGACAGCAAGCCTTCCTGCATGCGCGCGCCACCGGTGGCGGTGATGCAAATGAACGGCACTTTCTGCTCCAGCGCGATCTGCGCGCCGCGCACGAAGCGCTCGCCCACGACCGAGCCCATGGAGCCGCCCATGAATTCGAATTCGAAGCACGCCACGACTACTGGCAGGCTCATGATGGCGCCGCCCATGACGACCATCGCATCCGTCTCGCCCGTCGCTTCCATGGCGGACTTCAGGCGATCCGGGTATTTCTTGCTGTCTTTGAACTTCAGGGTATCGACGGGCAGGATTTCCTGGCCGATTTCATAGCGGCCGCCCGCGTCGAGCAGGCTGTCGAGGCGTTCACGCGCGCGGATGCGCATGTGGTGGTCGCATTTCGGGCACACGTGCAAATTCGATTCCAGGTCCGTACGGTACAGCACGGCTTCGCACGACGGGCACTTGACCCACAGGCCTTCCGGCATGGTCTTGCGCGCGGCCGCATCAGAACGCTGGATGCGCGGTGGCAGCAGTTTTTCCAACCAACTCATATTTTCTCCTTGGGCCCTTGTAGGGGTAGCGTCGGTGGACGCCCCCGGCAGACGGTCAACGGCAACGCCCCGCGGGGCGCCACCAAAAATTTTATCTATTGCACAATAACAGGCAAATCAGTGGCCGAAGTGTAGCCGTTTATCGCCGGGCTGTCGAACTTTGCCGCCAACGCATCTTGCGTAAACGGCAAGCTTGCTCAGGCGTCCAGTGCGGCGCGGATGCCTGCCGTAAAGCTGCGCACGGCGTCGACGGCGCCCCCTTCCGGGGCATTTTCAATTTCCTGGATGATGCGGCTGCCGATCACGACGGCATCGGCCACCTTGGCCACGGCCTTGGCCGTGGCGCCATCGCGGATGCCGAAGCCCACGCCGATGGGTAATTTTACATGCTGGCGGATGGCCGCGAGGCGCTCCGCCACCTGTTCCGTATCAATGTTGCCGGCACCCGTGACGCCCTTGAGCGACACGTAATAGCTGAAGCCGCCGCCAACCTTGGCCACTTGCGCGATGCGCTCTTCGGTCGAAGTGGGCGCCAGCAGGAAAATCAGGTCGAGGCCCGCTGCGCGCATGGCGGCGCCGAACTCCTCGCACTCTTCCGGCGGATAGTCGACGACGATGGCGCCATCGGCGCCGGCCGCTTGCGCTGCTGCAATGAAGGCGGCGCTGCCGATGCGCTCGATGGGATTGGCGTACCCCATCAGCACCACGGGCGTCGTCTGGTTCGTTTCACGGAACTGGCGCACGTAGCCGAACACGTCGTGGATGCCGACATTGAATTTCAAGGCCCGTTCGCAGGCGCGCTGGATGACGGGGCCTTCGGCCATGGGGTCGGAAAACGGCACGCCCAGCTCCAGGATGTCGGCGCCGCCCTCGACGAGCGCGTGCATCAGCGGCACGGTGGCGTCAGGGCCGGGGTCGCCGGCGGTGATGAAGGTGACCAGGGCGGTCTTGTTCTTGGATTTTAATTGGGCGAAGGTAGTGGCGATACGGGACATGGTGAGCTTTCGTGGTGATGGATAGAGGAAGTAATTTCAACCCAGGAGCAAAGACCGGGGTCGGCCCCTGAGGGTCCGACCCCAGCCGTTATTGGGGTCTCAGGAGAAATTGAGTCCCATGCGCTCCGCCACGGTATGCATGTCCTTGTCGCCACGGCCCGACAGGTTGGCCAGCACGATCTGGTCTTTCGGCAAGGTGGCCGCCAGCTTGGCCGCGTAGGCCAGCGCGTGCGACGACTCCAGGGCCGGGATGATGCCTTCGATATGGCAACAGTCGTGGAAAGCCTGCAGCGCCTCGTCATCGGTGATCGACACGTATTGCGCGCGGCCCGAATCTTTCAGCCAAGCGTGTTCCGGCCCCACGCCCGGATAGTCGAGGCCGGCCGAGACGGAATGCGTCTCGATGATCTGGCCGTTGTCATCCTGCAGCAGATAGGTGCGGTTGCCATGCAGCACGCCCGGGAAGCCGGCCGTCAGCGAAGCCGAATGCTTGCCTGTGTCCAATCCCTCACCAGCCGCTTCCACGCCGATCAGTTTGACATCCTTCTGGTCGATGTACGGGTAAAAGATGCCCATGGCATTCGAGCCGCCGCCGATGCAGGCCAGCACGTAGTCGGGCTGGCGGCCCGTCATTTCCGGCATCTGCACCAGGCATTCCTCGCCGATCACGGACTGGAAGTCGCGCACCATCATCGGGTAAGGATGGGGGCCGGCCACGGTGCCGATGATATAAAAGGTGTTTTCAATGTTGGTGACCCAGTCGCGCATGGCTTCGTTCAGCGCATCCTTGAGTGTCTTCGAACCGGATTCGACGGGCACGACGGTCGCGCCCAGCAATTTCATGCGGTACACGTTCTGCGCCTGGCGCTTGACGTCTTCGCTGCCCATGTAGACCACGCATTCGAGGCCGAAGCGCGCGCAGATGGTGGCCGTGGCCACGCCATGCTGGCCCGCGCCCGTCTCGGCGATGATGCGCGGCTTGCCCATGCGCTTGGCCAGCAGGGCCTGGCCGATCACGTTGTTGATCTTGTGCGCGCCCGTGTGGTTCAAGTCTTCGCGCTTGAAATAGATTTGCGCGCCGCCGGCCATCTCGGACCAGCGCTTGGCGTGGTAGATGGGCGAGGGACGGCCGACGAAGTGTTTCAGCTCGTAGCGGAATTCTTCGAGGAATTCCGGGTCCGCGCTGTAGCGCGCATAGGCGTCTTTCAGTTCGGCCAGTGCATGCGTGAGCGTTTCGGCAACGAAGGAGCCGCCGTACGGGCCGAAGTGGCCGCGCAGGTCGGGAAACGGGTAATCGGTAGCGTGGAACAATGCGGCGGCTGCGCCGGGCGAGTTGGTGTGGTCATTCATGGTGGTTTCCTCTGGCAATGATGGCATCGGCATCCCCCACCGCGGCGATGAACGCGCGGACTCGGGATGCGTCCTTGATGCCCTTGGACGCTTCGACACCACTGCTGATGTCGACGGCGTAAGGGCGCACGCGCACCACTGCGTCAGTCGCGTTTTGTACGCTCAAGCCACCACTTAAAACGACCCGAGGCGCGAGTTCTTCTGGAATGAGGGACCAATCGAATACCTTTCCTGCACCGCCGTAGGCATCCACATAGGTATCGAGCAAGAGGCTCGAGAACAAGGGGCTGGCGGCGCGATAGCGCTGTTCGTATTCTAGCAAATCTTCAAAGCGGGTGTCGGGTTTGACGCGGAACACTTGCGTAAACGGCGTATTCACGGCGCCGGCGAGCGCCGCGCTGTGTTCGGGCGTCTCGTCGCCATGAAATTGCAGCAGAGATAAAGGCGCCACGGCCCTGGTGGCCCGCACCTCGTCCACCGTGGCATTGACGAACAGGCCCACCGTCGTCACGTAGGGGGGCATGGCCGCGATCAGGTCCGCTGCCTGCCCGGGCGTCACGTAACGGGGGCTTTTCGGATAAAACACGAAACCGATGGCGTCGACGCCCGCCGCCACGACAGCCTGGATGTCTTCGACGCGGGTCAGGCCGCAGATCTTGATGCGTGTGCGTGGCATGGCTATCCTTTATTGATGCAGATCAAAACCAGGGCAAGGCGCTGCTGCTGTCTTGCGGCAAGGCCCATTTCGGATCGTAATCGATCTGTGCCAGGTACAGGCCGTCCGGCATGAAGGTGGGCGCCGCCGCGTGGCGGTCCTTGCTTTCCAGCAAATGCCCGAGCCACTCCGGCTTTTCGCGCCCCGTGCCGATGTAGACGAGCGAACCGACCAGGTTGCGCACCATGTGGTGCAGGAAGGCATTGGCCGTAATCGTAAAAATGACGCAATCGCCGCGCCGCTCGATGCGGATGTCGTGCATCAGCTTGACGGGCGACTTGGCCTGGCATTGCGCGGCGCGGAAGGCCGTGAAATCGTGCCAGCCCAAGAGCGGCTGCACGGCCTGGCGCATCAGTTCCACGTCCAGCGGACGGAAAAAGAAACCGGCGCGCCCCTCCACCAGCGGCGAACGGGTGGCGTTGTTGTACAACACATAATGATAGGTGCGCGCGCGGGCGCTGAAACGGGCGTGGAAGTAGTCATTGACCGTCGGATCGCCGTCGAGTTCCTTGGCCCAGCGCACGGCGATCGATTTGGGCAGGAAGGCGTTGACGCCGCGCACCCACGAGTGCACGTCACGATTCAGTTCCGTATCGAAATGCACGACTTGCTCAAGCGCATGCACGCCCGTATCCGTGCGGCCGGCGCAGGTGGTGGCCAGGCGCACGCGGGCAAACTGCTCCAGCGCGTTTTCCAGCTGGTCCTGCACCGTCTGCCCGTCTTCCTGTTTCTGGTATCCATGCCAGGCCGTGCCGTCGTACTGCAGGCCGAGGACGATACGCTTCAATGGCGTTGCTGTCGTAATATTTTGCATCGAAGCATTATACCGGCGCAAAGGCGGCCCCGCCTTCCTGCCACACAAGCGCCTGAGACGGCGTTCAGGGCCAGGCGCATGGTCGAAGACAGTACGAATAGTACGGCGAGACCGTGCAACGCAGCCATGGACGTCGTATCAGGTGCTGGAAAGCGAACGAGACGGCGTTCAGGGCCAGGCGCGCGGTCGAAGACAGTACGAATAGTACGGCGAGACCGTGCAACGCAGCCATGGACGTCGTATCTGGTGCTTAGCTCAGCAAAGCTCTCATGGTATTCGCCTTGGCGACCTGCTCTTCGCTGCCACCCTTGATGACCTCATCGATCAGCTCGCGCGCGCCTTCCTTGTCGCCGATTTCCTGGTATGCGATCGCCAGGTCCAGCTTGGTATCCATTTCCATGTGGATAGCCGACAACGGGTCGTCCACGCCCACGCTGGCCGTCTTGCCATCGTTGAGATCCAGGTCGATGCCGGACAGGTCGAATTCCTGCGCGGGCGGTATCGCTTCCGGCAAGCTCGCCGGCGCTTGCGCATCGTCGAACAGGCTGTCGAGGGAAGGCTCGGCCGCCGCGACGGGCGCGACGGGCACGGCAGCCGGCGCCACGGGTTCGTCGAGGTCGAAGTGGGCCAGGTCGACATCCTTCAAGGGATCAGGCAATGGCGTCAAACCGGCGCCCACGCCATTGACGGGGCCGGCAGGCGGCTCCAGGTCCAGGCCGAAATCCATGCTGGCGTCATACTGCGCATCGTGCGCGGCAGGGACCGGCTTGCTGTCCGGCCCCGGCATGACGATCGGCTCGCTGGTGGAAACAGGTTCGAAATCGAGGCTGTCGAGGTCAAAATCAAGGGGGTCGCGCGCATCGCGGGCCCTCACGGAGGAGACCGGCTCGGCCGGCGCCAGGTCGGCCAGCGGCGCGGGCGGCTCGTCGGGCAAGTCCATGCTCTGGCCATGCACGTCGTCGCCGGCTGCCTTGCTCAGGCTGACCACGGCGTCGTCTTCCGTATCGCCATACAGGGGATTGGTGGGATCGAGCGCCAGTCCCAGCGCGGCCGCCTGCGGCCACTCCTCGCCCTGGCCACGCGTCAGACTGTAGAGCTCGCTGGCCTGGTCTTCAAACGCGCGCACGTCGTTGCGGGCCGAATAGATTTCCAGCAGCTTCAGGCGGGCCGCATGGCGTTCCGGGTGGATGCGCAAGGCTTCCTTGAGGATGTCTTCCGCCTGACCATCGCGGCCGTAAGCGATATACACGTCCGCTTCGGCGACGGGGTCCGTTTCATTCGCATCGAGCATGCTGGCGCCCGCCGCGGCGGCCACGCCGGCAGCGGCCGCGCCCGTACCGAACAGGTGATTGCTCGCTTCGGACTGCTGGTCTTCCGGCGCCAGGCCGGACGGCGGCGTCACGGGCGCTTCCGGTTCCGGCTCGACCACGGGGGCGATATCGCCCTGGGCTGGCGGCGGCGTCTCCTTGCGGCGCCGCGCGACCACCAGTGCGGCCACGGCCGCCAGCAGCGCGGCGATGCCGATGCCGATGGCGCCCAGGTGGTCATTGATCTTGTCGGTAATCGTCGGCTCCAGCGGCGATGGTTTTTTCACCAGCGGCACCGGTTTGACCTTCGGTGCGGCAGGCTGAGGTGCGGGCGGCTGCGCCTCGGCCGGCGCGCTGGCGGGTGCGCTGGCAGCGGCCTCAGCCGGTTTGGCGGGTGCGGGGGCGCTCTTGTCGGCCATGGCCTTGCTCTTGACCGCCATCAACTTTTCCAGATCGCTGACGTTCTTTTCCAGCTCCTTGACGCGGGCAGCGGCTTCATCGACCTGTTTCGCCTTGGCGATCTTGTCTTCCTCGCTGGCGACGGCGCTCTTGCTGGCCGACTTGGCCGCCGGCTCGGCTTTCGACAGTTTCAGCTTGTCTTGCGACTCGCTCACGGCCGTCGGCTTTTCCTGCACCTTGGTCGCACCGATCTTGCCGGCCGTGCTTTGCGTCGCTTGCGCGGCCTTGGCCGGCTTGCTTTGCGACACCTGACCTGCCAGCTTGTTGCGGTAGGCCTCGAAATCGATGGCGTGCGCCGTCACGATGCCCTTCGCTTCAGCCGCACCGGTAGCGCGCACGGCGTCCGCGCCAGGCACGGCCAGGATGCGCCCGGCCTGCATGCGGTTCATGTTCTCGCCCTTGAAGGCGTCGGGATTGGCGCGGTACAGGGCGACGAGCATCATGTCGAGCGACACGCCCGAAGGCTTCAGTTCGCTGGCGATGCGGCTCAGGGTGTCGCCCGTCTTGACCTTGTATTCCCCGGCCGGCTTTTTCGCCGCAGCTGGCGCAGCATCGGCCGCCGCCTTGCCTTTGCCCGGTTCGGCCGGCGCCGTCACTTGCGCGCCGCGCGTCTGGCGCGCTTCCGGCGTGTCGAGCACGAACGCATATTCGCGCACCTGGCGACCGCTCTTGCCGCTCAGTTCCAGCAAGAGATCCACCATGGGCTCGGCCACCGGTTGCGCCGAGCTGATGCGGATGAAGGGCTTGCCATTGCGGTTTTCCACGGCAAACGTCAAGGCGTTCAATGCGGGATTGAATTCCACGTTGGCCTGGCGATAGGCCTCCGGCGGCGCCAGCTTGGCCAGCAGGCTGGCTGCCTCGCCTGGCTTGATGGCCGATAATTCGACCTCGGCGCGCAGCGGCTGGCCGGCGGCGGACAGCACCGTGATCTTGCCCAGCTCGGCTGCGGATGCCGCCGGTGACAATAACACCGCACAGGCGACAGCGCTGCTGAGTGTTTTAATGGCAAGGGAGGCGACCCGGGGACGAGTGTGTACAGGCATAGTTGGCGGCATCTTAGTTGACATGGGAAAACAGTTACTTTTCCAGAGGTATCAACATATCATCATGCCCAGAGCTATGCAAGCTCCGCATGGTTGAGCCTTGACGGGCTCAGGACGAAAAAAAAGCCGGGAAAACAGCCCCGGCTTGATCCGCATCAGCAATTAATTGCTGATTTATTGCTGTTACGCATCCAGCAGAATACGCAGCATGCGGCGCAGCGGCTCGGCCGCGCCCCACAGCAACTGGTCGCCCACGGTGAACGCGGACAGGTATTCGCCGCCCATGCTCATCTTGCGCACGCGGCCGACGGGAATCGTCAGGCTGCCCGTGACGGCTGCCGGCGACAGGTCGCGCACGGACGCTTCGCGCGTGTTCGGCACGAATTTCACCCATTGATTGTTGCTGGCGATGATGTCATTGATTTCATCGAGCGGCACGTCTTTCTTCAGCTTGATGGTCAGCGCCTGCGAATGGCAGCGCATGGCGCCGATGCGCACGCACAGGCCGTCGACGGGAATTTCCTTGGTGCCGAAATCGATGCCGCGGCCGAGGATCTTGTTCGTTTCCGCGCCCGCCTTCCACTCTTCTTTCGACTGGCCGTTGCCCAGGTCCTTGTCGATCCACGGGATCAGGTTGCCGGCCAGCGGCGCGCCGAATTGCTTGATTTCATCCGGGGAATAGCCGTGCTGGGTGGCCAGCACCTGGCGGTCGATTTCCAGGATGGCGGACGCCGGGTTTTCCAGCAGCGCCTTGACGGAGCTGTTGATGGTGCCAAATTGCGTCAGCAGTTCGCGCATGTGCTGCGCGCCGCCGCCCGAGGCCGCCTGGTACGTCATCGACGTCATCCAGTCGATCAGGTCGTGCTGGAACAGGCCGCCCAGGCCCATCATCATGCACGACACGGTGCAATTGCCGCCGATGTAGTTCTTGACGCCCTTGCCCAGCGCATCCTTGATGACGTGCAGGTTGACGGGGTCGAGCACGATGACGGCGTCTTTTTCCATGCGCAAGGTCGAGGCCGCATCGATCCAGTAACCGTTCCAGCCCGCTGCGCGCAGCTGCGGGAAGACGGCGCTCGTGTAGTCGCCGCCCTGGCAGGAAATGATGATGTCGCACTTGGACAGTTCGGCGATGTTGTTGGCATCCTTGAGGATGGTTTCATTCTTCGCCATGGCCGGCGCCGCGCCGCCCGTGTTCGACGTGGTGAAAAACACCGGTTCAATGTGGGCGAAATCGCCCTCTTCCTGCATGCGCTGCATCAGGACCGAACCGACCATACCGCGCCAACCTACCAAGCCAACTAATTTCATTACCATTCCTCAAGATGAGACGGCGACTGCCATCATTGAAATATTTTATCCTAATGCACGCACTACGGCATCACCCATGGCCTCGGTACCGACCAAAGTCGTGCCCGCTTCGTGGATGTCGGCCGTGCGCAGCCCCTGCGCCAGCACCTGCTTGACGGCGCCTTCGATGCGGTTTGCCTGCTCTTCGCGATTCAGCGAATAGCGCAGCATCATGGCGGCCGACAGGATCGTCGCCAGCGGATTGGCGATGCCCTTGCCCGCGATATCGGGCGCCGAACCGTGCGACGGCTCGTACAAGCCCTTGTTGTTGGCATCGAGCGAGGCGGACGGCAACATGCCGATCGAGCCAGTCAGCATGGCGGCCGCGTCCGACAAGATATCGCCGAACATGTTGCCGGTCACCATGACATCGAATTTCTTCGGCGCCCGCACCAGCTGCATGGCCGCGTTATCGACATACATATGGTCGAGCGCCACGTCCGGGTATTCCTTGTGCACATCGGTGACGATGTCTTTCCAGAACTGGAAGGTTTCCAGCACGTTCGCCTTGTCCACGCTGGTGAGCCGCTTGTCGCGCTTTTGCGCGGCCTGAAATGCCACGTGGGCGATGCGGCGGATTTCGCCTTCCGCATAGCGCATGGTGTCGAAGCCTTCGCGCTGGCCCTTGAACGGACCGTCCGGGCACTCGCGCACGCCGCGGGGCTGGCCGAAATAAATATCGCCCGTCAATTCGCGGATGATCAGGATATCCAAGCCCGACACCACTTCCGGCTTCAGGGTCGAGGCGCCCGCCAGTTCCGGATACAAAATGGCCGGACGCAGGTTGGCGAACAGGCCCAGGTTCTTGCGCAAGCCCAGAATCGCCTGCTCCGGGCGGAACTGGCGCTCGAGGTTGTCGTATTGGTAGTCGCCCACGGCGCCGAACAGCACGGCATCGGCCGCTTTCGCCAGGGCCAGCGTGCCTTCCGGCAGCGGGTGGCCATGGGCCGCGTAGCCGGCGCCGCCCACGGGCGCCGTTTCCAGCTCAAACGATTCGCCCAGCACATTCAAGACCTTGACGGCTTGCGCGACGATTTCAGGACCGATGCCGTCGCCGGGTAAGATTGCAATTTTCATATTTTAATCGTTTAAATGACGTTGGCCAGCCAGGGCTGAGCAGAAAGATGGCGTTCTTCGAAGGCGCGGATGTCGTCGGCATGGCACAGGGTCAGGCCGATATCGTCGAGTCCATTCATCAGGCAATATTTGCGGAAGGCATCGATCTCGAATGGATAGGAGACGGAACCATTGCTGGTGCGCACGCACTGCTGTTCCAGGTCCACCACCAGCTTGTAGCCGGGGAAGGCCTTGACTTCATTGAACAGGTGCTCGACCTGGCTTTCCGACAGCACGATGGGCAGCAAGCCGTTCTTGTAGCAGTTATTGAAGAAGATGTCGGCAAACGAGGGCGCGATGATGGCGCGGAAGCCATATTGATCGAGCGCCCACGGCGCGTGTTCGCGCGAGGAGCCGCAGCCGAAGTTCTTGCGCGTGAGCAAGATCGAGGCGCCCTGGTAGCGCGGCTCGTTGAGCACGAACTCGGGGTTCAGCGGGCGGCGGCTGTTGTCCTGGCCCGGTTCGCCATGGTCGAGATAGCGCCATTCGTCGAACAGGTTGGGGCCGAAGCCGCTGCGGTGGATCGATTTCAGGAATTGCTTCGGAATAATCGCGTCGGTGTCGACGTTGGCGCGGTCCAGCGGGGCGACCAGGCCTTCGTAAATCGTAAATTTATCCATGCTGTTTCTACTCGGTAAGACGCGCGGCGCGGGGCGCCGCCACGTCACGGTTTATTTTCCGCCGGCGCCAGTGACGACCTGGCCGACTTTCTGCACATCGCGGCCGATGCCCGAGACGGTGTTGCAGCCGGACAAGATGACGGTGGCGATGAGGAGGGCGAAGAGTTTTTTCATGATGATTTCAGTCTATGTGCTAATGGTTGCAAATCCCGTTAGTGTAAACCACCGGCAAATGCTGGGGTCAGACCCAACGGGTCTGACCCCAAATTCATCGCAATCCCCGCACGTCGACAAAATGGCCGGCGATGCCCGCCGCCGCCGCCATCGCGGGCGACACCAGGTGGGTACGACCGCCCTGCCCTTGCCGGCCCTCGAAGTTGCGGTTCGAGGTCGAGGCGCAGCGTTCGCCCGGTTCCAGACGGTCCGCATTCATGGCCAGGCACATGGAACAGCCCGGCTCGCGCCACTCGAAGCCGGCATCCTTGAAGATGCGGTCGAGTCCTTCGCGCTCGGCCTGATCTTTCACCAGGCCGGAACCGGGCACGACCAGCGCCAGGGTGACGTTCGAGGCGCGGTACTTGCCGCGTACCACGGCGGCGGCCGCGCGCAAATCTTCGATGCGCGAATTGGTGCAGGAACCGATGAAGACCTTGTCGATGCGGATGTCCGAGATCGGCGTGTTCGGCTTCAGCGCCATGTAGACGAGCGCCTTTTCGATGGCGTCGCGCTTGACGCTGTCTTTCTCATTGTCCGGATCCGGTACGCGGCCATCGATGCCAACCACCATCTCGGGCGAGGTGCCCCACGTCACTTGCGGTTCGATCTCTTGCGCGTTGAGCGTGACGACGAGGTCGAAACGGGCGCCCGGGTCCGAATGCAGCGTGCGCCAGTAGGCCACGGCGCGTTCCCAGTGCGGACCGGCCGGCGAAAACGGACGGCCCTTGACGTAATTGATGGTGGTATCGTCCACGCCGATGATGCCGGCGCGCGCGCCCGCCTCGATGGCCATGTTGCACACCGTCATGCGGCCTTCCATCGACAGGGCGCGGATGGCCGAGCCGCCGAACTCGATACAGTAACCGGTGCCGCCGGCCGTGCCGATCTTGCCGATGATGGCCAGCACGATATCTTTCGCCGTCACGCCGGCCGGCAGAGCGCCGTCGACCTGCACCAGCATGGACTTGGATTTCTTTTGCAGCAAGGTTTGCGTGGCCAGCACGTGTTCCACTTCCGACGTGCCGATCCCGTGCGCCAGCGCGCCGAACGCGCCGTGCGTGGACGTGTGCGAATCGCCGCAGACCACCGTCATGCCGGGCAGGGTCGCGCCCTGTTCGGGGCCGATCACGTGCACGATACCCTGGCGCTTGTCGTTCATGTTGAAGTAGGTCAAGCCGTAGTGCTTGGCGTTCTTGTCCAAGGTTTCCACCTGCAGGCGCGAGACGGGATCGGCAATGCCGTCGACCCGGCTGGTGGTGGGCACGTTATGGTCGGCCACGGCCAGGTTGGCGGAAATGCGCCACGGCTGGCGGCCCGCCACACTGAGGCCATCGAAGGCTTGCGGGCTGGTGACTTCGTGCAGCAAGTGCCGGTCGATGTACAAAATTGTCGTGCCATCATCTTCGGCCCGAACAACGTGGGATTCCCAGAGTTTGTCGTAAAGCGTCTTCATCATGATTTATGCAGCGTTGCCACAGCCTGTAGTAAGTGATCAAGTGATACCAGGTCATACGGTGATCCACGAGGATTATGCCATATATTGCGCGACACAGAACCGAAACAGGCAAAAGCGTGGGATTGGCGATACAAAGTTTGGCCGCATTGTTGGATATGAGCTGGAAATTGCCGATATCGGCATATCGGCGACATGACGGCCCCATCTGCGGGCAGGCCGCCGAACGAGCCACGGCGCGGCCAGAAATCGATACTTTTTCTTTAATCTTTCGTGTATTGTATTCGACAACAATTTCAGGAAAGACTGCATTGATGAGACTGTGTTCTTTTGCCGCCACGCTCCTGGCTACTTTGACAGTCAGCCATACGCAAGCGGCCACGCCGGGCGAGACCTGCCGGCAGGACTTGCGCGCCCTTCCCGCCTTTTTGCTGGAAAACGATACTGGCGCGCGCCAGCATCTGGCACAAAAAGGTCAAGCGTATTTCGACCAGGCATTGGCCAGCGCCAGCACCGCGGCGGCCAGGGTGAACGATGAGGCTGCCTGCAATACGGTACTGTCCGGTTACCTGAGCCAGTGGCGCAAAGGCCACCTGCAGATCATGCCGACCGGTGCGCTGAAACATGAGACACCAGCTGCAGCGCCATCCTCAACCGCCGCGCCAACGGCCACCATCGATGACAGGGCGCCATCGCTGCAGCTGCTGTCGCCGCACACGGCGCTGCTGACCTTACCGAGTTTTTTCCCCGGGTACGCCGGGCTCATCAATGATTTACTGGAAAGCAAGCGCGACGAACTGGCCAGCCGTCGAAACTGGATTATCGATGTGCGGCGCAACAACGGCGGCAGCGACAGCACATATGCGCCCTTGCTGCCATGGCTAGCTTCAGGCGAGAGCGTCAATATCGGTGGTGAATGGCTGTCCACGCCGGCCAATATCGCCAGCCAGGAAAACATCTGCGCGCTGTACGCTCCCGGCGACGCCACCTGCACGAAATATATGGCACTGGCCGTCACCCGCATGCGCAGCGTGCAGCCCGGCCAGTTCGTGGCGCAAAGCACCAACGGGCCTGTCAGCTATGCGAGTGTGTCTGGCCAGGCAGTACAGCCGTCCAGGGTGGCGGTGCTGGTTGACCGCGATTGCGGCAGTTCCTGCGAACAGTTTCTGCTGGAAGCGCGGCAAAGCTTTCGCGTCAAGCTGATCGGACGCAACAGCGGAGGCGCGCTCGATTATTCGAATCTGCGCATGCACCCTCTGCCCTCGGGACGGCGCCAGCTGGCCTACGCCACCTCGCGCTCGGCCCGCTTGCCATATCTGCAGGTCGATCTCGACGGCATCATGCCCGACATCTATCTGCCGCCGCCGAAGGACGAGGCGGAGCGCGCCCAGGAAATCGTGCGCGTGCAGCGCTGGCTGGAAGGCGGCACCTTACGCCCTAACAACATCTGACACCGCTGGCGCCATAAAAAAAGCCCGCTATGCCTAGCGGGCTTTCTAACGATTGAAGCAAGACTCAGGCAGCTAGACGAACGCTTCCCCGGCAGCCGTCCATCAGGAACGACAGGCCCACGACCAGCACCAGCTCGCCTTCGGCCGAGCGGGCCGTACCGGTAATGCCTTCCACGGTGATGGCCGTCATCGGCTTGATCACCAGGTCGGCCGTGCCGTCGACGGCTTCCACGGCAAGAATGTACGGCTGTGGCGCGGCGACGACGATGCCGACGCGTTCGCTGCACGATTCATAGCCCAGGGCACCGGCCAGCGACCGTACGGGCAATGGACGGCCCTGGTCTTTCAGCACGGGCGCGCCGCCCACTTCCATGAAGGTTTCCGGCAATTCGACGACGCGCTGCACCACCGCCATCGGCAGCGCCAGCGCGGCGCCCGAGGTCGACACGAGCATGGTCGGCACGATCGACAGTTCGATCGGCAGGCGGATGGCGAACTTCGTGCCCTTGCCCAGCGTCGACTCGATGTGGATGGCGCCGCGGTTTTTCTCCACGGCCGTTTTCACCACGTCCATGCCCACGCCGCGGCCGGAGACGCTGGACGCCACTTCCTTGGTCGAGAAGCCCGGCAGGAACACCAGCTGGAAGCATTCGTCGTTGCTCAATTGCGCGTTTTCGCTGATCAAGCCCTTTTGCTGGGCCTTGCTGCGCAGGAAGACCGGGTCCATGCCCTTGCCGTCATCCTGCAGCACGATCATGACGCTGTTGGCCTCTTGCCAGGCTTTCAGCGAAATATACGACTTGGCGGGCTTGCCGGCGGCCAGGCGCGCTTCCGGCGATTCGACGCCATGGTCGAGCGAGTTGCGCAGCATGTGCACGAGCGGATCGTACAGGCTGTCCACGACGACGCGGTCGACTTCCGTTTCCGCGCCTTCGATGGTCAGCTCGACATCCTTGCCCAGGTCTTTCGCCAGCTCGCGCACCAGGCGCGGGAATTTCTGGAACAGGCGGCCGACAGGCTGCATGCGCGTGGCCAGGGTGGCCCGCTGCAGTTCGGTCGAGTAACGCGAGGCGCGCTCCAGGGTTTCCGCCAAGGTCGCCATCAGGGTAGCGGCCTGGCCTTCGAATTTGAATTGCAGCAAGCGTTCGAGCAGCACGGCGGCCTGGTTGGCGGCCTGCACGGATTCGCCCGCCACTTCCAGCAGCGCGTCGAGCTTGACGGCGTCGACGCGGATGCTGTCTTCCTTGACGGGCGCGGCATGGCGCACTTCCGGACGCTCTTCGCGTCGTTCGGCGCCATCCCAGGCCTTGGCGGCCGGCTTGGCGGCAGCGGCAGCAGCGGCGGGCGCAGCGGCGGCCACGACGGCAGGGGCAGCGGCGACGGCGGACACCGGCGCGGCAGCGACCCGGCTGCCCTCGGGCACGACGGCGTTATACATGCCTTCCCAGTCCAGGCCATCGGCGCCGGCGGTGGAGACGGCGGCGGCAGGCGTGGCGGCAGGCACTTCCGCAACCTCGGCAACGGGCGCGGCCACTTCCGCCACCACGGCGGCGGCAGGCGCAGGCGCGTCCATGCCCTTGCCTTCGATGGCGTTCGTCAGGATGTGTTCCAGCTCTTCCGGCATGGCCGGCAAACTTTCCGGCGCGGCGCCGTTGGCCAGTTCCGTCAGCTGGTCGGCGACGAAACCGGACGCCTGCAGCGCCGCCTCGATGGCGATGGGGGTGACGGGCGCGGCGCCCGTACGCAAGGCGTCGAACAGGTTTTCCGTCAGGTGGCAGGCCGCCACCAGCGCGGGCAAGCCCATGAAGCCGGCACCGCCCTTGATCGTGTGGAAGGAACGAAACACCGCATTCAGTGTTTCCTTGTTGTCAGGATCGCGCTCGAGGCGCAACAAGTGCTCTTCAACATTAACCGCAAGATCCATCGCCTCAACGACGAAATCCTTGAGCATATCGTCCATTAGAATCCCAAATCCGCAAGAAGGTCGTCTACATTATCCTGGTCCAGCGCCACCGACGGCACGGACGGGCCCTGCATCAGCGGCACCGGCTTTTGCGCCAGTTTCTCGCGCACCTCGGCCGGCGCGTTGTCGCGCAACAGCTGGGCCAGTTCGTTTTCCACGGTCTTGGTGATGTTGACCACTTTTTTGATCAGCTGGCCCGTGATGTCCTGGAAGTCCTGCGCCATCATGATTTCCAGCAAGCGCGCTTTTTCCGCTTCCGTCGCTTCGGCAACGGCTTGCGCGAACTGGCGCGAGTCGCCGGCCAGGGCCTTGAATTCTTCCAGGCTCAGCTTGCCGTCGAACAGCGCCGTCCAGCGGCCGTCCATGTCCTTGGCTTTCTTCGACAGTACATCCTGCGCCGGCATGCCTTCGTCGAGCGTGTTCAGGACCTTGTTGGCGGCCTGTTCGGTCAGGGTGGCGACGTATTCCAGGCGGTCCTGGGCGTCGACGATCTGCGACGACGCTTCCGTCAGCGCCTTGTCGTAGCCCAGTTCGCGCAGCGAATCGTGCAGCAGGCGCACGATGCCGCCCAGACGCTCGAACATCGGCTTGTCGGACTGGTCGACGGGATCGGCCGCGTCGCCAGACGCCTCGGCGCCGGCCACAGGCAGCGCTTCCGCCTCGCCGGCCACCGGCTCGGCGGCTGCCGGCACGGCGGCGTTGGCCGACACCGAGTCGAACAGCGCGTCGAAATCGTCCTCCGCAATCACGGCGGGAGCGGGCGCGGCGGCAGACGCGGGCTGAGCCGCGGCCGCACTTTGCGCAGATACTTCATCGAATAATGCGTCGAAATCATCAGCGGCGTTGGTCATATCCCTGCTTCTCCATAATTTGTCAAAATTCCGCCTGAACTGTGCGTTTTACAGACTGATACCCACAATTTCTCGATTAAGATGATTTGAGGCAATACCGCTGCGATGGTGCGAGTGTAGCAGGGCGCCGCCCTGTTGGTAAATCTCAAAACGCGCTTCCTGGTGCAAAGCTGGCCTACAAGAGCTTTTCCACAAGGAAATATGTGTTCCAGCTGTTGTATTTTGAAATACTACCATTGGCGTGCGTGCAAGACCACGCACAGCAGAAGAAATCCTGCTTCCGGGCGTCTGCGCAACAGCGCCACATGGACATCGTTGCAGCTACACACGATCTTTCTGCCAATGTTGTCTATACTGAAGGTGCAGTTGTATTGATAATTATCAAGTCTTTGCATGAATACAATGCTGCCGCCGCGTCTACAATAAGAGGCGTTGCGCGCGCTCAGTCACCGCCAAAGGACCTGCCATGTATAAGAAAATTCTGATCGCCACCGATGGCTCCACCGTCTCCAACCTGACGGCCTGCGCCGGCGTTGCTTTTGCCGAACAGATGCACGCCGACATCCTTGCCTTGTATGTGGCGCCCGAATACCAGTACCCGGTGTACATCGAAATCATTCCGCCAAGCTATCCCAGCGAGGAGGAGTACCGCATCGCCATGCGCAAGGCCGGCGCCGACCACTGGCAGCCCATCCTCGACGCGGCCGCCAAGCGCGGCCTGGAAGCGACGGGCCTGACGGCCTTTTCCGACAGCCCGGCCCTGAAGATCGTGGAAGTGGCGCAATTGCAGCATTGCGATCTGATTTTCATGGGTTCGCATGGCCGCAGCGGCTGGGGGCAATTGCTGTTGGGCAGTGTGACCAATAAAGTGCTGTCGCACTCGAAATTGCCCGTGCTCGTGCATAGGCTGATCAAGGAACCCCCGTCCGAATAAGAGGTCACATGACCACCGGGGCCGCCGTTGCCGGCATATGCAGAAAAAGGCATAATGCGGCCGCCTCAGTTAAAATGACAACGTTTCTCGTTTCTCAACATTTGATTGTCCGGTGACGGACAGAGCAGATTTCACGCATCCAGATTGCCCGCCTATGATACGTATTGTAATTGCCGACGACCACACCATCATGCGAGAAGGCTTGAAGCGCATCCTTGACGGCGCGCCGGATATCGATATCGTGGGCGAAGCCATCGACGGCTTTGAAGTACTCAATCAGGTGCGCCAGGGCGGCTTCGACCTGCTGCTGCTCGACCTGTCAATGCCGGGCCGCAGCGGCGTCGACCTGATCCGGCAAATCCGCAGCGAGGCGCCCAAGCTGGCCATCCTGATCCTCACCATGCACGAGGAAGAACAATATGCGGTGCGCGCCATCCGCGCCGGCGCACAAGGCTATCTGACCAAGGAAAGCGCTGGTACCCAGCTCGTGGGCGCCATTCACAAGGTGGCGTCGGGACGCCCCTACATCAGCGCCGAGGTGGCCGAGCAGCTCGTGCTCAACATCATGATGCCGAATGAAAGCTTGCTGCACAAACAGTTATCGGACCGCGAGTTCGAAGTCTTTTCCCTGCTGGTGGCGGGCAAGTCGATCACGGAAATCGCCAACAACCTGCACCTGAGCGTGAAGACGGTGAGTACGCACAAGACGCGCATCATGCAAAAAATGGGCATGAGTTCGCTATCCGAAATGGTGCAGTACGCCGTGGCGCACCGCCTGCTCTCCCCCTTCAAGACGTAAGCCCGGCGGCGCGCGCCCGCGCGTCGACCGTAGGAACAATCCTACTCCCCCTACCGTAGCTCCTACTGCCATATTCAGCCACTGCTGATATTAATTGCATATGGTTGTTGGCATACTGAAACCAGTAATCAAGTTGCTGGGAAGTTATTTCATCACACAGCAAGTCGTCAGCGAATTGAGCTTTATCAGCCTGGACGCGCGCCGCCCTTTCCCTGCCCGCCGTCTGCGCACCCTGTCATTCAACTCTGAACTACCTGTCACCAGGAGATGAACATGCTGTCCACGCAAACGCCCGAAACCCGCGCCGCCGCCCCATCGCTGGCTCCCTCTTCCCCGATGGAAGCGGGGCGCCAGCGCCAGGGGCGGCTATGGTCGAACCTGAAGGAGGTATGCGATCTGCTGCATATCTCCAGTGCCTGCACCATCGCCGCAGACGAACTGCTGTTCCAGCACGTGCAATTCAAGACGGGCCAGCGCGTGCATACCATCGGCCAACCGTTCGACACCTTGTACATCGTCAATTCGGGCTTCCTGAAAACCGTGCTCATCGACGAATTCGGCAATGAACAGGTACTGAGCTTTCCCATGAAGGGCGACATGCTGGGCGTCGACGGCATCCACTCGCGCCACTACTCCTCGGAAGCGGTGGCACTGTCCGACTGCGACCTGATCCTGTTGCCGTTCAAGAAGCTGACGGCGCTGGGACGTGTTCACCTGGAACTGGAAAACGTCATGTACGGCGTGATGAGCCGCGAACTGGTGCGCGAACAGGCGATGATCGGCATGCTGGGCGCCTTGAGCGCCGAAGCCCGCGTGGCGCGCTTCCTCGTCTCGCTGGCCGACCGCTTCGCGCAGATGGGCTATTCGAGCAAGCTGTTCAACCTGCGCATGACGCGCCACGAAATCGGCAGCTACCTGGGCCTGACCCTGGAAACGGTGAGCCGCACTTTGTCCGCCTTCAATGAAATCGGCCTGATCTCGGTTGACCAGCGCACCATCGGCATCAAGGATCCGGACGCCCTGAAAACCCTGCGCCGCTTGCCGCCGTCGCGCTCGCGCGCCAAGCAGCTGGCTGCCGCCAAGCTCAAGGCCGACACCACCGCCGCCGCGGCCGCCTCGGCGCAATTGCTGGCCACGATTTAACGCCATCCCGATTTCTTCCAGCTTGGCACAGGCTTGACCCGACCAAGGCGCGCACCGCCTTGCCGGGTCTTTTTTGCTGCCGCTCCCCTTCCATGCCGCGCCAGTGGCCGCCTTCGCGCAGCGCCATGCTCCACGCTGCCATCCCATCGCAAAAAAGCACGGATTGCGCATAAATAAGCCTTGCTTTTCGGGCCACATTCAACAATAATGCAAATACGAATCATTCTCAACTGAGATAAAGAAAGCCCAACATGCAAAGCTCAAAACCAGCCTTGATCCAGGATGCCGCTACCGCCCACGTCCGTCCTCCCGTCAGCATGGCCCAGCCAGCGCGCCGCATCACCAGCGAAGCGCTGCTGCAGCAGGGCCGCGAAGTGGAGATTGAGCACAGCGGCAAGATCTATCGCCTGCGCGTCACCCAATTGAACAAGCTGATCCTGACTGCCTGAAGCAGCACGGCAGCCAGTCACCACGCTCGCCAGCCAGTCGCGCCCCGTGCGCGCAGCCAGCCAAACCACCGCACAGGAGTGTTTGATGGCGAACGACCGACCTTCCTCGATGTTTCCTTCCCCGCAAGGCCAGCAGCCTGAATTGCTGCTGTCGGCCGTGCTGCACCTGATGTCGCACTACCATGCGGACAGTCCCTGCGAGAAACTGGCCGCAGTCATCGAACGCCATCTGCAAGCGCTGGCCGGCTCGCCCGGCCTCGGCCCCGTGCTGCAAGCGACTTGCCAGCAACTGTCGCAGCAATGGGCCACCCTGGTGGCGCTGCACCGGCCCGCGCCGCCGAAGACCACCTTGCTCGAGCGCCTGGCACGCATGCTGAGCGCCAGACGTCCTGCCTCGCCGCTGCCGCACTAATTTCTATTTCTCTTCCACCGCTGCCCCACCGCCCAACAGGATATCGCCATGTGTGACAAAGACCAGTCCCTGCCCGTCATCAGCAATTGCGCCCACGCCGACACGGAAACGGCCGCGCTCGCTTCGCGCCGCCGCCGGCTGTGGGAACTGTCGCATACCTGCCATTGCCCGCTGGTCGGCGTGGGCTTGCCATTGGGCTACCTGCGCAAGCTGGTGGGCAAGATGACGGGCGGGCGCGTGCTGGCCGACGACTACGAAGTGCACGTGGGCGCCGTGACGGAATGCGGCGCGCGCAACCGCCTGTCCGAAGCGCTGCAAAAGGAACTCGAACGCCGCTACGCTCCCGTGATCCTGCGCTTTCGCGGCGCCAAGACCACGGAACAGGTAGCGCAACTGTGGCGCACGGCCGTCGCCAACGGCGACGTGTCGGGCGCCTTCTGGGCCGGCCTGACGCACCCGCGCTGCGACGCCGAGCTGGAAGAGCAGATGTGCCGCGACTTGCACATGATCCAGCACCAGGCCGGCGCCTGCGTACGCGCCGACATGGGCAAATTTACAGCCTTGCAGGAAGAAAACGCGCGCCTGACGCAAGAACTGGCCAAGCTGCAGCAGCGCAGCCAGGCCGCACTGACGGAAAAAACGGGCGAACTGGAACGCCAGGAAGCCGTGCTGCTGCGCACGCGGGCCGAGTCCATCGGCAAGGATAGCGTGATCGACGGCTTGCGCGCGGAACTGGCGCAATTGCAGGCGGCCGTCCCGGCACTGGAATCGCGCACGCGCCTGGTCGAACGCCTGGCGCAAATGGATGAGCGCGAAAAGGAATTGCGCCAGCAAATCGCGGAATTGAAACAGGCCCAGCCGCGCCAAGCCGCCGCCGTGCCGCCACCGGCACCCAAGCTGGAAGTGCCGACCGGCGGCAAGCTGAAAATGCCGATCCGCCTCGTCGATCAAAGCGTCTTGTGCGTGGGCGGACGCAGCGGCAATGTCGCCACCTACCGCGCCCTGATCGAGCGGGTCGGCGCGCAGTTCGCCCACCACGACGGCGGCCTGGAAGACAATGCCAACCTGCTCGACTCGAGCCTGGCGGCCGCCGACCTGGTGATTTGCCAGACGGGCTGCATCAGCCACAGCGCCTACTGGCGCGTGAAGGATTATTGCAAGCGCACGGGCAAGCGCTGCGTCTTCATCGACAACCCCAGCATCTCCAGCCTGGCGCGCGGCTTGCAGGAAGTGAGCGGCGACATGGACACGGCGCCGCTGGCTGCGATCCAGCCATAAGCAATCGCTGCTGCATTAATACACGTCGCGCCGGTAGCGCCCTTCGGCCGCCAGCGCGTCGAGCGCGGGCCGGCCCAGTATCTCTTGCAGGGCCTGGTCGACGCCGCCCGCCATGCCGGCCAGGCTGCCGCAGATATAGATGGCCGCGCCCTGCTCCAGCCACAGCTTGACTTCATCGGCATTGCCGCGCAGGCGGTCCTGCACGTAGGTGCGCTCCGTCTGGTCGCGCGAAAACGCCAGGTCCAGCCGAGGCAAGTCGCCGCTGGCATGCCAGCCTTCAATCTCTTCGCGATAATGAAAATCGTGGGCCAGGTTGCGCTCGCCAAAGATCAGCCAATTGCGCCGCTGCCCTGCCAGCACGCGGCTCTTCAGGTGGCCGCGCAAGCCGGCGATGCCGCTGCCGTTGCCGATCAAAATCAATGGCCGCTGGGCATTGTCTTCCAGGCGAAAGCGTTTGTGCTGGCGCAAGCGCAGCTGCACCACGTCGCCCACCTTGGCCTGCGCCGTGAGCCAGCCCGAGGCCAGGCCCAGGCTGCCGTCGGGATGCGCATGCTGGCGCACCAGCAAGTGCACGCCGCCGTCGCGCGGAATCGAGGCGATCGAGTATTCGCGCGGCTGCGAGGGGTCGGCGGGCGCCGTCACCTGCACCAGGTCGCCCGACTGCCAGTCAGGCAGGCTGCCGGCCACGGGCGCCAGTTCCACGTGATAGATGGCGCCGCCGGCGCTGCCCGGATTGAGCAGCTGCCTGTGCGTCAGGCGCCAGTCGCCGAAGGCGGGGGCGCTCCAGTCGGGCGCGTCGCTGGTGCCGGCCAGGTGACTCAGATGCTGGAACCATTGCTCGATGCTGACGCTGGCGCTGCGGTCGACTTCGATGCGCTCGAACAGGCGCGAGGCGCCCTGCGCCACCAGCCAGGCATCGAGCGCGCGGCCAAAACCGCAAAACTGGCCATAGCTGCGGTCGCCCAGGGCCAGCACGGCGTAATGCAATTGCGGCAGCGCCAGCTCGCCCGTCATCAGGCGGCCCATGAAGGCGGCCGCATTGTCGGGCGCATCGCCTTCGCCATAGGTGCTGACTAAAAACAGAGTCCGTTCGGCTTGTTGCAGATCAACGGCCGTGACTTCGGCCAGCGCGCACAGGCGCACGGGGATGCTGGCAAGTCGCAGGCTCTGCGCCGTTTGCGTGGCCAGTTCCTCGGCATTGCCCGTCTGGCTTGCATACGTCACCAGCCAGGCGGGACTGTTTGCCAGCGCCGCCTTGGCGGCGGCGGACGCGCGGCGCCTGGCGCGCGCGCGCAACCAGGGCGCCAGGCACACGCCCGCGTAGCTGAGGGACAGGGCCGCCAGCAAGGCCAGCCGCGTCGTATCGTGCGTAAAAATCATGGAATTAATCGTTCATTCGTCGAGCATGGCCAGCATGTGGCTGCTCAGCGTTTCGTGAAAGCCAGAGCCGTCGCGCTGCAGGAAGCGCGCGGCCAGGCCCTGCTCTTCGGCCAGCGCCATGCCGGCCTCGACACCGAGCACGGTCAGGGCCGTCGACCAGGCGTCGGCCGCCATGCATTGCTCATGCACGACGGTAACGGAAGCGAGTTGATTGGCGATCGGCATGCCGCTGCGCGGATCGATGGTGTGTGAGAAACGCGCCGTGCCGTCCTCGAAGAAACGCCGGTAGTCGCCCGACGTGGCTACGGACAAGCCGTGCAGCGCCAGCAGCATTTCCGGCGGATGTAGATCCGCGTCGGCGCCGTCGACCTGTTCCAGCATCACCCACCACGGCTGGCCGTCGGGCTTGCTGCCGGCGCCGCGCAGCTCGCCGCCCACTTCGACCAGGTAATGGCCGATGCCCTGGCTGTCCAGATAGCGCGCCAGGCGGTCCACGCCATACCCCTTGGCGATGGCCGATAAATCGAGCTGCAAGCCGCCGGGCTGACGCGCGCGGCGAGCCGGCAAGTCCAGCTCCAGGCGGCGGCGCTGGCGCTGCGACAGCAGCAAGGCCACCGTCTCTTTGTTCGGCGGCAGAAAACCGGACTCGTCGTAGCGATGGCGGGGGCCGAAGCCCCACAGGTTGACGAGGGCGCCCGCGCACGGATCATACGCGCCGCCGGACGCCTGCGACACGTGCATGGCAAAGCCCAGCACCTCGCAAAAGGCGGCGGGCAGGCTGTGCCAGCTGCCGGGTTCGGCCCGGTTGAAGCGGCCCAGGTCGGACTCATCGCTCCAGTGGCTCATTTGCGCCACGACCAGGTCCAGCTGCTGCTGCAGGCCCTGCTGCAAATCGGCGCTGCCGGCGCGTCCCGGCATGGCGGACTCGAGCAGGCGCACCGACCAGCTGGTGCCCATGGTCAAGCCGCGCAAGTCCCGGATCACGGCGCCGGGCGGCGCGGCCTGATCGGAAATATGCTGCGGCAGCAGGACCCGGCGCATCGGCGAGCTCGTGACGATGCCGCCGCTTACTGCGGCAGCACTTCCACGGTGGCCGCGTAGGTCATGCGGCGCTCCGGCATGGCTGGCGGCTGGCCGGCCACGGCAGGTGCGGCCGCAGGCCAGGTGCTGCTCAGGTAATACATGCCGGCGGCCGGCACGGTGAACGTGATCTCGCCCTTGGCATCGGTGCTCTGGCGGATTTCTCCCAGCACGCCACGGTAGCGCACGCCGCCCGGCACCAGGCTGAAGGCCTGATTCGCGGCCGGCTTGCCGTCGATCAGGAAGCGCCACGTGGCTTTTTCGCCCGCGCGCAAGTCGTTCGGATGGGTCACCGGCACGAATTCCAGGCCCACGCCCGTCGGCTTGAATACTTCCGTGCTGGTTTCGCCATTGCTGAAGAAGGTTTCCAGGCGCGCTGCCGTGCGCGTGATTTTCAGCTCTTGCGCATCGGCCGGCACTTCCTTCTTGAACGTCTCTTCATTGCCGCGGAAACGCTTCTGCTCGCCATTGAGCTTGTAGCTGGCCATCACATTCTGCGACACGATGGCCGCTTTATACGTGCCCGGCTTTTCCATCTTCACATCGAACACGCTGCGCAAGCGGCCCGTGAGCGTATTCGCCGGCGCCACTTTCGCGCCATCGGGGCCGGTCACTTGCAGCGCATCCAGGCGCAGCGGCTGGTGGTCGATCTCGAACAGGCCGTCGGAGACGGCAGCGTCCACCGTCACCCAGGCGTCCTTGCTTTCCACCATCGTGCTCGATGGCACCATCCAGCCCCGGTGGGCGTGGGCATTCATGGCCAGGCCGGCCAGCGCCAGGGCGATCAGCGGTTTATTCAGTTGCTTCAACATGGTAGAGGCGCCTTAAGGTTTGAGTTGGACGACGACATTGCCGAGTTCTTCCTTGCCCTTGCCAGGAACGGACTGGGCCGATTTCAGCGGCCACTGGAACGGCACGCGCACCAGTTCGCGTCCGCCCGCTTCGCGTGCCGCTTCCACCACCACCTGGTATTCGCCGGCCGGCAGCTTGTCGAGCAAGGCCTTGGCGCCAGGGAAAGTCAGGGTATGTTCGCCCGGCGCGCGCGTGGCGCCGCTGACGCCGTCCACGGGCATGGCCAGGTCGCGGCCGCTCTTGCGCCACCATTGACGCATGTCCTTCAGCCATTTTTCGCCCGCCTTGTCCTTCTTTTTCACGTCATACAGCACAGCCAGATTGCCAACGACCTTTTGATCGGCCGTTTCCAGCCACGCCGCCACATAGGGGCGGTGGTATTCCGCCACGTTCAGTTGCGGCAGTTCAATCTTGAGGGACAGGTCGGCAGCCATCGCCGACGTACCGATCAGGGGAAGGCCAAGCGCCAGGGAGTAGCGTAATTTCATGGTGTGCCTGTAAAAAGGAAAAATAAAAACATCAGTGGATAAACAGCAAGGCGATCGCGCAAGGTATCAGGATACCGAGGCCCACCATCGGCCAGGTAAATGGCCGGTTGGCCGCGTGGAACTTCAAAATCAATAACCCCGTCAGGCAAAACACAATGCAGGCGCCGGCAAAGATGTCGATGAACCAGCTCCACGCCACGCCCGTGTTGCGGCCCTTGTGCACGTCGTTGAGCCAGGACACCCAGCCCCGGTCCGTCAATTCATATTCGGCGGCCCCGTCTTCCAGGCCGATGCGCACCCAGGCGTCGCCGCCCGCCCTAGGCAACGGCAAATACACTTCGTCGATCGACCATTCGGCGGGACGCCCGCCCGCGTTGAGCGACCATTGCTTTTTCAACCACGCTTCGGCGGCGGCCGGCATGGGCGCGTTGGCGCCATCATGCTGGGCGGCATAGGCGGCCAGTTCCGTGACCAACGGGGCCGGCAAGGTCGCCTTCTGGCGCGTGATCGACGGTTTCGACTCGATCTGGCCGGCGTGGTTCAGGGTGATGCCGGTGATGGCGAACAAAAACATGCCCAGCAAACAAAGTGCCGAGCTGATCCAGTGCCATTGATGCAAGTTCTTCAGCCAGACGGCGCGGCTGGCGTTGTTCCTGGCCTTGTCGGCGGCGCCCGCACTATGCATGCTCCGCTCCCGGCAAGGGGCGGGCCAGCTGGCGCGACAAGTCAGTGTGCTTCATTCCCATCCTTCAATCAGAGTGCATGCCGATATTTCAAACAAATGATAATGATTATCATTTATTAAGTCAAGACATGGGGCGCCCCGCCGGGCCGGCGTTTTGTAACAGCTTTGAAACAAAGCACCGCTGCTACGTAAGCTGCCGTACAGAGCCGCATGCAGCAAGCGCCTATGCTTGTTGTTCAGGACAACCAACAAGGGAGCACCCATGCAATCGTATTCCAGCGAACAACTGGCCAGCATCGCGGCCAAGATCAAGGACGTCAAATTCGGCATGCTGACCACCAGCGACGACATGCGCACCCTCACCAGCCGGCCGCTGACGCAGCAGCAGGTCGATAACGAAGGGCAGATCTGGTTCTTTGTTTCCGACGAGGCCAGCTATACGCGCGACTTGCTGAACAATCCGCAAGTCAATGTCAGCTTTGTCGACACGGGCGACAGCCTGTATGTATCCGTCTGCGGCCACGCGCAGCTGCTGAAAGACCGCGCCAAGGCGGAGGAATTGTGGAATCCGCTCGTGAAAGCCTGGTTCCCGGGCGGGCTCGACGATCCGAAGCTGTCGCTGATCAAGGTGACAATCCAGTCGGCCGAGTATTGGGATAGCAGCGCCAGCAAGATGATGCAATTCTATGAAATGGCCAAGGCCGCCATCACGGGCGAGCCGCCGAAAGACATGGGCGAACACGGCCGGGTCGATCTGTAGCAGATTTATCCTATTTTACCCGGGTAATATTGACTTTCCATTTAACCCGGGTAAAATTGCCTGCATTCCCCATGGAGGCAAGACATGCATACCCCCGCACCACCTCAGCTCACCGCCTTTGCCGGCAAGCGAAAAGTCGCCGCCGGCCCTTTACATGCGCTTGCGCAAACACTGAAGGAACTGGTGACGCGCGATCCCGATGCGCAGATCCTGATTTTCGACGATGCCAGCGGCAGCCAGGTCGACCTGAACCTGCACGGCAGCCTGGCCGAGGTGCTGCAGCGCCTGCCTCGCGCGGCAACGCCGGCGCCGCAGGACGACGCTCCCGCCCCCGCACGCACGGCAGGCCGCCCGAAGCTGGGCGTCGTGGCGCGCGAAATCACTTTGCTGCCCCGTCACTGGGAATGGCTGGCGACGCAGCCGGGCGGCGCTTCCGTCGCCTTGCGCAAACTGGTGGAACACGCGCAGCGCGGCAACAAGCTGCACGATGAGCAGCGCCAGGCACGCGAAGCGGCCTATAAAGTCATGAATGCGCTGGCCGGCGATGCGCCAGGCTTCGAGGAAGCAAGCCGCGCCCTGTTCGCCGGCAAGCAAGCAGCGTTTCTCGCATGCGTACAGGAATGGCCAGCGGACGTGCGCGAACACGTCTTGCAGCTGGCCCGGCGCGGATGGCTTGAGAGTGAAGAAAGTTAGGCGGCCAGATCAGACGCCCGTACTGCCCGTGGTGTCGGGCGCATCGTCGGCGCTCTGCCGGCTCTGCCCGGCGGAGCCGGACTGATGATGGGGCAAGCGGTCGGCGCGCCGCACTTCGCCGATGGAAAACAGATCGTCGCCGATATCGAGCCCTTGCTCGCTATCGACCAGCACAAAGTTCTCGGCAGAATCGGCCGTACTTTGCTTGTTGCCTGCCACGGACGGCGTGCCGCCCTGGCTATTGCCGGCTTGCGGCGTGGTGGAGTTGCCCATCATCTTCTCCCTGATCGTGAGTGCGATTTGACTGCGTTGACTGCGTGTCGGCCTTGGCCGGCGCAGCTATTTCATCATAGTCCATGCCTGCTGCGTTGCATCAAAATTTTGCGGCAGCCAAATAAGCGTGGCCCTGACCAGCGGCGTGCCTGCTTCCCGCTGGCCAGAGTCACTTGCAAATTGCTACTCAGCTGGCGCTACTTGTTGCGCGACCCGGAGCTGGAACCGGACCCGGAACCGCCGCTTTGCTTGTTGCCACTGTCACGGTTGCCCTCCTGGTTCATGCTGGCGTTATCGCGCGAACCGCTGGAGCTGGAGGCGCTTTGCCGGTTGGCATCGTTCTTGTGGCTTTGGCTGCCTGCGCGGCGGGCCTCTTCCGACGTGAATTCATGGGCCGTGCCTTTTTCATGCGCGGCACGTCCGCCTTCGCTGGCGATTTCGCGCTGCTGGGCGGGGTCCATGGAAGCGAAACCCCGCTTGCTGGTATCGCTTTGCTTGCTGCCGCCGCTGCCGCCGCTGCTACTGCTACTGGTTTTACTACCTTGCTGTTTATTGTCGCTCGATGTGGCCATGATGATCTCCTTGATCGATGGAATCGGAAACAGTGCAAACCATGCAATTCTTCCCCCTCGCATGGCAAGGGAACCGTCATCTTAGTGCGCACATGGGGCACAAGAAATAGGAGGATGGCAAGAGCGCATGTAGGATGAGTCCCGCCTACGGTGGCACAGTTACTTTCAGTTTTCCACCAAAAGTACCAAGCACTCAGCAGTTAGCGGGCAGCGGAAAAATCGCCGCGTCGGCCGTCACGTACACGCGCTCGCCAGTGCCTGGCAGCACCGCATGGCCGCCCGTGAAGGCGCCAAACGAGGGCAGGATGGCGCGCTGTTGGCCCAGCAGGAAACACGGCAGGCGCAGGCCGCCGCCGTGCGCTCCGCTCCCTTTGGCACGCAAGTGAAACACGGGATGCACGTGGCCCGCCAGCACGTAGCCGGGCGCGACGGTGTCCGGGTGATGGCAGAACGACAGCTTGCCCACCTGGTGCGGTTCATCGACCATGCGGATGCCCAGCGCGGCGGCAGGATCGCCCGCATGCGCGTCATGGTTGCCGCGCACCACCGTCAGGCGCACGTCGCGATGACGCATGCGCCACGCCAGCATGGCCGCCACGGTGGCGGCCGCATGGGCGGCGCGCGCGTGCAAAAAATCGCCGAGAAAGACGATTTCCTCGCAGGCGTAACTGGCCAGCAAGGCGTCGAGCGCCAGCAGGTTTTGCGTGGTGGTGCCGCGCGGCACGGGCACGCCCAGCGCGCGAAACGCCGCCGCCTTGCCGAAATGGATGTCGGCAACGATCAATATCCTGCGCGCCGGCCAGTACACGGCCTTGTGCGCCAGCAGCCAGACCACCTCGCCGGCCAGCTCCACCGCGCAATGCGCCTGCTCCTGTCCCTTCATGCGGCCGCCTTTTCCAGCGCCAGCACCAGCCGCGCCACCCGGTCCGACAGTTTTTCCGTCGTCAGCTGTTCGCGGAAGCGCTCGACCATCAGGCCGAAGGCAAATGGCGAGGCGCGCTCCAGCGCTTGCAGGCAGATGCTGCGTCCATGCAGTTCGCGCAAGGTGGCGCGCAGGCGCGTCAGTTCCAGTTCCTGCTCCAGCACTTCGCGCTGCGCCTGCGTGAGCAGCAAATTGGCCGCGTCGTGCTTGCGGAACACTTCAAAGAACAGCGAGGACGACGCTTGCAGCTGGCGCGCGCTTTTCGGCTGACCCGGATAGCCCTGGAACACGAGGCCGGCGATTCGGGCGATTTCACGGAAACGCCGCTGCGACAGTTCCGTCGCGTTCAGGCTGGCCAGCACGTCTTCCAGCAAGTTGTCCGTGCTGAACAGGGGAAGATCGGCACCGCTGGCGGCCGTCAGCAGCGGCGCAAAATCGATATCGTCCGCGCCCAGCAATTCAAAGCCGTAATCGTTGACGGCGATCGACAAGGTGGCCGGCTGCACGCGCGCGATGCGATAGGCCAGCAGGGATGCCAGGCCCAGGTGCACGGAGCGGCCTGCGAACGGATACACGAACAGGTGATGGCCTTCGCGGCTGGACAAGGTTTCCAGCAGCAGGCTGGCGCGCGTGGGCAGGCTGGACCATTTCTGCTGGATGGCCAGCAGCGGCGCCAGCGCGCGCATTTCCGGCCCGCTGGCACGGCCCTCCTGCGCCAGCTGCAGCTGGTCCAGCACGGCGTGCGCCAGTTCCGACGACAGCGGCATCTTGCCGCCCTGCCAGCGCGGCACGGCACCGCGGCTGCCCGTGGCGCGCCGCACGTAGGCCGTCATCTCATGCACGCGCACGAATTCCAGGATGCGCCCGCCAAACAGAAAATGGTCGCCCTGCTTCAGGCGCGCGATGAACGATTCCTCGATGCTGCCGATGCGTCCCCCGCCGAGGAATTTGACCTGGATCGCCGCTTCCGAGACGATGGTGCCGATGCTCATGCGGTGGCGCCGCGCCAGCGCCACGTCCGGCACGCGGTAGACGCCTGCATCGTCCGGCAGCACTCTGCGGTATTCCGGGTACACGGTCAGGCTTTGCCCGCCGCGCGCGACGAAGTCGAGCGCCCATTGCCACTCGTCCGGCGTCAGGTGGCGATACGACCAGGCCGCGCGCACTTCCGCGTACAGCGCCGGCGAATCGAAACCGCCGCCCAGCGCGATCGTCACCAGGTGCTGCACCAGCACGTCGAGCGGCTTGTCCGGCACGGGCCGCGCTTCCAGGTGGCCCTGCGCCAGGGCAGCGCGGGCGGCGGCCGCTTCCAGCAATTCCAGGCTGTTGGTCGGCACCAGGGTGACGCGCGAAATGCGCCCCGGCGCGTGGCCGCTGCGCCCCGCCCGCTGCACCAGGCGCGCGATGCCTTTCGCGCTGCCCACCTGCAGCACCCGTTCGACGGGCAGGAAATCGACGCCCAGGTCCAGGCTGGACGTGCACACGACGGCTTTCAGCTCGCCCGTCTTCAGGTGCTGCTCGACCCACTCGCGCACTTCGCGGTCCAGCGAACCGTGGTGCAGGGCGATCAGGCCGGCCCAGTCGGGGCGCGCATCGAGCAGGTGCTGGTACCACAGCTCGGCCTGCGAACGCGTGTTGGTGAACACCAGGGTGGTGGCGCTGCCCTCGATCTCGGCGATCAGCGGCTGCAGCATCTGGATGCCCAGGTGGCCGCCCCAGGGAAAGCGCGTGGGATTGACGGGAATCAGACTGTCGACAAGGATGCGCTTCCTGACTTTACCTTCGACCAGCACGCCATCGCTTTGTTCTCCCAGCAAGACGTCCTGCGCCTGGCGCAGATTGCCCAGGGTGGCCGACAAGCCCCACGTCATCAAGGTTGCATTCCAGCGGCGCAAGCGGGCCAGCGCCAGCTGCACCTGCACGCCGCGCTTGCTGCCCATCAATTCATGCCACTCGTCGACGATCACCGTTTCCAGCAGGCTGAAGCGTTCCTGCGCGTCCGCCTGGCTCAGCATCAGGGACAGGCTTTCCGGCGTCGTGACGAGCACCTCAGGCCACGCTTTCGCCTGCCGCGCCCGCTGCGCGGCGCTCGTATCGCCCGTGCGCGCCTCGATGCGCCAGCCGGGCGCCAGCGTTTCGCCGGACGCCTGCAGCGCGCGCACGGTGTCGGCCGCCAGCGCCCGCATGGGCGTGATCCACAGCACGCGCAAGCCCTGCTTCCTGCCCTTGCGCGCCAGGCGCTCGGCGCGCAGCAAGGCGCCGAACCACACGGCATACGTCTTGCCGGACCCCGTACTCGCATGCAGCAAGCCCGATTGCCCCTGTGCGCCAGCGCGCCAGACGGCGCGCTGGAAAGAAAAGATCGTCCAGCCGCGCCCCGTGAACCACGCATCGATGCGCTGCGCCAGCGTGCTCATTGCCTGCTCATGCGGCGCCCGCCAGCATGGCCTTCAGGGTGGCCAGGGTGTCGGCGTCGGCGACTGTCTTGTCTTCGCGGCGGCGCAGGATGCGGGGAAAGCGCACGGCGATGCCCGCCTTGTGGCGGCTGGACGCGGCGATGCCCTCGAAGCCGATCTCGAACACCATGGTCGGCTGCACGCTGCGCACGGGGCCGAATTTTTCTATCGTCGTCTTGCGGATGGCCGCGTCGACCTGTCCGATCTCGGCATCCGTCAAGCCCGAATACGCCTTGGCGAACGGTACCAGCTTACGTTCCCCCTGCCCGCCCTCCTCCACGTCATCCCACACGGCGAACGTATAGTCCGTGTACAGCGACGCGCGGCGGCCATGGCCCGCCTGGGCATAGATCAGCACGGCGTCGATGGCATACGGATCGATCTTCCATTTCCACCACGTGCCCACGTCTTTCGTGCGGCCCACGCCATACGCGGCCGACACGGCCTTGAGCATCAGGCCTTCCACGCCGCGCGCGCGCGATTCCTCGCGGATGATGGCCAATGCCTCCCAGCTAGCCGCGTCAACACGCGGCGACAGGCGCAACGCGGGAGAGTGCACGCCGGCCACCACGCTTTCCAGCAGCGCGCGCCGTTCAAGCTGGGGCAGCTGGCGCACGTCCACGCCATCGAGTTCCAGCACATCGTAAGCCACCAGCACGGCGGGCAGCTCGGCCAGCAGCTTGGGCGAGACCGTCTTGCGGCCCATGCGTTGCTGCAAATCGGCAAATGGCGCCGGCACGTCGCCCGGCTGCCAGATGAGGATTTCGCCATCGAGCACGGTACCCTCGGGCAAGGCCAACTGCGCCAGTTCCGGAAAGCGCTCCGTGATCAATTCCTCGCCGCGCGACCACAGCCAGTTCATGCCATCGCGGCGCAGCAACTGGGCGCGCATGCCGTCGTATTTCCACTCGGCCAGCCAGCCGGAGAGCTCACCCAAGGTTTCCGGCGCCGTCTGCAAGGGATGCGCGAGGAAAAACGGATACGGCTGGCCGCCGCGCAGCGCATGTTCGCCGTCCGACTGCGCGGCGATCAGTTTCAAAAATCCCGCGCCCGTGGGGTTGACCTTGCCATCGGTCCAGCCCATCAGGCGCTGGGCGATCAGCTTGCTGTCGACGGCGGCGATGGACGCCAGCGCGCGCGTCACCAGCAGTTTTGAGACGCCCACGCGAAAGCCGCCGCCGATCAGCTTGATCAGCAGAAAACGTTCGCGCGTTTCCAGCTCGTCCCAGTACCCCAGCAGGGCGGCGCGGATGGCGTCCGGCGCCGCGCCGCGCAACGGTGCGATGCGCTGCTCGACCCACTCGGCCAGGCCGACGTCGCTGCGTTTGGCGGGCGCGGGCAGGATCAGGGCGATGGTTTCGGCCAGGTCGCCCACGGCGTGATAGGCCTCGTCGAACAGCCAGGCATCGAGGCCCGCCCGTTCGGTCGCGTATTCGCGCAGCAATTTGGTGGGCACGGCCTGACGCGGCTTGCCGCCGGCCAGGAAATACACGGCCCAGGCCGCGTTCTCGGGCGAGGCGCCGCGAAAATAGGCTTGCAGCGCCGCCAGCTTGCGGCTGGTGGAGGTCGTCTCGTCGAGTTCCGCGTACAGCCGGGCAAAGTCACGCATGGCTGACGTCCTCCGCCGCCGTGGCCGCACCGGGCGCACCGTCATCGGCCTCGTCATCGCCGTATTCCGTCTCGAAGCCGCCCGCCTGCCAGCCGTTCTGCTGCAGCCAGCGCACCATGACGGGAATCGAGCCATGCGTGACGATGATGCGTTCGGCCTGCGTGGCCGTGATCGCTTGCATCAGGCCGGGCCAGTCGGCATGGTCGGACAACACGAAACCCCGGTCCACGCCGCGCCGCCGGCGCGCGCCGCGCAGCAGCATCCAGCCGCTGGCAAACGCATCGCTGTAGTCGCCGAAGCGCTTCATCCACGGCGAGCCGGCGGCCGATGGGGGCGCGATCACCAGCGCCGTCTTCAGGGCGGCCTTGTCCGTCACCTCGCCCACCATCACGGTGGCGGGCAAGGCCACGCCCGACTCGCGGTAGACCTGCGTCAGGGCTTGCGCCGCGCCATGGCAGATGAGGGGGCCGATGCTGGCATCGAGACCCGCCAGGATGCGCTGCGCCTTGCCGAAGGCATAGCAGAACAGCACGCTGGTGCGCCCTTCGGCCGCATTCCTGCGCCACCACTGGTTGATGTCGTCGTAGATTTCCTGCGGCGCCTGCCAGCGGTAAATGGGCAGGCCGAAGGTCGATTCGGTGATAAAAGTGTCGCAGCGCACGGGTTCGAACGGCAGGCAGGTGGGGTCGGGCTGCAGCTTGTAATCGCCCGACGCCACCCACACTTCGCCGCGATATTCCATGCGCACCTGTGCCGAACCGAGCACGTGGCCGGCCGGATGCAGCGACACCTGCACGCCGTGGTGTTCGATGGTCTCGCCATACGCGAGCGCCTGGATGGACACGGGGCCCAGGCGCGCGCGCAGCACTTGCTCGCCTGGCGCGGCGCACAGGTAATGCCGGTGCCCGACCCGCGCATGGTCGGCGTGCGCATGCGTGATGATGGCGCGCTCGACGGGGCGCCACGGGTCGATGTAGAACTGACCCGGCACACAGTACAAACCTTCCTTGCGCACCACTACCATGTCTGCCATGCCCTGCTCCCTGCGTTATCACGCGTTGGAATGGGCTGATTCTAGCGCTCTTGCGCCAGATCATCTGTCAGACAGCGCACACTGGGTTCACGCCGGTGCGACAAACTCGGCCATGAAGGTGCGCGTGGTGTTTTCCGGAAAGGCAATCGTGACCTGGTCGCCCGCCACCGACAGCACGGTACCGATCTGGTAGCGGGGCACGCGCACGCGGCTGCCGACGGCAATCTGCGGCGCTGGCGGCGGCGATGGCGCTTGGGACGGGACCGGGGGCAACTCGTCGAGGGAAATGGGCGCGGCCAGCGCGGGCGGCGACAGGCAATTGTCGCAGGTGCAGCAGCGCTGGAAATCGCCGGCATCGCCAAAATAATCGAGCAGCAGTTTCCAGCGGCACAAGCCGCTTTGCGCATAGGCCACCATCTGCTCGAGCGCCTGTTTGTCGCGCTCCTGCTTGTCGACGTAGATCTGCGCCAGCTGCGCATACGCGGGCGAGCTGGCCGAGGGCGCTTTCAGGCTGTAGCCCAGCTTGCGGTCCTGGCGCAGCAGCTTGCCGTCTTTCAACAGTTTCAGGCATACCTTCAGGTGGCCGTCAGAAAAATCGGGCAGGCTGGACGCCAGCGCAGCGAAAGTAAACGTGGCCGGCAATTCTTGCGCTGCCGCCACGATGGCGGCCAGTTCCTCGGCCGTCGGGTAATGCTTGGCCAGAAAAAATTGCTGCACCCGCTTGTCTTCCTGGAAGTACAGCAAGGTGCAGTCGGCGGGCAAGCCGTCGCGCCCTGCGCGGCCCGATTCCTGGTAGTACGCCTCCAGGTTGGCCGGCACCTGCAAGTGAATGACGAAGCGCGTGTCGGGCTTGTCGATGCCCATGCCAAAGGCGTTGGTGGCCACCATGATGCGGCGCTCGCCATTCATGAACAAGTCCTGGTGGTGCTTGCGCTCGCGCGCCGCCAGCTTGCCGTGGTAGCAGGTGACACTCTCGCCCAACGCTTCCAGCCGCGCCGCCAGGTCTTCGACGGCCTTGACCGTGGCCGCGTACACGATGCCCACGCCCGGCGTCTCGCGCAGCAGGCGCAGGACTTCGTCCTGTTTTTCTCCCGCATTCGTGACCTGGATCACGCGGTAGCGCAAATTGGCGCGGTAGATGCCGGTATTGATGACGTTCAGCTTGCGCGCTTCGAGTTGCGTATCGATATCGTCCATTACTTCCCCGGTGGCCGTGGCGGTCAACGCCAGCACGGGCGGGCGGCCCAGCGCGCGCAGGGCGGCCGCGATGTCCAGGTAGGCGGGACGGAAGTCGTGGCCCCACTGGGAAATACAATGGGCTTCATCGATGACGACCAGGCTGGGCGGCGCGCCGGCCAGCAGGGACAGGAAGGCGGTATTGGTAAGACGTTCCGGCGTGCAAAAGATGATGAGCCTGCCGCCCTGGGCGATGCGGGCGATGGCGTCGTCTTCCTCGGCGCGCGACAGGCTGCTGTTGAGCTGCACGGCCGTGATGCCCAGTTCGTGCAGCTTTTCCAGCTGGTCCTTCATCAGAGAAATCAGCGGGGACACCACCACGGTGGCGCCCGGCAACAGGGCGGCGGGTAGCTGGTAGCACAGCGACTTGCCGCTGCCCGTGGGCATGATGGCCAGGGTGTCGCGTCCGGCCAGCACGCTGTCGATGACGTCCTGCTGGCCCGCGCGCAGCCGCGCCACGCCAAATACGGAGCGCAGCAGACGCTGGATCTTGCGCTGGCGGGCGCTGCCCGCTTCGTTCACTGCAGAAATGGTAGTCGCCATCGTGGTCCGGTCCCTCACATGCCGGCGCCAGTCGCCAGCTTGCCGCCACTTTACGGCCGGGTCTGGCGTACGACCATAGGACGGCTGCTACAGCCAGCGTAGGATTTCAGGAAGCGAACAGGATGGCCCAGAACAGCATCAGCAGCCCGGCAATCGACACGCACCACACGAGCGTGCGCACGACGGGCACGCCGAACGCGTACAGGGGCAAATACAGTACGCGCGCGGCCAAATACAGGGCGGCGCCGTACAAGGTCAGTGCGCTTTCCTGCGCCGTCACGTGGGCGATCAGCACGGCGGCGGCGAACAGGGGCAGGGTTTCGAACAGGTTTGCCTGGGCACGCCGCAAACGGCCCGTGATCTTGCCCACGGGCGGTCCGTCGCCGTCGCGCGCGCTCACGTTATAGGCCGTGCCCGTTTCGCGCGTGCGGAACAGCGCGGGCAGCAGGATTTGCACCAGCGCCAGCACCAGGGTACCGGCCAGCATCGTCAGTTCAGGGGTCATGCCTTACCTCTACGTGTGAGACGGGCGGGCCGAAGCGGCGCGTGCCCGTCAAGGTTGGTCGAGTGCCGCTTGCAACTCCATCAAATCATAGGGCTTGCGCAAGACACTGGCGGAAAAACCCAGCTCATCCATCGATTCCTTGCCATAGCCCGTGGAAAAGATGATGCGCATGGCCGGTTTATCGCGCAGCACCATGCGCGCCAGCGCGATGCCGGACATGCCGGGCAGGCTGACATCGGTAAACAGGATATCGAAGTCTTGCTCATTGAGCAATTTCCACGCCGCCTCGCCATCGGATACGCCGCTGACCGTATGGCCCAGCATGCCCACCAGTTCGCACACCATCAGCTGCGAATCGAGGTTGTCTTCCACCACAAGTATTTTCATCGATGTCGGCATGTCCCCCTGTGGTTCCGGAGCATGGCCCGTCAAGTCCAGTCCCGGCGTGTCACTTCCCAGCACGCTGGCAGCCGCGCTGCCGGTCGGCAGGATGCCGGCCACCGGCGCGCCGGACCGTTCAAACTGGCGCGCACGCATTTGCTGCTGGCGGTTGGCCAGCACATGGCGCAGCTTGCGCGCCAGCTCTTCGCGCCGGTACGGCTTGCTGAGCAATTCCACTCCCGCGTCGAGACGCCCCTCATGCACGATGACATCCTGCGCGTAGCCCGACGTAAACAAGACGGCGATATCGGGCTGCAACTCGCGCGCCTGGCGCGCCATCTCCGTGCTGCTGACGGGACCGGGCATGATGACGTCCGTAAACAGCAAGTCGATCTGCGCGCCGCTATGCAGCACGGCCAGCGCGCTTTCGCCATCCTCGGCCTTGAGTACCTTGTAGCCCAGCGCGCCCAGCATATCGACCACGGTGGTGCGCACGCCCACGTCGTCTTCCACTACCAGCACGGTTTCCGTGCCGCCCGTGACGACGCCGCTCAATTCCAGTTCCTCGTCCGCTTCGGCCATCAGGGAACGGGGCAAGTAGATTTTGACTCCCGTGCCCACGCCAGGTTCACTGTAAATGCGGATATGGCCGCGGCTTTGCGTGACGAAGCCATACGCCATCGACAGGCCCAGGCCCGTGCCCGCGCCTTCCGGCTTGGTGGTGAAGAACGGCTCGAACGCGCGCTGCAGCACGGCGCCGCTCATGCCGCGGCCCGTGTCCGTCACCGACAGCATCACGTACTGGCCCGCCGGCACGTCGACCAGATTGTGCACATACTGTTCGTCGAGCACGACGTTGCCCAGTTCGATCGTCAGCTTGCCCACGCCATCCATGGCGTCGCGCGCATTGATGGCCAGGTTGAGGATGACGTTCTCGATCTGGCTGCGGTCGACCAGAGTATTCCACAGCCCGCCGCCGCCCACCAGCACGATGTCGATCGCTTCGCCCAGCGCGCGCCGCAGCAGCGCATCCATGTTGCGCACCACGCGGGCCAGGTCGGCCACCACGGGTTTCAACGGTTGACGCCGCGCAAAGGCCAGCAGGTGCGACGACAATTTGGCGCCTCGCTCGACGGCGGCAATCGCCGTGTCCAGGCGCTGGCGCATGAGGCCATCCGTGCCCGCCAGATGCTGCAGCAAGTGCAAATTGCCGGAAATAATTTGCAGCACATTATTGAAATCGTGCGCGATGCCGCCCGTCAACTGGCCCACGGCTTCCATCTTTTGCGCCTGGCGCAACGCGTCTTCGGCCTTGGTGCGCTCACCGACTTCCTGTTCGACCCGGTGCTCGAGCGTTTCGTTCAATTCATGCAGCGCTTTTTCCACGCGGCGCCGGTCCGTGATGTCCGTCTTGACGGCGATCAGGGAACGCGTATGACCCTGCTCATCGACGAGGCGGCTGACATTGCTCGACACCCACACTTGCGTGCCGTCGGGCTTCAGGTAGCGCTTTTCCAGCGAAAACGACTCGCCCGTTTCCACCAGACGCTGGAACAGCACGTTGTTGCCGGGCACGTCCGCCGGATGCATGATGTCGTTCATGTTCAAGCTCAGCAGTTCCTCGGCGGAACGCCCCAGCATGCAGCACAGGGCACCGTTGACCCTCTGGAAACTGCCATCGAGGCCCAGCTCGGACAAGCCCACCGAGGCCTGGCCGAAAATGGCCGCCATGCGCTCCTGGCTGGCGTTGAGTTCGTCCTCGATCTGGCGCCGCTCCGTCACGTCGAAGGACACGCCCACGTAGCGGCGCTGCCCCGGCATGCGGCCGGCCACCACCTCGCCCTGGCGCGCGATCCAGCGCAGCGCGCCATCGGCGGGGCGGCGGATGCGGTACTCGACGTATTCGAGGGGATTGGGCGCGAGGTCAAGCTTGCTGGGGCCGACCTTTTGCTGGTCGCGCGCATCGACCAGGCTCACCAGCAGGCGCTCCGTCACTTCTTCTTCGTCGGCAATGCCCCACAGGCGGCGGAAGGTGGGCGACACCACCATCGCGCCCGTCTCGGGGAACCATTCGAAGGTGCCGATGCCGCCCGCCTGCTGGGCCAGGCGCAAGCGCTCCTCGCCTTCCATGCGCTCGGTCACGTCAATGCCTTCGACGAGGATGCCCGTCACCGCGCCCTCGTCATCCTTGATGGGCTGATAGACGAAATCGATCTGGCGCTGGCCCGTCTGCCCGTCCGCCGTCTGCAAGTCAACCTTCACCTGGCGCCCTTCGAAGGGCACGCCCGTGCGGTAGACCTGGTCGAGCAAGTCGATGAAACCTTGCGCCTTGACTTCAGGCAAGGCCTCTTCGACGGTCTTGCCCAGCAGATCGCGGTGCCCCACCAGGCGCAGATAATGCTCGTTCGCCAACTCGAACACGTGCCGCGGCCCGCGCAGCAGGGCCATGAAGCTCGGCGCCTGCTGGAACAGGGCGCGCAGCAGCGCCCGCTCCTCGCCCAGGCGGCGGTTGGCCGCGCGCACGGCCTCGCTCTCCAGCTGCAAGGTGGTGTTGAGTTCGCCCAGCTCAGCCGTGGCCAGCTTCAGCTGGCGCCCCTCTTCCATGCGCGCCGTCAATTCCAGCGCCGTGCACAGCACGCCGTCCACCTGGCCGTCGGCGCCATGCACGGGCGTGTAAAACAGATCGAAACAGACGTCCGTGCGCTGTCCGCCGCGCAACAGCGGCAAACAGCATTCGCGGTGCACCTGCGTCTCGCCGCGCAATCCCGCTTCGAGGATGTGCGCGTTCCAGTCCCAGATTTCGGGCCAGATGGCCGGCACCGTGCCGCCCAGCGCCGCCGGATGGCGCGCCCCGGCGATCTGGATGTAGTCATCGTTGTAAATCATGACGTGCTGCGGCCCCCACATCAGCACCATCGCCATCGGCGAATTGAGCACGATGTCGACGCTGGTGCGCAGATGGGCAGGCCAGCCATCAAGGGCGCCCAGGCTGGTGGCGGACCAGTCGAACTGGCGCACCAGTTCGCCCATGCTGCCACCGCCGCGCGGCAAGGCCGGCGCGCTCATGTGGTCAGTCCCGCTTGCACGCACACCTGGCACTGGCGCGGAATGCGCACCGTCGCCAGCGTGCCCTGCGCGGCCGTCGAACTGAGCTCGAGCGTGCCGCCATGGGCCTTGACGAACATATTTGCCGTGTACAGGCCCAGTCCCAGGCCCTGCCCCGTCCGGCGCTTTTCGCCCGCCTGCTGGAACGGTTCGAACAGGGTCGGCAGCAAGGTGGCGGGAATGACGCCACGATTGGCGATGCGCAATTCAATACTGCCGGCGTCCCGTCCGTCGAGGGCCAGTTGCACGGGCGCGCCCGGCTCGCCATGCGTGATGGCATTGTTTAACAGATTCGAGATGACTTGCGACAGCAAGCCCGCATCGCATTGCCCGTGCAGCTCGCCCACGCTGCTGACCTCGACCAGCGGCGCCTGACCGGCCGTCTCGCATTCCTCGACGATGGCGCGCGCCAGCGCCAGGTAGTCGTGCATGCTGCCGCGCAACTCCATCGTGCCGGAACGGATGCGCGCCAGGTCCAGCAACTGGTCGACCATGCGCGCCATGCGCTTGGCGCTGCTTTCGATGCGCTGCGCCGTGACGATCACCTTCGGGTGGTCGCTCATCATCGGCAACAGCATGGCGCCGTTCATCACCACCGACAAGGGCGTGCGCAAGTCGTGACCCAGCACGGCCGTGAACAGTTCATTCAGGTGCAGCGCATGCTTGAGTTCGTCGAGCTGGGCCGACAATTCGCGTTTCTGCTGGTAGAGCTGGACCAGCACGGCCACCTTGCTTTGCAAGGCTTTCACGTCGATGGGCTTGTAGAGAAAGTCGACGGCGCCCGCCTCGTAGCCGCGGAAACTGTAGCTCGGCTCGCGCGACGCGGCCGTGAGGAAAATCAGGGGGATGCTGCGGGTGCGCTCGCTGCCGCGTATCAGCTCGGCCAGCTCGAAACCATCCATCTGCGGCATTTGCACGTCGATCAGGGCCAGCGCCACTTCATGCGTCAACAGCAGTTCCAGCGCTTGCGCGCCCGAGCTGGCCTTCAGGATGACAATGCCGGGCCGCGCCAGCACGGCTTCGGCGGCGACCAGGTTTTGCGCGATGTCGTCAACGACGAGGATATGAATAGGGGCGGTCACGGAATCATCTTCAGGCATCGCAACGGCAAGACGCCATCGTGTTTCGATATGGACATAAACATTGTTTCAATTCTCACATATATTACACGCACTACACTATTCCCATTCACTTCTGTTCGCCATCGCCGAGCAATGCCAGGCTGGCGGCCATTTGCGGCAAATCGAGCACGCGGTCGGCGCCGGCCAGCTTGAGCGCGGCGGCCGGCATGATGCCACAACTGGCCCGCTGCGGGTCTTGCACCCAGGCGCTGCCGCCCAGCTGCCGCACGCGCGCCAGGCCCGCCGCGCCGTCGGCCGAGGCGCCCGTCAGGATGATGGCCAGCATGGCGCGCCGGTAGGCATACGCAGCCGTTTCCAGCAAGACATCGATCGATGGGCGCGAAAAATACACGGGCGCTTCCTGTGACAGGGAAAAACAGCCATCGGGCTCGACTTGCAGGTGGTAGTCGGGCGGCGCGAAATACACGACGCCGGGTTGCAGCGGTTCCTTGTCCTGCGCTTCGCGCAAGGGCAGCTGGCAACGTTCCGCGTACAACTGCGGCAACTGGCTCGAGCGGCCCGGCGCCAGGTGCAGCACCACCACCACGGCCGCGCGGCAGGTGGCGGGCAAGGCGCGCAGCACGATGCCCAGCGCTTCTACGCCGCCGGCCGAAGCGCCGATGGCGATCAGGCGCAGGCCGGCCGGCGGTGACGCGACGTCGGAGCTCGGCAGCATGTCAGGCACGCTGGAAGATGCGTTCGGCCGGGCTCAGCTCGTTAAAGCTGTCCGCATGACGGCTGAAATGCAGGCTTTCCTTCATGCCCAGACCCAGGAAGCCCCGGTTCACCAGCGCTTCGTGGAACAGGCCCAGGCTGCGGTCCTGCAAATCTTTATTGAAATAAATCATCACGTTACGGCAGGAAACCATGTGCACCTCCGAAAACACGCTGTCCGTCGCCAGGCTGTGGTCGGCGAAGACGAACTGGCGCCGCAAGCGCCGGTCAAAGATGGCGCCCTTGTAGGCGGCCGTGTAATAGTCGGACAGCGAGCGCTTGCCGCCCGCCAGCTGATAATTCTCGCTGAACTGGGCGATGCGCTCGACCGGATAGATACCCGCTTCCGCGGCGGCCAGCGCTTCCACATTGATGTCGGTCGCATAAATCATGCTGCGCTCGAGCAAGCCTTCCTCTTCCAGCAAGATGGCCAGCGACCACACCTCTTCGCCGCTGCTGCAGCCGGCCACCCAGATCTTGATCGAGGGATAGGTGTGCAGGATGGGCACGACTTTTTCGCGCAAGGCGCGGAAATACGCGGGATCGCGGAACATCTCGCTCACCTGCACCGTAAAAAATTGCAGCATCTGCGCGAACATGGCCGGCTCGTGCAAGATGCGGTCCTGCAATTGCGACAGGCTGGCGCAGCCGAAGCGCTCCATGGCCTGACGCATGCGCCGGCGCAGGGAGGCCACGGAATAATCGCGGAAATCGTGCTGATAGCGCAGCAATATTCCCTCAAGCAATAATTTCAGTTCTATATCGAAAATATCGTCATCTAACAACATCCACCTCATCGGATACCTGACCGTTGAACACGGGGCAACACGCACCGTGCAGTCACTGCCAAATGCTAGCAGATCGTCGCCGATTATCCCGCAGGAAAAGCGTCAGTTAGGTACGCTGGCGTACGCTAGATCCAATTTTTTCACGCGTCCACGCCCTTCATGCCTTCCTCCGTATAGCGCGCGCCCGCCGCCATGCCCAGGGGAAAGGCCGCGTTCATCGCCGCCAGCTCCGCCCCGTCCAGCCGCACGGCCAGCGCGCCCAGGTTGTCGTGCAGGTAGGCGATGCGCTTGGTGCCGGGAATGGGAATGATGTCGTCGCCTTGCGCCAGCAGCCAGGCCAGCGCCAGCTGGGCCGGCGTGCAGCCTTTGGCGCGCGCAATGTCCCTGACCTGCGCGACGATGGCCTGGTTATGCGCCAGGTTGTCGGCGGCAAAACGGGGATTGAAGTGGCGGAAATCTCCCGCGTCGAGACTGGCCGCATCGGCGATGGCGCCCGTCAGGAAACCGCGCCCCAGCGGGCTGTAGGCAAAGAAACTGGCGCCCACGTCGCGGCAGGCGGCCAGCACGCCCTGCTCCGGCTCGCGCGTCCACAGCGAGTATTCGCTCTGCACGGCGGCCACGGGGCAGAGCGCCGCCGCGCGCCGCAAAGTGGCGGCGCTCACTTCGCACAGGCCCACGGCGCGAATTTTTCCTTCTTGCCGCAATTGCGCCAGCGCTCCCATCGACTCTGCCAACGGCGTATCGAGGTTCAGGCGGTGCAGGTAAAACAGGTCGATGCTCTCCACGCCCAGGCGCGCCAGCGACGCTTCGCACGCCTGGCGGATGTAGGCGGGGGAATTGTCGACGCGGCGCGCATAGCTGCCCGGCTCGCGCGCCAGGCCGCACTTGGTGGCGACCAGCGCCTGGCCTGGGTGGCGCGCCAGGAAACGTCCCAGCAATTGCTCGTTGCGGCCAAAACCGTAGGCGTCGGCCGTGTCGAACAGGGTCACGCCCGCCGCCAGGGCCGCTTCCAGGGTGGCCATCGATTGCGCCTCGTCCGTGGCCCCATAAAATTCCGACATGCCCATGCAGCCCAGGCCCAGTGCCGAACTGTTCAAGCCGCTATTACCGATCCGTCGTTGTTGCATGCTGCTCTCCTCATGTGTTGACTCGATGCAGCCAGTCTAGGCCGTGCCGGCTGGCGGGGGAATGCGCGATTTCGTGATACCTTTCTGGTATGAGAGCCCTCGACACCCACGCCCTGACCCTGTTTTGCGCCGTCGCCCGTTGCCTGAACTTTCGCCAGGCGGCCGAGCAATTGCACATGACCCAGCCGCCCTTGTCGCGCGCCATCAAGACACTGGAAGAAAAACTGGGCGCGCGCCTGTTCGAGCGCGACACGCAGGGCGTGGCCTTGACGCAGGCGGGCCGCACCCTGCTGCCGCAGGCGCTGCACATCCTCGACTTGCTGGAGACGGCGCACACGTCGCTGCAGCGTGATGCCGCCCCGGCACGCCTGCGCCTGGGTCTGACCAGCTCCGTGGCGGCCGGCCTGTTCCGCCCGCTGCTGGCGGCGCTGGAGGCGCAACTGGGCAGTGTCCGGCTGGAACTGACGGCGGCGCCGTCGCCGCGCCTGGTGGCTGGCGTGCGCAAGGGCCAGCTCGACGCGGCCCTGCTCGCGCTGCCCAGCGCCACGTTCGAACTGGCCGTGCAGCCGCTGGCGCGCCAGCCCATGATGCTGGCCCTGCCCGCCGGGCACCGGCTGGCGAAGAAGCGCAAGCTCAGTCTGACCGACATCGCGGCAGAATCGATTTACTGGTTCGAACGGGCGCGCCAGCCCGCCTTCTTCGACCATTGCCAGCAAGTGTTTCGCCGCCATGGCTTCGCGCCCGCCTTCCTGCGCGAAGCGCCCGACCACCATGTGCTGCTCGGCGACGTGGCGGCCGGCAAGGGCATGGCGCTGCTGGCCGACTCGTTCCGCGCGCTGCGCCTCGCTGGCGTGGCCTACCGGCCATTGGCGGAGGGCGAGGAATTGGCTGCCGGCATCGGCCTGGCCTGGCGGGAAGAGCACGGCCATGCGGCCCTGCCCCTGCTGCGCCGGCTGGCGCAGGAACACCTGCAAAAGTGAGGGTCACACGCGGATGCGCCAGACGCGCTACCATAGCGCCTTCCCCATTTTGCGCCCCACCACGACCATGACGTTTACCCTCAGCGACGCCGCCTACGCCACCGATACCCCCGAAGCCAAGCAAGCCATGTATGCGGACCTGCGTTCGCAACTGCAAGGCTTGCTGTCGGGCGAAACCGACTTCATCGCCAATACGGCCAACTTCAGTTCGCTGGTCTTCCACACGATGCCGGGCCTGAACTGGGCCGGCTTTTATTTCCTCAAGGGCGAGGAACTGGTGCTGGGACCGTTCCAGGGCAAGCCGGCCTGCATCCGCATCAAGAAGGGCCGCGGCGTATGCGGCACCACCGTGGTCGAAGGCAAGTCCATCGTCGTGCAGGACGTGCACGCTTTTCCCGGCCACATCGCCTGCGACGTCAATTCCCGTTCGGAACTGGTCGTGCCCGTGTTTGCACACGGCCAGATCGTCGGCGTGTTCGACCTCGACAGCCCTTTGACCGGCCGCTTCGATGACGTCGACGCGCAAGGCGTCGAATCGCTGGTGCGCGTGCTGGAAGCGGCTATCGTCGCTGAATAATCAGTTGCCGGACTTGACGGCGATGAATTCGCCCTTGCCGACAGTCGCCAGGCACGCCGTGTAGCGGCTGTCGGCGCGGATGGCGTCAAGGAACTGCGCCATGTCCGCGTAGTGCGAACTGGCGTTGTCGACCACCAGCACGCCGCCCGCCGCCAGCACCCGGTCCAGCTGCGGCCACCATTGTGCATATTGCTGGCGCGCGGAATCGAGGAAGATGAAATCGTAGGCGCCGTCCGCCGCATCGCGCAGCACGTCGCCCGCGTCCGCCAGCAGCTGACCGATCACGCCTTGCAGTTGCGCGCGCACAAAGTTGTCGTGCGCCATGTCGAACTTGTCCTGCGCCTTTTCCACCGTCACCACGCTGCCGCCCAGCGCCTGCGCCGCGCGCGCCAGCCACAGGGTCGAGTAACCGTTCGAGGTGCCGATTTCCAGCAGCCGGCGCGCGCCGCGCGCGTGCACGAGCACGGCCAGCAATTCGCCCGTGTCGCGCGTGATGTTGAGCATGCGGCTGGCGCGTTCCGTGTGCGCCGCATCGTTGCTGCTGCCGAAGGCTTCAAGTTCGCTCAACAGGGTATCAATGTCCGGCATGATGGCTCCTTGTGAAAAACATCAGCATAGCAAAAAAACTAGGCGCTGGCGCGGCGCAGGGGGCGCTTCAGAGTTTGCACCATCACCACGCCCAGCAGGGTCACGCCGCCGCCGATCACATCGTAGCTGTGCAAGGTTTCACCGAGAAACAGCATGGCGATGATCACCGTGAACACGGGCAGCAGATTCATCAAGGTGGTGGCGCGGCTGGGGCCCAGCTTGGCCAGGCCATGCATCCACAGAAACGGCGCGATAATGGACGCGGGGATGCCGGCAAACAGCACCAGCGGCAAGCCGGCGCCCGTGACGGGCGGCGCCGACTGGCTCAGGTAATACACGAACAGCACGGGCACGGCGCACCAGACCTGGATCAGCAAGGAGTGCCAGTTATTCAGAGGAATCTTCCAGCGCTTGAGCAGCACGCCGTAGCCCGCATACGACAGGCAGGCCAGCAGCATCAGCGCGTCGCCCAAGGCCGCGCCATGGGCGATCAGGGCGGCCGGGTCGCCATGGCTGAGCAGGTAGCCAAGTCCCAGCAAGGACACGATGCCGCCGAACACGCCGCCCACGGTAGGCGCCTCTTTCAACACCAGTACGGACAGGCCCACGGCCAGCAGCGGCATCATCGACGCGAGGATACCCATGTTGGTGGCCGTCGTCGTCTGTGCGGCGATGTAGGCAAGGCACTGGTACATGACCATGCCCAACATGCCCAGCACAAACAGTTTGCCCAGATACGGTGTCACCACGGCCCGCTGCTTCCACACGGCGCGTCCAAACACGAGCGCCAGCAGCACGCCGGCCAGCAGCCAGCGGAAGAACGAGATGGCGGCCGGATCGATCACGCCCACGGCCAGCTTGCTGACGATGGTATTGATGGCCCAGATCAGCACGGCGATCACGGGAAACAGATAATGCTTGGCTTGCATGCGGCGGACTCCAGATTTCAATACCGCCATTTTCGCATGGTCTGATTCCATGGATATAATGCATATCGGACAATCGATGCGAAGAACAGGACAAAGACACCATGGCCAGCAACCAGCATTTCCCCGCCGTTTCCGACGCCCTGCCCTATCCCGTGTACTTTCGCCTCGACGATTACCGTGCGCACCAGCAATTCGATTACCAGAGCCATCCGTGGGGCCAGCTCACCTATTGTTCCACGGGCGTGATGGAAATCATGGTGGCGGGCCAGCGCTATCTGTCGCCGCCCCAGTACGCCGTGTGGATACCGCCCGAGACCCTGCACGACGGCTATATCCGCCAGGACGTCGTGTTTCACTCGGCCTACATCGATGCCAGCCTGTGCGCGCAGCTGCCGGCCCAGCCGTGCGCGCTGGTATTGAGTCCCCTGCTCAAAGCCATCCTCGGCGACTTCGCCGACAGAAACGTCACCACGCCCGCCACCGCAGCCGACCAGCGCCTGGCGCAAGTGCTGGTCGACCAGCTGCAGCTGGCGCCGTGCAGCCGCAACTACCTGCCCGGGAGCGACGAGCCCGTCATCGCAGCCTTGCTGGCGGCCCTGCAGGCGGAGCCGGGAAGTAACCGCTCACTGTCCGAGTGGGCCGCGCAATTGCACGTCACGGAGCGCACCCTGGCGCGCCGCTGCCAGCGCGAGCTGGGCATGCCGTTCGGCGAATGGCGCCAGCGCCAGCGCTTCCTGGCCGCCCTGCCCCTGCTGGAACAGGGAGAAACCGTGCAGGCGATCGCGCTGGAACTGGGCTACAGCACGGCCTCCGCCTTCATCGCCATGTTCCGCCGCCAGAGCGGCGGCACGCCGGACCAGTTCCGCCGCGGCCTGCGCTGAAAAAGCGGCTCCGCTTTGTCATGCTTTGTCATATTGGGATGCTAAAATTCAAACATCTTTCCAGAGAGCAAAAGGACGCGCATGAACCCCAGCACCGACACGGCCACCGATACCCAAGGCAGCGAACACATGCCCCAGGCATCAGAAACGACCGTGACGGCGCCAGCGCCCGTCAAGCTCGGCAAGGAAGACATCCCCACCGTATTGGGCAAGCTGCGCACCCTGGTGCAGAACAAGACGCGTTTCGAGCCGCACGACATCACGCCGCTGGGCGAGGAAGACGTGCTGCAGGATTTTTCCCTGCAAGCCAATTACGCGCTCGAAGCGCGCTTCGAACAGCGTGTGATCAATGGCTATTTCACACCCTCGGGCAATGACTGCCGCTGTGGCTCCCACGAGGTGGGAGCGCTCGCTCACGCGCAGGAGAAGGAGCGGCTGCGCCGCGCGGCGGGCAAGCTCGACAATGCCTTGCGCCAGGCGGGCCAGGCCTACAACGCCATCGAAGCGGGCGCCTACCTGCCGCACGCCGTCAAGTACTGGCACCTCGATACGTGCGTCCCCTGTTCGGGCAAAGGCCGCATCGGCTGCCACACCTGCCACGGCGCGACGACGGAAACATGCTGGAACTGCCACGGCGGGCGCACCGTCAGCTGCGACGCTTACGGCTGCTACGGCAGCGGCAAGGTGTCGTGCTCGTATTGCAGCGGCAGCGGCACCGTGTCCGAGCAAGTCACCGATTACATCACGGTGCAAGTGCCCACTACCACCTACAGCAACGGCAGCTCGCACACGAGCTACCACAGCGAAACGCGCACGCAATACCGCACCGAGCATCGCAATTGCTACCATTGCAGCTACGGCAAGGTCAGCTGCAACACCTGCCACGGTTCCGGCAACATCAATTGCGGCACTTGCCGCGCCAGCGGCAAGGTTACGTGCCGCACCTGCAGCGGCGTGGGCGACCTGCGCTGCAACCCGTGCGACGGCTCCGGCAAGGTGGGCACGGCGGCCTGGGTCGACGTGCACGTGACGCCCGGCTACAGCGTCAGCCTGCCCAAGCAGGCGCCCGACGACGCGCGCCGCATCCGCGACAAGGAGAGCGTGCACTCACTGGCGGCCATTGCCAGCAGCCTGACCCTGGCAAAAGTGAGCATTTACAACGAAGACCAGCCGCAGGAAGTCGACGCCCTGTATGCGGCCAAGCTGCGCATCGTGCGCCTGGACGCATCGTGCAATGCAGAAAAACACCACCTGGTGGCGTACGGCACGGACTTGCGCTGGCTGACCCTGGACGACATCGTGGAAAAACTGCTGCGCGGTGACCTCAAGGCGCTCAGCGATGCGTTGGCCGGCAGCGCCGACGACGGCCTGTTCTCGGCCCACGTGCAAGGGCTATTGACGCCGCTGCGCGACGTGGCCGCCTCGGAGCTGAATGCGGACGTGATCGAGTCTGTCCTCAGCGGCGACGCGGATCACGCCCATGTCGATGTCGTCTCCGCCGAGTATGCCAACAATGTGCGCACCTGCGTGCTCGGTGCCCTGCGCCAGGTCTACACGCGGCTGGCCAAGCAATTCTGGTGGAAAAGCGCGCTGGCCGCGCTGGCCGCCGCCATCGCCGTCTGGTTCTTCGCCGGGCACGGGGCCGCTGCCGTAGCCGGCTTGCTCGTCACGGGCGCCGGCTACTGGCTGTTCAACCGCAAGGTGAAAAGCGTGCTGAGCGAAGCGCTGGGCGGCGAGCAGCAGGCCGAACGCGCCATGGGCATCGCCGGCAAGGGCCGCCGCAACCAGCTGGCGCAAGTGCTGATCCTCGCCCCCGCCAGCGTGGCCGTACTGGCCGCCAGCTATGGCTTGCCCGTGCGCGTGCGCCCCGCTGCGCCGCCGCAGCAGGCGGCCATGGCCTCGGCGCCCGTTACGCCCCATGCACCGGCCGCCGTGCCGCCGGACGCAAGTGCCGCCAAGGCCGTCAAGCTGTACGAAAATGGCGACAAGGCACAGGCGCTGGCCATGCTGGAAAGCCTGGTCGGCAAGGGCGACGCGGGCGCGTATGGTCTGTATGGCTGGATGCTGCTGATGGGCGAAGGCAAGCCCGGCCCCGTCACGGCGCCGACGGCGCAGCAGCGCGAAGCGCGCCAGGTGGCCGCCAAGCCCCTGGTCGGCAAGGGCTTGCTGAAGAACGACAGTTATGCGCTGACGGCGAAGGGCGTGATGCTGGCCGAAGGCTGGCAGGAACCACGCAACATGGCGCGCGGGCTCGACCTGCTGAAACAGGCCGCGAACAAGGGCAATGCGCAAGCGATGCACTTATTGGGCCTGTACCACGTGCGCGGCTACCAGATTCCCGTCAACCACAAGGAAGCGCGCAAATGGTTCACCCTGGCCGCCGACAAGGGCAGCGCAGGCGACATCTACAACCTGGGACTGATGGACTGGGAAGGCGCCGGATTGAAACGCCCGGACCGCGCCAGCGCCATGCAGCGCTGGAAGATCGCTGCCGCCATGGGCGAGGAACGCGCGATCAAGGCCGTCGCCCAGGGACAGCCTTAAGCGGCTGCCGCCAGCGCCTGCAAGGCCATCGGGTTCGGCGTGGGCTCACCGATTTTCGTCAGCAGGTTGCGGTCCGTGTGGTGGAACGGTTCGTCCTTGCCGCGGATCAGCATGACCGTGTCTTCATCGTAGCCCCACGTGCCGTCGGCGTGGATATCGACCTTGATCCGGTATTCGACGGTGGTGAACGCGTGTTCGAGGAAGGGGTTCGAGCAGATGCCGTAGGCCGTCGAATCGCGCTTGGCCACCAGTTCGAAACTGGTGGCGTCCGCCGTCGTCGTACCGGACGCCATGGCGATCTGGCCGCGCGGGATGGCCAGGGTCTGGATCACGGCGCCCGTGGCCGGCTCCCACAGCCAGTAGCCCACCTGCTCATGATAGGTTTTCACTTGGTCCGGCTTGGTGATGTGGATGTAGTAGCGCAAGCCGTAGAACAGTTGCGGGCCGTTGGTGACGGGGTCGATCGGCTGCAGTTCGATGCGTTCGACGAAGGCCTGCTTGCGCGGACCGTCCGCTTTCGGCTTGACGTCCAGGCCGCGCGTGCCCGTCCAGATGCCGGCCATGCCGGTCAGGGGCCCCAGGTTGTTCAGGGTATGCACGTCGGCGGACGGCTCGGTGTAGATATCTTCGGGAAAATCGCTCATGCGGAAGTCTTCAAAATGGGGCAACAGTGCTTGCCGCCATTGTAAGACGCAGGCCGCTATCTGGGAAAGAGCGCGATGTGGCGTTCGACGAACAGCAAGGCTGCAGCGGCCAGCTCGGGGCGCTGCGTTTCGAACACGGCCGCATCGCGCGTTTGCAGCAGATTGGCTGCCGCCTCGGGCAGGCCCAATTCGCCGGCGACGAACGCCGCCACCGCGTCGATATTCGCGTACAGGGCGCTGTCGAAGCCTTCCCAGTCCACGTAGGCCAGCCACTCGGCCAGGGTCAGCACTTGGGCGACGGGCGGCGCCAGGGCTGCGATGCGTTCAGAACGCAGCACGCTGTCGTCGCGGATGCCTTCCTGCTGCAGGACGGCCAGCGCCACCTGCTGCAGCGCGTCTTCGGGATCGTGCCGGTATTTGTTCAGCAGGCGCTGCGTCAGGCTGGTACTGGCCGCATCCATGCTCAGACCAGCGGCTCGGTCGAACCGGTCAGGGTAAAGATCTCAAAGCCCGTTTCCGTCACGGCCAGCGAATGCTCGAACTGCGCCGACAGCGAACGGTCTTTCGTCACCGTCGTCCATTTGTCGGGCAAGACCTTGACCTGGTAGCTGCCCACGTTGAGCATCGGTTCGATCGTAAAGATCATGCCTGGTTCGAGCACGATGCCCGTGCCGGCGCGGCCGTAGTGCAGCACTTGCGGCGTGTCGTGGAAGACCTGGCCCACGCCATGGCCGCAGAAGTCGCGCACGGAGGAAAAGCCCTGTGCCTTGGCCACCGCCTCGATGGCGGCGCCCACGTCGCCCAGGGTCGCGCCCGGACGCACGGTGTGGATGCCGGCCATCATGGCGTCATACGCCGTGTTGACGAGGCGGTTGGCCAGGATGGACACGGCGCCCACCTTGAAGGTGCGGCTGGTATCGCCGAACCAGCCGTTGAATTTCGGGGTCACGTCGATGTTCAGGATGTCACCCACCTTCAGGATCTTGGTGTCCGACGGGATGCCGTGCGTGACGACGTGATTGACGGAGATGCAGCTGGCGTGCTTGTAGCCGTGGTAGTCGATGGTGCCGGGGATGGCGCCGGCGGCGCGCATGAACTCCTCGCACAAGGCGTCGAGTTTGGCCGTCGACACGCCCGGTTTGACGAAAGGCGCGATGTAGTCGAGCGTGTCGGCGGCGATGCGGCCGGCCGCGCGCATGCCGATAAAACCCTCTTCATCGTGCAGCGGGATTTTCTTGCCGTGTTCAAGCTGGGTGGAATAGCGCATGGGGATTCTTTTCTTTGTTAGTGTGATGTGGAATGCAAGGCCCAGCCGCGCACGGCATCGTGCGAGGCGCGCAGCATGGCGTCGACGCTGGCCGGTATCGGCCGCTCTTGGGTCAGGTAGGGCTTGACGACGGCCACGGGCGCGTCGATCAGCACGAATTTGAGCAGCATGTGATCGAGGTCCAGCTCCGTGGTGGCGGGCATGGCTTCGGCGCAGCGCACAAAGCAGGCGTCGAGCGCCGCCTGCTCCTCTTCCACGGCGGCCAGCAACTCCTCGCTGAGGCCACCGCTGAAATCGGGGCTGTCCGCGCATTGCAGCAGGAAGCGCGCATACACGGGCTTGCGCCGGCACCAGTCCAGCAGACCGTGCACGCCGGCCCAGGTGTCGCCGCCGAGCCAGCGGCTGGCTACTTCCTCGCGGAAGTCGCTTTTCACGCGCAGCCAGGCGCGCGCCAGGATGGCGTTGCGCGAATCGAAGCGGTGATACACGGAGCCGATGGGCGCGCCGGCCTTGACGGCGATGGCGGCCATCGACACGGCGCCCACGCCGCACTGGGCGGCGACGGCGATCGCGCTGTCGATGAAGTTGTTTTCGTTGAATTTGGCAAGTCTGACCATTCAAATAGAATACAGATTCTATTTGAATCCGTCAAGCGCCCCCGACATGCGCCAACATGAGTTGCCGCGCTGCCTTACAATGGTATGCACGAACCGCTACAAGGAGAATCCGCTTGCTTACGCCCCCCTTCATCGCCTCCTCCCGCTTCGACGATCCACGCCTGGCGTTGGAACAGGTGCAAGCCATCTACCGCAGCAGCATCGAACACTTGCGCGACGCGCTGCAGCGCTTTGTCGCCGGCGAAGACATGCACGAACGGGTGCGCGCCTGCTACCCCTTCGTGCGCATCCAGACCGACACCGTGGCGCGCGCCGACTCGCCGCTGGCCTACGGTTTTGTCGCCGGCCCCGGCGTGTTTGAAACCACGCTGACGCGCCCCGACCTGTTCGGCGATTACTACCTGGACCAGTTCACCCTGCTGCTGAAAAACCATAACAGCGGCCAGAAAGTGCACCTGGAAGTGGGCGTCAGCGCCCAGCCCATCCCCGTGCATTTCTCGTTCGCCGAGCATGACCATATCGAAGGCAATATGGATGCGGGCCGCCGCCTGGCCATGCGCGACCTGTTCGACCTGCCCGACCTGTCGGCCATGGACGACGGCATCGCCAACGGCACGCACGAACCGGCGCACGGCGAAGCGCAGCCCCTGTCGCTGTTCACGGGACCGCGCGTCGACTATTCGCTGCAGCGCCTGCGCCATTACAGCGGCACCTCGCCGCAGCATTTCCAGAACTTCGTCCTGTTTACCAATTACCAGTTCTACATCGATGAATTCATCCGCCTGGGCCACGCCATGATGGACCGCGCGCCCGATGCGGCCGCGCCATCGGACGACGACGGCTACGTCGCCTTTGTCGAACCGGGCAACGTGGTCACGCGCCGGGTCGGCCAGACGGTCGAAAGCGAGGATGCGCTGGGCGCCGCCCCGCCGCGCCTGCCGCAGATGCCCGCCTACCACCTGCTGCGCGCGGACGGCAGCGGCATCACCATGGTCAATATCGGTGTCGGTCCGGCCAACGCGAAGACCATCACCGACCATATCGCCGTGCTGCGCCCGCACGCCTGGCTGATGCTCGGCCATTGCGCGGGCCTGCGCACCACGCAAAGCCTGGGCGACTACGTGCTGGCGCACGCGTATGTGCGCGAAGACCACGTGCTCGACGAAGACTTGCCGCTGTGGGTGCCGATCCCGCCGCTGGCGGAAATCCAGCAGGCGCTGCAAACGGCGGTGGCGGAGATCACCCAGCTCACGGGGCATGACTTGAAACACATCATGCGCACGGGGACCGTGGCCAGCACGGACAACCGCAACTGGGAACTGCTGCCGCAGCGCACGCCGGAGCGCCGCTTCAGCCAGAGCCGCGCCATCGCGCTGGACATGGAAAGCGCGACGATCGCCGCCAACGGCTTCCGTTTCCGCGTGCCGTACGGCACCCTGCTGTGCGTGAGCGACAAGCCGCTGCACGGCGAAATCAAGCTGCCCGGCATGGCCAATCACTTCTACCGCGAAAGAGTCGACCAGCATCTGCGCATCGGCATCCGCGCCGTGGAACTGCTGCGCCGCCAGGGCGTGGACCGCCTGCACAGCCGAAAATTGCGCAGTTTTGCGGAAGTGGCGTTTCAATAAGCGCGCTTCCCCGTCATGCCGGCCGCCCTCCACGGGCGGCTTTTTTTTGCCCGTAGCGCTGACGCAATGCGGCAGGCAATCGTCGCAACGACACTATAAAACGTCACAAAAAAACAACAGATGTCTAGATCGGCATTATAAAAAAACAAAACTATCCACGCTTTTTTTGCTAATGGGAAAATTAAATTTATTTAACAATTGAAATTTAATGATTTCCTGCCATACACAAATCAAATTCATCCAGCGTCATTCTTCGAAGAGAGAATCCATACGCAAAAAGCAGAGCCGTCTTGACAGCCCAAGGCGAAAAATGGTCTGATGAATTGTAAATTTAAGCTGCTAAATTTATAAACATGGTAATTTTGAAAATACTTTCAAATAGCTAAATAAAAACCCTAAGGAAACTAAAGTTTCCTAGTTGGAGGATGGACAATGATTGAAAAGAAATTAAGCAAATCCTTGCGCATGATGTTTGCCGGCACTTTGGTCATGAGCGCAGGCTTCATGCACCAGGCCGCTCAAGCGCAGGAAGCCAAGGCTGACGAGAAATTGCAGCGCGTGGTCGTCACCGGTTCCGCCATCAAGCGCGTGGATGCCGAAACGGCCGCACCGGTGGAGATTTACACCAAAAAAGATATCGAGCGCACGGGCGCCACCAGCGTTGCCGAATTGGTCAAGAATCTGGCCTCGATCGACATCAATGATCAAGGCGAGCTGAGCGCCAACTCGCCTTCCGGTTCCGGCACCACCAACATCAAGATGCGCGGCTTGAGCGAACGCAACGTGCTGATCCTCTTGAACGGCCGCCGCCTGCCAACCAATGCGCTGGCTGACGGTTCGGGCGCGGGCGCCGCGGTCGACGTCAACGCTATCCCGCTGAGCGCGCTGGAACGCATTGAAATCCTGAAGGACGGCGGATCCGCCATTTATGGCGCCGATGCGGTGGCCGGCGTGATGAACTTCATCACCAAAAAGAACTACCAGGGCCTGGAAGCGAAGACCAGCTATGGTCAAAGCTCGCGCTCGGACGCAAAGGAAAAGACGGCCAACCTCGTGTACGGTTTTGGCGACTACGACACCCAGGGCTTCAACGTACTGGCCACGGTCGACGTGTTCAAGCGCGATCCGATCTACCGCAAGGACCGCGACCTGACCCGTTCGGCCGACTTCCGCCGCTTTGGCGGCCCGGATGGCCGCAGCGGCTTCCATCCTAGCGGCAATATCGCCGGCGGCGGCACCCTGGTGCCATGCCCACCGGACGATTTGAGCAACGGCTCCTGCCGTTTCGACGTCAACAAGACCTTGCTGACCTCGACCAACGGCGCCGACCGCGTCAGCGGCATGCTGATCGGCAGCCTGAAAATCAGCGACAACATCCGCGCGTTCGCGGAATTTACCTATTCCGAAAGCAAGGATGACTTCGAAGCCCAGGCTGCTCCGGGCAACTTCGTAGTCAATGGCAAGACCGTTGCCGGCCGCTTTATGCAAATGGGTCCTCGCAAGACCAACCGCAAGGGCACAATGACCCAGTTCTCGACGGGCCTGGAAGGCACGACGCGCGGCATCGACTGGGACGTCGCCATCGGCAAGGGCGTAAGCAAGGCCACCAACCGCGATTCGAACTACGCACATTACGATCTGTTCAACGAAGCGATCGAGAATGGTTCGATCGACCCAACCCGCACCGACAACCCGCAAGCCGCCGTCGACAAGATTCGCCTGACGCCTACGCGCGCCGGCAAATCGGAACTGACCTTCTTCAACGCCAAGGCCTCGGCGCCGATCATGGACCTGGCTGGCGGTGCGATGGCCTACGCCGTCGGCGTGTCGTACAACAAGGAAACGCTGAGCGACCAGCCCGACCAGAACCAGATCGATGGCCTGGTCTTCGGCAGCATCCAGCAGGCTGCCGTGAAGGCGGACCGCAATTCCAAGGGCATCTTCGGCGAACTGTCGATTCCCTTCCTGAAAAACGTCGAAGCTCAGGTCGCCTTGCGCTATGACGACATCTCGAATGTCGGCAGCAAGACCAGCCCGAAACTGGCTTTGCGCTACCAGCCGCTGAACAACCTGATGTTCCGCGGTTCGTATGCAGGCAGCTACCTGGCGCCATCGCTGAAACAGATGTATGGCGGCGTCGATGCCGGTGCCTATACGACGAACGACAAGGAAATCTGCAATGCCTTCCCTTCGATTTCCGGCAATTGCACCAACTTCTCCTACTACCAGGTCTCCGGCTCCAACAAGGACTTGAAACCTGAAACGGGCAAGACCTATAACCTGGGCGTGGTGTTCTCGCCAGTGAACTCGCTGACGGTCAGCATCGATTACTTCAAGATCGACAAGAAGAACGAGATCGGTACCCTGACGGAAACCAAGGCGATCGAGCGCGGCAACGTCGAAATCAAGAATGGCGACGCGCGCATCCTGCTGAACAACCAGAACCTGGCTACCACCGAAGTACGCGGTTTCGATACGGACGTACGCTACACCTCGCCGCAAACGATGTTCGGCAAGTTCACGATCCGCAATGCGTCCACCGTCTACACCCGCATGGAAACGCAGGATACGGAAACGGATCCGGTGCAAAGCACGCTGAAGACGTTCATGAACCCGAAATACCGCAACACGTTTACTGCGAGCCTGGAAAAGGACAATATGTCCGGCTCCCTGGTCATTCGCACGACGGGCGACATGATCGACTCTGACAAGCGCCGCGAAGAAATCAAGCCGGGCACCCGCACGATTCCTTCGCACACGGAAGTGGATCTGACGGGCCAGTACGTGGCGATGCAAAACCTGACCTTCACGGCCGGCATCAAGAATCTGTTCGACAAAATGCCGCCGTTTAGCGCAATGGGCGCGGGTAACCAGTACGGCACCCTGGGCTTTGCTCAGCTGTACAACGTGCGCGGCCGTTACTTCTACATCGGCGCAGGCTACAAGTTCATGTAATGTAGCGCAATCCCCGGCAGCCTGAAATGGCTGCCGGTACTGCCCCCGAAAGCCGCACGAGAGTGCGGCTTTTTTCATGCCCGGCAGACGAAAAAAGCTATGTCACCGTCAAATGTGGGAACTCGCCCAATGTTGCCTTCAATAATGTTTCTGGGGAGCGGATGCGCCCGGCGTCGAGTATCCAGCGCCAGCCCAGGTAATTCGGCAGGTAGCGCGTCGCCACGCCGTGAAAGGGGCCTAGCCATGCCCGCAGGCGGCTGTGATACGCGTTGACGTTCTGCACGTGGGCGGCGCCCTGCACGCGGATGCCTGCGCGCACATTGACGGCCTGGTGACTGATGCCCGCTTCACGCGCGAAGGCGCGATAGGCAGCGTGGTCGTCGGTGACCAGCAAGATGTCCTTGTCGATCACCGGCGGCAGGCAGGCATGCAGCTGCGCCTTGGTCAGCGCCCCTTTTCCCGCGACGAAATCGCGGGTTTGTCCCGTGCGGTCGCGCGCCACCAGGATGCAGACTTGTTCACTGGAAATGCCGTGCTTGCGGGCATGGCCGCCACGGCGGCGCGCCGGACGCGTCAGATGCCGCGCGCCCTTTTCCGATTCCAGCACATACAGCTCGTCCGCTTCGGCGATGCCATGCAGGCAATGGGGCCGGTCCGTCTTGGCCAGGCTTAAAAACCGGTGGCGCCAGCGAAAGGCGGTGTTGCGGTGCACGCCCAGCTGGCTTGCTGCCTTGCGCACGGAAGCCGACTCGAGCAGGCAGTTGGCGTAGTCGAGCCACAAGGTCTTGTGGCGCAAGCGGGCCAGCGGTGTGCCGGTGAGCGCATTGAAGGTGCGCCCGCACGGCACGCAACGGTAGCGCTGCAGTCCGTGCGCATGACCGTGCCGGTGCGCATGACTGCTGTTGCAGGCAGGACAGTGCAACCGCTGCCGGGCTACGCTTTCGACCAGTGCCACGGCGGCGTTCTGCGATCCTGCCCCGCGCAGCAGAGCAGTGCTCGCCAAACGCTGGCGACGGCTCAGTGCGGCGAACTGGGCGATGAAGGTTTTCCATTCGGCTGGCTGCATGGAAGGCTCCCGTTTGTCTGATATGTACAGTCAGACAGCCGGGGCTGGGGAAGATTCCTTGAGTTCCCCTATTTGTCGGGGACAGAGCCTAAAAAAAAACCGCTGCAGGCAGCGGTTTTCAGGTAACTCCAACGCTTACCTTACAGGAAGCGGTCGAGTATCTTGCGCGTCGTCTTGTCGATATTAAACATGTCGCGTATCAAAAAGTGGATGCCGTGGTTGTCGGCGATCAAGAGCGACGCGGCACCGATGCGGCGGATGTCTTCCTCGCCTTTCAGCACGAATTGCGTCTCGCCCCGGTCCGTGTCGACATGCCAGGTGCATGGCGTGGCGAAGCTGGAGACGCTTTTCACGCGCGCGATCTCGGGCATGAATTCGCGTCCTTCCAGCTCTTCCTGCAGCAGGCTGCGCGCCGGCTCCGGCATGGCGTCGAGGCGGTCGATCCACGCCACTTCCTTGCCGTTGCCCAGCACCAGCGAAATGCCTTCGTCCGGCGACTGGATGGGGAAGGCGCGCACGGGCGCCACGCCTTCAAAGACCTGGCCGTCCGCGTCCGTCATCACCAGCTTGCCGAAAGGGTCGCGGCTTAATGTAAAAGTTGTACTGGCCATGCTTATTCCTTGTCATCCAGGGCGAGTTCGTTGTTGCGCGCCTGTGCTTCGTAGAGGCGGAAATAGGCGCCCTCTTTCGCCATCAGTTCATCGTGACTGCCCACTTCGACGACCTGGCCACGGTCCAGCACCACCAGACGGTCGGCCCGGTGCAGGGTCGACAGCCTGTGCGCGATGGCGATCGTCGTGCGGCCCTGCACCAGATTGTCGAGCGCCTTCTGGATCTCTTTTTCCGTTTCCGAATCGACCGACGATGTCGCTTCATCCATGATCAGGATGCGCGGGTCGATCAGCAGGGCGCGGGCGATCGAGATGCGCTGGCGTTCGCCGCCGGACAAGCCCTGGCCACGTTCGCCCACCATCGAATCGTAGCCTTGCGGCAGGCGCAAGATGAATTCGTGCGCATGCGCGGCGCGCGCGGCGGCGATGATCTCCTGGCGCGTCGCATGCGGTTTGCCGTAGGCGATATTTTCCGCGATGGTACCGAAGAACAGGAACGGTTCCTGCAGCACCAGGCCGATATTGCGGCGGTAGTCGGACACGGCGAACGAACGGATGTCGACGCCGTCGAGCAAGATCGCCCCTTCCGACACGTCGTAGAAACGGCAGATCAGGTTGACCAGCGTGCTCTTGCCCGAACCGCTGTGGCCCACCAGGCCGATCATCTCGCCCGCCTTGATGTTCAGGGTGATGCCGCGGTTGACGGCGCGGTTGCCATAGCGGAAACCGACTTCGCGCAAATCGATCCTGCCTTCGATCTTCTCCAGTTTCACGGGCTGCGCCGGTTCCGGTACGCTCGACACATGGTCGAGGATGTCGAAGATGCGCTTGGCGGCGGACGCCGATTTCTGCGTCACGGAGACGATGCGGCTCATCGAATCGAGGCGGCCGTAGAAGCGCGTGCTGTAGGCGATGAAGGCGGTCAGCACGCCGACGGTGATTTCGCCGCGCGACAGCTGCCAGATGCCGAAGCACCAGATGACCAATAAGCCCATCTCCGTCAGGAAGGAAACGGTCGGCGAGAACAGCGACCAGACCTTGTTCAACTTGTCGTTGACGGCCAGGTTGTGCGCGTTGGCGTCGCGGAAGCGGGCCGCTTCGCGCTTTTCCTGCGCAAACGCTTTGACGACTCGAATGCCGGGGATGGTATCGGCCAGCACGTTGGTCACTTCGCTCCACACGCGGTCGATCTTTTCAAAGCCCGTGCGCAAGCGGTCGCGCACCAGGTGGATCATCCACGCGATGAACGGCAGCGGCGCCAGGGTCATGATGGCCAGCCACGGATTCATCGACCACAGGATCACGCCCGTCATGATGATCATCAGCACGTCGGAAGCGAAATCGAGCAAGTGCAGCGAGAGGAAGACGCAGATGCGGTCGCTGCCGCTGCCGATGCGCGCCATCAGGTCGCCCGTGCGCTTGCCGCCGAAAAATTCCAGCGACAGTTTCATCAGATGTTCATAGGTCGCCGAGCGCAAGTCGGCGCCCATGCGTTCGGACACCAGGGCCAGCACATAGGTCTTGCCCCAGCCCAGCAGCCAGGCCAGCAGGGCCGAACCGAGCAAGCCGCTCATGTAGTACACCACCAGCCACGGATCGATATGCTTGCCGTTCTGATACGGGATCAGCACATTGTCCATCAGCGGCGCCGTCAGGTAGGGCGGAATCATGTGCGCGGCCGTGGAGAGCAGCATCAGCATGAAGCCCAGGGCCAGCTGGCCACGGTAGGGATGGGCGAAACGCCACAGGCGGAACAGGGTCCAGGTCGATGGCGGCGTATGCAGCACCTTGGCGCAGATCGGACATTCTTCCTGCTCCGGCTCCAGAGGCGCCTTGCAGCTCGGACACACTTCCTGCTCCGCTTCCAGCACGGGCTGGCCCGTCAGGTGGCTGTCGAGGCGCTCGACGAACTGTTCCAGCACGCGGATCGCATGCAGATTCTGGCCCAGGGTAAAACGCCACGACGCCAGGCGGCCGTGGTCGTCGAACAATTCCAGGTGGCCGACGCCGGCGTGGTCGTGGTGCGTCAGGCGCAGTCCATGGCGGAAAGACCAACTTTTCCAGGTGGTATCGCCCGGGGAACGGGCCAGTAAACGCTTCTCTGTGACAACAATTATGCCTTTTGTGAAACGTAATCGCGCATCGAGGTCAACCTCAACGCTACTTAAAACGTTCTCCCCTGGAGAAAGCTTGCTTTCCACTTCCGCCAGCCAGTGTTCCGGCAGCGAGGTAAGGGGAATAGTTGTTGCAGGAACACTCAGTTCAGTTGTCATCGTAAAGCATACTCCGGCTCGAGGCCAAGCCCTTCAGGGCGGGATTTGGGGGATGGGGCAGACGCCCGATCAATGTTTGTGTATTGCGCGATGGCGAGGTAGATGCACCAGTGGCAATTTCCTGTATTGTATCGAATGGATGCCTGCAGGTAATGAATGATGGCAAAACGGAGCAAAAAAATGCGCGGCCATCGTACAGGGGCAAGTATACAACAGCCCGCTGTTGCGCAAATGCTCCAGCTTAGCCCGGAGTCGGTAACTTTATAACAAGTATGGCAACAATTAGTAACAATTAGAATGACAACACCAGCAGAATACGAGAAGCAAACGCGACAAGAGGCCGCTAAAAGTGGCACACTGCGCATACCCGGGATAAAGAACCAAGCACGAGCCTGAAAAGACTCTGTAAAGCCAACATAAAGTATCTGGCGCCCAGACGCCTGGCTTGTTATCAAGAAACCACTTACATGATCAAGAAGAAGAACATCGAATTCGTCCGCGTCACCCACTTGCGCGGCCCCAACATCTGGACTTACCGCCCGGTGATTGAAGCCTGGGTCGACATCGGCGAACTGGAAGACTATCCATCGAATACCCTGCCCGGCCTGTACGAGCGCCTGGTGGCGTGGCTGCCCGGCATGATCGAGCACCGCTGCGGCGTGGGCGAACGGGGCGGCTTTTTCGAGCGCCTGCGCGAAGGCACATGGTCGGCTCACATCCTCGAACACGTGGTGCTGGAACTGCAAAACCTGGCCGGCATGCGCACGGGCTTCGGCCAGACGCGCTCGACCAGCCAGCGCGGCGTCTACAAGATGGCCTTCCGCACGCGCGAAGAGCACGTGGGCCGCGCCGCCCTGGCCGCCGCGCGCGAACTGCTGATGGCCGCCATCAATGATGAAGCCTACGACCTGGAAGCGGCCCTGGCGCCGCTGCGCGACATGGTCGACTCGCGCTGCCTGGGCCCAAGCACGGCGAGCATCGTCGATGCGGCCACCGAGCGCCGCATCCCTTCCTTGCGCCTGAACGACGGCAACCTGGTGCAGCTGGGCCACGGCGCCGCGCAGCGCCGCATCTGGACGGCCGAAACAGACCGCACCAGCGCGATTGCCGAAGGCATCGCCAGCGACAAGGATCTGACCAAATTCCTGCTCAAATCGTGCGGCGTGCGCGTGCCCGAAGGCAGCCTGGTGCGCAGCGCCGAAGCGGCCTGGGAAGAAGCGCAGGACATCGGCGTGCCCGTCGTCGTCAAGCCGTATGACGGCAACCATGGCCGCGGCGTGTCGCTGAACCTGATGACCGAAAGCGACGTCAAGGCCGCCTATGAACTGGCCGCGCGCAAGGGCGACAGCTCCGCCGTGCTGGTGGAAAGCTTCATCACGGGCGACGAACACCGTCTGCTCGTCGTCGGCAACAAGCTGATCGCGGCCGCCAAGGGCGAATCCTTGTGGGTCGACAGCGATGGCACTTCCAGCGTGCTGGAACTGGTGAACACGCAGATCAATATCGATCCGCGCCGCGGCGAAGGCGAAGATTTCCCGCTCGGCACCGTCAAGCCGCATGAATCGGGCGAGATCATCCTCGAACTGCAGCGCCAGGGCATGACCGCCCTGTCCGTGCCGCAGGCGGGCCAGAAAGTGCTGATCCAGCCGAACGGCAACGTGGCCATCGACGTCACGGACGACGTGCACCCGTCCGTCGTGCATGCGGCCCTGCTGGCCGCGCGCGTGGTCGGCCTCGATATCGCCGGCATCGACCTGGTCACCACCGACATCACGCGTCCGTTGGAAGAGCAGCGCGGCGCCATCATCGAAGTCAATGCCAGTCCCGGCCTGCTGGCGCACATCAAGCCAGGCGTGGGCCAGCCCCGCCCTGTCGGCGCGGCCATCGTCGACCACCTGTTCGCGGCCGAGGAAACGGGCCGCATTCCGCTGATCGGCGTGACGGGCACGCGCGGCACCAGCCTGATCGTGCGCATGCTGTGCAAACTGCTCAACCTGTCGGGCCTGCACACGGGCGCCGTCTGCAGCGAAGGCATGTATCTGGACCAGCGCCGCGTCGTCAGCAGCGATTGCGTGAACTGGGACGCGGGCCAGCGCCTGCTGCTCAACCGCACCGTGCAGACGGCCCTGTTCGAGAGCAATCCGCGCATGATCCTGGCCGAAGGCCTGGCCTACGACAAGTGCCAGATCGGCGTCGTCACGGACATGGGCAGCCTCGATAGCGTCAAGGATTTCGACGTGCTGGACGAAGCGGGCCTGTACAAGGCCGTGCGCAGCCAGGTCGACGTGGTCGTGCCGACGGGCGTGGCCGTGCTCAACGCCGCCAACGCGCACGTGCTGGAACTGGCCGAACTGTGCGACGGCACGGTGACCCTGTATGCGCAGGATGGCAGCTTGCCCGCCATCGCGGCGCAACTGGCCGCCGGCCAGCGCGCCGTATTCGTGCGCGGCAACCACATCGTGCTGGCCGAAGGCGGCATCGAAACGGTCCTGCTGTGCCTGGACCTGCTGAAACCGGCCACGGCCGGCAATGTCGACAGCGTGCTGGCCGTGGCCGCCGCCGCCTGGGCCCTGAACCTGCCCGTCGACCTGATTTGCGCGGGCCTGCGCACCTTCGATGCGGCCCCCGGCTGCATCGGGAACTAAGGCAAAGCAGCACTCAAGCCCGGCTACGGCCGGGCCCACAAGAACACAACAGGATTACGGTTTAATTATGGAAGTATCTCGCGTACGGGCCTTGCGGGGCCCTAACCTCTGGAGCCACGACACCGCCGTGGAAGCCATTGTTTCCTGCACCACGCAGGAACTCGACATCGCCCAGCTGCCCGGCTTCGAAGCCCGCCTGCGCGCACTCTTTCCGCAACTGAGCCCGCTGCAACCGCTGGGCAATTACAACGCCGCGCCGATGGCGCAGGTGCTGGAACTGGCGGCGCTGGGCCTGCAGGCGCAAGCCGGCTGCCCCGTCACCTTCAGCCGCACCACGCCGACCCTGGAAACGGGCATCTTCCAGGTCGTCGTCGAATACTCGGAAGAAGCCGTCGGCCGCCTGGCCCTGGAACTGGCGCAGCAGCTGTGCCGCGCCGCGCTCGACGATGCGCCGTTCGACCTGGCCGGCGCCCTGCACCAGCTGCAGGAACTCGATGAAGACGTGCGCCTGGGCCCTTCGACGGGCGCCATCGTCAACGCCGCCGTGGCCCGCAACATCCCGTTCCGCCGCCTGACCGAAGGCAGCCTGGTGACGTTCGGCTGGGGCAGCAAGCAGCGCAAGATCCAGGCCGCCGAAATGGACGGCACCAGCGCGATTGCCGAAGCCATCGCGCAGGACAAGGAACTGACGAAGAAATTGCTCGATTCGGCCGGCGTGCCGGTGCCGCAAGGCCGTGTCGCCGTCGACGCGGACGACGCCTGGGCCGCCGCCTGCGAGATCGGCCTGCCCGTCGTCGTGAAACCGAAGGATGGCAACCAGGGCAAGGGCGTTACCGTCAATGTCACCACGCGCGAGCAGCTGACGGCCGGCTTCCTCGCGGCGCAGGAATTCCGCGACGACATCCTCGTCGAACGCTATCTGCCGGGCCACGATTTCCGCTTGCTCGTCATCGGCAACAAGATGGTGGCAGCGGCCCGCCGCGACCCGCCGCAAGTCGTGGGCGACGGCCAGCACACGGTGCGCGAACTGGTCGACCAGGTCAACCTGGACCCGCGCCGCGGCAGCGGCCACGCCACCTCGCTGACGAAAATCCGCTTCGACGACATCGCCCTGGCCAGCCTGGCCAAGCAGGGCTACGTGGCCGACTCCGTGCCGCCCGTGGGCCAGCGCGTGATCTTGCGCAATAACGCCAACCTGTCGACGGGCGGCTCGGCCACCGACGTCACCGTCGACGTGCATCCGGAAGTGGCGGCGCGCGCCGTCGCGGCCGCGCACATGGTGGGCCTCGATATCTGCGGCGTGGACGTCGTTTCCGACAGCATTCTGAAACCGCTGGAAGAGCAGAACGCCGGCATCGTCGAAGTCAACGCAGCACCGGGTTTGCGCATGCACCTGGCGCCGTCGTTCGGCAAGCCGCGTCCCGTCGGCGAAGCCATCATCGCCGCCATGTTCGCCGAGGGCGACGATGGCCGCATTCCCGTCGTCGCCGTCACCGGCACCAACGGCAAGACCACCACCGTGCGCCTGATCGCCCACCTGCTGACCACCTCCGGCCTGCGCACCGGCATGACGAACACGGATGGCGTGTACATCGAAGGACGCCAGATCGACAGCGGCGACTGCAGCGGCCCGCGCAGCGCGCGCAACGTGCTGCTGCACCCGGACGTGGACGCGGCCGTGTTCGAGACGGCGCGCGGCGGCATGCTGCGCGAAGGCCTGGCCTTCGACCGCTGCCAGGTCGCCGTGGTGACGAATATCGGCGCCGGCGACCACCTGGGCCTGAACTACATCACCACCGTGGAAGACCTGGCGGTATTGAAGCGCGTGATCGTGCAGAACGTGGCTGACAGCGGCGTGGCCGTGCTGAACGCCACCGACCCGGCCGTGGCCCGCATGGCCAAGAATTGCAGCGGCACGGTGACCTTCTTCGCCGCCGACAAGACGCATCCCGTGATGGCCACGCACCGCGCGCAGGGCAACCGCGTCGTGTACGTGGAAGACGGCAAGCTGGTCGCGGCGCAAGGCAAGGAACGCCACGAAATCGCCCTGTCGCAAGTGCCCATCACGCGCAACGGCGCCATCGGCTTCCAGGTCGACAACGTCATGGCGTCGCTGGCCGCCGCCTGGGCCGTGGGCCTGGACTGGAAAACCATCGCGCTGGGCCTGAAAACCTTTGCCAATGAAGCCGACAATGCGCCGGGCCGCTTCAACGTCTTCGACTATCGTGGCGCCACCCTGATCGCCGACTACGGCCACAATCCGGACGCCATCCTGGCGCTGGTGCAGGCCGTCGAAAGCATGCCGGCCAAGCGCCGCTCGGTGGTCATCAGCGGCGCCGGCGACCGCCGCGACGAAGACATCCGTCAGCAGACGGAAATCCTCGGCGCCGCCTTCGACGACGTGCTGCTGTACCAGGACCAGTGCCAGCGCGGCCGCGCCGACGGTGAAGTCGTGGCCTTGCTGCGCCAGGGCCTGGACGGCGCCAAGCGCACCAGCCATATCGATGAAATCAACGGCGAATTCGTCGCCATCGACAAGGCCCTGGCGCGTTTGAGCGAAGGCGATCTGTGCCTGATCCTGATCGACCAGGTGGAAGAAGCGCTGGCGCACATCGCCAAGCGCGTCGCCGAAGCGTAAGCGCGCCAACTGCGCACAAGGGCGGCCTGCGGGCCGCCTTTTTTTTCGCTCCTGCGCGGCCGGCGCACCGGCGCGCATTTCATCGGCAGCGAACAGCGATGCCTGGGGGCGCCGCCAGGGCGCATGAATGCAGCAGGGATACCGGAATTGATATTGACTTCGCAAAAGAAGTCATTTGTGGGGCAAAGTCATTCCCACCTACCATGTTTCTTGAGCAGGTTCCAGCTCTGGCGGCGACTGCCGCAGCGTTCTCAACATAACTAAAATACAGGTGGAGACAAGATGAAGCAATCGATGGCAACGGGCACCCGCACGTCCCGGCACAACACACGTCTGACCTTGAAGGCCACAGTGGCCGCGCTGGCCGGCGCCGGCCTGCTGAGCAGCGCGTCCGTCTGGGCGCAACAGGCACCCGCCGCGGAAACACCGGCGGCAGAAGCGGCAGAAACAGCACCGGCGGCAGCGCCAGCCGACAGCGGCATCGCCGTCGTCGCCGTCACGGGCGTGCGCAGGGCGGCACAGAGCGCGCAGACGATCAAGAAAAACAACGACCAGGTGGTCGACTCCATCGTCGCCGATGAAATCGGCAAATTCCCCGACAAGAACGTGGCCGAAATCCTCGGCCGCGTGACGGGCGTGCAGATCCGCCGCGAAAGCGGCGAGGCGGGCACCGTCATCATCCGCGGCTTGCCCGGCGTGGTGACCCTGCTCAACGGCCGCGAGATGTTCACCTCGGTGGGCCGCAGCCTGTACCTGGCCGACATTCCGACGGCCATGCTGCAGCGCGTGGACGTGTACAAATCGCAGGGCGCCGACATGGTCGAAGGCGGCACGGCCGGCGTGATCGACGTGCGCACCAACCGCCCGTTCGACTTCAAGGGCTTTACGGCATCGGGCAATGTGCGCGCCGAACACCGCGACAAGGCCGGCTCGACGGACCCGAACGTCAGCGGCATGGTCTCGAACCGCTGGAAGACCCCATACGGCGAATTCGGCGCCCTGCTCGGCCTGTCCTACCAGCGCGGCAGATACTATGACGAGACGATCTGGAACGCCGAACCCGTCAAACGCCCCGAAGCGGGCAACATCACGGGCCCCGATTCCGTCGGCATGATCCCGACCGTGGGCGACCGCAAGCGCTACGCGGCCAATGCAGCTTTCCAGTGGCGCCCGAACTCGCAGGTGGAAGTGTATGCGGAAGGCATGTCGACCCTGATCAAGCATGCGTTCGACAGCCAGTTCTTCGTCGGTTCGCTGCCCTGGGGCCAGAACCCGGACATCACGCTGATCCCCGGTACCAGCCAGGCGGCCACGGTGGGCAAGATCGACGGCCCGTGGTCGCCGTTTACCCTCGGTTCGACACAGGCGCGGCGCGACCGCTCGATCGGTTCGCAAGGCGCCATCGGCGCGCGCTGGGACATCACGCCGCAGCTGCGCGCCACCACGGAGCTGGCGCGCACGGTGAGCAACTTCGAGCGCGAATTTCCCATCCTCGACTTCCTCGCCCACCCGACCAGCGTGATCGGCAGCACGAATGTGAACGGCGGCGCGCAGATCAGCTACCCCGGCTACAACATGCTGGACCCGAAGAACTACACGCTGCTCGGCTTCTACGATAACCACAGCCACGACGAAGGCAGCTCGACCGACTGGCGCGGCGACCTTACCTACGACATGGACAGCACGGGCTTTTTCCGCGAATTTTCGGGCGGCGTGCGCCTGGCCAAGCGCAAGGCCGAATCGATCCGCGAAAAAAATGGCCAGGGCGGGTTGACGTCGATTATGACTGCGGACGCGATTCCCGGCCTGGCTTGCGCCTCGCACGAGAACACGGGCAACTTCGGCCTGCAAAGCTGGCTCACGCCCTGCCGCGACTTCATGCTCAACAACACGGCCGCGCTGCGCCAGCTGTTTACGGGCAGCAGCGAACGCAGCCCGGACGATCCGATGACCCACTACAAGGATGTGGAAAAAACCAATGCCGTCTACGGCAAGGCGCGCATCGGCTTTGACCTGGCGCAGGTACCGGTCGATGGCACGCTGGGCGTGCGCGTGGTGCAGACCAAGCAGGACTTGCAAGGCAATTCCTCGCAAAACGGCATCGTCACGCCCGTGCGCGTGAAGACGTCGGATACGGACGTGCTGCCCAGCCTGACCCTGAAAGCCCTGCTGCGCCAGGACCTGATCGCCCGCCTGACCGCCGGCAAAGCCGTGCAGCGCCCGAACTTCGCCGACTTCAACCCCGGCGTGAGCCTGGGCCAGAGCCTGGAAATGGTGCGCCCGACGGGCAGCGGCGGCAATCCCGACCTCAAACCCGTGGAAGGCAAGAACCTCGATGCGGCGCTGGAATGGTACTTCGCCCAGACGGGTTCCGTCACGGCCACCGTGTTCCGCCACAACTTCAAGAACTACATCCTCTCCGGCTCGGCCAAGGAAACGTACGGCGGCATCGAGTACGACATCACGCGTCCGCGCAACACCTCGAAGGGCCATCTGCAAGGTCTGGAAATGGCTTACCAGCAGTTCTACGACAAGCTGCCCGGCTGGATGAGCGGACTGGGCCTGCAGGCGAACGCCACCTACATGACGGGCGAGCTGGAAGAGTTGAATGGCAGCGTGCACCCGTTCACGGGCATGTCGAAGTGGTCGGCCAATATCGTCGGCCTGTACGAACAGGGACCGTGGTCGGCGCGCCTGGCCTACAGCTGGCGCGACAAATATGTCGACGACTACAACTACCGCGGCAAGGGCATCCACCTGACCGTGGCGCCGACCAAGACCCTGGACGCATCGGTCTCGTACAAGCTCAATCCGAACACCACGGTGACGCTGGACGCGAACAACCTGCTCGACTCGACCTACCGCGACTACCACGACACGCCGGACTATGTGCGCGATGTGCGGCGCTATGACAAGGTCGTCGGTTTATCGATACGCTGGAGCTACTAACTCATATCCCCCTTTCTTCCTTCGAGGGTTTTCAGCGCCAGCCGGCAACGGTTGGCGTTTTTTTTGCCTTGTGGAATCTATCCGACAGTGGAATTGATCTGGCGCAAAGCGATGGCATCGGGGCGCTTTTATGCTGGCAGCTTGACTAGCGAACCCGGCGGGGGACAGCATGCGCGATGCACGGCACGTCGATATACAGTTATTTCAACCCGACATCCCGGTACGGCTCGACATGCGCACGGCGGCGCTGGTCGAACATGCGCTGGCCTTGCAGGAAATGGCCGGCACGGGCGCCGCCGCCCTGTTTTTGCATTGCCACGACGTGCCGCTGCCCACCGCCTTGCGCGTGCTGACGACGGGACCGCGCCGCAAACCGGCCGGGCCGCATCTGTTTGCCCGCCTGCGTCCACGCACGGCCGCCCGGGTGCAAGGCGCGCCGCTACCGGCGCGCTGACGAATCCTGTACCATCGCCGCAACCTATCAAATGAGGCACGGCGATGCAGGCAGCGACACCCCACGATTCCTATGCGGCACTGATGGACCTGATCAAGGCGCGCCATGCGGAACTGAGCCCGCAATTCCAGGCCGGTGCCCGCTACCTGGCCGACCATCCGGACGAAGTGGCCGTCTCATCGATGCGCAGCATCGCCGCGCGCGCGCAGGTGCAATCGGCCGCCCTCGTGCGCCTGGCGCAGCAGCTGGGCTTTGCCGGCTGGCCCGAACTGAAAGCCATCTTCGTCGAACGCCTGCGCGCGGGCCAGGCCGGCTATGCGGCAAAGGCGGGCGCGCTGGCCGGCAAAGAGGGGAAAGAGCGCGACCTGGTCACGGAAGTGTTCACGGCGCAGCAGCGCAACCTGGCCGCCACGGAAAGCGCCAACCACACCGCCCTGGACGCGGCCGCCAGCCTGCTGCAGGCGGCACCCCGCGTGCACGTGGCCGGCTTTCGCGCCGCCCATCCGATCGCCTACACCCTGCACTACCTGTACCGGCTGCTGCGTCCCAGCGTGCAGCTGCTGAGCGGCCAGGGCGGCACCCTGGAAATGGACTTGCGCGCCCTGCAGGCGGGCGAAGCCGTCGTCATCGTCAGCTTCGCGCCGTATTCGAGCGAAGCGCTGCTGGTGGCGCAGGCGGCGCGCCAGGCCGGCTGCCAGGTCGTCGCCATCAGCGACAGCGCCATGTCGCCGCTGGCCCTGCAGGCCGACGCCAGCATCGTCATCGCCGTCGACAGCCCCTCGTTCTTCCCTTCCATCGTGGCCGGCGTCGCTGCCGTGGAAAGCCTGGTGGAATTGCTGGTGGCGCGCGCGGGACCGGACGCCGTGCACGCCATCGGCGCGGCGGAAAGCCAGCTGCGGGCGCTGGGCGCCTATGCCTCAACATCAAATGATGTAAATTAAAACAAAATACATCAATCGTTGCAATGCGGCGCAACGCCTCCTATAATCGGCCATTCCCCCCTTTGCCGATAAGAAAGCGATGCCATGAGCCATGTCTTCCACCGCAGCCTGACCGCCACCTACCCTGTCGCCACGGGCGGCGACGGTCCCTACCTGATCGATGCCGACGGCAAGCGCTACCTGGACGCCTGCGGCGGCGCGGCCGTCTCCTGCCTCGGCCATTCGGATGCGGCCGTGACCGCCGCCGTGCAGCGGCAGATTGCCACGATGGCGTACGCGCACAGCGCGTTTTTTACCAGCGAACCGATGGAGCAGCTGGCCGATTTTCTCGTCGCGCGGGCGCCTGCCGGCATCGACAGCGTGTATTTTGTCTCGGGCGGCTCGGAAGCGGTGGAAAGCGCGCTGAAAATGGCGCGCCAGTATTTCGTCGAGCGGGGCCAGCCGCAGCGCCGCCACGTCATCGCGCGCCGCCAGAGCTATCACGGCAACACCCTGGGCGCGCTGGCCACGGGCGGCAACGCCTGGCGCCGCCAGCAGTTCGAACCGCTGCTGATTGGCGTGACCCACGTATCACCCTGCTATGCCTGGCGCGACCAGCAGGCGCATGAAACGGATGCTGATTACGTGGCGCGCCTGGGCCAGGAGCTGGAAGACAATATCGCCGCACTGGGCGCGGAGAACGTCATGGCCTTCATCGCCGAACCCGTCGTCGGCGCCACGGCCGGCGCCCTGCCCGCCGTGGCCGGCTATTTTGCGCGCATGCGCGCCATCTGCCAGCGCCACGGCATCCTCCTGATCCTCGACGAAGTCATGTGCGGCATGGGGCGCACGGGCAGCCTGTTCGCCTGCGAGCAGGAAGCCATCACTGCCGACCTGATCTGCATCGCCAAGGGCCTGGGCGCCGGCTACCAGCCCATCGGCGCCGTGATGGTGTCCAAGGACATCCGCGAGACCATCCGCACCGGCACGGGCTTCTTCCAGCACGGCCACACGTATATCGGCCACGCCACGGCCTGCGCCGCCGCCCTGGCCGTGCAGCGGCAGATCGAGGAGCGCGATTTATTGGCCAACGTGCGCGCCATGGGCAGCTTGCTGCAGGAGCGGCTGCGCCAGCGTTTCGGCGAGCACCCGCACGTGGGCGACATCCGCGGCCGCAGCCTGTTCCTGGGGCTGGAACTGGTGCAGGAGCGCGCCAGCAAACAGCCGTTCGACCCCGCCCGCCGCCTGCACGCGCGCATCAAGGCGCAAGCCATGCAAAACGGACTGATGTGCTACCCCATGGGCGGCACCATCGACGGCCTGCACGGCGACCACATCCTGCTGGCGCCGCCCTACATCATCGACACCAGCCACGTCGAGGAAATCGTTGACAAGCTGGGCATGGCCATTGATGCCTGCATCAGCTAAGGCCGCCCACTGTTGCCCACGGTAGAGATCAGGCTGGCGCCGCAGCTCGTCTTGTGCCCCTCGAAGGCCACGGGCACGCCATCGATCAGCACCTGCGGATCGCCCTCGGCGATCACGCAGCGCACATGGCCCTTGATCGGGCAGACGCAAGGGTCGCCCTTGCGCGCCACGGCCACGCCCAGCACCGTGCTGTTCGGCGCCGCGCCTACCACCTTGCCACCGTGGCTGGTAGGGTCGTTCAAGCGGATCACGCCACGCATGCTCTTCTCCTTGAATAGGTCAAACGCCTCATTGCGAAAACCCCTGGTAATACTCGGGCGCATCGTGGCGCAAGCCCCACCAGGGCAGATACGCGTGATTACCGCTGCGCGCGCGGAACCAGGGTTTGCCGGGCTGGATCGGCCGCACGACGGCGGGCGGCGCCACCACCAGCGCCACAGGGGCAAGCAGGTCGCTGGTGCCGGCCACCAGCACGGGCTTGCCGAAATGGTGCGCGTAAGCGATGCCCAGCGCCACGTTCGTCAGCGCCGTGCCCGCGCCCGTCTCGCCCAGCACGGCCGTCAAGTTGAAGCTTTGCTTCAGCAGATCGAATTCCGGCAATTGCACGGTAAGCGTCTGCGCCAGCGCGCCGAGCCGTGCCGACGAGTCATGATGCGTATTGCCTGCGTCGTGGATGAGATAGCCGATGTCAGCATCCGGCCTGTTGGCCTTCGCCGCCGCCTCCTCGATGGCCGCCGTCCACGCCTGCACCAGGCGCGGCGGCTCGCCCTTTTTGATTTCAAAATCCGCCACCTGTTTGGTGCTCGGATAGCCTAGCCACGCCAGCGGCGCCCGTTCCGTCTTGTAGTCGGGACCAGCCAGCACCAGCAGCACCAGATTCTCGTTGATCTGCCGGTCCAGGGGACGGCTGGGCGCATCCCAGTTCATGGCCCAGACGGTTTCCTTGGGGTGGGTTTGCAGATAGTCGAGCGCGGCAGCCAAAGAGGTAAAACCGGCGTTGGGGCCGCCCATGGTGACGCGGACGTCGGGTGGGGTGGAACGGGTCCACAGGGTGGGAGAGTGGATGTTGCCGATGCTAAAAGTCCTTGCAACTCTTTTGCGCACAAATGCTATCGTTTCGACCGGATCGAGCTTACCTTCTGGCAGGGCATATTCGATATGAATACCAGCCAACTCTCGCCAGCGTGATTTGTCCTCGGCTGAATGAACGTTATAAAAATATTCCGAGTCGGAGTAATACACATCATGGTACAAGTTCATTAACTCATTAATGTATTTTTCATGGTATCCATCGAAAGTTTCAGAGCCTTCATTACCTATAGCAATGGAGGCAATACTCTGCAACTTAGAATATTTTTCAGGTTTTTCTTTTACCATATCATCGTTCGGATTAGGCCGTGCCAGGCCAAGGGTCCAAAGTAGCTGCCATTCAGTGGGATAGTCTCTACGATGCAAAGGATTTAACCATTGCAACCCGACTACCTGAGCCAGAAATGGTCTCTGCACTAAAGATCCATCAATAGGAACGACAGGAGTCACTATGTTTGCCGATGTACGTAAACGGGCGCAAGCTGACAAAACTAAAACAATCAAAAACGCACCGAGTATAGATAACAATATAGATCTAGCCATGACATGATCTCCAACAAGATAAATATTTACTTAATATTTAGGAATTTATATGAAATGTGATTTCTCTTTATAAAAATGCTCGTTCACCGAAATTAGGACGAGAATCAAGAGCAGGGTTCTCTCTCACGTCAACTATGGATACAGGAAGATTTCCTTCTCCACCAGTCTGCTGAGACCATTGAGTAATGGTCAAACCATGCAATTTCCCATCATTAAAATATTCTTCGAACAATTTAGCGGATTCAGTATTATTTAGTGCCCTCAACAACCGCCAATCCGCCGCCACCCTCAACTTGCGCAGCTGGTCCGGCTTGATGCGGCACACGCCCACCGCCACGTCATACGCAAGCGCCCGCTCTGAGTGCATGGGGTTGGTCAGGATGGTGGAATGGTCGGTGGCGTAGGCGCCGGCCTGACTGGACATCATTTCCCCTACCCGCGTGCTGCGCCATTGCAGGTACTCGGCGTCGGGCGTGGCGTTGGGCATTTCCTGTTGCACTTTTTGACCCTCGGGACTTTTCCCTTCCCGTACGGCTTGCGCGCGTATCACCGCGCGCTGCTCGAATCGCAGGCGCGCCTCGTCATCGGCCGTGCCCCTGGCCCTGTCCATGCGTTTGGCTTCATTTTTCGCCGCCCGCCCCTGCAGGCCGCCGGGCGGAATCTCATGATCGGCAAGGAGATCGTCGCCGGGCGCGCGCTGCTTGCCCACCTGGCGCGATTCGCCGGGGGGCTCGTAGCCTTCGTCGAATTCCTCGCTGGTCTGGCCAAAGCGCAAGGACTGCGGCTTGAAGGGCGGCAGCAGGTCGGGCGCGTTCAGTTCGATTTTCCAATCTTTGTGGGGCGAGGCATTGCAGGGGCTGCGAGCCAGGCCCGTGGCCACGATGAACAGGGGCGCAAACCCGACCGTCAGGATGGTGGACAAGCGGCTCTCCTGACTGGCCTCGACGCCCTGTTTAATGGAATACGACGCATATTTCTGCGCCGGAAACCAGAAATCGTTGCCGCCCGGCGCAGGCTTGCGCCAGTGATCGCGCCAGTAGTGATAGCTGCCCTGCTTGCCCACCTCAAAACCCTGGGCAAACACGCGCTGCACGCACACGCCTGCCGCCTCGGTGGCAGCCAGTTCGCCGCCGTCCTTGCCGTCCTTGGCCAGCGAACCCGACAGGCCGCGCCAGCCGATGCCCTCGATGGCCACGGACGACACCACCACATCGTGCGGATTGCAATAGATGGTCACCCTGCCATACGATGATTTCTTGCCGCCCCGGGCGGCGCCGGCAATCCCGTATTGCTCGCGGTCCGCCGCGGCGGAAAAACCGTGCTCCAGATTGGCCATGCAGCGGTCGATTTCCTCGTCTGTCTGCACCTCGCCCAGGCTGGCGCGCTGGCCGATGATGGCAAAGAAGTTTTTCAAGGTGGCAATGCGCGCCTGCACCGTCACCCTGCCCGTGCTGCCGTCCGCCGCGCGCAGGTTGCCGGCCACCCAGTTCTCGGCGCTATTGCATTTCGCCAGGCTGTACGGCGAATTACAAATCACATAGTTGTCGGCCACGCAGGGAACGCCATCCACCTTGGGCAGACGGGTGCCCAGAAAGGCCGCCGCCATCGCCACCATCGTGCCCTGGCTGTGGCACACGATGGTGACGGGCACGTCGGCCTGCTGTTGGCGGATGGCTTCGACCAGCTTGGCCAGGCGGTAGGCGGCCAGCACGAAATACGGGCGCGGCGGGCAGCTGTACACTTGCCGTTCCGGGAAGGGATTCATGTGCTGAATCTTGTTCCACAAGAATAAATCCTCGCTCAACCCTGTTTTCCACAAATCTGCCAGCGCGCTGCAGCCATTGGCAAACGGCCCGCCACCCCAGTAATTGTCTTCATTCAGGTAGATGCCCTTGCCGTATTGCTGCAGTTCCTCGCCGGAAGCCTTGTAGCCCCAGCGAAAACGGATCACGGGAGAAAAAGTGCCGGCATCGCGGATCAAGGTATCGGCCGACATCTCCGGATGGAGAAAGCCTTCGGCCGTGATTTCGGCGCCATAGCTGACCGGCTTCAGTTCGCCGCCTTCCACGCCACGGTGCTGCATATGATGGCAGGAACGCTTGAGGCGTTCGTTGAGGCCGTTGCACAGTCCCTCTTCGGCCGCCGCGTACCACTCGCCATCGGAATTGACGCCGTGCACGAAGATCACGATGCCGGGCAGCGGCAGTTGCTGCAGCGTGTCCCGGTCGCTGCTCTGGAAATTGGCGTTGCAGGAAAACTGACCGAGGATATCGATTTCGGGGTCGTCGCACAGCGGCGGGTGGGGATCGAATTGCATGGTGTGCTCTCCAGTGACGGGGGTTCAGGAACGGCGGCGGAAGAAAAATCCCTTCAGCCGCTGCAGGTGGTCGGTCGCCACCTTCGGCCCGCGCCCGTCGGCACCGCTGACGCCCGTCAAGGGACTGTCGCCTTCGCGCTCGATGTGCACTTCCACGCCTTCGACGGGCAAGCCGTCGGTGGGACGCAGCAAGCGCGGCACGCGGCCCAGCTCGCCTTCGCCGAAGGTGGGCAGTTCCGCCTTCATGCTGGCCGGGCCGCTCCAGTGGTGGCCATCGGTCTTCACCGTCAGTGCGCCGGGACCGCCCAGTTCCACCGCGCCGCCGGACAGTTTCAGGTAGGCGCCACCCGCCGTCATGAAGGTGATTTCGTCCTGCGCCATGCCGACCAGGCGCGTGCCGGCCGTCAGGCGGATGTCCTTGGCGGCGTCCGCCTGCAGCAGGTCGTGCTGGCTTTGCAGCAAAAATTTGCCGAAATGGGCCACCTGCACGATGCCATCCTGGTGCGCGAACAGGGAAATGCCCTTGCCCCCGTTGACGTTGCAGCGCTGGGCCGCGCTCAGTTGCAGATGCTGCTGGGCCACCATGTCGATATTCGCGCCCGCGTTGCCGGCAATGGTCCGGGGCGTGCTCAGCGCCACACCCTCGGGCGCCGTGATGCTGACGGCGGGCTGGTCGGCGGCAATCGCCGCTCCCAGCGCCTTGCTGCCGGCCGCGTCCAGCGCCAGTGCCTGGTGCTGGGCGGCAAACTCGCCCAAGGAGCTAAACAATTCCAGGCACTCCTTCATCACGGCGGCATGCTCGTTGCCGTCGAGCTGCTTGCCGCTGGCACCCAGCTGTTTCCAGGCCGAAATCAGCAGCGAGCGGGCCGTGCGCACGCTGCCGCTGGCGTCGCTGCGCAATTCAAAGCCGTCGCCGCGCTGCCGCCCTACGCCGTCGCTGCGCGGCTCGGTCAGGTAGCCGAGGTTCAATTGCGTGGCCGCCTGGTCGCTGGCCAGTTGCGCGCTGATTTGCGACGGCGTGTCGTCAAAGCACAGCTGGTTGCCGCGCCCGCCCCGCACTTCGCGGCTGCGCATGCCGGACAGATAACGGTTGCCCGGCAAGGCGCCGCGGCTGCTCAGGCCGGGTGGCGCGCCCACGGCGTTGTACAGCTGGCCCACGATGATGGGCCGGTCCGGGTCGCCGCCAAGAAAATCGATCAGCACTTCCGCGCCGATGCGTGGCAAGCTCAAGGTGCCGCATTGTTTGCCGCTGCCCGGGCCATTGCCGGTCCAGCTCGACGCCACGCGCACCCAGGCTGAATCGCGCTCCGTATCGGAAGCACCGGAACCGTTGGCATGCGCGTGGTCCGGCGCGCGCGTCGCAACAAAACGCACCTTGACGCGCCCCAGCGCATCGCAATGCACTTCCTCGCCGGCAGGCCCGACGACCAGCGCGCTTTGCAGGCGGACGACGGGGAAATCGCTGCGCGGATCAAAAGCGGGCACGATGGCGATGCCACGCCGCACGCAGGTAAAACGGTTGCGGTAGCGCAAAGCCGCCTGGCCATCGGCGCCGGCCCCTTGTGCCAGAGCGGCATCGCACTGCCAGCCGCTCTGTGCAAACAGGCGCCCGACCCTGGCATCGAGCCCTGTCGGCAAGTTATTGCTGGCAGCCACGCTCAAGGCCGTGATGACGAAACTGCGCTCGGCCACCGGGTGGCAGTCGATATCGGCATGCCCTTCCAGGCTGAACCATTGGCCCGCGCAAAAGTCGCGCACGCAGCCTTCTCCCTGGAAACACTTGCTGTCCATGTCGTGACGTGCCATCGCCAGCTGGCCCAATTGCCGCAATTCGTCATTGCTGCCGGCGGCCAGCGGCGGCTCCACGATATAGTCGTCGAGACTGGCCGCCAGGCGATTGCCATTCCCGCCCTGATCTGCTCCGCTGTGAGACTGCGTGGCCATGAACTGCGGACTGTGCGGGTGGCCATCGTCCCAGCTGTAGCATTCGAACTTTCCCGCTTGCAAGCGACGCACCGCACTCCAGGCCGTCACGGTATCCCTTTCCTCGGTGGCGTCGTCGCGGTGATAGCGTACCGTGCCGGCCGCATTTTCCGGCAGGCGGCTGGCGTCGTCGAACAGCAGCAGAGCATGCACGGGCATGGTGGTGGCGTTCGCGCTGGCGGTCGCTGCCGCCTGGAAACACCAGGCGATGCCGCGGCGCCTGAGCAGGCGGCGGATAAAGGCGGCATCGGATTCATTGTGCTGCATCGTGAATTCGCGCACGGGCAAGCTGCGCGCCGCCAGCGCCGCATCGATGGTGAGATCCAGGCTGGCGGCGAGCACGCTATTGCCCTGCCGCCACTCCTCAAACAGGAGCTGCACGATCTGCAATTCATGCTTGTTGCGAAACACGCGCGTGTTGACGCGTTTTTCCATCAACGCCAGGCCGTCGCGCAGCACCAGTTGATAGGTCGCCAGACCGCCATCGCTTTGCCCCGCGCTCGCTTCGGCGACGATGCCGCAGACCCTGCGCAGCTGCCCCTGGTCCGTCACGATCTGCAATTCGGCCGGCACGGCGATGAACTGTTTCAGCGGCAACCGCGCTTCGGTGGCGACGCACAGGATGCGGTATTCCAGGCCACCGCAGACGGCCTCGCTTCCGCTGATGCGCTGCGGCAGCAAGACATCCTCATTGCTGCCTTCCGGATAAGCGAGGCGCAGCCGCAAGGCTCGGTTACCAGCGGTCAAGGCCTTGTCCACGGCCAGCCATTGCGCGAAGTCTTCCATGGTTTTCTTCCTTCCAGCGGTCATCGGGGCACAATATGTATGGCGGTCTCAGGCGGAACCATCGAATCGTATGTCGTAATGCATGTCGTCACGGTCGCGAGCCGGCAGCTTGCCGGCCAGAAAGGCATCCTGCGCCAGGCAGGCGCCCATGCCCAGGACGCAGGTGCGCACGTCTTCCCGCCGCAGCACCAGGCGTATCTCGAAGCCCACGCCGGGCAAGCCGAACAGCGCCAGCATCTGGCGCAGGGCCAGCGCGCCCGTCCGGCCGGGCAAGAAATCCTCGTAGACACGGCGCTCCAACGGTCCCAGCACCAGGCGCACGCGCAAGTCGGCGCGCCGGCAGCGCTCGCCCAGCATGGCGCCGTGCCCCAGCCGGGCGTGCGCGGTGGCCAGCAGGGTGCGCTCCTGCGGCGCGCGCCGGAACCAGGCACCCACAAAACGCTGCATGCGCACGGGCACGCCAAAATACTCGGCCAGCACCGCCTGCATCACATCGGCCGCCACGGGCCGATGCCGCAGCAAGGCCGCGTAATGGGCCAGCACATGCGCAGGCAAGCCATCCGCCTGCCGTGCCACCTCGGCAGGCCAGGCACCGGCCAGGGCCAGTTGCAGGGGCAGGAAATCGCCGCCGTTGGCGTCCATCTGGCATTCGATGCGGTAACGTGCCCAGGCCTGGTAAAACAGGGCCAGCGCGCGCTGCGACAGCGTATCGAGCCAGTCACGGGGACCGCCATCGCCCGTTTGCCGTTCGTGGCGGGCGAACGTTTCCGTGTAATGCAGCGGCAAGCTGCCATGCACGCCCAAAAAACCCAGCATTGCCGCTCGCACATGCACCTGCGTATGACCATCTGCTTCCTGCTCCAGCCACAGCTGTTCGATTTCTCCCGGCGCAAACGACAGCGATGCGCTGCCATGCAGGCGCAGGCAATCATCAAACACCTGCTCCTGCGAGATACCCTGCTGCATCAGCCAGGCAGACAGCAGCCGCACCGCCTGAAAGAAAGTGGTGCCGGACGGGTCGGCCAGCAGGCGCGCGACTACACCAGCGCCTGGTTTCCATTGCGGGGCAGGCAGCACAGCAACTCCTTTCCAGTCTTCTGCGACAAGACGATCAGGCGGGTAAACGAGCCCAGGTGCACGTACAGTCCGAGAAAACGTTCGATCACCTGGGCAAACGCATGCAAGCCGCTGCCGACAAAGGCTTCCTCATCGACGGATAGCAGGACGTCAATGCCGAACACCAGGCTGCCGCCCGCCTCGTCGTGCAGCCAGGTACTGGCGGCGCGCTGGCGCAGTCCGGTCATGCCCGCGATCTGGCGCGCGGCGCTGGCCGAACCGGGCAAGTTGTACAACTCGAGTATTTGCTTGAAGAGCGGCAAACCCTGCTCGCTCAGCGACTGATGATTCAGGGACAGTTGCGCGATCAGCCGCCAGTGCGACGCCACTCCCGCAGGGAAGCGGCCTGCAGCGCTGGGCTTGCGCAGCAGGCGCACCGGCAAGGCGCTGGCCATGCCGTCATGGCGCAAATCGCCAGCGGCATTGCCGAACACCAGGCGGCTGGGCAAATCGCGGTTGCTGCAGGTGAGCATGATGGACACCGTTTGCGTCGCGTCGTGCAGCGGCTGCATGGCGCCATCGACAAAGGCGATGCGCATGTCATAGCCGGGATTGCTCAGCGCCATGTCTTCGTCGCGCCGCGTCACCCAGTAGCGCCCCTGACGGCCGCCCGCCTCGCCGTGGCGCATCGAATAGAACGGGTGAAACGTGTCCAGCGTGGCACCCTGCGGCGTTTCACCGAGCACCTGCACACTGTCGACGCTGTGGATATCGTAGCAATGCGCCTGCCTGACCGATGGCAGCAGCACATGCTCAGCGCTCGTGTGCGTCAGGCGGATGGGATTGGCCGCCTGGCGGAACAGGTTGACGACGGGCGTGCATCCCAACACCAGATGCCTTGCCGACAGCGGCCGCAGGATGCGCGCGATATCCGTATCGACCTGCACCTCGGCCAGCAGCAGATGCACGGTGCAACGCCGGCACGCCGGAGGCAACAGGGGACGCATCGCGGCCATATCCAGGTCGACGAAATTGAATTTATCCGGGAAGGCAAACCATTCGCCCAGCAGGCGGTAAGCGGGATGCGATGCGGCCGGGGCCGGTATCAAGGCGTCTTCGGCGGAAAAACCGACCGGATGCAAGGGCACCGCGTCCAGCGCATGCCAGGCGCCATCGACTTCCACACAGGCGCGCCGGGTGCGCAGGAACAGGCTGTCGCGCAAGGTGGCGCAAAACGCAGGCTCGCCGTCGAGGAACAGACGCAGCATCGACAGCGGCAGCCCATCCAGCGTGGCTGTGGCGCCCGTCGCTTCGAGCGTGATGCTGATCGCCGCCCCCAAATCCGACGTCAGGCGCAATGCGGGCGGCGCCGACACGATGGACTGAAAGCGCACGTCGGACAGGCGCAGCGGCGCCACGGCGACATCGTAGACAGTGGTGAACTTGCAGGTGACTCCCTGATGCTCGGCAGCATGCATGACCGTGCCGTACGGGATCATGGCCGGCTCGGTCACCGTCGCAAGGTCGTTATCGATGCGGGCAATGGCGCAGGCAGGAAACGGGCGCAAATAATGGGGGAAATTCACTTCCAGCAAGGTTTCGCTGAAGGTGCCGAAACCATCAGCCAGCCGTTTGGCCGTACGTGCGTTGAACATGGCAAACGCCTGCAGCATGCGCGCCAGGTGCGGGTCGCCCGTGTCTCCGCCCTGGATGCCCAGCGCCCCCGCGATGGCCGGATAGCGCCGGGCAAACGCCTCGTTGTGCGCATGCAAGGTGCCCAGCTCGTGCTCGTAAAATTGCAACAACTCATCCATGCCAGCTCCCAACGCCTGACCCGCATATGTAGGTACAGCCCCATCAGCATTATTGAGGAAGCGGGGAAAAGGAAAATTGAGTTTGAACAAGATTGCAAGCATGAATCGGCAAGCAATGCCTTGCCCACGGCAGCAACTTTTGTTCACTCCTTGTCAATACCAATTGACTTATTCGAAACAATCGTTTTAAATCAGGAAGTTACTCAAAATCAATCATTTTGCGCACACAGCCATCGCAATTCCCTTCCCGATGCCTGCTGCGCACCTTGATGCACTCTGAAGCCAAGGTATATGGAACTGCTCGACTCCCTGCGTCAGACCCCGTCGCAAGACGACACGATCAGCGGTCACTACGAAGTGCGCCGCTTGCTGGGCGAAGGCGGTTTCGGCCATGTATTCGAAGCGTGGGATGCCAAGCTGTGCCGTAGCGTGGCGCTGAAGCGCCTGAAACCGCAAGCCGATGTGCTGCATCCCGAAAAACTCATCAATGAAGCGCGCCTGGCCGCCTCGCTCAGGCATGCAGCCTTCGTACGCATTTTCGCCATCGAAGGCCAGGGCACGAGCCAGTCCATCGTCATGGAACTGGTCGAAGGCCAGACCCTGGGGCAATTCATGCACAGCGGCAAGGCTGACCTGCAGTCTGCGCTCGACATCGCCTACCAGATCGCCGACGCCATGGACGAGGCGCATGCGATGGACTTGGTCCATGGCGACCTGAAACCATCGAACCTGATGCTGGAAGCAAACGGCAGGGTGCGCATCCTCGACTTCGGCCTGGCGCGCCACATCGACCCGCAAGCCACACAAACGACCACCCTGTGCGACCTGCAGGGCACGATCGCCTACATGGCGCCCGAGCGCCTGATGGGGCGCCTGCCCGACACGCGCGGCGACGTGTATGCCTTGGGCGCCATGCTGTACGAAATGCTGGCCGGCCAGCGCCACTTCGCCCACCTGAACGGCCTGGCCCTGGCCGCCGCCCACATGCAGGCAACAGAACCGTGGCCCGACCTGCCGGACTCCGTCCCGCCCGCCATCAACGCCCTCGTGCGCGCGATGACGGCGCACGATCCGGCCGAACGGCCACGCACCATGCGCGACGTGCGCGAGGCGATAGGCGGGGGGCACAGGGAGACGACAACATTGGCAACACCTGTCGTGGCGACGCCACCGCCAGTAGATGTGGCGCCCGCAGTCTCTATCCGCTTGCCCATTCCACGCAAGCGCACATTACAAATCACTGCCGGGATTGCGCTGCTGGCTTTGGCTGCATGGCAAATGCCAATCATTTCTTCCACAGTGAAGTCATTCATCACAGCCAAAGAAGCGCCCGCACCTTTTTCGGAAATCGCCAGCATGGCAGCCGGTATGGAAGCTCTGCGGGTTTTCGACCGCGAGACCAGCCAGACGCAAGCGATCGAACATTTCAACACGGTACTCAAGCATAGTCCGCACAATGCGGCCGCAGCGGCAGGTCTCTCCCTCGCCTACAGCCTGCGCTATATTGGCGATGGCCGCGATGATACCTGGCTCCAGCGCGCCGATGCCAGTGCCCAGCAGGCCCTGATGTCCGACAATCAAGTGGCACTGGCCCATGTCGCCCATGCTTGGGTTCTGGATCTTCAAGGCAAGCAGGATGCGGCAATGCAGGCAACGGCGATTGCGCTCAATCTCGATCCACATAATATGCTGGGACTTGCAGGCAAAGCACGCCTGTTGATACAGGCAAGTAAATTTGACTTGGCTCAAGTGACGCTGGACAAGGCCATCGAAATTTATCCACGCGAACGCCTTTTCCCTTTGCTCTTAGGCATGATGCGTTATCGTCAAACAGATTATGCAATGGCAGAGCAAGCCTTCCGCACCAGCATAAAACTGGACCCGCAATCGTCAAACGCCTACGCCTATCTGAATGCGGTTCTCCTACGCCAGAATCGCAATGATGAGGCACTTCAAGTACTTCAACAAGGCTTGCAACTACAACCGCATTGGGAGCTATACAGCAACCTTGGTACAAGCCTCTTTGCGAAAGGCGACTATTTAGGAGCAGTGCAGGCTTTTGAAAATGCAGTCTCATCCAATAAGGGTGGCCCTGGTATTTATATGCTTTGGGCTAACCTTGCCGATGCACAACGTTGGATCCCTGCACAAGCCGCCGCCTCCAAAAAATCTTATCAACGCGCAGTCACATTGCTCAAGCCGATATTGGCGCGCCAGCCTGACAATGCCACCTTTAACTCCCGTATGGCGCTGTACTCAGCCTATCTGGGAGAAAAAAAATATGCCATGGAACGGATGCGGCAAGCTATTTCAATTGCACCTGACAGCGCTGATGTCCATTTCAGAGCAGCCTTGACCCATGAGTTACTTGGCAATCGTACAGAAGCGATTCAGGCAGTGCTACATGCCTCCAAACTCGGCTACCCCATCAACCTGATCGATTCGGCCCCCGATCTGTTGAACCTGCGGCGAGATGCCCGCTACCAGCAATTTCTTATCAACATGGAAAGAGATAGTAAAAAATGACACTTGTAAGCCCTTGGATGAAGCTATCCGTACACTTCGATGCAGATCAAATCACCAACCAATTGGATTACAGCTTCACCTCGTGCGATGGAACGGCAGACCCCCGCCACGGTCCCTACATGGGCGGCGTACACTTCCAGAAAGGCCAGCACGTTTACCTCGACGTTACCTGCTGTGGCTCCAAGGAAAGCGGCTTCACCTCGTTCCAGATCGTCGACTGCTGCATCATCACCGTACCGCAATTGACGCAAATCGGTCCGAAAGTACCGACCGTGTACTCGCCGCCATCCCCATTCTTGCAAGCCGTGGGCGCCACCTATCATTTACCACTGGACTTCGAAATTCAGCAACTGCTGGGCGAACCGGAACTGCCGCCCCTGCACCGCATCCGCCAGGAGTGGAAACACAATCTGGACGTAGGCTATGCTGCCGGTCGCTGGGAATTGTCCTTCGTCATGACCGTGCGCATTATGCGCGGCGAAGACGTTCAACCGGAACTGCGCGTATTTTCTTTCGACCCGGAAAGTTCGGTCGGCGGTACCGTCGCTCTTTAAGGTCTGGCACCACTGGCTGAAACAGAAACGCATTACTGGAACAGGGCGCGAGCCCTTACGCGCCACTACCCTGTAAAACGCGAATGACGCCAGGCTTTATGTCAGCACACAAGCTAGTGTGCTGACCGTCAGTAGTAGACGCGTTGTTGGCTGGAGATATTCCTTCCTCGCAGGTATCTACTCCGCCTCGGCCGACTTTGAAAAATGGACGTGTCCCGCGACCTTCGCCAGTTCCAGTGCCAAATTTCAGTAATATGGATGGTGACATAACCATTCTGACGCCACTCACTTCCTTGTCCTGACCGCATCGAAATAAAAGCCGTTCCAATAGACCAGGATGCGGCCCGGTTCCTTCAAAAAGAGGTGGGTGCAGCAGACGTCGATCGCCGTGACCGGGTCGGGCAACCCCATGTTTGCCGAGCTCACATGCCCCTGCTCTCGAAACGAGCGCGCCAAGTCGTTGACGCTTCGCTCGTAGCTCGGCGATGCACACGCCCCTCCATTAAACACGAACTTGTCCTTGGTGACCGCGACGGTTTTGCCGATCAACGCGCGCGCCTGCCGGTCCGACATCGAGGCGATGTCGGCGGCGTCGATCACCTTCGTCAACCGCTACTGGCCAAGGATGTCCGCGTTGAGCTCGGCTCCGGCGCGCACGCCAGGAACTGGCTCGGCATCCACAGCCGTCGTTATGACGGATGCCCACGCCAGCCCCACGAGGAAGAGCGCGAGACCACCTGCAATTTGCGGATCCTTCCAGGAACGGCGCTCATCGACATGACTCTTCCTTTCGTGATGTGGTCCTGATGCTCTGTGGCCTTATGCTGCGTGCCTTTGGTGCTGTGGCCAGGTGCTGAGCCTGAGCTGGCGGGCTACTTCGCCGCGTCGCGGAAAGGTGCGCGTTGCTGGTATGGCCGGTGAGAAAAGTCTATCCAATCGATTAGGTGTAGGGACGTATGACGCGCAGCGTGGCGTTTCCCCTCATGCGGCACCATAGCGATGCAGATGGCAATGCTAGATCAAATCCATACCTCGCCTGCTCTCGGTCTTGTTTTTCGCGCGGCAGTTGCGCCAGATTGCCACCGGCCATCGTGTAAAAATAGTCCAGAACCTGATTTGGGTCTTCGAGCTTCAGCATAGTGTGATGCCGATGCTCGGGCAGGACGATGGCCACGGCATGCGGCCCGCCTGTCCACATGCTACGCTCCATTGCGCCCCTTTGCAGTAGCCTGCGGAACAGATTCCATTCGTAGATTGCGACACCATCGATCTGATAAGCGCTGAAAGACGGCAGCGTGTGCACAACGACATAATGCGAGTTCGCGAGAATATGCTGGTCGGTCAGCCTGATATCGCCCAGTGCGCCCTTAATCTTTGCAAGCACGTCCTTTTCCGTAAGTCGTTGGCGCAAGGCGACCAGTCGCTTCACGCCTTTCGTCAGCGGCCAATTCTTGCCGCCCCAATAATTCAATTCATCGCCCAGATCAGCCGTACGGCTATTGCGCTTCCACTTCGCCTGGATGAAAAATATCTGCCGCCGCGCCACCTCGAAAATGATCAGGTCGCAGTCGTACATCTTGCCTTTGCCATTTTCGCTCCGCTTGAATCCGGCCCGCACCACATAATCCGCTGGAGAAACGCGTCGCGTGATGTATTCCGTAATTTCCTTTTCAAATTTTTCGCCGAGGTCACGGGCCTGCTCCCCGCTCAAGGCGGCGGATTTGCAGCAATGGACCGCGTGTCCGAGCCCCGTTTTTCCCAGGCTCAGGCAGCCGCCAGCGTGCACGTAAATGCCGCGATTAGATGGAATAGCAGCGGCGCGATCAGCCAGCACGAGGTTCAGCAGGTCTCGATCAAGTTCAAGTCGCTCACATAGAGCATCGTTCGGTATGACACCCGCTTCGTCGGCGAGTCGGACAATTTCAAGCAGCGCGAACCAACGACATAGTTCGCGCGCGCCGCTGATCAGTTCCGACGAGGAGGCATCGCGTGCCATATACGTGCCGATAGAGAAGAAACTGTCCAGAAAAGCGTCTTCCAGCGTGTCGAGCAGCTCGGGCCGCAACAGTGTCAGGATGCTGGCGGTGCGGGTCAGGTCGCCATGACGCAGGTGGGTAATAACGTCACGCAGCACCAGCGTCAACGACAGTTGAGACTGCGCCTCCATGGTCGTTGTGATCGTCCGGTTGTACAAGATTTCTCCACCGTGCGGCGTGAAGGAAAACGTCACCAGTTGGCGCGTTACCTGCGCTTCCAATATCCCCATCAGCGTCAGGAAGACCACTTCGTGGAAGCTGAATGCACGCACGGCAACCCGGCTGCTGTCAGCGTCGAGCTTGAACCGCTGGTTTGGCTGCTCGCTGCGCTGATGAACGAAGTCGGCGTGATCGCGGACGAGTTCCTCCAGCAGTTCGACCTGTCGGGCGAGCACCAGTTCCGGAACCAGCGGAAGTTGGTCAGGTCCCAACTGCGCGACCTGCTGAAAGACGCGCTCAGCCTGGTGCACCTGCGACAACAATGTTCCACCTCGCCACGTCGGCATTGAGCTTGCCAGCGCCCGATAAACCTGCGCCAGATGCGGCAACCGCTCAGCCACCAGCGCACAACTTTCGTCGGTAAAGGGCTTTCTAAAAAAACGGGAAAGTGTCTTCCTTTCCGGCTCTTCCAGCATGGCGGCATCGAGATATATCAGCATGGGCAACAGAAAGCGATGGCATCAGGTCGAATAATGATAAACGAGTTTATGATTGTTGCCACCTGTTGCTTTTGAGAGCGGCCCTATGACCAGCGTCTTTCCAGCTGCAATCGCCAGAGCGCAGCATGCCAAGATTGACTGGGCCCACGAATAACGATGGCCACTTTCGCGAAATGGAGAGCGGAGCCTCCCCGTCCCGAAACACTCGCTCGATGGTCTACTTGAAGACTTGCTCTGCAAAGGCGGCCACGGCCAAAGCAAGCACATCGTCTTGCGAAATGGAAATAGAATTTCATTCTACCCAGGCCGCCCCGACCTCCACAAGCGCGGCTTTTTCACATCCGCACGCAATACCCCGCTCCGCCCGCCGAAAGCGGTAAAATGACGGCCTTGAACCCAAGCTCCGCTCCACTGGCGCGGCTTGGCACGCACAACAGCACCACCCACAGCCCGGCACGCATGCCTTCCCTGCGGCCGGACCAACGACAAAGAACACATGACCACCGTCCCAAAAGAAATCAACGCCGCCGCGGCAAAGAAGAATTCGGCTGAAAAGCTCACGCCCATGATGCAACAATATATGGGCATCAAGGAAAACCACCCGACGATGTTGGTCTTCTACCGCATGGGCGATTTCTACGAGCTGTTTTTCGAGGATGCGGAAAAAGCGGCGCGCCTGCTGGGCATCACCCTGACGGCGCGCGGCGTGGCCAGCGGCAACCCCATCAAGATGTGCGGCGTGCCGTTTCACTCGCTGGACGGCTACCTGGCCAAGCTGGTCAAGCTGGGCGAGTCGGTGGCCATTTGCGAACAGATCGGCGACCCGGCCACCAGCAAGGGACCCGTCGAGCGCAAGGTCATGCGCGTGGTCACGCCCGGCACCCTGACGGATGCGGACTTGCTGCCGGAAAAGGCCGAGCGCCCGCTGCTGGCCATGTGCAGCATCACGCAGCGCAAGACGGTCACCACGGGCCTGGCCTGGCTGTCGCTGGCCAGCGGCGCCTTGAAACTGATGGAGTTTTCCGGCGACAGCGCCACCGTGGCGGCGCGCCTGCAGCAGGAATTGGAACGCATCGTGCCCGCTGAAATTCTCAGCGGCGACAACGGCAACCTGTTCGACGACTACGCGGGCACGCACATCAACCGCGTGCCGGATTGGCATTTCGATGTGGTGGGCGGCCACAAGGCCCTGCTCGACCAATTGGGCGTGGCGACCCTGACGGGCTTTGGCGCCGACGGCCTCGGTGCCGCGTTCGGCGCGGCCGGCGCGCTGCTGCGCTATGCGCAATCGACGCAAGGGCGGGGCTTGCAGCACGTGCGCTCCTTGACGACGGAAACGGAAAGCGAATTCATCGGCCTGGACGCGGCCACGCGCCGCAACCTGGAATTGACGGAAACCATCCGCGGGCAGGAATCGCCGACCTTGTTCTCCCTGCTGGATCATTGCCGCACGGCCATGGGTTCGCGCATGCTGCGCCACTGGCTGCACCATGCGCGGCGCGACCAGAACGTGGCGCGCGCGCGCCATGAAGCGATTGCCGCGCTGGCGCAAAGCGAGGCGGCCGGTCCGCTCGCCGCCACGTTGGCGCAAGTGCCCGATATCGAACGCATCACCACGCGCATCGCCCTGCTGTCGGCGCGTCCGCGCGACCTAGCCGCCCTGCGCGACGGCTTGCTGCAACTGCCGGCCCTGCGCGGCGACGTCGTGCGCTGCTATGGTCCCGGCCAGGGCGGCGAAACGGGTTTGCTGGCCGCCATCCACGCGGCACTGGCGACACCGACGGCCTGTCTGGACTTGCTGGTGCGCGCCGTGGCGCAGGAACCGGCCGCGATGGTGCGCGACGGCGGCGTGTTTGCCACCGGTTTCGATGCCGAACTCGATGAATTGCGCGCCCTGTCGGAGAACGCGGGCCAGTTCCTGCTCGACCTGGAAACGCGCGAACGGGCGCGCACGGGCATCGCCAACCTGCGCGTCGAATACAACAAGGTGCACGGCTTCTATATTGAAGTCACGCACGGCCAGACGGACAAGGTGCCGGACGACTACCGCCGCCGCCAGACCCTGAAAAACGCCGAGCGCTACATCACGCCGGAACTCAAAGTATTCGAAGACAAGGCCCTGTCGGCGCAAGACAAGGCCCTAGTGCGCGAAAAACTGCTGTACGACCTGCTGCTGGCCGAGCTGGCGCCACACATCGGCACCTTGCAGACGATTTCGCAGGGCCTGGCCCAGCTCGACACCCTGAATGCGCTGACGGAACACGCGCAGCAGCACAACTGGGCCGCGCCGCAACTGGTCGACGAGCCGTGCATCAACATCGTCGAAGGCCGCCACCCGGTGGTGGAAAAGCAGATCGAACGCTTCATCGCCAACGATTGCCGCCTCGTCAACGAACGCCGCCTGCTGCTGATTACCGGCCCGAACATGGGCGGTAAATCGACCTTCATGCGCCAGGTGGCATTGATCACCCTGCTGGCCTACGTGGGCAGCTACGTGCCGGCCGCATCCGCCACCATCGGCCCCATCGACCGCATCTTCACGCGCATCGGCGCCACCGACGACCTGGCCGGCGGACGCTCGACCTTCATGGTGGAAATGACGGAATCGGCAGCGATTTTGAACGGCGCCACCGAGCATTCGCTGGTGCTGATGGATGAAGTGGGCCGCGGCACTTCGACCTTCGACGGCCTGGCCCTGGCCTGGGCCATCGCGCGCCATCTGATCGACAGCAGCCGCAGCTTCACTCTGTTCGCCACGCATTACTTTGAGCTGACGCAATTGCCGGACAGCCATCCGAGCGCCGCCAACGTGCATCTGTCCGCCGTCGAACACAAGGACAGCATCGTCTTCCTGCACGCCGTGCAAGCCGGTCCCGCTTCGCAAAGCTACGGCTTGCAGGTGGCGCAGCTGGCTGGCGTGCCGCAACCCGTGATCAAGGCCGCGCGCAAGCACCTGGCGCGCCTGGAAGCGCAGGCGCTGGACGCCACGCCGCAGCGCGACCTGTTCGCGCTGCCTTCCGCCGATCCGTATGCGCAAGAGGAAGACGAGGCAGCGGCGGCGCCGCTGGCCGCATTGAACGCGGCGCAGCAAGCATTGCTCGACGCCATCGCCGACCTCGATCCCGACGCGCTCACCCCGCGCGATGCGCTGGAGCAGCTGTATCAGTTGAAACGGCTGGCCGCCGCATGACGATCCGGCGCGGCACGATCCGCCTGCTGGCTGCCGGCTTGCTGGCCGTCAGCCTGCCATGGCAAGCGGCGCTGGCGGCCCCGGGCGACCAGGCCGGCTTCGAGTTTGCCGTGCTGGGCCATTCCTTCAACGCGGGGCCCGACGATGGCCCCCTGAAAAAAGCCATCGCGGAAACCAGCGCTTTCAACGCGTCCTTCGTCGTGGCCACCGGCATCAAGGCCGCCAGCGAATCGTGCAGCGACAAGCTGTACAGCCAACGCAAGGACTTGCTGGACGCCAGCGGTCCGCCGCTGATCGTCTCGCTGTCGGCCAGCGACTGGGCCAACTGCCGCAATTCGCGCGGCCGCATCAACGCCATCGAACGCCTGAACCGCCTGCGCGACGTGTATTTCGCCGACGACCAGAGCCTGGGCCAGCGCAAGCTGACCCTGTCGCGATTATCATCGACGGCGAAATTCCGCAGCTATGCGGAAAACGCCCACTGGGAATACGGCGGCGTGCTGTTTGCCACCATCAACCTGCCCGCAAATAACAACCATTTCCTGCCAGAAGCCGGCCGCAACAGCGAATTCGAAGACCGGCTGGTCGCCAACCGTTCCTGGCTGCAGCGCCTGTTCGCCATGGCGCAACGCAAGAAACTCGACGGCATCGTGCTGTTTTCCGATGGCGACATGGGCGTGCTCGATGAAGACGACAATTCGCTGCTGCCCAGCTTCAGTTCGAAACAGGATGGTTTTGCCGGACCGCGCAAGCAGGTGCGCACCCTGGCGAAGAAGTTCAGCGGCAAGGTGTTATTGATCGATACGCAGCGCAAAGCCGAAGCGGACGGCAAGGAAGGCAAAAACAAAAAGGCTGCGGCCAGGACGGACGCGCCAAAAATCAGCTGGAAAGGCAACCTGGGCCACGTCAGCATCGACAACGACTGGTCCGCCATTGCCGTACGGCCCGGCAAGACGCCATTCTTTGAGGTACGTCAACGTGCCACCCGCCCATCGGCGCAAGCGAGGGCCAAGGCGTCAACGCTACGTCGTTAATTACAGCGGCACAAACGAACAGGCCGGCATATAGCCGGCCTGGAACAAGCGGTATTAATGAATCGGGTGCGTGCGGAAGTGATCGCCCTCTTCGCCTTCATCATCTTCATCGCCATGGTCATGGCCGTGTGCGCCATGCACGTGGCCATGGGCGATTTCTTCTTCGGTGGCTTCGCGCACGTCAGCGACGGTCAGCGAGAAGCGCAGCGCGATGCCGGCCAGTGGATGGTTGCCGTCCAGCACGACTTTGTCGTCGGCGATATCGGTCACGGTGAAGATCATCGCTTCTTCGTCCGGCGAATCGCTTTCCGGCATGCCTTCGAACTGCATGCCCACTTCCAGCGGCTCAGGCAGGCGATTGCGCGGCTCGACCTTGACCAGGGCGGGATCGTATTCACCGAAAGCATCATCCGGTTCGATCTGGATCGTGTTGGAATAGCCAACTTCCTTGCCGTCGAGCTCTTCTTCGATCTTCGGCAGGGTGTTTTCATAATCACCGTGCAGGTAGACCATCGGCTGACGGCCGTCTTCGATCAGATTGTCTTGCGCGTCTGACAGTTTGTAGTTGACAGTCACGACCGTATTTTTGGCAATCTTCATTATGCTTCCTTTCATTGTATAAGCTGGCAAATTATACCTTCACGCCGCCAACGGCAGGCGCATTCCTGCATTTCCGGTTGTTATAATGGGCGCATGAAAAAATTAACTCTCCTCGGCGATATCACGCCGGCGCAATTCCTGCGCGACTACTGGCATAAAAAACCCTTGTTGATCCGTCAAGCCGTGCCTGGCTTCAAGGCGCTGTTCGATGTCAAGGCCCTGGCCGAGCTGGCTACCCTGGACCACGTCGAATCGCGTCTGGTCAGCCATGCGGATGGCCACTGGAACATGCAGCAGGGTCCGCTGACCAGCCTGCCCTCGCTGAAACAGAAGGAATGGACCTTGCTGGTGCAGGGCGCCAACTTGCACAGCGCCAAGGCCGACGCCCTGCTGCGCCAGTTCCGCTTCCTGCCCGACGCGCGCCTGGACGACCTGATGGTCAGCTTCGCCACCGATGGCGGCGGCGTGGGCCCGCATTTCGATTCCTATGACGTGTTCCTGCTGCAAGGCCAGGGCAAGCGCCATTGGCGCATCGGTGCGCAGAAGGACCTGAGCCTCATCGACGGCTTGCCGCTGAAAATCCTCAGCAACTTCACGCCCGACGAAGAATTCACGCTGGAACCGGGCGACATGCTGTATTTGCCGCCCCACTACGCGCACGACGGCGTGGCCATCGGCGACTGCCAGACGTATTCGATCGGTTTCCGCTCGCCATCATTCCAGGAACTGGGCGAAGCTTTCCTGCAATTCATGGCCGATTCGATCGACTTGCCGGGCATTTACAGCGATCCCGACCTGAAAGCGTCGGGCAAGCCGGCGGAAATCCCCCGTGAAATGCTCAGCACCATCGCGGAAGAAATGAACAAGGTGCGCTTCACGGAAGAAGACGTGACCATTTTCCTGGGCGAACACCTATCGGAACCGAAGCACAATGTGTTTTTCACGCCGCTGTCCAAGCCGCTGACGGTGGGCCGCTTCGCGGATGCCGCACAGAAAAAGGGTGTCGTGTTGTCGCGCAAGACGCTGATGCTGTATCGTGGCAAGAATGTCTTCATCAATGGCGAATCGTTTGCCATTGGCAAGGCCGACAAAACGGCCCTGGAAACCTTGGCCAACGAACGCGCCCTCGATGGCGCCGCCGTGGCACAGGCGTCCGATGACGTGATGGATGCTTTGTATACCTGGTATCAGGATGGCTGGATCGAACTGGCTTGAATGAGCGTGTCGTAGCAAAGTGGTATTACAGTAGGTAAAATAACAGCTTCTGCGCCAGCGCAATGAAACATATTATTTTTATATCGTTTTGTCGCGCTTTCGCAAATCGCTTACACTTGCTTGCAATTTGCTTCGGCAAATATTGCGATATCACAAAATAGTTGCGAATTTGCCTCTTGCTCCTATTGCGACGCACCAAAAATCGCTATAATATTCGGTTAGGAAGTTTCCGTTGTCTGGCAGGCACCACCTGGTACGAAAAGCCTTCGAAGACGACCTAACGAGCGATAATTACCGGTAATTATTCATCGCAACAATATTGATTTATTTTTTGAAATAATTAAGGAAAACAAATGAAAAAATCCCTGCTGATCGCCTCCCTGATGGTTGTTGCTCTGGCTGCTTGCAGCAAAAAAGAAGAAGCTCCTGCACCAGCACCAGTAGTTGAAACCCCAGCACCAGCACCAGCAGTTGAAGCTGCTCCAGCTGCTGCTGCTGACGCTGCTGCTTCGGCCGCTACCGACGCTGCTGCTGCTGCTTCGAGCGCTGCTTCGGCCGCTTCGGACGCTGCTGCTGCCGCTTCGGCTGCTGCATCGGCTGCTAAGTAATTAGCACCCGGCACTAGAGAAAGCCGGCCTTAGGGCCGGCTTTTTTGTTGGGTAAACGCCCAACCAAACCTACTGCGCGCGGCGCTTTGCGGCCTGCGATGCTCACCGTACTAAAGTACGGTTGCGCTTCTTAGCCACAAATCACTGGCGCTCGCTACGGTTTTGTTGGGCGTTGCTACGTCCAAGTGCATTCACAATTAAAAAAGGCTGACCCGGTTTCCCGGGCCAGCCTTTTTAATGCGCGGCAGGTTCTGATGCCTGCCGCGAATGTAGCGCTTATTTCAACTGATCATTCAGCAGACCCAGGATCTTCTCGGCCACCGGCGAGGTATCGGGTTTGCCTTCGTTGCTGAGGACGCTGACCAAGCTGGTCGAGCCAGTGCCGGCCTTGACCAGGACGCGGTAGCGCTGCGCTTCCTTGTCCTTGTCGGACGACGAGCCCCAGCTGAACAGCTTCGAGAAGAAGCCATCTTTCTTGACCGCGTCCGGATCGACGTAACGCACGAAATACGTGCCTTGCGTGCGGTCGCGGTCTTCCACGGTGAAGCCGACGCGGTCCAGCGCCAGGCCGACACGGCGCCAGGCGCGGTCGAAACCCTCATCGACTTCGATGGCGCGCGCCGGCGTGGCGGCATCGCCCACCAGCTTGGCGTGCTGCGGCTGCACAATCGCGGCATCGACGGACGTCTTCGCTTGTGCTTCGTCGCTGGCCGCGCCCAGGCGCGTCATCAGCTTGGCCAGGAATTGCGCTTCCAGGCCCGGATCGTTCGGGCGAGCGGTCCAGGTGGTGGTTTCCTTGTCGCGGCCGGTGACAACCTCTTCCACGCCGCGGTGGCTGATGTAGATCTCGGTCGAACCGTCGGCCAGGCGCTCCACGCGGGTACGGAACTTGTCTTTTTCACCGGTCGAGTACAGCGAATCGAAGGCCTTGCCGATGGTGCTGCGGATAAAGTCTTGCGGCACCTTGGCGCGGTTTTCGTTCCACTCGGTTTCCATGATGCCAGCCGTCGGCTGGTCGACGGCAATGGTAAAGCCCGAATCTTCCCAGAATTGCTTGAGCTGCGGCCACAGCACCTCGGGCGACTGCTTGACGACCAGCCAGCGCTGGTTGCCCGCGCGCTCGACCTTCACGCCGCCTGCCGTGACCGGCACCACGCCGACCACGCCGTCGGCGCCCACGACGACCGGGGTACCGGCCGTGGCGTTGCGCTGCGCGTTGTAGCCGGACGCCGTGGCCACGCCGTTTTTCGCATCCGGCAAGGAGTAGCGGTTGTCCTGCTGCAATTGCGTCAGGTCAGGCGGCACGTCCAGGGTGCCGGCTTTCTTGACCGACTTGTAGTCGACCTTGTCGCCGCCGACTACCGAACTGATCATGCCGCAGCCCGCGAGGCTGGCTGCGACGGCGCCGATGACGATGCCGCGGACGGCGATGGTGGCAGGCGCCGATTGGTTTTTCTTGCAATTAGTCATGTCGTAACTGGATAAGAAGCTAAGTAGCAGCTGGAATCAGGGAAGGTCCGGACTGGTCAAGTCCGGGCTTGAAGTTCGGCCTTAAGACAGGACGCCGGCGTCACGCAAGGCATCGCGCACGGTGGCATGGCAGTTTTCAGCCAGCGGCACCAGTGGCAAGCGTATGCCGGCAGGCATCAGGCCCATTTCGGCCATCGCCCATTTGACGGGCACCGGGTTGGGCTCGACAAACAATTTCTGGTGCAGAGGGAAAACTTTGTTATTGATGGCAATCGCCTTGGCACGCTCGCCCGCCATGGCCGCGACGCACAGTTCGTGCATGGCGCGCGGCGCGACGTTGGCCGTCACGGAAATGTTGCCGTGACCGCCGCAGAACATCAGCGCCATGGCCGTCGGATCGTCGCCCGAGTACACGGCGAAGTCGGCCGGCACCAGGCGCAGCAGGTCGATGCCGCGGCCGATATTGCCGGTCGCATCTTTCACGCCGACGATATTCGGGATGGCGGACAGGCGCACGATCGTTTCGTTGCTCATGTCGGCAACCGTGCGGCCAGGCACGTTGTACAGGATGACGGGGATGTCGACGGCTTCGGCGATGGCCTTGAAGTGCTGGTACATGCCTTCCTGGGTAGGACGGTTGTAGTACGGCACCACTTGCAAGACAGCATCGGCGCCCGCTTCTTTCGCGTAACGCGTCAGTTTGATGGCCTCGGCCGTGGAGTTGCCTCCGGCACCGGCGATGATAGGAATGCGTCCCTTGGCATGTTCGACGGTCAACTGGATCAGTTCGCAGTGTTCCTCCACGCTGACTGTTGCCGATTCGCCCGTTGTGCCAACGATGACGATGCCGTCCGTACCCTCGGCAATATGCCAGTCGATCAGCTTGCGCAGACCTGGAAAGTCCAGACTGCCGTCTGCGTGCATCGGGGTGACGATTGCTACAATGCTGCCCTTGATCATAGTAAGTTTATAGCGCCGATAAATAAAACAACGATTGTAGCGGATAGCCCGCGCCTGTGGTGCATTCTGACATAGTATGGCCGCTCAAAACGTCGGCAGCAAGGCTGCCAACCGTGGAAAATCCGGCCGGACGGCACAAATTCGTTGCACCAGAGCAGCTTTTGGCTGTTCGACGCGCCCATCTTCATACGCTACCACACGCAAACCCTGCTGCACCGCCCAGGTCAGCATTTCGCCTTCCTTGAGCAGGAATTTCGGATTCGACGGCTTGCCGAACTGCTCATTACCCTCGGCAAACGTTTCATACAGCAGCACGCCATCGGGCGCCAGGCTGGCAATCATGGCTTCCAGCAACGGCCGGTGCAGATAATTGGTGACGACGATGCCGGCAAAGCGGCCGGGAGCGAAGGGCCACACGGCGCCCGGCGCCTCCAGGTCCACCAGCGAGGTGGTGATACCCGTGCCGGCCGCCTTTTCCAGCATTTCAGGATCATGGTCGAGCGCGAGCACCGGGTGGCCCAGGCTCACCAGGTGGCGCGCATGGCGGCCTGCGCCGCAGGCCAGGTCCAGCACTTCGCCGCCCGGGATCAGGGGCGCCCAGCGGCGCAGCCAGCCGGAAATCGCTTCGGTTTCTATTGTTGGTTCAGTTACTTGCATCGGTACTTCCATCAATTATTTACAACCATCCAGTTGCTTGCATCAAGTCAACAGGGCCGTCAGGGGCGTGACCACGGTGACAAAAATGCCTATGACAAATTCGATCGCCGTCAGCAGGGCGCGGTTCAGGATGCCCGTGTACATCAGCAGCACCAGGGCGCCGAACACATACAGGCTGTAGCGCTCGATGCTGGCGTACGGGCGCGCCAGCTGCATCGGCAGCAAGCCCGTCATGATGCGTCCGCCATCGAGCGGCGGCACGGGAATCAGGTTAAAGACGAACATGGCCGCATTGACGCTGACGCCGGCGCCCGCCATCTTGCGGAAAAACATGCCCATTTCCGTCGGCGGCAGCACGCTGAGCACGACAAAGGCGATCATCCAGCCCAGGCCCATGACGAAATTGGCGCCAGGCCCGGCAAACGCCACCCAGGCCATCTGTTTCTTCGGATTGCGCAGGCGGCTGAAATCGACGGGCACCGGCTTGGCATAGCCGAACGGTACCTGGATCGTGAAATACAGTATCAACGGCAGCAGGATCGTGCCGAAAGGATCGATATGCCGGATCGGATTGAGGCTCAGCCTGCCCTCGTTCGAGGCCGTGGGGTCGCCGAAATAGCGGGCGGCGTAGCCATGCGCCGCCTCATGCAGGGAAATGGCAAACAGCACCGGCACCAGGTACACCGCAACGGTCTGGACTATCGTATTGAAATCGCTCATGACCGCGATTCTACCAGAGGCGTCCCAGGCCCTTTCTTACGTTGTCATTAAGAACAAATGAAGAGCTGCGCCGCAACAGGTGGGCAATGCCCCTCTACAAGCCCAGCACGGCAGGGTCGCCGCGTCCCACGCGCACCACTTCCGGCTCTGGCCCCGTCAGGTCGATCACGGTGCTGGGGCCGTGCGCGCAGACGCCGCCGTCGATGATCAGGTCGACCAGTTTTTCCAGCCGTTCGCGGATCGTGTCGGCATCCGTCAGGCTCTCCTCGTCGCCGGGCAGGGTCAATGTCGCACCCAGCAGCGGCTGGCCCAGCTCTTCCAGCAGGCATTGCACGATGCGGTGCTGCGGCACGCGCAGGCCGATGGTCTTGCGCGAAGGATGGCTGAGGCGGCGCGGCACTTCCTTGGTCGCTTCCAGGATGAAGGTGTAGGCGCCCGGCGTGGCCGCCTTGAGCAGGCGGAACTGGCGGTTGTCGACTCTGGCATACACGCCCAGCTCGCTCAAGTCGCGGCACAGCAAGGTCAGATGGTGCTTTTCATCCACGCCACGGATGCGGCGCAGGCGCTCGACGGCGCCCTTGTCGTCGAGCTGGCACACCAGCGCGTAGCAGGAATCGGTGGGCAAGGCCACGACGCCGCCGGACTGGATGATCTGGGCCGCCTGCTTGATCAGGCGCAATTGCGGATTCTCAGGGTGAATCTGGAAAAATTGACTCATGTGTAAGCGTTCTGGCGAACCAGCTTGTTAAGTTAGCATTATTGTACGCTGCGCAGCGCGGCGATACGTTGTTCGATGGGCGGATGGGTGGCGAACAGCGCGCCCCAGCCGCCATTGCCGCCGCTGATGCCCAGCGCCTGCATCGATTGCGGCAGTTCGCCCGGCGGCACGCCGCCCAGGCGGGCCAGCGCATGCATCATCGGCGTGGGGCTGCCCAGCAGCTTGGCTGAACCGGCATCGGCGCGGAATTCGCGCTGGCGCGAGAACCAGGCGACGATGATGGAAGCGAGCAAGCCGAAGATCACTTCGCACACCATCACGGTCACAAAGTAACCGATGCCGCGCCCGCCGCCTTCGCGGTTGTTATTTTTCAACAGCACATTGTCGACAAAGAAACCCACTACGCGGGCCATGAAGACGACAAAGGTATTCACCACGCCCTGGATCAGGGTCAAGGTGACCATGTCGCCATTGGCAACGTGGGCGATCTCGTGGCCCAGCACGGCCTCGACTTCATCGCGGTTCATGCTTTGCAGCAAACCGGTGGACACGGCCACCAGCGCCGAATTCTTGAACGCGCCCGTGGCAAACGCATTCGCGTCGCCTTCGTACACGGCCACTTCCGGCATGCCGATGCCGGCCCGCTCGGACAGCGCACGCACGGTATTGACCAGCCACAATTCCGTCGACGAGGTCGGATTGTCGATCACGCGCGCGCCCGTGCTCCACTTGGCCATCGGCTTGCTAATCAACAGGGAAAAGATGGACCCGGTGAAACCCACCACCAGCGAAAACACCAGCAGGCTGCCCAGGTTCAGGGTACTGCCCCGCGCCGGATTGCCCACGCCCAACAAGCTGAGGACGAGCGACAGCACCAGCATCACGGCCAGGTTGGTTGCAATAAAAAGGACGATACGTTTCATGGGCGATGGCTCCAGATGACTATGTATAACAAGAATAACAAAAAGATATGCACGCAAACGCAGATTTCAAGCAGCGACACGACGGCGCATCGGCAGCCAGGAAAATCGTCGCGAGCGGCAGTGATTTGTGGCCGAGAAGCGCAACCGTACTGGAGTACGGTGAGCATCGCCGGCCGCAAAGCGCGCCGCGCAGCAGATTTGCCTGGCTGTCAGCTAAAACCAGTCGTGCCAGATGGGGGTCACGTTGGCAGGCAACGGCGGCAACATGGCAAAATCCACGCGCGATTCGCCCGGCGCATGGAAATCCGTGCCGCGCGAGGCGAGGAAGCCGTAGGCATTGGCCAGCTGCGCATATTCCGGATACTGGTCCGGACTGTGGCTGCCCGTGACGACTTCGATGGCCACGCCGCCGAGTTGCTTGAATTCATCGAACAGCACGCCTTGCGCCATGTCGCTGAAGCGGTAGCGGCCCGGATGGGCGATAACGGCCACGCCGCCCGCCCCGCGTATCCAGCCCACGGCTTCGGCCAGGGTGGCCCAGCGGTGCTCGACGTAGCCCGGCTTGCCTTCCGACAGGTATTTTTTGAACACGTCGGGGATATTCGCGCATTTGCCCATTTCCACGATGTAGCGGGCAAAGTGCGTGCGCGACATCAGGTCCGGGTTACCGACGAATTTCAAGGCCCCTTCATAGGCGTCGGGGATGCCAGCCAGGTCCAGCTGGCGGGCGATTTCCCGGCCGCGCGCATCGCGTCCCGAACGCGTCTGGTGCAAGCCCTGCACGAGGCCCGGGTTGTTTTCATCGACTTGCAAGCCCACGATGTGCACGGTTTCGCCGGCCCAGGTGATCGAGATTTCCACGCCGGCCACGAAACGCATGCCCAGGTCCAGCGCGGCCGCGCGCGCGGCAGCCACGCCGGACACTTCATCGTGGTCCGTCAGCGCCCACACATCGACGCCCGCCTTGCGCGCGTGCGCCGCCACGGCGGCCGGTGACAGCACGCCGTCGGAGATATTCGAATGACAATGCAGGTCGACTTTAAGCATGTGAAAACAATACCCTGCACGGGCTCAGCATGGAGGAGGGTAGGAAGGGCCTGTTACCAGAACCCCTCCCCCCTAAGAACCGTGCTTGCGACTTTCATCGCACACGGCTCAAGCTTAATAAAAATTCCTATACAGGAACAGGCTTAACAACTTGTAATTTCAGATTATGCACTTGATTATGACAGTTCGGGTGAAGTAGTACGCGATTTCCAAGGGCATCGGAGCCTCCCATCACACGGTATTCCATGTGGTGGTCGTGCCATCCAGTGTCCATGTTCATCTCATACCCACACAAAGCGCACAGGCCGCGTTGATCGAAATACAACTTCGCCCATTCCTTTCGGTAGCTCATCCTTTTCAGCATGCGCTCCTGTCGGAGGGTTTCGCCGTACACCTCCCATTGCGGATCATAGGGATGATAGTCCCCTTTGATCTTCCTGTGGCGCTCGATGAGCGTACCCGAAAGCGAATACAGCTCCATCACACCTTTACCGCCATCCTTTGTGACAACGTCCACAGCAAACACCCAATTTCGGTCACCGATTGTCCGCCAGTATTTCTTGCGAATCCAATCAGCATCTTTGTTCGGGTGTCTGCGCTTGGCCCACCTCATCAGTCGCCAGAATAGCAGCGACTGCATATACGAGAACGCCTGCTTGGCAACTACGGGACTGTGATATTGCGCCCAGCCTCGTAGCACCGGATTCAGCAGCCGGATCAAATCCTCCTGCTTTGCCGTCAATTGTTCGCCGATCACCTTCCTCAACTTTTCATAGAACGCTTTCACGTTTTTCTGACTCGGTTTGATGAGCAGCTTTCCCTCGTATTTCCGGAAATTCCACCCAAGGAAGTCAAAGCCTTGGTCAATATGTACGATATTGGTCTTGGCCTGCGACAGTCGCAGCCCACGCTTTGCGAGGAATGCTTCTATCCATGGCCGGATTTCTGTTTCCAGCAACTCTTGTGAAGCACTGGTTACCACGAAATCGTCCGCGTATCGCACGACACCAACTTTTAGCTTTTGGAATTTCGACGTTCCGAATCGGACACCGAGGTGTTCGATCAGTTCCGATTCCAGTCCATTCAGCGTCCAATTTGCCAATGCAGGGCTGATGATGCCGCCCTGCGGTGTTCCCGCTGTGGTTGCCAGCAATTGCGTCCGGTGAACCACCCCGGATTTCAACCACTTCCGAAGAATCAATTTATCCATGCAAACATGGTCAATCATCCAGTCGTGGTTGATGTTATCGAAGAAACCTTCAATATCCGCATCCAGTACCCATTGGGCCGAAGTCCTCTGGGACATTCTTACGAATATCTGGCTCATTGCATCGGCCGTTGAGCGGCTTTTCCGAAAACCATAAGAATTCGGGTCACTCACCGTTTCCAATACCGGATCAAGCGCCAGCAAATACAACGCCTGCATGGCTCGATCTTTCATGGTCGGGATGCCCAAGGGGCGCTCCTTCCCATTGGCTTTGGGGATATAAACCCTCCGTAGTGGCAGGGGTCGATACCGACGCTTCTCCAACTGCGCAATCGCCGCAAATTTCTGCGACGGCGTTTCCCATAACTGCCGGTCTACGCCTGCGGTACGCTTACCTTGATTCTCTGTCACCCGTTTAACTGCCAGCGCTTTTGCGCTGAACGAGCGGGTCAGCCACCGCTGCAAGGCTTTCACCCTGCGCCAGTCACCTTCCTGTGTTGCCTTCGTTAAACGAATCTGCATGACTTTCACGCTCTTCTGAACGCGTTGCCAGTTGATGGCAGCCCATTCATTGGGAACGTGCGAGGACGCAGAATCGATTGCGATACCTTCGATTACTTCCATTGCTGAACCTCGTCGTAGTAATGCCCGCCGAAGACGCAGCTTCCCCCGAAGGGGAGAACTGCATCCCTTCGGGGCGATTGAAATTAACCTACTTTTGTCTATGTAGTCGCTGACGACTATTGCACCAGATGGAAGTCTGCACGTTTTCACGTCGGGACAAATTTTGAATCCCTATTCCTGCCATTACAGCCGGACATTCACTTTTTCCATCCTCCCATACCCGCTCCGCCATGGGTTTCCCTCACGGGTTACTTGCCTTCGATGATCCGATAAGCGACGAGTCGGGCTTACCACGTTCCTTGAGATGCCCGCACGGCCGAATTGCGCCGCACATGACTGTTTAGGGTCTGACTTTCCCCCGGTGGTTTGACGACGACGTATCCCCAACTTCTACGGAGATATCCAACCACATACCTTTTGGTTCAGGCCAACAGCAGATTAGGCCTGTCAATGATCACGAGGGTTCAAGCGTCAGTTCACATTACATTACCCATGCAGCCTCACCTAGCCCCTCAACCGCCTTTCTGCTGGCAGTTTCCGCTCGACCATTCGCATGGCGTTCACGCCGCTTACGCGGGGGTACATTGTCATCGGAGCTTCAAAACCCCTCCGTTACCGGAGACGCATGTCCGAGTAGGTGACAAGTGGTCGCACACCCGGTCACAGCATCAGCATTCCAGGACGCAGAATAGTTGAGTGTGACAAGGCATCTCAGAGCTTGCGCGATCTTGCTGTTCCATTCTGTTTAGACAAGGCCGAAAATGACCTACCGTAGATTTCCTGCTAACGAGGAAATCAGATTGTTCAAAATCCCTAAAATTTCGTGGAATTTGTCGCAAATTAGCAACGCAATGACCGCCTTGTCAGCGGAGAATCGAGAAAAATAGTGCCTAAATTACAAATAACTCAGTAATCAAGACGTATTAAACCAAGTCATTGGAACATTGCGATTGTTTGATTTATCCCCGAATTTGCAGACGCAATTAGGGAGCCCACGGTGTTTAGTGCCAGTCTTATTTTTAAATTTAACGTAGTTAAATCAAAGACTTACCGCGAGGCTTGCAGGATGGATACAGCTTTCTTGATTACTACTTACTGCTTCGAATCAATGCCGCAGAGCGACGGATCGCGACTATCGTGTCGCACAGAAGTTTTCATTGTACGCTGCTTGTCAAATCGCGCTGCGGCGTTCCAGACACACATCAGGCCAAAAATGCTTCCACCAGCCGCGCCAATGCCGCCGGTTGATCATGATGCAGCATGTGGCCCGCATCCGCCATCATCTCGCAGCGCACATCCTTGATGCAGGCCAAACGCCGGTCGATCTCGATGCGCGCCTGTTCTTTTGGCCCCATCCATTGCCACATATTCGTCTCAATAGCCTCCACCCACAGCACGGGCGCCGTGATGCGGCGCCAGCAGGCCATCACTTCTTCCACCTGGTACAGGATGGGATTGACGCGCTTGTGCTGCGGGTCGCCCATGATGTCCCACTCGCCCGCCTCGTTCTGCGCCGACCAGTGTTCAGCCAGGAAGGCCGCGCGGTCGTCCGGCAGGCGCGGATTGGTCTTTTGCAGGCGCTCGGCCACGGCGCGCTGCGAAGGATAGCTGCGCATGGCGGGCGGCTCGCGCAATTCATCCAGCCACTTGGCGTAGCGGCCCGGCGCCTGCTCCGGTTTTGTTGCCATCATGCCGAAGCCCTCCAGGTTGATGAAGCGGCTGATGCGCTCGGGCCGCACGCCCGCGTACAGGCCAGCCACGTTGGCGCCCATGCTGTGGCCGAGCAGATTGACGGGTGCTTCCGGCGAATAGTGCAGCAGCATGGCGTCCAGGTCGGCCAGGTAGTCGGGGAACCAGTAGGTATCGGACTGCGTGTAGTCGCTCAGGCCAAAGCCGCGCCAGTCGGGGGCGATCACGTGCCAGTCGCCGTGCAACTCGTCGACGACGAACTGGAACGAGGCGGCCACGTCCATCCAGCCGTGCACCATGAACAGGATGGGCGCGCCTTCGCGGCCCCAGTGGCGCACATGCGTGCGGGCGCCGCGGATGTTGATGAATTCGGAACGGGAAAGTTTCATGGGTTTCATCTGATTGCCTGCCTTGAAAGTGGCGCAGATGGCGCCACATGCTGTGTCTGTAGATAGGATGGACATAAAAGTACGACCGTTCGATAATTATACCGGATTGACGGTCGGCGCTCGGACTTGTCTTGCAACAGCGTAAAATAGCGCAAAACTTTCGCGTCCGGCCGCGCCCGGCGCTTCCACCACCGCCACAGGCTGACGATGACACTCTACCAATTGGGCGACTATGCGCCGCAGATTGATGCTTCCGCTTTTGTTGCCGACACGGCCAACGTGATCGGCAAGGTGACCCTGGAAGCGAATACGTCCGTATGGTTCGGCGCCACGATTCGCGGCGACAACGAACGCATCACCGTGGGCGCCAACAGCAATGTGCAGGAAGGCGCCGTGCTGCACACGGACCCGGGCTACCCGCTGGACATCGGCCGGAACGTGACCATTGGCCACCAGGCAATGTTGCATGGATGCACGATCGGCGATGGCGCCCTGATCGGCATCCAGGCCGTGATCCTGAACGGCGCGAAGATCGGCAAAAACTGCCTGGTCGGCGCGGGCGCGCTGGTCACGGAAGGCAAGGAATTTCCCGACAATATGCTGATCATCGGCTCACCGGCGAAAGCCGTGCGGGCCCTGACGGCAGACGATATCACCAGGCTACAAGGCAACGCCGTGAACTATGTGCAGCGCGGCCAGCTATTTAATACGCAACTCAAGAAGATTGGATAAGAGAATGACGACTGAAACCACGGGCGCAGTCAGCGCAGCCGTTAGCGGCCAGGATACCCTGCAAAAATTTATTTTCGACAACGCCGCCGTGCGCGGCCAGTTCATCGACGTATCGACCACCTGGCAGGAAGTGGTGTCGCGCCACGCCTACCCCACGGCCGTGAAGAAAGTGCTGGGCGAAATGGTGGCCGCCGCCGCCCTGCTGTCGGCCAACCTGAAATTCAACGGCTCCATCATCATGCAAATCCACGGTGACGGTCCCGTGCGCCTGATGGTCGTCGAATGCGATTCCGACCTGCGCCTGCGCGCCACGGCCAAGCTGGACCCGGACGCCGCCATTCCCGACGTGGCTACCGTGCCGCAATTGCTCAACGCCACGGGCAAGGGCCGCTTCATCATCACCCTGGACCCGGCCGACAAGGTGCCGGGCCAGCAACCATACCAGGGCATCGTGCCGCTGGACGGCGACGACATGGCCACCGTGATCGAAAACTACATGTTGCGTTCGGAACAGCTCGACACGCGTCTGTGGCTGGCCACGGACGACACCGTCTCGCGCGGCCTGCTGCTGCAAAAACTGCCGCACCATGGCGGCAAGGCCGAGGCGACGCCCGTCTCGGAAGAAGACGCGCTCGACACGTGGAACCGCGCCGTGATGCTGGCATCGACCCTGAAAGAGGCGGAAATCCTGTCGACGGACATCGATACCCTGATGCAGCGCTTGTTCTGGGAAGAAACGATCCGCGTGTTCGATCCGCTGCACCCGAGCTTCCATTGCAGCTGCACGCGCGAAAAAGTGGGCAATATGCTCAAAATGCTGGGCGAGGAAGAAGTCAACAGCACCCTGGAAGAAGTGGGGCAAGTGGGAGTGAACTGCGATTTCTGCGGCCAGCATTACGAATTCGACAAGGTCGATTGCGCGCAGCTGTTCATCACGGATGCGCCGGCCGAGGTCTTGATTCCGCCAGCCGCCAGCATCAACTAAGCATTACAGTTTCGCCATGAATCTGCCGCGCCGCCCTTGAGGCGGCGCAATCGTTTCCACTGTCATCGTTCCGTCATCAGTTCGTCATCAGCCCGTCACGCGCCGCCGTTACGCTGCGCAGCTTGTATTACTTCCCACTTTCCACAGGCTGATGATGACCACCCACTTGACGCTGGCCCTGCGCCGCCATTCCTTCCACGTTTTGCTGGGCGCGTGCGCCGCGGGCTTGAGCTTGCCGGCCCTGGCGCAAACGGCCGTGGCCGCCGCCGTGGCATCCGCCACGACCGACATGGCAGCCGCTGCCGCCCCGGCTGCCGACGACAACGCCCCGATGGCCACCGTGGAGATTTCCTCGCGCAAGACGCGCTCCTCGGTTGCCCTGAGCAAGAATGAAATCCAGAAAATCCTGCCCGGCACGAATCCCCTGAAAGCCCTGCAAACCTTGCCAGGCGTCAGCTTCCAGACGGCCGATCCTTGGGGCAACAACGAGCAGAACCTGTCGCTGTTCGTGCATGGCTTTTCCGGCCAGCAACTCGGTTACACCATGGATGGCGTGCCGCTGGGCGACCAGCAGTACGGCAACTACAACGGCCTGTCGCCGCAGCGCGCCGTCATCAGCGAAAACGTGCGCAGCGTCGTGCTGTCCTCGGGTGCGGGCGACCTGGCGACGGCCTCGACCAGCAACCTGGGCGGCACCATCGAAACCTATTCCAGCGATCCGCTGGCCACGCAAGGCGCCAGCCTGCAGCAGACGGTGGGCAGCCACCGCACCTCGCGCACATTTGCCCGCTACGACACGGGCGTTTTCGGCGACGGCAGCAGCGCCTATTTTTCCATCCTGCACCACGAAGCGCGCGCCTGGGATTTCGATGCGCGCCAGGGCGGCGACCAGTTCAATGCCAAATACGTCAACCGCAGCGAGGCGGGCAAGCTGACCCTGTTCTTCAATTACTCGGACAAGATCGAGCCGAACGAAGACAGCACCGTGCACGTGGCGGGCGAAACGAGCGCACCGTACACGCGCCCCTTCCTGTACCCCGACTTCAAGGCGGCCCTGAACTACCTGTCGCCGACGGGCGCGACGCCTGCCGCGGACGGCAACAATTACCGCAATTACTACAGCGATGCGCAGCGCACCGATTACCTGGCCTACGCCAAGTTCGACGCAAACTTGTCAGATGGCATGACATGGTCGAACCAGGTGTATTACCACAAGGATGACGGCGCCGGCGTGGTGGCCGGCCCCATCGGCGTGGCCGGCTTGCCGGGCCTGTTCAGCGTGTACTACCCGAAACAGAACCTGAAACAAGTGTTCGGCAACTCGGGCTACGCCGTGCGCACCACGGAATACGACATCAAGCGCGGCGGCTTCATTTCCACCGTGCGCAAGGAAATTGGCGAGCATCAGCTGGAAGCGGGCCTGTGGCTGGAACAGAACCGCTCGTCCGCCTACCGCCGCTGGTATGCGCTGGACGTCAACAACCCCACCTCGCCGTATGACCGCCCCAGCAATCCTTTGATCACGCAGTACGGCAGCGAGATCGACAACAAGGTGGTGCAACTGCACCTGCAGGATGAATGGCGCATCCGCCCCGATATCGCCCTGCAGGCCGGTTTCAAGTCCAGCCTGCAGTTTGCCGACGGTCAATTCCCCGTGCAGCCGGCGCTGGGCGCCATCGCCGGCGGCTCGACGGCCTTGCCGGTCGGCACCATCAACACGAAAAAATGGTTCTTGCCGCAAGTGGGCGCGCGCTGGGACTTCACGCCGCAAGACCAGCTGTACTTCAACATCCAGAAAAACATGCGCCAGTTCGTCACCTATGGCGGCGGCGGCGCCTCGCCGTGGAGCTTGTCGAGTCAGGCCGCGTTTGATCTGTTCAAGCGCGACGCCAAGCCGGAAACGGCCCTCACCTATGAAGTGGGCGTGCGCGGCAGCCATCCTTTGAGCCTGGGCGCCATCACGGCCATCGATGGTCAGGTCAACGTCTACCACGTCGATTTCAGCAACCGCTTGCTGCAGATCAGCCCCACGCCCGTGATTTCGTCCATCATCGGCGGCAATCCCGTGCTGGCCAACGTGGGCAGCGTGCGCACGGACGGCATCGATATCGCAGGTACTATCCACTTCGGCAACAATTTTTCGTTCTACAATGCCCTGTCGTACAACCGCTCGCAGTACGCGGACAATTACAACAATGGCGCCGCGCTGGTCTTGACCGCCGGCAAGAACGTGCCCGGCTCGCCGGAATGGCTGAACAAGTTCGTGGCTTCGGCCACGTTTGGCGATATCGAAGTGCAACTGACGGGAGACTATGTGGGCAAGCGCTACGCGACGTACACCAACGATTTGTCGGTCCCCAGCTATTTCCTGATGGGCCTGGGAGTGTCGGGCAAGCTGCCGGCCATGGCCGGCTGGCTGAAAAACCCGCGCTGGCGCGTGAACGTCAGCAACCTGGCCAACCGCGAAGGATCGCTGAACGTGGTCGTGGGCGCGGCCGACAAGACGTACAACACCTTCCCCATCGCCCCGCGCCAGGGCTTCCTGACCTTGACGGCGGACTTCTGATGCGCGCGCCGCATCTCGCCCCTGTGCTGCCGCAACGGCACTTTTCGCGCCGCAACTTCGTCCAGGCGGCCGTGGGCGGCCTGGCCCTGGCGGCAGCACCGGGCTTTGCCGCCGGCCTGCTGGCCACGCCCCCGAGCCGCCCGCTCGTGTTCGCCCACCGGGGCGCCAGCGCCCTGCGCCCCGAGCATACCCTGGCGTCGTACGCCAAGGCCATCCTCGACGGTGCCGACTACGTCGAGCCGGACCTGGTGGCCACGCGCGACGGCATCCTCGTGGCGCGCCACGAAAGCAACCTGATCGACACCACCGACGTGGCGCGCCGGCCCGAGTTTGCCAGCCGGCGCGGCAAGAAGATGGTCGACGGCGAATGGCACGAAGGCTGGTTCGTTGACGACTTCACCCTGGCGGAACTGAAAACCCTGCGCGCCATCGAACGCTTGCCGAAAGTCCGCACCGGCAACACCTTGTACGATGGACAATTCCAGATCCCCACGTGGGAAGAAATCATCGATTTTGTTGCAGCGCAATCTACCGCCAGCGGCCGCGTCATCGGCCTCGTGCCGGAGCTGAAAAGCTCGACCTACTTCCGCGATGCGGGCCTGGCGCTGGAAGACCGTTTCCTGTCGACCATGCTGGCGCACGAATACACGCGCCGCGCGCCGATCGAAATCCAGTCCTTCGAAGTGGCGAATTTAAAGTACCTGCGCGAGAAGCTGGGACGGCGCGCCAACGTGCGCCTGATGCAGCTGGTGGTGGGCGGCGACGTGCGTCCGCTGGATGTCGTCAAGGCGGGCGGAAAGCTGACGTTCGGGCAGATGACCACGCCGGCCGGCCTGCGCGACATCGCCGCCTACGCGGACGTGGTGGCGCCGCCAACGCGAGCAATCATCCCGCTGGACGCCGACCAGCGCCTGGCAAAACCCTCGTCCATCGTCGACGATGCGCACCAGGCGGGCTTGCTGCTGCACACGTGGACCTTCCGCCCGGAAAACCGTTTCCTGGCGGCCGACTTCCGCGATGGCAATGGCGAGAATGCGCGCAACGAAGCCGGTTCCGTGGCGGAGATGCGGCGTTACATCGAGACGGGACTGGACGGCTTTTTCAGCGACGATCCCGGTCTGGGACGCATCGCCGCCGGATAAACATTTGGTAACAAATTCTTTTTCAGGGCGTGGCTGGCGGCTACGCCCTTATTATTCGTTTCTTGAATTTCTGAAATTGGAATTTGAAATTAGACATATATCGCCAACTCCATTATTGTGCAATGCAACAACAGACCATTCATGGAGGGCATATGTCCACTTTTACCAACACCTACAGCAACGACAACGACAACTACTTCAGCAACCTGGGCCGCGCCACGCGCGCCTTCCTGGGCGCCCTGCTCGCTTCCAAGCCGTACAGCGAACTGGCCCAGAAGGAAGTCATCGCCACCGCGACGACCAGCGCCGACGACGAGCGCTATGTGCGCCCAAGCAAGCGCGATTTCGCCCTGCTTAACTCGGAAGCGAACCGCTACGAAAAGCTGATGCCTAACCTCGCAGCCGAGTTGCGTTTCTTGGCCTCGCGCGGCTAACTAAATACTGAAAGGATTTTTATATGATGTTTCTCGAAACCGCACTGATCGCCGTAGCCGTCGTCGTTACCGGCATCCATTTCTACCTGATCTCGACCGGCAAGGCGCGTTTCTGATCAGCAAGCAACAAGGCAGTCGTGTATAGCAGTAGAAAGTAAGAAGTACCAGGTAGTAATACAGCTGTGATATGTCAGCCTGGCAATCGGTTCAGGCTGGCAAGTGGGAAGTACTCAGTGCGGCGCGGCAGCGTCCACCGGCGTTTCCTGCAGTGGCGGGGTTTGTCCCTTGCGCACGATCTGCACGAAAATCTCATTCTGTTTGACCATGCCCAGCTCATAGCGGGCACGCTCCTCGACGGCGCCGGTACCATCTTTCAGGTCGCGCACTTCGGATTCGAGCTTGGCGTTGCGCGCCTTCAATTCCATATTCTTTTTATTCGCCACCGCCACCTGGGCTTCCATGTCGGCAACGCGCAGCCAGCCGCCTTTACCCAGCCAGAGGGGAAATTGGATCAGCAGCAGCAGGGCTGCCAGGGCGAGCGTAATCAGGCGCATGGGGTAGTCGGTTAACAAACCGGCCGGATATCTCCGGCCGGCCAGTGGGTTTTACATCAGCTTACTTCAGATTATAGAACGCATCGCGGCCAGGGTAGCTGGCGATGTCGCCCAGGTCTTCCTCGATACGCAGCAGCTGGTTGTACTTGGCCATGCGGTCCGAACGCGACATCGAGCCGGTCTTGATCTGCAGGGCGTTCGTGGCAACGGCGATATCGGCGATGGTCGAATCTTCCGTTTCGCCCGAGCGGTGCGAAATGACGGCCGTGTAGCCGGCGCGCTTGGCCATTTCGATGGCGGCGAAGGTTTCCGTCAGCGTGCCGATCTGGTTGATCTTGATCAGGATCGAGTTGGCGATGCCTTTCGAGATGCCTTCTTTCAGGATCTTGGTGTTGGTGACATACAGGTCGTCGCCGACCAGTTGCACTTTCTTGCCCAGTTCCTGGGTGAGGATCGCCCAGCCGTCCCAGTCGCCTTCATGCATCGCGTCTTCGATCGAGATGATCGGGTACTTGTCGCACCAGGTCGCCAGCAGGTTGGTGAACTCGGTAGCCGTCAGGCTCAGGCCTTCGCCTTCCATTTCGTACTTGCCGTTCTTGTAGAACTCGGACGCGGCACAATCGAGGCCGATGGCGATCTGCGTGCCTGGCTCGTAGCCCGCTTCTTCGATGGCCTGGATGATCAGCTTGATGGCTTCTTCATGGTTGGCCAAGGATGGCGCGAAACCGCCTTCGTCGCCCACGTTGGTATTCAGGCCCTTCTTGTGCAGGATCTTTTTCAGCGTGTGGAACACTTCCGCGCCGTAACGGACGGCTTCCTTGAACGATGGGGCGCCCACGGGAATGATCATGAATTCCTGGATGTCCAGGTTGTTGTCGGCGTGCGCGCCGCCGTTGATGACGTTCATCATCGGCACCGGCATCTGCATGGCGCCCGAACCGCCGAAATAGCGGTACAGCGGCAAGCCCGCTTCTTCGGCGGCAGCCTTGGCGACGGCCATGGAGACGGCCAGGATGGCGTTGGCGCCCAGGCGCGATTTGTTTTCCGTGCCGTCCAGGTCGATCAGGGTACGGTCCAGGAAAGCCTGTTCATTGGCGTCCAGGCCCATGATGGCTTCGGAGATTTCGGTATTGATGTTTTCGCATGCTTGCAGCACGCCCTTGCCGAAGTAGCGCTTGGCATCGCCATCGCGCAATTCCACGGCTTCGCGCGAACCGGTCGAGGCACCCGACGGCACGGCCGCACGGCCCATCACGCCCGATTCCAGCAACACATCGCATTCGACGGTCGGGTTACCGCGCGAGTCCAGGATTTCGCGACCGATAATATCAACAATAGCACTCATGTCATTCTCCAAAGTTAAGCGTAACAGGGGCTGCACACTGCGTTCTGATGCGCAATTGCACAAAGGGGGCAAAGAAACTCCCGGCGGGAACCATCTGGCCGGGAGCTGTCTTACAGGTAATACTGTCGTGATCGACCGCGTTATTGCGCAGCGGCGTTGGCTTCTTTGTGCGCCAGCGCTGCCTTGATGAACGAGGTAAACAACGGATGGCCGGTGCGTGGCGTCGACTTGAACTCGGGATGGTATTGCACGCCCATATACCATGGGTGGGCATTTTCACCCGTGCGTGGCAATTCCATGATTTCGCACAAATCTTCGCTCGGCGTGCGGGCCGAGACGATCAGGCCAGCCGCTTCGACACGGGCCAGGTAGTGATTATTGGCTTCGTAGCGATGGCGGTGACGCTCGGTCACCACGCTGCCGTAGATCTCGGCGGCGAGGGTGCCCGGATTGACGGCGCAGGTCTGCGCGCCCAGGCGCATGGTACCGCCCAGGTCCGAGTTTTCATCGCGCAACTCGACTTTACCATCGTGGTTTTGCCACTCATTGATCAGTGCAACGACCGGTTGATCCGTATCAAGGTCGAACTCGGTCGAATTCGCGTTCGGCATGCCAGCCTTGTTGCGCGCGTATTCGATCAGGGCCACTTGCATGCCCAGGCAGATGCCCAGGTAAGGAATCTTGTGCTCACGGGCGAACTGGGCCGCCTTGATCTTGCCTTCCACGCCGCGCTTGCCGAAGCCGCCCGGTACCAGGATGGCATCGTACTTGGCCAGGTTCTCGCAACCCGTCGTTTCGATTTCTTCCGAATCGATGTACTCGATGTTGACGCGGCTTTCCGTGTGGATGCCGGCGTGGCGCAGCGCTTCGATCAGCGACTTGTACGACTCGGTCAGCTCGACATACTTGCCGACCATGCCGACGGTCACTTCCGCCTTCGGGTGCTCCATCGTGTAGATCAGCTTGCTCCAGATCGACAGGTCGGCCGGTGCGGGATCGAGGTCCAGCGCATCGCAGATGATCTTGTCGAGGCCCTGGTCGTGCAGCATTTGCGGCACTTTGTAGATGGTGTCGACGTCCCACACGGAAATGACGGCGTCTTCCTCGATGTTCGAGAACAGCGAGATTTTCGCGCGCTCGTCTTCCGGGATGGCGCGGTCGGCGCGGCACAGCAAGGCGTTGGGCAAGATGCCGATTTCACGCAGCTTTTGCACCGAGTGCTGGGTCGGCTTGGTTTTCAGTTCACCGGCCGAGGCGATGTACGGCACCAGGGTCAGGTGGACGAACGCCGTGTTCTTGCGGCCGGCGCGCAGGCTCAGCTGACGCGCCGCTTCCAGGAATGGCAACGATTCGATATCGCCGACGGTGCCGCCGATTTCGCACAGGGCCACGTCGTAGCCTTCGGCGCCACGGCGGATGTAATCCTGGATTTCATTGGTGATATGCGGGATCACCTGCACGGTCTTGCCCAGATATTCGCCCCGGCGTTCCTTGCGGATCACCGATTCATAGATCTGGCCAGTGGTGAAGTTATTCACCTTTTTCATGCGGGTGGAAATGAAGCGCTCGTAGTGACCGAGGTCGAGGTCGGTTTCGGCCCCGTCGTCGGTGACGAATACTTCACCGTGTTGCATAGGGCTCATCGTGCCAGGATCGACGTTGATGTACGGGTCGAGCTTGAGCATGGTGACTTTAAGGCCGCGCGATTCGAGGATCGCGGCGAGGGAGGCGGCGGCAATCCCTTTTCCAAGGGAGGACACAACGCCACCAGTGACGAAGACAAATTTGGTCATTGCAGATGGTGCCGAACGGCACGTGCGGGAAATTGAAATTATACACTAAAGCCCGCCTGCGTCGCCCCCCGCGCGCGGAAATTTGCGCCAAATACCGACTATCCCTCCCCCTCCTGCTGTCTACGCACAACAAAATTACCCGATAGCAAGAATTGAAATATTTCCAATTCCATACTTTGTGTGGGCGAGCGAACAGACCCTGCCGCGCCCTGGCCGCAGACTGGGATTTTTCAACAGGAGGTCACCATGAGCTACGAAGAACGCGACGCCTACGGCATGTATGTCAACCGCGGCCACAAAGGCCCCGGCCCTGAACTGATGGGTGCCGACACCCTGATCGGCGACCATGTGCACAACGCCAAGGATGAACACCTGGGCGAAATCAAGGAAATCATGATCGACATGCGCAGCGGCAAGATCGCTTATGCCGTCATGTCGCACGGCGGTGTCTTCACCATCGGCGAAAAACTGTTCGCCGTGCCCTGGGAAGCGCTGCTGCTCGACACCGTCAACAAGCGCTTCACCCTGAACGTCGACAAGGAACGCATCGAAAACGCGCCCGGCTTCGATACCGATAACTGGCCGAACATGGCGGACCAGACGTGGGCCAATTCGATCCACAGTTACTACGGCACCACGCCGCGTGAGTATTAATTAAGCCAAAGCGCGGGGCTGAGGTCTGCTCTAAAAGCGGTACTCCAGCCCCGCCACATAGGTCCTGCCCCGCGCCGTGCTCAGCGGCGTGTTGTCCTGCGACTGCGACGGCATCGAGTTCAGGCGGTTCAGCGCTTCCGAAAAATCCTTGTTCATCGCGTTCTGCACGGACAGGCGCAGGAACAAGTTTTTCGACATCTGGTAACTCGCATACAAGTCGATTACGGCCGGAATCTTCGGATTGTCGGCCTTCAGCACTTCACCCGTCGCTTCATCAGCTTCGTTGTCCGGCGACAGGCGGCGGTTCGACCCCGTGTGCTTGATGATCGCGCCGATCTCCATTTTATTGTCCAGCAAACGCGTGCCCACGTCGAGATTGTAATAAGTGCTGGGCAGCTCGCTGATGTCGGCCGCGCCAAACCAGGCGCTGGCGATCGAGGTGGGCTGGCTGGTCTTTTCACGCGTGTACGACAGGCGCGCATACGCCGAGCCCAGCTGGTACTGCGCTTCCAGCTCCCAGCCCCGCGTGCGCACGGGTGTGGCCGAGTTAATGTAGATATACATATTCGTCATGTAGTCATCGACATTCTGCCAATCATTGGCAAGCACTTCCGCGATATTGCACTTGCGGCCGCGGTCGCACACGAGGAAGGACTGGCTGGTGATATAGCCATCGATCTTGCTCTTGAAATACAGCGCCTTGAAATTCAGCACGTCATTCTTGCTCAGCAAGCCATGCAGGCTGGAATTGAAGCCCAGCTGATAGGTCGTCGCTTTCTCGCCCTTCAGAAACGGGTTCATCGAAGCCCCGCCGTCATTCGAGAAAAACACTTCCTGCGGATTCGGCCCGCGCATGGTGCGCTCGGCGCTGGCAAACGGCTGGAACCACGGCGTCACTTGCGCGGAAACGAGCAGCGAAGGGTTGATGCCGTGTTCTTTCAGCGCAATATTGCTCGCCCCCTGCGGGAAACACTGCACGCGCGGATCGCAGGCGGGCTTGTGGCCGGTCAAATCAAAGTGCGTGGTGTTCAGGCCCGCATTGACCTGAACCATGCCGCGGTTGTATTGCAGGCCCGCGTACAGACTGCTGATCTTTTGCACGCCCTCGGGGCCGAAGGTATTATTTTCAATCGATTGCTGGTTCGCATCCGGGTTGTCCGGATCGTCGACGAGGCTTTCCACGTGCTTGCTGTACTTGTTGCGCATCAGCTTGCCGCCGATGGTCACCAGCGCATCGCCGCCGGCCAGCTTGAAGCTGCTCGTGTTGTTGATGTCGATGGCATCGGCGCGGTTGGCCGCATTCGTGTTGATGAAATTGGTCAACGCTTCAGGCATATATTTCTGGTTACCACGGCTGCTGCTGGCCACCACATTGAGGTCGATCAATTCCGAAAACGGCGTGTAGTGATATTTGACGTAGTAGTCATTGCTGCGGATATCGCGGCGCGTAAACGTGCTGCGGTAGTCGCGCGCCGACAGCTCCAGGGCGTGGAAGTCGCTCAATGTGAGATCCAGCTTGAGCAGCTGCGACTTGGGCTTTTGCTTGTAATAGCGGTTGTAGCCGAAACCGAATTCCTCGCTGTTGACGCCCTTCGCATTCTTGTAGTTGTTGCCGATTACGCTCGCGCTGGTGGCGGCCATGAAGCCTACGCTGCCGCCATCGAAGGCCGGGTTTTTCATGGCCACGGCCAGCATGGCGCTGCGTCCGACACCGTTGTTCCCTGTCGACATCTTCGTGCGCGCGCCCACCTTTTCGCCGGCGAAGACCACGTCATCGACGCCGATGGTGCGGAAGTTGGCGCTGCCGGCCAGTGCATTGACGCCATCGCCGCCGACCACATTGCCGCGTGACACGTCCACGCCGATGATGAAGTTCGGGTCGATCAGGGCGCCGAACTGGCTGCTGGGCACGCCGCCGTGCGACACGGACGACGGTGCGCTGCCATAGTAATTCTGGCTCACGCCATCGACCATCATGTTGACGCGGCCCAGGCCCGACAAGCCGCGGATGTTGACGCTGACGGCGCCCTGCGCCGGATCGATCTGGGTAAACGTGCCCGGCATGCTGCGCACGATCTGGTCCACGGGTTGCAAGCGCGTGTCCGCGCCGCGTGCGCTGACGGCGCCCGGTTTTTCCAGCGCCTGCTGTTCCGCCGGAACCGTTTCACCCGATACATTCAGCGGCGAAAACACCACCTTGCCGTCGCTACTTTCTTGCGCCCATGTCTGCTGCGCCAGCAACGCCATGCAGACGCCCACGGCTCGTGTCATTGTCTTGATATGCATACACCCTCGATTTGTTATGGTTGGATTTTTAATGAATACAATCGGCATCCTCATGCCTTGTCCTGCCCTGGCTCCAGCTTGAACGAGACGGGCAAGGTGACGGTCACCGTGCCCTGGTGTAAGACCTTGTCGGGCGGCGCCGGCAGCGGCTGCGCGCGCTGCAGCACTTGCAGCGCTTCGCGGTCGAGCAGCACCGTGCCCGATGAAGTGACCAGTTCGCTGGCCAGCAGCTTGCCGTCGCGGTCCACCTGGAAGCGTACCCAGGCGGCGCCGGCCCGCTTGCGCTGGCGCGCGTCGCCCGGATAGCGTTTGAAATGGGCCAGGTGGCTGAGCACCCGGCTTTGCCAGCTGGCGGGCGCAGCGCTGGCGGGCGGCGTGTCGCTGTCGAACGGCGCCGCCTGCGGACCGCGCACCGAACTTGGCGCCGGCGTGGCGCTGCTGCTGGCCTGGGCTTGCATGGACGCTTCCCTGGCGGCATCCTTGCCGGGATCTGGCGACGGACTGGCGTCTGCCTTCGCTTCTTTTTCGGCCGCGACGATTTGCGGCGCGGCGGCGCGCGCCAGCACGGGCAGCGCTTGCTGCCTGGTCGTACTCTTTTTCGGTTGGGCTGCGCTGGACGCGGCCAACTGGCGCGCCCCTGCCGCTGCCGCCTGTTGCGTCTCCGGCGACATCGCTTGCGCGGCAAATACGACCATCACGCTGGCGGGCGGCTGCGCGGGCGCGACAGCGACGGGCTGCCAGGCCATCCACAGCAGCAGCGACAGTGCGGTAGCCGCCACCAGCGACGTGGCGATGCCCCAGCTCAATACCGGACGGGGATTCACCCGCCCTCCCGGCCCACCAGGCCCACTTTCAGATAGCCGGCCTGGCGCAGGGCATCCATCACGCCCAGCACGTCTTCATACGCGGCTTGCTTGTCAGCCTGGAAGAACAGCGTGCGCTGGCGGTCGCCGCCCGTCTGTGCATCGAGCAGGCTGCCCAGCTGCCCGCGCGCCACGGGCGACTCGCCCAGGTACAGGCTGTGGTCGGCTTTCAGGGAAACGAACACCGGTTTTTCGGGACGCGGCTCGGGCTTGGCCGTGGCGGCCGGCAAGTCGATCTTCAGGTCGACGGTGACCAGCGGCGAGACCACCATGAAGATGATCAAGAGCACCAGCATCACGTCGATGAAGGGCGTGACATTGATCTCACTCAATTCCGGCATGTCGGCCGTGTCGTCGTCCTGCGATGGGAAAAGGCTGGCCATGGCTCAGGCCTGCTGGCGCACGTCGAGGTCGCGGCTCAGCATCAGCAGCACTTGCGCGGAAGCGGCCCGCAGCTGCGCCTTGTACTGATTGATGCCACGGCTCAAGACGTTGTAGATGACGACGGCGGGTATCGCCGCCACCAGGCCCAGCGCTGTCGCCAGCAAGGCTTCCGCGATACCGGGCGCGACGGTCGCCAGATTCGTGCTCTGGCTGACGGCGATGCCGATAAAGCTGTTCATGATGCCCCACACGGTGCCGAACAGCCCCACGAACGGTGCCACGGCGCCGATGCTGGCCAGTAAACCGATGCCTTGCGTCATGCCGCGTACCTTGTGCGCGATCAATTGCTCCTGGCGAAACCCGGCACGCTCCTTCAGGGCCGCCGCCGGCGCGCTGGCATGCGACAGACTCAGTTCCTGCTGCACCTCGGCCAGCAGCTGCTGCGCCAGCGAATTGCTGCCTGCGCCCTCCACTTTGACGGCCGCGTCCGGCAAGGACGTTGCCGTCTTCAGCATGGCGACGGCTTGCGCCGCCGCGCGCCGCGCTTGCAGCAAGCTGGCGCCCTTCACCAGCAAGACCACCCAGGTGGCCAGCGCGGCGAGCAGCAAGCCGATGAGCACGCTTTTGACGATCTGGTCGGCGGCGAAGAACATGCCCAGCGGCGACATATCGTGCGGCAAGGCGGACGCTTGCGCCGTGGCATGGAACAGGGAAAGAAACACGCCGCCGGCGGCGGCTTTGATACAGAGGATACGCATGGGAGCTTCAACAGGTAACAGGCATGGCTGCGCCAACGGCGCGCACGCGCATGCAAAAAAATCGGAAAAACTACCTGGCTGCTGCGAAGAAGCTTGCTGGGGAGGAGTGCCGGGCTGAACGCCCGGCGGAGTTACAACGAATTACTTGGCGCTGGCGACGGCGGGTGCCGCCACCGGCGTGTACCACACAAAATCCGCCTGCGGCGCCAGCACCGTGGCGCCCTGCTGGGCGAGCATCAGCACCAGCGGCGCGGGGCCGCCCGTCAAGTCCTGTACATGCAGCGGCACGCCCAGGTCCTTGTGCGCATGGTAGGCGCCGGCGATCAGCACGGCGGGCGCGGGCGCGGCCAGCAGGCGCTCGGCCATGCGGCGGTCGCGCTGCTGCTGCACCGACAGCATGGCGGCCAGGCGCGGCGCATCGATCTGGTTGTCGTGCATGACGCGGATGATGTCTTTGAGTTTGTCATGCACCTTGCCATCATTGGCCAGATTCGAATGCTTGCCCTGCACGGCCGGCTGGTCGACAAACAGTTGCTTGATCTCGCTACGGTCCAGGTTGGCAGACCAGACGGGATAAGGCGCGCGCATCACGGTCATGACCAGGTCGCCATATTGCGCCCACTTCCAGCCCGGCTGCCAGGCCAGCAGCTCGGCCACGTGTTCGGGGCGCACGACGGGGTCCGTCTGCAGCCACGGCTTGACCTTGTCCACCTTGGCTTGCTGGTCCGGGTTCAGCATTTCCAGCAGCACGCTGCCTTGCGGACGCTGGCCCTGCAATTGCTGCAACAGCCACTGCTCGATCTTGTGGTGGCTGAGCTGGTCATGCTGCTCGCCCACGATGAGGCGCGGGGCGGCGGCCAGCCGGGCCAGCAATTGTTCGGCAGTCATGCGCTGGCCGCTGCGCAGGTCGATGATCTCGCCCAGCTGGCGCACATCCTGCGCCGTGGCGGCGGAGGCCGTGCCAGTGGCGGGCGCGACGCTGCTGCAGGCGCTCAGCGCCAGCACGCAGGCGGGCAGGATGGCGGCGAGGGACAGGGGGAGTTTCATGGCATGGCCTTTCGGGTGGAAGCACGCATTGCAAAATAACTACTGGCGGGCATTTTAATAGAAATGATTCTCATTTACAACCAATGCACGGCACGCCATGCGGATTTTTTTACAAGCGGCAAAAAATTAACTGGCGCTTCAGTGAAATCCCCGGGCGCGGAGTAGAATAAAAAAAACGGAGGACTTGCGTGAATCAAACTGACCAGTTGGCGGTACTGAAAAAACCGCTGCCCGTATCCCTTGCTGCCGTACTTTCCCTGATCTTTGCCGACCGCTTTTCCATGACGCAAGCCATGCGCGCACACCATGGCCGCGACGAGTCGAGCTATCCCCCCATGCTGCCCGATGCCGTCATCTTCGCCCATTCCACCGAGGAAGTGGCGGCCGCCGTCAAGCTGTGCAGCGCGCACGACGTGCCCGTCATCGCCTACGGCAGCGGCACTTCGCTCGAAGGCCATGTGCTGGCACTGCATGGCGGCGTGACGATTGATCTGTCGCAAATGAATCACATGGTCGCCGTGCACAATGAAGACTTGACGGCCACCGTGCAGGCGGGCGTGACACGCAAGCAGCTGAACGAGGACATCCGCGACACGGGCCTGTTCTTCCCCATCGATCCGGGCGCGAATGCCTCGCTGGGCGGCATGGCGGCCACGCGCGCCTCGGGCACGAACGCCGTGCGTTACGGCACCATGCGCGAAAACGTGCTGGCCCTCACGGTGGTGACGGCCGACGGGCGCATCATCAAGACGGGGACCAGGGCGAAAAAATCGTCGGCCGGCTACGACCTGACGCGTTTATTTGTCGGCAGCGAAGGGACCCTGGGCATCATCACGGAAGTGACGGTAAAACTGTATCCGCTGCCGGAAGCGATCTCGGCCGCAGTGTGCTCGTTCCCCGGCACGGGCGAGGCCGTCAGCGCCGTGATCCAGACCATCCAGATGGGTATTCCTGTGGCACGGGTCGAGTTTCTCGATGAAAATGGCGTGAAAGCCATCAACGCCTACGACAAGATGGCCTTGCCGGAAAAGCCGCTGCTGCTGTTTGAATTCCACGGCACGCCGGCCAGTGTGGCCGAGCAGGCGCAGCTGGTGCAAGCCATCACGGCGGAACATGGCGCCAGCGATTTCGAGTGGGCCAGCCGACCCGAAGAGCGCTCGCGCCTGTGGGCCGCTCGCCACAACGCGTACTTCGCCCTGCTGCAGATGCGGCCGGGCAGCCGCGCCATTTCCACCGACTGCTGCGTGCCGATTTCGCGGCTGGCCGAATGCATCCTCGCCACCAAGGCCGATTGCGAGGCGCAGGGCCTCGTCTATGCCATCATCGGCCACGTGGGCGACGGCAATTTCCACGTGCAGATGCTGGTCGACCCCGACGACCCGGCCGACATCGCGCGCGCCGAAAAGGTCAACAGCGACATGGTCACGCGCGCCATCGGCATGGACGGCACGTGCACGGGCGAGCATGGCGTGGGCATGCACAAGATGGCTTTCCTCGTGGAAGAACATGGCGAGGGCGCCATCGACACCATGCGCGCCCTCAAGCACGCGCTCGATCCGAAGAACATCATGAATCCGGGGAAGATTGTCAGATGGTAGGTCGCTCCCTTCGGGATCGGCATTTTTCCCACTGGGAAAATGCCCTCTCTGGGTACGTCTCCAGTCCTTGCCGTTGGCTTAATTTCTACGCCGTCATCAGAGTCATAAGCCCGCAAGCAAAAAATGGGGTCAGACCCGCCGGGTCTGACCCCAGCCTTGGCCATTTTACAATTCCATGCGCATCGGCACGAAAGCGATGCCGCCCGTTTCCACCTTCGGCCCCGTGGCGACAAAGCCCAGGCTTTGATACAGGGGCAAGGCGTAGGCCGAGGAATTGACGGTAAAGGCCGTCACATCGCCCTTGGCCAGCGACGCGTCGCGGGCTGCCTGCCACAGGCGGCGCGCCATGCCGCGCCGGTGCAGGGCGCGCGGCACGAACATGTGGAACAGATGCGTGTTGTCGCGCATGGCCACCACGCCGGCCAGTACGCCGTCGATATGCGCGAGCTGGTAGGCGTAATTGGGCAGCGACAGATAGCCTTCGATGGCGGGCTGGCGGCAGTTCTCGATGAACTTTTCCGCCCCCGCGCCGTCCGGGTGCAGGGTCAAAAAGGGCATCAGGTCGTCGATCAGGGCGACGATGGCGGGCGCGTCGGCGACCAGGGCGGGACGCAGTGTCGGTTCGGGGAGTGTCGTCATATTCAAATAATGCCATGCACTCCTCCCCGCCGGCAACTCTCAGCAAAAATCGCGGCTGCTGGTCCGCAAGCGCCCCAGCAAGTGCGACATATCGACCAGGTGCTTGGCCACCAGGTTGCGCACGATGCCTTCCCTTTGCCAAACACCGTACACGCCCAGCAGCGGCGCGCTCAGCACTTCACGCCGCTGGCTTGCCACCAGGTCGGGCCAGACGATGACGTTGACGGTGCCCGTCTCGTCTTCCAGGGTCATGAAGATGACGCCCTTGGCCGTGCCCGGACGCTGGCGCACGGTGACGATGCCGCAGGCGCGCGCCACTTGCCCGCTCGTGTACGTCATCAGCGTGGACGCCGGCATGAAGCGCTGTTCCAGCAATTGTTTGCGCAACAGCGCCAGCGGGTGGCGGCCCAGGGTCAGGCCTTGCGCGCGGTAGTCGCTGACGATGCTCTCGCCTTCCGTCGGCGCGGCCAGCACGGGCAAATCTTCCTCTTGCGTGGTATCGCGCAGCAAGTCCCTGTCGGGCACGGCGCCGGCCGCCTGCCACAGCGCTTCGCGCCGGTGCCCGGCCAGCGCATGCAGCGCGTTGCCGGCAGCGAGCACTTGCAAGTCATGGCGGTCCAGGCCGCCACGGCGGGCCAGGTCGGCCACATCGACGAAGGCGGCGATGGCACGCGCATCCTCGATGCGTTGGGCAGCCTGCGCGCGCATGCCGAACAGGCTATTCAAGCCCAGGCGCACGGCCGGTGCATCACGCTGCCCGCCCTGCCCTGCCGGCGCTTCCAGCGCCGCCTCCCAGCCGCTGACGGCCACGTCGACGGGCAGCACCTGCACGCCATGGCGGCGCGCATCCTGCACCAGTTGCGAAGGGCTGTAAAAACCCATGGGCTGGCTGTTGAGCAAGGCGCACAGAAAGACGGCCGGTTCGTGGCATTTCAGCCAGGAACTGGCGTAGGTCAGCAGCGCGAAACTGGCCGCGTGCGACTCCGGAAAACCGTATTCGCCAAAGCCCTCGATCTGGCTGAAGATGGCTTCCGCAAACTTGCGTTCATAATCATTTTTGACCATCGTTTCGACGATGCGTTCCTTGTAATTGTTCATGCCGCCCTTGCGTTTCCAGGCCGCCATGGCGCGCCGTAGCTGGTCCGCTTCGCCGGGCGTGAAATCGGCCGCGATGATGGCCACCTGCATCACCTGTTCCTGGAAAATCGGGATGCCCAGGGTGCGTCCCAGCGCCTTGTCCAGGCCCTTCGGATACTCGACCGGCTCTTTCTGCTGGCGCCGCTGCAGATAAGGATGCACCATGCCGCCCTGGATGGGGCCGGGGCGCACCAGCGCCACCTCGATGACGAGGTCGTAGAATTCACGGGGCCGCAGCCGGGGCAGCATGCTCATCTGCGCGCGCGACTCGATCTGGAATACGCCGATGGTGTCCGCCTGGCACATCATGTCGTAGGTGGCGGGGTCTTCGGCGGGAATATCCTGCAGGCGAAATTCCTCGCCGCGCCGCCCACTGACCAGTTCCAGGGCGCGGCGCAGGGCCGACAGCATGCCCAGCGCCAGCACGTCGACCTTCATCAAGCCCAGTTCTTCCAGGTCGTTCTTGTCCCACTCGATGACGCTGCGTTCGGCCATGGTCGCGTTTTCAATCGGCACCAGGCGCGACAGCTTTCCCTGAGCGATGACAAAGCCGCCCGGATGCTGCGACAGATGGCGGGGAAAGCCCAGCAGCTGCTGCGCCAGGCCCGCCCACTGCTGCGACAATTCCGCTTCCGGGTCCAGCCCGCATTCGGCCAGGCGCTCCAGCAGATCGCGCTTGCCGTCGAACCAGCGATGCGCCTTGGCCACTTTTTCCACGATGGCCAGATCGATTCCCAGCGCCCGCCCGCTGTCGCGCAAGGCACTCTTCGGCCGGTAGCTGATCACCACGGCGGCCAGCGCGGCCCGTTCGCGCCCATATTTGCCGTAGATATATTGGATGACCTCTTCGCGCCGCTGGTGCTCGAAATCGACGTCGATATCGGGCGGCTCGTTGCGCTCGCGCGACATGAAGCGCCCGACCAGGCAATTGCCGCGCGCCGGGTCCACTTCCGTGATGTGCAGACAATAGCAGACGGCCGAATTGGCGGCCGAACCCCGGCCCTGGCACAGGATGTTTTGCGAGCGCGCAAAGCGCACGATGTCGTAGACGGTCAAAAAATACGCTTCGTAGGAAAGATCCCGGATCAGCTCCAGCTCCTGCTCGATCTGTTCCTGCACGTTGGCTGGAATACCGAGCGGAAAGCGCAGCCGCGCGCCCGCATACGTTTCTTCGCGCAGATACGTCGCCGGCGTGTGGCCGTGCGGCACCAACTCGTCGGGATAGTCATAGCGCAAGCTGTCGAGGGAAAATGTGCACAGTTTGGCGATGCGCACGGTTTCCGCCAACGCTTGCGGCGGATACACATTGGCCAGGCGCAAGCGCGCGCGCAGATGCTGTTCCGCATTTTGCGCCAGCGCATAGCCGCACTCGCCCACGGGTTTGCCCACGCGGATCGCGCACAGGGTGTCGAGCAAGGGCTTGCGCGACCGCACGTGCATGCACACGTGGCCGACGGCCGCCACGGACAAGCCCAGCGCCTGCGCCGCCTCCTGCACGGCGCCGCGGTGCGCGTCATCCTGCGCCCGCTGCAGCAGGTTCAGGCCGATCCAGCTGCGTTCGCTGCCAAAAGTAGCCACCATCCACTCTCCCTGCGCGCGCACGGTTTCCGCCTTGGCCGGATAGCCAGGCAGCAAGATCATCAGGCAGCCGGGCAGCCCCCGCAAATGGGCAAACTCCGGCGACGGCGCCGTGAAATCGTCCGGCGTCAACAGATAGCGCCCCTTGGCCGCCCGCGTGCGCGCCATGGTGATCAATTCCGACAGGTTGCCGTAACCGTCGATATCGCGCACCAGCGCCAGCAGGGACGGCCCCGGACTGCCGTCGGCCTGCGTCAAATGAAAATGCGCGCCGATAATCAGGGGAAAACCGGCCCGCTTGGCCACCGCATGGGCACGCACGACACCGGCCAGCGAGCACTCGTCCGTGATGGCCAACGCCTTGTAACCGAGCTGGACTGCGCGCGCCACCAGCTCTTCCGCATGCGAGGCCCCATGCAGGAAGCTGAAATTGCTCAGGCAGTACAACTCAGCATACTCGGGTAAGACGGCGCCCCACATGATCTACCTCAATACTGTATATAAACACAGTATATTATACTCATCTGGAATCGCCCTTATCGTTTATGCTGGTGTTTTACCCTTTGCCTCGACCGCCATGATCGTTCACTTATTAAAATGTTTCGGCGCCGTACCCGGCGGCGGCAATGCGGCACTGGTCGTGGAAAACGACGGCAGCAGCGAAACGGCGCGCCAGACCTTCGCACGCGAACGCCAGGTCAGCGCCTGCGTCTTCCTCGACCGGCAGGCGGACGGTGCCATCGCGCTCGACTATTTTTATCCGCACACGCGCAGCCCCCTGTGCCTGCACGCTACCCTGGCCGCCGCGCATGTGCTGCTGACGGCGCCCGGCGCCCCGGCAACCTTGACGGTGAGCACGGCCATGCGCGGGCAAGCCTTGCAACTGGCGCGCCGCGCGGAAGGATTCTTCATCGGCCTGGCGCCGCAGCCGGCACCGGTCGTCATGCTGGAAAAATATGTGCCGTCGGAACTGATGGGCCAGCACATGCACTTGCTGTCGCCGCCCGTGATCGCCTCCGTCGGCAGCCCGAAGCTGCTGCTGGAAGTGGCCGACCGCACCACCCTGCGCGCACTGCGGCCGAACCTGGAACTGATCGCCGACTGGAGCGCCCTGCATCAGGTCAGCGGCTGCTATGCGTATTGCCGCACGGGCGAGCATGAATATGAAGGGCGCAACTTCAACCACCGCGATCCGGCGCTGGAAGACAGCGCCACGGGCGTGGCGGCGGGCGCGCTGTCAGCGCACCGACAACAGTCGCTGCGCCTGCATCAGGGCTACGTGACGCAGCAGCCGTGTCTGATCGAGGTGCAATACAGCACGCAGGCAATCTGGGTGGGCGGCATGGTGCAACGCAGCACCTGAACGGGGCATCACGCACCAGTACAAGGCAAGCCCGGCAGCGGCCAAAAGAGAATCAACCAGGAAACAACAGTTACAGCAAATTTGTAATAACAAAACAAAGTATCGCTGGTGAATGCTGAAATGATGGCACTAGAATCAAGTCACGAATCTTGCTCATCAGCCACTTGGAGATACTGCGTGCCGACCCTCACCACCTTGCGTAAAGCCATCCTCATCAGCCTGTACGGCAGCGCCGCCCTGGCCGCCGTCAGTCCCGCCGCCATGGCCCAGAGCACGGAAGCGGCCGCCACGGACGGTCCCGTGCAAACGGTCAGTGTGGTCGGCTCGCGCCGGGTCGCCAGCTCCGCCACCGATACCATGGTGCCCGTCGATATCATCCCCATTTCCCGGGTGGCCGAGCAAGGCGGCCAGTTTGATCTGGCGCAATCGCTGCAATACATTTCGCCCTCGTTCAACTCCACGCGCCAGACGGGCGCCGACGGGGCCGACCTGATCGATTCGGCCGCCCTGCGCGGCCTCGGCTCCGACCAGACCCTGGTGCTGGTGAATGGCAAGCGGCGCCACACGACGGCCCTCGTCAACCTGTTCGGTGCGCGCAACCGCGGCAACACGGGCACGGACATGAATGCGATTCCTTTGCTGGCGATCAAGAACGTGCAAGTGCTGCGCGACGGCGCGGCCGCCCAGTACGGCTCGGACGCCATTGCCGGCGTGATCGACATCGAACTGAAGAAAAGCCTGGGCTGCGAAGCGGTGGCCGGCTACAGCCAGTACTCGGAAGGCGACGGCAAGAATTACATGACCTCCGCCTACTGCGGCATCGCGCTGGGCGACAAGGGCACGCTTGCCATCACGGGCGAATACCTGGACCGGGGCCGCTCGAACCGGGCCGACGCGGACAGCATGCGCATCATCGGCGACACCAAGTCCAAGAACAAGACCCTGTACGTCAATGGCGACTACGCCACCAGCGGCACGGGCAAGCTGTACTTCACGGCCGGCGCGCAGACGCGCGACGCGTCCAGCGCCGCGTTCGGCCGGGGCGGCATCGGCAGCGACGACATCCCTGCGCGCAATTCGGCCGCCATGTACCCGGACGGTTTCGTACCGTTCATTAACGGCAAGATCGACGACCAGTACGCCACCATCGGCCACCGCAGCCAGATCGGCGAATGGCATGCGGACTTTTCGCAAACCTATGGCTACAACAAGATGCGCTACGACATCAGCCATACCCTGAACGCCTCGATCGCCAACCTCGACCTGATGAACGGCGGCAAGGGCGTCAGCGCCAGCAGCTTTGACGCGGGCGGCTTCTCGTTCCAGCAGCTGACCAGCAACGCCGATTTCAGCCGCTACTACGACACGGTGATGAGCGGCATGAACGTGGCCTTCGGCGCCGAGTACCGCAGCGAGGAATACAAGATCATGGCCGGCGAGCCGAACTCCTACATCGATGCCGACGGCGTGGGCATGGGCGGCAATGCGGGCAGCCAGGGCTTTCCCGGCTTCCAGCCCGGCGACGCCACCAAGGCCAAGCGCCACAGCATCGCCGCGTATGCCGATGTGGAACTGGACTGGACGGAACGCCTAAAAACCCAGGCGGCCCTGCGCTACGAAAAATTCAGCGATTTCGGCTCCACCGTGACGGGCAAGCTGGCCGCCAGCTATAAAGTGGCGCCCAACGTGCTGCTGCGTGGCTCGGCCAGCACGGGCTTCCGCGCGCCATCGTTGCAACAAGTGTATTTCTCGTCCACCTTCACCGACTTCATCGGCGGCGTGCCTACCGACGTGGTGCTGGCGCCGAACGGTGGCACCGTCGCCAATGCGGCCGGTATTCCCAAGCTGAAAGAGGAAAAATCCACCAGTTTTACGTTCGGCACCACATGGACGCCGACGCAAGCCATTTCCGTGACGGCCGACTTGTACAATATCAAGATCAAGGACCGCATCGTGCTGTCGGGCCGCTTCAATGCCGACAACTACCCGGACCTGGCCGCGCGCCTGGCCCTGCTGGGCGTGGGCGAAGCGCAATTCTTCGTCAACTCCATCGACACGCGCACGCGTGGCCTGGACCTGACGGCCTCGCACAAGGGAGAATTCGCCGGCAACCGCCTGAACACCTTCCTGGCCTTGAATTTGAGCAAAACGGAAGTGACGAAAGTCAAGACGCCCGCCTCGCTGACGGGCTTCGAGGATGTCTTGCTGTCCGAACGCGAACGCCTGTTCATCGAACAGGGCGGCCCCCGTTCGAAAGCCACCCTGGGCTTCGACTACATCACGGGCAAGCTGGAGTCGGACCTGCGCATCATTTATTTTGGCCCGCAAACCCTGGGCACCTTCAGCGGCACGGCCGAGGGCGTACCGAACGCCCGCTACGCGGCCAAGACCTCGGCCGACCTGAGCTTCACCTACAGCATCAATAAAAATACCAAGCTGACCTTTGGCGGCAACAACATCTTCAACGTCAAGCCCACCACGCAAAACGCGGACGAGACGGATAACGGCTTCAAATACGACAGCGTGCAGTTCGGCCTGAACGGCGCCTCGTATTTCGGACGGCTGTGGGTGAAGTTCTGATCGCCGTGTCCACCTGAAGAAACAGCGGCTGCGCCGGCATGGGCAGCCGCTGTTTTTTTGCATCAACTCCCGGTCGGCAGACGCTGGACGAGGGATGGTTCCCCCTCGTCTAGGCAATTCAGACAGGACAGTTCAACATCCACTGCACCCCGAACCGGTCGGTCAATTTACCGAAATAATCGCCCCAAATCTGTACGGCGAGCGGTGTCGTGACCACACCTTGATCCGCCAACTTGTCAAACAGCTGTTTTGTTAACTGCCTGTCCTTCATCTGCAAAATATGCGCAGACCCTCGCATTGGCTCCGCATCATCATTATCCGAAGCAAAGAACAACACGCCTGGCCCCTCAAACCGTGCATGCATGATTTTCCCGCGCATGGCTTCATGCGGGACAGGCATGCCATCGACGCCAAATCGCAATACCTCGGTAATCTTGCCCAGCCCGCATTGCGTGTAGAACCCCAGTGCTTGTTCGCACGTCGTGGTAAAGAATAAATAATTAGACAATTGCATCAGCTCATCCTTACAGTAATGTAGGCAACGCGAAAGTAAAAAGACGGTGAACCCGCATGGGACCCAGTGGCGGTCAACACCCCGGTACTGCTCCCATGGAGGATAGCCACTTATCGAACCGAAAAACTCATGCATTGTCACGACAACAGGGGGGGACCGCTCCCGGCCAGCGCTGCCGCGGCGAACAATCTTTGTCCCGCGGCGGAAAGCAAGGATAATAGCGCCTAACTCATAAGCACAGTATTGGATTACCTCATGGAAATTAAAGTCAACTTTCTCGACAAGCTGCGTCTCGAAGCCAAGTTCGACGATTTTACGGTCATCGCCGACCAGCCCATCCGCTACAAGGGCGATGGCTCGGCGCCTGGCCCGTTCGATTACTTTTTGGCATCGTCGGCACTGTGCGCCGCGTACTTCGTGAAGTTGTATTGTGATACGCGCAATATTTCCACGGAAAATATCCGTCTGTCGCAAAACAATATCGTCGATCCGGAAAACCGTTACCAGCAGATTTTCAAGATCCAGGTCGAGCTGCCGGCCGATATCTCGGCCAAGGACCGCCAGGGCATCCTGCGCTCGATCGACCGTTGCACGGTGAAAAAAGTCGTGCAGACGGGCCCCGAGTTCCTCATTGAAGAAGTCGAGAACCTGGATGCCGATGCCCAGGCCTTGCTGGCCCTGAATCCCGCCCCGGGCGCGAGTACCTATATCGTCGGCAAGGATTTGCCGCTGGAACAGACCATCGCCAATATGTCGGGCCTGCTGGCGGGCCTGGGCATCAAGATCGAAATCGCCTCGTGGCGCAACATCATTCCGAACGTGTGGTCGCTGCATATCCGCGATGCGCATTCGCCCATGTGCTTTACCAACGGCAAGGGCGCAACCAAGGAAAGCGCGCTGGCGTCGGCCCTGGGCGAGTATATCGAGCGCCTCAGCAACAACCATTTCTACGCCGGTTCGTTCTGGGGCGAGGACATCGCCAACGCGGATTTTGTCCATTACCCGAACGAGCGCTGGTTCAAGCCGGGCCGCAAGGATGCGCTGCCGAAGGAAATTCTCGACGCATATTGCCTCGACATCTACAACCCCGATGGCGAACTGCGCGGCTCGCACCTGATCGACACCAACTCCGGCAATGCCGAGCGCGGCATCTGCTCGCTGCCATACGTGCGCCATTCCGACGGCGAGGTCGTGTATTTCCCGTCGAACCTGATCGAAAATCTATATGTCAGCAATGGCATGAGCGCCGGCAATACTTTGGTCGAAGCCCAGGTGCAATGTCTGTCGGAAATTTTCGAACGGGCCGTCAAGCGCGAAATCATCGAAGGCGAGATCGCCCTGCCCGACGTGCCGCAGGAAGTGCTGGCGAAATATCCGGGCATCCTGGCGGGCATACAGGGGCTGGAAGAACAGGGTTTCCCCGTGCTGGTGAAAGATGCGTCGCTGGGCGGCGTGTACCCGGTGATGTGCGTCACCCTGATGAACCCGCGCACGGGCGGCGTGTTTGCCTCGTTCGGCGCGCACCCGAGCCTGGAAGTGGCGCTCGAGCGCAGCCTGACGGAATTGCTGCAGGGCCGCAGTTTCGAAGGCTTGAACGACTTGCCGCAGCCGACGTTTGCCAGCGAAGCCGTCACCGAGCCGAACAACTTCGTCGAACACTTCATCGATTCGAGCGGCATCGTCTCGTGGCGCTTTTTCAGCGCCAAGGCCGATTACGATTTTGTCGAATGGGATTTTTCCGGCCACGGCGAAAACTCGAATGCCGAGGAAGCGGCGACCCTGTTCGGCATCCTCGCCGGCATGGGCAAGGAAGTGTACACGGCCGTGTATGACCAGCTGGGCGCCACCGCCTGCCGCATCCTCGTGCCCGGTTATTCGGAAGTGTATCCGGTCGAAGATTTGATCTGGGACAACACCAATAAGGCGCTGCTGTTCCGCGCCGACATCCTGAACCTGCATCAGCTGGACGATGCCAGCCTGGAAGACTTGCTCGACCGGCTGGAAAACAGCGAACTCGACGAGTACGGCGACATCGCCACCCTGATCGGCATCGAGTTTGACGAAAACACGGTGTGGGGCCAGCTGACGACCCTGGAATTGAAGCTGCTGATTCATCTCGCCTTGCAGCAATTCGAGGAAGCAAAAGAGCTGGTGGAAACCTTCCTGCAGTACAACGACAACACGCTCGAGCGCAAGCTGTTCTATCAAGCCTTGAACGTGGTGCTGGAAGTGGAACTCGATGACGAACTGGAGCTGGACGATTACGTCGTCAATTTCCGCCGCATGTTTGGCAAGGAACGCATGGACGCGGTGCTGGGCTCGGTAGATGGCAGCGTGCGCTTCTTCGGCCTGACCCCGACCAGCATGCAGCTGGAAGGCCTCGACAGGCACCAGCGCCTGATCGACAGCTTCAAGAAACTGCACGCGGCGCGCGCCAGGGCGGCTGCGGCCTGACCTGGGAGCGATACCATGGCGGCACTGGAATTCTGGTTCGATTTCGGCAGCAACTACAGCTACCTGAGCGCCATGCGCATCGAAGCGCTGGCGCGTGAAAAGCAGGTCCCTGTGATCTGGAAACCCTTCCTGCTGGGCGTCGTCTTCAAGGCGCTGGGCTGGGAGACGTCGCCCTTCATCCTGCAAAAACTCAAGGGCGATTACATGTGGCGCGACATGGCGCGCCAGTGCGAAAAGTACGGCTTGCCATGGCGGCAACCGGGCACCTTCCCCCGCACGGCCCTGCTGCCCATGCGCGTGGCGCTGATCGGCGCGGACCAGGGCTGGATTGCGCCCTTTGCGCGCAGCATGATGACGATGAATTTCGCCGAAGACCGCGACATCGACAACCTCGAAGCCGTCAGCGAGGCTTTGGAAGGGCTGGGCCTCAATGCACGCGCCACCCTGGCGCTGGCTTTGACGCAGGACAACAAGCTACGGCTGCGCCGCCAGACTGAGCAGGCACAAGCGCTGAAGCTGTTCGGCGCCCCCAGTTTCCTCAGCGGCGGCGAACTCTTCTGGGGCAACGACCGGCTCGACGATGCGCTGGCGCATGCGGCAGCCAGCCGCCGTTAAACTCAGCCGCCCGCCAGCGCTGCGATCTCTTTCTGCATGTTGTCAATCGCCCGCTCGTTGTACTGGTCAGCGAAATACGCATCGCCAAACAGCTGGCCCGCCTGCGCCTTGGCGCACAGATGCTGCAGGGCCAGGCCCCGCTGTTCGTTGAAACGCGCGGGGTCCACGTGCGCGTATTCTCTTCCGATGGCTTGCGTGTAGGCTTGATACACTTCTTCATCTTGCCCGAGGATGGCCAGGTCGGCGCTGAGCATGGCGTCTTTCAACGCGTGGCTGATGCCGGGGCCCTGGAAATGGTCGGTGGCACGTATCAATTGCGCCACATCCTGGTTGTCGCCCGCATCGAGGCCGCTGGCCAGCCACAGCTGGGCACTCGCCTCTTCGCTCGAATACAGGGCGTCGTCGTCGTGGCTGTAGACGGCGTCGTGGAACCAGAACGCCTTCTTGACCAGCGCGCTGTCGCGCTTGGGCGTATAGGTGTTGTCGGCCCACACGCGGATTTCGGACAGGCCGTGCACCAGATGGTCGAGGTTGTGATAGTGGCGGTCCGCGCCGCCATACGCCTGCGGTCCCGTCAGGTGCGCGAACCAGTGATCCGCCAGCGCGATGTCGGCCTGCGAGGCGGTCGCGTAGTGCCACAGCGCTTCCCACTCCTTGCGCAGGCAGTCGAGTATCCATGCCTGGTAGGCGGGGCCGGGAACGAATTTCTTCATGGTCCAGTTCCAGCCGACAGGCCCTTCCAGCGCCTTGACGAAACTGGAACTGACGGAGCCGAGGTCGCGCGGCGGCATGACGAAGATCGTCTTGGCGCCCTGCAACACGTCCACATTGGTTTGCTGGATCAGGTTTTCATAGTCGAAATCGGCCGTCGTGCGGATGCCGCGGATCAGGTAGTCGCAGCCGTGCTTTTTCGCCGCGCGCGCCGTGTAGTCGCCCTTGACGATGACCACCTGCACATTGTCCCAGCCGCACTCGCGCGCGCTCTGCTCGATGATGCGCTTGCGGTCTTCGGCGGGAAATTGGGGACGCTTGGCGGGGTTTTGCGACAGGAACACGATCACCTCGTCGGCGAGCGAACGCGCTTCACCGATCACCCACATGTGGCCGTTGGTGATGGGGTCGAGGGTTCCTGAAAATCCGATTCTCTGCATGCTGCGCTCCGTGGTCTGGTTCTGCTTGTTTCGCAGACAATATAGGGCCACGGCGCGCGCGTCAATGCAACATGCCAAAGATGACGATTAAAACGCTCATTTCACGGCTTGCGGGAATTCCACGCGCACGCACAGGCCGCCCAGGCGCTCGGATTTGTCGAGCACCAGGCGCGCGCCATGGCGTTCGGCGATGGCCTTGATGATGGCCAGCCCCAGGCCGCTGCCGTTGGCGTCCGTGCCGGGCACGCGGTAGAAGCGGCTGAAGACGCGCTCGCGCTCCTCGGGCGGGATGCCGGGGCCGCTGTCTTCCACCGATAACGTCACGCCGACGGGGCTGGCGCGCAGGTCGATGTCGACCGTGCCGCCCTGCGGCGTGTACTTGATGGCGTTGTCGACCAGATTGCGCAGCATGATGTTGAGCGCATCGGCCTGGCCGGCCACCTTGGCCGCATCCATGTGGTGCAGGCCCAGATCGATCTTGCGTGCCTGCGCGATGCCGGCCATGTCGCCCAGCGCGCGCTTGACGACGTCGTTCAAGTCCACGACCTGCAGCTGGTCGCCGCTGGCGGCGCTCGCTTCCTGGCGCGCCAGCACCAGCAGCTGCTCGACCAGGCGCGTGGCCCGCTCGATGCCGGCGCTCACGCGGCTGATCGCCAGGCTGCGCTTTTCTTCCGATTCGGCCCGTTCCAGGCTCAATACCTGCAGTTTCAATGCCGCCAGCGGCGTGCGCAATTCATGCGCGGCATCGGCGACGAAATGCTGCTGTGCGTCGAACGCCGTCTTGACACGGCCGAACAGCAAATTGAGTTCATGCACCAGGGGCCGCACTTCGTCGGGCAAGCCCGCTTCCGATACGGGAGATAAATCGTCCGCCTGGCGCGCCGCCACCTGCTTGCGCACGCGCGAGACGGGCGCCAGCGAACCGCTGACGACCCACCAGACGACGAGCATCAAGATAGGCGCCATCAGGGCGATGGGCCCCACCGTGCGCAGCGCGAGGCTGCCGGCCATGCGCTTGCGCACGGCCATGTCCTGCGCGATCTGCACGGTCTGGGAACTGGTTTGCACGGAAAAGATGCGGTAGGTGGTGCCGTTGGCTTTCACGTTGGAAAAGCCCAGCACGGCGCGCTGCGGCAGTTCCGCGCGCGTGATCGAACGGAACACCTGCACGCCGTCCGGCGTCCATACCTGCACCACCATATCGTTGTTGACGGGGTCGGCCGGCAAGGCTTGCGCGTGGTTGGCCAGCGGCGCGCCGGAACGCAGCGACAGGGCCATCTGCTGCATGTGGTAATCGAAAATCTGGTCGGCGTCGTACAGGGCGCTGCGGTAGGCGATCGACGCCTGCGCCAGGGCCGCCATGATGATGGCCGCCAGCAAAAACCACAGCAGGCGGCCGCGCAGCGAGTGCGTCACCGTAACCTTCATCCTCATGCCTTGGGCACCATGTAGCCGAGGCCGCGCACGTTCTGGATCAAGTCGCTGCCCAGTTTCTTGCGCAAGCCGTGGATATACACTTCCACGGCATTGCTGTTGACTTCATCCTTCCAGCTGTACAGTTTTTCTTCCAGCTGCGCGCGCGACAGCACGATGCCGGGGCGCGCGATCAACGCTTCCAGCACGGCCCATTCGCGCGCCGACAGGTTGACGGGATGGCCTTCGGCGATCACTTCGCGCGTCAGCGGATTGATGGAGACGCCCTGGTGCTCGAAGACCGGTTCCGGCCGCCCCGAGGCGCGCCGCAGCAGGGCGCGGATGCGCGCCAGCAATTCGTCGAGGTCATACGGTTTCAAGACGTAATCGTCGGCGCCCGCGTCGAGGCCGGCGATGCGCTGCTCGACGGCGTCGCGCGCCGTAGCGACCAGCACGGGCGTGTCGAGCTTGCGCAAACGCATCGAGCGCAGCACGTCGAGACCGTCCTTGCGGGGCAAGCCCAGGTCCAGCAGCACCAGGTCATAGGTCTGCGTCTGCAGGGCCGTATCGGCCATGTCGCCATCCTTGACCCAGTCCACCGCGTAATGCTCGGCGCGCAGCAAGTCGAGCACCACCTCGCCGATCATCGTGTCGTCTTCTACCAGCAATAGCCGCATGGCCGCTCCTTTTTTATTTATTTGCCCCATAGCGGAAGGCTGGGGTCAGACCCGGCGGGTCTGACCCCGGTATTTACCCCAGCCGCACGGGAATGAAGATCTTATCGGGGCCGCGCTGTATCAGCAAGGCCACCGACTTGGCGGATTTTTCCACCACGTCGCGCACCTGCTCGACCGTGTTGACGGGACGGCCATTGACCGACAATAGCACGTCGCCCGGCTGCACTCCGGCATTCGCGGCGGCACCGCCCGCGTCTTCCACCAGCAGGCCGGCGCTGATGCCCGCCTCGCGTTTTTCATCCGATTGTAACGGACGCAGGGCCAGGCCCAGCTTTACCTTGCCGGCGGCGCTGTCGCTCTTGGCCACTTCGGCCACCTTGTCGGCCGCATTGCCCAGGGTTGCCGTCAGGCTGACGATCTTGCCGTCACGCCAGACATCCATGGTGATCTTGTCGCCTGGCAAGGACGTGCCCACCAGCGCCGGCAAGTCGGCCGAGCCGATGATGCGCTGGCCATTCACCTTGCGCACGACGTCGCCCGATTTCAGGCCCGCCTTGTCGGCCGGGCTGCCCCGCTCGACGTTGGCCACCAGCGCGCCTTCCGGCGTGGCCAGCTTGAACGAGTCGGCAAAGCCCTGGTTGACTTCCTGCACCGTCACGCCCAGCTTGGCGTGGCTGGCCTTGCCCGTGGCGACGATCTGGTCCTTGATGCGGCCGGCCAGGTCGATCGGGATGGCGAACGACAAGCCCTGGAAGCCGCCCGTCTGGCTGTATATCTGCGAATTGATGCCGACCACTTCGCCGCGCGTGTTGAACAGCGGACCGCCCGAGTTGCCGGGGTTGACCGCCACGTCCGTCTGGATGAACGGCACATTGCTGTCGTCGGGCAGGGAACGCCCCTTGGCGCTGACGACGCCGGCCGTCACCGTGCTGTCAAAGCCGTAGGGCGAACCGATGGCCAACACCCATTCGCCCACTTTCAGGTCGCTCGAATGGCCGAGCGGCACGACGGGCAGGTTGTTGGCGTCGATTTTCAGCACGGCGATGTCGGTCTTCGGGTCTGTGCCGAGCACCTTGGCGCGGAATTCGCGGCGGTCGTTGAGCTTGACGGTCACTTCGCGCGCATCGCGCACCACGTGGGCGTTGGTCATGATGACGCCGTCGGGGCTGACGATGAAGCCCGAACCGAGGCCGTGCGTGGGCACGTCGCGCCCGCCCCGCTGTCCGCCTTGCGGGCCCTGGAAGCGGCGGAAGAATTCGAAGAAGGGGTCGTTGCCGAAGTCGTCGTTGCCGGCCTGGGCCGATGGGTCGTAGGCCACCTTGGTGCTGCCCGTGACGCTGATATTGACGACGGCCGGGCTGTTGCGCGCGGCGATCTGGCTAAAATCGGGCAAGGCCACCAGCGGCGCGCTGGCTGCAGGCGCCACGGCGGCAGCCACGGGGGCGGCGGGGGCGCCAGCGGCGGCGGCATTCGCGCCGGCATTGTTCTGATGCACCACCATGGCGCCGCCGGCGCCCAGCACACCGATCGCGGCCAGCGCGGCTACGGTGCGTTTGATTTTCAGGGATGCGGTATTCGTTTGCTGTTCCATGAATTGCTCCTCATTCAATGAGATTTTGATGTATGCAATATTGGGCCACGAGTCTTAGGCGGTGCTTAACATTTTTCCATTTGGAAACAGGCATTTGCGCCTTTAAGCAGGGTTTAATCTTGCGTGCCGCATGACAATCAATGGAAGCCCGAACGGGCTCCGGACGTGACACTGGCCGGATCAACCGGCCAGTATTTTACTGCATGGGAGAAGCTAGCCCGGGCGCCCTAGGGGCGCCGCGATCAGATCAGGCTGCCTGGCGCTGTTCCAGCACACTGACGGTATCGCTGCCGGTGCCGGTACCGATCTCGATCTTGCGCGGTTTCAGCGCTTCCGGCACTTCGCGCACGAGGTCGATGGTCAGCATGCCGTTTTCAAACGTGGCGCCCGTGACCTTCACGTGGTTGGCCAGCTGGAAACGCTGTTCGAAATCGCGGGCAGCGATGCCGCGGTGCAAGAACGTGCGCTCGACGCCATCTTTCTGCTTGCGGCCCGTGACGTGCAGCGAGTCGCGTTCGGTGATGATGTCGATCTCTTCGCGCGAGAAGCCCGCCAATGCCATCACGATGCGGTATTTATCTTCCGACACCAGTTCGATGTTGTAGGGCGGATAGCTCGGTTGCGCATCGGCGCGCTGTTCGTTGAGCAGCTGTGCCAGGCGGTCAAAGCCGATGGCGGAACGATACAGAGGAGCAAGGTCAAAAGTACGCATGATAAATATCCTTTTCAAATGAAGCGATAAGAGGGGCGGACCTCACCATGAGCATCCGCCTGTTACCGATATACGGCCTCTCCAGTCCCTTTCAAGGCCTTGAAATTGGCGTAAAACGCCCCAGACGCCCTCAAATTTGTAAGAAATTTTTACAGAATGCTAGACTCGGCCTTTGTCCTCCCCGCCGCCCCGCTCCATGCCCTATTCCCGTGCCGTCCTGTCCCTGTCCTTCTCGCTTCTCGTTTCCACTGCGGCCCAGGCCGCCTCGCCCACTGCTGCCCCCATCGTGCTGCACGTCGATGCCAGCAACGTGGCGCAGCAACTGTTCAGCATCCGCGCAAGCATTCCCGCCGCGCCCGGCAAGCTGACCTTGCTGTATCCGCAATGGGTGCCGGGCAACCACGGCCCCAGCGGCCCGCTGAACCAGCTGGCCGGCCTGCGCCTGTCCGCCAACGGCCAGCCCCTGGAATGGCGGCGCGACCCCGTCAATATGTTCGCCTTCCACCTCGACGTGCCGGCCGGCGCCACGGCCGTGGAAGCGCAATACCAGCTCCTTTCGCCCGTCGACACGAGCCAGGGCCGCATCACCATGACAAGCGCCATGCTGGGCGTGCAATGGCATGCGATGACCCTGTATCCGGCGGGCCGCGCCGCGCGCGACATCCTCGTGCAACCGAGCCTGACCCTGCCGGCCGGCTGGGAATTTGCCAGCGCCCTGGAAGTGCGCGCGCGGGCGGCCACGCCGGCCAGCCAGCAAGTCGATTTCGAGCCGCTGGACCTTGACACCCTGGTCGACTCGCCCGTCTTTGCCGGCCGCCATGTCGGGCGCATCGACCTCGACCCTGGCGCCAAGGTGCCCGTGCTGCTGAACGTGATGGCCGACAGCGCCGACAGCCTGGAAGCGTCGCCGCAGCAAGTCGAGCAACACCGGGCCATGCTGCAGCAAGCCTACAAATTGTTCGGCGCACGCCATTACCGCCACTATGATTTCCTGCTGGCATTGAGCGACGAGTTCGGCGGCATCGGCCGCGAACACCTGCAGTCGAGCGAAAACGGCGTCAAGCCCGGCTATTTCAGCGAGTGGGACAAGAACGAGGCGGGCCGCGTGCTGCTGCCGCACGAGCTGGTGCACTCGTGGAACGGCAAGTTCCGCCGTCCCGCCGGTCAGGACACGCCGGATTTCAACACGCCGCTGCAAAACAGCCTGCTGTGGGTCTACGAAGGCCAGACGCAATATTGGGGCAATGTGCTGGCGGCCCGTTCCGGCCTGGTGGCGCCAGCCAACATGCGCGACCTGTTCGCCGCCACGGCAGCCCATTACGACGTGATGCCCGGGCGCAGCTGGCGCACCATGCAGGATACGACGAACGATCCCATCATCAATGGCCGGCGCCCCATAGCCTGGAGCAGCTGGCAGCGCGACGAGGATTACTATATGGAAGGCGCGCTGATCTGGCTCGACGTCGACACCACCATCCGCGCACTGTCCCGCGAGCGCCGCTCGCTGGACGACTTCGCCCGCAGTTTCTTTGGCATGCAGGATGGCAGCACCACGCCCCTGCCCTACACCTTCGAGGATGTGGTGGCGGCCCTGAGCGCCGTGCAGCCGCACGACTGGGCCGCCTTCCTGCGCACGCGCCTGGAGAGCCACGGCCCCGGCGCACCGCTCGATGGCCTGGCCCGCGCCGGCTGGAAACTCGTCTACCGCGACACGCCGACGCCCTTCCTGAAAGCGAATGAAGAGCGCAGCGAGAGCACGGACCTGAGCTATTCGCTGGGTTTGACGATCGACAAGGATGGCAAGCTGGGCAAACTGCTGTGGGACGGCCCCGCCTTCCAGGCAGGTTTGTCCGGCAACACGACCTTGCTCGCCGTGAATGGCACGGCTTACACGCCCAAGCTGCTGAAGGCGGCCATCCAGGCGGCCAAGACGAGCCCGCAGCCGATCAACTTGCTGGTCAAAAAGGGCAAGCAATTCCAGACGGTGGCGCTCGACTACCACGGCGGCTTGCGCTACCCGCAGCTGGAGCGCATCGCCGGCACGCGCGACCGCCTGTCGGCCATCCTGCAGGCGCGCTGAGGCGTGGATTGCCCAGTGATTTTGCGCCGCGCCCCCTATGCGGGGCCGGCTTTTGGTGTATGCTGGCGGCATGAACAATGACACCGACATCCAGCTCAGCGGCCCCTTCAAGGCCACCGACGGCTCCGGCCGTGCCCATGACATCAAGGCCATCCGCATCTTCGACGAAGGCTACGGCATCATCGACGTCTACGTCGATTTCGCTGCCCCGCTCGAAGCGGGCGCGTACAAGGACAAGACCCTGGTCGGCCACATCCTGACCCGCCTGCGCAGCCTCGGCTACGTAGGCCCCGACTTCGGCCACGGCGACCTGGGCTTGCAAGACAAGAAACTGATCGTCCTGGAAGCGCCCGAGGAATTTTCCGCCTTTGCCGTCAGCAAGGGCTGGAAGGATCTTTCGGCCGAATTTGACGAAGACTGAGAACACCTGACCAAATCTACTGCGCGTCGCGCTTTGCGGCCGGCGATGCTCACCGTGCTTTAGCACGGCTGCGCTTCTCGGCCACAAATCACTGCCGCTCGCTACGATTTTGTCAGGTGTTGTAAAGTACCAATAGTATCTGCGCCGCGCCAGCTTCTGCTGACGCGGCGTTTTTCATGGGCGACCGCTTAGTTCAGCTTAGTTGATATAACGCGCGCTCCACGCGGCGATGACATTGGCGACATAGGCCGCATCATCGCGCCCCGTCAATAAGTGGTCGGCATCGTCGAGCGAGACGAAGCTTTTCGGGTGCTTGGCTGCCGTAAAGATATCCATCGCGTTCGACAGGCTTACCGTCGTGTCGTTCGGCGCGTGCATCACCAGCAGGGCGCGGCGCAGGCCGGCGATGTGCTCCTTTAAACTGTGGCTGCCAGCGTCGTCGACGAATTGCTGGCGGATGCGGAAAGGCCGCCCTTCCAGCTGCACCAGCGCTTCGCCTTCGGCGGCGATTCGCTCCAGATGCTCGCTGAACATGCGCGTCACGTAGGCGGGCGTGCTCGGCGCGGCCAGGGTGGCAATGGCGGTCGCTTCCGGCACGTGCGCGGCCGCGGCCAGCACGGCGGCGCCGCCCAGGCTATGGCCGATAAGCAATTGCGGAGCAGCATGTCTGGCCCGCAGAAAATCGGCGGCGGCAACCAGATCGTCCACGTTCGACGAAAAATTCGTGGCGCCAAACTCGCCTTCGCTGGCGCCCAGTCCCGTGAAGTCGAAGCGCAGCACGGCGATGCCGTGTTCCGTCAAGCCTTGCGCGATGCGCCGCGCGGCCAGCACGTCCTTGCCGCAAGTAAAACAGTGGGCGAACAGCGCGTAGGCGCGGATGGCGCCGTCGGGCGCGTCGAGGCGCGCCGCCAGCACATGGCCGTGGGCGCCGGGAAAATCTTGCCGTGTGGATTTCATTGTCTCAGATTAAAGCTGCCGCACAGGGCGACCGATGGCGCATTGTAGCGCCGGCCGGCCGCCGCCTGTTTTAACCACGTTTGGGAATATCCACGCCCCTGGCAACGGCTGGCCTGGCCAGGAAAGCGTCCAGCACGCGCTGCACGTTCGGGAAATTGTTAAACCCGACGAGCTCGCCTGCGCCATAGAAGCCCACCAGGCAGCGCACCCAGGGGAAGATGGCGATATCGGCAATCGTGTACTGATTACCCATGATCCAGTCGCGGCCCTGCAGGCGCTGCTCGAGCACGCCCAGCAAACGCTTCGCTTCGCCCAGATAGCGTTCGAGCGGACGCTTGTCTTCGTACTCCTTGCCGGCGAATTTGTGGAAGAAGCCCACCTGGCCGAACATGGGGCCGATACCGCCCATCTGGAACATCAGCCATTGGATGGTTTCATAGCGCAGGCCCGCGTCCTGCGGCAGGAACTTGCCCGTCTTTTCCGCCAGGTACAGCAGGATGGCGCCCGACTCGAACAGGGCCAGCGGCTTGCCGTCGGGACCGTTCGGGTCGAGGATGGCGGGAATCTTGTTGTTGGGATTGAGGGACAGGAAAGCGGGCGACAGCTGGTCGTTCTGCTCGAAGCTGACCAGGTGCGGCTCGTACGCCAGGCCCAGCTCTTCCAACAGGATCGAGACCTTGATGCCGTTCGGCGTGGGCAGCGAGTACAGCTGCAGGCGCTCGGGGTGCCGGGCAGGCCATTTTTGGGTGATAGGAAAGTCGGAAAGCGGTGTCATGGATATCCTTCATTTCAATTAAAGACGCGACGCAAGAAAGCAAGTATAGCCAAGCATGGCCGTTTCAGCAGGACAACCCTTTCAGCCAAACAAGCCATGCAAAAACCAGCGCGGCGCGGCGTCTTCGCCGCTGCCGGCGATGCGTTCGCGGTAGACCCAGTAGTGGGCGTGGTCGAGGCCTTCCGCAATGAAATAATCGCGCGCCTGCGACTGGCCCCACCAGCCCGCTTCGATGCGCTCGGCAACGGACACCATTTTCAGGGGCGAGCCATAGAAGGGCCTGTGCTCGCGCATCAAGAGGGCGATGGGCTGGGCCAGCAGCCAGCCGGGACGGGGCATGCCGGACAAGCCGGGCGGCAAGTCGGGTGGCGCGTTCTTGCCACTGCCCCTGGCCGGCAGCGGCAGCCACTGGTTGGCCGCCTCGGGGCGGTAATCGGCGCGCGGCGCAGCCTGCAAGACATTGTCTGTACCTAGGCGCGCCACCAGCAATTCCAGCAGGCGCTGACGCTCCTGCGGCGTGCCGCCCGGCTCGGGGAACAGGGTCTCGCTGGGCGGCGCCATCGCTTGCACCTGCAGCGCTTCCAGGCTCAGGCCGATCACGGGCGCCTCCAGCACCAGTTGCGCCAGGCGTTCCTTGAGCAAACGCACCAGATGCTCGTCGCGCCAGACGGCTTCGCCCAGCGCCAGGTCGATGACGGTGGGCGGGCGCGCCACCCTGCCCCGCTCGTGCGCCAGCAGCAGCTGTATGCGCTCGACGGCAAATTGCCGCGCGCACAGCCAGCCCGTCATTTGCTGCAGCAGGCGGCGCGCGCCGAACAGCAGCGCGTCGGCGTGCTCCACGCGGTCGAACAGTTCCAGGCTGGCGCGGAACGTGGGCGGCGCCTCGAGCCAGACGAACAGTTCCGTGCTGTGGCCATGCGCGTCGTCGAGCATGTCCAGCAAGGCCCCGCCGCAGCGGCGCTGCAAGCCGGGCCGGGGCAAGTGGCGCAACTGCCCCAGGGTGCGGCAGCCGATGCCCTCGAACCAGTCGAGCCAGGGGCGCGCGGGCGGCAGCAAGGCGCACGGCAAGCCATCGAGCCGGCGCACCAGGCTGGCCATGCTCAAGGTCCGGCCCCGGCGCGTACTGGCGCGCGCCAGCAGCCAGGCACCGCGTGCCGTGGGAGCGCACGACAGCTGGGCCGTGTAGCCGAGCGCGCGCAAGCTGGCCGCAATGTGCCGGCACAGGGCGCGCACGCCGCCGAACAGGCGCAGGCTGGCGCCCGCGTCGACGAGCAGGGTCGCTTCCTCGCCCTGCGCCACCAGCGGCGAATATTGCAGCAGCGCCAGCGCCACCGCCTGCAGGGCCTGCGCTTCCAGCTCGGGCGAGCGCTCGTGCAAACGCGCCTGCGGTGCCAGCATCAGCGCGCCCGCCCGGCGCATGCCGGGCCGGATGCCGGCCGCCAAGGCCAGCGGCGACAGGGCCATCACTTGCTCCTGCTCCAGCACCACGCCGAGGTGGTCAGCCGACCAGCGCGGGCAAAATACTTCGAGCGGGAGCCGGGGCAGGCACAGGCCGATCCAGAGTCGCATGGCGCAGCAATAATGAAGGAGGTTGCAGGGGCAGGAACAACGGCGCGTCGCGCTGCGGTCCCCGGCGCTTGATGAAGCCGATCTCGATGCCGCCGGCGGCCGGGCGCACGGACAGGCGCAGCGGCGCGGGCGACGCATCCTGCGCGCCGTGCAGGGGGCGCAGCATGCAGAACAGGGTGTTGCCCGACTGCGCCGCCAGGTGCAGCCGGCGCAGGCTGTCGGCGCGCACGTGCGATTGCCAGAACAGCAGGGCGCCGCACGTGCCGCTGCGCAAGATGTTCTCGGCCGCCCACAGGGCATCCTTGCTGCCGGCGCTTTTGAGCCACAGCAATTGCGACGGCGCCAGCCCCTGCGCGGCCAGGGCCAGCGCCTGCGGCGGATGGGGCGGCTGCAGCAGCACGATGGGCAAGCCCGGCAGCTGCGCCAGCGCGGGCGCCAGCAGCCGCAATTCGCCGCTGCCCGGCTGCTGCACCAGCAGATCGATAAGGCTGCCGCTGGGCCAGCCGCCGCCGGGCAGCTGCGCCGACAGGGCGGCAAAGCCCGTATCCAGGCAGCGCGCGGCGCCCTGGCCCAGCTGCGACGCACGCCACAGGGACGGGTGCAAGGCTTCCGGCGACGCCATCAATTGGGAATGTTGCATAATTGAATATCAAGATGAATACTGTATGCATATACAGTACTATCCGGACCCGCTTTTGGCAAGGCTTATCTGCGCAGCGCCTGCCCGCAGGCCGCTCCGCCATGTCCGAAAAACCCCGTTTCTGGCATCGATTGCTGTACCATAAGCACTCTCCTTACCGCTCGGCAATGCACCGGGCGGCTTCCTCCGTCCATAAGGAAACGCATTTGACCACCATCCAACTCATCAGCGCCATCGTCTTCGGCCTTGCGCTCATCCACACCTTCGCCGCCAAATCGTTTGAAACATTATCGCGGCGCCACCCCCGCCATGCGGGCTTGCTGCATCTGCTGGGCGAAGTGGAAGTCGTGTTCGGCTTCTGGGCCTTCATCCTGATCATCATCATGGCCTTTGTCTCGGGCAGCGATGCGGCCATCGAGTACGCCGAGTCGCGCCATTACACGGAACCGCTGTTCGTCTTCGTCGTCATGGTCGTGGCCGCCTCGCGCCCCGTGCTCGACGCCGTGCAGCGCCTGTTGAAAGGCGTGGCGCGCGTGATGCCGCTGCGCACGGAACTGGCCCTCGTCTGGCTGGGCCTGGCGCTCGTGCCGCTGACGGGCTCCCTGATCACGGAACCGGCCGCCATGACCCTGGCCGCGCTGATGCTGGCGCCGCAAATCTTCCGCCCGGGCATCCCTGAATGGCTGAAATACGGCGCCTTGGGCGTGCTGTTCGTCAACGTTTCCATCGGCGGTACCCTGACCTCGTATGCGGCACCACCCGTGCTGATGGTGGCCACCACATGGAACTGGGACAGCGCCTTCATGGCCACCCATTTCGGCTGGAAAGCCGCCATCGCCGTGCTGGTCAACGCCACGGGCGTGAGCATTTTGCTGCGCAAATATCTGCACAGCAATACCTCCGACATCAAGCCGAAAGCCGGTGAAGTCGAAGCGCCGAAAGTGCCGCTGGCCGTCAGCCTCGTGCACATGATCGTGCTGGCCGGCGTCGTGACCCTGGCGCATCATCCCGTGCTGTTCATCGGCCTGTTCCTGTTCTTCCTCGGCTTCGTGCAGGCGTATGAGCGCTATCAAAGCCCGCTGATCCTGAAAGAGGGTTTATTGGTCGGCTTCTTCCTCGGCGGCCTGGTGGTACTGGGCGGCATGCAGCAATGGTGGCTGCAACCGATCGTCTCGAGTCTGAAGCCGCTGGCCCTGTTCTTCGGCGCCCTGGGCTTGACGGCAATTACCGACAATGCAGCCCTCACCTACCTCGGTTCGCTGATCGTCGGCATGACGGACGAAGCGAAATACATGCTGATGGCCGGCGCCGTGGCCGGCGGCGGCCTGACCGTCATCGCCAATGCGCCGAACCCGGCCGGCGTGGCCCTGCTGCGCCGCGGCTTCAAGGATGAATCGATCGGCGCCGTCGGCCTGCTGGCCGGCGCCCTGCTGCCGACGGCCGTGGCGGGCCTGGCCTTCCTGGCCTTGTAATCACCCCAGTGCGGCGGCCACCCTGGCCGCCGCTTTAATTGCCTTCGTAGACGAGGAAATGCAGCCGGTCATAGAACAGGCTGTAGGCATAGTCGAACGTGCCCACGCTGCGAAAACCCTTGTGCAGATACACTTGCAGCGCTTCGCTCTTTTCCCACACCGTCAGGGTGATGCGCGCACAGCCCTTACGGCTGGCCAGGTCACGGATTTCATGGAACATCTGCCTGAATAAACCCTGGCCCCGGTATTTCTCGTCGATGGCCAGGCTGCTGACGAAACAGTCGTCGGCGCGCGCATGCGCGAGCACGAAGGCGTCATACGCATCGTCGAGCGCCTTCATATCGTCGCGGTAATATGACACGGCGCCGCAAGCCTGGAACTCGTCCATCGTCGCGGCCGTGAAAAAGCCGATGAAGCGCTCGTCCTCGTCATGCAGGCCGTGGATGTGCGCCAGATACGGATCGATGTTCTGCCGCCGCTGCAATTCGACGAACTGCAGATTGAGTTTATTGCCGAACGAGCAGTATTCCAGATAACTGGTGGCAAACAGCAGTTTGGCCATGCGGTTCTTCGCCTCGTCGCCCAGCAGTTCGCCTGCCACCAGCTTGAGCGGCGCATGCGACAGCAAGCCCGCCTGCGCCTCGTCACCGGGCGGGGCGGCATCGCTGACGGCCGGCATGCGGCTGCCGTGGCGGCCGACGGTGGGGCGCCAGAAATTGCCGGCGGCAATATGCTGCGAACGGTGGGCCAGCAGGTAGCGGCAAAAGACGTCATTTACGCGATCGAGCTGCGGATCGTCCGACAGCACCGAATAATAGTGGAAGTGATCGATGTCCGCCCGCAGCTGTGCCGCATACGCCATGCGCGGCACTTCCTCGATGTCGAACACGTCGACGATGTCGGGCAGGCGCAAAGGATCATCGAGTTGCCAGTCGATCTCGTCGAGCCGCGCCACGCAGCGCGCATACGCGCGCCGCTCTTCGTCGCTCAAGGGGATGTGCATGCCGGTAATGATATCGTCCAGCAGCCGCATGCCGCGGATGCCGCCCGCCACCGCTTCGCGCACGCCGTCATACAGCACGCAATAGCGCTGGTAGAACTCGGCATGGCTGAGCAGGGTCACGCCCAGGTTTTTCTTCCATTCGGCATAGAACTGGCCGAACAGCTGCGCCTCGAACTGCGGACAGGAACGGGGAACCTGCGCAGCGATACCCGCATAGGCGAGGTTCACATTGCGCTGGATCACGCGCAGCGCGGCGTCGTTCTTCTTGGCGATCAGCATGCCCGTTTCATCGAGAAACAGATTCATCCAGCTGACGTGCCGGCGCTCTTCGCTGTCATCACTCTTGCGCTGGAAATAATCGGGCACTTCCGGCTTCATCAGGAAAATCGTCGCCGGATTATGCGGGATCGTATCGACGTCCATGTACATGCCGCCGTATTCGCACATGATGAGGATGCGGAAATAATCGGACAAGGTGGCGAAGTAGCGCTGCGTATGCAGGGTGTCGAGAATGTCGAAGCGGGCCGGCGCGAAATCGAGCGCCAGCGCGCGCAGCGAGTTGATGTGCAGGGTCGTGCCGCCGATGGCATAGCGGCCTATCGTGTAGCGCCCGGCGCCGCCCGTGGGGCTGAAGCGTTCGTCATTGCGCAGCTGCTGCGCATCCCACACCCACAGGATGGAGACATACGGCGCGCCGCCGTTGTGCCGTACTTCTTCCAGCGCCGCGCCCCACTGCCCGATCGCGTCAAATGCGATGGCCGGCAGCGGTCCGCCCATCCAGATGCGGTGCAGGTAGCGCTCGTCGTCACCGAGCGCGCGCGTGGGGATGCAGCTGAGCGAGGAACAGCTTGCCGCATTGAAATGGTTGAAGTTCAGGCCGACGAAGCTGCGCAGGGCGGCGATCCCCGCCTGGTGTTCCGCGGCCAGTTGTTCCAGATCAATGCCTGGGGGCCGCACATCGGCCAGGGTGATGTAATCGAGCTTCAGCCGGTTGATGCGGAACTCGTATTCCAGGTTGAAAATCTTTGCTTGATCGTGTTTTGAGGCCAGGTCATCTATTTTCATGGGCGCACCATTTTCCGCAGGAGAGTGTCAATAAACGTCGCAGGAGGTAAAACAAGGTCGAGAACATGCGCTGCGCCATCAGTGCCGGGCCAGCCGCACCTCGCTTTCCCGGCGCCCCGCCATGCCCCGCGTAAACAACAGCAGGCAGGCGGCGATGACCACGATGACGGGAATATTCAGCAACGCATACGTTTCCAGCGCATAGCCGAAGCGCTGGCACAGCACGTTGTACAGCTGCAGCCAGGCGGACAGATAAATGCAGTACAGCAAGCTCATGGCGGCCGTCGTCAATGTCATCGACTCCTTGCTGGCCGTGATCGCGCTGCGGATCAAGGCGCCGTTGAACAGGCCGAAGCCGATGGAATAGACAAACATGCAGGCCGCAAACACATCGACGTGATGGCGGCCCGCGCCGGCGCCCAGCATGCCGGCCGCCGCGATCAGCCCTCCCATGCGCAGTAGATGGACGAGGGGGAAATCCTGGCGCAGGCGCTGGATGGCGATGCTGCTGAGGACGAAGCCCGACAGAATCACGCATTGCAGTGCGATATAGGTGGCGTAGGAGGCGCCCATTTCCTGCAGCACGAAGATGGGCGAGAAACCGATCCAGGCCGTCAGGGGCACGGTGGCCAGGCCGGCCGTGAACATGCCGAACATGAAGCGCCCGTTGCTGAAAATGGCGGCATAGCTTCGCACGATGGCGGCAAGGTCCAGGCGCGTGACCGTGGGCGCCGTGCGCGGCATGGTCTTGAACAGGCCCAGCAGGGACAACAGCGCCAGCAGGCCCGAGAGGAAAAACACGTAGCGCCAGTCCAGCCGGCTGATGATGGCGCTGCCGAGGATGGGACCGGCCAGGGGCGCAAGGATGGTGGTACTCGACAGAATACTGCTGAGCTTGACGGCGGCCATGTCGTCGAACAGTTCATGGATCATGGCATAGCCGACAAAGATGAAGCAGCAGCCCATGCCCTGGATGAAGCGCACGGCGAGAAATTGCTCGATCGAGGCGGTCAATGGCACGGCCAAGGTGGCCAGCAGGAACAAGGCATTGCCGGTCAACACCAGCTTGCGCTTGCCGATGCAGTCGGCCAATGGCCCCAGGAAAATCTGCAGGGAACTGCCGCCCAGCAAATACAGGCTCAGGGACAGGGGGACAAACTTTTTCTCCGCCCGGAACTCGTCGACGATGCCCAGCATCGCCGGCATGATCATGTCATTGGACAGATAGATATTCAGTTCAAAGACGAGAAAAAACGCAAAAAAACACAGCAACTGCCTGGATTTGATGGACATGGCGCGTTCCGTAACGTGGGTGGCTGCCGTCAGTGCATGCCAGCCGTCGGGGCATGGGACGGCGGACACATCTCACACTGAAAACGTGTACCAATTGTATACCAATTAGTATTTTTAACACTTATTTTTGTGATTTTTAAATACCGCAACAATACCACTTACGATAATTCCATGGCATTGCGGGAATGGCGCCTGCCCTGAAAAGGGCGCGCCAGCATGCCGGCGCGTTGGCGCGGGCATGCCGGGAAGGGAAAAACGATGCGTACCAGTGGGCGCGCGGGGAGCCGCTTACCGGCGGCGGTGGCCGGCGAAGAAATCGAGCAGCATCTTGCTGGCGTCGGGCTTGGCCTTGTCGTTGAACGGCAGGCTGGCGTCGCCGCCGCTCCACGCGTGCTCGAGGTGCTCGATCTGCGCCACGCGCAGCAGCACCTGCTTGCCCACCTGATAATCGTGCAGCGCATAGGCATGGGCCGGATTGCGCCCGCCCGCAGCGCCGCCGGGCAGACGCTGCGCCGTTACCAGCGTGTCGGCGGGCATGCGGTTCACACGCACGCTCTGGCGTACCAGCTGCGTCTGGTTAATGGGACGCACCACCTTGTCGGACAGCCCTTGCAGCAGGATGGTGGGCAGGCGGGGGAACGCGGGCTGGCGCGCCAGCACTTCATCGATGGCCGCATCGGCGCGGGCACTGGCGCCATGCTGCATCACGCCCAGCGCGCCGATCAGGTTATGGCCGGCGCCAAACACAGGGCCCGAATGCAGGCCCAGCGCGGCGAACAGATGCGGGTGATTCAGGGCCACGATATGCGCCATGCCGGCGCCGGCGGAAATGCCGCAGATATAGATGCGCGCGCGGTCGATCGCATAGCGGGCCGCCACCTGCTCGATGGCGCCGACGATCAGGCGCACGTCGCCGCCGCCCTCCTGCGTCAGCTTGTCGTACCACTTCCAGCAGCGGCGCGCATGCGAGCGCAGCGATTGCTGCGGATACAGCACGGCATAGCCCTTGCGCTCGGCCAGGCGGTTCATGCGCGTGCCGTCGGCAAACTGCGTGGCGCTCTGCTCGCAGCCGTGCAGCATCACCAGCAGCGGCCGGCCACGGCTGCGCATGGCGGCGCTCGGCGCTTTTTCGGGCAGGTACAAAAAATAAGGCAGGCGCCGTCCGGGCAACTGCCCCAGTTCCGCCAACGGCGCGTAGTGGGCGGCCAGCCACTTGCCCGGCGGGGGCGCCGTTCGCTTGCGCACGCGCGGTGGCGACAGGGGCGTGGCAAACGGCGCCAGCGAGGGCACGGCGTCGCTGGCGGGCCTGGCGCGCGGCGTCGGCCTGGTCTTGGCCACAGGCTTGCTGCGGGGCTTGGCCCTGGGCTTGGCCCTGGGCTTGGCAGGCACGGGCCCGAACAGCACCTTGGCCAGCTTGGTTGCCGTGCGCTGCTGTGCCTTACCGGCGCGCAATAGCCCGCGCAGCCATTTGGTGGCGGGCTTTACCATGGCGCTCGGCGCGCGTGTCTTGGTGGAGCGTACCGCAAGTTCATCCCTCTGCATCGTTGCATCGTCAGCATGTGCGGCCTCCTCCGTAGAACGCATAGAGTACCGCAATTGGCCGACCACACCGTACGTTTGCACACGGATAAAAGTGCCGCTAAGTAATCCTCAGGAAATTATTGTGAATTTATGACGAACAGAACCGGATGCTATGCAAGGCGCCCACTGCAACGCAGTGCGAGCACTGCTAGCAGTGGGCAAGCCTCGTCGGCCACCTTGCAGAGCGCCGGTTATGGAAGTCAGAAATCATAATAATTTATTGGGGGTTACTTAACACCATTGAGGCAGATCAAACGCGAACAGGTGCGTAAGCTTAATCTGCATGTTCGATCAGCATTTCACCAGAGGAGAGAACACCATGAGCTATCTGGACCGCGACATCCTGGGCATGTACCGCAACCACGACGGCCCGGGGCCAGCCCTGATGGGGGCCGACACCCTGATCGGGGACGAAGTCTACAATCACAACGACGAGGAGCTGGGTGACATCAAGGAAATCATGCTCGACATGCGCACCGGCCAGATCGCCTATGCCGTGCTGTCGTTCGGCGGCATCCTGGGCATGGGCGACAAATTGTTTGCCGTGCCCTGGGAACGCCTGACCCTGGACACCGTCAACAAGCGCTTCCTGCTCAACGTGGATAAAGACCTGCTGAAAAATGCTCCCGGCTTCGACAAGAACAACTGGCCCGACATGGGCAGCGATGCCTGGAACCAGCAGATGGAAGCGTTCTATGGCAGCGGCACGCGCTACAGCAGCGGCGCCATGGCCGGCAGCCGCATGCCATCGGGCAGCGACCTGCGCGGTGGCGCCAGCCTGCAATCGGGCAGCGAAGGCAGCCTGTCCGGCAGCTCCATGAGCGGCAGCCGCGCCGGCACCAGCAGCCAGAGCGGCTCGCGCTCATCGCTCAGCGACGATGATCTCAATAAAGATAGAACGTAGATCGGGCAGACCGGACAGGTCGCACTGGTCGGGTAGGTCGGGTAGGTCGGGTAGGTCGGATTAGCGGCGCAGCCGCGTAATCCGACACCACCAGCGACACCGTTAACAGCGCACCATCCAGCACAGCGCACCATCCAGCGCACCATCGCCCAGGCCAACGATGACGTCGGATTACGCGCGCCCTGCGGACGCGCTAATCCGACCTACCGCTGCATCGATTCCCACACCTTCTGCAAACGCTTGGCAGACACGGGCATCGGCGTGCGCAGTTCCCGTACGAACAATCGGGTAGATCGGGTAGGCCGGATAGGTCAGGTAGGTCGGATTAGCGGCGCACCCGCGTAATCCGACACCACCAGCGACACCGTTAACACCCATCGAAACCCATCAACACCCGTCGACACCATTGACACCATTGACACCCGTTGACACCATCAACACCACCCCATCGCCCAGGCCAACGATGACGTCAGATTACGCGCGCCCTGCGGACGCGCTAATCCGACCTACCGCTGCATCGATTCCCACACCTTCTGCAAACGCTTGGCAGAAACGGACATCGGCGTGCGCAGTTCCCGTGCGAATAATCGTGTAGGTCGGGTAGGTCGGATTAGCGGCGCAGCCGCGTAATCCGACACCACCAGCGACACCGTTAACAGCAGCGCACCATCCACCACCCCATCGCCCAAGCCAACGATGACGTCAGATTACGCGCGCCCTGCGGACGCGCTAATCAGACCTACCGCTGCATCGATTCCCACACCTTCTGCAAACGCTTGGCAGACACGGGCATCGGCGTGCGCAATTCCTGCGCAAACAGCGACACGCGCAGCTCTTCCAGCATCCAGCGGAACTCGACCAGTTTCGGATCCGTGTTCTTGCCGGCCTGACGGTCCTTGGCCTGGCGCAGATACGGCGCGGCGGCCGATTGCCATTCGGCCATCAACTTGGTGTCGCGCGCGGGGTCGGCGCGCAGTTTTTCCAGGCGTACATTGATCGCTTTTAAGTAGCGGGGGAAATGCGCGAGCTGCGTGTATTCGTTTTCCGTCAGGAAACGTTTATGCACGAGGCCCTGCAGCTGCGCCTGGATATCGGTGGCCGCCGCTGCGGGAATATTTTGCAGCCGCTTCGGCAAGCCGTGGAATTCCGTCAGCACTTGCGACAGCAAACGGGCGATTTCATTGACCAGCAAGACCAGGCGCGACTTGCCTTCCGCCTGTCGCTTGGCAAACGAGGCGGCGTCCAGCGGCAGCGGATCTTGCAAGCAAGCAATGTCGAGCGCCTTGTTGATGATTTGCTCGCGCAACTCCTCCTGCGAACCCAGGGCCATGAATTGCATGCCCATCTGCTGCAAGCCGGGGATGCTTTTCTCGACGTACTTGATCTGCTCCTTCATTTGCAGCGCAAATAAACGGCGCAAACCGACCTTGTGCGTACGCGCGGCCACGGTCGGGTCGTCAAACACTTCCAGGTCGCAATGCGTGCCCTTGTCGACGAGGGCAGGGAAACCGATCAAGGTCAGCTTGCCCTGCACGATTTCGAGCAGCTCCGGCAATTCGCCGAAGGTCCAGGCCGTCAAACCCATGTGCTGCGAGACGGTGGCGTTCGGAGGCGCCGGCGCGGCGGCGGATGCGCCCTTGCCTGCTGCAACTGTAGCGCCCTGTGCCTGCAGCCGCGACGCCACTTGCGCGCCGGCCACCTTGGCACCGGGCGTGCCCGTGCCCGAGACGCCCGACACTTCGGCCAGCTTCTGGAAACTCTGGCGCGCCTGGCCGCCGAATTCCGCCTGCAGGGTGGCCAGGTTGCGGCCCATGTCCAGCTGGCGGCCATGCTCGTCGATCACCTTGAAATTCATGAAGTGATGGGCAGGCAGGGTTTCCGGCTTGAAATCCGTCGTCAGCACGTTGATGGTGATCTGCGTGCGGATATCGAGGATGATGGCGTCGATCAAATCACCGCGGCCGAACACGCCCGCTTCATGCACGCGCTCGCAGAATTTCGCCGCGTAATCGGGCAGCGGCACGCAGTGGCGGCGCAGCTTTTGCGGCAAGGATTTTAATAGCAGATGCACTTTTTCCTTCAGCATGCCCGGCACCAGCCATTCGCAGCGCTCGCGCGGCAACTGGTTCAAGGCATATAGCGGCACGCTCAAGGTCACGCCATCGCGCACGCTGCCCGGCTCGAAGTGGTACGTGAGTCCCATTTCCAGGCCCGTCACGGACATGGTTTTCGGGAACAGGTCCGTCGTCACGCCGGCCGCTTCGTGGCGCATCAGCTCTTCGCGGTTCAGGTACAGCAGCTTCGGGTTCTCGCGCGTGGCTTCCTTGTGCCACTTCTCGAAACCGGCGCCATTGCACACGTCCGCCGGCAGCAGCTTGTCGTAGAAAGCGGCGATCAGCTCATCGTCGACCAGCACGTCCAGCCGGCGCGATTTGTGCTCGAGGTTTTCGATATCCTTGATCAGTTTGTGGTTGTGCGCAAAGAAGGGCGCACGCGTGTCGAAGTCGCCGCCAACGAGCGCGTCGCGGATGAAAATCTCGCGCGCTTCCGGCAAGTTGAAATTGCCGTAATTGATGCGGCGCTGGCTGTACACCACCAGCCCGTACAAAGTCGCGCGTTCGGACGCCGTCACTTGCGCCGAGCGTTTTTCCCAGCGCGGCTCGCCCCACGATTTCTTCAGCAGGTGCTCGCCGACTTTTTCCAGCCACTCGGGCTGGATCTGCGCCACGCAGCGCGCGTACAGCCGCGTCGTGTCGACCAGTTCGGCCGCCATGATCCACTTGCCCGGCTTTTTCAGCAGCGAAGAACCGGGCCAGATATGGAACTTGATGCCGCGCGCGCCCAGATACCCGGCGCCCGGCTCGTCCTCGCCCTTGAAACCGATATTGCCCAGCAAGCCAGTCAGCAAGGCCATGTGCAGATTGTCGTAGGTGGCCGGCGCTTCATTCAGGCGCCAGCCCTGCTCCTTGACGATGGTCAACAACTGCGAGTGCACGTCGCGCCATTCGCGCAAGCGCATCTGCGACAGGAAATTCGTGCGGCAATTATCCTGCAGCTGGCGGTTGGTTTTCTTGTGCTCGATGGCGGACTCGAACCAGCGCCAGATCTTCAGGTAGCTGAGGAACTCCGACTTTTCATCGGCGAATTTCTTGTGCGCTTCGTCGGCCGCCTGCTGGTGTTCCATCGGGCGGTCGCGCGGGTCTTGCACGGACAGAGCGGAAGCGACGATCAGCACTTCCGTCAGACACGCGTTATCGAGCGCGGCCAGGATCATGCGGCCCACGCGCGGGTCCAGCGGCAGCTTGGCCAGCTTGTTGCCCAACGGCGTCAGTTTATTGACTTCATCGACAGCACCGAGTTCCTGCAGCAGCTGGTAACCGTCGGCGATGGCGCGCGCCAGCGGCGGCTCGATGAAGGGGAAGGTTTCCACGTCCGTCAGGTGCAGGGACTTCATGCGCAGGATGACGGCGGCCAGCGAGGAGCGCAGGATTTCCGGCTCCGTGAATTTGGGCCGCAGCAGATAATCCTGCTCTTCGTACAAACGGATGCACACGCCGTCGGCCACGCGGCCGCAACGCCCGGCGCGCTGGTTGGCGGCCGACTGGGCGATCGGTTCGACCTGCAGCTGTTCGACCTTGTTGCGGTAGCTGTAGCGTTTCACGCGCGCCAGGCCCGCGTCGACCACGTAGCGGATGCCGGGCACCGTCAGCGAGGTTTCCGCCACGTTGGTGGCCAGCACGATGCGGCGCGCATTGCTGGTCTTGAAGACGCGTTCCTGCTCCTCGGCCGACAGGCGGGCGAACAGCGGCAAAATCTCCACATGCGGCGGATGGTGCTTGCGCAGCGCTTCGGCGCAGTCGCGGATTTCGCGCTCGCCGGGCAGGAACACCAGCACGTCGCCCGAGCCGATGCGGCACAGCTCTTCCACGCCATCGACGACGGCATCCATCAAGTCGCGCTTTTCGCGCGCGGCGGCGGTGCGCTGGCCGGGCTTGTCGGCGCTCGCGGCACCCGGCATGGCCACCTGCTCGCGTTCCACGGGACGGTAGCGCACTTCCACCTGGTACAACCGGCCCGACACTTCGATCACGGGTGCCGGTTTTTCCGGCGTGCCGAAATGGCGCGAGAAGCGCTCGGCATCGATGGTGGCCGAGGTGATGATGATCTTCAGGTCGGGCCGGCGCGGCAGCAGCTGCTTTAAATAACCAAGCAGGAAGTCGATGTTCAGGCTGCGTTCGTGCGCTTCATCGATGATGATGGTGTCGTAGTTTTTCAACAACGGGTCGGTCTGCGTCTCGGCCAGTAGAATGCCGTCCGTCATCAGCTTGACGGACGCGCCACGGCTCAGGGTATCGTTAAAGCGCACCTTGAAACCCACGGTTTCGCCCAAGGGCGTGCCCAGTTCCTGCGCGATGCGCTTGGCCGTCGACGAGGCGGCGATGCGGCGCGGCTGCGTGTGGCCGATCATGCCCTTCTGTCCGCGTCCCAGTTCCAGGCAAATCTTCGGCAACTGCGTCGTCTTGCCGGAACCCGTCTCGCCCGAGACGATGATGACCTGGTTTTCCGTCAAGGCCTTGGCGATTTCTTCGCGCCGGCCCGAGACGGGCAAGTCTTCCGGATACGTAATCGGTGGCAGCGGATTGCGGAAGGCCTTTTCCGCCTCGCGCGCGGCGCGCGCGGCGTCACGGCTCTCGCGCTCTTCGCGGCTGGCCTGGTCATCGCGCGGCGCCTGCCCCTCGCGCGGCGGACGCGGCGCGCGCTGCTGCTGTTGCTGTCGCTGTTGCTCTTTCTGCTGTTCCGCGCGCGGCGCTTGCTGCCTTTGCTGGCTCACGGGCGGGCGCTGGCGGCCTTGCACAGGCGTGGCGGCAGGCGTGGCAACACCCCCGCTGGCGGGCACATTTGCAACGTTGGAAGGAGGGGAAGACTTATTGCTGGCTGAAGACATTGTTTTTTACAGGTATTTTAAGCGCGCACATCGCGCAGCGAATTATAATGCGCTTAATGGAAAACCCTACCCAATTCGTCCAATGGCTGCGCTCCGTCGCGCCCTACATCCACGCCTTTCGCGGCAAGACCTTCGTGGTCGCCTTCCCCGGTGAACTCGTCAGCGCCGGGGCGCTGCAGGTGCTGGCCCATGATTTGTCCCTGCTGCATGCGCTGGACATCAATGTCACCGTCGTCTACGGCTCGCGGCCGCAGGTGGCGGAACAACTGGCCTTGCGTAACGTCGAAGGCCGCTTCCACAACGGCGTGCGCATCACGGACATCGCCGCGCTGGAATGCGCAAAGGAAGCGGCCGGCGAGCTGCGCCTCGATATCGAGGCCGCGTTCAGCCAGGGCTTGCCGAACACGCCCATGTCGCATGCGGCCATCCGTATCATTTCCGGCAACTTCATCACGGCGCGCCCGCTGGGCGTGATCGATGGCGTGGACCTGGAACTGACGGGCATCACGCGCAAGGTCGACGCCGAAACCATCCATTCCATCCTTGGTTCGGACGGCCTGGTGCTGCTCTCGCCCCTGGGCTTCTCGCCCACGGGCGAAGCGTTTAATCTCACCATGGAAGACGTGGCGTGCAGCGCCGCCATCGCCCTGCACGCGGACAAGCTGATCTTTATTACCGAAACGCCGATGATGGAAGACGCCACGGGCGTGGAAATCCGCGAACTGTCGTCGCACCAGGCCGAAGCCGTGCTGATGGCCGGTTTCCTGCCCGACGCCACGGCGTTTTATTTGAAGCATTGCGTCAAGGCTTGCCACAACGGCGTCGAACGCTCGCATATCGTGCCGTTCTCGATGGACGGTTCGGCCCTGCTGGAATTGTTTACCCATGATGGCGTGGGCACCATGATCAGCCATGAAAATCTGGAAAGCCTGCGCCAGGCCACCATCGAAGACGTGGGCGGCATCATCAAACTGATCGAACCGCTGGAAGCGGACGGCACTTTGGTGAAGCGGGGCCGCGAGCTGATCGAGCGCGAAATCGATTATTTCTCCGTCATCGAGCATGACGGCGTGATCTTCGGCTGCGCCGCCCTGTACCCGTTCCCCGCGCAAAAGATGGCGGAAATGGCCTGCTTGACGGTCAACCCGGAAGTGCAAGCCCAGGGCGACGGCGAGCGCATCCTGAAACACATGGAAAACCGCGCGCGCGCCGCCGGCCTGAACAAACTGTTCGTGCTGACCACGCGCACCTCGCACTGGTTCAAGAAACGGGGCTTTGTGCCGGCCACCGTCGACGATCTGCCGAAGGACCGCCAGCATATGTATAACTGGCAGCGCAAGTCGCAGGTGTTGATCAAGACCCTGTAATCGGCGTCACTGAACACGCAAAAAGCCTGGCATTGCCAGGCTTTTTGCATTGCAGACAAGGGCAGCCGATAGCTTACCTTACCCAGCCTGCCTGGAACAGCAGGCGCGTGCGCGATGCCGATTCGCTGCTCGGCACCCCGCCTACCGTGCGGTGCACCAGTTGCAGGTTGAGCAGGATGCCGCCAGCCATGGCGCTCAGGCCCAGGCCGATATCGCCCAGCTTGCGCGAGGCGACGCCGCCGGCCGGCGCCGCGACAGACCTGGCCCAGCCATAGTCGCTAAAGATGCTGCCGCTCAGCTGCGCCGTGCCGCCGCCCGCCAGCGGCCGGGCCAGTTCGGCGCGCAGCAGCGCCGCATGATCGCCACTGAGTTCGCCGATCGGATACGCGGCTACGCCACCGTCGCCGGAAATGCTCATGCGCTCGACGCCATCGAGGCTTTTATTGTTCAGCGACGCCTGCGCCTTGACGCTGGTGGTCAGCAGGAATTGCGACGGCAGCACGCTGACGCGCGACGCCGCCAGATTCAGCCTGGCATAGCCGCCCTGCGTATCGGCGCCGGCAGCATCGAGCGCTTCGGCAGCCGCTTCCTTGAAGTGCAAGCGCCCCACCGTCAGGCTGGCGCTGCTCTGGGTCAAGCCATCCCAGCCCAGCAAGGCATGCATACGCCGGTCCGCGATGCTGGCGCTGATGCTGCTCAACTGCTTGCCCACCGAGGTGCGCGTGGCACCGATTTCATCCTTTAAATCCTTGTACGCCACGCCCAGGCCCGCTTCCACCGTGTGCTCGCGGGTACGCTTGAGCGGCTTACTCAGGAGCAAGTCCACGCCATTGGCGTTGCCAGAGGCGTCAAGCGCGGCATACACGTCGCTGAGTTCATAGGTAGTGCGGCTGAGCGCCCCTTCGAGGCGGGCGCCGTCCGTGCCCAGCAACATCGAATAGCCAAGACGGCCGTTCAGCAAGCCACTGTTGCGCGTAGCCATGCCGCTGGCCGACAGGCGGTCGCCGCGGCCGCTGGGCGAATTCCAGTCGGCATTGAAACGCAGGCGCTGCTTGCCCGTGTACGTAGAGCCATAGTTATCCAGCAACACGTAGCCGCCCCAGGCGGGCGTGGCCTCGGTACGGATGGCAAAATCCGAGGTGCCGACCTGCTCGCCCGGCATCACGTCGGCCTGCACCACCTTGACGCCAGGCGTGTCATTGATGATCAACATCGCCCGCTCCAGGGTATCGAGGGACACGACATCGTGCCGCCTGGCCTGGTCCAGCAAGCCTTGCACCACGCTATCGTGCACGCGCGAAGTATTGCTGAGGATAAATTTTCCGTATTGACCTTCCACCATGCGAATGATCAACTTGCCATCAGTCAATTCCTGCGCCGGGATATAGGCGCGCGCCACAAAGTAGCCGGCGGCACGGTAATGGCGCGTGATACGGGTGGCCATCTCTTCGAGCTGGGCCAGGGTCAGCGTCCGGCCCAGCTCCGGCTGCAGCAGCGCCAGCAGAGTGGCGCTGTCAATGGCGTGGTTGCCCTCCAGCACGAACTGCGTCACCCTGACCTTGCTGGCGGCATCGCCGGTCAAGGCCTGCAGCGGTGGCGCGGCCGGCACGCCGCCCAGCGCAGGCAGGGACGGCGGCGGCGTCACCGGCGGCGGCACCGGCTGGCTCTGGCGCACAACGTCGCCGATGGTCGGTACCTGCTGGGCCTGCGCCATGGCGGTCGCGCCCAAGGCCAGGCCCAGCGCCAGCGACATGGCCGTGCGTTTGCAGGCCGCCCGGCGGGCGGTGGGGACGATGGAGGTACGGATAAGCATGCTCATTTATTGGGCCTTCACGACAAACAGCAACTGGTCCACGCCATCGGGCAACTTGACGCCGCCATTGACGATCTCCATCAGGGAATTGCGGCTGACGGGCAAGCGCAATGGCTGCGATCCGCCATTGCCTTGGGCGCCGGCTGGCTGCAGCAAGCGCTGGGTTTGCGCCAGGGTAAGACTTTCGCTCATCTCGTTCGCGCCGGGACTGTACAGCACGCTCAGCGGCGCATTCGCGCCAAAGGCGGCGCCCAGTGGCACGACACTGCTATTCACGGTGGGTGGCACGGAAACGAACGGGATCAAGTCGCTTTGCAACGACAGGCCGGCATCGCGCAAGACCTCGCGCTTGCTGGGAACGCTGGTCCGGGAGACCTCGCCTATGGTGCTGGCCAGGCTCGCCTTTGGCGCTTCCGGCGTTTCCGCTTCCAGCGGGAGGATCTCCACGGTGCCGCTGGCATTCGCGCCGGCCAGCGTGTAATTGCTGTTGGACACAGTCAAGCCCGACAAGCCGACGATGGATTGCTTGCCCGCCTCCTTGGAAGACAGCGTCGCCTTGCCGCCCAGCACAGCGCTGTCGCCGGCCAGCACGCCGTTCAAGGCCAGCAAATTGGCGGCCGCATCCGCAGTATCGTCAAACGCCCGGCTCGCGCCAGAGACTGCCGCCACATTGACGGGCAAGGCCGTGATGGCCACGCTGCCGGCAGGCAGCACGCCGCTCAAGGTGTAATTGGCATTGTCCAGGCTCAAGGTACCCAGGCCGCTGATGGATTGCGTACCGACATTCTTGCCTGCCAGTAGCGCATTGCCGCTCAGGCTGGCGCTATCGCCCGCCAGCACACCGGCCAGGTTCAGCAGGCCGGCGGCCGCATTCACGCTGCCATCGTAGCGACGCGTGGCGCCGCCAGCCGCATTCACGCTGACCGCGCGCGGCGTCACCAGCACGCTGGCGCCCAGGCTGGCTGGCGCGAACGTGTAGTTGCTGTTGTCCAGCACAAGGTCCGCATAGCCTGCCAGCGCCTGCGTACCGGCGTTGCGCGACGCCAGGGTAGCTGTGCCGCTCAGGTTGACGGTGTCGCCACCGAGCACATTCGTGATCTGCAGCAAGCTGGCGTTGAGCTTGTCGGTCGCGTCGTATTCCTTGCCGCCCAGGCTGGCGAGATGCACTTCCAGCGCACGGATGGTCGCCGCCAAATTGATGGTCGGCGTGGACAGGATGTAATTGCTGGCCAGGCCCGCGTTGGCGCCGCTGCCGTCGCCCACCAGCAAGCTGGCCGCCACCGTGCGGGCGCCGGCGTTGGCGCTGTCGAAGGTGCCGCTGGCCGACAGCGACAGGTTTTCGCCATTCACAAGGCCCACCAGGGTGCCGGCATTGATGCTGGCCGCGTTCGTGCGGTCATACGTCTTGTTGGCGGCGCCGATGCCGGCAATGGTCAGCACGGCCGGCGTGATCGACAGGGTACCCGTGCTGTAGGTGATGTCATAATCGCTCAGCTTGCCATAGCCGGCGCCCAGGGTCGGCGCGAACAGGCTGGCGCCGTAATTGAGCGTGCCGACGGAGGTGGTGGGCAGCAAGGCCGCACTCCAGTCGACGCCGCTCACGCATGCCAGGTTGTTGTCGCAGCCGCTCACCGTCCAGCCGCCTGTCAGGACCGGATTGGCCCCGCCATAGGTTTTCGTCAAGGCTGGATTGTTCAGCGTGATGGTGATCGGATCGACGTAGCCAAACGTGCGCAAGACGGGATAGCCGTCATTGAGCGTTGCCTTGCGTCCCCATACTCCGCTGTGGAAGGTGAAATCCCAGCTGTTGGTGGTAAACAAGTTGCTATCTTTCATTTGCGCCGTGGTCTTGCCCGTGCCGTCGCCACTACTGTTCTGCCCGCTGGTCTGTGTATCCCAGAAACTGTTGCTGACGCCGCCAATGCTGACACCCATCAAGCCGCCCACGCCCGCGCCCGGGCTGCTCACGAGGCCGGTCGAGTAGCTCTTGTCGACGGTGCCCAGGTTGTTGCCGATCAAACCGCCCACATAATTGCCGCTGGTACTGACGGCGCTGCGGGAATAGGTATTGACGACGTTGTTGCCATAATTTAAGCCAATCAGGCCGCCGACATTGTCGCCGCTGGCATTGACGGTACCGCTCGTATAACTGGTATTGACTTCATTGTCCGGCGTGGCGGTGCCACCGGCGGCGCTACTTCGGCCGATCAAGCCGCCCACCGTGCTCGTGCCGGTAACGGCGCCGCTGGCGTAGCTGCCGCTGACCTTGCCGTTATTGTTGTTGCCGACCAGGCCGCCTGTATTCGTGGTGCCGGTCACGGTGGCGGTGGCGTAGCTGCCGGTGACTCTGCCGCTGTTGTTATTGCCGACCAGACCGCCCGTGTCGCCCTTGCCAATGACGCTGCCGCCGGCATGGCTGTCGACGATGTAGCCGTAATCGTTTTGCCCGACCAGGCCGCCAGTCCAGGTGCCGGCCGTATTCGTCACCGTGGCGTTGGCATAGCTGTTGGCCAGGGTGATCTGGTACGCCAGGTAACCGGTCAGTCCGCCGATGTTATTGCCCTGCGAATTGACCGTGCCGTCGAAATGCAGGCGGGTGAGCGTGCCATCGAAGATCGCACCGATCAGGCCGCCCACGTAACCGCCCGGCCCCGTCACGCTGCCCGCGGCGTAGCTGTTGTAAACGCTGCCCATGTTCAATCCGATCAACGCCCCCACGCCCTGATTGGCGCTGACCACCGCATTCGACATCGCCACGTTGCGCACCCGCCCGTTGTTGCTGCCAAACAGGCCAACATACGTGCCGGACGGCTGGGTGATGCGCAAGCCGCTGACGGTATGACCCAGGCCGTCGAACACGCCGGAGAGGGATACGGGAGCGAAGCCGGCGCCGCCGTTCCAGCCGCTGGTGGCGCTGGCGTCGATATTGCCGGCCAGTGCATAGTGGCCGCCGGCGCCGCCGTTGATGCCCTGCAAATCGAGACTGCTGGTGCTGCCGGCGCTGCCCAATGCATTGATCAGGGTATAGCCGATGTTATTAATCGTCAGCAACCCCGTACCGGCGCGGTCGACATCGATGCGGCCCTTGAAGACGCCGGCGTCATCGATACCCACCAGCACATTCTTGCTCGTGTTAAACGTCGGGCTGCCGGGATTGAAGTTGTAGCCTGTTTTCAGGTTCAAGGTCGAACTGCCGGTGGCGCTCATGACGGCGTTGACATTGATGTCGCCGTGCGCTTCCAGGGTCAGCTGGTTGGCGTTCCAGGCCAGCGGCGCGTTGACGTGGATATCGCCCGCTTCGCTGCCGGCCGCCTGGGTCTGAATCGTGACATTGCCGGCAGCCAGCGCCGCTTGCAGGGTATCGACGCCGATGCCGCTCGCGCCTTGCGCGGCGCTGCCGCTGCCGATCGTGAAATCGGTGGGATCGATCAGCCAGGAGCCGCTGCGGCCCGCAACGGCGCTGCTGTCGACGCGCGTGCCGTCAGCCACGCGCAGCACCGGCCCCGAGGTTTCGATGAAGCCGCCATTGCCGCCCTGCGGCGCGCTGGCATCGAGCTTGCCGGCCACTTCCACGGCGCCGCCTTCGCCCAGCAGGAAAATCCGCCCGCCGCGCTCGTTGATGGTGCGCGCGCGCACTTCGCCCGTGTTGTTGACGACGGTACTCAACAGACCGTCGGCGCCTTTCGCCGTCAGCACCACCAGGCCGCCATCGGCGTGCACGGCGTTGCCATTGGCGACCAGCGCGGCCAGCGCCGCCTCATCGACGGCCACGCCCACCAGCGCGCCGCCGTCGAAAGTCAGGCTGACCTTGTTGCCGGCCGCCAGCGCCACCGTCCCCAGCCTGGCGCTGATCACGCCGTCATTGCGCACTTGCGCGCCCAATAACGCGATGTAGCCGCCATCCCTGGCGTTCAGACTGCCCAGATTGCGGACGGCGCCGCCCTTGCCGGTGAAACTGGTCTTGCCTGCCAGAAAATCGGCATCGCCGAGATTGAGCGTGCTCGCTACCAGGCCCGCCGTATCGACTCTGGCGCCCTTGCCGAACAGCACGCCATTCGGATTCAAAATGAACACCTGGCCATTCGCATGCAGCGCGCCGTCGATGACCGAGCCTTCATTGCCCCGGACCCGGTTCAAGGTCACGGCGGCGGCATTCGGCTGCACGAAATTGACCCTGGCATCCTTGCCGATCGAAAAACTGTTCCACTCGATGGCCGCCTTGCCGCTGGCCTGGGTTACGGTCATGGCCGCGCCCTGCTGGCCGACGTGCGCCTGTCCCGCCGTCACCACGGCGCCGCTGGGCAAGGCCGTGGCGGCAAGGTCCGCCGCCTGCGCCCCGCCGCCCAGCATCACGCCGGTCAGCACGCTGGCCAGCAGCGTCCCTGTGGTGCCGGAGCGCTTGCCCCCGCTGCCGGCATGTTCTGCCACGACCATGACCGCGTTGCGGCGGCGGTTCCATACCGTGCGATGAATTCGATTCATGTGATGTTCCGATCTGACGTGATGACATCGGGGCTTGCCAGGACTTTTCGGCAAAAGCAATTAATGGCATTATAAAATGCTGCAAGTAAGCAATTTCGACAAATTCTCCCCATCGGGCGTTAACACAACACGCATGCCAGACAACAGCACCCGCAGCCGCTGCAGGCAAAAAAAAACACCACCGGAACCGGTGGTGTTTTTGCTCACAGAGCGCGCGAAAAACAGCTGCTAGTGACTAGTTACTTGATATTCAGCGGCGCAAACGACTTGACCAGATCGTCGAGCGCCTTCAACTGCGCCAGGAACGGCTCCAGCTGGTCCAGCGGCAAGGCGCTGGGGCCGTCGCAGCGGGCATTGTCCGGGTCCGGATGGGCTTCCAGGAACAGGCCGGCGATGCCGACGGCCAGGCCGGCGCGGGCCAGGTCGGCCACCTGCTGGCGGCGGCCGCCCGAAGCGGCGCCGCCGGGATCGCGCTGCTGCAGGGCGTGCGTGACGTCGAAGATGATGGGCAGGTCGTCGCAGGTCTTTTTCATGACGCCAAAACCCAGCATGTCGACCACCAGATTGTCGTAGCCGAGGCAAGTGCCGCGGTCGCACAAGATCAACTGGTCGTTGCCCGCTTCCTTGAATTTCTCGACGATATTGGCCATCTGGCCTGGGCTCAAAAATTGCGGCTTCTTGATGTTGATCACTTTACCCGTTTTCGCCAGCGCCACGACGAGGTCCGTCTGGCGCGCCAGGAAGGCGGGCAATTGCAGCACGTCGACCACTTCGGCCACCTGCTGCGCCTGCCATGGCTCATGCACGTCGGTAATCACGGGTACGCCGAACGCCGCCTTGACGTCCTGGAAGATGCGCATGCCTTCTTCCAGGCCCGGTCCCCGGTAGGAATGGATCGAGGAACGGTTGGCCTTGTCGAAGCTGGCCTTGAACACATAGGGAATGCCCAGTTTTTGCGTGACGCGCACATATTCTTCGCAGGCGCGCATGGCAAGATCACGCGATTCGAGCACGTTGATGCCGCCAAACAGCGCGAAGCTGCCGGTATTGCTGACATCGATGCCATGGACTTTCACTGAGGTCATAGGGATTCCATATTGGTTAATTGTTACTACTTGCTTGGAAGAGGCGCAGCCAGCGGCTGGCGCGATAAGGCATCTTACTAGCTAGGGCGGCGCAGATCAAATTTGATCCAGCGCAAGGGCGCGGCAAACGGCGTGTCGCCAGGCCGCGACGACCCCGCGAGGGCAGGCGCAAAGTGCCTTATAATCACGCTTTATCTCTACACTGATTCAGGAGCACAGATGGCCCGCACGATCCACTGCATCAAACTCAACAAGGAAGCCGAAGGACTGGATTTCCCGCCGTACCCGGGCGAACTGGGCAAGAAGATTTACGAATCCGTGTCGAAGGAAGCATGGGCCGCCTGGCTCAAGCACCAGACCATGCTGGTCAATGAAAACCGTTTGAACCTGGCCGACGCGCGCGCCCGCAAATACCTGGCCACGCAGATGGAAAAGCATTTCTTCGGCGATGGCGCCGATGCCGCCATGGGCTACGTGCCGCCAACGGAATAAGTTTTATCGCTTGCCCGTGGCCGCCGCGTCACGGGCAGTTTCACCTGCGTTTCACGCCCTCCTCCGCTGTTTCACGGCACCGCCTCCCCGTTTCGTCGCACACCGCTCGCCGCCCATGCCGCCCGCTGGCACAGTACGTCCATCGACAACCTCACTCCAAAGGCGGACACCATGTTGCAGCACATCTTCAGCCACACTCCCCTCTACGTCTGGGCCATCCTGGGCTTGCTCGTCTACCGGGGCGTGCTGGCCAGCCGCGCACGCGAAGTGACCTTGCGCAAGCTGTGCATCATTCCCTTGGTCATGCTGGCCCTGTCGCTGAGCGGCGTGCAGGGCAGTTTCGGCCTGGCCGGCGTGGCGCCGTTCGCCTGGGCCGCCGGCGCCCTGGCCGGCGCGGCGCTGGCATGGACACTGAGCGATGCGCGCAAGATCGTCGCCATACCCGAACGGACCAGCGTGCAGCGCCCCGGCAGCTGGGTGCCGTTGATGCTGATGATGAGCATTTTCTGCATGAAATATGCGGTGGCCGTGACCCTGGCCATCGCGCCGGCCTACGCCCATGCGACCGGCTTCATCGTGCCCGTCTGCCTCGCCTATGGCTGCTTCAGCGGCATCTTCCTCGGCGGCTTGCTGCGCACCGTGGCCGTGTAGCGCCAGGCACACATGACAAGCGGCCCGCAAGGGGCCGCCGTGTAAGACAAGTGCAAATGCCGGCAGACGCCGGCTATCACCTTAGTACGCCAAGGTACGCACGCCTTCCGGCATGCCCAGCAGGCAGACATTCGCGCCGCGCACGGCGAACAGCCCGACGGCGATGACGCCGACGATCTGGTTGATCTGCTGTTCCAGCGCCACCGGGTCGGCGATCTGCAAGCCCAGCACGTCGATGATCTCGCCGCCGTTGTCGGTGATGAATGCTTCCGTGCTGCCAGGCTTCAGGCGCAAGCGGGGCGTGCCGCCCAGCGCGGCCAGCTGGCGCGAGACGGCGGCGCGCGCCATCGGCACCACTTCCACCGGCAGCGGGAAGGCACCGAGGGTCTCGACGAGCTTGGAGCCGTCGGCGATGCAGACGAACTGTTTCGCGACGGACGCGACGATCTTTTCACGCGTCAATGCCGCGCCGCCGCCCTTGATCATGGCGCCGCTGGCCGTGATCTCGTCGGCGCCGTCGATGTAGACGGCGATCAACTCGACGTCGTTCAGGTCGAAGACGGGAATGCCATGACCGGCCAGGCGCGCGGCCGTCGCTTCGGACGACGCGACCGCCCCCTTGATGCGGTCCTTGATCTTGGCCAGTTCATCGATGAAAAAGTTGGCGGTGGAACCGGTGCCGACACCGATGATTTCACCGTCCACCACATAGTTAATGGCGGCGCGGGCTACGGCTTGCTTCAATTCGTCTTGGGTCATGGCAAAAAAAGGCTAAAGTGAGGAATGCCGCTATTTTAACGGATTGCCGGCCCGGCCAGCCGGCCATGATGACGGACCAGGCGACGGGATACAACAGGCAAGTGGAAAAGACTTGCCCCAAGGCAATTGCCCAGCCAATTACTCTCTATGCCCTCTAAAATATGCGAAAATGGAACGATTGACCGATATGACGTTTCAGGAATAGCACATGAATCACAGTAAGCAGGTACTTGTTGTCGATGACAGCCGGGTTTCACGTCTGATGTCGCATCAGTTCATCCTCAGCAAACATGCCGACTGGCAAGTGATTGAGGCGGCGACGGGTGAGGAAGCCCTGGAAAAAGTCAAGACTGTCAGCCCTGTGCTGATATTACTGGATGTCAACATGCCCGGCATGGGCGGTGTGGCGGCGGCGGAACAATTGCGCGCGCTGTGCCCCCAAACGCACATCGTTCTCGTCACGGCGAACGTGCAAAACGCCATCCGCAACCGCGCCATCGAACTTCGTGTCGGCTTCATGGAAAAACCGATCACGGAAACCCGCATCCACCAGCTGATCGAGTCACTGGGACTGTGAGCATGGTCAATCTCTCCGAACTGGAAAACGATGCCCTCGTGGAGATATTCAACATCGGGGTGGGCCATGCGGCCGCCGCGATGAGCGAGATCGTCAATGAAGAAGTCACCATGTCGGTGCCGTCGATCACTTTCCTGAACCGTGCCGATGCGGCTGCCCTGCTGGGCAGCAAGAAGGATGGCGAACGCATCTGCGGCGTCAGCCAGCATTACGATGGCGCCTTCGCCACCGAAGCCATCCTGATGTTCCCGGAAGATAAAAGCCTGGAAATCGTGCGCCTGATGGTGGGCGACGCCATGCCGCTGCAGGAACTGACGGAGATGGAACAGGAAGCGATGAGCGAAATCGGCAACATCATCCTCAATTCCTGCGTAGGGACTTTGGCCAACCTGTTCGACAGCGAACTGCATGGCTCGCTGCCCCTGTACCACGTGGGCACCAGCGCGGAAATCCTGTCTTCGTTCGGCGGCCACGATGACGAGGCCGTCGTACTGATGCTGCATATCGACTTCGTGCTGTCCAAGCACCAGATCCACGGTTATGTGGCATTCGTGCTCGACCTGTCCGCCCTGCACGACCTGAAGCAGCAGGTCAGCCACTATCTGGCCAAGGTCCTGGGACAGGCGTGACGATCATGCCGGATGCCTTACACCGACTCGCCCTGCTCGAGAGCATACTCGGCGCCGTCAACCTGGGCGCCATCGTGCTCGACGAGCAGCACCGCATCGTGCTGTGGAACCACTGGATGGCGCGCCACTCGGCATGCCAGGCCGACGCCGTGCTGGGCCAGGATTTCTTCACCGTCTATCCGGAACTGCGCCACAAGCGCATCGATTCGGCCATCACCCAGGCCCTGCGCGACAATTTCCAGTCGCTGCTGTCGCAAACCCTGCACAAGGCGCCGTTTCCCCTGTACACGCATGGCGCGGCCGAAGGCCGGGAGCGCATGCAGCAGGCGATCGCCGTCACGCCGATCAATTTGCCCGATTCGCCGCGCCACTGCCTGATCCAGATCAATGATGTCACCATCGCCGTGGGCCGCGAAAAGCTGCTGCGCGAACAGACCATGGTCTTGCGTTCGCAAACCTTTGCCGATGGCTTGACGGGCATCGCCAACCGCCGCCACTTCGACGTGGCGATCGAGAAGGAAATGCGGCGCGCCATGCGCACGGGCAGCCCCCTGTCGCTGCTGATGATCGATATCGATCACTTCAAGGATTACAACGACCATTACGGCCACCAGCAAGGTGATGATTGCCTGATCCGCGTCGCGGCCGAACTGGCCGCCATGCTGCAGCGCCCCACAGACTTGCTGGCGCGCTATGGCGGCGAGGAATTTGCCGCCATCCTGCCCGACACGGACGCGGCGCAGGCGCTGCGCATGGCCGAGGTAATCCGCCAGCACGCGGCCGGACTGCGCATTCCGCATGCCAAGACGGGTAATGAGGTCAAGCACATCACGGTCAGCATCGGCATCGCCACCCAGCACCCGCAGCAGCAGCCGACCATCTCCGCCCTGATCGGCGCCGCCGACCGCGCCCTGTACCTGGCCAAGGGCGCCGGGCGCAACCGCGTGATGGTGCAGCCGCTGTAAAAAAAGCAACGCAGGGCAAAGGATTCCAGTAGACATCTTTATGGCGTGTGCGTAGACTCGTCATTGATTGCAGCAACAATAACAAGAATTTATCTGTGGTATCTATCCCTGCGCATGGCTCACCATGCGGGACACGGCCAGGAGCGCTTGTGAATCTCGATCCTCCCCTCAGATCCGGCTTGCCGGGTGCCGGCATGGATACGACCATGGTCAACGGCATGCGCCTGCTGCTGTCGAGCGCCACCTTGCTGACCCTGTTCATCGACCCCGAAAGCGCCGGCAAGCTGAGCAAGATTACCTGGCTGATCTTTTCCGCCTACACCATGCACAGCCTGCTGCTCTACGTGCTGGCCGTGCTGGGCTTCAGCCTGCCCCAGGACATCTTGCTGTACTGGCTCGACGTGGCCTGGTATGCGCTGATCGTGTTTTCCACCAGCAGCCACAACAATTTATTCTTCCTGTTTTTTTTCTTTGCCATCCTGACCTCGTCGTTCCAGCGGGGCTTCGAGGAAGGCGCGCGCGTGACCCTGGCCTCGGCCGGCCTGTTCGCCGCCACGGCCCTGTTCGGCGAATCGGATGCGGAGCTGTCGCGCCTGCTGCTGCGTACCACCTTCCTGCTGGCGCTCGGCTACATGATCGCCTACTGGGGCGGTTCGGCCATCACGCAGCGCAGCCACCTGGCGCTGCTGCGCGATGTCAGCCAGCTGTCCAATCCGCGCTTTGGCGTCGACCAGACCATTACCTCCGTGCTGGAAAAAACCCGCAGTTATTTCAACGGCCGCAGCTGCCTGCTGATCATGCAGGACAAGGGCACGCGGGTCTGGTCGCTGCGCAGCGTGCTGCAAACGGCAACGGGCGTCGTGCACACCAGCTCGCTCCTCAGCGATGACGCGGCCAGTCCCCTGCTCGCTTTCCCGCACGATAAAATCGCCTTGTACAACCAGCCCGCCGGCCGCTGGCTGCCGTGGACAGGCGGCGCGCGCATGCTCGATCCCGACAGCGGACGCTGGCTGCGGCACGACGACGCGGCAGGCGACCGCCTGGCCGAGCTGCTCGAAGCGCACGCCTTCATCAGCGCACCGCTGCCCCTGCGCAATGGCAAGGGCCGCATCTTCATCGTCTCCGCCACCAGCATGAGCAAGACGGACGCCCTGTTTCTCAGTCATATCGGCGCGCAGGCGTTTCCCGTCATTGAAAACATCGACCTGCTCGACCGCCTGGCGTCGCAGGCGGCCTCGCGCGAGCGCGAAAAGATCGCCCGCGACCTGCATGACACGGCCGTGCAGCCGTATATCGGCCTGCGCCACGGCCTGGCCGCCCTGCGCAACGAAGCCACGCCCGGCAACCCGCTGCTGCCCGAACTGGAAAAACTGATCATCATGTCGGGCCAGGTGATCGCCGACCTGCGCAGCTACGCGCGCACGTTCAAGAACGGCCAGGTGCAAAGCGAGCCGGAACTGCTGGTCGCGCTGCGCCGCCAGGCCACGCAGATCCGCGAATTCTATGGCATCGACATCGCCCTGCAAATCGAAGGCGACCTGCACATCAACGACCGTCTGGCGGCCGAGGTGTTCCAGATCGTCAACGAAGGCATGAGCAATATCCGCAAGCATACGTCGGCGCGCCACGGCGCCGTCAAGCTGACCTGCGTGCAGGGCGCGCTGCACATCAGCATCGACAACGAATGCGCGGCCGCGCACGTCCCCGATTTTCTGCCCGACTCGCTGGCCGAACGCGCAGCTGCCCTGGGTGGCACGGCCCGCGTCACGCATGGCATGCTGGGCAACACCTCCGTGCAGATCGAGATCCCCATATGAACGACTTACGCTACACGCCCCCGGCCAGCCATGTCATCAGCGTCATGCTGGTGGACGATCACAAGACCATGCTGTGGGGCCTGGAGCGGCTGATCGGCGGCGAGCACTCGGGCATGCGCGTGGTCGCCACGGCGTCCGACAGCGCCGAGGCGCTGGAGCAGGCGAAGGCGCTGCAACCGGATGTGATCGTGCTGGACCTGGACCTGGGCGGCATCAGCTCGCTGGCCATCCTGCCCGCGCTGGCGCAGTGCGGCAGCACGCGCGTGCTGGTGCTGACGGCCAGCCACGACCAGGCCGTCCTGGACCAGACGGTGCTGAAAGGCGCGCGCGGCATCGTCAGCAAGGATGCGCCGGCGGAGATGGTGCTGAAGGCCATCGAAAAGGTATACCAGGGCGAGCTGTGGCTGGAACACGCGATGCTGGGACGCATGCTGACGCAGCTGACCCAGCCCGGCGGCGGCTCGGCGCAAGCCATCGCCATCGCCAGCCTGACCCTCAAGGAAAGAAAGATCATCGCCGCGCTGGTGCACGGCAGCGGCACGCCGGCCAAGCTGCTGGCGGACCAGCTGTTCATCTCCGAACACACCCTGCGCAACCACCTGACGTCGATCTACCGCAAGCTGGGCGTATACAACCGCCTGGAACTGTACGCCTACGCCACCAAGCACCAGCTGGGCCAATTGCCGCCCGGCGCCTGACGCCGCTGTCCCCCGGCACGGCCACTGCCCGGCCGCGCACTCCCTCCGCCGCCCCCTTCGCCAGCCACCGGCGCTGCCTGCGCCCGCGCGCTCGCACGCCAGACTCGACCATGACAATTGTCACGAAAAAAACAAGCAATTCCTCCTTGCAATAAAAGGATGTTCTTCTGATGTAGATCAAGGTGCCAACTTCTATAGTGGATTTACCGGAGTGCAAATCACCGCGCGGCCCACCACGACACGGAGCACAGCATGCGCCTTGACAAGTTTCTTCCGACAGCCCTGATCACCTATTTGCAGGGCAAGGAAAAGGCTGCGTTCTACCGCTATGCCCTGGTGGCGGCCCTCATGGCGGTGGTGTGCATCATCGGACTGCTCGCACTGGGCGAAAGCCCATGAGAGCGTAGCAACAGGAAGCAACACCGCCATGCCGTTTTACCCACCGCCGTAGCTTAACCACCACCAGGAGTTGTCATGAACCTCATCAAAAACTTTATCCGCGAAGAAGATGGCGTCACCGCAATCGAATATGGCCTGATCGCCGCCCTGATCGCCGTGGTGATCATCGCCGCCATCACCATCGTCGGCACGCAGCTGAAAAAAACCTTCAGCACCATCGGCACCAAGCTGACCACCGCCAATGCCTGACGCGGTGCCGTCCGGGCCGGCCCAGCCCCAGCCCGGACTACGCTTCCCCATATTTCCGGCACGCCCACCTTGATACCGCCTAGCGAGGCCCATCGTGAAATCTCTCTTCAGCCGTTTATCCGACGAGTCCGCCGTTACAGCGATCGAATACGCGTTGCTGGCGGGCCTGATCGCGGCAGTGCTGGTGCTCACGATCACCGTGCTGGGCGACCAGGTCAAGCTGCTGTTTGTCTACGTCAAGGACCAAGTGGTCCTGGCCCTGTCATGAACACCCTGCGCGCCTCGCTGCGCACCCACCGCGCCCTGCTGCTGATCGTGCTGCTGTACGCCGCCGCAGCGACCATGCTGGCCGGCGGCCTGCCCAGCGCATCGGAGATCCTCAACGTGCTGGCCGGCTTCCTCGTGGCCATCCTCACGGGTCCCGTCTTCATCCTGTGCGGCTACACCATCCACGTCATGGTGATGAAACGCCCGCACCGCCTGTGCCACTATCTGTACCACGATCTGCGCCGCTACCTGAGCAACGAACGCCTGCTGCACGCGCTGCCGGCCATGCTGCTGATTCCCGTCTTCGCCTCCAGCTTCACCGTCTTCAAGGGCGCCATTCCGCGCCTGCACCCCTACACCTGGGATGCCACCCTGTCCGCCTGGGACATGGCGCTGCATGGCGGCATGGCCCCATGGGAAAGGCTGCAGCCGCTGCTGGGCCACCCGCTCGTCACGGGCTTGCTCAACTTCAGCTACCACTTCTGGTTCTTCCTGTTCTACGCCATCCTGTACTGGCTGATCCTCGACACGCGCCGCCCGCTGCTGCGCATGCAGTTCCTGCTCAGCTTTGCGCTGACCTGGATCGCCCTGGGCAGCATCCTGGCCGTGCTGTTTGCCTCGGTCGGTCCCTGCTACTACGGCCACCTGCACGCCAGCGATCCGTATGCGCCGCTGATGGCCTACCTGCATGACGCCAACCAGCACGTTCCCGTCTGGGCCCTGCAGGTGCAGGAGATGCTGTGGCAAGGCTATCAAAGCAAGGGCGCGAACGGTGAACTGGGCATCTCCGCCATGCCCAGCATGCATGTGGCCACCGCCGTGCTGATGGCCATCATGGGCTGGAAGGTCAGCCGCGCCGCAGGGATCGCCCTGTCCGCCTTCGCCATGCTGATCCTGCTCGGCTCCATCCACCTGGGCTGGCACTATGCGCTTGACGGCTATGTGGGTGCGGCCGGCGCGGCGCTGGTGTGGCGCCTGGTGGGACGGCTGCTGGGCAACCAGGCCGCGGCACCGGCCATGCACATGGCCACGGCGCCCTGCATGAGCAAGGAAGGACTGACGTCATGAACGCCCACCTGCCCATGCTGCTGTGCCTGGCCGTGCTGGCCACCCTGCTCGCCAGCGCCCTGTGGCACGACCTGCGCACGCGCCGCATCCCGAACCGGCTGGTGTTGTGGGGCACGCTGGCGGGCTTGATCCTCAACGGCTTCGTGCCATCGGGCGCCGGCCTGTTCGACGCCTCCTTCGGCGGCCTGGGACTGCTGCAGGCGCTGGCCGGCGCCGCCGCCGGACTGGCCCTGCTGCTGCCCATGTACCTGCTGCGCTCCCTGGGCGCCGGCGACGTCAAGCTGATGGCCATGTGCGGCGCCTTCCTCGGTCCCGACGCCGTGCTCGAAGCGGCCCTGCTGACCTTCCTGTGCGGCGGCGTGCTGGCCCTGGCCGCCGCGCTGGCCGGCCAGCGCCTGCGCCAGGTGCTGAAAAATACCTGGCACATGATGCTGGGCGCGCTGCTGCACAGCCTGGCCGGCGGCGCCGCCACGATCGCCGAACCGCCGCCGGCCACCGGCAAGCTGGCCTACGCCTTCGCCATTGCCAGCGGCACCGGCTTGCAGGTCTTCCTGCAATACACCCACCTGTGGAGCCTGCGCTGAAACGCGCCGCTCCGACGACCAGCCACCATAGGACTCGACCATGGACACCCTCGCCACCCTCTGCCACTCGCGCCACGCCAGCCTGTTCACCAGCATCGCCATGGCTTGCCTGTGGACGTTCTTTGCCAGCGCCCACGTGGTGGGATTCCTGCACAGCGGCGACTGGAGCTATCTGCTGTTCTGCGCCGCCGAAACCCTGGCCGCCCTGTTCTTCATCGTGCGTTCGGCCCCCGTCAGCGTCTCCACCGATGCGGGCGACTGGCTGCTGGCCATCGGCGCCACCTTCGCGCCCTTCCTTCTGTCCCCCGCCGACATGGCCATCTGGCCCGGCGCGCGCTACCTGCTGGCCGTCGGCAGCCTGCTGCAGATCGCCGGCCTGCTGTCGCTGAACCGCAGCTTCGGCCTGGTGGCGGCGCAGCGCGAGATCAAGACGGGCGGCGTCTACCGCGTGATACGCCATCCGCTGTATGCCAGCTACCTGATTTCCCTGAGCGGCTACCTGCTGGCCAACACTTCGCCCGCCAACACCGTCATCTATGTCGCGACGATGGGCATGATGGTGATGCGCCTGCTGCGCGAAGAGCGTTTCCTGTCCGCCGACGTGCGCTACCGCGTCTACATGCGCCAGGTGAAGTACCGCCTGCTGCCCTTCATCTTCTGATATCCGGCCATCCGAACAAGAGGAGTATCCATCATGCCTGACACCTATCCAGAACGCAGCGACGGCGGCGGCGTCGAACCGGCGGCCAAGCGCGCGCCACGCACGGTCGAGGAAACGGGATTGCCCTTCCTGTTCCTGGTCGAACTGCTGGTCAAGATACTCTTCCTGCGCGGCCAGATCGGCCTGCCCGCCCTGTCGACGCACGTGAAACTGGGCGCCGGCGTGCTCGAACCGCTGCTCACCTTCATGCGCGCCGAAAAGCTGTGCGAAGCGCGCCGCAACGGCGGCAGCGGCACCGACGCCGACCTGTATTACCTGCTGGGCGACCAGGGCCGCCTGCGCGCCGCCGAATACATGCGCCGCAACGCCTACAGCGGTCCCGCCCCCGTCACCCTGGCCGATTACAGCAACCAGGTGCTGGCGCAAAGCGTGGCCGACATGCATGTCACGCGCGACGACGTGCAGCGCGAATTTCGCGACGTGGTGGCCAGTTCGGCCGTGCTCGACCAGCTGGGCGCAGCCATGAATTCCGGACGCGCCCTGTTCTTTCACGGCCCCGCCGGCAGCGGCAAGAGCTACCTGGCCGAGCGCCTGAACGGCTTGCTCAGCGGCGCCATCGCCCTGCCCCATGCCGTGATGGTCGACGGCGAAGTGCTGCCCTTCCTCGATCCCATGCTGCACACCCTGTCAAACAAAGGCCGCGTGCCATCCGACCCGCGCTGGGTGCGCGCCGAACGCCCCGCCGTGCTGACGGGCGGCGAGCTGACGCTCGACATGCTGGACCTGCAATTCGACCAGGGCACCCGCCTGTACCAGGCGCCGCCGCACCTGAAGGCCAACAACGGCATCTTCATCATCGACGACCTGGGCCGCCAGCGCTGCTCGCCCGTGGAACTGATGAACCGCTGGATCGTGCCGATGGCGCGCCACATCGATTACCTGTCGCTGCACACGGGCTACAAATTCCCCGTGCCCTTCGACGTCATCGTCGTGTTCTCGTCGAACCTGGCGCCGCAGCAGCTGGCCGACGATTCCTTTCTGCGCCGCATCGGCTACAAGATCCATGTGGGCCCCCTGAGCGCCTACCACTACCTGGCCGTGTTCCGCAGCACCTGCGCCCAGCTGGGCATCAATTTCGACGAAGCCTCCTACACCTACCTGCTGCACCTGCATAGCCTCTACAAGCGGCCCTTGCTCGCCTGCTATCCGCGCGACATCCTCGCGCAGGTCTGCGACCAGGCGCGTTATGAAGACCACCCGGCGCAACTGTCTCCGGAAGTCCTGTTCTGGGCATGGCAAAACTATTTCGGCAGCGATAACGACCTCGCAAGCACACACACCGGACCGGCAGCGGTCCAGCACAAAGGGGAAGCAAAATGAGAAACGCACGCGCTCTGACGATGATGGCCATTGCGGTCATCCTGGCGTTCGCCGCGGTCATCGTGGCCGCGCGCTGGATCAATGCCCAAGCCTCGGGCAACATCAACAAGGTGGCCGTGGCCCAGGTCGACATCAGCCTGGGGGCGCGTCTCACGCCCGACATGGTGCGCATGGTCGACTGGCCATCGAACGCGCTGCCGCCCGGTGCCATCAACGATCCGAAACTGCTGGAAACGCGCGTCACGCGCACCAGCATCCAGCACGGCGAGCCGATCATGGAAGGCAAGCTGGCGCCTCCCGGCACGCAAGGCGGCCTGTCGGCCGTCGTCGCCGAGGGCAAGCGCGCCATGACCGTGCGCGTCAACGACGTGGTGGGCGTGGCCGGCTTCGCCCTGCCCGGCAACTTCGTCGACATCCTCGTCAACACCCAGGGCGAAGGGGCCCGCAAGACGCCGGACCGCGATCCGAACATTTCCAAGATCGTGCTCGAACGCATCCTCGTGCTGGCCATCGCCCAGGAATCGAGCCGCGACGACACCAAGCCCAAGGTGGTCAACGCCGTGACCCTGGAGCTGACGCCGGATCAGGCTGAAAAACTCGACCTGGCGCGCAGCGTGGGCACCCTGTCGTTGGTGCTGCGCAATCAGATCGAGGACAAGCCCGTCAACACGGAAGGCGCCACCAAGTCCAGCTTGCTCGATGAAAAGGTCGCCATGGCCGCCCCCGCCGCCATGGTGCAAGCCAAGCCGCTGCCACGCCGCCGTCCCGCCGCCGCACCCGCGCCTCAGGCCGGTCCACGCGTCGATGTCATCAAGGGGCTGGAACGCAGCTCCCAACAATTCTAACCTGCACCAGAGGAGTCACGCCATGAGCACATATTGCACAGCAAGCGGAAGCCGGGTACTGAGCCTGGCGCTTGCCCTCGCCATGATCGGCGCCCTGGCGCCCCAGGCACGCGGCGAACCCGTCGCCGCTGCCGCCACCGCCGCCGGCACCGACACGGGCGCCGCCAGGAGCAGCCGGGCCGCCGCCCGGCCCAGGGCCACGCCGCCGCAAAGCGAATCGCGCGCCGGCCGCACCGAAATGGCGCCGCAAATGAGCCTGGCCGAAGGCAAGTCGACCCTGATGCGCCTGCCGTTCGCCGCCAGCCGCATGTCCGTCGGCGACCCGCGCATCGCCGACGTCATCCTGCTCAATCCCAACGAGGTGTACTTGCTGGGGCGTTCCGTCGGCACCACCAACCTGATCCTGTGGAACAAGAGCAATGACGCCACCATCATCGACCTGGCCGTCGGCATCGACAGCAGCAGCCTGCAGGCACGCATGGCCGAACTGCTGCCGAACGAAAAGATCCACGTCACGGTGGCGGGCGACACCCTGATCCTGTCGGGCATGGTCAGCGACGTCGTCAAGGCCGACCAGGCCCTGTCGCTGGCCAACGCCTATGTACAGCGCAGCGCCCGCAGCGGCGCGGCCAGCTCCGGCGCCACGCCAGCCGCGGGCGCCGCCGCTGCCGCTCCCGCCGCCACGCCCGATGCGGCCGCACCGCGCGTGATCAACCTGCTGTCGATCGCCGCGCCGCAGCAGGTGATGCTGGAAGTGAAGGTGGCCGAAGTGTCGAAGGTGCTGGTCGACCAGCTGGGCGCCAGTCTGGGCATCAACAAGACCATCGGCAGCTGGTCGTATTCGCTGCTGTCCAGCCTTCTCAGCAACAATCCCAGCGGCTTGAGCGGCGCCAGCAAGAACAACTTCTTCAACCTCGACGCGCAAAAACGCGATGGTCTGATCAAGGTGCTGGCCGAACCGAACATCATGGCCATCAGCGGCCAGGAGGCCAGCTTCCTGGCCGGCGGCAAAATCTTCATCCCCGTCAGCCAGAGCAACAATAACGGCGTGCCCACCATCACCCTGGAAGAGAAGGAATTCGGCGTGGCCGTGAAATTCACGCCCACCGTGCTCGATGGGGGGCGCATCAACCTGAAGGTGGCGCCGGAAGTGTCGGACCTGAACAAGGACGGCATCGGCATCACCGCCACCGGCATCTCGGCCACGGCCATCCTGCCCTCGTTCACGACGCGGCGCGCCACCACCACGGTGCAGCTGTTTGACGGCCAGAGCTTCGCCATCGGCGGCCTGATCAAGAACAACGTGACCAGCAATATCAAGGCCCTGCCAGGCCTGGGCGAAGTGCCCGTGCTGGGCGCCCTGTTCCGCAGCACGGACTTCCAGACGGACCGTTCGGAACTGGTCTTCATCATCACGCCGCACCTGGTCAAGCCGCTGCCAGCCGACTACAAGCTGCCCACCGACGGCTACATCCAGCCGACGCGCGGCGACATGTTCATGCAGGGAAAAATGGAAGGCAGCGCGCCCACTCCTGCTGCCGCCCCCGCAGCGCCGGCAGCGCCCATGCAGCCGCAAGCGGCCGCGCCCCAGTCCGCCGCCGGCTTCGACCTCAAATAGGAGAACACCATGAAAACCGCACATTGCCTTCCTTGCGCCACCCTGCTGTCGCTATTGCTGTTAGCCGGCTGCGCCGCCACCACCACGCCCGTGCTCGATTCGCACTTCGGCGAATCGGTGGCCCTGCTCAAGGCGCAGCAGATCATGTATCCGGACGCCTACCGCAACATGGACCCCGTCAGCGGCATCGACGGCAAGGCCGGCGCGAGCGCCTACCAGCGCTACCAGAAATCGTTCGCCGCGCCGGAACCGCAGCCGAATGTCTTCACCATCGGCGTGGGCGGACGCCAGTAGGCGCCAGTTTCGCGACGCACTCCCCCCAGGCCACCAGGAGACAGCCATGAAGACCGCATTTCGCAGGCACGACAAGCAGCACGGCGCGATCGCCATCGTGCTGGGGCTGACCCTGGTGGTGCTGTTCGCCATGGGCGGCCTGGTGCTGGACCTGGGCCACCTGTACATCGCCAAGACGGAACTGCAGAACGGCGCCGACAGCGCCGCCCTGGCGGGCGCCGTGGAACTCAATCAAAGCGCCGCCGGCATCGACAACGCGCAGACGAAGGCCATCGCCATCGCGCAAAAGAACCGCTACGATTTTTCCACCGCGCTGACCATCACGGCCGCCAACATCAGCTTCGGCCCCAGCCCGGACGGTCCCTGGTCGTCCGGCGCCAGCGCCCGCACCAGCCCGCAGGGGATGACCTTCATCCAGGTCGACACGGGCAGCAAGACCTTCGCCACCTACCTGATGGGCATCGCCGGCATCGCCAGCACCAGCACCTCGGGCGTGGCCGTGGCGGGCCGCTTCGTCAACGACGTCACGCCGATCGGCGTGTGCGCCGTCGATCCGGCCAACAAGACGGCGCAATACACGTATCCGGCCGCGCCGGCCGGCACGGGCCTGACGGAACTGGTCGAATTCGGCTTTCGCCGCGGCGTCACCTACAACCTGTTCGGCCTCAATCCGCTGGGCGGCCCGTCCGATCCCTACCTGATCAACCCCGTCGACGCGCCGCCCGGCAGCTGCAGCGCCTCGCACGCGAGCGCCGCCTCCACCGCGCCCTTCATGTGCACGGGCAGCAGCGCCGTCATCACCAGCGGCACGGGCCAGGTCTACACGAACACGGGGCTGACGGCGTCGCTGGCCGCCTCGCTCAATTCGCGTTTCGACGACTACGGCGGGCCATCCGTGTGCGACCCCGCGACGGCACCGCCCGACACCAACATCAAGGAATATCCGTGCGTGGGCGCCGCGTCGCCCTGCGCCGCCACTGCCGCCAACTCGCCGCCCACCGGCTGGATGCAGCCGGGCGCCAGCACCTTGCCCAGCCAGCAGCCCGTCAGCCTGGCCGGCAACAAACCGAATTACCAGCTGCCGTCGGCCGGTCCCGTCCCGGCACCGTCGGCCACGTTCGCGCAGTTCGCCGGCTACGGCGTGCTGTGGTCCTACGGCCCCGCCTACCAAAGCAATGGCGCCACCCCGGCCAAGGCCGGCACGGCCTACAGCGTCGCGGACGGCAACGCCAACCCCATGTACAGCACGGCCAAGGCGAATTACTTCGACACGGCCAGCTACCCCGTCAGCGCCGGCGCCGGCTTTCCTGCCAGTACGCCGCCTGCGCCGTACAACCAGACCAGCGGCCCCACGTTCCAGGCGCCATCGGTGGCCCATCCGGGCCAGCGCAACCGCCGCATCCTCAACGTGGTGCTGGTCGACTGCCGCACGGCGCCCGTCGGGCCGGCTTCGTGCGGCACCATGAACGCGGTGGGCATCGGCAAATTCTTCATGACGATGAAAGCCGATTTCAGCGGCGGCACCAAGCGCCTCGACGTCGAGTTCGCGGGCCTGATCGAGCCCGTGCCGAATTCCGAAATCAAACTCTACAAGTGAGGCGGCCATGCGCATCCACCTTTCCCCTCTCAGCCAGCGCGGCGGCGCCGCCGTCGAATTCGGCATCGTGCTGGCCCTGCTGATCACCCTGCTGGCGGGCATCTTCGGCTTCGGCCGCGCTTTTTGGTACTACGACGCGCTGAACAAGGCCACGCGCGACGCGGCGCGCAACATGTCCGTCAAGGCCAAGGCCGGCATCGCCTCGCAGGGCGTGCCGGCGGCCAAACAGACGGTGGCCGATGCGGCCGTCAGCGCCGGCATCAGCGACTTCACCACGGCCAACGTGACGGTCACCTGCCTGGACGCGGCATTCAACGACAGCAGCTGCACCGACGGCACGGCGCCGGGCGGCATCCGCGTCGAAGTCGTCAACTACACGCTGTCGGTGGGCCAGTACCTGCCCTTCGTGATCGGCGCGGCCAGCACCTATGCCACGCCGCTCGCACCGCGCACCACCATGCGCTACATGCTGTAAGGAGAACGCCATGCGCCACCGCCTTTCATCGTCTCCTCCAGCCGGGCGCCAGCGCGGCGCCGCCGCCGTCGAATTCGCCCTGGTGTCGCTGCTGTTTTTCACCCTGCTGTTCGGCATCCTGGAATTCGGCCGCATGCTGTACCTGTACAACACGGTGCAGGAAGTGAGCCGCCGCGCCGCGCGCGAAGCGGTGGTGCGCTGGATCGACCAGACCGACGCCGTCAAGACCCTGGCCCTGTTCGGCGGCACGGCCCTGCCGGCCGCGCCCGAACTGACGGCTGCCAACATCACCATCCGCTACCTGAACAAGAGCGGCGCCGAAGTGACCTTGCCGCCGACTGACCCGGGCGACAACCTGTCGGCCTGCGGCGACATCACGCGCACGGCCAGCTGCATCGACAGCGTGCGCGTATCGATCGACAACGTCAGCTACACGCCGATGGTCAGCCTGTTCGGCTTTCTGAATATCGCCGTGCCAGCCTCGGTGGTGGTCATGCACGCCGAAAGCCTGGGCTTCCAGATCAACTGAACGCCTTTACCGAATGCCTTTACCGGGGAGTACCAAGTGAATATCGTCATCGTCTCGAAGAATGAAGCCCAGCTCAAGCGGCTGACCCGTTTGCTGCGCGAACGCAGCGCGGCCGACCGCGTCTCGCTGCTGGCGAGCATACCGGATGTGTTCGACAACGGCGTCACGCCGGACTTGCTGCTGCTGGAGCAGGAGCAGACGGGCGAGGCGGAACTGGAGCGGCTCGAACTGCTGGGCGGGCGCCATCCGAACCTGGCCATCATCGTGCAATGTCCGCAGCAAAGTCCGCAATTCCTGCTGCGCTCGATGCGCGCCGGCGTGCGCGAAGTGCTGCAGCCCGACGACGACGCGGCCCTGTGCGCCGCCTTGCGCCGCATCGAGGACAAGCTGCAGAAACAGGTCACGCGCAAGGGCCAGGTGCTGGCCTTCGTCTCGTGCAAGGGCGGCAGCGGCGCCACCTTCATCGCCGCCAACCTCGGCTACGCGCTGGCCGCCGGCGAACAGCGCAAGGTGGCGCTGTTCGACCTGAACCTGCAGTTCGGCGACGCCGCCCTGTTCGTCTCGGACCACAAGCCGGCCACCACCCTGTCGCAGCTGTCGCAGCAGATCGTGCGCCTCGACGCCTCGCTGCTCAGCGCCAGCATGATCCAGATCACGCCCGCCTACAGCGTGCTGGCCGCCGCCGACGACCCGGCCCATGCGGCCGACGTCGAGGCCGACCATATCGACCGGCTGCTGACCCTGGCGCGCAGCCAGTACGACTACATCCTGCTCGACGTGGGACGCGGACTCGACCCCGTCAGCGTGCGCGCGCTGGACCGGGCCGACCTGATCTTCCCCGTGCTGCAGGCAACCTTGCCGTATGTGCGCGACGGCAAGCGCCTGCTCGACGTGTTCCGCGGCCTCGGCTACCGCGAAGACAAGGTCCGCCTGATCCTGAACCGCTATGCCAGCAGCGACAGCATCCGCGTGGCCGACCTGGAAGCGGCGTATGGCAAGCACGTCTACAAATCCATCCCCAACCACTATGAAGCGGTGGCGGCCTCCGTCAGCCAGGGCGTGCCCATTCTGAAGCTGACGCCGCACAACGCCGTCTCGCGCGCCCTGCAGGAACTGGCCGCCAGCCTGGCAGGCGAAACCCCGCCCGCCGCGCAAAGCTGGGTTTCGCGGCTGCTCGCGCGCGCCTGAGGCTCCAGCCTGATCCTCGAGCCTGATACCGCCCCACTCACCGGAGACCGACCATGACTGCCGAAAAACTCACCCTGCGGGACCGCCTGGGCTATGCCCAGGATGACGCCAGCCTGAATGACGATGCCGCGCACCAGGGCGCAGCGAGCCACAGCTACCAGCAGCTCAAGCACCGCACCCACCAGGCGCTGCTCGACCGCGTCGACCTGGAGGGCATGCAGCGCCTGTCGCGCGAGCAGATCCGCGAAGAGCTGAAAATCCTCGTCAGCGACGTGCTCACGGAAGACAATGTGGTGATCAACGAGCTGGAACGACGCTCGCTGATCCGCGACATCCAGGACGAGGTGCTCGGCTTCGGCCCGCTCGAACCGCTGCTGGCCGATCCCGGCGTGTCCGACATCCTCGTCAACACCTATCGGCAGGTGTATGTCGAGCGCCATGGCCGCCTGGAGCTGAGCGACGTCTGCTTCACCGACGACGCCCACCTGATGAAGATCATCGACAAGATCGTCTCGCGCGTGGGCCGGCGCATCGACGAATCGAGCCCCATGGTCGATGCGCGCCTGCCCGACGGTTCGCGCGTGAACGCCATCATCCCGCCGCTGGCCATCGACGGCCCCGTGATGTCGATCCGGCGCTTCTCGGCCCAGCCGCTGCGCCTGGCCGACCTGCTGCTCAAGCACAGCCTGACGGAGGAAATGAGCACCACCCTGCAGGCGCTGGGCAAGGCCAAGGTCAACATCCTGATCTCGGGCGGCACGGGCAGCGGCAAGACCACCATGCTCAATGCGATTTCCGGTTTCATCAGCACGGCCGAACGCATCGTCACCATCGAGGACGCGGCCGAACTGCAGATGCAGCAGCCGCACGTGGTACGCCTGGAAACGCGGCCCGCGAACATCGAGGGCAAGGGCGAGGTAACGCAAAGGGCGCTGGTGCGCAACGCGCTGCGCATGCGCCCCGACCGCATCATCCTGGGCGAGGTGCGCGGCGCCGAGGCGCTCGACATGCTGGGCGCCATGAACACGGGCCATGAAGGCTCGATGGCCACCATCCACGCGAACACCCCGCGCGACGCGCTGACGCGGCTGGAAAACATGATCAGCATGGCTTCCGCGGCCCTGCCCGTGAAAGCAATGCGCCAGCAGATCAGTTCGGCCATCAGCGTGGTGGTGCAGGTGTCGCGCCTGACGGACGGCAAGCGCAAGGTCACGTCGATCCAGGAAATCACAGGCATGGAGGGCGAGATGATCACCATGCAGGAAATCTTCACCTTCCGCCAGACGGGCATCGGCGAGGACGGCACGGTGCAGGGGCATTTCCATGCCAGCGGCGTGCGGCCGCGCTTCCTGGAACGCCTGCGCGCCTTCGGCATCAGCCTGCCGGAAACCCTGTTCGATCCCGCCCGCCAGTACCATTAAGGGGAGCATCATGGACTATCTCTATTACGTATTCGCCATCCTCACCTTCATCGCCGTGGTACTGCTGATCGAGGGCGTGTACCTGGCATGGAACACCTCGCGCGGCCCGGAAGCGGAAAGGGTCGCGCGCCGCCTGCGCATCATGTCGGCCGGCGCGCATGGCGACACGGGCAGTTCGATGATCAAGAAGCGCCTGCTGAGCGACACCCCGGCCCTGCAGCGCGTGCTGCTCAGCGTGCCCCGCGTGCATGCGCTCGACCGTCTGCTCGAGCAGTCGGGCCTGAGCTGGAGCGTGGCAAGCTTCGCCGGCGTGATGCTGGCCTCGGCCGGCGCCGCATTTTTGCTGCTCATCTACCTCAGTGTGCCGTGGCTGCTGCTCCTGCCGCTGGTGGCGGGCGCGGCACTGCTGCCGCTGCTGGTGGTCTTGCGCGCCAAGGCCAAGCGCCTGCAGCGCATCGAGCAGCAATTGCCCGACGCGCTGGATCTGATGGCGCGCGCCCTGCGCGCCGGCCATGCCTTCCCCACCGCCCTGAAAATGGTCGGCGATGAAATGAACGCGCCGCTGGCCGTGGAATTTCGCGCCACCTTCGACGAAGTCAATTTCGGCATCGCCATGCAGGACGCCCTGATGAACCTGGCCACCCGCGTGCCCAGCACGGACTTGCGCTACTTCGTCATCGCCGTGCTGATCCAGCGGGAAACGGGCGGCAACCTGGCCGAGCTGCTCGACAGCATCAGCCGCATCATCCGCGAGCGCATCAAGCTGCTGGGACAGGTGCGCGTGCTGTCGGCAGAAGGCAAGCTGTCGGCCTGGATCCTGTCGCTGCTGCCCTTCGGTGCGGCGGCCATGATCCACCTGACCAATCCGCAGTTCCTGGAAATGCTGTTCGTCGACCCGGGCGGACGCAAGATGCTCGCCGGCGCCCTGGTGATGATGGTGTGCGGCATCCTGGTCATGCGCAATATCATCCGCATCCGCGTCTGAGCCCGCAAGGAGAACCCTCATGAATCCCGTGCATATCGCCTTTCTCGCCCTGCTCTTCATTGCCGTCTTCGGCACCGTGCTGGTGGCCATGCGCAGCTTTGCGCCCGATCCCTTGCGCCAGCGCATGGACAACGCCACCGGCAAGAGCGCGGCGGCGCCCGGCGCATCGGCGCCCAGCCCCTGGCTGGCGCGCATGGTGCGCCTGAGCGGCCCCCTGGCCAGACTGTCGCTGCCCGAGCAGGGCTGGGAAGGCTCGGTGATGCGCCGGCGCTTCATGAATGCCGGCCTGCGCCAGGCATCGGCGCCCATCCTGTTCTTTTCCGCCAAGACCATGCTGGCCATCGGCCTGCCCCTGCTGCTGTTCCTGGGACTGAGCGCCTCGGGCAGCCAGATGGCGGGCAAGGCATTGCTGTTCTGGCTGCTGATCGTGGCCGCCATCGGCTACTACCTGCCCAATATCGTGCTGGCACAAATGATCAAGCGGCGCCAGCGCGATATCTTCGAAAGCTTTCCCGATGCGCTGGATTTGATGACGGTGTGCGTGGAAGCGGGCCTGGCCATGGATGCGGCGCTGGCCCGGGTGGCGGCCGAGATCGCCCTGAAAAGCGCCGTGCTGGCCGAGGAATTGCATCTGGTGATGCTGGAACTGCGCGCCGGTAACACCAAGGAGCGGGCGCTGCGCAACCTGGCCCTGCGCACGGGCGTCGAGGATGTCGACGCGCTGGTAGCCATGCTGATCCAGGCCGAGCGCTTCGGCACCAGCATCGCCGCCTCGCTGCGCGTGCAGTCGGACCAGCTGCGCACCAAGCGCCGCCAGATGGCCGAGGAAGAAGCGGCGAAGATCGCCCTCAAGCTGCTGTTCCCGCTGATCTTTTTCATCTTCCCTTCGCTGCTGGTCGTCCTGATGGGGCCAGCCTTCCTGCAAATTTACCGCGTGCTCCTGCCCAGCATGGGCAGCGGCAGCTGACCGGAGAACCGCCATGTCACAGCACACCACCCTGATGCTCATGCTCGCCTGCGCCGGCCTGCTGCCCGCCTGCGGCCACCTGCCCGGTCCCGCCAGCCAGCACAGCCAGGCCAATCACGCCGCGCCGCCCCAGGCGCGCAGCGATGACAGCCCCGCCGCCCGCAGCGCCGCGTTCTGCAAGCTGGGCAAGCGCATGCAGGAACTGGGCGACCCGCGCGCGGCACTGGCCGCCTACCGCGAAGCGCTGCTGCTTGAGCCCGGCTCGGCCGACGCGCGCAATGGCGCCGCCGTGCTGCACGCGCAGCTGGGCCAGCTGGACGCGGCGCGCACCATGCTGCAGGCCCTGGCGCAAGAAGCGCCGACGGCCCGGACCTACAACAACCTCGGCTACGTGCTGTACCTGCAGGGCGACTACGCCCAGGCGGCGGCCGTGCTGCGCCAGTCGCTGCAGCTCGACAATGGCCAGCAGCCGGCGCGCGCCAACCTGGAGCTCGCCATCGCGGCGCTGGCGCGCAGCATAGCGACGGTCGATGCGGCCGATGCCACCGCGGACGCCGTCGCGCCCGATCTGGCGCCGGCGCCCAAGCCGGCGGCACCGGCCAGCCGCCTGCAGCTGACGCAGTCGCAGCCGAATATCTTCACGCTGAGCTGGCGCGACACGCCCGTGGCGCCACGCGCCGCGCCGGCCGCCGTGCCCGCCCTGGCGAAGCAGGCGGCGCCGCTGCCACGGCTGGAAGTCATCAACGGCAATGGAGAAACGGGGATGGCGGCGCGCATGCGCGGCATGCTGGGCGGCATGGGCATCAGCGTGCTGCGGCTGGGCAACCAGCGGCCGTACGGCATCCAGGCCAGCAGCATCGTCTACCGCCCCGGCCATGCGCAGGCGGCCGCCGCCCTGGCGCTGGTCTTGGGCGGCATGCCGCAACTGCAGGCGGCCGGCGACAGCGGCATCGGCGCGGGCGCCGACCTGCGTTTATTGCTGGGCAAGGATGCGGCGGCCAGCCTGCGCGCGCCGGACGTGCGCCTGGCATCGAACGCGCAGTAACGGCGGCATCAGCGCGGCAGCAGGCGGCGGTCGGCGGGGTTGATCAGGAAGCCTTGCAGGATGTCCTGCAGCTGCGGCAGCTTCGCCACGTAGGCGGGAATGCCCAGCTGGCGCGCGCCGAAGTAGTGGGCGATGATGTCGCCCTGCTGCTCCATGTTGAAGTCGGACAGGACGCCGCCTGCCTGCGCATCGTAGCGGTAGGCGCGCTGGGCAATGTAGCCGCCGCGCAGCGCCAGCAGCACGCCATGCAGCAGCACGCTGTAGCCGAGCTGGTACTGCCACACGTGCACCATTTCGTGGATGAAAAACAGCTTGCCGCTGTTGCCTTCGCGGGAAAAGTCGTCGCGGTACTGGGCCGGCATGAAATGCAGGCTGCCGCGCGGCGTCATCGCCGTGTTCTGGTCCTGCAAGCCAAACGGAAGAAAGGAGCCGCGCACGACGCGCACGCGCGCGTAGTCGATGGCGCCCTGGAAGACGCTGCGGGCCATGGCGGTTTCGCCGATGGTGAGGGGGCGGCGCAAGACTCGCATAAGAAGAAGAGAAGAAAGCGCGGCAAGCGTAAAGCCTGCCGCGCCGGTGCCGCTTAAGCCAATCGAAGACCGCTGGCGGCCTTGGCGATTTCCGTGATGCGGTCCCAGTTGCCGGCCGCGATCGCGTCTTTCGGCGTCAGCCACGAGCCGCCCACGCAGGCGACGTTCTTGCACGCCAGGAACTGCGATGCCGTCTCTTGCGAGATGCCGCCCGTCGGGCAGAAGGTGATGTCCGGCAGCGGGCCGTAGATCGCGTTGAGCATGCCGATGCCGCCCGCCGGTACGGCCGGGAACAGTTTCAGCTGCTGGAAGCCGTTTTCACGCGCCGCCATCACTTCGCCTGGCGTCATCACGCCTGGCAGCAAGGGCAGGCCGCTGCTTTTCGCCGCCGCCACCAGGGCGCTGGTCAGGCCCGGCGAAACGCCGAAGACGGCGCCCGCATCGCGTGCCTGCACGAATTCCTCGGGACGGGTCAGGGTACCCACGCCGACGATGGCGCCCGGCACGGCCGACATGGCGCGGATCGCTTCGAGGCCGTGCTTGGTGCGCAGGGTCACTTCCAGCACGCGGATGCCGCCCGCCACCAGCGCGCGCGCCAGCGGTACGGCGTGTTCAGGATCGTCGATCGCAATCACGGGGATCACGCTCGAGGTGCGCATAATTTCCAGTAGTGTCATGGTCATCTCTTATTTCCTAGCCAAAAAGTCTTCATCGGAACCCGGTACGGTATCGCCGACATTGTCGGCGTCGTGCAAGGCGACGGTGGTGGGAATCGGCGACGGCAGGCCGAAGGTGGTGGCACCCTCTTCCGCCGCGCTGACGGTGGAACGGAACATGGAAAACAGCTCGCGGCCCATGCCGACGTGGTTCGGCGACAGGTCAGCCGTGACCAGCGCACGCGCGTGCCAGACGTCGGCCGGCACCAGCGCCTCCAGTACGCCCGTAAAGGCGTCGAGACGGATGATGTCGCCGTCGCGCACGAGGCCCAGCGGGCCGCCGGCGAGGATTTCAGGCGAGACGTGGATGGCGGCCGGCACCTTGCCCGACGCGCCCGACATGCGGCCATCGGTGACCAGCGCCACGTGACGGCCCGCATCCTGCAGGTTGGCCAGCGCCGGGGTCAGCGCATGCAGTTCCGGCATGCCGTTGGCGCGCGGACCCTGGAAGCGCAGCACGGCGACGAAATCGCGGTCCAGCGTGCCGGCCTTGTAGGCGGCCATGAAGTCTTCCTGCGAATTGAATACCAGGGCAGGCGCTTCGACCGTGCGGTGCTGCGGCTTGACGGCCGACACCTTCATCACGGCGCGGCCCAGGTTGCCCGCCACCAGGACCATGCCGCCGTCCGGCGCGAAAGGATTGCTGGCCGGGCGCAGCACGTTTTCGTCGGCGCTGGCGGCCGGCGCATCTTTCCAGAAGACCTTGCCGTCTTCGCCGAGGAACGGCTCCATGCAATGCGCGCGCAAGCCGTGGCCCAGGATGGTGTTGACGTCTTCGTGCAGCAAGCCCGCGTCCAGCAATTCGCGGATCAGATAACCGGTACCGCCGGCAGCGTGAAAATGGTTCACGTCGGCGTCGCCGTTCGGGTAGATGCGCGTGAGCATCGGCACGATGGCCGACAGTTCATTGAAATCGTTCCAGTCGATGACGATGCCGGCCGCCTTGGCGATCGCCACCAGGTGCAGGGTGTGATTGGTCGAGCCGCCCGTGGCCAGCAAGCCCACGACGGCGTTGACGATACATTTCTCGTCGACGATATGGCCAACTGGCAAGTAGCTGCCGCTTTGCGCCGTGATGACGGCCGCGCGCTGGGCGGCGGCCCTGGTCAGCGCATCGCGCAGCGGCGTGTTCGGCGTGATGAAAGCGGCGCCCGGCAAATGCAGGCCCATCACTTCCATCAGCATCTGGTTGCTGTTCGCCGTACCGTAGAAGGTACAGGTGCCGGCGCCATGGTAGGCTTTCGACTCGCCTTCAAGCAAGTCTTCGCGCGTGGCCTTGCCTTGCGCATACAGCTGGCGCACCTTGGCTTTTTCCTGGTTCGACAGGCCCGACGTCATCGGACCGGCCGGCACGAAGACGGCCGGCAAGTGGCCGAAGTGCAGCGCGCCGATCAAGAGGCCCGGCACGATCTTGTCGCACACGCCCAGGTACAGGGCCGCGTCGAACATATTGTGCGACAGCGCCACGGCAGTCGACATGGCGATGGTGTCGCGCGAAAACAGCGACAGTTCCATGCCCGGCTGGCCTTGCGTCACGCCATCGCACATGGCGGGCACGCCGCCGGCGAACTGGGCGACGGCGCCCACTTCGCGCACGGCTTGCTTGATGATCTGCGGGAAGCCTTCGAACGGCTGGTGCGCCGACAGCATGTCGTTGTACGAGGAAACGATGGCCACGGACGGCTTCTTGTATTCCTTCAGCGACAGCTTGTCGTTGGCGGGAAAGGCGGCAAAGCCGTGCGCCAGGTTGGTGCACGACAGGGCGCCGCGCTGCACGCCCTGGATGCGGGCCGCATCCAGATGCGCCAGGTAGGCGCCGCGCGATGGCCGGCTGCGCGCGATGATGCGCGCTGTTACGGATTCGACTACTGGATGCAGCGCCATATGGATTTCCTTAAAAATGAGTATTTCGTGAAATTTTACTACAAAACGGTGAAGAAGAAGCACTCTTGCATGGGCCGATAACACAAATAAGCCACGGATTGCGGCGTATCAAGGCAAGCCCGGCAAATATCGCGTATCGGCAGCTGTCAACATAGCTCTTATATGGCACGGGTGCAATCGCTAAAAAAAGCACAACAAAAATCGGCTTCACGTCACAAACTGTAGTGAAATTACGTTTTTCTGATGTATTATTCTCATACCAATGCCGGACCCGCTGTTCGCCACCACGAACGCGCCGCGCTCCTTTCAACCGAGACAAGCACCCAAGCCGACCGCCATGCGCCAGCCAGCACCTACTCCTGCCATCACCGCCACCGCCAGTTTCCAGTCCCTGCAAGCGCATAGCGCCAGCCTGCGCGAAGTGCATCTGCGCCAGCTGTTCGCCGCCGACCCCGCACGTTTCTCGACGATGACGGTCGATGCGGCCGGCCTGCTGCTCGATTACTCGAAGAACCGGGTCGACGCCACCGCCATGGCGCTGCTGATGGACCTGGCCCGCGAGCGCGGCGTGGAAGCGCAGCGCGAAGCCATGTTCACCGGCGAGAAAATCAATCTTACCGAACATCGGGCCGTTCTGCATACCGCCTTGCGCGCGCCGCGCGGCACCAGGCTGATGGTCGATGGCCAGGATATCGATGCTGACGTGCAAGATGTACTGCAGCGCGTCAAGGCATTTACGGACAAGGTCCGCAATGGCAGCTGGCTCGGCTACACAGGCAAACCGATTTGCGACATCGTTAATATCGGCATCGGCGGCTCGGACCTGGGCCCGAAAATGGCGTGCCTGGCGCTGCGCTCGTATGCCAACCCGGGGCTGGAAATGCACTTTGTTTCCAACGTCGACGGTCACGACATGGAAGCGACCCTGTCGAAAGTCGATCCGGAAACCACCCTGTTCATTGTTGCCTCGAAAACCTTTGTTACCGCTGAAACCATGCTCAACGCCAATACGGCGCGTGCCTGGTTCCTGCTCGAAGGCGAAGAAAAGGATCTGGCGCAACACTTTGTGGCCGTCTCGACCAACACGCAAGCCATCGTCGATTTCGGCATTTCGCCGGACAATATGTTCCCGTTCTGGGACTGGGTCGGCGGCCGTTATTCCGTCTGGTCCTCGATCGGCCTGGCCGTGGCCCTGTCCGTCGGTTTTGAATATTTCAGCGATTTCCTCGCCGGTGCGCATGCGATGGATCAGCATTTCCGCCAGGCGCCCCTGGAAGACAACATGCCCGTCGTGCTGGCCATGGTCGGCTTCTGGAACCGTCAGTTCCTCGATTGCGGCTCCGTTTCCATCGCACCGTATCACCAGGACCTGAGCCGCTTCGCCGCCTACCTGCAACAGCTGGACATGGAAAGCAACGGCAAGCGCGTCACCAAGGATGGCGTGCCCGTCGACGTGCCGACCGGCCCCGTCATCTGGGGCGATTGCGGCACGAATGCCCAGCACGCGTATTTCCAGCTGCTGCACCAGGGCACGGACATCACCCCCATCGACTTCATCGCCGCCCTGCGCGCCACGCACGATTTGCCGGGCCACCACGATGCCCTGCTGGCGAACTGCTTCGCCCAGTCGGAAGCCTTCATGACGGGCAAGACGGCCGAGGAAGTGCGCCTTGACCTGCAGGCGCAGGGCTTGCCGGAAAGCGAAATCGAAGCGCTGGTGCCGCACAAGACTTTCCCCGGCAACCGCCCCAGCAACACCATTTTGATGGACCAGCTGACCCCGACCACCCTGGGCGCCCTGATCGCCTTGTACGAACACAAGACCTTCGTGCAGGGCGTCTTGTGGAACGTCAACAGTTTCGACCAGTGGGGCGTGGAACTGGGCAAGGTGCTGGCCAAGAAAATCCAGGCCGAACTGACGGGCGAAGCCCGTCCCGACCACCACGACAGCTCGACCAATGGCTTGATTGCCCTGGCGAAAGCCGCCAAGGCGGCGTATTAACTTAATTGAGGTTTATGAATATTTACGAAATCAAAGTAGTCAGCGACAAGCCCATGCAAGTGGGCGAATGCCCGCTCTGGCATGGCAAGGAAGCGGCCCTGTACTGGGTCGACATTGATGGCCGCGCCGTGCACCGGCTGCACCCGGCCAGCGGCAAGCATGCGCAGTGGACCATGCCGACGGAACCGTCGGCGCTGGCCATCAACGCCGGCGGCGGCCTGATCGTCGCCCTGCGCAGCGGCTTTGCCCACCTCGACACGAAGACGGGCAGCCTGGCGCACATCGCGCCGGCGCCGTTCGACATGGCCACCACGCGCTTCAACGACGGCAAGGTTGACCCGGCCGGCCGCTTCTGGGTCGGCACGATTTTCGAGCCGCGCAACACTGACGCAGCGGAAATGTTCGTGCTGGAAAAGGGACAAGTGCGCAAGGTCTGGTCGGGCGGCATGACCGTGTCGAACGGCCTGGGCTTCAGTCCCGACGGGCGCACCATGTATCACTCGGATACCACCACGCACCGCATCGACCGTTTCGACTTCGATGCGGCCACGGGAGCCATTTCCGCGCCACAACCGTTCCAGCGCTTTTCCATGGACAAGAAGGCGTTTGATTACGGCGGGCGCCCCGATGGCGCGGCCGTCGACAGCGAAGGCAATTACTGGTCGGCCATGTTTGAAGGCGGCAAGATCTTGCGCTTCGCCCCCGATGGCCATTTGCTGGGCGAAATTACGGTGCCCGTGCGCTGCCCCACCATGGTGACGTTCGGCGGCCCCGACCTGCGCACCCTGTACATCACCAGCGCCAGCCACAACCGCTCGGCAGCAGAAATCGCCGACTATCCGTTGACGGGTCACGTGCTGTCCGTGCGCGTGGACGTGGCGGGCCAGCCGGAAACGCCTTACCAGGCGTAACACGGTCAGGTACGAAAAAAGCGCCCGCACCCGCGAGGGTCCGGCGCTTTTTTAACGCTCACGTAGGTCGGATTAGCGGGGCAAGGCCCCGCGTAATCCGACAACAGTGTTGGCCATGGTGCCGTCGGATTACCGCGACAGCACCTTGCGGATCGTCTCGGCCAATTCAGCCGCGACGAACTTGGCCACATAACCGTCGGCGCCCACGCCCTTGACGTGGTCTTCGTTGGTCGAGCCCGTCAGCGACGAGTGGATCACCACGGGAATGTTGGAGAAGCGGCCATCGTTCTTGATGTTGCGCGTCAGGGTAAAGCCGTCCATTTCCGGCATTTCCAGGTCGGTCAGCACCAGCGCGACCTTGTCTTTCGCCGTCTTGCCTTCCGTGGCCGCCTGGGCCGAGATCGCTTGCAGGCGCTCCCACGCTTCCTTGCCCGTCTTCGTCATGATGAAAGGCACGCCCATCGCTTCGAGGCCCTTTTCGATCAACGAGCGGGCCAGCGAGGAATCGTCGGCCGCGAGAATCACGGCGCCGGCCGGCAAGCGCACTTGCGGGCCGATGCTGTTTTCGTCCACGTCCGGGTCGCCCGACGGCAGCACGTTGCGCAGGATTTGCTCCACGTCCAGCACTTGCGCCAGGCGTGTCTTGTCCGTGTCGCCGTCGAGGCGGGCGATGCTGGTGACGAGGCCGCCGCCGACGCTCGATTCGGCCGACAAGACCTGATTCCATTCGAGGCGCACGATTTCATCGACCTCTTCCACGGCAAACGCCTGTGTCGAACGGGCAAATTCCGTCACCATCAGGATCTTCAAGCCGCTGCTCTTGCAACCGACCGCCATCGGCAAGTCGATCACGGGAACGATCTGACCACGGATATTGACCACGCCCAGCATGTGCGGGTGCGAACCAGCCACCGCCGTGATGGCCGGCATTTCCATGATTTCACGGACTTTGAACACATTGATGCCGAACAGTTCGCGGCTGGCCGAGTGATCACTGGTCCCCAGCTTGAACAGGAACAGTTCGAATTTGTTATTGCCTGTCAGGCTGGTGCGTTCATCGACATCTTGCTGCATTGAATTCATTGTGTCCCCTTGAGCCGTCTTGTAAAGTTAAGTCGCCCGCCCCTGATGCTGCGGACAGTGCGGACTGCACGTCGCATGGACGCCGGACGGCGGGTTTGGGGCATGGCCGGCGCTAACGGTGCAGTGTATATCGTACAACTTCATACAACCAATAGTTGCTATCGATTCGAGCTTGAATTATACGTTTTTTTACTTTCTTCAAAGCTACTTTACGCTGCCAACGGCGATCCTGACAGCATTTCTTGATTTCCTTGTTGCTACAGCGCAAATGATGACGGAGAGAATCGAAAATTTCCCTGGCAACCATGGTTGCTTTGCAAAGCCGATAACCAGCATGACGCTGCGCCGGCGCCGGCGAACGGCATATAATGGCCATGCCGGCATCGCAGGCAGGCATACCGGGAAAAATGGCGACGGCAGCGGATGGAATGTAGTAAAATTTCTTGCAATTGCCTGTTCTACGTAGTAAATTTACACCATCGATTATAGTAGCGACAGACTGGCACTTCCGGTCGGCTTTCTCCCCGCTCCGGCCCTTTTACTTTTGCGACGACACTCACTTATGGCACTTACCGATTTTGACCTGGTCCTGTTTGGCGGCAGCGGCGATTTAGCAATGCGCAAGTTGTTGCCTGCAATGTATGCGCGCGACGTCGCGAACGATTTGCCGCCGACGGCGCGCATCATCTGTGTGGGCCGCCAGGACAGCGGCCAGGATGCCTTCCTGAAAATGGTGGAGACCAATTCGCGTCCCCACATCAAGGCCAGCACCCTGAACGCCGCCACCTGGAGCAAATTCTGCGCGCGCATCGTGTATGTGTCGCTCAACGCCAGCGATGCGGCCACGTACGCGCCGCTGGTCGAAGCGCTGCGCGGCGATGCCGACCTGACGCGCGTGTACTACCTGGCCACGCCGCCGCACCTGTTCGCCCTCATCTGCGACAACCTCGAAGACAACGGCCTGGTCACGCCGAATTCGCGCGTGGTGCTGGAAAAGCCGCTGGGCCGCGACCTGGCCAGCGCCAAGCAGATCAATGCCGAAGTGGGCAAGGTCTTCCAGGAATCGCAGATCTACCGTATCGACCATTACCTGGGCAAGGAAACCGTGCAGAACTTGCTGGCCCTGCGCTTCGGCAACATCCTGTTCGAACCGCTGTGGCGCCGCGAATGGATTTCCGACGTGCAGATCACCATCGCCGAAAAGCTGGGCGTGGGCAACCGCATGGGTTACTACGACACCTCGGGCGCGCTGCGCGACATGCTGCAAAACCACTTGCTGCAACTGCTGTGCATCGTCGCCATGGAGCCGCCGACCTCGATCGCGCCGGACGCCGTGCGCGATGAAAAGCTGCAAGTGCTGCGCTCGCTGAAAAAATTCACACCGACCACCCTGGCGCAAAACATCGTGCGCGGCCAGTACCGCGCCGGCCACGTCGATGGCGCCACAGTGCCGAGCTACCGCGACGAGCCCGATGCGCCGGAACATTCGCGCACCGAAACCTTCGTTGCGCTGAAGGCGGAAATCGACACCTGGCGCTGGGCCGGCGTGCCGTTCTACCTGCGCACGGGCAAACGCATGGCCGACAGCCTGGCCGAGATCGTCGTGCGCTTCAAGCAGATTCCGCATTCGATCTTCAACCAGCCGACGTCCAGCTTCCAGCCGAACTGCCTGGTGATCCGTTTGCAGCCGGACGAAGGCTTGCGCATGAACCTGATGGCGAAAACCCCGGGCGACGGCATGCGCTTGAAACCGGCGGAACTGGAACTCGATTTCCGCGAATCGTTCAAGACCCCGCGCATGGACGCCTACGAGCGTTTGCTGCTCGACGTCCTGCGCGGCCAGCTGACCCTGTTCATGCGCGGCGACGAGCTGGAAGCGGCCTGGGAATGGGTCGAGCCGATTCTCGACAACTGGGAACAGAACGACAGCGCGCCGATTCCGTACACGGCCGGCACCTGGGGCCCGGCGGCCGCCAGCGCCCTGATCGGCCGCGATGGCTTGCAGTGGCGTGAAGAGGCCTTGCCAGAGGACTGAAGCCGTTAAGATTTGGCTTAACCCTGAACGGCGAAATACTGGGGTCGGACCCTGAGGGTCCGACCCCGGAACTTTGCTTTTGGGGTGAAAAGGACGCAAACTTACGGCATTACTGCCAGAAGATCAATCAATGCTACTCGATTCCATCCGCACCCAGCTCGATTCGCTCTCCAAGTCGGAGAAAAAGGTCGCGCTGGCCGTGCTTGACCAGCCCAACCAGACGGTCAGCCAGAACATCACGGCGCTGGCGAAAAGCGCGCAGGTGTCGGAACCGACCGTGGTGCGCTTTTGCCGCACGCTGGGCTATGACGGCTGGCATGAATTCAAGCTGAAACTGGCGCAGGGCCTGGCGCTGGCCATGCCGGGCGCGAATGAGCAGCCGGCGCAGGACGACCTGGCGGCCGACCTGGTGAATAAAATCTGCAGCCGCTCGATCAATACCCTGCTCGACCTGCGCAACAACCTGAATCCGGAAGCGATACAGCGCGCACTCGACATCCTCTCGCGCGCCAGCAAGATCGAATTCTATGGGCAGGGCACGTCGGGCATCGTGGCGGCCGACGCGCAGCACAAGTTCTTCCGTTCGGGCGTACCGACGGTGGCCTACAGCGACCCGAACATCCACAGCATCGCGGCGGCCCTGCTGCGCGGCGGCGACTGCCTGGTGGCCATCTCGCAGCGCGGCAACAGCCCCGCCCTGGTGCGCTCAGTGAAACTGGCGCGCCGCGGCGGCGCCGACGTTGTCGTGCTGGCCCCATCGGGCACGCCGCTGGCCGACCTGGCGACCGTGCTGATCCCGATCGACCTGGTCTTCAACACCGACCCCTACACGCCCATTTCGGCGCGCCTGGCCTACCTGGTCGTGATCGACGTGCTGGCCGTGGGCCTGGCCCTGCAACGGGGACCGGAATTCCGCAAGAAGATGCAGAATGCGCAAAAGGCGCTGCAGGAATTCGACATGCAGTTTGATTCGTTTATCGGCTAAAAAGCGGCAATCCGGGGCCAGACCCGCCGGGTCCGACCCCGGCACTTTAGCCCTTGGGTTAAAAGCGCCGCCACCGTCCCGCATTCGGTACAATACCCTGGCAAGCCCATTCACTCTTTCCTGTGCAGCCATGAACCAACTCGAACAACTGAAGCAATTTACTACCGTGGTGGCCGACACCGGCGACTTCCAATCGATCCAGGCCTACACGCCGCGCGATGCGACGACGAATCCGTCGCTGATCCTGAAGGCCGTGCAGAAGGATGAATACAAGCCGCTGCTGGAAAAGGCCGTGAGCGACCATCCGAACGCCTCGACCACCGAGATCATCGACCGCCTGCTGATCGCCTTTGGCGTGGAAATCCTGCAAACCATCCCCGGCCGCGTCTCCACCGAGGTCGATGCGCGCCTGTCGTTCGACACGCAGGGCACGGTGGCCAAGGGCCGCGACCTGATCGCCCTGTATTCGAACGCGGGCATACCACGCGAGCGCGTGCTGATCAAGATCGCCTCCACCTGGGAAGGCATCCGCGCCGCCGCCATCCTGGAAAAGGAAGGCATCCGCTGCAACATGACCCTGCTGTTCTCGCTGGCCCAGGCGATTGCCTGCGCCGAAGCGGGCGCCCAGCTCATTTCCCCGTTCGTCGGCCGCATCTACGACTGGTACAAGAAATCGACGGGCATCGACTACATGGGCGCGGAAGACCCGGGCGTGCAATCGGTGCGCCGCATCTACAATTACTACCGCAAGTTCGGCTACAAGACCGAGGTGATGGGCGCAAGCTTCCGCAACACGTCGCAAATTCTCGAACTGGCCGGCTGCGACCTGCTCACCATCAGCCCCGACCTGCTGCAAAAGCTGGCCGACAGCGATGCGCCGGTGGAACGCAAGCTGAGCGCCGAAGCGGCGCCATCGACCAATATCGTGCAAATGTCGCTGAACGAAGAAGCCTTCCGCTTCATGATGAATGAAGACGCGATGGCGACGGAAAAACTGGCCGAAGGCATCCGCGCCTTCTGCGTCGATTCCGGCAAGCTGAAACAGATGATCGCGGCGCTGCGGTAATCGCATCATTCCGACCGGCGAAAAAAAGCGGCGCCGTGCATTGCACGGACGCCGCTTTTTTTATTCTAGTCGTCCTCGTTGGCCTCAGGGCGACTGACGGCACCATTGCGAGCGGCCGCAAATCACGACGCGCAGCAGGTGCCGTCAGGCGTCATCAAGAGCAACGGAAGGTGGCCACGCCCTGGTAGTTGGCGCCATTCGCCAGCTGCGCCTTGTAGGCGGCGATCAGCAGATAGCGGCCAGCGCCGCCGTCGCCCAGCATCAGCTGCGCGCCCGTGCCATTCGACAGGTAGCCACCGGTGATGCTGCTCGACGCGGCCGACGCCATGGTCGTCGAAGCCGATACCTTGCCCGTGCTGCCGCCGGCGCTGGCGTCGATGGCCAGCACGACCTTGGCGCCCGAGGCATCGAAGGACATGCTGGCAGTGCCGCTGGCCGTGCCGAAGTTGGCGGTCGACGAGACGCTGCTGCCGCCCGTATAGCTAGGCGCCGTGAACGTGCCCGCATCGCAGGTGAAGGTGCCGGTCGCTGGCAGCGCGGCGAGCACGTTATAGGCGACGTAATGCCCACTGGCATTGTTGCCGCTCAACGTAGTGGCGCCCGTACTATTGCTGAACGCGCCCTTGAACCAGCGTCCCTGCGCAAAGGCCGCGTCGCCGCTGATTTCGCGCGTCACGGCCGGGTTGCCCGTGAAGACGATGCCGCTGATCGTGCTCAGGGCGCCGGAGGCATCCTGTACCAGCGGGCTGGCCTTGCCACTGCTCTGCAAGCCGATCGACGTAAAGATGTAGCGGCTGTTGTCGCCATTGGCGAAACGGGCGCTGACGGCACCCGTGTTTTCGCCGGTAGCCGTTGGCACGACGGGAACGACGGGCGTCACCGGATCGGCAGGCTTGGCCGTATTCACGACAGCCGTCGTGTCGGATGGGGAAGACGAACCGCCGCCACCGCAAGCGGCGAGCGAAGCGGCGATCAGGGTCAGAACAAAAGCGTGATTCAGTTGCATACGATTCCAATAAAAAAAAGCAAGACATAAGGAATCCTTGGCACATGCCAAAAATTCAACGTCCAATATTATGCAACATTTCTCAATAGAATGGTTGCCTTAAAGAAATTTATTAATACTAACAATGTGACTATACCGAGCGCGTCTGTGCCGTGTCGCCGCGCTGGCGGTAAAATACCTGGCTACAGGCCGCCAGCGACTACTCATGCAATCACCGATCACCATCCGCCTGGGCCGCCGCGCCCGGGCGCGCATCGCCGAAAACGGGGTGCGCGCCAGCGACATCGCCATCGTTCCCGCCGCCGCGGGCGGGCCGAAAGGCTTGATCCTGCACCAGCTCGATTGCTGGCTGTTCGGCGACTTCCTGGCGCAGGCGCCGCGCCCGCGCCAGTTCGTCGGCGCCTCGATCGGCGCCTGGCGCATGGCCGCCGCCGTGTTCCCCGACCCGGTGGCCGCGCAGCGCCGCCTGGTGCGCGAATACGTGGGCCAGCGCTATCCCGACAAACCCGATGCGGCGCACGTCAGCCGCACGTGCCGCGCCCTGCTCGACGCCGTCCTCGATGGCCAGGATGCGCAACTGCTGCGGCACGAGCGCCATAGCCTGTCGGTGCTGGCCGTGCGCGGCATCGGCGCGCTGGCGCAGCCTGGCAAATGGCGCGACCGGCTCGGCTTCCTGCTGGCGGCCGCCGGCAACGCCGTGGCGCGCGCGCGGCTGGCCGCCTCGCTGGAACGCACCGTGTTCCATGCCGGACCGGACGGCGCCAGCTGGCTGCGCTCGCGCTTCGACGCCTTTCATTCGCATTTCGTGCCGCTGGCGCAGGACAACCTGCGCGACGCGCTGCTCGCTTCCGGCTCCATCCCGCTGGTGCTCGACGCGGTCACGGACATCGCCGGCGCGCCGCCAGGGCGCTACTGGGACGGCGGCCTGGTCGACTATCATTTGCACCTGCCCTACCAGCGCGAACCGGACCTGGTGCTGTACCCGCATTTTGCCGACCATATCGTGCCGGGCTGGCTGGACAAGACCATGCCCTGGCGCCGCGCGCGCCGCGGCGATGGCGCACTCGACAACATGATCCTCGTCTCGCCCTCGCCCGCCTTCGTGGCCAGCCTGCCCAATGGCAAATTGCCGGACCGGCGCGACTTCCCCCATTACGGCCAGGACCACGCGGCGCGCATGCGCGACTGGCGCCGCGCCATCGCGGAAAGCGAGCGCATGGCGGCCGCCTTCGCCCGCTGGGCCGAGCAGCCGGACTTGCGCCAGGCGGGCGATCTGTAGCACGGGCGTGGCTGCAACAGGCGCAAAGACAAGCGCGCTTTTCCCTCGCCTCTTGGTCACTTATCAGTGCATACTATGTCGCACAGGCAACCTTTAATCTCTCTGCGACAGGAGTTCCAACCATGCACGCCCTCTCCCACCTTCGTATCGGCACGCGCCTGGCTGCAGGCTTCGCGCTGGTGCTGCTGCTGTCCGTGATCTCCACCTCGTACGCGCTGTACAGCGCCAGCGTGAATGCCGAAGCGACGCGGCAAATGATGGAAAAGCCGCTGGCCAAGGAACGCCTCGTATCGGACTGGTACGTACTGATTTACTCGGCCATCGCGCGCACTTCGATGATCGCCAGGAGCACGGATGAAACCCTGTCGAACGTGTTTGCCGACACCATCGCCGACAGCACCAAGCAGGGCGGCGAGCTGCTGAAGCAAATCGAAACCCTGCTCGTCAGCGACGAGGAAAAGGCCATTTTCAAGGCGTCCATTGCCGAACGCGTCAAGTACCAGGATGCCAAGACCCTGGTGATGAATGCGCGCAAGGGCGGCAATGCGGCGCAGGCGGAAAGCGTCTACCGCGACAGCTTCGCGCCGGCCGCCGCCAAGTACCAGAACAACGTCAAGGCCCTGCTGTCGCAGCAGCGCCAGGCCATCGACGCCACGGCGCACGCGATCGAGGCGGCCAACGGGCGCAGCTTCACCCTGCTGCTGACCTTGTGCGCGCTGGTGGTGGCGCTGGGCAGCGTCTGCGCCTGGCTGATCACGCGCTCGATCACGCAGCCGTTGAAAGCCGCCGTGAAAGTGGCGGAAACGGTGGCCGACGGCGACTTGCGCACGCATTTCGGCACGCCTGCCAGCGATGAAATCGGCGACCTGATGCGCGCGCTGCACGGCATGAACGAGGCGCTGCGCAAGGTGGTGTCGGAAGTGCAGACGGGCACCAACGCGATCGCCACGGCGTCGGGCGAAATCGCCGCCGGCAACCAGGATCTGTCGGCGCGCACGGAACAGCAGGCCAGTTCGCTGGAAGAGACGGCGTCGTCGATGGAAGAATTGACCAGCACCGTCAAGCAGAATGCGGACAACGCGCGCCAGGCCAACCAGATGGCGGTGGCCGCATCCGGCGTGGCCGAACGGGGCGGCGGCATCGTCAGCCAGGTGGTCGACACCATGGGCGCCATCGATACGGCCTCGACGAAAATCGTCGACATCATCGGCGTCATCGACGGCATCGCCTTCCAGACGAATATCCTGGCCCTGAACGCGGCGGTCGAAGCGGCACGCGCCGGCGAGCAGGGGCGCGGCTTTGCCGTCGTCGCCACGGAAGTGCGCAGCCTGGCGCAGCGCTCGGCCGCGGCGGCGCGCGAAATCAAGACCCTGATCGGCGACTCTGTGGAGCAAGTCAACAACGGCACGCGGCTGGTGCAGCAGGCCGGCAGCACCATGGGCGAAGTGGTCGACAGCGTGCGCAGGGTCACCGACATCATGGCCGAGATCACTGCCGCCAGCGCCGAGCAAAGCATGGGCATCGACCAGGTCAACCAGGCCATCGCGCAGATGGACCAGGTGACGCAGCAAAATGCGGCGCTGGTGGAAGAAGCGGCGGCGGCAGCCGAAAGCATGCAGGACCAGGCGGCGCGCCTGGCGCAGGTGGCGGCCGGCTTCCAGCTCGAGCACGTGGCCACGGCGGCGCCGGTGCGCGCCGCGCGGCCGGCCAGGGCCGCCATTGCCACCACGCAAAAACTCGCGCCACGCCCGCCCCAGGCCAGGGCCGGCAAACCCGCAGCACCCAAGGCGGCCGGCGCCGCGGCGCGCAAAACGCCATCGCACATCGCCGGCGAGCAGGACTGGGAAGAGTTTTAAGCCCGCGGTTTTAAGTCCGGCGTTACACCCGCTTTCCAGCACCGTGCAGGCGGCGGCAAGGCGCTTGAAACCATTTGACAGCGGCGCCAGGCGCGCCGATACTGGTTTCAGGTGGGACTGGCGCGCCACCGCGACATGAGACAGCCGGCGCCTCCAGGGAGAGACCATGCGCCCCTATCTTGTTTTCGCCGCTTGCTTCAAGCGCCTGGGCGCCGCCCTGCTCTGCGGCGCTTTGGCGGCCTGCAGCGTAGCACCGCCAGCCAGCCTGCCCCCCATCTTCAACGACGGCGATTTCGCGCCGGCCGCCGCCATCGACGCCAGCCAGGTCTTTGCCATCGACGAGACCATGCGCCAGTATGTGCGCACGCAAGTGCGGCGCGAAGCGCGCAACAAGAATGACCGCGCGGCCCTGTATGACGCCCTGTACGACAAGAGCAGGCTGAAACTCGAGTACGATGCGGCCATGACCCGCAATGCGCGCGAAACGTTCGCCGCGCGCCAGGGCAACTGCCTGTCGCTGGTGATCATGACGGCGGCGCTGGCACATGAAATGGGCTTGCAGGTGCGCTACCAGGAGGTGCTCGGCGAAGAAAGCTGGAGCCGCAGCGGCGACATGTATTTTGTCGCCGGCCACGTCAACCTGGTACTGGGCCAGCGGCTGGACGACAAATCCGGCAGGTACGATGCCAAGGGCATGATGGTGATCGATTTCCTGCCGTCCGCGGAGATAGGCGGCTACCGCACGCGAGAACTCGACGAAGCGACCGTGCTCGCCATGTACATGAACAACCGCGCCGCCGAAACCATGAGCGAGGGCCAGCTGAATCAGGCATACTGGTGGGCCCGGGCAGCGCTGCTGCAAGACCCCTCGTTCAGCGGCGCCTACAACACCCTGGGCGTGATCCAGTTCCGCCATGGCGACCTGGCGCAAGCGCGGCGCACTTTCGCCCATGCGCTGACGCGCACGCCGGACAACACGGTGCTGCTGTCGAACCTGGCGCAGGTGCTGGAAGCGTCCGGCCTGCCCGAAGAAGCGCTGCCGCTGCGCCGGCGCCTGCTGGCGCTGCAGCCGCAGCCGCCTTTCCACTACTTCAACCTGGGCAAGGCGGCCATGCAGCAAAACGATTACGTGCGGGCGATACAGCTGTTTTCACGTGAAATCGCGCGCGACCCGTACTACCACGAATTTCACTTCTGGCTGGCGCAAGCCTATGCGCGCCTGGGCCAGATGGAGCAGGCCGGCAAGCAGCTGGAACTGGCGATGAACAACAGCACCACGCGCAGCGACCATACTCTGTATGCGGCCAAGCTGCAGCGCCTGCGCGCCGTCACCACGCATTAATCCTCCAGGAACATCTGCTGCAGGTCATTCAGGAAGCACAATCCCCGTTCCGTCGGACGGATGACCTGGTGGTCGCGGTACAGCAAGCCTTTCGCTTCGGCCGCATTGAGCGGCTGCTCGATGGCGTTGAGGGCCAGGCCCGTACGCTCGGCGAACAGGTTCGGCGCAAAGCCCTGCGTCAGGCGCAGGGTATTCAACATGAATTCGAAGCCCATTTCCTCGCGCGCCAGTTCGCGCTCTTCCTGCACCGGATTACCGGCCAGTACCGCGTCCATGTAGGCGCGCGGCTGCTTGTAGCGGGCCTGGCGCAGCACGCGGTGCGGGAACGAAATCTTCGAGTGCGCGCCCGCGCCGATGCCGAGATAGTCGCCAAATTCCCAGTAATTGCGGTTGTGGCGTGCCTGGCGGCCCGGCTGCGCATAGGCCGACACTTCGTAGCGGCCATAGCCGGCCTGCGCGGCGCGCGCGGCCACCATGTCGGCGATATCGGCGCTCTCGTCGTCGTCCGGCAGCGCGGGCGGATACTTGGCGAACAGGGTGTTCGGTTCCAGGGTCAGGTGGTACAGCGACAGGTGCGGCGGCGCGAACGACAGCGCCGTCTCCAGGTCCTGCCGCGCTTCGTCCAGCGTCTGCGTGGGCAGCGCGTACATCAGGTCGAGGTTGAAATTGTCGAAGTTGGCATGCGCGATCTCCACCGCGCGGCGCGCCTCGTTGTCGTCATGGATGCGCCCCAGCGCCTGCAGATGGCGGCCATTGAAGCTCTGGATGCCGACCGACAGCCGGTTGATGCCGCTGGCCCGGTAAGACTTGAATTTTTCCGCTTCAAAGGTGCCAGGATTGGCTTCCATGGTGATTTCGCAATCGGGCTCCAATGGCAGCAGGGTGCGCACGTCCGACATCAGCCGGTCCAGGCCCGCCGCCGACATCAGGCTGGGCGTGCCGCCGCCGATGAAGATGGTGTGGATCTTGCGGCCCCAGATCAGCGGCAGTGCCATCTCCAGGTCCAGCCGCAGGGCCGCCAGGTATTCGGCTTCCGGCAGGTCGCCGCGCACCTCGTGCGAATTGAAGTCGCAATACGGGCATTTTTTCACGCACCACGGAAAGTGAATGTACAGCGACAGCGGCGGCAGGGCCGTCAGGTTCAGCGCGCCCGGCTGCAGGTACTTCAGGGCCGCCCCGGCCGCGCCGGAAATGCCTTCCTGCGGCGCGGGCCTGGCTGCCGACCTGGCGGCCGATTGGGCAACGGCGCCCACCAGTTTGATCGGGATCATCGCAGCTTTTCCACCAGCGCGCGCAGGGCCTGGCCGCGGTGCGACAGCGCGTTCTTTTCATCGGACGTCAGTTCGGCCGCGCACTTGCCCAGCGCGGGAATGAAGAAATGCGGATCGTAGCCGAAGCCGCCGTTGCCGCGTGGCGTGGCGATCATCTCGCCGTTCCAGCGGCCGTCGGCGATCACGGGCTGCGGGTCGTCCGCATGGCGCACATACACCAGCACGCAGTAGTAATACGCGGACTTGTCGGCATGCGCCTCAAGGTCGGCGATCAGCCTGGCGCTGTTGGCCGCATCCGATTTCGGCTCGCCCGCATAGCGGGCCGAATACACGCCGGGCGCGCCGCCGAGCGCATTGACGCACACGCCGGAATCGTCTGCCAGCGCCGGCAAGCCCGTCAGGCGAGATGCGTGGCGCGCCTTTTGCAGGGCGTTTTCAACGAAGGTGTGGAACGGTTCGTCGCTTTCCGGCACATCGTATTCGCCCTGGGCGTGGACGGAAAAACCGATGGTCGAGAGCAGCTCGTTGAATTCCTTGAGCTTGCCGGCGTTGTTGGAGGCGAGGATGAGGCGTTGGGTCATGTCAGTAGTCCGGTTGAAGTGCCGACATTGTAAACCTTTTGCGCTCCCCTCACCCTGGCCCGCCGCTGCCGAAAAAAACGGCAGGTGTGGGCTTTTTGCCCGGCGCAGCGGGCAATGACATGTAAATTTATGTAAAGATTACATGCCGAGAGCTTGCTTTTGCAGGGCGATCAGGTCGGCGATGCCGCCCTGCGCCAGGTCCAGCAGGCGGTTCATGCCGGCGCGGTCAAAGGCGGCGCCTTCGGCCGTGCCCTGCACTTCGATGAAGTGGCCCGCTTCCGTCATCACCACATTCATGTCCGTGTCGCAGCCCGAGTCTTCCACGTAGTCGAGGTCCAGCACCGGCATGCCCTGGTAGACGCCCACCGAGATGGCGGCGACGAAGCTTTTCACGGGGATGGCGGCGATCGCGCCGCGCGCCTGCAGCTGGGAAAACGCGTCATACGCGGCCACCATGGCACCCGTGATCGAGGCCGTGCGCGTGCCGCCGTCGGCCTGGATCACGTCGCAATCGAGGTGCAGGGTGCGTTCGCCGAACGCCTGCAAATCGAAGGCGGCGCGCAGCGAGCGGCCGATCAGGCGCTGGATTTCCTGCGTGCGGCCCGACTGCTTGCCGCGCGCCGCTTCGCGGTCCATGCGCGTGTGCGTCGAGCGCGGCAGCATGCCGTACTCGGCCGTCAACCAGCCCTGGCCCTTGCCCTTCAGGAAGCCCGGCACCTTGTCTTCGATGCTGGCGGTACAGATGACCTTGGTGTCGCCGCACTCGATCAGCACCGACCCTTCGGCATGTTTGGTGTACTGGCGGGTGATGCGGATGGCGCGCAGCGCATCGACGGCGCGGCCGCTCGGGCGGGATTCGAATGTCATGGGGATGTCCTGTGTGATTGGGGTTGCGGCAGCGATTCTACCACCGCGCGCGCGCCCATTTGCAGCCATGCAACAGCGCAGGGCGCAATGGCGGGCGGCGCACACATGATCCCTACAATCCTGCCCCGCCAAACACAATTTTCTTTACAATGCCGTAAAACGCACACTATTCAGCAATTTTCAGGCCATCGGGCACTTCGGTCCTGTTTCGCGGCGCGGGCAGTATTGCCTGCGCTGGCTGATTAAGTGTATAAGTGACTGTATACAAGATCAAATCGGGGAATCCTTTGAGCATTTCAAGCATGACAGGCTACGCGGTTGCCACCAGCGAAGGTGCTGCAGGCACACTGACAATTGAAATCAAGAGCGTCAACTCACGCTTTCTCGACCTGCAATTCCGGATCAACGACGATCTGCGGGCCCTGGAACCTGACTTGCGCGCCGCCGTCATGTCCGCCATCACGCGCGGCAAAGTCGAGGTACGCCTGAGCTTTGGCCGCAAGGCTGCGACCGCCGGCACGCAGGCGCTGAACGTGCCCCTGCTGACCGAACTGGCGCGCCTGCAAAACGAAGTGGGCCAGCATTTTGTCTCCGCCCCCGTCATGACGGTGGCAGAACTGCTGCGCTGGCCTGGCGTCATCGAAGAAGCGCAAGTGGGACAGGAGTCCCTGCAGGCGGACGTGGGCGCGCTGACCAAGCGCACCGTGGCCGCCTTCGTCGACAGCCGCAAGCGCGAAGGCGCGGCGCTCGAAGCGGTGCTGGTGTCGCGCATCGAAGCGATGGAAGCCATCGTCAAGCGCATCACGCCCTTGATTCCGCAAGTGGTGGCGGCCTTCCAGCAAAAAGCCATCGAGCGCATGCAGGATGCGCTGGGCCTGGCCAGCCAGGGCTCGAATTCGGCCCTGTCGCGCCAGGACGCCATGGAACGCATCCGCCAGGAAGTGATCTTGTACGGCATCCGCATCGATGTGTCCGAAGAACTGGCGCGCCTGTCGGCCCACCTGGGCGAAACGCGCCACATCCTCACCAAGGGCGGGCAAGTGGGCAAGCGCCTCGACTTCATGATGCAGGAACTCAACCGCGAAGCCAATACGCTGGGCGCCAAGGCCTCCGTCAAGGAACTGGCCGACGCCTCGATGGACTTGAAGCTGCTGATCGAGCAGATGCGCGAACAGGTGCAGAACCTGGAATAAGCCATGACCGCACCACGCATCCTGACGCTCGCCAGCGTCACCCTGGCGCTGCTGGCGGCAGGCGCGCAAGCGCAACCTGCGCAGCAGCCGTCGCCGTATGCGGTTGAAGGCTGCGCCTCCGGGTGTTTCGCTCTCAAGGAACGCGGCGCCGCCATCTACACGGGCGCCGACGCCGCCTCCTACCGCATCTGCTCGCGCAGCAACCTGGGCGCGGAAGTCTCGGTCGACAGCGCCATCGTGCGCATCAGCAACCGCGACTGCACCGATGTGAATGGCCGGGCCATCGTTCTCAATAGCGGCGAAATCGCCCTGGGCCGGCTGCCCCGCTGAGACAAGGCATGCAACTTACGCCAGGCGCGCTCCGGTGCGCGCCCTGTCGCTGGCGGCGATGACGACGCAGGCGACAAACAGCACGATGCTGTACTCCACGCCGCCGGCGCCATGCTCGCCCACGAACCAGCCCTTGGCCGCATGCACGATGACGATGCCGCCAAGGCAGATCACCATCAGGCCGGCCGCCGCCCAGCGCATGTATTTGCCGGCGATCAGCAAACTGCCGCAAACGATCTCGACGATGGTAATCGCCCACACGACAGCCAGGCCATAGATAAATCCCTTGTCTTCCAGAAAACCGGCAAAGCGGGGAATGGTGCCGTTGGCGATGCGCGTGATGGCATGCGCCATGAACATCACGGCGATGGCCACGCGCAGCAACAGCATGGCCTGGGCAATACTGAGAAACGGGAAATTTTTCATGCGCACATCCTGTCGATAAAGAAAAATATTCCAAATTAGATAACTATTTCTTCAGGATAACAAGCAAAAAATGCGCAGGCGCGGCGGCCAGGCGCATCGCAGGGCTGGCTCGTCGCCTTGCCTCTTGGTAAAATACCGAATTGGGCGGCGCCCATGCAAGCGCACGCGCCGCCATCACACGCAAATGGAAAGATCCGCATGAGCCACCCTACCGCCTTCTCCGGCAGCCTGTTCGTGGTCGCCGCGCCATCGGGCGCCGGCAAATCGACACTGGTCAATGCATTGCTGGCGCAAGAGCCCGGCATCAAATTGTCGATCTCGACCACCACGCGCGCCCCGCGTCCGGGCGAGCAGCATGGCCGCGAGTACTATTTCACGACGGCGGAAGACTTTGTCGCGCGCGCCGACCAGGGCGAATTCCTGGAATGGGCGGAAGTGCACGGCAACTACTACGGCACCTCGCGCATCATGGTGGAACAGCAAATGGCCGCCGGCACCGATATCCTGCTGGAAATCGACTGGCAAGGCGCGCGCCAGGTGCGCAAGCAATTCCCGCGCGCGGCCGGCATTTTCATCCTGCCGCCATCGATCGATGCGCTGGAAGAACGCCTGAACAAGCGCGGCCAGGACGAGCCGCACGTGATCACGCGCCGCCTGCTGGCGGCCGGCGGCGAAATCGCACACGCTCCCGAGTTCGAGTATGTTATTATCAATGAAGAGTTTACGGTCGCTTTGTCCGAACTGAGCGCGATCGTGAGAGCGGCCCGTTGCCGGTTTGCGCAACAAGCGGCCCGCAACGCATCGCTATTCGCCCAGCTGGGCCTGCACGCAGAGTAAAAACGCTGCAACGGCACGCCAGTTCACACAGCACCACGCAAAAATTTTAGGAGTTACTATGGCCCGTATCACAATCGAAGATTGTCTGAAGCAGATCCCTAACCGTTTCCAGCTGACCCTGGCTGCGACCTATCGCGCACGTCAGTTGTTGCAAGGCCACACCCCAAAGGTGGAAGCCAAGGACAAGCCTACCGTCGTCGCACTGCGTGAAATCGCTGCCGGTAAAGTCGGCATCGAAATGCTGAAAAAGGTCCCGATGTAAGTGGGAACCCGCGTGCCGGAACAGTGCTGACCCCTGGTTCTACCGTATCCTTTATTCACACTGTGAAGCAACGCGACGTTTTATGAGTCTGACCCCAGCCGACACGACTTCCGCAGCACTGCCGCCCCTGGCCTCGCGCCAGGCGGCAAAATCGCAGGGCGCTTCCGCGCCCGGCGCCGGCACGTCCGGCAGCAACACCCCCGCAGCACCGCCAGCGCCCGCCCTCGGCGTGGCTTCCGTCAGCCACCTGGCCGACAAGCTGGCCGAATACCTGTCTCCCGCCGACCTGAAAAAAGTCAAGGAAGCCTACCGCTTCTCCGACGAAATGCACCTGGGCCAGATGCGCCGCTCGGGCGAGCCGTATATCTCGCATCCGATCGCCGTCGCCGAAATCTGCGCCGACTGGAAGCTCGACGCGCAAGCCATCATGGCCGCCCTGCTGCATGACGTCATGGAAGACCAGGACGTCAAGAAGGAAGAATTGATCGAGCGCTTCGGCGCTCCGGTGGCGCACCTGGTCGACGGCCTGTCGAAGCTGGAAAAGATCGAATTCCAGAGCCAGATCGAAGCGCAGGCGGAAAACTTCCGCAAGATGCTGCTGGCCATGGCATCCGACGTGCGCGTGATCCTGATCAAGCTGGCCGACCGCCTGCATAATATGCGCACCCTGGACTTCATGACGGCGGCGAAAAAACGCCGCATCGCCAGCGAGACCATGGAAGTGTACGTGCCGATCGCGCACCGTCTCGGCCTGAACAACATCTACCACGAGCTGCAGGACCTGTCGTTCTCGCACCTGTATCCGATGCGCTACCGCACCCTGGCGAAAGCCGTCAAGGCGGCGCGCGGCAACCGGCGCGAGGTGGTCAACAAGATCATGGAAGCGGTGAAAAGCACCTTGTCCATGGCCGAGCTCGAAGCCGACGTCACGGGCCGCGAAAAGACCCTGTACGACATCTATAAAAAGATGCGCAGCAAGCATTTGTCGTTCTCGCAAGTGCTGGACGTGTACGGTTTCCGCGTGGTGGTGGGCAGCTTTGCCGACTGTTACGTGACCCTGGGCACCCTGCACAGCCTGTACAAGCCCATGCCGGGCAAGTTCAAGGATTACATCGCGATCCGCAAGCTGAACGGCTACCAGTCGCTGCACACGACCGTCATCGGCCCGTACGGCACGCCCGTGGAATTCCAGATCCGCACGCAGGAAATGCACCGCACGGCCGAGTCCGGCGTGGCGGCGCACTGGCTGTACAAGAGCGGCGAATCGAACCCGTCCGACCTGCAGCAGCGCACCCATGCGTGGCTGCAATCGCTGCTCGACATCCAGCAGCAGACGGGCGACTCGGCCGAATTCCTCGAACACGTCAAGGTCGACCTGTTCCCCGATTCCGTCTACGTGTTTACGCCGAAGTCGAAGATCATCGCCCTGCCGCGCGGCGCCACGGCCATCGACTTCGCCTACTCGATCCACACGGGCATCGGCGACCAGACCGTGGCCGTGAAAATCAACAACGAAACCTCGCCCTTGCGCACCGAGCTGCACAATGGCGACATCGTCGAAATCATCACCGATTCCTCGTCGCGCCCCAGCCCGACGTGGCTGTCGTTCGTGCGCACCGGCAAGGCCCGTTCGGCCATCCGCCACCACTTGCGCACGATCAACCTGCCCGAATCGATCGCCCTGGGCCAGCAATTGCTGTCGCAGGCGCTGCACACCCTGAACATCGACGCCGACCTGCAAGCGCCATTGGTCGAACGCCTGCTCAACGAATCGAGCGCCAATTCCATGGACGAGCTGTACGCGGACATCGGCATCGGCAAGCGCATGGCCACCCTGGTGGCGCGCCACATCTTCGGCTTGATCGGCGGCGAAGCGGCCAGCATGCCCGTGGAACACAACAGCGGCAGCGAACTGGACCCCGTCACCATCTGCGGCAGCGAAGGCGTGTCCGTGCAACTGGCGCCCTGCTGCCTGCCGATTCCCGGCGACCAGATCATCGGCCAGCTGCGCCGCGACCAGGGCTTGCTCGTGCACACGAGCGACTGCTCGCAAGCGAAACGCCAGCGCGCCAAGGAACCGGACCGCTGGATCGCCGTGCGCTGGGGAACCGAACTAAACCGCCGCTTCGACTGCCGCATCAAGGTCTTGATCAACAGCGAACGGGGCATCCTCGCCCGCGTGGCCGCCGAAATCGGCGAATCGGACGCCAACATCATCTATGTGGGCATGGACGAAGACAAGGACAACGTGCTCGACCAGCTGCGCTTCACCGTGCAGGTCAAGGACAGGGTCCACCTGGCCGCCCTGCTGCGCAATGTGCGCCGCGTGGCCGGCGTCAACCGCATCCTGCGCGAGCGTAACTGATTCACGCGGCAAAAAGCTGGGGTCAGACCCGCCGGGTCTGACCCCGGATCTCCGCTGCGGGCTACCGGTTCAGTTCCGCAACGCGTCGTAAAAACGCCTGATCCCCCACCGCAAATTCAGCATTGACTGCTTCTCGCAGTTGTCCGATGCAGCGATCGCCTAATTCATCCTGAAATAACGATTGGTATGTCTTTTGCCGCTCAAGCACATCACATCCAAGTTGCATATATAAAGAATGCGGAGACAGCAGATCATCATGCACGCCCTGCGCATTGCTTCGATAACTGGACCAGCAATATTGACCAGGCAATGCCACGATACCGGCCCTGACAGGGTTAAGTTCGATATAGCGCTGGCAAATCAATAAATAACGCTCGCCCTGTACCAGGCAAGATTTGTAGCGGCCCTCCCACAAACTGCCGGTGCGGCCATAACGCCAGTTGAAATACTGCACATAACGCTGGTTCAGCATTTTCATCAGCAACGACAGGGACGTTGTGCTTTGCGTGGAAAGCAATAGATGCACATGATTATTCATCAGCACATACGCATGCAGATGGCATGGTGCAAGCGCCAAACAACTGTGCAGATAATCCAGATAACGCTGCTTGTCTTGCCTATCAAGAAAGCAGGCTTGGCGATTCACGCCACGTTGCACCACATGTAAGGGAACGCCGGGCAAGACGAGCCGAAGGCGACGGGGCATGGCAACTCCTGATACCAACTGAATGGTCAGTGTGCCAGCGTGCGCGTCTGGCGTCCTGCGTCACCGCAAGCTTACCCCTCCCCCGGCGCCGGATACGTCACTTCCAGCAACTCCAGTTCCTGCTCGCCCAGCGGCGTGTTGAGGGTGATCACATCGCCTTCGCGCGCCTTGGTAATGGTGCGGGCCATGGGCGAGACCCAGCTGATCTTGCCGTTCAGGGGGTCGAATTCGTCGATGCCGACGATGGTGATGGTGTGCGTTTCGCCGTCGCTGGTGCGGTAGGTTACCGTGGCACCGAAAAACACCTGGTCGTTGCCATGGTGCACGCTGGGATCGACGATGGCGGCCAGGTCCATGCGTTTGGTGAGGAAGCGGATGCGGCGGTCGATTTCGCGCAGCCGGCGCTTGCCATAGATATAGTCGCCATTTTCCGAACGGTCGCCATTCGACGCCGCCCAATGGACGATGCGCACCACTTCCGGACGGTCGACGTCGATCAGCTGCAGCAGCTCTTCCTTGATGCGCTGGTAGCCGGCCGGCGTGATGTAGTTCTTGGCGCCGGCGGGAATGGCCAGCGCCAGCGCGACCGCTTCTTCATCGTCGTCGTTGTCCGATTCTTTTACAAAGGCTTTATTCATCCGCCTATTGTAGCCCCGCCAGGAAGCCATGGGCACACGGGATGCGGGCGCAGGCGGGCTTTTTTGACGTATCATCGTGGCAATCGCGGCAAACGTGGGCCGCACACGGAGACGGATGAAAAAAATCTACAGAGTCAGGCGCTGGCTGTTCGCGCCGCTGGTCTACCTGGCCGCCATCTGCCTGCTGATCGAGGAATGGCTATGGGCGACGGGCGCGCGCATCATGCAGGTGGTGTCGCAATTCCCTCCCCTGCATGCGCTCGAAGCGTGGATCAAGCGCCTGCCCCCGTACTGGGCGCTGGCCATCTTCGTGCTGCCGGCCGTGCTGCTGTTTCCCGTCAAGCTGCTGGCCCTGCTGGCGATCGCGCGCGGCCATGCGTTTTCCGGCATCGGCGTGATCGTCATCGCCAAGCTGGGCGGCGCGGCCGCCGTCGCGCGCCTGTATTCGCTGACGCGCCCTACCCTGCTCAGTTTGCCGTGGTTTGCGCGCTGGCATGGCCTCTTCATGGAAACCAAGGACCGCTGGATCGCCCGGCTGCGCGCCACGCGCCCGTGGCGCCGTGTCAGCCGCCTGTCGGCCGCCCTGGGCCGCGCCCGCCGCGCCTGGTGGCAGCGCTTGCGCAAGGGCACGCCAGGGCGTCATAATTCCCGCCCAGCCAGGGTGCTGCGCCGCTTTGCCGCCTTCTGGCGCGCCCGCCGCTGATGAAGAAAGGCAACTCCATGCACGACACTCCCCGGCTGGCCCCCGCCCTGCGCGCGGCGGCGCCGGAAATCTACCTGTACGACGCGGCCAGCTTGCAATTGCTGGACGCCAACGATGCCGCCAGCGACAACTTGCAGTATGCACGCAAGGAATTGCTGGCGATGACGCCCTTCACGCTGGCGCCGCAGCTCGACGCGCAGCAGCTGGCCGCCGTGCTGGCCACTCTGGACGACAGCATCGGCGCGCAAGCCCGGCTGCACGTGCAGCAGCGGCGCCGCGATGGCAGCCTGTATTCGCTCAGCCTGCACCTGTCGCGCGCCCAGCGCCAGGGGCGCCCCCTGTTGCTGGCCGAGGGCGAAGACTTGCGTACGCCGCAGGCGACGGCCGCCGCCCTGGCGCAGGTGCAGTCGCGCTTCAACGCCATCGTCTCGAATACGCCGGGCCTCGTGTACCAGTTCTGCCTGCATGCGGATGGACGGGCGTCCTTTGCCTACCTGAGCGAAGGCTGCCAGGCCCTTCTGGGCCTGAGCCCGGCGCTGCTGCACGCGCGCCCGGAACTGTTTTACCAGTTGATCCTGGCCGACGACCGCGCCTCGTATCTGGAATCGATGCAAGCCTCGAAAAGCGCCTTGTGGAGCTGGAACTGGGAAGGCCGGATCTGGATCGATGCCTGGAAGGACGTCAAATGGATCAACCTGCGCTCGACGCCGCGCGCGCTGGCCGACGGCACGGTGCAGTGGGAAGGCATCATGACGAATATCACGGAAAGCCGGCTCGAACAGATCGAAGTGCGCCAGTCGCGCGCGCGCCTGGCCGAGCTGACGGCGCATATCGACAAGGTCAAGGAACACGAACGCACGCGCCTGGCGCGCGAATTGCACGATGACCTGGGCGGCAATTTGACGGCCATCAAGATGGCCTTGGCCATGCTGGCGCGCCGCCTGCCGCCGGACGACCCGCTGCTGCAGGAAAAGGCCGACTATGTCGATGCCCTGGTCGACCGCAGCATCGACGCCGTGCACCGCATTTCGCTGGACTTGCGCCCCTCCATGCTGGACCTGGGCCTGGTCGCCGCGCTGGACTGGCAGGTCAAGGAATTCGCGCGCCAGGCCGGCATCGAGTGCCAGTTCATTTCCAACCGCCAGCACATCGAACTGGAGCTGGACCAGGCGACCAGCCTGTTCCGCATCGCCCAGGAGGCGCTGACGAATATCGCCAAGCATGCGCAGGCGAGCAAGGTCAGCGTGCGCCTGGCCCGGCAGCGCCAGCATATCAGCCTGACCATCGCCGACAATGGCGTCGGCATGCGCCTGTCCGACCGCGCCAAGCCGCAGTCGTTCGGCATCCGCGGCATGGCCGAACGGGCCAGCGCGCTGGGCGGCAGCCTGAGCCTGATGGATGGGCCGGACGGCGGCACCATCCTGAGCATAAAAATCCGTCTGACCACCCCGCGAGAGGCGATAATAGCGGCTGCAGCCAGTGCGCCCGCGCACAGCGGGCCGCCGCCAGACGCGGCCTAGTGGGTGAATTAGATAGGAAACAATGCAGTCATGAAAGAAAAAGCCACCATCCGGGTATTCATCGCCGACGATCACGCGATCGTGCGCGAAGGCTTGAAGCAAATCCTCGCCGACACGAAGGACATCATCGTAGCCGGCGAAGCCGAAAATGGCCACGACGCCATCAAACTGTTCCGCGGCTCGAAATGCCAGGTGTTGTTGCTTGACATCTCCCTGCCCGACCGCAGCGGCATCGAGGTACTCAAGCAGATCAAGAAGGAAAAGCCGGAACTGGCCGTGCTGATGCTGTCCATGCACCGCGAAGACCAGTACGCCATCCGTTCGCTCAAGGCGGGCGCGGCCGGCTACCTGACGAAACAGAGCGCGCCGCGCGAGCTGGTCACGGCCATCCGGCAAGTGGCGCAAGGGTTGAAATACATCAGCGCCTCGCTGGCGCAGGAACTGGCCAACACGGTGGGCGAAGACCACGAAACGGCCTTGCACGACACCTTGTCGGACCGCGAGTACCAGACGCTGGTCATGATTGCCTCGGGCAAGGCGGTGGGCGCCATCGCCGAAGAGCTCAAATTGTCCGTGAAAACCGTCAGCGAATACCGCGCCCGCTTGCTGGTCAAGATGAAGCTCAAGAACAGCGCGGAACTGACGCATTACGCCATCCGCAACCAGCTGGTGGATTGACGGCAAAGCGGCATGCCCGCTGGCATCGGGCGAATTGACAGGACTTCTCCTTGCTTCTCGCACAATAAGTTCTTTGCCAACTCGCATATCATGAGGATAATGAGAAATATCTAAAAAGGCTGTGCCTACATGTCCAGTAAATTGCCATCCTCACCAGCAGGCGCTCCCGCTGGCGCCACGAATACCGCCGCCGCTGCGGCGATGAACCCGGCCGATATCGCCCGCGAAGCGTTTCGCCGCCTGGCCACGCGCCGCATCGCCCCCACGCCGAGCGCCTACCGCGATATCTACAATGAAATCGCGGGCATCAGCGAAGCGGCCGAGACGCCGGCTACGCCGGGAGCCGTGCTGGCCGCCAGCGCCCCCACGGAGAGCGGTGCGGAAAACGTCCTGACGCAATTCGCGGCCAAGATGAGCGAATCGGCGGGCGAACTGGGCGACTTTGGCAAGCGTTTCCAGCGCGCCCTGAAAGCGCGCGACTGGGATGGCTATGCACGTACCCTGGCGCAACTGGCCGAGAAACAGGTCAAGAAAAGCGGCGGCATCGAATTGCCGCCCCTGCCGGACGGCGAACAGACGCGCACCCTGCGTGAATTGCTCAGCCGCACCCTGGGCTTTGCCGTCGCCACCTTGCTGACGGGCACGCCCGCGCTGGTGGAAGAGGCAGAGTCCCTGGGCGCGGCCATCAAGCTGGCCCACACGGAAGAAGCGCTGAACGAAGCGGCCCTGCGCCTGAAACAGCTGTGCTATCAGATCGAACTGAAGAGCGGCGACACGGCCGAGCAGCAGGAACTGCTGCTGCGCCTGTTCAAGCTGCTGCTGGACAACGTCAGCCAGTTGCTCGACGACGACAGCTGGCTGCGCGGCCAGGTCGACGCCGTGCAAAACCTGATCGCCGGTCCGCTCGACCAGCGCGCGCTGGAAGACGCCACGCGCAGCCTGAAGGAAGTCATCTACAAGCAAAGCCAGCTCAAGCACAGCCTGTCCGACGTCAAGCTGACGGTCAAGAACATGATGATGACCTTCATTGACCGCCTGGGGCAAGTGGCGGCCAGCACGGGCGACTTCCACGAAAAGATCGGCGGCTATTCGGAAAAGATCAGCCAGGCGGAAAATATCAGCGAGTTGAACAGCGTTCTCGACGAAGTCTTGCGCGAAACGCGCATGGTGCAGAACGAGGCCTTGCGCGCGCGCGACAAGATGGTGCTGGCGCGCCAGGAAGTGCAGGATGCGGAACAGCGCATCCACACGCTGGAAGCGAAGCTCCAGCATATGAGCGAACTGGTGCGGGAAGACCAGCTGACGGGCAGCCTGAACCGTCGCGGCCTGGACGATGTGTTCGAACGCGAGACGGCCCGCTCGGACCGCCGCGGCACGCCGCTGTGCATCGCCATGCTGGACCTGGACGACTTCAAGCGCCTGAACGACACCTATGGCCACCTGGCCGGCGACGCCGCCCTGAAACATCTGGTGAAAATCGTCAAGGAAACCCTGCGCTCGATGGACGTCATCGCCCGCTTCGGCGGCGAGGAATTCCTCATCCTGCTGCCGGAAACCACGGTCGAAGCGGCCTCATCGACGATGACGCGGCTGCAACGCGAACTGACCCGGCATTTCTTCCTGCACGACAACGAAAAAGTCTTGATCACCTTCTCCGCCGGCGTGGCCCTGCGCCTGCCCAACGAAGACCAGGCCGAACTCGTCAAACGCGCCGACCGCGCCATGTACCAGGCCAAGCAGACGGGCAAGAATCGGGTGGTGGTGGCGGATTGACGCCCGCCCGCTTCGCCACATGCCGTCCCGCCACTCGGCCGGACGGCATTTTTCATGGCACAAACAACAACACCCCTCACCCCCTGCAGCATGCCGCCAGCGTCCGCGCGATATGAAAATAAAACTATTTTTACCCTCAAGTTTTCTCAAACGCCGTCGTTTAGCGCGCGGCCAGCAGCAAACTGAAGGGCTAAAAATTAAAATTTAAAGCACTTTCCGCTATAAATTTTCCCGCAGAGCAACCGTTACCCTAAACAACAGCGGCTTGATTGTCCCGGAACAGCGGGGCAGGCCAAAGTGAACGGCACTTAGCACAATGTAGTATCTGTTTGGAGAATTAACATGGCTGCAGTAATTAATACCAACATCGCCTCCCTGAACTCGCAACGCAACCTGTCGACTTCGCAATCGGCCTTGACCACCTCGCTGCAACGCCTGTCTTCCGGTATGCGCATCAACAGCGCCAAGGATGACGCTGCTGGTCTGGCGATTTCCGACCGCATGACGTCGCAAATCCGCGGCATGACGCAGGCAACCCGCAATGCAAACGACGGCGTCTCGCTGGCTCAAACGGCCGAGGGTGCACTGTCGAGCTCGGGCGACATCCTGCAACGTATCCGCGAACTGGCAGTTCAATCGTCGAACGCCACCAACTCGTCGAGCGACCGTCAGGCTCTGCAAACCGAGGTTGGTCAACTGGGTTCGGAATTGAACCGCATCGCTCAAACCACTTCGTTCAACGGCCAGGCGCTGCTGGACGGCACCATGGGCACGGCCAACTTCCAGGTCGGCGCGGACGCGAATCAGCTGATTTCGGCCAGCGGCGCAAACTTCCTGACCAATACCTACGGCAACAACCGTATTGAGAATGATGCTGTTGCAGTCAAAGCAACGTCAACCAACGTTGCCGATGCAAAAGCCATCACCATCAACGGCAAGCTCGGTTCCGCCACCTACACTACGGCTACCGCTGCCGTAGGTCCTCCAGCTGTCCTGTCGGACACGGCTAAATCGATCGCTGCTGGCATCAACCAGAAAACCAGCGCTACCGGTGTCACCGCTACGGCAAAAACGGAAACCAACCTGGCCCTGGCCGCCGAATCGTACTCGTTCCAGATCGCATCGGACAACGATCCAGCCCAGACTCCTGTCACCGTGTCCTTCGCAGTTGGCGGCAGCGCAAGCAGCGCCACCGACTTCGCAGCAGGCATCAACGCCATCAATGCCCAATCGGCAAAGACCGGCGTGACGGCTCAGTACGACACGAAAAACGGCGGTATTAAGCTGAGCAATGCCAATGGCGCTGACATCAAGCTCACCAACGGCGCTACTGCGAACACCAAGTTCGATGTCGCAAGCTACAAGCTCGACGGCACCAAGACCACAGCGGTCGATAACAAAGGCGCTGTAGCTGTCGCTGTTGCAAACGGCACCGTGACGTTCGACTCGGACAGCAGCTTCTCCGTCACCGATGCCGGTTCCGGTCTGGGTCTGGGTGCGACTGGTGCAGGCGCCGCCAACCAAGGTTCGTCACTGAAGTCCGTCGCGTCGATCGACATCACGACGTTCGATGGCGCTCAGCTGGCCTTGAAAATCGCCGATGCAGCCTTGTCGACGGTCAATGGCCAACGTGCTCAGTACGGTGCATTGCAATCGCGCTTCGCTTCGGCGATCTCGAACCTGCAATCGACCACGGAAAACCTGTCGGCATCGCGCAGCCGCATCGTCGATACGGACTTTGCGTCGGAAACGGCCAACATGACCCGCGGCCAGATCCTGCAACAAGCTGGTACGGCCATGCTGGCGCAAGCGAACTCGCTGCCAAACGGCGTCCTGAGTCTGCTGCGCGGCTAATCTCCGATTAGCCAGGCAACAGCGTAGGACTCTGATTCCCCTGCCGGATTTTTTCGGCAGGGGAATTTTCACTAGGAGAGCACCATGACTATCGATACGATAGCGGCCGCCTCCGCGGCCAGGATAGACAAGAGTTACACCGCGACGGATACGTCGGCGGCGCGCCCGGCAACGCCACGCACGACGACGGAAAACGACGCAGTTGCACCACAACAAGTCAGCAAAGAACCCAGCCGCGAGCAGTTGAACAAGGCGGTATCGGAGCTGAACCAGTCATCGCAAATAAAAACGCAAGGCATTGAATTTTCCATCGACGAGGACAGCCAACGCACAGTGGTCAAGGTCATCGACCAGGAAACCAAAGAAGTGCTGCGCCAGATTCCCACCCGGGAAGCGCTGGAGCTGGCCAAGACGTTCGATTCGGCCAAGGGTTCCCTGATTAGCCAAAGCGCATAAGATGATGGCATTGTCCACGGAAGCGCAGCATCGTGGCAGCACGCATCAGCAGTTTACCGGGGCCAGGTAGCCTGACTACCGGGCCTCGTATTTTATTGCAAATACAGCAATATTCCCTTTTTTCCTCCCGCCTTTTTGTTTCGCCTGAAAACAGCGCGGTAATTCCCCCTCTCAAGTCCTGATTGATTCTGCCGATAACAGCTTATATTAGCGTTTTCCTAGGAGCATTCCGTGGCCATCACCCCTACAATTTCATCCGTTGGCATCGCCGCCGGCGCCAGCGGCCTGGACGTGAACGCCATCATCGACAAGCTGATGGCGGCCGAAGCCGTGCCACTGAATACCTTTGACAAGAAAACAGCGTCCTACCAGGCCAAGCTCAGCGCGCTGGGAACGCTCAGCGGTTCCGTCAGCAGTTTTCAGAGTTCGCTGTCGGCACTGACCAACTCGAATAACTTCCGCGCCGTCAGCGCCACGCCATCGGACCCGCTGGTGTTGTCGGCCAGCGCTGGCGCCAAGGCAGTGGCCGGCAGCTACAACATTAATGTTTCCCAGCTGGCCCAGGCGCAGACACTGACGTCCGGCGGCATGGCCAGCAAACTGTCGACCATCGGCAGCGGCGCCAAGACCACGGTGTCCTTCCAGCTTGGCGCACTCGCCGGCGGCACATTTGGTGTAACAGGCACGGCACTGGGCGGCAGCACCCTGCTCACGGGCGTCAGCAACGGCTCGCTGATTATCAATGGCACGGCCATCCCGACCGATGCCAGCACCAAGAGCGCGCGTGCGCTGGCCGACGCCATCAACGCCAAGAGCAGTACCACGGGCGTGACGGCCACTGCCCAGCCGACGGCCAGCAGCGCCAGCATGTTCACCGGTTTCGGCAACATTGCCACCGGCGCGGATGGCACGTATTCACTGTCGGTTGGCGGCATCGAGATCGTTACGCAAGGCAACGGCGTTGCCGCAGGCAGCGGCATCACGGCCGCCTCGCTCGATACGACACTGGCGGGCCCGAATGCCGTCTCAAACGCGCTGGCCGCCGCGAATATCACCGTCACAGGCACGGCAGCCGGCGGCAATCTGCAATTTACGCGCGCCGATGGTTCCAATATCAATATCGAGGAAGTGGTCACGGGCAGCACCATGGGCGGCATCGGCCATGCCTCCAATGCCGCCAACAACGGTTCGAACGTGACGATTGCCAGTTCGATCACCCTGGCTTCGGGCAATGCCAGCCCCATCACCATCGCCGGCAGCAATCCAGCGGCAGCCGGACTGACGGCAGGTTCGGGCGGCGCCTATATGAATACGGGCTTCACGCAGGATGGCACGCAAGCCACTGGTTCGGTGGTGATCGACTCCACCAACAACACCTTGCAGGGCATACGCGACGCCATCAACAACGCCAGTCTTGGCGTGACCGCCAGCATCGTTTCCGATGGCAGCGACAAGCCGTATCACCTGGTGCTCAGCTCGACAAAGACGGGCGCCAATTCAGCCATGAAGATCACACTCAGCGGCAGTGATGGCCAGCCCGCCGACAGCGCCTTGAGCGGTTTGCTGGCCTACGATGTGGCTGGCGCACAAAACTTGAAACAGAACAGCGCGGCCCAGAACACCATGTTCAGCGTCAACGGCATCGCCATCACCAGCAGTTCGAACAGCGTCGATACGGCGATCGAAGGCGTCACCTTGGGCATTACCAAAATAGGCACGTCCAGCCTGTCGGTGGCCAAAGATACAACAACGGTCAAAACCAGCATCACCGCCTTCGTCAAGGCCTACAACGATCTGAACACCGCGATCGGCAAAATGACGGCGTATAACCCCGATACCAAGACCGGCGGGGTTCTGCTCGGCGACTCCACCGTGCAATCGATCCAGACCCAGTTGCGTCGGCAGCTGGGCGTGCCGATTACAGGCCTGGGCAGCAGCATGAACACCTTGAGCCAGGTGGGTATCTCCTTTCAGAAGGATGGCAACCTGACTCTGGATACAAGCAAACTCGACAAGGCGATCAGCGCGAACTTCAGCGACATCGCCGGTCTGTTCTCGGCCATCGGCAAGGCCAGCGACAGCAACGTCGCGTTTACCAGCTCGACCGCGGCCACCAAGCCCGGGACCTATGACCTGACCATCACCACGATGGCCAGCCAGGGTTCGCTCACATCGGATGCTGCCATACCGGCCAGCACCACGATTGCCAGCGATACCACCTGGAATGTCACCGTGAACGATACGGAACCCTCGGCCGCGAAGAACACGGCCAAGGTGACGATACCGGCTGGCACTTATACCCCCACGCAACTGGCATCACTGGTGCAGTCATCAATCAACGGCATCAAAGCTTTCTCGGACAATGGCACCACGGTTTCCGCCGCGATCGATGGCACCGGCAAACTGGTCCTTTCCTCAAGTCGCTATGGTTCCGTCTCCAACCTCGCCGTGAGCAGCGACACCGGGACTGGCATTGGAACCCTGTTTGGCGCAGCCAAACCCGTCAAAGGCAGCGACGTGGCCGGTACGCTGGGCGGGCAACCGGTCGTCGGCTCGGGCCAGACCCTGACGGGCGCCCCGGGCTCGCCAGCCGAAGGCTTGAAAATTGAAGTCACCGGAGGCGTCATCGGCTCGCGCGGCACGGTCAGCTTTTCGCAAGGGTATGCCTACCAATTGAACAACCTGGCGACTTCCTTCCTGGGCACGGATGGCATGATCACCGGACGCACGAACGGCATCAATGAAACCCTGAAGTCAGTGGCGGCGCAGCGCGACAAATTCAGCGCAAAATTGACCGAAATCGAAGCACGCTACCGCGCCCAATACACGCGCCTCGACGTTACGCTAAGCAAATTGCAGTCCACGCAAACTTATTTGACCCAGCAGTTGGCTTCCATCGCCGCCAACCGTTAAGCGCTATCATCAGGAGAAATATATGTTTGGAACCCAACAACGCGGCGTCAACGCCTATGCCAAGGTCGGCCTGGAAACGGGCATCGGCTCGGCCTCGCCGCACAAGCTGATCGTCATGCTGTACGACGGCGCCCTGGTGGCCGTGCTCAGCGCGCAGATGCACATGAATTCAGGCAACATCCCGGAAAAGGGCAAATCCATCTCGAAAGCCATCCAGATCATCGACAATGGCTTGCGCGCCAGCCTGGACAAGGAAGTGGGCGGCCAGATCGCCGAAGGCCTCGACGCCCTGTATGAATACATGAGCGCGCGTCTGCTGGCGGCCAACATCCGCAACGATCTTGGCATGCTGGAAGAAGTACAGCGCCTGCTGACCGACCTGCGCGAAACCTGGAACGCCATCGGCGCCACGCCGGCCGCCATTCCCGGCGCCGATTTGAAACGTATGCCCAGCCTTGCGAGCGCCTGATCCATGATGACCCACCAAGAAGTCCTGACCACCTACGAAGCCATGCAGACCCTGACGGGCCGGATGGTGACCGCCGCCACCAACGCCGACTGGGACGAGCTCGAAGCGCTGGAACAGCGCATCAGCGCGCATGTGGCCGCGCTGAAGGCGAATGAAGAAAAAGTCGTGCTGGAAAGCGCCGGCCGCCAGCGCAAAGTCGCCCTGATCAAGCAGATCCTGGAAGACGACCGCAAGATCCGCGACCTGACCATGCCGTGGATGGCGCAATTGTCCAAGCTGATCAACAGCACGGGCACCGAGCGGCGCCTGGCCAACGCCTACGGCGTCTAAACGCCCACGGGGCAAGGCGAGCTATCATGTTGCCGAAGATGGATGCGATCGGCATGACGCCCCTGACCCCGGTCAAGCCCACGCGGGCTGCCGATGCCGTCGCCGACCCGCGCCAGGCCGAGTTCCAGCGCTCGCTGCAGGGACTGATCGGCAAATCCATGCAGGGACAAGTGCTGGCCCGCATGGGCGACGGCAGCTTTCTCGTGCGCGTGGCCGGCACGCCGGCCCGTATGCAGCTGCCCGCGGGCGCCCAGGCGGGCACGGAAATCCCGCTGACCTTGATTGGCATCAATCCCCGCCCTTCTTTTCAAATCGGCAATAACCGCGACCAGCCCGCCAGCGCCCTGCTGACATATGCGGACGCGGAAGCCGAGCCCGAGGCTGCCGACCTGCGCGGCCCCCAGGCCGGCGCCGCCCAGGCCGGCACGCGCGCCAGCAGCACGGCGGCCACCCTGCTCAGCCGTGCACCGCTGACGCCAGCCAATCTGCTGCCCGCCCTGGCCGGCGACACGCCGGCGCCGGAGCTGAGCACGACCGCGCGCGCCATCAGCACAGTGCTCAGCCAGGCGGAAAGCGTGCCCGGCGCGCCCCTGTCCCTGGTCGGCAAGACGCCGCTGATGGCCTTGCCAAGCGCCGCCCCGGCCCAGGTGGCCCAGAAACTGCAGGATGCCGTCGGCAGCAGCGGCCTGTTCTATGAATCGCATGTGGCCGAATGGGCCGAGGGCAAGCGGCCGCTGGCCTCGCTGTTGCTGGAACCGCAAATGCAGAAGGCGGCTCAGGGCGAGACGGCCAGGACGGGCACCGACCTGGCATCGGCGCAACTGATCAATTTGCAGCTGCATACGCACGAACAGGCGCGCGTGCAATGGCAGGGCGAAGCCTGGCCCGGGCAGAAGATGCAGTGGGATATCAGCCGCGATGCGCCGGAAGGACAGCAGCACGAGAGCCGTGACGCCGACGAGGAAGCGACGGCCTGGCGCAGCAATGTGCGCTTCCAGTTCCCCCTGCTGGGCGACTTGGCCGCGCACGTGGTGTTGCAGGGCGGCAGCGTGGCCATCCAGCTGCAAGCGGGCAGCGAAGGCAGCGCCGATACCTTGCGCCAGCATGCGGCGCGGCTGGAAGCGTCGCTGGCCGCGGCCGGATGGCCATTGTCATCCTTGACGATCGCCGGCAAGCCGCAGGCGGCTGGAGAAGACGATGCTTGACGACACCAAGCGCAAGGTGCCGCAGACAGCCGTTGCCCTCGCTTACCAGAGCGGCACGCCGGCGCCCAAGGTGGTGGCCAAGGGCAGCGGCCTGATCGCGGACCAGATCATCAGCACGGCGCGCGAACACGGCGTCTTCGTGCATGAGTCGAAGGAATTGGTGGCGCTGCTGATGGATGTCGACCTGGACCGCCAGATTCCGCCCGGCCTGTATCGGGCGATTGCGGAACTGCTGGCCTGGTTATATCATATTGAATCTGCGAATGGCGGGCCGATTCCGCCGCCGCCCGACACCAGCGTCAACCTCACCGATACATAGACAGGCATCAATGCAAGCACATATTATGGATTCCGGCCTCGAAAACTGGCACGATTTTGAAGTGGAATCGCGGCGGGAAATCATTGCCTTGCTGCGCGGCATCAGCGAAAAGAACCAGCTGATCCGCATGCTGATCCACGGTGAGTCCGATGTGTGCGTCACGTCCATCCTGGAAGTCGATGCCGACCACAACACCGTCATCCTCGACCGTTCCGTGAACGCCGACCAGAACCGGCGCATGGTGGCCGCCACCGGCATTTCGTTTGAAACCTCGCTCGACAAGATCCGTATCCTGTTTGCCAGCGCCCTGGTGGAAGAGTGCAACCATGGCGGCACGCCCGCCCTGAAAATTGCCATTCCTGAAACACTGATCCGCCTGCAGCGGCGCGAGTATTACCGCATGACGACGCCCGTGAGCAATCCCGTGCGCGTCTCGATTCCCCTGCCGCCCTCGCTGGGCGGCGCCGACACCCTGTTTCCGCTGGCCGACATCAGCTGCGGCGGCATCGCCATCCTCGACAATAAACTGATGCTGGGCGAAACCATCGGCAGGGACTATCCCGGTTGCCGCATCGACCTGCCCGATGTCGGCATCGTCACCGCGACTTTGCAAATTCGCAATTCGCTGGACATGACCCTGCTGAACAACAAACTGAACCGCCGCCTCGGCTGCCAGTTCGTCGACCTGCCGCGCAGCATGCTGGCGCACGTGCAGCGCTATATCACGCGCCTTGAACGAGAACGCAATGCGCGCATGGCGGGGCTGGGTTAATTCAATCCAGAGTCAAAGCTTAACGTTTCGCAAAAGCGTAGCGAGCGGCGATGATTTGCGGCCGAGACGCGCAGCTGTGCTATAGCACAGCGAGCATCGCAGGCCGCAAAGCGCGCCGCGCAGTAGCTTTGGCGATACGTTAAACTTGCATATTCATGATCTCATGATATGCAGCAACTAATTTATTCCTTACCTGCACCGTCGCCTGGAATTCGATGCTCGACTTTTGCATCGATACCATCACGTCCGACAGGCTGACCTTTTCGTCACCCATGGTAAAGCGCTGCCCCAGCGCCGACGAAGCCTGTTGCGCGCCGCTCACGGAGTCCAGCGCGCTCTTGAAGGCATCGGCAAAATTCACCTTCGCCGCCGGCATCTCGGTCTGGATCGCCGGTATTTTCGCCTCCGGCCGCGTGGCCGCCGACTTCAGTTGCGCGATCATCGCCTCGATCCTGCTGCTATCGATACCGCCTGTTTTCACTTCGCCTCCCGATTCTGGTGTGCTTCATAACTGTTCCATGCCTGTTGCACCCAGAGAACAAAACCCTGGCTTGCAAGGCAACGACGGGTACAATAACTTCCGTCACATGTTGCCAGGGTTCCACAATACCAGCGCCAACGCCAGCCGCTCGGCCGAGCAGGCGGCAAAAGCGCCTTCTATTTGGACGATTGAAGCGCGTGACAGTGGCGGATAATTCTGCATATCGCCCCCTCCTCCAGTGGAAGCGGCCCCCACTCACTACCCAACATACGCGCCCCGGAAGGCAATCATGGCTGTAGCCGAAGAAATCGATGTGAACCGCATACCACCGGAACCGGCGCCTGGCCGCTCGCCCGTGGAGTCCGTGCAAGCTTTCGCCAAGACGCCGATGGGCAAGAATTTCCTGCGCGGCCTGGGCGTGGCGGCACTGGTTGCCATCGGCGTTGCCCTGTACATGTGGAACCAGCCGCCCGAGTACAAGGTCCTGTTTTCCAACTACACGGACCGCGACGGCGGCGCCATCACCGCTTCGCTGGACCAGCTGGGCATCAAGCACAAGTTTTCCGAAGGCGGCGGCGCCATTCTCGTGCCGTCCGAGCAAGTCCATGACGCGCGCCTGAAACTGGCCGCGCAAGGCTTGCCGAAGGGCGGCAACGTGGGCTTCGAGCTGATGGAAAACCAGAAGCTCGGTGTCTCGCAATTCCTCGAACAGGTCAATTTCCAGCGCGCACTCGAAGGCGAACTGGCGAAATCGATCGAATCCGTGTCTGCCGTCGATACGGCGCGTGTCCACCTGGCGCTGCCCAAACCGTCCGTCTTCGTGCGCGAACAGCAAAAACCGACGGCTTCCGTGCTGCTGAACCTGCACCCGGGGCGCGGCCTGGACCAGCTGCAGGTGAGCGCCATCGTGCACCTGGTGGCGTCGAGCGTGCCGGAATTGCTGCCAATCAATGTCACCGTGGTCGACCAGGCCGGCACCCTGCTGTCGAACCAGGAAAAGGACAAGGACCGCGCCAACGGCATCAAGAGCCTGGACCCGAACCAGCTGAAATACGTGCAGCAATTGCAGCAAAGCGTGATCAAGCAGGTCGAATCGATCCTGCTGCCCATCGTCGGCGAAGGCAATGTGCGCGCCGAAGCGACGGCCGACGTCGATTTCTCGCAAAGCGAGCAGGCGGCCGAAACCTACAAGCCGAATTCGCCGCCGGAAGCGTCCACCATCCGCAGCCAGCAAACGAGCGAGTCGACGGGCGCCGGCAATGCCAACCCGTCCGGCGTGCCGGGCGCGCTGTCGAACCAGCCGCCAGGCGTGGCGACGGCGCCATTGACGGCCGAGGCGCCGGGCGCCCCGGGCGGCGCGCCGACGGCGCCGACCCAGAAGGAATCGACGACCAATTATGAAGTCGACAAGACCGTGCGCTACGAACAGAAATCCATGGGCGGCCTGCGCCGCCTGTCGGTGGCCGTCGTCGTCAACTACCGCCGCAGCTTCGACAAGGATGGCAAGGTCACGGTCAAGCCGATTTCCCCTGCCGAAATGGTCCAGATCAACAATCTGGTCAAGGAAGCGATGGGCTACAACAAGGAGCGCGGCGACAGCTTCAGCGTGGCCAACTCGCCGTTCGACGGCATCGACCGCGCGCCGGAAGGCAAGCTCGAGTGGTGGCGCGACCCGGCCAACTTGCCGCTGGCCAAGGAACTGGCGAAATTCCTCATCACGGCCCTGATCCTGCTGTACATCTTCATCAAGATCGTGCGCCCGATGCTGCGCCCCGTGATGCGCAAGATCGACGATTTCGGCGCTCCGCCGCCCGTCATCGAGCCGGAACTGGCCAAGGAGGGCGAAGAAAACGAAGTCCTGCTCAGCGAAGCGGAGCTGGAAGAACTGGAAGAAGATACGGCGCGCGGTTATCGCGAAAACCTGGCCATGGCCAGAAAACTGGCGCAGGAAGACCCGCGCGTGGTGGCCAACGTAATCAAAGCATGGATAGGCAATAATGACTGAGACAACGGGACTGCAAAAAGCATCGATCCTGATGCTGGCACTGGGCGAGAGCGAAGCGGCCGAGGTCATGAAATTCCTCGGCCCGCGCGAAGTGCTGAAACTGGGCGCCGCCATGGCCACCATGAAGGGCATCGCGCACGAGCAGGTGGTCGAGGTGCTCGGCGACTTCCGCGCGCAGACGGAACTCAATTCCACCGTCGGCCTCGATTCGGACGAATATATCCGGCAAGTGCTGACCAAGGCGCTGGGCGACGACAAGGCGTCCGTGCTGCTGTCGCGCATCCTGGGCGGCAAGGATGCCTCCGGCATCGAATCGCTGAAATGGATGGACTCGCAATCCGTGTCCGAGCTGATCCGCAACGAACACCCGCAGATCATCGCCACCATCCTCGTCCACCTGGAACGCGACCAGGCCTGCGAAATCCTCGGCCACTTCACGGACCGCCTGCGCAACGACGTGGTCTTGCGCATCGCCACCCTGGACGGCGTGCAGCCGGCCGCCTTGCGCGAACTCAACGACGTGCTGACGAAACTGCTGTCGGGTAACGAAAACATCAAGAAATCGTCGCTGGGCGGCGTGCGCGCGGCAGCCGAAATCCTGAACTTCATGAGCGGCGAGCAGGAAGGCTCCGTCATGGACAATATCAAGAACTACGACAACGACATGGCGCAAAAGATCATGGACGAAATGTTCGTGTTCGACAACGTGATCGATATCGACGACCGCGGCATCCAGCTGCTGTTGCGCGAAGTGCAGTCGGAAATGCTGATCATCGCCCTCAAGGGCGCCTCGCAGGAACTGCGCGACAAGATCTTCAAGAACATGTCGCAGCGCGCCGGCGAGATGATGCGCGAAGACCTCGAATCGAAAGGCCCCGTGCGCCTGTCGGAAGTGGAATCGCAGCAGAAACAGATCCTGCAGATCGTGCGCCGCCTGGCGGACGAGGGACAGATTGTCTTAGGCGGAAAAGGCGAGGATTCGTTTGTCTAATTTGATTCCCAAAGAGCAGCAAACCGCGTACCAGCGCTGGGAAATGACCTCGTTTGGCGACGAGCGCCCCAGCGTGGTGGCGGCGCGCAAGCTGCTCGAACCGGATCCCGAACCGGAATTCGATCCATTTGCCGAGCTGCACGAGGAAGAGCCGGCCCCGCCGCTCGAATACCCGACGCAGGAAGAACTCGACGCCATCCGCGAGGAAGCGCGCGCCACGGCCTTCGAGGAAGGCCGCGCTGCCGGCTATGCGGAAGGCCACGCGGCCGGGCATGCCGACGGCCATGCCGAATCGTATGCACAAGGCAAGGCTGCCTCGGCCGTGGAACTGGCGCACCTGCAAACCATCGCCGTCGACTTCGGCACGGCCGTGCACCAGGCCGACGAACTGATCGCCAACGACGTGATGGAACTGGCCCTGCAGCTGGCCAAGGGCATGCTCAAGACCGCCTTGCCCGTGCGCCCCGAACTGATGCTGCCGATGGTGCGCGAAGCCATCGAATACTTGCCTGTGCTGCAACAACCGGCCTTGCTGATGCTCAATCCGGAAGACGCGCAAGTAGTACGCGACGGTATCGGCGATGAACTCGACAAAGGTGGCTGGCGCGTCATCGAAGATCCGTCCGTGGAACGCGGCGGTTGCAAGATCGACACGGCCAGCAATCAGATCGACGCGCAGGCATCCACCCGCTGGCAGCGCCTGACGCATGCGCTGGGCAAAGACCTGGACTGGCTGGCGCCGTGAGCGAGCCCGTCAAAGGCCCCACTGCCCATGCGGCGCGCTGGCGCGCCTACCTGAGCGATTGTTCGGCCGTGGTCGGCTTTGTCGAACCGATGCAAATTTCAGGCCGCGTCACGCGCGTGGCCGGCCTGGTGATGGAAGCGGTGGGCCTGCGCCTGGCCGTCGGCGCCGCCTGTACCGTGCCGCTGCCCAATGGCGGCCGGGTCGAGGCGGAAGTGGTGGGTTTTGAAGGCGACCGCCTGTTTTTGATGCCGCAAAGCGACGTCGAGGGCATCGTGCCCGGCACGCGCGTGTTTTCCGTCGAGCCGGCCATCCCCCGCCCCGGCAGCGTGGCGCACCCGCGCCGCCGCCCCAGCGACCGCGCGCGCCACCTGCCCGTGGGGCCGCAACTGCTGGGCCGCGTGCTCGACGGCGCGGGCCGTCCGCTTGACCAGCTGGGCCCGCTGCACACGACCGACAGCGCCCCCATCAACGTACGCCCCGCCAATCCCCTGGGCCGCGCGCCCATCGTCGATACGCTCGACGTGGGCGTGCGCTCGATCAACGCGATGCTGACCGTGGGCCGCGGCCAGCGCATGGGCCTGTTCGCCGGTTCCGGCGTCGGCAAGAGCGTGCTGCTGGGCATGATGGCCCGCTACACGGAAGCGGACGTGATCGTCGTCGGCCTGATCGGCGAACGGGGCCGCGAAGTGAAGGAATTCATCGAGCAAATCCTCGGCCCCGAAGGCCTGGCCCGTTCCGTCGTCGTCGCCGCACCGGCCGACACGCCGCCGCTGATGCGCCTGCAAGGGGCCGCGTATGCGACGGCGATTGCCGAACATTTCCGCGATCAGGGGCAAAATGTGCTGTTGATCATGGATTCGCTGACCCGCTACGCCATGGCGCAGCGCGAAATCGCCCTGGCCATCGGCGAGCCGCCCGCCACCAAGGGCTATCCGCCATCCGTCTTCGCCAAGCTGCCCGTGCTGGTGGAACGGGCCGGCAATGGCGAGGAAGGCGGCGGCTCGATCACGGCCTTCTACACCGTGCTGACCGAGGGCGACGACCAGCAGGACCCGATCGCCGACTCGGCGCGCGCCATTCTGGACGGGCATATCGTGCTCAACCGCCGCCTGGCCGAAGCGGGCCATTATCCGGCCATCGACATCGAGCAATCGATTTCGCGTGCCGCCCACTCGATCACCACGCACGAGCACCAGCAGCAGGCGCGCAAGCTGAAACAGCTGTATTCGCGCTACGAGCGCAGCCGCGACCTGATCAGCGTGGGCGCCTACAGCGCCGGCACCGACCCCGTGCTGGACCAGGCCATCGCCCTGCATGAAAAGATCGAGGCGTTTTTGCAACAGCAAATCACGGAGCGGGTCAGCATGGATGAGAGCTTGGGGCAACTTACCGCTCTATTCGACTGATTAGGACTTGCATAGCGGGAATATAATCAGCCATGGCTTCTCCTTCCCAACTTGCTACCCTGATCGACCTTGCCCAGCGCGAAACGGACGATTGCGCCAAGCGCCTGGGCGCGGCCCTGAAAGCGCTCGACGATTGCCGCCAGAAGCTCGACATGCTGTCCGGCTACCGCGACGACTATGCCAAGCGCTTCGAGGCGAGCATGAGCAACGGCATCACGCCCATGGCTTACCGCAACTTCCAGGCCTTCATGGTCAAGCTCGACAGCGCCATCCTGGGCCAGCAGCAAGTGGTCGAGCATGCGCAGACGCGCAGCGAGAATGAAAAGATGCGCTGGCAGCTGGCCGAACGCAAGCGCATGTCGTACACCACTCTGAACAACCGGGCGCAGGAACAGGCGCTGAAGCTGGAAAACAAGCGCGACCAGAAAGCAATGGATGAGCACGCGGCGAGACAAGCCTATTACAAACGCTAAGCAACACTGAGGCAGCATCATGCAAACCCAGCCAACACCGATTTCCCAGATCATCTCGCCAAACGCCACGCCCGGTGCCGCCAACCGCAGCCAGCCCTCCACCAGCGGCGCGGCGGGCGACTTCCAGCGCACCCTGAACCGCCAGATCGAGCAACGCCAGGCCAGCCGTAATATGGCGCAAGCACCAGCGCCGGCGCCGGCACGCCCCGCCAGTCCTGCGGCCGCGCCAGCACCCGCGACGCCGGCGCCCGCCAATGAAACGAAGCCGGCGCAAGCGGGCACCGAACAGGCGGCCAGCAGCGAGCAGCCGCCCGCACCAGCTACCGAGGCGGCGCCCCCCGCCAACGGCGACAATGACAGCGCCACGGCAGAGGCCAGCGTGCCCGCCGTTCCCGCGACGACAGTCACGCCGCCAGCCGATCCGGCCGCCGAGATGCTGGCCCTCGTGGGCAGCATCCAGCTGGCCATCCAACCGCCGGCGGCAGCCGCCAAGGCCGTGCCGGAACTGCCGGCGCGCGCCAGCGTCAAGGCCGACGGCAAGGGCCTGGCAACCGGGCCGTTACTGGCAGCCGGCCAGGGCAGCGGCAAGGCAGCCGCCACCGTCATCGCGCAAGCGGACAGCGGCGACTTTGCCGACAGCCTGGGCCAGGCCCAGGGCAAGGCGGCCGCCACACCAGGCGCCAGCGTGCCGGCAGGCAAGGCCGAGCCGGGCAAGCTGGCCGTCGACGCCCAGTTGGCGGCCACCGCCAAGGCGGGCGCCGCCGTAGCCGAACCGATCCTCAAGGAAACGCCTGCCGACCTGAGCCGCCTTGCGGCCCAGTTGCAGCCGAGCGCGCTGCAGCAGGCCGCGGCCGCCGTGGCCGTGCCGGCCGACAAGCTGACGGGCCGGGTCGGCTCGCCGGCCTGGGACCAGCAACTGGGGCAGAAAGTCGTGTGGATGGCGGCCGGCGGCGACCAGAGCGCCACCCTGACCCTGAATCCGCCCGATCTGGGGCCCGTGCAGGTGGTCCTGACGGTCACCAATGACCAGGCCGATGCCGCCTTCATGTCGGCCCAGCCGGAAGTACGCCAGGCGCTGGAAGCGGCCATGCCGCGCCTGCGCGAAATGATGAGCGAAGCGGGCATCGCCTTCGGCAGCGCCACCGTCTCGGCCGGCACGCCGGAACAGCAAAACAACGGCGAGCGCGCCGCCTCGGGCGAACGCCGTGGCAATGGTCAGGGTGGCGGCACCTCCGGCGGCGAGATCGCCATCGCGCCGGCAGCCGGCGGCCGCAGCCGACCCAGCCTGAGTGCCGTCGATACCTTTGCCTGACGACAATTCGTCGTCCGCAGGCCACAGGCGCGCGCCGCGGCATAACTTTTCGTATAAAAACAGCGAGTTGAGGGCGCTTCCGCCCTCTTTTCACTGCATCCTTCTGCGCAGAATTTGCCGATAATGACATAATGGCGTCGTGATCCACTTCCATGCACCCGAGTACCATTGAAAGCAAATCCAAAAATGAAAGCAGATCCGAAAGCAGATGCAGGCCTGGCCCCCGCCGGCGCCTCGAAAAAGAAGCTTCTGATCATCGTGCTGGCCTCGGTGCTGGTGGCCGGCGGCATCGGCGGCGGTGCCGCCTGGTACTTCTTGCATGGCAAGGCCGATAAAGAAGAAGCGGCGCCGAGCAAGAAAAAACACGCCGCTTCCAAGGCAGGTCCGCCCGTTTTCGTCCCCGTCGATGCCTTCACCGTCAACTTGCAGCCGGAAAATGGCGAGCAATATCTGCAGATCGCGTTTACCCTGCAGGTGGGCAGTCCGGAAGAAATGGATAGCATCAAGCTGAACATGCCGAAAGTGCGCAGCCGCTTGTTGCTGCTGCTGTCCGGCAAGAAGGCGTCCGAACTCAATACCGTGGAAGGCAAGCAGCAGCTGGCGGCCGAAATCATCAATCAGGTGAACCAGCCGTTCGAGGACAAAGGGCCGGAGCAGGACGTGACGGACGTATTATTTACCGCATTCATCATTCAATAAGCAGCCATGGCCGATAATTTCCTCTCCCAGGAAGAAGTCGATGCCCTTCTGAAGGGCGTCAACGGAGACCAGGACGACGCGCAGACGCCGGAAGATGTCACGGGAGTTCGTACCTACAACCTGGCAACCCAGGAGCGCATCGTGCGCGGCCGGATGCCGACGTTGGAAATTATCAACGAGCGTTTCGCCCGGCTGCTGCGCGTGGGCCTGTTCAACTTCCTGCGCCGCAGCGCCGAGGTGTCGGTCGGCTCCGTGCGCGTCTCGAAGTACAGCGAGTTCATCCGTAATCTGGTGGTGCCGACCAATCTGAACCTGGTGCACATGAAGCCGCTGCGCGGCACGGCCCTGATGGTCTTCGATCCGGGCCTCGTGTTCCTGCTGGTCGACAATCTGTTCGGCGGCGACGGACGCTTCCATACCCGCGTCGAAGGGCGCGACTTTACGCAGACGGAGCAGCGCATCATCCTGCGCATCCTCGATATCGTCTTCGAGGCCTATACCAAGTCGTGGGAGCCGGTCTTCCCCGTCGAATTCGAATATATCCGTTCAGAAATGAACACGCAGTTCGCCAACATCGCCACGCCGAACGAGGTGGTGGTGGCGTCCACGTTTACGGTGGAACTGGGTTCCGTTTCCGGACAAATCCACTTCTGCATGCCGTATTCGATGATCGAGCCGATCCGCGATTCGCTGACCTCGAGCCTGCAGGGCGAGGCGCTGGAAGTGGACAAGCGCTGGATCCGCCTGATGACGCAGCAGATCCAGATCGCCGAGGTCGAGCTGGTGGCCTCGCTGGGCACGGCGCGCGTGTCGTTCGACGAGATTTTGAACATGAAGGTGGGCGACATCATCCCCCTGAATATTCCCGAACTGATCGCCGCCACCGTCGACGGCGTGCCCGTGATGGATTGCACGTATGGCGTGTTGAACGGACAATATGCGCTGAAAGTCGAAAAGTTGCTGGCGAATGCCGACAATATGAATAACCATTAAGAAATACCCGGATCGCGCTGCGGTCCGTATCCGTACAACAGGAGAAACACATGTCTGACAACCAAGACGACCAAAGCGCGGAAGACGATTGGGGCGCGGCCATTGCCGAGCAGGCCAAGGCGGAAGCCGAAGCGCTGCAGAACCAGGCCGCCACTACGGCCAGCGCGGCGAGCGCCGCCGTGTTCAAGGACTTTTCCAAGCAGGCATCGAAGTCGGAAACGCACAACGATATCGATTTCATCCTCGATATTCCCGTGCAGCTGACGGTCGAACTGGGCCGCACCAAGATCGCCATCAAGAACCTGCTGCAACTGGCGCAGGGTTCCGTGGTCGAGCTCGACGGCCTGGCCGGCGAACCGATGGACGTGCTGGTCAACGGCTGCCTGATCGCCCAGGGCGAAGTGGTGGTGGTCAATGACAAGTTCGGCATCCGCCTGACCGACATCATCACGCCTTCCGAACGTATCCGAAAATTGAATAAATGAAGCCTGGCCTGTTGATTTCCACCGTGCTGCCGCTCCTGGCGGCATGCAGCATTGCCCACGCGGAACCGGCAGCCGCGTCGGCGCCGGCGGCCAGCGCCGCCAGCGCTTCCGTCGCGGCAGCAAGCGAGACACCGCCCGTTGCCGCAGCAACGGTGCCGGCCACCTCGCCTGCCGCCGCCCTGCCCGCCATGCCGGCGGGTGCGCCCATGACGATGGCGCCGACAAGCTCGGCCGGCAGCCTGCTGCAAACCATCTTCGCGCTCGTATTCGTGCTGGCCCTGCTGATCGGCCTGGCCTGGTTCATGAAACGCTATGGCCCCAAGGTCATGGGCGGCAACAACAAGATGCGCGTCGTCAGCTCGCTCAACCTGGGCGGACGCGAACGCATCGTCCTCGTTGAAGTGGCCGACCAGTGGATCGTCGTCGGCGCCTCGCCCGGCAGGATCAACGCGCTGGCCACCATGCCGCGCCAGGAAGGCGAGTTGCCGCAACTGGCGACGGCGCAAAACGGCCCTGCGGCCGCCAATTTTTCCGAGTGGCTGAAACAGACCATCGAAAAACGCAATGGGAAATAAGCAGCAGATGGCGTGGTCCACCTTGAAGACTCCCCTGACCTGGCTGCTGGCGGCCGCCGCCCTGGCCTTGCCGCTGTGGGCGCTGGCCGAACCGGGCATCCCGGCCTTCAACAGCACGCCGGCGCCGGGCGGCGGCCAGAATTACTCGCTGCCGGTGCAGACGCTCATCCTGATGACGTCGCTCACCTTCCTGCCGGCGGCCCTCTTGATGATGACCTGCTTTACGCGCATCATCATCGTGCTGTCCCTGCTGCGCCAAGCCATCGGCACGCAATCGGCGCCACCGAACCAGGTGCTGGTGGGGCTGGCCCTGTTTTTGACCCTGTTCGTCATGGGCCCCGTGTTCGACAAGATCTACACGGATGCGTATCAACCGTATCAGGAAAACAAGATCAGCATGCAGCAGGCGATGGACAAGGGCGTCGATCCCCTGAAAACCTTCATGCTCAAGCAGACGCGCCAGGCCGACCTGGCCCTGTTCGCCAAGATGTCGCGCTCGGCGGCCCTGCAAGGTCCGGAAGACGTGCCGCTGCGCATCCTCGTGCCCGCCTTCGTCACCAGCGAACTGAAGACGGCGTTCCAGATCGGCTTTGCCATCTTCATCCCGTTTCTGATCATCGACATGGTGGTCGCCAGCGTGCTGATGTCGATGGGCATGATGATGATGTCGCCGGCGACGATCTCGCTGCCGTTCAAGCTGATGCTGTTCGTGCTGGTCGACGGCTGGCAGTTGCTGCTGGGCTCGCTGTCCCAGAGTTTTTACTAGGGGAAGTACGATGACACCCGAAAGCGTCATGACCCTGGGCCGCCATGCGATGGAAATCACCCTGATGGTGGCCGCGCCCATGCTGCTCGTCGCCCTCATCATCGGCTTGATCGTCAGTATTTTCCAGGCGGCCACGCAGATCAACGAGGCGACCCTGTCCTTCATTCCCAAGCTGGTCGGCATCTTCGTCGCCATCGTCGTGGCCGGCCCGTGGATGCTGTCCGTCATGCTCGACTACATGCGCCAGGTGTTCACGGGCATCCCGAACCTGGTCGGCTAGTGCAGCGATTGTTGCCATGCTGACCCTGTCGAGCATCGAACTGAACACGTGGATCGCAGCACTGCTGTGGCCGCTTAGCCGCATCCTCGGCTTGATCGCGGCCGCCCCCCTGTTCGGCAACGCGGCCGTGCCGGCCACCGTCAAGGTGACCCTGGGCGCCCTGCTGGCCATGATCATCGCCCCCACCGTGCCGGCCTTGCCTGCCATCAACCCGATGTCCCTGGCCGGCCTGCTGATCCTCACGCAAGAGATGCTGGTCGGGCTGGCCATGGGTTTTTCCATCCGCATCGTGTTTTCCGCCATTGAAATGGCCGGTGAACTCAGCAGTCTGACCATGGGCCTGGGCTTCGCCTCGTTCTTCGATCCGCAAACCAAGGGCAGGTCGTCCGCCATCAGCCAGTTCCTCGTCATGCTGGCCACCTTGATGTTTTTGACCGTCAACGGCCATCTGGTCTTGCTGGCGGCGCTGGCGGAAAGCTTCGTCAGCCTGCCGATTTCATCGAGTCCCATCAGCGGCGGCGGTTTCCAGCAATTGGCGGCCTGGGGCGGAGAAATCTTCCGTTCCGGCCTGCAAATTTCGCTGCCCATCATCGCCGCCCTGCTGCTGACCAACGTGGCGCTGGGCATCTTGACGCGGGCCGCGCCGCAGCTGAACATTTTCGGTATCGGTTTCCCCGTCACCCTGGGCGTGGGCTTGCTGGTGATCGGCATGGTCCTGCCCTATCTGGCCACGCCGTTCCAGAACATGTTCCTGCGCGGCATAGAAACGGCACGGCTGCTGCCGCGCGGCTTTGCCACGCGCGACCGGCCACCGCCGCCGGCGCCGCCGCATCCCTTGCGCCCGGCACTGCCTGCGCCTGCGCCGCTGCCGCCCGCGCGCTGATCAAGGCTGCCAGCCCAGCGCGTGGCGCAACAGCAGCGCCGACAATACGAACATGGTCACGCCGATCAAGCCATCGAGCACTTGCCAGGCCCGGGGCCGCGCAAACCACGGCGCCAGCCAGCGCGCGCCATAGCCGAGCGAGGCAAACCACAGCAGGCTGGCCGCGCTGGCGCCGGCGATGAAGCAGCCACGCAGCGCGCCCGGTTGCTGGGCGCCGATGCTTCCCACCAGCAAGACCGTATCTAGATAGACATGGGGATTGAGCAAGGTAAATGCGGCCGCCTGGGCCAGGATGGCGCCCAGCGCCAGCCCGGCACCGCCTTCGGCCGCGCGCAGCTGCTGCGGCCGGCGCGCGCGCCGCAGCGCTTGCCAACCGTAGACGGCCAGGAAAACGGCGCCGCCCAATGCCAGCGCGCTGGCCAGCAAGGGGCGCTGCCCCAGCGCATGGGCCATGCCCAGGACGCCGGCGGCAATCAGGGCCGCGTCGGCCAGCGAGCAAAACAGCACGATGGCGCCCACATGTTCGCGGCGCAAGCCTTGCCGCAAGACAAAGGCATTTTGCGAGCCGATGGCAACGATGAGTCCCAGGCCCAGGGTCAAGCCCTGGAGAAAGACGGAAAAAACGAGTGGGGTGGTGGCGGTCGACAGTGTCATGCAGCGATCTTGCCAGCCGCACGCAATGAAGGCAAACTACCTTTACTGCAGTAAGTTAAGGAAAACTTCATTCATGCTCGATTATGCCGCCCTCGCCGCCCTGGCCGCCGTCCTCCGCGAAGGCAGTTTCGAGCGCGCCGCGCGCGCCTTGCACGTGACGCCATCGGCCATTTCGCAGCGCATCCGCCTGCTGGAAGAGCGCGTCGGCTGCGCGCTGGTGATACGCGACCAGCCCTGCCGCGCCACGGAAACGGGCCGGCGCCTGTGCCAGCACGTGGACCAGGTGCAGCTGCTCGAACAGGATTTGCAGGGCACCTTGCCGGCGCTGGCGCAGACAGCACTGGGCGTGTCGCGCGCCAGCGTGCCCGTCGCCGTGAATGCCGACAGCCTGGCCACCTGGCTGACGCCCGCCATCGCCGCCTTTGCGGCCGGGCACCCGGTGCTGCTGCAAGTGGCCGTCGACGACCAGGATCATACGGCCGAATGGCTGCGCAGCGGCGCCGTGCTGGCCGCCGTCAGCGCCACGGCCCGGCCCGCATCGGGCTGCAACAGCCGCCCGCTGGGCGCCATGCGCTACCTGGCCGCCGCCAGTCCCGCCTTCGTGCAGCGCTATTTTGCCCACGGCGTCGGCGCCGCCAGCCTGGCGCTGGCACCCAGCCTCGTCTTCAATGCCAAGGACGAACTGCAGGCGCGCTGGGTGCGGCGCCTGTGCCACCGGCACGTGGAGCTGCCGCGCCATGCCCTGCCTTCGTCGCATGCCTTCGTCACGGCCGCCCTGGCCGGCATGGGCTGGGGCTTGCACCCGCAGGCGCTGATCCAGCCGCATCTTGACAATGGCAGCCTGGTCGAACTGCTGCCGGATACCCCGCTCGATATCGCCCTGTACTGGCATACGGCGCGCGCCGCCTCCGGCCTGCTCGACGGCTTGAGCGCAGCCATCGTGGCCGCCGCCCGCACGGCCCTGCTGCCGCCCTGACGGGCCGCCTCAATGCTGGTCGCTGCTGAATGCGAAGCGCCGGCGCCGCAGGTCGACGTTCAGGCGCAACTGGTGATGTTTGACCAGGTAGCGCACGCCGACGACGGCGGCCGCCAGGCCCGACAGGGCGGCGATGCCCAGCGCCCAGCGCGGGCCGAAGGTGTCGGCCACCCAGCCCACGATGGGCGCGCCCAGCGGCGTGCCGCCTGCCGAGATCGCCAAAAGGATGGCCATCACGCGGCCCCGCATGGCGGGCGCCGTCGACAGTTGCACGCTGCTGTTGACGCTGGTGGTAAACGTTTGCGCGGCGATGCCGATGACCACCAGCATCATGCCGAACAGCCAGTAATTGGGCATCACGGCGGCCAGCGCGCAGGCCAGCCCGAACAGCGCGGCCGCCCCCAGCAGCAGGGCCAGCGTCGGCTGGCCGCGCCCCGCCGCCAGCAGGGCGCCGGCCACGGAGCCGCATGCCATCACGGAGCTGAGCACGCCATACTGGCCGGCGCCCGCATGGAAGGCCGTCACGGACATGGTCGAGAGGAAAATCGGGAAGTTCAGGCCGAAGGTGCCGATCAGAAACAGCATCAGCAGGATGGCCATCAGGTCGGGCCGCTGGCGCACGTAGCGGAAACCCTCGCCGAGGCTGGCGCGCGTGGCCTTGACGCGCGGCGCATGGCGCAGCAGTTCTACGCGCAGCAGCAACAGCGAACCGATCACGGCGGCAAAACTGACGGCGTTGATGATGAAGACCCAGCCGCTGCCGACGCTGCTGATCAGCAAGCCGGCGACGGCAGGACCCAGCATGCGCGCCGCATTGAACGAGGTGGAGTTAAGCGCCACGGCGTTCGTCAGATCTTCCTCGCCGACGATTTCAGCCACGAAAGTCTGGCGCACGGGCGAATCGAAGGCCGTCACGCAGCCCAGCAGGAAAGCAAACACATACACGTGCCACAGTTGTACCAGACCGCTGATGCACAACATCCCGAGTCCCAGCGCCAGCAAGCCCATGGCCGCCTGCGTGCACAGCAGCAGTTTCCTGCGGTCGAGCAGGTCGGCCGCCATGCCCGTCAGGGGCAGCAACAGCAGCTGCGGGCCGAATTGCAAGGCCATGACGATGCCGACGGCGCTGGCATTGTGCTGCGTCAATTCGCTCAGCACCAGCCAATCCTGCGCCGTGCGCTGCATCCACGTGCCGATATTCGACACGAGGGCGCCGCCGGCCCAGATACGGTAATTGGGAATGCGTAGCGAACGGAATGTGTTGTTCATCTGGGCGTGCGGGCTCCTTGCCGGGGTCGTGGTGAAAAATTCAGCGGATCACTCCGCCAAGCGTTTGAGTAAGGCCACCGCCTTGTCGAGCTCGGTGACTTCGGCCGGCGTGAGCCGGGTTTCGATGGTGCGCGCCAGCCAGTCTTCGCGTGCGGCGCGGCTCGCCGCGATCCAGGCGCGGCAGCTGTCCGTCAGGGTCAATAGCGTCTGCCGGCCATCGAGCGGATCGGGCGAACCCGTCACCATCCGCGCTTGCGTCAAGGCTTGCACGGTGGCGGCCATGGACTGGGGGCGCATGCCTTCGGCGCGCGCCAGGCTGCTGACGGTGGCGGGGCCGTCGCGCTCGAGACGGCTGAGCACGGACGCCTGCGACATGCTGACGTCTCCCAGGTGCGCCTCTTCGCGCAGGCGGCGGCGCAATTTGCCGACCAGGATGCGCAATTCGCCGGCCAGTTGCAGAACTTGTTCGTGGTCTTCTTGCGCGGTGGTCATGGTGGCCGTGTGGTGTATCAACGGACTCCACTATAACAGATATGCAGTTAGACTGCACAGTTTGCCTGCATATATTGCCAGAACAGCCAGATTCCGCGCGCAAAAAAGCCGGGGCGGGAGATGCACTCCCAGCCCCGGCTTGCCGGCCCATCCCGCGATGCCGGTGCGTCAGCTGATGTAATTGAACAGCGACAAGCCCGAGATCGAAGTGAACGATTTTTGCGCCGCCTGCAGGGTCACTTGCTGCTGGCTGAAGGTGGAAATGGCTTTCACCATGTCCAGGTCTTGCAGGTCCGACAAGGTGGTGGCGTACTGGATGTCGAGATCGTCGCCGGCGCTGTCGAGGTAATCGAGTTCCTTCATGCGGGAACCGACATCGGCGCGCACGGACAGCACATTGTCATAGGCCGTGTCGAGGATGTTGTGCGCGGCGTTCAAGCCGTTCGTCAGGCGCGCCTGGCCCGCATCGCCGCTGCCAGGCTGGCGCAGCACGCCGATCAGGTTTTTCACGGTGGTAAACAACGATTCCTTGGCGCTCGGCTCCAGGGTAAAGCTGTCCAGGTCGGCCGGCTTGCCCGTGATGTTCACTTGCTGGCCGTCGAAGGTGATGGCGTCGCCCGCCTTGTAGGGGATGGGCACGGCAGGATTGGGCACCGTCTGGCCCAGGGTGGCGTCGGTGACGGTATAGGTGGTGACGGCGTCCGTTCCCGTGCCCGTGACCTTGAAGTCGATCGAATACTTGTGCCCCGTCAATGCCGACGGGTCCGTCACCGTGCCGCCCGAAATCACGCCCGAGCCGCCGCGCGTGAAGTTGGCGGTAGCGGCGGCCGTCGTGAACTTGCCGTTGCCCGTCAGGTTGTTTTCAAACACGGTGGCGCCGGAATCGCTGGTGGCCAGGTAGCGCGCCGAACCCACCTGCAATTCGCGCTGTCCCTGGTCGCCCACATAGCTGGCGCCCGTCGGCGTCTGGCTGAATGGCTGGGTCGTGGATTTGTAGCCGGAAAACAGGTAGCCGCCCGCGCCGTCGGCCGTATTCGCGATGCCCAGCAAGTCGGTCAGCCGGCCTTCCAGCTCTCTCGCCAGCGTATCGCGGTCGACATCCTTCAGGGAAGGGTTACCGGCCTTGAGCACCAGGTCCTTCACGTCGGCGATCAGCGAGGTGGTGCTGGCCAGCGCCAGCTCTTCCTGCGACAGGAAGTTCTTCGCATTCGAACGGTTCGTCACGAACTGGGTGTTGATCGATTGCGACTGCGTCACTTCCAGCGCGCGCGCCGAGGCGATCGGATCGTCGGCCGGCGTCAGGTTGCGGCGGTTCGACGACAGCTGCATCTGCGTACGGTTCAAGGCGCCCTGCAGATTGTTCAGCTGCGAGCTGCCCTGGTCATAAATCATTCGTGTGCTGATGCGCATGATGCTGCCCTTCCAGAAAGCCGCCGCGCGCTATGTCGCGGCAAAAATTGATTAACGTCCCAGGCCGATGACGACGTCGAACAGGGTGCTGGCGATCTGCATGACCTTGCCGCACGCCTGGTAGGACTGCTGGTAACGCAGCAGGTTGGCCGCCTCTTCATCGAGGTTGACGCCGGAAACGGCCTGCTGCTGGGTGCTGACCTGCTGCAGCAAGGCCAGGCTGGCCAGGCCGCTCACCTGCACTTCGCGCGTCTTGTTGCCCACGAAGCTGACGGTTTGCGCATACGAACCCTGGAACGTGGCATTGCCGCCATCGAGGATATTCTTCGTCTGCAAGCCCGCCAGCAGCGCGGCATTGCGGTTGTCGCCCACGCCGCCCGTATTGGGCTTGATGACGAAGGTATCGCCCTGCGCCGGCGTGCCCGTCATGCTGACATTGATGCCGCCAAAGCTGAAGTTGTCGCCTTCCGTGTAGGGGATGTTCGCCGTGCCGGCCGGATAGGTCGTGGTCGCGCCATTCAAGCCCTTGACCGTCACCGCCTGGCCCGCCGGGAAACCCGTCAGCGAGGTGGTCGCCTTGTCATACGTCAAGGTCAGGGGACCGGTCAGGGCATTGCCCGGCGTCAGGTAGGCCTTGTCGACGGAGCCGGCGCTGAGCTTGCCGGAACCCGTATTGGCCACCGGCGCCGAGGTGGCGATCGGCGCGGCGGCCGCGATCTTGTTGCGGTCGGTGATCAGCACGTTCAAGCCGGCCGCGCCATTCGCCGTCGGCTTGATGACGTAGTTGTCGCCTTGGGCGGCCGTGCCCGAGATCGAGAAATCGACGCCGTCGATGGTTTGCGGCCCCGTTTGCGGATACGGATTGATGATGGTGTGCGTGCCGTCGGATTCGCGCGTTACCACATAGTTGCTGCCGTCGTATTTCAGGCTGTAATCGCTGGCCGTCAGCTTGGTCGGGTCGCTGACCTTGGCCGACAGCACCGTGGTGCTGCTGGCGTTGTTGCCGCGGTCGGCACCGATCACGGGGTCGGGTATCTTGAAAAAGTCGCCGCCCATGGCGCCATTCAAGTCCTGGCCCAGCTTGTGCTGGTCGTTGAAGGTGCTGGCCAGCGCGATGGCGACCTTGCCCAGCGAGTTCTGGACATTGTCCAGCGTACCGCTGCGAAATTCCAGCAAGCCGCCCAGCGAACCGCCGGTCAGGGAACTGTCCGGCAGCACGGTGACGGTGCTGCCCGTGACATAGCCCACCTCGATGCGGTTCGGGTCCGTCCGCGAAGGCGTGGCCGCCAGTTCGAAGCTGCGGTCCGCCACCACCAGGGGCTGGCCGGCGCCGATGGAAATGGTGACGGTATTGTTGGCGGCGGGCTGCACCGTCGCCTTCACATATTTGTTCAATTCCGTGATCAGCTGGTCGCGCTGGTCCAGCAGATCGTTGGGCTGGTTGCTGGCATCGACCGACAACTGGGAAATCGACTTGTTCAGCTCGGCGAGCTGCTTGGCATAGGTATTGATCACCGTCACATTCGACGTGATCTGCGAATTGACGCCGTCACCGATCTCCGTCAGGCGCGCGCTCAGACCCTGAAAGCGCGAAGCGAGCGAGCCGGCGCTCGACAGCAGCGCCTGGCGCGACGCGACCGACGAGGGATTCGAGCTGAAATCCTGCACGCCCTTGAAGAAATCCTGCATGGCGGGCGACAGACCGGCCGTGGGATCGGCCAGCAGATTGTCGATCTGGCTGATCTGCGTGTAATACGTGTCGAGCGCACTGGTCGCGCTTTGCGCGGAATTGACCTGAGTGGCCATGAAGCTGTCGTACTGGCGCTTGATCTGCGACACTTCCGTGCCCGTGCCGACAAAGCCATAGCCGGCATAGTTGGACTGCGACGTCTGCTGCAGCACCACCTGGCGGCTGTAGCCGGCCACGTTGGCGTTGGTGATGTTATGCCCGGTCGTCGACAGGCCCACCTGCGCTGCAAGCAAACCGCTCTTACCGATGCTGAGTAGATTCGAAGTCATGGTGTCTTATTGGTTACCGTCAAATGTATTTACGGCAGCCGCGGCGAAAACTTGAAGCGCGCGGCTTGCGCAGGGGACAGGCGGGGAATTAGCCGACCAGCGAATTTTTAATAATTTTTGTCAATTTGGCAGCGTAATTCGGGTCCGTCGCGTAGCCGGCCTTTTGCAAGCCCTGGGCAAACGTGCTGGCGTCGCCCGCGCTGGCCAGCACTTTTTCGTAGCGCTTGTTGTTGGTAATCAACTGCGCATAATCCTTGAAGCTGTCCGCGTAGCTGTCGTAGGCGCGGAATTTTTCCACCTTGCGCTGCGCCTTGCCATTTACATATTCCGTGGTGACGGCTTCCGTGACCTTGCCCTTCCAGTCGCTCGACGCCTTGATGCCGAACAGGTTGTGGCTGCTGCTGCCGTCGCGGCTGATGATTTCGCGCTTGCCCCAGCCCGTTTCCAGCGCCGCCTGGCCCAGCATGAACTTGGCCGGGATGCCGGTGGCGCGGCTCGCCTCTTCCGCATGCACGCCCAGCTTTTCCTGGAAGGCGCGCACGTGCGGCGCCTGCGTGGCGTTGGCCTTGTCGCTCAGGGTCTTGCCGGTGCCGGCGGCGCTGCCTGCACCCTCGGTCAGCGCGCCCTGCTGCTGGCGGAACGCGGCCAGGGCCTGCGCCATGCTCGACGAACGGGGCGACGGCGCTTCGGCGCCGTCGGCGGCCAGCGCCTGGTTCGACGACGACAATTGACGGATCAGCACGTCCGCCAGGCCCGTGCCCCGCTTGGCCAGGTTCTGGCTCGTCTGCTGGTCCAGCATCGAGGTGTACATCTTGCTCTGCTGGCTATCCATGATGCCGTCCTGCGGCGTGGCCTCGCGCATGCTTTTCATCATCATGTTGATGAACATGGCTTCGAATTGCGTGGCCGCCTCTTTCAGGGCGGCGGGGTCCTTCGCCTTGGCGGACTGGCGCAAGCCATCCATGCCCTTGACGTCATAGGCGGCGGTATTGCTGAGGTCGGTTTGGCTGATCATGGCGTGTCCATCAAATGATTTCGAGTTCGGCGCGCAGCGAACCTGCCGCCTTCATCGCCTGCAGGATGGCCAGCAAGTCTTGCGGCGAGGCGCCAATGGCATTCAAGGCCTTGACCACGTCGGACAGCGAAGCGCCGCCCTTGACCAGCATCACCTTGCCCGGTTCCTTCTTGATATCGATCTGCGCCGTCTGCGTGACCACCGTGCGTCCGCCCGACAGCGGCGCCGGCTGGCTCACCTGCGGCTCGACATTGATGGTGACGGACAGGTTGCCATGCGAAATGGCGCACGTTTCCAGCGTCACGGACTGGTTCATCACGACGGAACCGGTGCGCGCATTCATGATGACCTTGGCCGCCAGGCGGGCCGGATTGACTTCGATGCTTTCCAGCTGGCCCAGGAAGGACACGCGCTGGTCGCTGCCGCCCGGCGACTGCACCTGGATCACGCGCCCGTCCAGCGCGGCGGCCGTGCCGGCGCCGTAGCGGCTGTTGATGGCGTCGACCACGCGGCTGGCCGTGGCGAAATCGGTGGCGTTCAATTCCAGGCGTATCGTGTTGTTGGCGCCCAGCACCGAAGGCACGGTACGCTCGACCGTGGCGCCGCCCGAAATGCGGCCCACGCTCAGGTGATTGATGACGACGGAGCTGCCGGCCGCCTGCGCGCCCACGCCGCCCACCAGCACGTTGCCCTGCGCCATGCCGTACACCTGGCCGTCGGCGCCCTTCAATGGCGTCATCAATAAAGTGCCGCCGCGCAAACTTTTCGCATTGCCCATCGACGAGACCGTCACGTCGAGCAGCTGGCCCGGCTGGGCAAACGCGGGCAAGGCCGTCGTCACCATCACGGCGGCCACGTTTTTCAGCTGCAAACTGGTGCCTTGCGGCAAGTTAATGCCCTGCTGCTGCAGCATCGCCGCCACGCTCTGGATGGTGAATGGCGTTTGCGTGGTCTGGTCGCCGCTGCCGTCGAGGCCGACGACGAGGCCATAGCCCATCAGCTGATTCTGGCGCACGCCGGCGATGCTGGCCAGGTCCTTGATGCGCTCGGCCTGCGCCACGGGCGCCAGCAGGGAGATGGCCAGGCCGAAAACAGCGGCAAAGCGGGGGAAAGTAAAAGTGGCCATGATCAGAACGGCAGCAGGCTGAGGAAGAAGCGCGACGCCATCGAGGCCATTTCGGCGCGGTCGATCTGACTGTTGGTACGGTATTCGACGCGCGCGTCGGCCACCTGGGTCGATGGCACGACGTTGCCCGTGCCGATGGTATCGGGATTGACCATGCCCGAGAAGCGGATGAATTCCGTGCCCTTGTTCATGGCGATCTGTTTCTCGCCGGCCACGATCAGATTACCGTTCGGCAGCACTTCAATCACCGTCACGCCGATCGTGCCGGAAAAGGTATTGCTGGCGGACTGGTTGTCGCCGTCCGCAAACTTGGTGGCGCCATTCGCCGAGACGGTGCCGCCCAGACGGCCCTGCAGCATGCCTGGCGTGGAAAAGCCCACGCTGCCCGACTTGTTGCCGGAACTGGCGCCCGCCTTGACGGCATTCGTGCGCTCGGTGATGGCGATCGTCATGGTGTCGCCCACGTGGCGCGCGCGGCGGTCTTCGAAGGCGGGACGATAAGTCGACGGCTGGTAGATGGAGCCGTTACTGACGACCACGGGTTCGGGCATCGGCGCGCGCGTGGTGGTCGGGTACTGCACGATCGAGGTGGGCGTGATGGCGCAGCCGGACAGCAGGACTGCGGACAACAGGGCGATGATGGGGTATTGCATGACGAACCTCCGCTGCCATCCGGCGGCGGATGGCATGACGACTATGAAAATTAAAGTTGCGACAATTTCTGCAGCATTTGATCGGACGTGGTGATGGCCTTGCTGTTGATCTCGTAAGCGCGCTGCGTCTGGATCATGTTGACCATTTCCTCGGCCACGTTGACGTTCGACGTTTCGATATAGCCCTGCATCAGCACGCCGGCGCCGTTGGTGCCCGGGGTGTTGGTCTGCGCCACGCCGGAGGCGCCCGTTTCCATGTACAGGTTTTCGCCCTTCGATTCCAGGCCGGCCGGATTGACGAAGGTGGTCAGCTGCAGCGAGCCGATTTGCGATGGCGCAACAGTGTCGGGCAAGGTGACGGAGACGGTGCCGTCGCGCGCCACGGTCAGGCTCAGCGCATTGGTCGGCACGGTGATGGCGGGCTGGATGACGAAACCTTCGGAAGTGACGAGCTGGCCGTTGGCATCGGTCTGGAAGGAGCCGTCACGCGTGTAGGCGGTGGCGCCGTCCGGCAGCAGCACCTGGAAAAAGCCCGTGCCGTTGACCATCACATCGCGTGAATTGCCCGACGCCTGGGGATTGCCCTGCGTATGGATGCGTTCGGTAGCCACGGTGCGTACGCCCGTGCCGATCTGCAGGCCCGATGGCAGTTGGGTCTGCTGCGACGATTGCGCGCCCGGCTGGCGCACATTTTGATACAGCAAGTCTTCAAACACGGCGCGCGACTTCTTGAAGCCCGTGGTGCTGACGTTGGCCAGGTTATTGGCGATCACGTCCATCTGCGTCTGCTGCGCTTCCAGGCCGGTCTTGGCAATCCAAAGGGAACGAATCATGATTTTTCTCCAATAACAGCGCTAGACTATTTCTATGCGACCATTATGCGGGCGCCCCCATCAATTCAAAGCGAGGATCTGGGTGGCTTTCGCCGCGTTATTCTCGGCATTCTTCAACAAGCTCATTTGCGTTTCGAACTGGCGCGCCAGGGCGATCATGCTGACCATGGAGTCGACGGGGCTGACATTGCTGCCTTCCAGGGCACCGGTGGTCAGCTTGACGGCCTGGTCGGCCTGCGCCACCGTGCCATCCTTCAGACGGAACAGGCCGTCGTCGCCGCGCACCAGTTGCTGCTCGGGCGGGTTGACCAGCTTGATGCGTCCCAGCACCGTCGACGGGCCTGGCGGCACGTCCGTGGATATCGTGCCCACCGTACCGTCGCTGGCGATGGCCACCGTCACGCCGGGCGGAATGGCCATGGGGCCCGTATCGCCCTGCACCATCAGGCCCGACTGCGTCTGCAGCATGCCGTTTTCATTGAGCTTCAGGGCGCCGTTGCGCGTGTAGGCTTCGGAACCATCGGCCGACTGCACCGCGATCCAGCCGCCGTTTTCCACGGCCACGTCGAGCGCGCGGCCCGTGTGCTGCATCGGGCCTTGCGTGAAGTCGGAACCGACCGTCGAATCGACGACGAAGGCGCGCGTCGGCATCATGCCGTCGGCCACCACGGGCACGGCGCGGAACGAGTCGAGCTGAGCGCGGAAACCCGTGCTGGTGGCGTTCGCCAGGTTGTTCGCCGTGGTCGCCTGCTTGTCCAGGATGTGCTTGGCGCCGGAGCCGGCGGTGTAGATGAGACGGTCCATTTTTTATTTCTCCTGTTGCCTTCAACCCAAGGCAGAAAGCTGGGGTCAGACCCGGCGGGTCTGACCCCGATACTATTAACGCAGGTTGACGAGTGTTTGCATGACGGAATCCTGCGTCTTGATGGTCTGCGCATTCGCCTGGTAGGCGCGCTGGGCCGTGATCATGTTGACCAGTTCCGCCGTCAGGTCCACGTTCGACACTTCCACGGCCGAGGCGCGCAAGTCGCCCAGGCCGCCCGAGCTCGGCTCGCCCGTCATCGGGCTGCCTGAAGTCGAGCTTTCCGCCCAGGCATTGTTGCCCAGCGGCTCAAGGCCATTCGGATTGGAAAACTTGGTCAGCACCACCTGGCCCAGGTCGCGCGTCTTGCCATTGTTGTACTGGCCCTGGATCACGCCATCGGAACCCACGACGAAACGATCCAGCTGGCCAGCCGCATAGCCATCGGCCACGGTGCGCTTTTCGCTGGTGGACGAACTGAGCTGGGTCGAATTGGTGAAGTCGACCTTGATCGCCAGATTCGCGTTCGCGCCCGTGGCGGGGAAGACGGGCAGGTTGACCGTCACCGGCAGGGTTTGCGGCGGCGTCAGGGCCAGCATGGCGGCCTTGTCCAGGCTGCCGACGCTGTTGAACACCAGCGACGCCGACTTCACGGCGGGCACTTCCGTCACCGCGGAGATCCTGCTGTCGATCTGGTCCGGCGTGAGGCTGGAATTGACGCCGTTGGGCACGGCGCTGCCATAGGTGGCGCTGATGGCGGCCAGCTGGGCCGGGCTGGCGCCGGCCGCGGCGGCGGCAGTGCGTATGGCGACACCGGCTGCATTGCCATAGGCAACGGCGGCGGCCGTGATATTGGCGGGCACCAGCGGCACGGCCGTGACGGCGGCCTGATAGGCGGCGCGCGCGGCCAGCGAGGCGGCATCGGTTTGCGCCGCGGCGACCACTTTCGCGCTGGTGATTTCCTTGCCGTCAGTGGCCGTGTAGACATCCCAGGTATTGGTGCCCGTCTTGACGTAGAAATTGGACATGGTGTGGGAGTTGCCCAGCGAATCGTAGACGGGCACGGGGAATTGCTTGGTCCACGACTTTTGCTCGCCCACGGTGAACGGCACCACGGTCGGCATGGCCGAATTGGAATCGAGGTTGACCTGGGTATCGACCTTGGTGGTCGCCTGCGGCGCCATGTCGGACGGGTCGATCTGCAGCGGCACGGTGGCGCCGGCCAGGATCTTGCCGTTCACATCGGCCGGATAGCCCGTCAGCTGGGCTTTCTGGGCATTGACGATGAAACCGTTCTTGTCGACCTGGAACTGGCCGTTGCGCGAGTACTGGATGGCGCCGTTCACGCTGGTGCGGAAGAAACCGCCGCCGTTGATGGCGATGTCGAGCGGATTGGACGAACTTTCCAGGTTACCCTGGTTGAACAACTGCGCCACCTGCGACACGGACACGCCGATACCGGGCTGGTTGCCGCCCACGCCATACAGCGAGTTGGCATAGATGTCGGCGAACTGCGCCTGCGATTGCTTGAAACCCACGGTGGCCGAGTTGGCGATGTTGTTACCGATGACGTCCAGCGATTTGGCGGCGCCGTTCAAGCCGCTCAGGCCTTGTTGGAAAGACATTGTGTTCTCCTGGTAGAAAATAGGGGTAGAGGGTCTACGCTACAAATGAGCGGCTTACAAAATCTGTTTCACATCGGCCATGGTGATACTGCCCACGCCCGGCACATTCAACTTCACGCCGCCGGCGCCCGTCGACACGCTGGCGACCGAACCGAACATCAGCGCCGCCGCATCGGTCAGCTTGGCGCCGCCCCGCTTGGCTTCCACCGAGAACGTATAGGCGCCGTCAGGCAGCACGATGTTCTTGCCGTCCTTGTCGAGCTCTGCCGTGGAGCCGTTCCAGCCCAGCGGCAAGGTACCCGCGTCCTGCGGGCCCAGGTCGATGGAATGGACTTCCTTGCCCGTACTGTTGTAGATGGTGACCTTGACGCTGTCGGCCGGCGTCGCCAGGTCCACGCCCAGCAGGGCCGCGCTCTTGCTCAGGTTAATGCTCTTGCCTGCAGTCAAGACGCCGTGGCCGATGATATTGGCCGCCTGCATGGATTCGGCTTGCTGGTAGCTGGTCTTGAGCGTTTCCAGCGTGGTATTGAGCTTGTTGACGCCCGTCACCGTGGACAGCTGGGCCAACTGGCTGGTCAGCTGCGCATTGTCCAGCGGGTTCATCGGATCCTGGTTTTGCAGCTGGGTCACCAGCAGGGTCAGGAATTTGTTCGTTTCTTCCTCGACGCTGCCCTTCGCGGCCGTCGTCTTCTTCGGATTCATCGTCGCCATCAGGTCGGTGGTGACGGTTTTGCTCGTATCGATGGTTGCCATAATGGTCAGTCAGCCTTATTGGCCGATGGTGAGGGTTTTCAGGAGCAGCGACTTGGCCGCGTTCATGGTTTCCACGTTGGTCTGGTACGAGCGCGAGGCCGACAGCATGTTGACCATCTCGTCGACCGTATTCACGTTGGGCATGGTGACGTAGCCCTTCTCGTCGGCCAGCGGATTCTTCGGGTCGTAGACCAGCTTCATTGGCGACGGATCTTCGATCACCTTCTGCACCTTGACGGCCGTGGCGCCGTTGGCCATGGGCACGGCTTCGAACACCACCTGCTTGGCGCGGTAGGCTTCGCCCGTGGCGCTGGTGGCGCTGTCGGCATTGGCCAGGTTGCTGGCCACCGTGTTCAGGCGCTGCGCCTGGGCGCTCATGGCCGAACCGGAAACATTGAAAATATTAAATAGCGACATGATTATTGTCCTCCCTGGATGGCCGTCAGCATGCCCTTGATCTGCGAGTTGAGGAACGTTACGGCCGCCTCGTAGCGGATGGCGTTATCGGCAAAGGCATTGCGCTCGAGGTCCATGTCGACCGTGTTGCCATCGACGGCGCCCTGGGCCGGCGCGCGGTACAGCAGCGGCGTGCCGTCGGCCAGGGTCTCGACCTTGCCGCCCGTGCTGCCACCCACGGCGGCGGCGACGCCCTTGCCCGGCATATGCTGCGGCGCCGTGCCCTTCAGGGCCGGCTGCACGCCATCCTTGCGCGCCATCGCTCCCTTCAGCGCGCTGGCGAAATCGACGTCGCGCGCCTTGTAGTTGGGCGTGTCGGCATTGGCGATATTCGAGGCGAGCAATTCCTGGCGCGTCGAGCGCAGGCTCAGCGCCGTCTCGTTGAAGCGCATGTAATCGTCGAGTTTCCCTATCATGTCAGGCTTCGGAAAGATCTGCCACTGGCGCCTGAGATGGCGGAAGGATGGCGGTATAGTGATGACAGGAAACATAGTACGGCGCCCGCCGGCAAGACCATCGCCGGATCAGACCGTACTTTTACCCCTTAATCGTCGCTTCAAACGGGGCGGCGCGCACTATCATGGCACTATTCCAGAGGCCTATACCATGAAAACACCGCTTGCTTTCTTCTTCGCTCTTGCCGCCCTGCCACTGCTGGCGCAGGCGCAAAACGCCGGCCGGCAGACGCCGGAAGCGCTGCGCAACAGCGTGGAACAATTCCTGCAAGTGCAAAGCAACGGCTTGCCGGGCAAGGTGACGGTCACCGTCGGCGCCGTCGATCCGCGCCTGAACCTGGCCGCCTGCCCCGCGCCGCAAGCCTTCATGGCGCCAGGCGCGCGCGCCTGGGGCAAGACGACCGTGGGCGTGCGCTGCACGGCCCCCTCCAACTGGACCATCTATCTGCAGGCGAACGTGGCCGTCGTGGGCGACTATGTGGCCAGCGCCGTGCCGCTGGCGCAAGGGCAAGCCATCGATGCCAGCCAGCTGGTGACGATGCAGGGCGACCTGGCAGCATTGCCGGCAGGCATCGCCACAGACATGGCCCAGGTCGTGGGCGCCAGCACGAATATTTCCTTGCCGCCAGGCACGCCGATGCGCCTCGACACCCTGCGCCGCAAGCCGGTGGTGATGCAGGGCCAGCTGGTGCGCGTCGTTTCCAGCGGCAACGGTTTCCAAGTGGCATCAGAAGGACGCGCCATCGGCAGCGCCGGCGACGGTCAGACGGTACAGGTGCGCACGCAGAGCGGCCAGCAGATCAGCGGCGTGGCGCGGGCTGGCGGCATGGTGGAGGTCGCCTTTTAAACTCGGATGGACAGCGATATTGTGGTCTGGCGCACTAAAGTTTCGGCAGAAGGTGCCGATAAAGACACATATCCCGGAGTTTTTTGACTTCGACCAGACGAGGATCACGCTGTGAAAATTACCGATAACACCATTAAAAGCAATCCCGGCCTGCCGGTGGCGCCCGCGAATACCTCGGGCGCCCGGAATGCCGAGAAAGCCCAGGCAACACCGACAACGTCGGACAATGTACGCCTGTCGCCGCAAGGACAGGCATTAGCGGCCAGTGCAACTGCCGGCAGCGGCGCCGTGTTCGACACGAAGAAAGTCGAACGCATCAAGCTGGCGATCGCCGACGGCCAGTTCCAGGTCAACTCTGAAAAAGTGGCGGACGGTCTCCTCGACACGGTCAAGGACTTGCTGCACTCACGAAATAGATAGGTTACCTCATGCAATCAGTGACTCCGTTTTCCAGCCTGCGCGACGAGCAACAGCTCATGACCACATTGCTGGCATTGATGAAAGAAGAACAGCGGCATCTGGTTGCGGCTGACATCGATGCAATCACGGAGCTCACGGCCCGCAAGACGGCGCTCGTCGGACAATTGAGCCAGCTGGCGGCGCAACGCCACCAGGCGCTGGCGGCGGCGGGCTTCACGGCCGCCGAAGCGGGCATGGAAGACTGGCTGGTCAGCACCAGCGACGCCGAGGCGGCGCCCCTGTGGAAAGCCCTGCTCGAGACGACGCGCGAAGCGAAGGAGCAGAACCGGCTGAACAGCCTGCTGGTCAACAAACACATGCTGCACACGCAAGGCGCCCTGAACGCCATGCGTCCCACTGCCCAAAGCGGCAATTTCTACGGTCCCAGCGGCCAACCGATGGCAAACACGGCCAGCCGGCGCGTCGTCATCGGCTAAGCGCCTCCCGTCTTCCCCCAGCGCAGGCAACAGCAGCGACAGGCACAGCAATAAGCCATTGTTGCCCGCCTGACGCCGTCCCGAACAGCGGCCCCATATCACGACCATCCTGCACATCACCGCCGCGCCGCCTCCTCCAGGGAGGCTGCGGCGGAGCCGGCATGCCCGCATTCCCGCCACAACGCCGCACGCAGAAACAACAGCGCCCCCCCTTCACGCCCACACATTTGAGCACGCTCAAACTTGAGGGGAATGATGACTATATGCTAATCCCTAGCATACGCCGCACCAATACATGGTGGGACTTTCCTCGCCGACACGAACATCATTCCCGCAGGCATAGCTAATCCATTGCACGCGTCCGGCTTGCGCTTTTGCGCTGCGCCATGACGCACACCACTTCAACTGCAAGTACACAGGAGCATGATATGAACTCTCTCTCAGTAACCAAGGCTGGCGCGGCGCTGCTGCTCGGCTGCACCCTGCTGGCGCCAGCCGCGCAGGCCGAGACGCAAGCCGTGTTCTACAACCATCTCGTATCGACGGCCGTGGTGGCCACGCCGCTGCTGGCGCAAGACACCTTGTTCGTCGACACCTTCACGACGGAGCGCGGCTCGCTGCTGCAAACGACCACGTTTACGGTCGGCAGCGGCGTGCAATCGTTCACGGGCAACGCCGCCTGGCTGGTCACGGGTGCCAGTGAATTCGGTCCCCGCCTGACCGGGGTCAACATCGACTTGTTCGACTCCAGCAACAACCTGGTGCAATCGGATACGTTCACGGGCGTACTGGGCAGCTTCGCCCATTCCACCTTCAACGGCCTGCTGGGACCTGGCACCTATACCCTGGTAGCAAGCGGCCTCGGCGTGCGTGATTCCGTGCTGGACATTTCCATCACCACGGCCGTGCCCGAACCGGAAACCTACGGCATGCTGCTGGCAGGACTGGGTCTGATCGGGTATAGCGTACGGCGCCGCAAGACGGCTGCCTGACCCGCACCCGGCGCCTGCAAGCACTGCCGTAGCTGGCAGACCTGGCGCCGGTGCGGCGACGCCATGCACGGACTGGCCTATGCACGGACTGGCTTATGCACGGGCCAGCCTGTGCAGGGGCCACCCTGCGCAGGGGCTGGTCTACGCACTCAACCGTGCGTGTGCCGGCCCGTATGCTGACGGAATTTCGCGGCGATGCCATTCGCCTTGATCAGGGCGGCGGCCTGCTGCTCGGGTGTCAACTCGTTTTGCAGCCAGTGCCAGTAGCTGTCCTGGTAGGGATTCGTGGTGCCGGGCGTGAGGATGTCGTCGTAGACCATGCGCAGGGCCAGCAGGTAGCCATACGCTTGCGGCGCGTCTTTCTGCACCACATCGCCATCGCGCAGGTAGGCCATCATCAGGGTCGACACGCTGGTCAGTTCCGCCTCATCCGCCTGCGCCGTCAGCTGGGCGATGGCTTGCCGCTTCCATGCCTGCACCAGCGGATCATCGGGACGGTTGCGCAGCGCGCTGCGGTCGCCGAACGGACCTTCCGACAGGAACAGGGTAGCCGCGCCCGGTACGCCGCCTTGCGCGGCAGTGGCCAGGTAGCCGAGGCGGTCCTCGCGCTGGCGCTGCGTCAGACCCGCGCACAGCTGCTGCTGGGCGGTTTTTTCTTCCACCGTCATCTCGCGCCCCAACTCGAATTCCATCCCCGGCAAGCGGTTTTCGCGCTGGAAGACGATGCAGTCGTCGATCAGGTTGTAGGCCGCATACGCGTCCTCCGGCTTGCCGCTGGCGCCCAGGCGTTCGAGCCGCTGTGCCAGGGACACGACAACGGGCGCGGCATCGGCGACCGGGGTGGCGTCGATATTCAAATACGACGCCAGGCTGCGTCCCGCCGGCGCGCTGGCGGCAGCGGTGGCGCCAGCGTCCGGCGCGCCGCCATCGGGTGCGGGCCAGTACACGAGCGCCAGCACTGCCGCGATGGCAGCGGCGATGGCGATACCGGTCAGTTTGCTGTTCATATGAGGTGGCGCATAAAAGGAAAAGCACGTTACCACAGGCGCACGGCAGCAGGCCGCACGCCTCCGCACGCTCAGCCGCCGGCCTTTTTCGGCTGGTGGCCCAGCTTGGCCAGCGCCGCCATCACCGTTTCGACATGGTCGCCCTGCACTTCGATCACGCCATCCTTGACCGTGCCGCCCGAGCCGCATTGCGTGCGCAGCTGCTTGCCCAGCAGGGCCAGCGCGATGGCGTCCAGCGCCAAGCCCTTGACCACGGTCACGCTCTTGCCGCCCCGGCCCTTGGTCTGGCGCGACACGCGCACCACGCCATCGCCCGCCGGCGCCGTCCTGGCTTGCGCCTTGCACGCGCATTGCGCCAGCGGCTGGCGGCAGGCGGGACACATGCGGCCCGTTTCAGTGGAATAGACGAGACCGCCCAGGGAGCTGCTTTTCATGATGGAGAGATAATAGGTAGAAATAAAGGAAAGATGGCCGCGCTTGTAGCAAGCGGCGGCGTTCAGTTGGCGGGAACCGGTGCCGGCGCCACAGGCGCCGTCGGCACTTCCGTCACCGTTTCCGGGATGCCCGAGAGGATCGTCACGGCGACCCGGCGGTTGCGCGCGCGCCCTTCCGGGGTTTCGTTGGGCGCCACGGGGATATTGTCGGCGTGGCCCACCGCCGTCAGGCGCGACGCCTGCACGCCGCTGGCGATGAACAGGCGCACCACGGCGCTGGCGCGCGCGGCCGACAATTCCCAGTTCGAGGCAAAATTGGAATTGCTGATCGGCTGCACGTCCGTATGCCCTTCCACCTGCACGTCGTGCGTGTCATCCTTGAGCAGCACGGCGACGGCGCGCAGGGCCTGGTCCGATTCCGCCGTCAGGCGCGCCGCGCCCGGGTCGAACAGCACGCTGGCATTGATTTCCACGCTCACGCCGCGGCTCGTCTGCGTGACCCGCACCTTGCCTTCCTTGACCAGCGGCGCCAGCGTGGATGTGAGGTCCTGCGCCAGGCGCGTCATGTGCTCGCGCTCGCGGCGGATCGCTTCCGTGCGGCGTTTCAGGGCAGGGTTCGGCAGCGGGATCGCCTGCGGCGCTTCCATGATGATGGGCGGCGCGCCCTTTTCCAGGCTGAAGGCCTGGCCGATGGCATTCTGGAAGACGCGGTACTTGCCCTCGTTGACTTGCGAAATCGCGTACATCACGACGAAGAACGCGAACAGCAAGGTGATGAAGTCGGCGTACGAAATCAGCCAGCGGTCCTGGTTGTCCGGTTCCTCGTCATACTTCCTGCGCGCGCGCCGCATCATGATCAGTGCTCGTGCAGCAGGCTGGACACGCGCTCTTCGATGATGCGCGTATGGTCGCCCGTGGCGATGTCGTACAGCACGGCGGCCGTGATTTCATACTGCAGCACGCGGCGCGAGACGATGGCCTTGAGCTTGTTCGCCACCGGCAGGAACAGCAGATTGGCCAGGCCCACGCCATAAATCGTCGAGACGAAGGCCACGGCGATGCCACTGCCCAGTTTGCTCGGGTCGGTGAGGTTTTCCATCACGTGGATCAGGCCCAGCACGGCGCCCAGGATGCCGATGGTGGGCGAATAGCCGGCCGCCGATTCCCACACCTTGACGGCCTGGCGCTCGGCCATTTCATAGGCGGAAATTTCCACGTCGAGCAGCTGGCGCAGCTTGTCGGGCGCGATGCCATCGACGATCATGCGCAAGCCCTTGGCGTTGAAGCGGTCGGCCGTGTTTTCCATCAGGCGCTCGAGCGCCAGCGGGCCGTCGCGGCGCGCCGTCAGACTCCATTGCCCGATATCGCGCGCCAGCGCGGCGCGCGTGTCGGCGGGCGGCAGGAAGACCCAGCGCAGCATTTCCAGGCCGCGGACAAAAGTGCGCAACCGCGTTTGCAGCAGCACGGCGCCGAAGGTGCCGATGATGACGATGGCAAAGGCGGCCGGCTGCAGCAGGGAGGCCATCTTGCCGCCTTCCAGTGCCTGGCCGACCAGCAGGCCCGCCAGCGCCAGCGCCAGCCCGATTACGCTGGACCAGTCCACGCCTGCTCCCTCAAGGTTGCGCGCAGGCGCGCGACGGCCTGGGTATGCAGCTGCGAGACGCGCGATTCGGATACGCCCATCACCGCGCCGATCTCCTTCAGGTTCAGCTCTTCTTCGTAATACAGGCCCATGAGTATTTTCTCGCGTGGTGGCAGCGCGTCGATGGCATCGATCACGGATTGCCGGAAATCGGTATCGAGCAGGGAACGCAAGGGGTCGCTGTCCTCGTCCACGCAGTGGCGGTCGAGGAAGCTGTCATTGCCGTCCGGGTCATGAAAGTCTTCGTAGTACACGAGCTGGTGGCCGCCGCCGTCGCCCAGCATTTCCTGGTAGTCGGCCAGCGACATCTTGAGCAGTTTCGCCACTTCCGATTCCGTCGGCGGATGGCCAAGGCGCTGCTGCAAGGTGCTCATCGCCTCCTCGATCTTGCGCATGTTCTGGCGCATGCTGCGCGGCAGCCAGTCGCTGGTGCGCAATTCGTCGAGCATGGCGCCGCGGATGCGCAGCACGGCATAGGTCTCGAACTGCGCGCCATGCGTCTCTTCATAGCGGCTAATGGCATCGAGCAGGCCGATCATGCCGGCCTGGATCAGGTCATCGACCTCGACCGAAGGCGGCAATTTCGCCTTCATATGGTGCGCCAGACGCTTCACCAGCGGAATGTGCTCCGTCAGCAAATAGTCCTTGTTCGATTTCCCTTTGACCGTGTACATAGGCTGCTTATTGTTTTCTCATCTTATCTGGTGCTGCGGTTCGATTCAGGCGCTGAACTGGTGCGGGCTCCCCGTCTGGTACAAGGTGCCGCCAAGCACCGGCGCCGCCGAACGGGCCAGCCGCTCGGCCAGTCCGCGAAACGCCACCGAGGCGCCCGCCAGCGGAAACGCATCGACCACGCTGCGGCCCAGGCGCGCCGCGCGGTGCAGATATTCATCGGCAGGCACCGAACCCATCGAGGTCAGCTTCACGGCCAGGTAGCGGCTCGCCGCCTGTGCCATATTATCGTATACCACTTTTGCCTCGGATTCGGAAGCGCCCGTGACGAGAATGCCGAACGGACGGCGTCCCAGTTCCTGGCTCAGGCGCTTGATCAGGCAGTACGCCGCCTTGATCGAGGTGGCGCTGGTCGACACTTGCACCACGATATCCGACGAGGCCATCAAGGGCACGGGGAAGCAATCGCCCTCGTCGGCCACGACGCCGTCGACCAGCACGATGCCGCTCTGGCGCGCCAGCACCTCGAAAGTCTTGCCCAGGCGGCGCAATTCGTCCTCGCCCGCATAGTCCATGCTGTCCATCAGGTGGTTGCGCGCGCCCAGGCTGGCCACGCCGAAGCCTTGCGGCACCTGATGGATGACCTGGTTCAGGCCGCACTGCTGGCGCGCCACGTCGCGCAGGCTGGCGCCGTGCGCCAGTCCCAGGCGTGCAGCCACGCCATCGCTGCCGCCGCTGGCGTCAAGCAGCAGCACATCATTGCCGCCATAGGCGAGCGAAGCGCCCAGGTTGACCAGCATGGCGCCCTTGTCGTCCTGCGGCGTGGCCGAGAGGAACGTCATGACGCGCGGCTGCGGGCCGGCCAGCATGCGGCGCAAGCCTTCGGCCTGGTCGAAATCGAAATTAGCCAAGGTGCACCCCGCGCGCTTCATTGTTGCGGGCGGCCGCCTGCGCCATCAGGAGCGGCAGTTCGGCGTCGGAAAACTGCGTGGCCGCCGAGTCGCGCTTGAGCTTGAAGGCGCGGTCGATCAGGTAGCCGCGGTCGGCCAGGTACAGGTCTTCCGGCACGCGCTGGCCGTTCGACACATAAAACAGGTTCAGCTTCTGGCGGATCACCACGTCGAGCACGTTGCCGATCGACGCCGCTTCATCGAGCTTGGTCATGATGCAGCCGGCCAGGCCGCTGCCTTGATACGCGCGCACCACTTCGTTCAGCGTTTCCTGCGTCGCCGTGGAGTTCAGGCACAGCAAACGCTTCACGTCGGCGCCGGCGCCCGACAGCATGGCCACCTGTTCCGTCACCATCTGGTCGCGCTGGCTCACGCCCACGGTATCGATCAGCACCGTGTGCTTGTTCTTGAGTTCCTTCAGGGCGATGCGCAAGTCCGCTTCGTCCTTCACCGAATGCACCATCACGCCGAGGATCTTGCCGTAGATGCGCAGCTGTTCGTGCGCGCCGATACGGTAGGCGTCCGTGGTGATCAGGGCCAGCTTTTCCGGGCCGTGGCGCATCACGCAGCGGGCAGCCAGCTTGGCCGTGCTGGTGGTCTTGCCGACACCGGTCGGGCCGACCAGCGCGAACACGCCGCCCTGCTCCAGCATGGCGTCTTCATTGGCGACCGTGTTCAGGTTGCGGCTCAGGACGGTCTTGATCCAGCGCATGCTTTGCGCACCGTCGAGGCCGGCGGGCAGCTTGTCGATCAGGTAGCGCGCCAGGCTGGCCGAGAAGCCGGCGGCCAGCATTTCACGCAGCACGACGGCTTTTTGCGGCTCGCGCTGCTGCGTCGAACCCCACGAGATTTCCGCCAGCTGGGTTTCCATCATGCCGCGCATGGCGCGGATTTCATTCATCATGCCGCTCATCTCGGCGGCGGCGTTTTCCTTGACGTGCGCCAGCGCGCTGGCCATCATCTGCTGCATGCGGGCCATGTCCACTGGCTCGCCGGCTGCCTGGCGCGGCGCGGCAGGACGGGGCGCGGCCGGGCGCTGGGCCGGGGCGGCCGGACGCTGCGGCGTGGCGAACTGGGTCTGCAACTGGGGACGGGGCTGGGCCATTTCCGACGCTGCCGGCGGCGACGCCAGCGAAGCGGCATCGTCATTGGCCAGCGCGAGGATTTCCACCACGCCATCGGTCTGGCGGTTCGACAGGATCACGGCGTCGGGACCCAATGCTTCGCGCACCTTGCGCAGCGCATCGCGCGACGAGGCGCCCGTAAATTTCTTCACATTCATGACCGGCCTCCCAAGGCGGGGGTGGCGCAATATTGGCTGAACTGTGTGACCATCATCGACTCCTGTTGCTTGGGTGCTGTCTTCCACATGGACACAGATCACCCGGACAGTTTCTATTATTAGCGATGCTTGCAGGAAATGATCGAAGGAACAGGACGGGAAAGTACCCGTTATTCAGTTTGCCGGCAGGAAATTGATGTTTATTTGACCAAAAGCAAGGGCTGAGAAGCTGGGGGTCAGACCCCCACTAACGCTAACGCAAAGCTCCGCGCTAACGCTGGAGGGGGTCTGACCCCGGTACTAATGCTGTCGACTATTGCGCGCCCACCAGGCTGGTGACGCGGATCGTCTTGGTTTCCGGCACTTCCGCATGCGACAGCACTTTGAGCTGCGGCAAGGCGCGGCGCAGGAAGCGCGACAGCAGGGCGCGCAGCGGCGCCGGCACCAGCAGCACGGGCGTCAGGCCCAGCGCTTCCTGCTGCTGCGCGGCCAGGCCCGCCTGGTGCGCGATGGTGTCGGCCAGGCCCGGCTCGATCCCGGCGCCGTCGCCGCCATTGCCCATCGCCTGCATCAGCAGGCGTTCCAGGCGGCTGTCGAGGGTCATCACGGACAACTCGGCCGCGCCGGGGAACAGCTGCTGCACGATGGCGCGGCCCAGCGAGACGCGCACCAGCGCCGTCAGGTCGTTCGGGTCTTGCGTATGGACCGTATGCTCGGCCAGGGTTTCGATGATGGTGCGCATGTCGCGGATGTGCACGCCCTCGGCCAGCAGGTTCTGCAGCACTTTCTGCAGGGTCGACAGCGACAGCATCTTCGGCACCAGGTCTTCGACCAGGCGCGGCGCATCCTTGCCCAGGTGGTCGAGCAGCGACTGCACTTCCGCGCGGCCCAGCAGCTCGGACGCATGCGAGGTGATCAGGTGATTCAAGTGCGTGGCCACCACGGTGCCCGCATCGACGACCGTGTAGCCCATCGATTGGGCCTGGTCGCGCAGGCTGGCGTCGATCCAGGTGGCAGGCAAGCCGAACGCGGGGTCGCTCGTGGCCAGGCCCGGCAAGGTGCCGCTGGCCATGCCGGGATTGATCGCCAGGAACTGGCCGTTGAACGCTTCGCCCACGCCCACTTCCACGCCCTTGAGGGTGATGCGGTAGGCGGACGGCTTCAATTCCAGGTTGTCGCGGATATGCACGGGCGGCGCCAGAAAACCCACTTCCTGGGCAAATTTCTTGCGGATGCCTTTGATGCGCTTGAGCAATTCGCCGCCCTGCGTCTTGTCGACCAGGGGGATCAAACGGTAGCCCACTTCCAGGCCCAGGGTGTCGACGGGCATGATGTCTTGCCAGCTGGCTTCTTCCTGCTCGGGCGCCACCGTGGCTGGCGGCGCTTCGGCCGGCTTTTCGGCCGCCGCTTTTTCCTGCGTGCGTTTCTTGCTGATCAAATAGGCGGAGCCGGCCAGCAATGACGCCAGCAGGATGAAGACCATGTTCGGCATGCCGGGAATCAGGCCCATGCCGCCGATGATGCCGGCGGTAATGTACAGCACTTGCGGTTTCGCAAACAATTGCCCCACCAACTGGGTGCCGATGTCCTGTTCGCTGGCCACGCGCGAGACGACGATACCGGCCGCCGTGGAAATGATCAGCGAAGGAATCTGCGCCACCAGGCCGTCACCGATGGCCAGCAGCGTGTAGTTCTTCAGTGCATCGGCAAAACCCATGTCATGCTGCAGCAAGCCCACCAGCAGGCCGCCGACAATATTGATGACGGTCACCATGATGCCGGCGATGGCGTCGCCGCGCACGTATTTGCTGGCGCCGTCCATGGCGCCGTAGAATTCCGCTTCCTGCGCCACTTCCGTGCGGCGGCGGCGCGCTTCGTCTTCGCCGATCAGGCCGGCGTTCAGGTCGGCATCGATGGCCATCTGCTTACCAGGCATGGCGTCCAGCGCGAAGCGGGCGCCCACCTCGGCAATACGGCCCGCACCCTTGGTCACGACGGTAAAGTTGATGATCGTCAAAATGATAAACACCACGATACCGACCGTGTAGTTGCCGCCAATTAAGAAGTGACCGAACGCTTCGATCACTTTACCGGCCGCGTCGGCGCCCGTATGGCCTTCCGTCAGCACGACGCGCGTGGACGCCACGTTCAGCGACAGGCGCAGCATGGTCGACACGAGCAGGATGGTCGGGAAGGCCATGAAGTCGAGCGGCTTGACCGTGTACAGCGCCGTCAGCAGCACGATGATGGACAGCGCGATATTAAAGCTGAAGAAAATGTCGAGGATGAAGGCCGGCAGCGGCAACACCATCATCGCCAGCAGCATGATGATGATGATCGGCGCGGCGACACCCTTGCTGGCATTGTTGCCCATTCCGCTGAGCCAGGCTGGCAATCTCAGGCCGTTCATGGTGTACTTCCTTTATTCTTGTCTGCCGCGTCTGCCGCGGGTTTGGTCTGCGATGCGGGGTCGAGCGGATCGAGCTCGGGCGGCACGTCGAGTTTTTTCGGCTTGTCGGGGCGCTCGCCATGGCCGTTGCCGTAGCTGCGCAGCTGGAACACGTAGGCCAGTACTTCGGCCACGGCGCCGTACAGCGCCTCGGGAATCTCGTCGCCGATGTCCGTGTGCTTGTACAGCGCGCGCGCCAGGGCGGGCGCTTCCAGGATGGCGACCTTGTGTTCGCCCGCCAGTTCGCGGATCTTCGCCGCCACTTCGTCGATACCCTTGGCCACCACCTGCGGCGCGCCGCGCGAATTCTCGCCATACTTCAAGGCCACGGCGTAGTGGGTAGGATTGGTCACCACCACGTCGGCCGTCGGCACGTCGGCCATCATGCGGCGGCGCGACATTTCATGCTGCATCTGGCGTATCTTCGCCTTGATCTGCGGATTGCCGTCCGACTCCTTCGCCTCTTGCTTGACTTCCTGCAAGGACATTTTCATCTTGTTGGCGTAATGCCACATCTGGTACGGACCATCGATGGCGGCGATCAGGCCCAGCGCGCCGACGATCAGCAGGAAGGCCGTGATCAGCAGGCTGATCAGATGGGCCGAACCGGCGCGCAGGGATTCCACCGACAGGCCCAGCACGGCATCCTTTTGATGCTGCATCACCATCCAGGCGACGACGCCGACGACGAGGGTCTTGGCGATGGCCTTGAGCAGCTCCACCAGCGCATTCTTCGAAAACATATTGCCCAGGCCGCGAATCGGGTTGAGCTTGCCAAAATTGGGGGTGAACGCCTTGGAACTGAACAGCCAGCCGCCCACCAGCACGGGCGACGCGAGGGCGACGAGCATGATGGCCGCGGCGTACGGCAGGCAAGTCAGCAGAACGGAACCCACGTCGTAGCCGATGCGCAACATCATCGCGTCGGGATTGAGGATCTGTTCCCGGTCCAGGGTCAGCCCGGAAACCATGACAGCCGTCAGTCGCCGCACGATGGCGTCGCCGGCAAACCACAGACAGCAGCCGGACGCCATCAACACCGTAAACGTGGCCACTTCACGCGATCGCGGAACGTCGCCTTCCTCACGCGCCTGCTCGAGGCGCTTCGGTGACGCGGCTTCGGTCTTTTCTGCGTCGCTGTCTTCCGACATCAATCAACTCCGGTGAAGTCCTGCAGCCTGGCTAGGCGCAATACGGACTGGGCATGACGCATTATCGGTTCAAGCGGGCGCGCGCCATCGGCGGAACAGGGGGGCAAATCCCCTGTATTTCCTTTACTCTCCGGTAACCTTAGCGGGACTTGCGCGCCTCGGCCTGTTTCACCGTCTGCTCGATGGCGCCAAACAGCGACTTGCCGTCATCGCCCAGCATTTCCAAACGAACAACATCACCAAACAGCAAGTACGGCGTGCTGGCGACGCCATCGGCGATCATCTCCTGGTTACGTCGCTCAACGATGCTGGAAAATCCCTTCTTGATCTCCTTGTTGGCGACGCCGCCCGCGCTGACCACACTGCCGGCGCGCGCGTTGCGCGTCTGGCACAGATGGGCGAGCAATTGCGGGTAATTGAACGCCATGTCGGCGCCCGCGTGGGGCTGGCCCGTCAACTTGCCGTTCAGGCTGCAACGCAAGGCGTAGTGCACTTTGCCGCCGCGCCAGGCGTCGCCCAGTTCGTCTGGCGTGACGGCGACGGGCGAACACGCCATGGCCGGCTTCGCCTGCAGGAAGCCGTAGCCGCTCGCCTGTTCGTCCGGCGCCAGGTTGCGCAAGGTGATGTCGTTGACCAGCATCAACAGCTTGATGTTCAGGTGCGCCTGGTCCGGCGTCGAGCCCATGGCCACGTCGTCCGTGATGGCGGCGATGCCCGCTTCGTAATCGATGCCCCACTGCTCGTGCGCCAGGATGATGTCGTCGTGGGCGCCGAGAAAATCGTCGCTGGCGCCCTGGTACAGTCGCGGCGATTCGCGCAGATTCGCGGGCACTTCAGTTCCCGCCGCCTTGCAGGCCCGCTCGATCTGCTGCAGATAAGAAGCGCCGGCCACGCGCAAACTGCTGCGCGGCAAAGGCGCCATGCAGTTGGCGGGATCGAACTCGAAGGCGCGATGGCCGCGGCCGCTATTGATGGTCTGGTACAACAAGTCCAGCTGGGGCGCGATGAAACTCCAGTCGTCGAGCGCCTTTTGCAGGGTCGAGGCGATGCCGTCGGCCAGATGGGCCGTTTTCAGGTCGCGCGAGACGACAGCCAGCTGGCCATCGCGCGTGCCATCGTTCAGGGTTGCTAATTTCATGTAGGGAAAACTTCGTCAAATGCAGGCAATTGAAGGCTAAAGACGCCAAAAAGCCGGGATATTCCCGGCTTTGACGGTCAGAAGAGTTTTACGCGAGGAGAGCGATCTGCTCGGGCGTCAGGTAGCACCACTCGCCTTCCGCAATGCCCAGCGATTCCAGGGTCAGGCTGCCGATGGCGGAACGGTGCAGCGCGCTGCAATGGTTGCCGGCGGCGGCCAGCATGCGCTTGACCTGGTGGTATTTGCCTTGCTCGAGCACGATTTCCAGCTGGTACTCGCCGCGCTTGACACAGACGAGGGCGGCCAGCGGGGCCGGTTCGTCGTGCAATTGCACGCCGGCCAGCAGCAGGGCCACCAGTTCATCGGTCACGGGCTCTTGCGTCGTGGCCTGGTAAATTTTCGGAACGTGACGCTTCGGCGACGATTGTGCATGGATAAAGGGGCCATCGTCGGACATCAGCAGCATGCCCGTCGTATCGTGGTCGAGCCGGCCGACGGGCTGGACTTCGCGCCAGGTAAACTGTTCCGGCAGCAGGGTCAGCACGCCGGGATGATGGCTGGGTTTGCGCGAGCATTCGAAGTTGGCGGGCTTATTCAGCGCCAGGTACAGGTGGGCGCGGTACACCCACTCTTCTTCGAACACGTGCAGCACCAGGCCGTCGGTCTCGACGGTGGTGCGGTAATTGGTCTGGGTGACGCCATCGATGACGACATCGCCATCTTCGATAAGGGAACGGCAATATTTACGGGTGCCAAAACCCTGCGATTGCAGGATGCGGTCTAGGGATAATTTACTCATGGGCGTGACTTTACCAGAAGCGGCTGGCAGCGTGAAGCGGCCCTGTACCAGGCCGCCGAGGTCGCACCAGCCTTGCGCAGGCACAGATGAGCTGAAGTGCAAGGTGAGATTTCGATATAAATGGTCAATTCCTTTGAGAAATATCAAGCGCTTGGAATATCGCATTGATAGACTGAAACTTCGTTAGGAATCCGCCTAACGAGCTTTAGGAATAATAACCAGGCAACGACTCACAAGGACATTGTATGAAGCATACCGATACCATCGCCTTAGAAGGCAGCATCGCCGACATGCGCCAGCGCATCGCTACGGAACAGGCGGCCATGCACAAGGTCAGACTCGGCGTGGCGCGCTGGAGCAACACCCCTGCGCAGCAGGACGGGAACGCAACGCCGTCGCCAGCAAGCCAGACGCACTGGCATGCCGAGGCTCAATGCCATTTCATGTGCTGGCTGGAGCTGGGCGGTTTTGCGCAAACGGATGCGGAAACCGAGAACGTGCCGGCGCCCGCCATGGCGGACACGCCGCCTGACATCAGTTCCGGCGCCAACGCCAGCACCATCGCGACGCCGGCCCGGCAGGCAAGCAGCGTGTCCGCGCACTGCAACGGCTGCGCCGTCTGAAACCGGCCCATTCACCCAGCCATGCCCTGCCCTCGCATGCCTGCCTTGCCAGCACGCCCAGACACCACATCCGGCAACACCGGTCCATCCGGCACGAACGAGGAACAAAAGGAAACGGCGGCATTGCGCCGCCGTTCCCAAGCCCCATCGGGACTTTAGTGAGGAATGTAAATTCACTCAAAACCACATCTGCGATGCGGCGAGTAGTTCCAAGACTTGCCAATCAAGTTAGTACTGACAACATAGTTGATATATCGCCCCTCCTTGAAAAGAACTACGCTTTCACTATAGCCCAAGCAGCCCCATTTTCAAGCCAATTTACCACCTTATTGAAAATCATTCTCGACTGGCTTGCCTGCCAGCCAAGAGTGATGTCCTCAGCGCAACGCCGGTTGTGACTGCTGCACGGCCGCCTTCATGGCGCCCGCGCCCATGGCGGCGCCAAACTTTTTGAGCACGCGCTCCGGCAAGCCTTCATGTTGCGTGTAGTCGACGATGTCTTCCGCCTTGACGACGTCGCGCGCCACGCTGTCGACCGTGCCGAAATCGTCGGCCAGGCCCATTTCCACGGCTTTCGCCCCCGTCCAGTACAGGCCCGAGAAGGTATCGGCCGTTTCCTTCAGTCGCTTGCCCCGCCCCGCCCGCACCACCTCGATGAATTGCTGGTGGATTTCATTGAGCATGCCTTGCGCATACGCCTTGTGCTTTTCCGTCAGGGGGCTGAACGGGTCCATGAAGCCCTTGTTCTCGCCCGCCGTCAGCAGACGCCGCTCGACGCCGACCTTTTCCATCACGCCCGTAAAGCCGAAGCCATCCATCAGCACGCCGATCGAGCCGACCACGCTGGCCTTGTTGACGTAGATGCGGTCGGCGGCGGCCGCGATGTAATAGCCGCCCGAGGCGCACATTTCATCGACCACCACATACAAGGGCTTGTCCGGATAGCCCTTGCGCAAGCGCTGCATCTCGTCGACGATCATGCCGGCCTGCACGGGACTGCCGCCCGGACTATTAATATGCAGCACCACGGCCACGGAGCCGCTATCGGAAAACGCCTTGTCCAGCGCGGGGATGACGACGGCGGCCGAGCCGCTGCCTTCGGACTCGATGGCGCCGCTGATGTCGATCAGGGCCGTATGGCGGCCCAGGGTCTCGCTGTCGTCGGCCGTGTTGTAGTCATAAAACACCCACAGCGCAAACAGCACGATCAGCAGGCCGAAGACCTTGAAGAAGATGCTCCAGCGGCGGTGCGCGCGCTGCTCTTGCAAAGTGGCAAATACCAGCTTTTCCAGCACGTCGCGCTCCCAGTTGCCCGCAGGGGCGCCGTGGCCGGCGGCTGGCGCGCTGCTGTCCAGCTTGTCATTCGTGTTTTCGCTCATGGTTCACTTTGTTTAAATTGCAATAATGCCGCTGCCGGACTTCAGGCTGGCAGCGGCTGGACATACTCATCGGGCTGCCAGTACAGCTGGCCATCGCGCTCGGTCACGGGTATCGGACGCAAGCGGCCGCCCTTGCACGGGCCGCCCGCGCAGTAGCCGCTCTCCGGCACATAGATGGCGCCATGCGTCGAACACATCAGGTACAAGCCGCTGGACTCGAAAAACTCGCCTTCGGCCCAGTCCAGTTCGATCGGTACGTGGGCACAGCGGTTCAGGTAGCCATATGCCTTGCCGCCGTGGCGCACGACAAAGCCCGTGGTCGTTTCGCCGCCGGCCGCGACGGGAAAGCGCACGCCCTTGCCGCCATCGGCCACGGCGTCGGCCGCACAAATCAACACTTCCGTAACATCAGTCATCATGCGTGCTCGCTCAGCCATTGGTGCAGGTCGGCCACCGTGGCGGCCGAATACAGCGGATTGCAAGCCTGCAACTGCGCCACCGGATGCGCTCCATACTCTACGGCAATACCCGCCGCACCTGCATTGCTTGCCATCAACAAATCATGGCTGGTGTCGCCGATCATCACGGTGCGGCGCATGTCCTGGCCCAGTTCGCGCGTCAGCTCCTGCAGCATGGCCGGATGGGGCTTGGAAAACGTTTCATCGGCGCAGCGCGTCGCATCGAACAGGGACAGCAGCTTGACGGCATTCAGCGAACGATTCAGGCCGACACGGCTCTTGCCCGTGGCGACGGCGAGAAAGTACGCTTGCTGCGAGAGTTCCAGCAGCATCTCGTGTACGCCGGGAAACAGGGTCAGCTCATGGTCGCGCGACAGATAGTGATAGCGGTAGCGCTCGGCCATGCGCGCATGGTATTTCGGCTCCACGTCGGGCATCACCAGCTGCATCGCCTCTTGCAAACCCAGGCCGATCACATGCGAGGCCAGCAACTCGGTGGGAATGGGCAAGCCCAGGTCTTTGGCCGATGCCTGGATGCACTTGACGATGGTCGAGGTACTGTCTATCAGGGTACCGTCCCAATCGAAGACGATCAGATCAAATTGCTTTCTTGCCATGTTTCCCGACGGCATAGCCGCCGGCTCCTTGAGAATGAATGATGGCGACTGACTACCTTGTGAGTAGTGTCGCGCGCACGCGGTGGATCGTTAAGTAACTCCCAATTATCGTGCGGCAACGGCCAATGGTTTGCCCAAGCTTACCAAGAAACGCTCGCATTCGGCAGCCAGCGGCGCGTTCAGGGTCATCGTCTTGCCCGTTTCAGGGTGCGTAAACGTGATCTGGTGCGCGTGCAGGAACATGCGCTTCAGGGCGCCGCGCGTGCTGTCGGCTTTCAACAGGGCACGGTTGAGGGCAAAGTCGCCATATTTATCGTCGCCGGCGATGGGGAAACCGGACGACGACAGGTGCACGCGGATCTGGTGCGTGCGTCCCGTCTTCAATTCCGCTTCCAGCAAGGCGAAGTTGTGATATTTATGCAACAGTGAAAACACCGTGTGCGACGCCAGGCCATCGGCCTGCACGGCCACCCGGCGCTCGCCTTCGGCCGTCGTATATTTATGCAGCGGCAACTTGATATGCTGGCGCGCATTCTTCCAGTCGCCGGCCACCAGCACCAGGTAGCGCTTGTCGGTAAGGCCGTCGCGCATCTGCTCGTGCAGGTTGGTCAGCGCCGTGCGTTTCTTTGCCAGCAACAGCAAGCCGGACGTGTCGCGGTCCAGGCGGTGCACCAGTTCCAGGAACTTGGCGTCGGGGCGCGAGGCGCGCAATTGCTCAATCACGCCGAACGATACGCCCGAGCCGCCATGCACGGCCACGCCGGCCGGCTTGTCGATGACGAGCAGCTGCGCATCTTCGAAGATGATCTTGAATTCGGCGGCCGGCGCGCCCGTGGGCGCCTTTTCGGCCACGCGCACGGGTGGAATGCGCACCACGTCGCCGGCGGCGAGGCGGTACAGCTGATCGATACGGCCTTTATTCACGCGCACCTCTCCCGATCGCAAGATCCGGTAGATGTGGCTTTTAGGCACTCCCTTGCACACTCTTAATAAGTAGTTGTCGATGCGCTGGCCTGCTTCTTCCTCGGCGATCGTTACGAATTGGGCTTGCGGCTGAACCGGGGGTGTTGAAGGGGGAACAACATCATTTTGACTCTTCATTTACTATGTCTTCCCAGAAATCTCTCTAAGTCCTTCATTTTGAATATATAATTGTTTTTGCTGCGGCCCTGGCTGCTGCGAGTGTAAGAATAAAAGCACATTTTACACAGGGGCGTCTCCACCGGCCTCGCCAAATTGCAAATTCGGTGGAAAAAAATGTATATGCACCATCCCTGCGCGAATCAAGGTTGCACCGTAGTTGTAATCGGATAACGCGTGGAGATGCTGAAGTGAGTGTGGGATTATAAGGATAAGTACCCGTTAGCGCGACTTATCGAGTCGGGCTCGCGGGTTGATGAAGTTGATAACGCTTGCCGTTTTCGCCAAACCCGTATGCGGTCACCTGAGGTTGTCGATGAATAGGCTGAGGCCAAGCCTCGCCATCGCGATCCCTGTAATGAGCCGGCTTACGATTTGGCTCTGAATTTGCTGACCACTTGCATTCTCTGCCCCCGATGCAGTTCATTCTCATCCGGGCTGTTACAGATGAGTTGCAAGTGTCCCGTGCACTCGGCATGACGATTGACCTCACCGCGCCTGTTGCGGCCGTAACGTATACCTCGTACGCGTTGTTGCTCCGCACGCCTGGGCATTTCCCCCGCCAGCACTCCCGTTCTCGCATATATCCCTGTACTTCGCCGCTTCCCCGGAAGCGGCTTTGAGATGGCCTACGGGTCGCGGAGTTATAAAAATGAAACGCATGTTGTTTAATGCCACGCAGCAAGAAGAACTGCGCGTAGCGATTGTCGACGGACAAAAACTGATCGACATCGATATCGAGACAGCCGGGCGCGAACAGCGCAAATCCAACATCTACAAGGGCGTGATCACGCGCATCGAGCCATCGCTCGAAGCGTGCTTCGTCAGCTATGGCGAAGACCGCCACGGCTTCCTGCCTTTCAAGGAAGTTGCCCGCACGTATTTCCGCGAAGGCGTCGACGTCCGTAACGCCTCCGTCAAGGAAGCGCTGCGCGAAGGCCAGGAAATCATGGTGCAAGTGGAAAAGGAAGAGCGCGGCAACAAGGGCGCCGCCCTGACCTCGTTCGTCTCGCTGGCCGGCCGTTACCTGGTATTGATGCCGAACAACCCGCGTGGCGGTGGCGTATCGCGCCGCGTGGAAGGGGAAGAGCGCCAGGAATTGCGCGAAACCATGGATAAACTGGACTTGCCTGCTGGCATGTCCGTGATCGCCCGCACCGCCGGCATCGGCCGCAACGTCGATGAACTGCAGTGGGACTTGAATTACCTGATGCAACTGTGGCGCGCCATCGAAGGCGCCGGCAAGTCGGCCAACGGCGCGTTCCTGATCTACCAGGAATCGTCGCTCGTCATCCGCGCCATCCGCGACTACTTCCAGCCCGACATCGGCGAGATCCTGATCGACACCGACGAGATCTACGACCAGGCGCACCAGTTCATGAGCCACGTGATGCCCGACATGGTGCACCGCGTAAAACGCTACAGCGACGACGTGCCGCTGTTCTCGCGCTTCCAGATCGAACATCAGATCGAAACGGCCTACAGCCGCACCGTGCCGCTGCCATCGGGCGGCGCCATCGTCATCGACCACACGGAAGCGCTGGTCTCCGTCGACGTCAACTCGGCCCGCGCCACGCGCGGCTCGGACATCGAGACGACCGCCTTCAACACCAACTGCGAAGCGGCCGAAGAAGTGGCCCGCCAGCTGCGTTTGCGCGACCTGGGCGGCTTGATCGTCATCGACTTCATCGACATGGAAGTGGCAAAAAATCAACGCGAAGTGGAACAGCGCCTGAAAGATGCGCTGCACCATGACCGTGCCCGTGTACAAATGGGCAAGATTTCCCGCTTCGGCCTGATGGAACTGTCGCGCCAGCGCCTGCGCCCTTCGCTGTCCGAAGGCTCGCACGTGACGTGCCCGCGCTGCTCCGGCACCGGCCACATCCGCGACACGGAATCGTCCGCCCTGCAGGTGCTGCGCATCATCCAGGAAGAGGCGATGAAGGAAAACTCGGCCACCATCCACGTGCAGGTGCCCGTGGACGTGGGCGCCTTCCTGCTGAACGAAAAGCGCGGCGAAGTACTCAAAATCGAGAACCGTCACCGCATCGCCGTGATCCTGATCCCGAACAAGCATCTGGAAACGCCGCACTACAAGCTCGAACGCATCAAGCACGACGATCCGCGTCTGGAGGACAGCCAGGCCAGCTACAACCTGGCCGAAAGCGCTGAAACCGACATGGCGTACAGCAAGCGCCAGAAGGAAGAAGCGAAGCCGCGCCAGGAAGCCGTCGTCAAGACGATCACCCCTGACCAGCCGGCACCGCTGGTCGAGCGCAAGCCCGTCGAAGCAAAACCGGCCCCAGTGGCCGCGCCTGCCGCGCCGCAAGGCCTGATCGCCAAGATCATCAGCTTCTTCACCGGCGCCCCGGCACCGGTGGCGCCAGCGCCCGCCCCTGTCGCACCGGCCAAGCCGGCCGGCACGGACCGTGGCGACCGCAACAGCCGTGGCCCGCGTGGCCGTGGCCGTAACGGCAAGCCTGGCCGCGAAGAGCGCGAACCTGGCCAGGGCCGCCCAGCCCAGGACGACGCGGCGAAAGAAGCGGAAGCACTGGAAAAGGCGGCCCGTCCGCCACGCCCGCCGCGTCCGCCACGCGAACCGCGTGAAGCCCGCGAGAACGGCGATACGGCAGCGGCACCACGCGAACGGGGTGAACGTCCTGAGCGCGCGGAACGTCCCGAGCGCGCAGAGCGTCCGGAACGTGCCGAGCGTCCGCCACGCCAGCCACGCGAAGGCCGCGAACCACGCGCCGACAAGGCTGTTGTTGCTGAAGTGAAAGCTGAAGAACTGGCCCTGGTTGGCGCCAGCGCCAGCGCCATCAACGTGGTCGTGGCGTCAAACGGCCCCGAATCCGACGCCGCGCCAACGAGCTTGCTGAAAGCGCCGGCAAATGCCGGTCCTGAAGGCGAAGAGACGGAAAACGACGTGGAAGGCGAAGAACCGCGCCGCCGCCGTCGTCGTGGTGGCCGCAACCGCAACCGCCGCGACCGCGAAACGGGCGAGCTGATCGAATCGGCAAACGGCGAGAACGATGGCCAGGACGCGCCAGTGATCAGCTTTACGGTCGCTCCGGCGCCGGAAGCTGCCGCTGATGCTGCTCCGGTCGCCGTCGTGGCCGCCGCCGCTGTCGTCGCCGTCGCGGCGCCGGTGGAAGCTGCCGTCGTGGAAGTGGTGGAAGTGGTAGAAGTGGCCAAGGTGGTGGACATCGCCAAGGTCGAGGAAGCCGCTCCTGCCGCTGAAGCAGCGCCAGTTGCTGCACCGGTCGTAGCGCAAGCCCCTGTCGAAGTGGCTGCAGCGCAAGCTGAACCAGCCGCTGCCGAGCCAGCGCCAGCTGCCGAGTACAGCTTTGCCGAGAAAGCGGAAGCTGCACCGGCGCCAGCGCCTGTTCCAGCGGAAGTCATCGTCGAAGCGGCACCGGTCGTGGAAACGGTTGCTGTCGTGGAAACCGTCATCGTGGCTGAGGAAGTTCCAGCAGCAGCGCCAGTCGCCGAAGCGGCGCCGGCCGTGGCGCAAGCCGCACCGGTAGTTGCCGAAGCTGCACCTGCTCCGGTACCAGCACCTGTCGTTGCTCCTGCACCGGCGCCTGTCGCTGCTCCAGCTTCCGCACCGGCTCCATCGCCGGTGCCTGCGCCGCTGGACCTGGACGCAGTGCTCGGTTCGGCCGGTCTGACCCTGGCTGCCACCGATCCGGAAAAACTGCGCCTGGCGCAGGAAGCGGCCGCCAAGGCAGTCGCTCCCGTGCGCAAGCCGCGCGAACGCAAGCCATTGCCGCCGCAATCGGATGAGCCGTTGATCCAGGTCAACACGCAACGTCCATAAGCGCGCCGGGTTCGCCCAGCCGCCAATGATGAAAGGGGGAGCTCAGGCTTCCCCTTTTTTACGTCCCCACCTTTGCCAGCCAGCCGCCATGCACGAGAACGCCAACCTTCCCCCTCCCGCCCCCGTCAGCCTGCGCAGCGCCTTCTGGTACTGGCTCAAGCTGGGCTGCGTCAGCTTTGGCGGCCCGGCCGGCCAGATCGCCATGATGCATGCGGAACTGGTGGAAAAGCGGCGCTGGATTTCGGAGCAGCGTTTCCTGCACGCCCTCAATTACTGCATGCTGCTGCCGGGGCCGGAAGCGACCCAGCTGGCCATCTACATCGGCTGGCTGATGCACCGCACGCGCGGCGCCCTGGTGGCGGGCCTGCTGTTTTTGCTGCCCTCGCTGCTGGTGCTGATCGCCCTGTCATGGCTCTACATGGCGTACGGCAACGTGGGCGCCATCGCCGGCATCCTGTACGGCATCAAGCCGGCCGTCGTCGCCATCGTGCTGGCGGCCGCCTGGCGCCTGGGCCGGCGCACCTTGCGCAGTCCCAGCCTGATCGCCATCGCGGCGGCGGCATTTGTCGCCATCGCCGCGCTACGGCTGCCATTTCCGCTGATCGTGCTCGCCGCCGCCCTGCTGGGCATGGCGGGCGGCCGCTGGCTGCCGGGCCATTTTCATGCCAGCGGTACCTCGCATGGCGGTGCGGCCCGCTACGGCGCCGCCCTGATCGATGACGACACGCCCACGCCGGACCACGCGCGCTTCCGCTGGCCGCGCCTGCTTGGCACGGCCGCCGTGGGCCTAGGGCTGGCCTTCTTCGCCTGGCTGGGCCTGGCGCTGGCGAGCGGGGCGGACCAGCCGCTGGCGCAGATGGGCGTGTTTTTCAGCAAGGCCGCCCTGCTCACGTTCGGCGGCGCGTACGCCGTGCTGCCCTATCTGGTGCAGGGCGCCGCCGACCACTACCACTGGATCACGAGCGCGCAGATGATGGATGGCCTGGCGCTGGGCGAGACGACGCCCGGCCCCCTGATCATGATCGTCGCCTTCATCGGCTTTGTCGGCGGCTGGAGCCATGCCGTGACGGGAGAACAGCTGTGGCTGGCGGGCATATGCGGCGCGTTCGTCGCCAGCTGGTTTACTTTCCTGCCCTCGTTTATCTTCATTTTGGCCGGTGCGCCGCTGGTGGAAGCGTCGCGCGGCAATTTGCGCCTGAGCGCGCCGTTGACGGCCATCTCGGCGGCCGTGGTGGGCGTCATCGCCAGCCTGGCCCTGTTCTTTGGCCGCCATGTGTTCTGGCAAACAAATCCGCTGCCCCACTGGGATTGGCTGGCGATGATCATCGCGCTGGCAGCCGGCGTGGCGCTGATCAGGTTTCAAGCGGGAACCATCAAATTGCTGCTGGTCTGCGCCGCCATCGGCCTGGCGCGTGCCTGGCTGGCTTGAACACGGAAGCGTCGCGCCAGACAATCATCGCATCCCGCCGGCATCAACAGAATCTCCACCAACAAGCGCGGAGGATATTATTTCCTTATTATTAATAATCAGGATTTGATGCAGGTTAATTTAATTGGCGGCATATATATACCATTAATAAATAGAATATTTATTTCAGCAATTTAGTATCTCCCCATTCTCACGCCAGCAACCAGACCTGGACCCGGCAGGCATGGCGCCACACTCTGCGCGGCTGCGCCCGACCTGCGAGCACAGCCGCACCGTGATCGATTTGTCATCCCCCCGACATATCATTCTCAAATAAATAAATGTGGCATATATGCAACAAATGAAAAATTGATTATTTGAATGAGTGCGACGTCATATACTTACTCGAAAGCAAATTACTGTTTCACCGTCATTAACCCGGCAGTTTCCTCGAGAATATCCATTAATGCGCGCTCAACAATTACATCATCCCATGCCCACTTCCGCGATCAGGACACTCATGCTCGGCTGCGCCAGCTTATGGCTGCTGAGCGCTTGCTCGACACTCGACGTCGGCACGGCCAAGCTCTCCACGGCAGAGGTCCGAGCCACGCTGCAGGACGACAAGGCGGCCCTGGCGCGCGACGTGGAGGCGCTGAACGGCCCCCTGACCCTCGATGGCGCCATCGCCCGCGCCATCAAATACAACGCCGAACGCCGCTACAAGGCCATGGAGGAAGCCGTTGCCATGGGCACCTTCGAGGCAGGGCAGTTCGACATGCTGCCCAAGCTGATCGCCTCGGCCGGCTACCGCGACCGCAACAATGACCTGATCACGCGCAGCGTCGATTCCGTCACGGGCGCGCCGTCGCTGGCCAATCCCTACATCTCGTCCAGCCGCCAGGTGCTGAGCACGGAACTGGGCATTTCCTGGAGCCTGCTCGATTTCGGCCAGAGCTACTACGCGGCGCGGCAGAATGCGGACCGCGTGATGATCGCCGGCGAGCGCCGCCGCAAGGCCCTGCACAACCTGATACTCGACGTGCGCACCGCCTACTGGCGCGTGGTGGCGGCGCAGAAGCTGGTGCCCCTGCTGCGCAGCACCATCGCCGAATCGGAAGCGGCCCTGAAGGATGCGCGCACGGCGGAGAGCGACCGCATCCGTTCGCCACTGGAACCGTTGCGCTACCAGCGCCAGCTGCTGGAAAACCTGCGCCTGCTGGAAACCATCGAACAGGAACTGTCGACGGCGCGCGTGGAACTGGCGGCCCTGACCGCCCTGCCGCTGAGCAGCGGCTATAGCGTGGTCGAAGCGGGCGGCGACGTCAATACGGCCTGGCTGAACCAGCCGATCGAAAAAATGGAAGAAGTGGCGCTGCTGCGCAATCCCGACCTGCGCGAAGGCATCTACAACGCCCGCATCGCCCAGCAGGAAACCCGGCGCACCATGCTCAAGCTGTTCCCCGGCCTGTCATTCAACTATGGCGTCAAGCACAGCAACGACGATTACCTGATCCACCAGAACTGGAACGAGGCCGGTGCGCAGATCTCGTTCAACCTGCTGGGCCTGTTATCGGCGCCGGCGCAGATGCGCCTGGCCGACGCGGGCGTGAGCCTGGCCAACCAGCGCCGCATGGCCATGCAGATGGCTGTGCTGAGCCAGCTTCATATTGCTCGTCAGCAATACGCCAACACGGCCCGCCAGTATGAGCGCGCCGACGCCATCGCCGAAGTGGACGGGCGTATCGCCCAGCACATCGCCAACCAGGCCGAGGCGCAGAAACAGTCGGCGCTGGACCGCATTTCGCAGCAAAGCACGGCCGTCCTGTCGCAGCTGCGCCGCTACCAGGCACTGTCGAACGCGCAGGCCGCCGCATCGCGCCTGCAAGCGACCCTGGGTATGGAACCGGTGGTCAACGGCTCGTCCGACATGCCGCTGGCCGAACTGACGGCGGCCGTCGCGCAATCGCTGCAGACCTGGAACCAGGCACAGCTGCCATCACCTGAGGACCGTCCATGAAGTTGGTCGCACCCGCAATACGCATGACCCTGGCCGGCGCGCTGGCCCTGACCTTGCAGCACACCGCGCTGGCCGCCGCGCCGCAGCCGGCCAGCGCCGGCGCCACGCTGGAAACGCGGGAAATCCGCGCCCAGCTGGCGCCGCGCCGCTACACCACCCTGGCCGCCGAGATCGGCGCCAAGATCAACCGCCTGCCGCTGCCGGAAGGCGCGGCCTTCAAGCAGGGACAGTTGCTGGTGCAGTTCGACTGCGTGCTGCAGCAGGCGCAGCTGGCCAAGGCGGAAGCGGCGCGGATGGCGGCCGAGACCAACTGGCAGGGCAACCAGAAACTCGCCGACCTCAATTCCGTGGGCAAGGTCGAACTCGACATTTCCAGGGCCGAAGCGCTCAAGGCGCAGGCCGAAGTGGCCGCCAACCGGGCGTTGCTGGGCAAATGCCAGATCGTCGCGCCGTTCGCCGGCCGCATCGCCGAGCAGAAGGCGCGCGAACAGCAGTACGTGCAGCCGGGCCAGGCCCTGCTGGAAATTCTGGACGACAGCACCCTGGTGCTGGAATTCATCATTCCATCTCGCTGGATGAGCTGGGTGCGCAACGGCACGCCCTTCCAGGTCAGCATCGACGAAACGGGCAAGAGCTATCCGGCCAAGGTGCAGCGCATCGGCGCCCGCGTCGACCCCGTCAGCCAGTCCGTCAAGCTGAGCGCCGTCATCGACGGGCGCTTCGGCGAACTGGTGGCCGGCATGAGCGGCAAGGTGCTGATGCAGCCGCCGGCAAAATGATTTTTTCACCCTGCTTAGACCAAAAGGAGAGCCCATGAAATCTCGTCCGCACCGCGTCGCCCGCTGCCTGACGCTCGCTGCCGTCGCCGCAGCCGCAGCCAGCTGGAGCACAGCCAGCTATGCCTGCCCCGCCGAACCCTATGTTTCCAGCATCTGCGTGATGGCCTGGACCCGCAATGACCTGTACGGCTACTTGCCGGCCAACGGCCAGTCCCTCAACGTCAACCAGAATGCCGCGCTGTACTCGCTGCTGGGCACGACCTATGGCGGCAGCGGCAACACCACCTTCAACCTGCCGGACCTGCGCGGCCGCACCGTGATCGGTGCCGGCACCGTCGACGCCAACACCAGCTACACGGTGGGCCAGAAGGTAGGCACCGTCAGCGCCACCCTGACCATGGCCAATCTGCCGGCCCATGCGCATACCTTGCCGGCGGTCGACTTGAGCAAGGTCAGCGGCTCGGTCAACCTGGCTCAGACGACCGGCACGCCCACCACCATTTCGATGGCGCCCGTCACCTACACCGCCAATACCAGTGCGCTGACACTGACGCTGAAAGCCAGCAGCGCCGCGGGTGCGTCGGCCACGCCGCTGGCCGGCGGCGTGCCGGGAGCGGTAAATACCCCGGTGGCGAAGCTGTATAACACCAGCGCACCCGACGTGGTCATGGGCGGCGGCTCCCTGGGCGGCAGCATTACCGTCACCTCCGCCGGCTCGCCTGCCATTACGCTGGCCGGTACCGCCCCGGTGACGCTGAACGGCTCCCTGCCGGCAGCCGTCAGCGGCCCTGCAGGCACGGGCGCCGCGTTCAGCATCATGCAGCCGTCCATGGCCATGTATTACTACATCGCCTCCGTCGGCATCTACCCGCAGTCGAACTGACGGACCTCGCCACCTAACCTTGTGTTGCGCGGCCGCCTCCGAGCGGAGCGGCCGCCGAAATCATCATGCAGCCATACCGCCTCTTTCAAGTCTTGCTGTCCCTGACGCTGCTGGCGACGCCGGGCGCGCGCGCCGGGCGGCCGGCCGACCATGCCCTGCCGCTGCAAGCCGCATATGCCTTGCTGGCCAAGGGCGACTATGCCAGCGCCTACCCGGCCTTCCTGCGCCACGCGGAGAACAATCCCCTCGCCCAGTTCACCCTGGCCCAGTTCCACCAGAATGGCTGGGGCCGGCCAGCCGACCCCGACGCCGCCTGCGCGTGGTTCGGCAAGGCCGCCCAGGGCAAGATACCGACGGCCCTGCATTTCGCCGGCGACTGCCTGATGCGCACTCCGGACGCGCCAGGCAATGCCGCCGCCGCGCTGTCCAGCTACCTGGCCGCCGCCGCGAACGGCCACCTCATTTCACTGTGCTCGGCCAGCGAATTTTATGTCCGCGGCCGCTACGTCGCCCGGGACGTGCCGCACGGCCTGGCGCTGTGCGCCCAGGCGGCGCAGGCCGGTTCGCCGCCGGCCATGCTGAAACTGGCCAATTACCTGCGCAACGACCGCGACGTGCCGCACGACGCGGCCATGGCGCGCCACTGGTACCGCATGGCGGCGGAACGCCAGATCGACGAGGCGCGCTACCAGCTGGCCATCATGCAAGCGCAGGGAGAAGGCGGCGAAGCCGAGGGCGAGGCGGCGCTGCTTGCCCTGGAAGAACTGGCGAGCAAGGGCTACGTCCCCGCCTACCTGCCCACGGCGACGCTGTACGCCCATCTGCCGCCCGACGCCGATACGGGCGCGCCCGGCGCCGCCAACCTGGCCAAGACCTATCTGTGGGCCAGCGCCGCCCGCAGCCGCCTGAGCGACCCCGCCCTGCAAGACCAGGCGCGGCAGCTGCAAGACCAGGTGCTGGCCATCATGCCGCCCGAATGGCGGCCGGCGCTCGACCGCAAGATCGACGCCCACCTCGCCCAATTCGCCGCCCCGGGCACGCCGCTCAAGCGCGCCAGTCACGTATCACCAGGAGCCTGACATGAACCATTCCCTCTTCCCTGCCGCGGCAACGACTTCCGTGCGCCGTCCGCTGCGCCGCGCCTCGCAACTGCTGCCGCTGGAGCAGCGCTTCATGTTCGACGGCGCCGTGGCCGACGCCGCCCACGCGGCGCAGGCGCACGAAAGCGCGCCGCTGCCGCCGGCCGTCACGGTGCGCGCGGCCGAGCCGGCCAAGGACCAGGGCAAGAAGGAAGTGGTGCTGGTCGACACCTCGGTGGACAACTACAAGAGCCTGGAGGCGGGCGTGCGCGCCGGCGTCGGCATCGTCGAATTCGACGGCAGCCGTGACGGCCTGGCGCAGATCGCGCAATGGGCGGCCAGCCAGAGCGGAATCGACGCGATCCACATCCTGTCGCATGGATCCGAAGGCACCATCAATCTCGGCACCGCGCGCCTGACCGATGCCTCCCTGTCGTCGGCTGCCGTCCAATCGGAACTGGCGCAGCTGGGCCAGGCCCTGAGCGCCGACGGCGACTTGCTGCTGTATGGCTGCGATGTCGCCGCCGGCGGCCATAACGCGCTGATCGCCGACCTGGCGCGCATCACGGGCGCCGATGTAGCGGCGTCGCGCGACGCCACCGGCGCGGCAGCCATCGGCGGCAACTGGACGCTCGAAGCGCATGCCGGCAAGATCGACGCCAAAGCGCTGGACATCGCCGACTACCAGGGCCTGCTCACACAGGTCAGCTTCTCCGGCAGCGACGCCGACTACAGCTCGACCACCGTGGTCAAACAGGTCAACGGCCAAAACGTCACGTTTTACGGCGGCGCCAGCGCCGGCGGCCTGGGCATTGACGGCACCTACGGCACCGACGGGCTGTATGCCTACCAGGGGCCCACCAATGAAGTCAGGCTGACGGTCACCATCGCTTCCGGCTACACCTTCGACATCAGCTCGTTCGATGTCGGCGTCCTGACCGGCTCGCTGACGATCAACTTAACGTATGGCAACAACACCACAGACACGTTAACAGTGAACTCGCTGGCCAACGGCTGGCAGACCCTGCTCAATTCCGGCCTGAGCAAACCGATCAACGACGTCAAGCAGGTGGTGTTCAGTTCCGGCGATTTCGGTCTGTTCCAGAATTTCGACATCACCGACGTCAAGGCTATTTCGCACCCGCCCACGGTCACGGTCAGCAGCGCCAGCCTGTCGGACGACACCGGCACCAGCGGCAGCGACTTCATCACCAAGACCGCCGCGCAAATCATCAGCGGCACGCTGTCGACCACGCTGAGCACGGGCGAAAAGGTCCAGGTGTCATATGACAACGGCAGCAGCTGGAGCGACGCCACCACCTACACGATCGGCTCCAGCAGCTGGAGCACCGTCACCACGCTGGCCGGCAGCAGCACCTTCCAGGCCCGCGTCACCAACGCCGACGGCTCCAGCACCGCCTACACGCACAGCTACACGCTCGACACCACGGCGCCGACCACGTCCTTCACCGGCATCTCCTTGTCGGCTGACACCGGCGTCAACAGCACCGACTTCATCACCAAGACAGCCAGCCAGACCATCACCGCCACGCTCAGTGGCGCGCCGGCCGGCACCGACGTGGTCTGGGGTTCGGTCAACGGCGGCGCCAGCTGGACCGACGTCACCAGCAAGGTGTCCGGCACCACGCTGACCTGGAACGGCGCCACCCTGGGTGCCGGCAACAGCTCCATCATGCTCAAGGTGACCGACGCGGCGGGCAACGACAGTTCGCTGAGCTTCCAGAACTACACGCTCGACACCACCGCACCCACCACCAGCGTGGCCACGGTCAGCTTTTCGGCCGATACCGGCACGTCGCCGACCGACTTCATCACCAAAACGGCGGCGCAGACCATCAGCGGCACCCTGTCGGCCAACCTGGCCAGCGGCGAGAGCGTGCTCGTCTCGCTCGACAACGGCACCACCTGGGCCGCCGCCAGCGCCACCGTGGGCCAGAACACCTGGTCGCTGGCCCGCACGCTCAGCGCCAGCAGCACGCTGAAGGTCAAGGTCAGCGACACGGCCGGCAACGACGGCACCGTGCTGTCGCAAGCCTATACCTTCGACACCAGTTCGCCGACGATCACCTTCAACGGCCTGGCGCTGTCGGCCGACACGGGCTCCAGCGCCAGCGACTTCATCACCAAGATCGCGGCGCAGACCATCGGCGCCACCCTGAGCACCACCTTGGCCGCCGGCGACATCGTCTACGGCTCGCTGGACAACGGCGGCAGCTGGACCGACATCACCAGCAAGGTCAGCGGCACGAGCCTGAGCTGGAACGGTGTCACCTTGGCCGGCAGCGACACGCTGCAGCTGAAGGTCGTCGACGCCGCCGGCAACACCGGCAGCGTCAAGACCCAGGCCTACGTGTTCGATACCAGCACGCCGGCCACGCCCGGCACACCGGTGCTGGCCATGGCCAGCGACACCGGCGTGCAGAACAACGACAGCATCACCAGCGACACCACGCCGACGCTGAGCGGCACGGCCGAGAACGGCAGCACCGTCACCGTGTTCGACGGCGCCACGCTGCTGGGCACCGTCACCGCCGGCGCCGGCGGCTGGACGCTGACCACCGGCGCGCTGGCCCAAGGCTCCCACACCATCACGGTCGTGTCCACCGACACCGCCGGCAACGCCTCGGCCGCCTCGGCCGCGCTGACGATCGCGGTCGACACCACCGCCCCGGCCGTCGCCACTGTGGCGGTGCCGGCCAACGGCACCTACTACAGCGGCGGCGCGCTGGACTTCACGGTCAACTTCGACGAGGCCGTCCTTGTCGACACCACCGGCGGCACGCCGCGCATCGCCCTCGTGGTCGGCGCCACTACCCGCTACGCCGACTACGTGTCCGGCTCCGGCACCAGCGCGCTGCTGTTCCGCTACACCGTGCCCAGCGGCGACATCGACGCCAACGGCATCACGGTCGGCGCACTGTCGACCCACGGCGGCACGCTGCGCGACACGGCCGGCAACGACGCCGTGGTCACGCTCAACAGCGTCGGCAGCACGGCCGGCGTCAATGTCGACGGCAGCAACCCCAGCGTCACCGGCGTCGGCGCCAGCACCGCCGACGGCGCCTACGGCGCCGGCCAGACCATCACCATCACGGTCGACTTCTCCACCGCGGTCAACGTCGACACCACGGGCGGCACGCCGACCCTGGCGCTCGACGGCGGCGGCCAGGCCACCTATGCCGGCGGCTCGGGCACCAGCACGCTGACGTTCAGCTACACGGTCGGCGCCGGCCAGAACAGCGCCGATCTCGACTACAGCTCGAGCGCCGCGCTGGTGCTCAACGGCGCCACCATCGTCGATGCCGGCGGCGCCAACCAGCCGGCCGACGTCACGCTGGCCACGCCGGGCACGGCCGGCTCGCTGGGCGCCAACAAGGACCTCGTCATCGACTCCGCCGCGCCGACCAACACCGTGGCCAACGCCACCTTCTCGGCCGACACCGGCACTTCCGGCACCGACTTCATCACCAGGACCGCGGCCCAGACCATCAGCGGCACGCTGGCGGCCAACCTGGCGGCCGGCGAGAACGTCTACGTCTCGCTCGACAACGGCGGCAGCTGGAACCTGGCCACGGCCAGCACCGGCACCAACACCTGGTCGCTGGCCGGCCAGACGCTGTCGGGCAGCGGTACCCTGAAAGTGCGCGTCACCGACGCCGCCGGCAACAACGGCACCGCCTACGCGCAAGCCTATGTGCTCGACACCATGGCGCCGACCACCAGCTTCAGCGGCATCGCGCTGTCGGCCGACACCGGCGCCAGCAACACCGACCTGATCACCAACACCGCGGCGCAGACCATCAGCGCCACCCTCAGCGGCGCGCCGGCCGCCGGCGACATCGTCTACGGCTCGCTCGACAACGGCGCCACCTGGACCGACATCACCAGCAAGGTGTCCGGCACCACGCTGACCTGGACCGGCGTCACCCTGGCCGCCAGCGACACCTTGAAGCTGCGCGTCACCGACGCGGCCGGCAACAATGGCGCTGCCACCAGCACGGCCTACGTGCTCGACACAAGCGCCCCCGCCACCAGCGTGGCTGGCATCGCTTTTTCCGCCGACAGCGGCGCCTCGTCCACCGATTTCATCACCAACGTGGCGGCGCAAACCGTCAGCGGCACCCTGTCGGCCAACCTGGCCAGCGGCGAGCGCGTGCTCGTCTCGCTCGACAACGGCGCCACCTGGGCCACCGCCGCCGCCACCGTCGGCCAGAACACCTGGTCGCTGGCCGGCCAGACCCTGACCTCCAGCAACACCCTGCTGGTCAAGGTGGCCGATACGGCCGGCAACGACGGCGTCACGGCGAGCCAGGCGTATATCTATGACACGGCAGCCGGCGTGCCCACCGTGGCCACCTTGGCGACGATGAGCACCACGCCCGTGCTGAGCGGCTCGGCGACGCTGTCGGCGGGCGAAACCATGACCGTCTCCGTCGGCGGCGCCACCTATGCCGTCGTTCCCGCGGCGGGCGCCTGGAGCCTGGACCTGGCCACCGCCGTACCGCTCAGCGGCACGCTGACGCTGGCCCTGAACCAGCGCTACGAGGTGGTGGCGAGCGTCACCGACCTGGCCGGCAACGTCGCCAGCGACAGCAGCAATGGCGAACTCACCATCGGCACGCTCCTGACCCCGCCCACGACCGGCATCACCGGCACCACGCTGTCGGCCGACACGGGCGCCAGCGACAGCGACTTCATCACCAACGTGGCCGCGCAAACGATCAGCGGCACGCTGTCCGCGCCGCTGGCCGCCGGCCAGCGCGTCGAAGTCTCGCTCGACGGCGGCGCCAGCTGGCGCAGCGCGGCGGCTACCGGCGGCGCGACGGCGTGGTCGATCAATGTCACGCTGGGCGGCAGCGGCACCCTCATGGCGCGCGTCAGCAACGACGCCGGCAACGGTCCCGCCTTCGCGCAAGCGTATGTGCTCGACACCGTCGCCCCCGTCGCCACGGCCACCTCGGCCACGCTATCGGGCGAGAATGTGCTTGGCGGCAACCTCTCGGCGCCGCTGGCGGCGGGCGAATCGGTACTCGTCTCGCGCGATGGCGGCGCCAGCTGGCAGGTGGCTGGCGTGGCCGGCAACAGCTGGTCGCTGGCCGGCGTCGCCGCCGGCCAGGTGCAAGTGGTGGTGCGCGATACGGCCGGCAACAACGGCGCCATCCTGGCGGCGCAAGTGAGCATACCTGTGAAGCCGCCCGTGGTGGTGGTGCCGCCCGTGGTGCCTCCCGTGGTGGCGCCGCCCGTGCGCGTGCTGCCGGAAGCCCCCGCGCCGGCGGACAAGGTTGCCGAAAAGGCCCCCGCCAGCGCTGCCGCCGGAGCCCTTCCCGGCGTGCTGGCACCGGACACGCTGGCGCTGTTCAGCCCGAGCAGCGGCGCCAACGGCGGCCGAGCGGCCGACGTTGCCAGGAACCCGCTGGCCCCCGTCAGCATCGCCGCCCTGACCAACCCCGCCATGCTGCTGACGGCCTTCACGCCGACCGGCTTGCCGGAACTGCCGTCGCGCAGCGATGCGCTGCTCTCGCAGGTGCCGATCGGTGACAAGGCGTTCAACAGCGGCGAACGCATCGCGGTGCAACTGGCGCCCGACACCTTCGTGCAGTCCGGCGGCGGCACGCCGTTCCAGCTCAGCGCGCAGCAGACCGACGGCAGGCCCCTGCCTGCCTGGCTCAGGTTCGACAGCCGCGCGGCGCGCTTCGAGGGAACGGCGCCGCCGGGCTTCGAAGGCACGCTGCACTTCACGGTCACCGCACGCGATGCCCAGGGACGCGTCGCCGTGCAGACCTTCAAGATCGTCATCACCAGGGATGGCCAGGTCATCAAGACCTCGGCGCGCGACGCCGGCCCGGCCGACCCCGTGGGACGTCCCGGCCTGAGTGCGCAACTGGGCGCCGTGCGCGGCGCGGGCGCCGAGCGCCTGGCGGCGTTGTCGCGTAGCGCGGCGGCGGCGAAAGCGCATGCATGAACGACGCGGTGGCATTTGATCCCCTGCTGACCTTGCTCGAACTGGCCCAGCGCGCACGCGCCGCGGCCAGCGCCAATGAACTGGCCTTCCTGCTGGTGAACGACAGCCGCGCGCTGGCGCCGTACCGCCAGGCGGCGCTGTGGTTCGACGCCGGCGGCGTGCACACCCTGTCCGGCGTGGTGGAAGTGGAAGCCAACGCCCCGTATGCCCAGTGGCTCGCGCAGCTGTGCCGGGCGCTGGCAGAGCGCCATGCGGACGCCGCGCCGCTGGCCGTCGAGGCCGCGCAACTGCCGCCCGCCATCGCCGCCGCCTGGGACGAATGGCTGCCGGTGGCCGTCACCTGGGTGCCGCTGCGCGCCACGGGCCGCGCCGGCGGGCAGGCGGGCCTGCTGCTGGCCGGCGACGCGCCGCTGCAGCCCGGGCAGCTGGCCCTGCTCACCGAATGGGCCGATATCTGGCAGCATGCGTGGCGCGCCAGGCAAGGTCCCGCGCGCTGGTCGCCGGCGGCGCTGCCGGCGCGGCTGCGCCTGTGGTGGCAGGGCGATGGACAAGGCCAGCGCTGGCGCCGCCGGCTGGGCGCCGCGCTGGCAGTGCTGGCGGTGCTGCTGTTTCCCGTGCGCCTGACGGTACTGGCGCCGGGCGAGCTGGTGGCGGCCAATCCGGCCACCATCCGCGCGCCCCTCGATGGCGTGATCGCCGAATTTTCCGTGCGCCCGAATCAGGTCGTGCGCGCCGGCCAGCCCCTGTTCTCGTTCGACCAGGCGCCCATCGGCAGCCGCCTCGACGTCGCGCGCGAAGGGCTGGCCACGGCGCAGGCCGAGTACCGGCAGACGGCGCAGATGATACTCAACGACCCGCGCGCCAAGACGCAGCTGGCCGCGCTGCTGGGCAAGATCGCCGAGAAGCAGGCGCAGGCAGCGTTCCTGGAGGGCCAGGCGCAGCGCTCGCGCGTGCTGGCGCCGCATGCCGGCATCGCCCTGTTCGACGACCCGTCGGAATGGATAGGCCGGCCCGTGCAGACGGGCGAACGCATCATGCAGGTGGCGGCCGCCGACGACGTGGAGATCGAAGCGTGGGTGCCGATCGGCGACGCCATTCCGCTGGCCGAGCGGGCCCCGCTCAAGCTGTACCTGGCCGCCGCGCCGCTGACGCCGCTCGAAGCGTATGTGCGCTACATGAGCCACCGCGCTACCGCGCGCCCCGACGGCAGCTATGCCTACCGCGTGCGCGCCAGGCTGGACGGCGCCACCGGCCAGCGCATCGGCCTGAAGGGCACGGCCAAGCTGGGCGGCGAACGGGTGCCGCTGCTCTACTGGATACTGCGACGGCCGCTGGCCAGCATCCGCCAGTTCATCGCCCTGTAGAACGGAAACGCATGCACGCCTTACCCTTGCTGCGCCAGGAGCTGTCCATCCATGCCGGCCCACGCCTGCCCGACGGCCAGCCCAGCTGGACCTTGCACGACCCCGTGCGCAACCTGTTCTTCCAGCTCGACTGGCCCAGCTTCGAGATGCTGCGCCGCTGGGAGAACAACGACGCCCAGGCCCTCATCGACGACATCAACCAGAGCACCACCCTGCAACTCGACGGCGGTGCCATCGAGCGCCTGCTCGACTTCCTGCGCGAGCAGCAGCTGCTGCAGCCGCGCCAGGGCGCCGCGGCGGCGATGGCGGCCACGCGCCAGCGCCAGCGCGGCAGCTGGCAGCAATGGCTGCTGCATAACTACCTGTTTTTCCGCATCCCGCTGGTGCGCCCTGACCGCTGGCTGGACTGGCTCGCGCCGCGCCTCGGGTGGCTGTTTTCGCCCGCCTTCCGCTGGCTGACGCTGGCCGCCGGCCTGCTGGGAGTGGCCGGCGCCTACCGCGACTGGGAACGCTTTTCCGCCACCCTGCTCGACACGCTGAGCTGGCATGGTGCCCTGCTGTACGGCGCCGCCATCACCTTCGCCAAAGTCTGCCATGAGATGGGCCACGCGCTGACGGCCAAGCGCTACGGCTGCCGCGTGCCGACCATGGGCCTGGCCTTCCTGGTGATGTGGCCCGTGGCGTACACGGACACCAACGAAGTGTGGAAGCTGGCGCGCCGTGAGCAGCGCCTGGCCGTGGCGGGCGCCGGCATCATGACGGAACTGATGATCGCCGCCTGGGCCACGCTGGCCTGGACCTGGCTGCCCGATGGCGGCCCCAAGCAGGTCGCCTTCCTGCTTTCGACCACCACCTGGATCACCACCGTGGCCATCAATGCCAGTCCCTTCATGCGCTTTGACGGCTACTTCCTGCTGTCCGATTACCTGGGCCTGCCCAACCTGCACAGCCGCGCATTCGCGCTGGCCCGCTGGGACTTGCGCGAACGCCTGTTCGCGCTGAACGAGCCGGCGCCGGAATCGTTTCCGCCGCGCCGGCGCGCCGGCCTGATCCTGTTCGCCTGGGTCGTATGGCTCTACCGGCTGGTGCTGTTTCTGGGCATCGCCGCACTCGTGTACCACTTCTTCATCAAGGCCGTCGGCATCCTGCTGTTCCTCGTCGAGATCTGCTGGTTTGTCGCGCTGCCGCTGTGGCGCGAACTGCAGGTGTGGCGCTCGCGCCGCGAAGCCCTGCGGCACAGCCGCCGCGCCTGGCGCAGCGCCGGCCTGGCCGCGCTGCTGCCGCTGCTGCTGATGCTGCCGTGGCCGGACCGGGTGCTGACCTCCGGCGTGCTGCAGCCGCAGGCGCGCCTGGCGCTGTACGCGCCCGCGCACGCGGCGCTTGAAGCGCTGCCGGTGGCCAATGGCCAGCGCGTCGCCGCCGGCCAGCCCCTGCTGCGCCTGTCATCGCCCGAACTGGCGCTGCGCGAAGGCGAGACGGGCGCGCGCCAGGACTTGCTGGCATGGCAATCGGCGGCGGCGGGCCTGGACGCCGCCAGCCGCAAGGACTGGCAAGTGCTGAACGACCAGCTGGCCTACGCCAGCGCCGAGCATGCGACGGTGGGCGCGGACTTGCAGCGCTACCGGCCGCTGGCGCCGTTCGCGGGCGTGCTGGTCGACGTCGATCCCGACCTGCGGCCCGGTGAATGGCTCAAAGGGCAGGAATATCTGGGTTCGCTGGTGGGCGCCGGGCGCTGGCAGGTGGTGGCCTACGTCGACCAGGATGCCGTACGGCGCATCGCGCGCGGCGACCGTGCCCTGTTCCTCGCCGACGGCCTGGCCGGCCCCTCCCTGCGCCTGACCGTGGCCAGCATCGACCGCGATGCCAGCCGCACCCTGAACGAGCCGGAACTGGCGGCGCTGTTCGGCGGCGACGTGCTGGTGCGCGAAAAGAACGGCGTGCTGTATCCCGAACAGGCCGTGTACCGGGTGCTGCTCGATGCGGACGCCGAACTGCCGGCCAGCAGCCCTGCCTGGCGCGGCAGGGTCGCCATCGCCGGGGAATGGGAAGCGCCGGCATGGCGTTTCCTGCGCGCGGCCGCGGGTGTGGCGCGCCGCGAAGCGGGTTTCTAGCCGGCCGCCGACGACCGCGCCCCGATCGTGGTATGGTTAGCGAATCAGGCGGCCCTTATGCGGCGCCGGAATTAGAAAAACAGCAAGATTATTAGGCTCATGTCAGAAAAAATCATCATGATGACGGAGCGGCGACTGGCCGCTCCGGCCATCCCGGCCGCCCTGGAAGCGCCAACAGGCCTGCTGAACGATCAACTGGGCCGGCCCCTGCACGACTTGCGCATCTCGATCACCGACCGCTGCAATTTCCGTTGCGTGTACTGCATGCCCAAGGACGTGTTCGACAAGAACCACGTGTATCTGCCGCATACGGATTTGCTGTCGTTCGAGGAAATCACGCGCATCGCGCGCCTGTTCGTCGCACATGGCGTGGAAAAGATCCGCCTGACGGGCGGCGAGCCGCTGCTGCGCAAGAATATCGAAAAGCTCATCGCCATGCTGGCCGCACTGCGCACGCCGTCGGGCCAGCCGCTGGACCTGACCTTGACGACCAACGGTTCCTTGCTGGCCAGAAAGGCGCAAGCCCTGAAGGATGCGGGCCTGAACCGCGTCACCGTGTCGCTCGATTCGCTCGACGACGCCACCTTCAAGCGCATGAACGACGTCGATTTCGCCGTGGCCGACGTGCTGCAAGGCATAGCTGCCGCGCATGCGGCGGGCCTGGGACCGATCAAGATCAACATGGTCGTCAAGGCCGGCATGAACGAGCAGGAAATCGTGCCCATGGCGCGCCACTTCAAGGGCACGCCCTACATCTTGCGCTTCATCGAATACATGGACGTGGGCGCCTCGAACGGCTGGAACTTGCGGGAAGTCATTCCGTCCGCCGAGGTGGTGCGCCGTATCGGCGAACACATGCCCTTGCTGCCCATCGACCCGAACTACACGGGCGAGACGGCGGCGCGCTGGCGCTACGCCGATGGCGGCGGCGAAATCGGCCTCATTTCCAGCGTCACGCAAGCGTTCTGCGCCGACTGCAGCCGCGCCCGCCTCTCGACCGAAGGCAAGCTGTACACGTGTCTGTTCGCCAGCAGCGGCCACGACTTGCGCAGCCTGCTGCGCGGCGGCCACAGCGACGCGGAAATTTCCTCGGCCGTGGCGCAACTGTGGCGCGGCCGCGGCGACCGCTATTCGCAATTGCGCACCAGCCAGACGGATTTGACGGGCGGCGCGCTTGAGCACGGTAAAAAGAAAGTGGAAATGTCGTACATCGGCGGCTGAATCGGGCTCGGCGCGCGCCCGCCGCTGCTACCATGGCACATGCACCCATTTTCCTACCTGACATGATCAACAAACACGACATTACCGGCCTGATCCTGGCCGGCGGCCTGGGCACGCGCATGGGCCAGCGCGACAAGGGCATGCTGCCCCTGCATGGCCAGCCCCTGGTGCGCCACGTGCTGCAGCGCCTGGCGCCGCAAGTGGGCCAGCTGGCCATCAGCGTCCACGCCGATGCCGGCGAGTACGCGCGCTTCGGCCTGCCCGTGTGGCCGGACGCGCTGCCGGGCCAGCTGGGTCCGCTGGCAGGTTTACACAGCGGCATGCGGCACGCCGGCACGCCCTACCTGCTCACCGTGCCGTGCGATTCGCCCCTGCTGCCGCCCGACCTGGCCGCGCGCCTGGCCGCCGGCCTGGACGAGAACGATGCCGACCTGGCCATCGCCGTCACCGAGGAAACCGATCCGGCGACGGGATCGGCCGTGCGCCGCCCCCATCCCGTCTTTTGCCTGGTGAAAACATCGGCCCTGCCCCAGCTCGATGCCTACCTGCGCGGCGGCGAACGCCGCATGCGCACCTGGCACGGCCCCTTGAAGCTGGCCGAAGTGCTGTTCGAGGATGGCGCCGCGTTCGGCAACATCAATACCCCGGACGAGCTGGCCGCCTTGCAGGCGCGGGGCTTGAGCGTGCCGATGGCGCAAGCCATCCTGGCCGACACCGTCGCACCCGTGGCCGGGATCGAGGAATTGCCGCTGCCGCAGGCGTTCGAGCGCATGCTGGCGGCCGACATCGTCTCGCCCATCAGCGTGCCCGCGCACGACAATTCCGCCATGGATGGCTATGCGCTGCATGGTGCCGACCTGGGCGGCGACACGCCAGTGACTTTGGCCGTGGTCGACACCATCCTGGCGGGCCGTCCCGGCACGGTCAAAGTGGGGCGCGGCCAATGCGCGCGCATCATGACGGGCGCCGTCATGCCCGACGGCTGCGACAGCGTGGTGCCGCAGGAACTGGTGCTGCAAGCCAATGAAACCAGCATCACGCTGGCGCCGGACTGCATCCGCCCCGGCGACAACCGCCGCTTCAAGGGCGAAGACTTGATGCAGGGCCAGCCGGCCTTGCTGCAAGGCAAGATACTCGGGCCGGCCGAACTGGGCTTGCTGGCCTCGCTGGGCATCGCCACCGTCCCCGTGCGCCGCCGCCTGCGCGTGGCCTTCTTTTCCACCGGCGACGAATTGCGCTCGATCGGCGAGCCGCTGGCCGCGGGCTGCATCTACGACAGCAACCGCTACACCCTGCTGGGCATGCTGACCCGCCTCGGCTGCGAGGTGCTCGACATGGGCATCGTCAAGGACAATCCGCAGGCGCTGGAAGCGGCCCTGCGCGGCGCCTGCGCCAAGGCCGACGTCATCGTCACTTCGGGCGGCGTGTCCAGCGGCGCGGCCGATTTTACGCGCGAGATCCTGGCCCGCCTCGGCGACGTGGCCTTCTGGCAAATCAACATGCGCCCGGGCCGCCCCATGGCCTTTGGCCGGATTGCCAGCGAGGGCGACACGGCCTTGCTGCTGGGCCTGCCCGGCAACCCCGTGGCCGTGATGGCGGCGTTTTATTTCCTTGCCCGCCCCACCCTGCTGCGCCTGATGGGCGCCGATGCGGACACGTCCACACTGCCCCTGCTGCAGGTGGCGGCGCAGGCACCGATCCGCAAGAAACGGGGCCGCACGGAATACCAGCGCGGCATCGTCGAGCGCGGCGCGGACGGGCGCCAGCACGTGCGCGTGACGGGCGCGCAAGGCTCGGGCATCCTGCGCTCGATGACGCAAGCCAATTGCATGATCGTGCTGCATGAAGCGCAAGGCCAAGTGGCGGCCGGCGACCTCGTCGACGTCGTGCTGTTCCATGGCCTGATGTAAAGCAACTGCCCTCCCCTCTCCTTGACGGCCCGCCCTGCGCGGGCCGTTTGCATTTCCCCTTCGCAATCAATTTTCTCCTGCGCGGCACACCTGCGCCTGCCGAGATAAAAATATTAATCATTTCTTGTCAAAATAAATCAATAAACACAACACTAATTGTAATAATTTTATTTATTAGTTGATATTGAAGTTTCTTCGGTGATAACATTCGAACTCACGCAAAAGTTCAATTTTGATATTGTTTTCACGAGGAAACTAACAATGAAACACGGCCCATGGTTGGCGAGCACCTGCATGCTGGGTGCGGCAGTCCTATTCGGCATGTTGTCTCTGGCTCCCCTGCCCGCGTATGCGAAAGGCGTGGCCCGCGCCGACGTGCTGGACAACTGCAACTGGAACCGTCCCGGCGTCGACCCGTTCATGGGTGACGTGGTGGCGGCCGTGGACCGCTATACGGATATCGCGCCGCCCGTGCGCGAACAATTGAAGGCGCGCATGCGCGCGCGCCAGTACGATGAGATCGTGGTGATCAGCCGCGACGCCATCCGCGGCAAGGGCAATTACAACGCGCGCATCAGCGACATGCATTTCGGCCCCGGCCGCGTCTGCCGCAACGTCACGCGTGCGGGCTGGAACGAGCAGATGCAGGAACGGGGACTCGTGTATTGCGTGCAAGGCCAGTGCATCCTGGTGCCGACGATTTGCCGCAACGTCAGCCGCATCACGCAGGCGCCCGCGTCGGCGCCGCCAGCCGCCGGCGCAGCTCCCGGTGGTGCCGCTCCCGGCGGTGCAGCGCCCGCTGCCGCCGCGCCCGCCGCCCCGGAAACGGCAGGCGTGCCCCTGATCGACAATCCCGACGCCTTGCGCGGCGGCTCGTTCACGGGCGGCGCCATGCCGCCCGAGGTGGCCAGCATTCCTTTCCTGCCCTTCGATTATGTACGTACCGCCGGCGGCATCACGCCGCCTGCCGGCATGGGCGGCGGCGGCGGCGGTGGTGGTGGAGGCGGAAGCGTGCCGCCGGACCGGGGCAGCAGCATCATCGTGCCGCCCACCGTGATCATCCCTAGCTTGCCACCGACGGTGCCGACCGTCTTGCCGGCGGTGCCGGAACCGCAAACCTGGGCCATGCTGCTGGCGGGACTGGCGCTGACGGCCTTCGCCGCCAGAAAACGCCGGGCCGGCAAGCATGCCGCCTGATGCGTAGCCAGCCGGGTGCGGACTTGTTACTATGATGCATTCCAGACAAGGACCGCCATGCCCGATATCGATAGCCGCTTAACACGTCTCATTGCGCTGCGCGCGGAAGGCCGGCATGCGCAAGCGCTGCCGCTGCTGCAACAGCTGTTCGCCGACGGCGGACGAGTCGTGAATCCGGCAAGGTCGAGCTATTTCATCCCCATGCTGGAGTGGAAGTTTTTGGCCGAGGCCTACGCGCCGGCGTACACCGCGCTGCAGGTGGAGCGTGACGCGCAAATACGGCTGCTGCTGTCAGGCGAGCACGTTTTCGGACGCCACGACAGTAGCGTGCCGCCGGCAAGCAACGCGTTCGGGCGCGCATCGCGTTTTTCTCTTATCGTCGAAATGAACGAGACGCTGGGCGATGTCCGCTCCACCGCCGACCTGTTCGCCCGGCTGGACGTCAGCGCCCCGGAACTGGCGCGCCGGTACGCCTGGCAAGCGCTGCCGGCCGTCGTCGAAGTGGGCAATTTTGCGCTGGCGGAGCGCTACCGCTGCCCCGCACCGCTGGCACACCTCGAGACTGTCAATACTCTGGCCGCCAGCCAGCCCCTGCTTCCTGCGCCGGGCACGGCACCGCGCCTGGCGGCGGAGTTGATGAATCTGGTGAAAGACGTGCGGATCGCCGCTGCCGTACTGCGCGGCCAGGGACAGGCCGCCGAGGCCGACGCGCTGTGCGCCGCCTTGCTGGCCGGCCTGGCGAATGACGCCATGCGCACGCTGGCGCAGCGCGAGCTCGATGCGCCCGGCAGCATCACCGCTGCCATCGTCAAGCGCCAGATGGATGAGGAACAACAGGCCTAGCCGGCCGCCGCGGCGAACAGGGCGGCGCTATTCGCCGTCCGCCTTACCCAGCAGCAAGGCGGCCGCCTCGCCCGGCAAGGCTTCCACGGATTTCAATTTGCGCGCCATCTGCCGGCTGCGCACTTCCGCGCTTTCGATATTCTTCGCCGCCTTTTCCAGGGTCAGCCGGGTTTGCGACAGCACGTCGCCGAACTTGCCGAACTCCGTCTTGACGGCGCCCAGCACTTGCCACACTTCGGACGAGCGCTTTTCCAGCGCCAGGGTGCGGAAACCCATCTGCAGACTGTTGAGCAAGGCCGTCAGGGTGGATGGCCCGGCAATGCTGACCCGGTGCACGCGCTGCAATTCGTCGGCCAGGCCCGGGCGGCGCAGCACTTCCGCATACAGGCCTTCCGTGGGCAGGAAGAGGATGGCGAAATCCGTCGTCAGCGGCGGCGCCAGGTATTTCTCGGCGATGGTTTTCGCTTCGCCCCGCACGGCCCGCTCCAGTTCGCGGCCGGCCAGGGCCACGGCGTCCGCATCGGCCCGCTCGGCCGCCTCGACCAGGCGCTCATACTGTTCCTTGGGAAATTTCGCGTCGATGGGCATCCACACGGGCGGACCGCCATCGACCATGCCCGGCAGTTTCAGGGCGAATTCCACGCGCGCGCCGCTGCCCGGCAACGTTTCCACGTTCTTCGCGTACTGGTCGACAGTGAGTACCTGCTCCAGCAGCATTTCCAGCTGCACTTCGCCCCAGGTCCCGCGCGTCTTGACGTTGGTAAGCACCCGCTTCAAATCGCCCACGCCCAGCGCCAGCTGCTGCATTTCGCCGAGACCCTGGTGGACTTTTTCCAGCCGCTCCGACACTTGCTGGAACGAGGCGGAAAGGCGCGTTTCCAGGGTGGCGTGCAGTTTCTCGTCGACCGTCTTGCGCATTTCTTCCAGCCGCGCGCCATTGTCGGCCTGCAAGTCGCGGATCTTGTTCTCCAGGGTGGCGCGCACTTCCAGCATGCGCTGCGCATTCGATTCCGTCAGCTGGGCCAGGGTCTGATTGGTGCTCTCGGCAAAGCGCGCCAGGCTTTGCGCCTGCTCTTCGCGCCCCACTTTCCCCTGCGCCTGCATCTGCGTGCGCAGGCTGTCGAGCTGCTGCAGGGTCGCCGCCTGGAATTGCGCCAGGCCGGCGGCCAGGTCTTGCCGCGTGGCTTGCGCCGATGCCTGCAGCTGCAGCCGCACTTCGCGCTCGACCCGGTCGATGCGTTCCAGGCTTTGCTGCTGGTGCTGCTGCACCAGCGCCAGGGTGGTGGCGCCATCGCCGGCCGCGCCACGGGGGCGCAGCAGCAACAAGAGCAACAGGACGATGGCGGCGATGGCGGCGCCCAGCAGGCTGTAGAACTCGATTGGGCTCATGGGATCAGTCAGCTTTGTTGCGCATCCAGTCGGCCGTCTGATAGAACGATTCCATCAGGCGCACGCGCAAGGATTCTTCGATGCCCGTGTCTTCCATGGCCCAGGCCATGGCGCGCAGCCACTGGTCGCGCTCGCTGGTGCCGATGGCATACGGCAAGTGACGGGCGCGCAGGCGCGGGTGGCCGAATTTCTCGATATACAAATCCGGGCCGCCCATCCAGCCCGTGAGGAAGAAATACAGCTTGTCGCGCGAGCCGTCCGTCGAGGGCGGATGCATGACGCGGATGCCGGCGAACTCGGCTTCGAGTTCCATCAAGTCATAAAAACGGTCGACCATTTCACGCAGCACGGGGGCGCCGCCGATGGTCTCGTACAGGGTGGGGGCAGTGGTATCAGTCATGGCCGCCATGATAGCGCAAGCATCGGCGCTCCATGCAGCGCCAGCGCTCCATGCCGCAATAAATGGCAATATACTTGACTGCTCAAGCTTTCATCAACTACTATGCAATTTTAAAACAGGGACAAGATGAATATGCCAACCGCCACAGACACTGATTTGCTACGCAATACCAACTTCCGCTGGCTGCTGGGCGGCGGACTCGTCTCCATGCTGGGCGACCAGTTCAGCATGCTGGCCCTGCCCTGGCTGGTGCTGAGCCTGACGGGCGATAGCCTCAGCCTCGGCATCGCCGTGGCCCTGATGGGGGCGCCGCGCGCCGTGCTCATCTTGCTGGGCGGCACCATCGCCGACCGTTATTCGCCCCGGCGCGTGCTGCTGCTGAGCAAATATGCGAACGCCGCCATCCTGCTGGCACTGGCGGGGCTGCTGGTGCTGGACCTGGCCAGCCTGGCGCTCGCGTATGCGGCCGCGCTGGCGCTCGGCGTCGCGTCCGCCTTCGGCATTCCGGCCGGCACGGCCATCCTGCCGCAAGCCGTGCCTGCACCTACGTTGCAGAAAGCCAATGGCTTGCAGATGGGTGCGCGCCAGTTGTCCTTGCTGGCCGGTCCGCTGCTGGCGGCGCTCGTGCTGGGTGCCCACGGTAACGGGCAGCACACCTCCATGGCGGCGCTGGCCGCCGCCTTTGCCATCGATGCGCTGACGTTTGTGTTTTCCGCGTGGACCTTGCGCCAAGTCAAGCTGCGGCCCCTGGCTGCGGCTGCGGCGCCGCAAGGCATGTGGCGCGACATGGCGGCGGGCCTGGCCATGGTGTGGCGCGACTTGCCCCTGCGCAGCTGTTATGCCTACTGGGCCGTGGTGGCATTCTTCGTCATGGGTCCGCTGCAAGTCGCCTTGCCCGTGCTGGCCAGCGAGCGCCTGCACGGCGCCGCGGCGCTGGGCATGCTGATGGGCGCGCACGGCGCCGGCACCCTGGCCGGCATGCTGGCGTCCAGCCTGGGCGGCGCCTGGCTGCGCCGCCATTTCGGCGCCACCCTGCTGGCCGCCGACGCCATCGTGGCTTGCCTGTTGATGGCGCTGGGACAAATCGGCGCGGCCTGGCACGGCGCGGCCCTGCTGGCCGTCACGGGAGTGCTGGGCGGCTATGTGCAGGTGGCCATCTTTACGTGGATACAGCAGCGCGTGGCGCCCGCCATGCTGGGCCGGGCGATGGCTGTGTTCATGGGCATCTTCCTGGGACTGGCGCCCCTGTCGGCGGCGGCCACGGGTGCGCTGCTGCGCCACGTGAGCGTTGGCGAGCTGTTCTGCGTCGGCGGCGCTCTGCTGCTGGCCGCCGCCATCGCCGCCGCCCTGTTCACGGATATTGCCCACATCGCAAGCACCGATTACGTCACCCAAGCTTAAGGAAATCACAACATGGATAAAACACAGCAAGCAGCCTTGAAAGCAGCTTACCGGCAACAAGCGCCCGCGCTGGGCATCATCGCGCTGCGCCACCTGCCCAGCGGATGCACCCTGCTCGAACGCAGCCGCAACGCGCCCGGCGCGCTGAACCGCCACCGCTTCGAACTGAACCTGGGCAAGCACCGCAACGCCCGCCTGCAGGCGGACTGGCGGCGCGACGGTGCGGCGGCTTTCCGCTTCGACATCATCGACACCGTCGATCAATCCGCCGATCCCGCCTTCGATGCGGATGCCGAACTGGACGCCCTGCTGGCGCTGCACCAGGCGCAGCTGCTGGAACAGGGACAGGCACGCTATTGAGCGGCCATGCTTTATACTTGCGCACTCACGCACTGCGCAGCAAATGAAAAGGATGTCATGACCGAACACACTCTCCCGATGCCGGACGGCGGCGGCGCGCTGGACTTTTGCCTGCGCCTGGCGCGCGCCCAGGCGCTCATCGTGCGCCGCTTCGACAGCATCCTGGGCAATCTGCACGGCCTGAGCTTCAGCGATTACCAATTGCTGTACCACTTGCAGCGGGCGCCCGGCGGACGCCTGCGCCGCATCGACCTGGCCGAGCGCCTGGCGCTGACGGCATCCGGCATCACGCGCTCGCTGATGCCGCTGGAAAAAATCGGCCTGGTGGCGCGCCAGGCCGATGCACGCGATGCGCGCGTCGGCTACGCCGCCATCACCGAGGCGGGACTGGCATTGCTGGCGCACGCGAATACGACGGCGCAGGCGCTGGGACAGGAATTGCTGGGCAATGCCAGCGCGGACCAGCTGGCGCCCCTGTCCATGCTGCTGGGCACGATCGCCGGCAACCAGCCCGCCAACGGCTGACGCGCGCTACACCAGCGCCAGCTTGCGCAGGCGCCGCGTCGAGGGCCAGCGCGCCATGCCCGTCTCGTCGCGGATGGCGGCGCAGGCGGCCAGCACTCTTGCGCACTCGTCCTCGCGCAAACCCGCATTCAGGGTCAGGCGCACCAGCGAACGGTTCTTCGGCGTGGCTGGCGCACAGAAGACGGCGCCGTAGATGCCGTGCCGTTCCAGCGCCTTGCGCAGGATCAAGGTATCGGGTTCGCTGCCCGCTTCCAGCGCGATGATCTGCTCGGTGCCGTCGCTGACGTTGTAGCCGAGATCCGTCAACCCCTGGCGCAGCTGCACGCTGTGGCGGTGCAGCGCGGCGCGGCGGCCATCGGCGGCGCGGATGAAGTCGAGCGCCGCATCGAACCACGCCAGCTCGTGTTCGAGCAGGCAGGAACTGAAGATGGCTGGCCGCGAAGCGGACAAAAAATAGCCCTTAAAACGGGCCGAACAGGTAATCAGCCCGGCCCGGCCCGCGAACGCCTTGGCCAGCGACGCCGTGCGGAAATGCACGCGCTCGGCCAGGCCCAGCTCCGCCACCAGCCCCGCGCCCTGCGGGCCGTGCGTGCCCAGCGAGTGCGACTCGTCGACGATCAGCATGCTGCCGCTGCGTTCGGCAATTTCCACCATGTCCAGCAGCGGCGCCACGCTGCCGTTGGTGCTGTACAGCGCATCGACGATGATGATGCCGGGGCCATGCTTGTCGAGCTGGCGCTGCAGGTGGGCGCCATCGTTGTGCAGGAAGGCGACGGGCACGGCTTGCGCCGATTGCACGCCTTCCCACAACGACGCATGCGCCTGCATGTCCAGATACACGGGAATGCCAGGTCCGGCCAGGCTTTGCAGCAAGCCCACGTTGGCAGCCCAGCCCGACTGCGCCAGCACGCACGCCTCGCTGCCGAGAAAATCCGCCAGCTTGTGTTCCAGCCGGTGCTGGCGGCTGCCTTCCTGCAGGAACACGGACGACATCAGCATGGCGCCGCCGCCCTGCAAGACGCGCGCCTGGGCCGCCAGCAGCGCCGCCTCGCCGGCGATGTTCAGGTAATCATTACCTGCCAGCATGACCGCACCGGCCGGCACGGCTTGCCATTCATGCAGGTGTTCGCCGCCGAGCAGCTTCTCGATGCGCTCGACATAGTGCTCATCCATGCGCGCGCGCACGAAGGCGGGCATCCTTTGCTCGGCATGGATGGCGCGGGACGACAGAGGGGAAAGGGCGTGTGACATAGGGACTCCTGATTGGTTGCGGTGGGAACTACCGCGTCCAACATGCGCGAGTCATCCGGCAAGAGTTTGATACAGCTCAACAGTTGTGCCGATATTGTGCTGATACAGAGGGAACCCGCCGATCATGTTGCATTGATAAGCCTCAACGAACACGCCCCCCTGATCATGATGCATGCGCAGTCCCCTTCCGGAAAACGGTGGCAAGGCAAGCTGCTCCAGCCTTTCCTGCATTTCCACGACGCCATCGAACACACGCCCGTGCGGCGTGCGCAGGTGCGCACCCTGGCGCTCATCGGTGCACTGGGCATGCCCCTGTACTACGCGCTGTGGCATTACTTCTTTCCGCAAGAATACGAATCGCCGCTGCTGCGCACGGTGGCGGCGCTGCTGTTCCTGCCCGCGCTGTGGCCCGGCCGCTTCAGCAATACCTGGTTCAGCGTCTACCTGTTCCTGGGGCTGACCTTCGAACTGCCGTTTTTCTTTACATATATGTTCCTGATGAACCACGCCTCGACGCTGTGGATGCATTCACTGCTGGTGGCGCTGGTCGTGCTGTTTCACTTCGATACGCGCATCGCCGTGCTGGCCTACCTGGGCGGCACCCTGCTGGCTTGCCTGGCGTTTGCCGTGGCCGGCGATCCCGCCTTCCTGCTCAGCCGCGACGTCTTGCAGCAATTGCCCGTGCACTGGTTCACGATTGCCGTGCTGTCCGTCGTCAAGGTGGGCCGCAACGTGGGCGCGCAGGAGAAACTGGCCGGGCTGGCGGCCGGCCTGGGCAGCGTGGCGCACGAATTGCGCACGCCCCTCGTCAGCGTCGAGGCAAACGTGCGCGGCCTGCAGCGCGGCCTGCAGCAAAACCTGCAAGGACAGCCGCCGGACGAGGCCAGCCGGGAAGCGCTGGCGCGCATCCAGTTCGAAGTGCGCCATATGCACCACATGATCGATCTGTTCCTGCTCAGCGCCAGCGCCGTCAACCGCAAGCTCGAAGCCAACGAGGCGGTGGCCATGCACGACAGCGTGACGGCCGTGCTGCGCCGCTACCCATTTACCAGCACGGCCCAGCGCGACATCGTCAAGGTCGACGTGCGCGCCGATTTCACGTTTCCCGGCCAGTCCGAGCTGTGCGTGGTCATCCTGCTGAACCTGCTGCGCAATGCCTTGAAAAGCATCCACCGCGCCGGCAAGGGAAGAGTGCGCATCATCATCGATGGCGCCCATCCCGTGCCGCGCCTGCTGTTCATCGATACGGGCTGCGGCATCGCGGCCAGCCGCTTGCCGCTGATCTTCGACCGCTTCTATTCGTATCCCTCGCATAACGGCAGCGGCATCGGCCTGGCCCTGTGCCGGCAAATCATGCAAGCCTGGCAGGCGCGCATCCGCTGCGTCGCGCGCGAAGGCGCCTACGCCATCTTCGTGCTGGAATTTCCCCAGCCCCTGCCCGTGCCCACGCACAACCGTTTTCCATCCATCCACCGCGCGAGGTGACGCATGCAACTGCCCGTCTACACCCATCCGACCCTGACCGTATTGATCGACGACAGCGATTCCTTCCTGAAAAGCCTGGCGTTCCAGCTCGATCCCGGCCTGGCGCGCAAGACTTTCCACGACACGAGCAGCGCGCTGCACTGGCTGCGCCAGAGTACGCAGCCGGGCGAGACGCCGCTGCACGTCAATTTCGACACGCAAAACCTGCCGCCCGACCAGTGCAACGTGGCACTCGACATCGAACGCATCTGGCGCATCAGCGGCCAAGCGCAGCGCTTTGCCGTGCCTTCCGTGCTGGTGGTCGATTATTCGATGCCGCAGATGAATGGCCTGGAATTCTGCCAGGCCGTGCGCGACTTGCCGTGCAAGAAGATTTTATTTACGGGCGCGGCCGATGAAAAGGTGGCCGTGACGGCCTTCAACCGGGGCTTGATCGACCGCTACATCAAGAAGAGCGACGACGATGCGCTCGACATCCTGGAACAGGAAATCGTTGCCCTGCAGCGCGAATTCTTCCTGCAGCAATCGGAAACCGTGCGCGATCTGCTGATGCTGCACGACTACAGTTTCCTGCAAGACGAGGCGCTGGCCGCCGTCGTGCACGAGCTGTGCCAGCGCCACGGCTTCGTCGAGTTTTATATTTTCCCCAATCCCAGCGGCATCCTGTTCTTCACGCGCGACGGCCACGCCAAGCTGATGATCATCGAGACGGAACGCAGCCTGCACACGCAGTATGAAATGGCGCGCGACAGCGACGCGCCCGATTCATTGCTGCAGGCCCTGCTGGAAATGCGCGTGATTCCCTACTTTTCCGACGCCGACAGCGACGGCATGTACGCAGCGCAGATAGGCGAGAACTGGTTTCGCTACTGCGCCGCGCCCACCATCTGCCTGGGCGGCGTGACCTATTTCTGGGCCCTGTTCGACGTGCCGGCGCACCAGCTGGGACAACCGGTGATGTCCTACGCGCAATTTCTACGCGCGGGCGCGGGCGACGGCGTCAGTGTTTAGCCTTCCCTTAAGGTCTGTAGCGGCGGATGTTTCAGGACATTGCGCAAGCCCAGCCAGCCGCCGGCGATCGCGCACAGGGCGCCGGCCAGCAGGCCGAAGGCCCACACGCCCGGCGCGAAGCTCCAGGCGAACTTGAACTGGTACGTCGCCAGCGCCCAGCCCATGGCCGCCGCGCCCGATGCCGCCAGCAAGCCGGCCAGCGCGCCGACGAGGGAAAACTCGATCAGCTGCGCCTGCGCCAGCTGGCGCCGCGTGGCGCCCAGGGCGCGCAGCAGTCCCGCTTCGCGCGTGCGCTCGTCCTGCGAGCCCATCAAGGCCGCATACAGCACCAGCAAGCCCGAGGCCAAGGTAAAGGCAAACAGGAATTCGACGGCCGTCACCACCTGGTCCAGCACGCCCTGAATTTGTTTGAGCACGCCGCCCACGTCGACCACCGTCAAATTCGGATAGTCGCGCAGCAGGGCGTTGCCCAGGTCCGCCTGCGCAGGCGGCAGGTGGAAGGCCGTGATCCACGTCTGCGGCGTGTCCGCCATGGCGGCCGGATTGATGATGACAAAGAAATTGACGCGCATCGAACCCCATTCCAGCTTGCGCAGACTCGTGATCGCCGCTTCGACGCTCTGGCCGGCGATGTCGAAGCGCAGCTTGTCGCCCAGCTTCAGCTTCAATGTCTTGGCGATGCCCTCCTCCACCGACGCTTCCGCCGGCGCGCCGGGCTTGTCGCTGAACCACTTGCCGGCCACGAGCTTGTTTTCTTCCTGCATCGTGGCCATCGTCGACAGATTGAATTCGCGGTCGGCCAGGCCCTTGGCGCGGTCATCCTCGTACGTGCTTTCCGTGATGGCGTTGCCGTTCACGGCCACCAGGCGCCCGCGTATCATCGGATACAAAGGCGCATTAGCCACGCCCGCCTGCGCCAGGCGCGCGGCGATCGGGTCTTTCTGCTCGGGCAAGATATTGATCATGAAGCGGTTCGGCGCATCGGGCGGCGTGGCGTTGCGCCAGGCCACCATCAGGTCGCCGCGCACCACGGTCAGCAGCAGCAAGGCCATCAGGCCCAGGGCCAGCGACACCACCTGGATGACGGTGGCGCCCGGGCGGCGCTGCAATGACGTGACGGCAAAGCGCCAGCCCTGATGCTTGAAGGCGCCGCGCAGGCTTTTCAGCGACTTGATGCCCAGCCAGCCGGCCAGGCCGAACAGGGCGAAGCCGCCGAGGAAGCCGGCCGCCGTCAGCAAGGCCAGTTTCACGTCGCCCGCCTGCCACAACAGCAGCACGACGAAGGCGGCAATGCCGAGGCCGTAGGTGGCCAGGGCCAGCGCCTGCGGCGGCTCCTGCTCGCGGCGGATCACCCGGTTATGGGGCACATTGCGCAACTGCAAAATCGGCGGCAAAGCAAAACCGAGTAACAGCAACATGCCGGTGGCCACGCCCTGCAGCGCGGGCAGCAGGGACACGGGCGGCAAGTCGCTCTGCACGAGCTTGCCCAACAGCTCCAGCAGCACCAGGTGGCCGCCGAAGCCCACCATCACGCCGATCAGGCTGCCCACCAAGCCCACCAATAAAAATTCGATCACGTACATGGCCGTGACCTGGTTTTGCGTCAGGCCCAGGCAGCGCAGCATGGCGCAGGCGTCGAGGTGGCGCAGCATGAAGCGGCGCGCCGCCATGGCCACGGCGACGGCCGCCAGCATGGCCGACAGCAAGCCGACGAGGGACAGGAAACGGTCGGCGCGGTCCAGGGTCGATTGCATCTGCGGGCTGCCCGATTCCAGCGATTCGATGCGCACGCCTTTGATGGACTGCGCCTTGATCTGGCTTTCCAGCAAGGTTTGATATTGCGCAAGCTCGGCCGCCTTGGCGGGCGGCGCCGACAGCAGCAGCCGGTACGACACGCGCGAGCCGTTCTGCACCAGCGCCGTGGCGGCCAAGTCGCCGAGGGGCAGCATCACTCTCGGGGCGAAATTGAGGAACGATGCGCCGCGGTCCGGTTCGCTGGCGATCAGTTGCGTGACCGTAAAGGCCTTGTCGCCCAGGGTCAGGGTGTCGCCCAGCTTCGCGTTCAGGCTGGACAGGATAGCCGCATCGACCCACACGGTGCCGGGCGCAGGCACCTGATCCGTGGGCCGCCCCACGGCATCCTGCGCTTCGCTCGGTTTGGTCGTGATTTTCAGCTTGCCCCGCTGCGGGTAGCCGGGCGAGACGGCCTTGATGGACGCCAGTTGCGACAGCGATCGCTCGCCCTCGCCCGCCTGCGCCATGCTGGGAAACGTCACCGTGTCGGCCAGGATAAAACCGCGCTTCTGCGCTTCGGCGCGCCAGGCCGCATTGACGGGCTGGTCGGCGCTGATGACGAGGTCGGCCCCCAGCAGCTGGTGCGCGTCGCGGTTCAGGCCCGCGCGCAGGCGGTCGACGAAGAAGCCGACGGCCGACAGGGCCGCCACGGCGACGATCAGCGCGACGAGCAGGAAACGCAGTTGCCCGGCGCGCCAGTCGCGGCCGGTCATTTTCAGGGAGAGGCGGAACATGGGCGGCGGGTCTTTATGCGAGTTGGTTGTGATGCGTTATTGCGCGATGCCGTGGGCGGCCGCGTGCTGCGCGAAATACGCATCGACGGTGGCAAGAAACGCGTCTTTTTGCGCCTGCGGCAGGAAGGCGGCGATGAAACCGTTGCGCGCCAGGCGTTGCGCGTGGGACAGGCCCAGCGGCAAGGCATCGAAGATGGCGTCGAAATTGTCATTCATGTAGCCGCCGAAATAGGCAGGATCGTCCGAGTTCACCGTCACCAGCAGACCGGCGTCGAGCAGTTGCACCAGGTTATGGTCATGCATCTGGTCGAACACGCGCAGCTTGGTGTTCGACAGGGGGCAGACGGTGAGCGCGATCTGTTCGCGCGCCAGGCGGGCCGTCAGTTCCGCGTCTTCCAGGCAGCGCACGCCATGGTCGATGCGCTCGACTTTCAAGTCGTCGAGCGCCGTGCGGATGTAGGCCGGCGGGCCTTCCTCGCCCGCGTGGGCCACCAAGTGCAGGCCCAGCTCGCGGCAACGGGCAAACACGCGCGAGAATTTCTCGGGCGGATTGCCCACTTCCGACGAATCGAGGCCGATGCCGATGAACTTGTCGCGGTGCGGCAGCGCGTCTTCCAGGGTCTCGAACGCCTCTGCCTCGCTCAGGTGGCGCAGGAAGCACAGGATCAGGGCCGCGCTGACGGGGCTATCCTGGCAGGCGCGGTGGATGCCGTTGATCACGTCGGCCATCGGCACGCCGCGCGCCGTGTGCGTCTGCGGGTCGAAGAAGATTTCCGTGTGCAAGACGTTATCGGCTTCGGCGCGGCGCAGGTAGGCTTGCGTCATGTCATAGAAATCCTGCTCTTTCAAGAGCACGCTTGCGCCAGCGTAATAAATGTCGAGAAAAGACTGTAAATCCGTAAAAGCATAGGCGCTGCGCAAGTGTTCCACAGATTCATAGCCCAGCGGCACGCCATTGCGCTCGGCCAGTGCGAAAATCAGTTCTGGCTCCAGCGAGCCTTCGATATGGATATGCAATTCGGCTTTCGGCATGCCGCGGACGATCGCGCGCAATTGGGGGTTCATCATGGGTGTTCCTTATAGGGTGACGATAAAAATGCTGGCGCGCGCGCGCGGCGCGCAGTGCCATCAGACATGCAGGCATCTTAGCGCAAGATGGCCGGCCTCACCGGCGCCCGGCCGCCGTGGCGCCGGCAACGGCAGCGCCACGGCACGCACCGGCACGCGCTGGCGAATTGTCGTATGATGATTTAAAAGGGACAAAAAGGTTCATTGAAATCGATGGAAAATTTGATGGTTTATCCAATTAAATCAACAATTTACAAACAAGTATTAAGGATATGCTGACATATCTTTTGACTTCCTGATCCTTTAGAGCAATAATAAATTTCATGGGGTAATGGTAGGTGCAACAAGCGCTATCAACAGTGAAAAAAAAGCCGGCTGGCCACGTCAGCGCACGGCATCAAGCGCCAGTTTTTTGGTCCGGGCAATCCGGACTCGCAAAGACAGCCGGGCTTGAAACAACAATAAAAATCGGTACGAGGTACAGGAAAAGTTCAGACGGCAAGCCCAGGCGAGTGCCAGGCGGGCGGCCATGGTGACTGGCAGTTCAGGTTTACATTAAAGGACATTGACATGACCATTTTTGATAACTATGCAGCACGCTACGAGCGCACCCGCGAAGAGGAAATGTCGCTCACCGAGTACCTGGCCCTGTGCAAGAAGGACAAGCTGACGTATGCCAGCGCGCCCGAACGCATGCTGGCCGCCATCGGCGAGCCGCAGCTGGTCGACACGCGCAACGACACGCGCCTGTCGCGCATCTTCGCCAACAAGGTGATCAAGATCTATCCCGCCTTCCGCGAGTTCTACGGCACCGAGGAAGTCATCGAACAAGTCGTCTCCTACTTCCGCCACGCGGCGCAAGGCCTGGAAGAACGCAAGCAGATCCTGTACTTGCTGGGGCCCGTCGGCGGCGGCAAGTCGTCGATCGCGGAAAAACTCAAGTCGCTGATGGAACACGTGCCCTTCTATTGCCTGAAAGGCTCGCCCGTCAATGAGTCGCCGCTGGGCCTGTTCAACGAGGAAGAGGACGGCACCATCCTCGAAGAGGATTACGGCATCCCGCGCCGCTACCTGCGCAACATCCCCAGCCCGTGGGCCGTGAAACGCCTGCATGAATACAATGGCGATATCAACCAGTTCCGCGTCGTCAAGCGCTATCCGTCCGTGCTCAAGCAAATTGCCATCTCGAAAACGGAGCCGGGCGACGAAAACAACCAGGATATTTCCTCGCTGGTGGGCAAGGTCGACATCCGCAAGCTGGAAGACTATGCGCAGGACGACCCCGACGCCTACAGCTATTCGGGCGGCCTGTGCCTGGCCAACCAGGGCTTGATGGAATTCGTGGAAATGTTCAAGGCGCCGATCAAGGTGCTGCATCCGCTGCTGACGGCCACGCAGGAAGGCAACTACAAGGGCACGGAAGGCTTCGGCGCGATACCGTTCGACGGCATCATCCTCGCGCACTCGAACGAGTCGGAATGGAAGACGTTCAAGAACAACCGCAACAACGAGGCATTTCTTGACCGTATCTATATCGTCAAGGTGCCGTACTGCCTGCGCGTCTCCGATGAAATCAAGATCTATGACAAGCTGGTGGCCAATTCCTCGCTGGTGAAAGCCCCGTGCGCGCCCGGCACCCTGCGCATGATGGCGCAGTTCGCCATCCTGTCGCGCCTGAAAGACCCGGAAAACTCGAGCATTTTCTCGAAGATGCTCGTCTACGATGGCGAAAACCTCAAGGATACGGACCCGAAAGCCAAGTCCATGCACGAATATGTCGATTACGCGGGCGTGGACGAGGGCATGAACGGGCTGTCGACGCGCTTTGCCTTCAAGATCCTGTCGAAAGTGTTCAACTTTGACAATTCCGAAGTGGCCGCCAATCCCGTGCACTTATTATATGTACTGGAACAGCAGGTAGAGCGCGAGCAGTTCGCGCCGGAACTCGAGCAGCGCTACTTCTCCTATATTAAAGAGCACCTGGCGCAGCGCTACGTGGAATTCATCGGCAAGGAGATCCAGACGGCGTACCTGGAAAGCTATTCGGAATACGGGCAGAATATTTTCGACCGCTATGTGACGTTCGCCGATTTCTGGATACAGGACCAGGAATACCGCGATCCAGACACGGGCGAAAGTTTTGATCGCGAATCGCTGAACAATGAGCTGGAAAAGATCGAGAAGCCGGCGGGTATTTCCAATCCGAAGGATTTCCGCAACGAAATCGTCAACTTCGGGCTGCGTGCGCGGGCCTCGAACGGCGGCAAGAATCCCGCCTGGACCAGTTATGAAAAGTTCCGTACGGTGATCGAAAAGAAAATGTTTTCGAATACGGAGGAATTGCTGCCCGTGATTTCCTTCAATGCCAAGGCCAGCGCCGACGATGCCAACAAGCACGCCGACTTCGTGGCCCGCATGGTGGAAAAAGGCTATACGGCCAAGCAGGTACGCCTGTTATGCGAATGGTACTTGCGAGTACGCAAGTCATCCTAGCGCGGACAGCGGAGGCGCGCTCCGGCCTGACGACCGGCGGGGCGCGCAAGACGAGAAGCAAGGAGGCACCCTTTGACATACCTTATCGACAGGCGCTTGCAAAGCAAGAATAAATCCGCCGTCAACCGCGAGCGTTTCCTGCGGCGTTACAAGGGCCAGATCAAGGATGCCGTGGGGCGCGCCATCAAGGGGCGCTCGATCACGGACGTCGAGAATGGCGAGAAGGTCAGCATCCCCGTCAAGGATGTGGGCGAACCGTCGTTTGGCCACGCGCATGGCGGCGTATGGGAAGTGGTCAATCCCGGCAACAAGGAATACCTGAAGGGCGACCAGATCGCCCGGCCGAAAGGCGGCGGTGGCGGCGGGCGGGGCAAGGCGGGCAATAGCGACGAGACGACGGAAGACGATTTCATCTTCGAATTGTCGCGCGAAGAATTCATGAATTATTTCTTCGAAGACTTGGAATTGCCGCACATGGTGAAAACCCAGCTGACGGCCACCACGGAATTCAAGAACCAGCGCGCCGGCTACAATATGTCGGGCACCCCATCGAACATCCACGTGCTGCGCTCCCTGCGCGGCGCGCTGGGCCGGCGCATCGCCGTCGGCGGCGGCGCCCGCAAGCAGCTGGCGCAGGCCGAGGAAGACCTGGCCGTCCTGCTGCACGAAGGCGCGCCCGACAGCGACCCGCTCGTCACGGAACTGCGCCGCCTGATCCACCACCTGCACACGCGCCTGCTGGCGATTCCCTTCATCGACCCGTTCGACTTGCGCTACAGCAACCGCATCAAGGTGCCCAAGCCGATGACGCAAGCCGTCATGTTCTGCATCATGGACGTCTCCGGCTCCATGGACGAATCGCGCAAGGACACGGCCAAGCGCTTCTTCATCCTGTTATATCTGTTCCTCAAGCGCGTCTACGACAAGATCGAGGTGGTCTTCATCCGCCACCATACGGCGGCGGCGGAGGTCGACGAGCATGAATTCTTCAATTCGCGCGAGTCCGGCGGCACCGTCGTGTCGTCCGCGCTGCACTTGCTCAACACCATCATCGACGAACGCTATGGCGCCGGGCAATGGAACAGCTATGTCGCGCAGGCGTCCGACGGCGACAACTGGGACAACGATTCCATGCTGTGCCGCCAGTTGCTGATCAATACCATCATGCCCAAGGTGCAGTACTACACCTATGTCGAGATCACCGACGGCCCGCAGCAAAACCTGTGGGAGCAATATGCGGGCGTGCTCGACCATCACGCCCATTTCGCCATGCAAAAGATCGTCACGCCGGCCGATATCTACCCGGTCTTCCGCGAACTGTTCAAGAAACAGGTGAAATGATGAGTGCAGCCTTTGACCGCGCCAGCAATACTCCGGGCGAACCGTTCGTGCGCCTGCGCCACCCGAACGCCCTGCCCGAGCAGTCGGAATGGACGTTCGAGCTGATCGAGCAAATCCACGAGGAAATCCGCCGCGTGGCGAAACAGTTTGGCCTCGACACCTATCCGAACCAGCTGGAAATCATTACGGCCGAACAGATGATGGATGCCTACACCTCGGTCGGCATGCCCGTCTCCTACAACCATTGGTCGTTCGGCAAGCATTTTTTATCTACCGAGAAAAGCTACAAGCGGGGCCAGATGGGCCTGGCCTACGAGATCGTCATCAACTCCAATCCGTGCATCGCCTATTTAATGGAGGAAAACAGCCTGACCATGCAGTCGCTGGTAATCGCGCATGCGGCCTACGGCCATAACTCCTTTTTTAAAGGCAATTACCTGTTCCGCGCCTGGACGGATGCGGACGCCATCATCGACTATATGGTGTTTGCCAAGAATTACATCGCCGAATGCGAGCAGCGCCATGGCGTCGATGCCGTGGAATTGCTGCTCGACTCGTGCCACGCCATCCAGAACTATGGCGTGGACCGCTACAAGCGCCCGGCGAAACTGTCGATGGCGAAGGAATATGCGCGCCAGAAAGAGCGCGAAGCCTATGTGCAGTCGCAGATCAACCAGCTGTGGCGCACCCTGCCCCGGCGCGACGAGGACGACGACGAGGACGACCAGCGCAAGGCCGCCGCCCGCTTTCCGCCCGAACCCGAGGAAAACCTGCTGTACTTTATCGAGAAGTACGCGCCGCTGCTGGAACCGTGGCAGCGCGAGATGGTGCGCATCGTGCGCAAGATTTCCCAGTATTTCTATCCGCAGCGGCAAACCCAGGTCATGAATGAAGGCTGGGCCACCTTCTGGCATTACACGATATTGAACCAGCTCTACGACGAAGGCGTGGTGGGCGACGGCTTCATGATGGAATTTCTGAAAAGCCATACCAACGTGGTCTACCAGCCGCCCATCGACAGCCCGTATTACAGCGGCATCAACCCGTATGCGCTGGGTTTTGCCATGATGAGCGACATCCGCCGCATCTGCGAGCATCCGACGGACGAAGACCGCGCCTGGTTTCCCGACATGGCCGGCAGCGACTGGCGCAAGAGCCTGGACTTTGCCATGCGTAATTTCAAGGATGAAAGCTTCATCGCCCAGTATTTATCGCCGCGGCTGATCCGCGAATTCCATTTCTTTGCCGTCCTCGACGACGACAAGAATGAAAAGCTGGCCATTTCCGCCATCCACGACGATGCCGGCTACCGCTACGTGCGCCAGCAGCTGGCCGAGCAGTACAACCTGGGCAACCGCGAGCCGAATATCCAGGTGTGGTCCGTCAATACGCGCGACGACCGCGCATTGACCTTGCGCCACACGCAATTCCAGCGCCGCCCGCTGAACCAGCAGGCGGCCGAGGTGCTCAAGCACGTGGCGCGGCTGTGGGGCTTTGATGTCCACCTCGATACGGTCGACCCGCAGGGCGTCGTCCTGGGCACTCTGAATTGCCGGCGGGAAAAGCGCAACCGGCGCGACGACCCTGCCGTCCGGCCATGAAATGATTTATTGATAATAATCAATGGCAAGAATATAAGCGTTTCCTATGCCTACATAGGAATTCCGTATGGCCTGGCGGCGTCAAAAGGGCCGCCGGGACCGCCTTTTTTGACCTGGATAAAGTCCCTTCCGCACCCGTTTGGTGCGCGCGCGCCGCTAAGTGGTCTGGTTCCGAGCTAAAACATTTCCAAAAGGAAAGATTTTCCTCCAAATTTAGCGGTTTCCATATTGAATATCACGAAATATAATTCCGCCAGATGGGCACATCGGAGAACTTAGCAGTGGTAGCCCAAAACGGCTGTAAAAAACCGATAAGACCGCCTTTTTTTATGTCCGAAAGCGTGCAAAGATGACATAAGCAAGTACGTTTTCAGGGCGCAAAAGCGCTAAAAATTTAACCGGTTTTAGGCGTTAAAAATCTGTGTAAAATAAAGAATTCGTATGTATAATTCGGCGACGTCCCGGATACGGCTGGAGCTTTGTGTCGTCATTTTGGGGTTCAGTTGCAAGACAAGAGATGGTATTTGGAGAAAGCAGGCATGAATTTTTCGAACGAGAAAAGTCCCAAGAACTACACAGGCATCACTATCGTTGTCCTGCTGCACGTTCTCGCGGCTTACGGGATCGTGACGGGCTTGGGCAAGCGGTTGGTCACCAAAATGATGGAACCGGTTGAAACCAAGATTATCGAGGAAGTCAAACCGCCTCCACCGAAGGATCTTCCACCGCCACCACCGCCGCCAGAAATGAAAGCGCCACCGCCGCCATTCATTCCGCCAGTCGAGGTGAACGTGCAGCAGCCGCCGCCACAGCAGAACGTGATTGCAAATACGACTGCCGTGAAGCCAGCCACGAATGTATTGGCACCGCCAGCACCGCCTGCACAGCCTGCGCCAACTCCTGGACCAGCCAAATCGGTGCGTACGCCGGCCGTGGTTGACTTCAGTGTCTGCGAAAAGCCGGCTTATCCAAAGTCGTCGCAGCGCAATGAGGAAACCGGTGTGGTGACACTGTCGTTCCTGATCGGTGTAGACGGCAAGGTCGCTGATTCGAAGATCGTGAAGTCCAGCGGCTTCAGAGACCTGGACAAAGCCGCAGTGCAAGGTATTAGCCGCTGTACATTTAAGCCGGCAACAGTTGACGGCAAGCCGGAACAAGGCTGGCAGCAAATGCAATACGTTTGGTCGCTGGATTAAAACCCGAGGCAGTTATCCCCTGTCTCACACTATGATTTCGTTGTCATTACGTTCAGCGATCTGTTATTTTTAATTTTGGAGGAAGCATGTTTAAGAATACCCGTTTGTCCGCATTTTTTGCCGCGGTTCTGTTGTCCGTTACCGCTACTACCGCTCTGGTAGCAGCTCCGGCATTCGCTGACGCGCCAGCATCGGCTGCCGCTTCGGCTCCAGCGGCAGACGCTGCAGCAGCACCAGCACCAGCTGCTGACGCAGCCGCTCCAGCAGCAGACGCAGCAGCTCCAGCCGCTGACGCAGCAGCTCCAGCCAAAACCGAAGAAGTCCACAACCCGTTCGGCCTGCAAGCAGTGTGGGACGGCGGCTTCGTGCCACGCGCCACCCTGATCATCCTGGCCATCATGTCGATCGGCAGCTGGTACATCATCATCACCAAGCTGATGGATCAAATGAAGATCTTCAAGCAAGCGAAAGAAACCGCTGCCAAATTCTGGAAAGCTCCTTCGATCGCTGCTGGTTCGGCAACCCTGACCGAAGGCTCGCCATTCCGCTTCATCGCTGAATCGGGCACCAAGGCAACGGCTCACCATGACGGCGCCCTGCTGGAACAAATCGACCTGTCGACCTGGGTGACGATGTCGATCCAGCGCGCTTCGGACAAAGTCCAGTCGCGTCTGCAAGATGGCCTGTCGTTCCTGGCAACCGTTGGTTCGACCGCACCGTTTATCGGTCTGTTCGGTACCGTTTGGGGTATTTATGGCGCGCTGACCAACATCGGCATGACCGGTAACGCGTCGATCGATAAAGTTGCAGGTCCAGTTGGTGAAGCACTGATCATGACCGCTTTCGGTCTGCTGGTCGCCGTTCCTGCCGTTCTGGGTTACAACTGGCTGGTGCGTCGTAACAAAACTGCAATGGAAGACGTACGCTCGTTCAGCGCCGACGTTCACTCGGTACTGATCTCCGGCGCAATGTCGACCAGCGAAGCTGGCCGTGCTGCCGGCGCTAAAAAGATCGGATAAGAATCATGTCGATGTCCGTCGGCTCCGACAGCGGAGATGAAGATCAAGTAATGTCAGAAATCAACACGACGCCGCTCGTCGACATCATGTTGGTTTTGCTGATCATTTTCTTGATCACCAGTCCGGTTGTCCTCAAATTGCAGAAAATCGATCTGCCGATCGAGGCCAACCAAGCCCTTCAAAGCAAGCCAGAAAACGTCAACATCGTTGTCAACAAGGATGGCGAGATTTATCTGGGCCAGAAGAAACTGAAAGATACGAGCGAACTGTTCGATTATCTGAAAGTTGAAGCAGTGAAAGTACCGCAGCCGGAAGTACACGTTCGTGGCGACCAAGAAACACGCTACGAATCGATCGGCCGGGTTATTTACACGACCCAACGTGCCGGGATCCAGAAGGTCGGCTTCATCACCGAACCACCTGACAAGGGCTGATAGCGACTGGCAGCGGCGTCCCGGCAACACGGGGACGCCACTGCCGGAAGCTGACCGGGCGGCAGTTTCGCCCGGTGCTTCGTTGGACTTCTTAAAGGAAACACTATGAGTATGAATGTCGGTTCGGGAAGCGCTCCAGGCGCGGATCCGGAACCAATGATGGAACTGAACATGACGCCCCTCATCGACGTGATGCTGGTGCTGATTATCATGTTGATCATCACGATTCCTAAGCAAAACCACTCGGTGAACTTGAACATGCCGGTCGGCACCCCGCCGCCACCGACAACCGAACCAGTGGTCGTCACGATCGATGTCGATTTTGACGGTACGATCTTGTGGGACAATCAGGTCGTTCCTGACCGCGCTTCGCTGGAAGCCAAGCTGAGCAACGTTGCTGCGCAAGCAGACCAGCCGGAAGTGCATCTGCGTCCGAACAAGCTGGTGGAATACAAAGTCGTCGCCGGTGTGATGGCGTCGGCGCAGCGTCTGGGCGTGACCAAAATCGGTCTGGTCGGCAACGAGCAATTCCAGTAAGCTGCAGCAATCAGGTTCTCTTTACATCCGAATAGGCAGGACTTCCTGCCTATTCGCTTTTTACTGAAAGACTTTCTTATGTCCAAGTTTCGTCTCGCTCATCTCGGCCTCGTCATGGCCGCTATCGGTTTTACCGCAGCAACTCCCGTAATCGGCCTGGGCTCGCTGGCATACGCCGCGGACACCGTGCGTGCCGAAGTGGGCAAGCCACTGCAAGAAGCGCAAAAACTCGCTAGCAGCGGCAAAAACAAGGAAGCGCTGGCCAAGCTGCGCGAAGCTGACAGCGTCGGCGGCAAGACCGCCTTTGAAAGCTACCAGATCGAGCGCGTGCGCGCCTCGGCCGCTGCTGCCGCCGGCGACAACGGCACCGCCATCAAGGCTTTTGAAGCCGTCATCAATTCCGGCCGCCTGAGCGCCGCCGAAGCTCCCAAATTCACGCAAGCGCTGGCAGGCATGTACTACCGCGCCAAGGATTGGCCGAATACCATCACCTGGATCAAACGTTCGCTGAAAGACCGCGAAGATCCACAGATGCGCGAACTGCTGATCCAGACCTACTACGTCAGCGGCAACTACGCCGAAGCGGCGAAAGAACTGCAAGCGCGCGGCGGCAACTCGGAAGCGAGCCTGCAAATGCTGGCCAACATCCAGTTGAAGCAAAACGACAAGGCCGGCTATGTGTCGACCCTGGAAAAACTGGCGTCGAGCTATCCGAAAACCAGCTACTGGGCCGACCTGCTGAACCGCGTTTCCGGCAAGCCTGGCTTCTCGCAACGCCTGGGCCTGGACGTCCAGCGCCTGCGCCTGGCCAACGGCCTGTTCACCAAGCCTTCCGAATACATGGAAATCAGCCAGTTGGCCTTGCAAGCAGGCAATCCTGGCGAAGCGCTGAGCATCATCGAGCAGGGCTACAAAAAAGGCGTGCTGGGCACCGGCGCCGATGCCGCCCGTCACCAGCGCCTGAAAGACCTGGCCCTGAAGACCCAGGCTGACCTGAAGGCCAACGCCGCCAAGTCGGAAGCGGAATACGTCAAGAACAAGGACGCCGACAGCTTGAGCAAGCTGGGCTTCGCCCTGGTCTACGATGGCCAGGCAGAAAAAGGCCTGGGCTTGATGAATGACGCCGTGAAACTGGGCACCGCCAAGTATCCGGAAGAAGCCAAGCTGCACCTGGGCATCGCCTACATCCACGCCGGCAAGAAAGCCAACGCATCGACAGCACTCAAAGCCGTCAAGGGCACGGATGGCGCGGCTGACCTGGCACGCTACTGGGCATTGATGAATAAATAAGATAATATCGTCAAGATATTGTCGGGCAGCTAGTCAATTGCCCATCACTAAAGCGTTGCCAGCACCCTTGCCGGCAACGCTTTTTATCATTTCAGCAGGGAAATTGCCCGTGCGGCCGCCCTGCCGGGTGTGCATCCCTGAAACAGTCCGTATAATCCCCCTTTTGGCACAGTTTTTCATCAGATTCCTATGAAGGTATTCCGCGGACTTCCCAATGCCCAGGCACGAGCGCCTTGCGCTCTGACCATCGGCAATTTTGACGGTGTCCACATCGGCCATCAGGCCTTGCTGGCGCGCGTGCGCGAAGCTGCCACTGAACTCGGCATCGAAGCGGCCGTGATGACGTTCGAACCGCACCCGCGCGAATTCTTCGCGCAGCGCGCGGGCGACCTGTCGAAGGCGCCGCAGCGCATCGCCAACCTGCGCGACAAGCTGCAGTCGCTGGATGACGCCGGCATCGACCGCGTGGTCGTCGAGCATTTCAGCGCCCAGTTCGCCGCCTTGACGCCGCAGGAATTCACGGAAAAAGTCCTCGTTGACGGCTTGCACGTGAAATGGCTGATGGTCGGCGACGACTTCTGCTATGGCGCCCGGCGCGCCGGCGACGTCGCCATGCTGCAGGAAGCGGGCCGCGAATACGGTTTCCACGTAGAAACTTTGCCGACGGTGATGAACGGCAGCACGCGCATCTCCTCGTCGGCCGTGCGCCTGGCCCTGGCCGCCGGTGATTTCCTGCTGGCCACGCAGTTGCTGGGCCATCCGTACGCCATTTCCGGCCACGTCATCCACGGCCAGAAGCTGGGCCGCACCCTCGGTTTTCCCACCCTGAACCTGCGCGTGGCGCACCGCCCCGCCCTGTCCGGCATCTTCATCGTGCAAGTGCACGGCCTGGGACCAGTACCGCTGCCCGCCGTGGCCAGCCTGGGTGTGCGCCCCACCGTCGACGACAGCGGCCGCGTCTTGCTGGAGGTGCATCTGTTCGATTTCGCCCAGTCCTGCTACGGCAAGCTGGTACGCGTGGAGTTCCTGGAAAAGCTGCGCGACGAAGAAAAGTACGACGACTTGCCCACCCTGACGGCCGCCATCGAGCGCGACTCGAACCAGGCGCGCGCCTATTTTGAGCAGCGCAGCGGCGCCATTACCGCCACCGACCGAATTTGACGCCGCCCAACTCCGTCGCCTGGCGGCTCCTGCCGCCGCAAACCATTCAATATCATTAAAGAAGACTATGTCCGATCAAAACAAGCCAGCCACGCCCAAGCAGAACAAGAAGCCTGAAAGCAAATACCCGGTCAACATGACGGAAACCCCATTCCCGATGCGCGGCGACATGGCCAAGCGCGAGCCGCAATGGGTACAGCAATGGCAAGACAAGAAGATTTATGAGCGCGTGCGCAAGGCTGCCGCCGGCCGTCCGAAATTCATCCTGCATGACGGCCCGCCGTACGCGAATGGCGACATTCACCTGGGCCACGCCGTCAACAAGATCCTGAAGGACATGGTCGTCAAGTCGCGCTCGCTGGCCGGCTTCGACGCGCCGTATGTGCCGGGCTGGGATTGCCACGGCATGCCGATCGAGATCCAGATCGAAAAACTGCACGGCAAGAACCTGCCGACGGCTGAAGTCCTGGAAAAGGCACGCGCCTACGCCAACGTGCAGGTCGAGCGCCAGAAGAAGGATTTCATTCGCCTAGGCGTGCTGGGCGAGTGGGACAACCCGTATTTGACGATGGCGCACGGCAATGAAGCGGACGAATTGCGCGCGCTGGGCAAGCTGCTGGAAAAAGGCTATGTCTACCGCGGCCTGAAACCGGTCAACTGGTGCTTCGACTGCCAGTCGGCGCTGGCCGAAGCGGAAGTGGAATACGCGGAAAAACGCGATCCCGCCATCGACGTCGGCTTCAAGTTCGCCGAGCCGGAAAAACTGGCGGCCGCCTTTGGCCTGCCGTCCCTGCCGACCGATAACGGCTTCATCGTCATCTGGACCACCACCCCGTGGACCATCCCGTCGAACCAGGCGCTCAACGTGCACCCGGAAGTCAAATATTCGCTGGTGAAGACCGAGCGCGATGGCCAGCCATTGCTGCTGATCCTGGCGCAAGACCTGGTCGTCGCCAGCCTGGCGCGCTTCAAGCTCGAAGGCACGACGATCGCCACCTGCGACGGCGCGGCCCTGGCCGGCATCAGCTTCCGCCACCCGCTGCACGCGAGCGACGCGTTCTACGACCGTTTGTCGCCCTTGTACCTGGCCGAATACGTGACCACGGAAAGCGGCACGGGCGTGGTGCACTCGGCGCCAGCCTACGGCCTGGACGACTTTATCTCGTGCAAGGCGCACGGCATGAAGGACGACGACATCATCAAGCCCGTCATGGGCGACGGCAAATTCGCCTCGACTCTGCCCCTGTTCGGCGGCATGACCATCTGGGAAGCGTCTAAGCCGATCTGCAACGCCTTGCGCGAAGCGGGCGCGCTGTTCGAAGTCAAGATGTTCGACCACAGCTACATGCACTGCTGGCGCCATAAGACGCCGATCATCTACCGCGCCACCTCGCAGTGGTTCGCCGGCATGGACGTGACGCCGAAGGACGGCGGCGCAACCCTGCGCGAGACGGCCTTGAAAGGCATCGCCGACACCGAGTTCTTCCCGGACTGGGGCCAGGCGCGCCTGCACGGCATGATCGCCAACCGTCCCGACTGGACCCTGTCGCGCCAGCGCCAGTGGGGCGTGCCGATGGCCTTCATCGTGCACAAGGAAACGGGCGACCTGCATCCGCGCACGCCGGAACTGCTGGAGCAAGTGGCCAAGCTGATCGAAAAGAACGGCATCGAGGCATGGCAGGCGCTGGACCTGAAAGACCTGATCGGCGACGAAGCGGCCATCTACGCCAAGAACAAGGATACCCTGGACGTGTGGTTCGATTCCGGCGCCACGCACCAGACGGTGCTGGGCGGCCCGCAGGCGCACGGTTCGCACTCGACGCAGCTGCAATTCCCGGCCGACCTGTACCTGGAAGGCTCGGACCAGCATCGCGGCTGGTTCCACTCGTCGCTGCTGGTGTCGTCGATGCTGAACGGCCGTCCGCCGTACAAGGCGCTGCTGACGCACGGCTTCACGGTCGATGGCGAAGGCAAGAAGATGTCCAAGTCGCTGGGCAACACGCTGGCACCGCAAAAGATCTCGGACACCCTGGGCGCGGACATCCTGCGCCTGTGGATCGCTTCGACCGACTACACGGGCGAGCTGTCGATCTCCGATGAAATCCTCAAACGCGTGACGGAATCGTACCGCCGCATCCGCAACACCCTGCGCTTCCTGCTGGCGAATACGTCGGACTTCAATCCGGCCACGGACGCCGTGCCGGTGGCGGAGATGTTCGAAATCGACCGCTATGCGCTGGCCAACATGGCATCGCTGCAGCAGCAGATCGAGAACAACTACGCGCGCTACGAGTTCCACCCCGTCGTGTCGAAGCTGCAGACGTACTGCTCGGAAGACCTGGGCGGCTTCTACCTGGACATCCTGAAGGACCGTCTGTACACCTCCGGTTTAACGTCGCACGCGCGCCGTTCGGCGCAGACGGCCCTGTGGCACATCACGCAAAGCCTGCTGCGCCTGATGGCCCCGGCCCTGTCGTTCACGGCCGAAGAAGCATGGGCAGTCTTCGCCGGCGCGGATGCATATGCCGCCAGCGATGAAACCATCTTCACGCAAACCTGGTGGCAGCTGCCGGAAGTGTCGGACGCGGCCGACCTGCTGGAGAAATACACGGCCCTGCGCGCCGTGCGCACGGACGTCACCAAACAGCTGGAAGACTTGCGCACCTCGGGCGCCATCGGTTCCTCGCTGCAGGCGGAACTGACGATCAAGGCCGCGCCGATGAAGTACAAGCTGTTGACCACCCTGGGCGACGACTTGAAATTCGTCTTCATCACCTCGCAGGCAACCGTGGCCGAAGTGGCAGACGAAGCAGCCGAGGAAGTGGTCGTGGCCGCGTCGACGGCGCCGAAGTGCGAGCGCTGCTGGCACTACCGCGCGGACGTGGGCACGGACGCCGCGCATGCTACCCTGTGCGGCCGCTGCGTCAGCAACCTGTTTGGCGCGGGCGAGAAACGCCGCTTCGCCTAACAACGTCGTCAAAATCTACTGCGCGTCGCGATTTGCGGCCTGCGATGCTCGCTGTACTAAAGTACAGCTGCGCGTCTCGGGCCAACGGGGGCGCCGAGCCTCGCTGCCGCTCGCTACGATTTTGCCCGTCGTTGTATGCTATGAGTCCAACCGCCGCCTGCTGCCAGGCGGCGGCTTTATCTTCCCTGGAAAAATATGGCCACTAAAAACCGTTTTTCATCGAAATCGTCCTCCTCGGCGTCGCTCGTGCCCTGGCTGGGCATCGCCGCCATCGTCATCCTGTTCGACCAGATCACCAAGATCACGATCCTGAAGACCTTCCGCTACGCGCAAGAGATGGTCATCACCTCGTATTTCAACCTGGTGCTCGCGTATAACAAGGGCGCCGCGTTCAGCTTCCTGTCCGACCAGGGCGGCTGGCAGCGCTATTTCTTCACCGGCATCGCCCTGGCGGCCGCCATCTACATCATCTATCTGCTGAAAAAGCACGCCGGCCAGCGCATGTTCTGCTGGGCCCTGGCGCTGATCCTCGGCGGCGCGCTGGGCAACGCCATCGACCGCCTGGTGTACGGTCACGTGGTCGATTTCCTCGACTTCCACTGGAAAAGCTGGGGCCATTTCCCCGCTTTCAATATCGCCGACAGCGCCATCTGCATCGGCGCGGCCCTGTTCATCATCGATGAACTGCGCCGGGTAAACAAATAAACACGCGGGAGAACGGCATGGAATTGTCCGGCAAAAAAATCGTCCTGGGACTTTCGGGCGGCGTCGCCTGCTACAAGGCGGCGGAACTGTGCCGCGCGCTGACGAAGGCCGGCGCCTCGGTGCAGGTGGTCATGACGGATGCCGCCAGCCACTTCATCACGGCCGTGACCATGCAGGCGCTGTCCGGCCACCCCGTGCACACGAGCCAGTGGGATGCGCGCATAGACAACAACATGGCGCATATCGATTTGACGCGCCACGCGGACGCCATCCTGATCGCGCCGTGCTCGGCCGATTTTCTGCGTAAACTCGCCCATGGCGTGTGCGACGACCTGCTGTCGACCCTGTGCCTGGCCCGTCCCTCCCACCTGCCCTTGCTCGTGGCGCCGGCCATGAACGTGGAAATGTGGCAGAACCCCGCCACGCAGCGCAATGTGCAGCAGCTGCGCGACGACGGCATCACCCTGTTCGGCCCGGCCGCCGGCGAACAGGCCTGCGGCGAAACTGGCCTGGGCCGCATGCTGGAGCCGGAACAGCTCTTGACGGAGCTGATCGCAGCCTTCCAGCCGAAAGTCCTGGCGGGCAAACGCGTGCTGGTCACGGCCGGCCCCACTTTCGAGGCCATCGACCCCGTGCGCGGCATCACCAATCTGTCCTCGGGCAAGATGGGCTATGCGGTGGCGCGCGCGGCGCGCGAAGCGGGCGCCGAGGTGCTGCTCATTTCCGGCCCGACGGCCCTGGACGCGCCGTTCGGCGTGCGCCGCATCGACGTGCAAAGCGCGCAACAGATGCATGATGCGGTACTGGCCCACGTCGACGGCCAGCATGTCTTCGTCGCCGTGGCCGCCGTGGCAGACTGGCGCGTGGCCAACGCCAGCGACCAGAAGATGAAAAAGCAGGCCGACGGCTCCGTGCCCGAACTGCAGTTCGTGCAAAATCCCGACATCCTGGCCACCGTGGCGGCGCGCACCAACCTGGCCGGCTATCCGTACTGCGTGGGCTTTGCCGCCGAATCGGAAAACCTCGTGGAATTCGGCTCGGTCAAGCGCGAGAAAAAAGGCATTCCCCTGCTGGTCGGCAATATCGGTCAGAACACGTTTGGCCAGGACGACAACACCATCATCCTGTTCGACGAGGAAGGCCATACCGTGCTGCCGCGCGCCCCGAAACTGAACCTGGCGCGCCAGCTGATTTCGGAAATCTCGAAGCGGATCGCCAGGAATTCGCTGCTCAAATAATCTTTTTTATACGCTTTAGCTCATTTAGATTCATGAAAAATATCGACATCAAGATCCTCGACGCCCGCATGCAAGAACTGCTGCCGGCCTACGCCACCCCGGGTAGCGCGGGACTCGACCTGCGCGCCTGCATAGCCGAATCCATCACCATCGAAGCGGGTCAGACGGTGCTCATTCCGACCGGCCTGGCCATCCACATCGGCGACCCGTCGTATGCGGCCATGATTTTGCCACGCAGCGGCATGGGCCACAAAAACGGCATCGTATTGGGGAATCTGGTAGGCTTGATCGACTCCGATTACCAGGGCCAGCTGATGATATCGACCTGGAACCGGGGCCAGAGCGCTTTCACGCTCAATCCCATGGAACGCCTGGCGCAACTGATTATCGTGCCGGTGCTGCAAGTGGGCTTTAACGTCGTCGAGGAATTCGGCGACAGCGAACGCGGTGTTGGCGGCTTTGGCAGCACCGGCAAACATTAAGGATTGACACTTATGCCAGGTTTCCGCCATCTGACCCCAGCCCCAACCTCGCTGCGCCGATTGGCCACTCCCCTCCTGTTGGCCGGCGCGGCCATTCTGGCCGGCTGCACCACGCCGGCGACGAATGTCAGCGGCCCGTTCAACGTCGTGCCGGCGCCCGATGCGCCCGGCCCGACGGCGCAGCAAAGGGCGGCGCAGGAAGAACTGGTGAAGATGGTGGCGCTGCAGGACCGCCTGTCGAAAGTGTCGGCGCCCCTGCTGATCAATAATGCGGACCTGTGCAAGACGTATGCGCGCAACCTGCTGGGCTTCACGGCGCAGAACAAGTATTCCTACCCCGGTATCTATGCCGACGCGGCGCAGGCGGCACTCGGCTACGGCGAGCAGATGCAGGTGTCCAGCGTCTTGCCGGGCAGCGGCGCCGCGCGCGCCGGCTTGCGCAAGGGCGACGGCTTGCTGGCCGCCGAAGGCAAGCCGCTGCCGGTCGGCCCGAAAGCGGAAGGCCCGTTCGGCGCCATCGTCGGCCCGCTGGCCTCGAAAAGCGCGAGCCTGAACATGACCATCGCCCGCGACGGCCAGCAGCAAGACCTCAAAATTCCCGTCACGCGCGCCTGCGCCTTCCGCGTCGCCCTGGGCAATGCGGACAATATCAACGCGTATTCGGACGGTTCGCGCATCATGCTCACGCGCGGCATGGTCAATGCGGCGCAAAACGATGAAGGCATCGCCTTCGTCATCGCCCGCGAAATGGCGCACAACATCCTCGACCACGCGCGCAGCCAGCGCACGCCAGGCACGGCCGGCAGCATCATCGACAGCCTGGGGGCCGTGCAGCCCGACGTATCGATGCTGACGGGCGCCGCCGGCATCAAGGCCATGCCGCAGGAACTCGACGTGCAAGCCGACACCCTGGCCATCTATCTGCTGGCGCGCGGCGGCTACAATGTCGACAACGCGGCCCGCTTCTGGCAGCGCCTGGCCACGCAAGTGCCGGCCACGGTCGCCAACGGCTACACGGCCCTGCACCCGGGCACCAACTCGCGCATGGCGGCGATCAACCGCGCCGTCACTGACGTGCGCGCCAAGCAGGCGGCGAAGAAACCGCTCAAGCCTTAAACGCCAAAGGCGCCTGATGCAGCAGGTTTGGTCAGGCGCCGGGGAAGTTCGGGAAGTAGGTGCCCATGACCCAGGTCAGAGCGCCGCAAAATACCACCGCCAGGAACAGGGCGATGAGCAGTTTGCCAAACTTGGGGATGCCGTCATCTTGCGTCTTTTGGTCGTTCGACATGAAAACTCTCCGCAGGCTGTTGGAGAGCGTAGTATAGCCACAATATTGAAGAATATTCCATACTTTGCCGCCTGCCTGCGGCTTTCCTTCCGCGCCCCATGGACAGCATCGACCTCGAAGTTCTGAAAACCAGCGCCGCCTGGCTCGCCGCCGGGCACCGCTGCGAACTCGTCACCGTCATCAAGACCTGGGGCTCCAGCCCCCGTCCCGTGGGCGCCACCCTGGCCATCTGCGACGATGGCACGGTGGTCGGCTCCGTCTCCGGTGGCTGCATCGAGGATGACCTGATCGACACCGTGCGCGTGCACGGTATCGTGCGCACCTTGCCGGAAATCGTCAGCTACGGCATCAGCGCCGACGAGGCGCACCGCTTCGGCCTGCCCTGCGGCGGCACCATCGAACTGGCCATCGAGCCGCTGCACGCGGACAGCAAGGTGGCCGAACTGCTGGCACGCCTGGAAGCGCATGAACTGGTCGAGCGCCGCCTCGACCTGCACAGCGGCGCCGTCACCCTGCAGCGCGCCACGCCGGGCGCCGTGCTGGCCCTGGAAGGCGCGGTGCTCACCACGCAGCACGGCCCGCGCTGGCGATTGCTGATCATCGGCGCCAGCCAGCTGTCGCGCTTCGTGGCGCAGATCGCCACGGCCATGGATTACCACGTCATCGTCTGCGACCCGCGCGAGGAATACCGGGGCGGCTGGAACGTACCGGGCGTGCCTCTGCTGCACGCCATGCCCGACGACCTCGTGCTGGAATTAAAACTCGACAGCCGCAGCGCCGTCGTCGCCCTCACGCACGACCCCAAGCTCGACGACCTGGCCCTGATGGAAGCATTGAAATCGCCGGCTTTTTATGTCGGCGCCATCGGCTCGCGCGCCAACAATGCCAAGCGCCGCGAGCGGCTGCTGCAGTTCGACGTCAGCGCCGAGCAGCTGGCGCGCCTGCATGGCCCCATCGGCCTGTACATCGGCAGCAAGACGCCGGCCGAAATCGCCATTTCCATCCTGGCCGAACTGACGGCCGTGAAAAATGGCGTGCCCGACGCGCTACAGATCCAGCACGCGGCGGCCCTGAGCCCGCCCACCACCGACATCTGCGCCCGCTAAGGACCGCAGCAAGAAACGCGGTGCGCCGGCGGCGCGCCCCTGCTACCTTCACTGAATTTGGCCACCATGACCCTGCTGCACTGGACCCTCCCCCTGCCCGCCGGCTACCGCCGCGACGACGTCATCGCCTTTCACAGCCGCGACGCGGAAGGCGTGGCCGAACAGGTCACCGCTACGGGACTGCGCAAGGGCATCCTGCTTGCCGGCGTGCCCGTGGTGCTGGACGTGGCCTTCACGGACGATACGGCCGTCTGCCGCGCCGAGATCGACGGCGGCGCCAGTGACGCCCTGCAAACGGCGCTGCACGGCGCGCTGCTCAACATCCTCGGCCTGCGCATCGACCCGCAGCCGTTCGCGCAGTTGGCCGCCGGCGACCCGCTGCTGGCGCCGTTGATCCGCATCAACCCGGGCTTGCGCATCGTGCAATCGGCCAGCCCTTTCGAGGCGCTGACCTGGGCCATCATCGGCCAGCAGATCAACCTGCCGTTCGCCATTTCCCTGCGCCGCACCTTCATTCTGCAGGCGGGGCGCCGGCATGGCAGCGGCTTGTGGTGCTACCCGGAGGCGCGCGACGTGGCGCGGCTGGACATCGAGGATTTGACCAGCCGCAAATTCTCGCGCGCCAAGGCGGAAACCGTGCTGCGCCTGGCGCGTCTCGTCGACGAGGAAGCGCTGACGCTGGAACTGCCCCCTTCCGGTGACGTGGCGGCCATTTCGCAGGCGCTGCTGGCCGTGAAGGGCATCGGCCCGTGGACCGTCAATTACGCGCTGCTGCGCGGCTACGGCTATGCCGACTGCTCGCTGCACGGCGACGTGGCGATCCGCGCCGCCCTGCAAAAGCTGCTCGGCGAAGAAACGAAGCCTGACATGGCGCGCACGGAACAGTGGCTGCGCCAGTACGCGCCGCACCGCACCATGGCGGCCGCCCACCTGTGGGCCAGCCTGCACCCGAAAAATAATCCGTCAGCGGTGGAATAAACGGGCCGCGCCGCGCGTCTATCCCTTGCAAGCCCACCAAACATCAAGGAGATCATCATGCGCTTTACCACTTTCGCCGCCACCGCCCTTTTCACCGCCTTGTCCGCCCCCCTGGCCTTCGCCGCCGACGTCATGCCCGCCAACGGCATGCTGGTCAATACCAGCGGCATGACCGTGTATGTGTTCGACAAGGATGTCGCCGACAGCGGCAAGAGCGCCTGCAGCGGCGGCTGCCTGGTGGCCTGGCCCGCCGTCATCGCCACCGACGCGGCGCCCGCCGCCCCGTATGGCAGCATCAAGCGCGAAGACAACGGCGCCATGCAGCTGACCTACAAGGGCAAGCCCCTGTACCTGTACAAGGAAGACAAGAAGCCTGGCGACGTGGCCGGCGACAATTTCAAGAACGTGTGGCACGTCGTCAAGCCGTAAGCCCCCCTGCCCGCCGCCACGATGACCACGCAAGAGGATAGCCGCCAGCTGCAAGCGTGCCTGCCCGGCCTGCGCCGCTATGCGCGCGCGCTGGCGGGCGCCCTGCACGCGGACGACCTGGTGCAGGACACCGTGGAACGGGCGTGGCGCAAGCTGGACCAGCGCGGTGGCGAGATGCGGCCCTGGCTGTTTTCCATCATGCATAACCTGCACGTGGACCAGCTGCGCCGTCCCGGCCTGGCGCTGCAGGAACTCGACGACGATACCGTGCTGCCCGCGCCGGAACACGCGCCCGGGCAAGCCATCGCCATCGGCGAAATGGATGCGGCGCTGGCCCGTTTGCCGCTGGAACAGCGCGAAGTCATCCTGCTCGTCGCGCTCGAACAGATGCCGTATGAGCAGGTGGCGGCCACCCTGGACATTCCCGTCGGCACCGTGATGTCGCGCCTGTCACGTGGGCGCGACAAGCTGCGCACCCTGCTCGACGGCTGCCCTGCCGGCAGCCAGGGCAGCGGCCCACCCACCCTGAAAGTCGTGAAATGACAACGCAAGCCATCAGCGAAGCGCAATTGCACGCCCTGGCCGACGGCGTCCTGCCCGAAGACCAGCGCGCGGCCGTCGACGCCCACCTGCGCGCACATCCCGGGGACACCGCCAGGGTCGATGCGTGGCGCGAGCAGAACCGGCAATTGCGCGCCCTGTTCGATCCCGTGCTGGACGAAGCCGTGCCGCCTGCCCTGCTGCAGGCGGCGGCCCCGCCGGCGGCGAACGGCGCCTGGCGCCGCCCCGCCATGCAGGCGGCAGCTGCCGTCGTGCTGGTGCTCGCTGGCGGCGCGGGCGGCTGGCTGCTGCGCGGCGATGGCGGTGACATGCGGAGCGCCAGCGCCAGCCCCATCTCCCTGGCGCGCAGCGCCGCCATCGCCCATGCCGTCTACACGCCGGAAGTGCGCCACCCCGTCGAGGTGGGGGCGGAACAGGAGGCCCACCTGGTGCAATGGCTGTCGAAACGCCTGGGCAGCAAATTGCAGCCGCCTGCGCTGTCGCCGCTCGGCTATCACCTGATCGGCGGGCGTTTGCTGCCCGGCGATGGCGACGGCCCCGTGGCGCAATTCATGTATGAAGATGGCAAAGGTCAGCGCCTGACCCTGTACGTGGCGAAAGAACGGGCCGGCAAGCAGGAAACGGCCTTCCGCTACACGCAGGAAAAGGACTTGAGCGTGTTTTACTGGATCGACGGCCAGCTCGGTTATGCCCTCTCGGCGAGCCTGCCCAAACAGGAACTGGGCAAGATCGCCGACGCCGTGTACGCGCAGCTGGAAAGTCACTAAACAGACTCTTCCATTTTCCGGAATTCTGCAATCCATTTCACGCCGCACCATTGCAGCAGCAACGCTGCGGCGGCGACCAGGGCGGCGCAGGCCGCCAGCAGCCACACGGGCCAGTCCAGCAGGAGCAGTACCCCGCCTGCTGCGGCGCCGATGGCGCTGCCCAGGTACAGCGCCGATTCGTTGAGGGCGATGGCCAGGTTGCCATCGCCCTGCCGCGCGCGCACGGCAAGCAACTGCTGGTTCTGCGGCACTTGCAGGGCCCAGCCGGCCGCGCCCCACAGCACGATAGGCGCCAGCATCAGCCAGGCCGACCAGCCGGCCGCCAGCGGCAGCGCGCACAAGGCCAGCGCCAGCAGCAGCAAGATGAGCCTAGTCAGCCTCGACGCCGCCACCTTGTCCGCCTGTGGTCCCACCAATACGCTGCCCGCGATGCCCCCCACGCCCCACGCCCACAGGAAGGGCGTGGTGGAAATTTCCGCGCCGTGCGCGGACCACGCCAGCAGCGGCGCGATAAACGTGTACATGCCCAGGCTGGCGATGGCCGCCAGCAGCGATACGAGCAAAATGGCCAGCACCTGCCCATCGGCCAGCAAGGCCAGCTTGCGGCGCAGCGAGGTCGCCGGTACTTCCGGCAGCGCGGGCAGTTTCCACAGCAAGCCCGCCAGCGCCAGCGCACCGAGGACGGCGACCAGCCACAGGGCCGCCGTCCAGCCCAGCTGCTGCGCCAGCAGCAAGCTCAATGGCACGCCCAGCACCGTGCCGCCCGCCATGCCGCCCATGATCGCGCCGATGGCCTTGCCCCGCTGCCGCGGCGCCGACACGCCCGCCGCCGCCGCGATGCCCAGGGCCAGGTAAACGCCCGCCCCGATGCCCGCAACGGCCCGCCATGCCAGCAAACTGCTGAATTCGGGCGCCAGCGCGCTGGCCCCGTTCGCCAGCACGAACACGCCCAGGGCGAGTAACAGGCCGGAGCGCTGCGCGCGCGCCGGCAGCAAGGCCACGGCCAGGGGCGAACCGAGGCCATAGGCCAACGTAAACGCCGTCACCAGCTGCGCGGCCATCGCCAGGGACACGGAAAAGGCGCCGGCGATCATCGGCATCAGGCCTGCCGTCACATACGACGCCATGCCCAGCGCGAACGCGCCCACGGCGATCAGGTAGACGGTGACAGGCAGCGCGGAGTCGGCAGGCACTGCGGCACGGGAGGAAAAATAGTCAGACATGGGCACGCTTTCGGGAAGAAAGCAGGCATTTTGGAATACAATATAAACAATTACAATTTAACTGTTTATGCTATTACTGGCAGCAACAGGCTCACCGGAAAACCCCCACCATGCGCACTTTGGCCCGCACCCGCCACGAACTGGCCGCCTACCTGCAGGCGCGCCGCGCGCGGCTGTCGCCCGAGGACGTAGGCTTGCCTGGCGGCGGGCGGCGCAGGACGCCGGGCTTGCGCCGCGAAGAAGTGGCGGCGCTGGCCGGCGTGGGGCTGACCTGGTACACCTGGCTGGAGCAGGGGCGCGACATCGGCGTCTCGAGCGCCTTTCTCGACAAGCTGGCCGAAGTACTGAGACTGGACGCGGGCGAGCGGCGCCACCTGTTCCTGCTGGCGCATGCGCGTCCGCCTGCCGAAGAGGGCAAGACCTTTTGCGTGGTGCCGCCGCCGGTGCGCCGATTGATGCACGAGCTGGCGCATCCGGCCTATGTCCTCAACCTGCGCTGGGACGTGCTGGCGTTCAATGCGGACGCGGACGCCCTGTTCGGCTTCGGCGCGCATGTGCCGGCGCGCCGCAACCTGCTGTGGCTGTTGTTTACCGACCCGCTGCTGCGCTCGCGCTTCACGGCCTGGGAAGAACAGGCGCCGCTGATGCTGTCGAGCTTTCGCCGCGACTACGCGCGCGCCACACAGGAAGCGGATATCCACGCGCTGGTGGAGGAACTGGAAAAGGTCTCGCCCGAGTTCAAGCAGTGGTGGCGCCGCCATGACGTGCATGCGCCGTGCGCCGGCGTGCGCCGCCTGGACGTCGGCGGCGAGCAGGTCGCCTACGAGCACACCTCGCTGACCATCGATGCGGACCGCCACTTGCGGCTGATCGTGTATGCGCGCCAGCAGGCAGAAGACCTCGCGCCGTAAACGAAAAAACCGCTGGCCCTCTTGCGAGGAACCAGCGGCTTCGAATTGGTTGCGGGGACAGGATTTGAACCTGTGACCTTCGGGTTATGAGCCCGACGAGCTGCCAGACTGCTCCACCCCGCACTCGAATTATAAGGGCAAACGGGTGGCTTAGGCAATAGCTATCTCAACTTCGACTGCAATAGAGCTATTAAATTAAAATACATTAAAAAAGGTCAGCCAATTACCAGGTGGCATTGTGTCCGCCCGTCACGCCACAGAGCGCGCAATCGGTGTACAGTAAGCATTACACTAGTCACCCATTTTCCGAAGCCAGCCCATGAAATTCTGCTCCGAATGCGCCCACCCTGTCAGCCTGTCCATTCCGGAAGGCGACAACCGTCCCCGCTATGTCTGCGCCAACTGCGACGCCATCCATTACCAGAACCCGAAAATGGTGGTCGGCTCGATTCCCGTCTGGGAAGAAGATGGCCAGCTGCAGGTCTTGCTGTGCAAGCGGGCCATCGAGCCGCGCCTGGGCTACTGGACTCTGCCGGCCGGCTTCATGGAAAACGACGAGACGACGTCGGACGCGGCCGAGCGCGAAACGGTGGAGGAAGCGGGCGCGCATATCGAACTGGGTCCCCTGTTTTCGCTGCTCAACGTGCAGCGCGTGCACCAGGTGCACCTGTTCTACCTGGCGCGCCTGCGCGACCTCGATTTCGCGCCCGGCATCGAAAGCCTGGACGTGCAGCTGTTTACGGAAGCGCAGATTCCTTGGGATGACCTGGCCTTCCCCACCATCCGCGCCACCTTGGAACTGTTCTTTGCCGACCGCGTGAAAATCCGCGAAGGCGGCAGCTATGGTGTGCATACGGGCGACATCACGCGCCCGATGGCGCGCGCGGATGCCGAGTAAGCCCCCACCACCTGCCATTTTTGACGCCGCATGATTCCCTGGCTCGACATCCACACCCCGTTCCCCGACGTCTCGCGCGCCCTGACCGACGAGGCACCCGGCCTGCTGGCGGCCGGCGCCGACCTGTCGCCCGCGCGCCTGCTCGACGCCTACAAGCACGGCATCTTCCCCTGGTTTTCCGAGGGCCAGCCCATTCTGTGGTGGAGCACCGATCCGCGCATGGTGCTGATGACGGCGGACTTCAAGGTCTCCGACAGCCTGGCCAAGGCCATCCGCAAGGTCGAGCGCAGCGCCGCCACGGACGGGCGCTGGCAGCTGCGCTTCGACGGCGATTTCGACGCCGTCATGCGCGCCTGCGCGGCGCCGCGCAAGGATGGCCCGGGCACCTGGATTTCCGACGACATCATCGCCGGCTACACGGGCTTACACAAGCTGGGCTACGCGCACTCGTCGGAACTGTGGCTGGACGGCGAACTGGTGGGCGGCGCATATGGCGTGTCGATCGGGCGCATGTTCTATGGCGAATCGATGTTCGCCCGCGTCTCGGATGGCTCGAAGATCGCGCTGGCCCACCTCGTGCGCTTTTTGCAGGCGCGCGGCGTGACGATGATTGACTGCCAGCAAGAAACGAAACACCTGGCCTCGCTGGGCGCGGCGCCCATTTCGCGCGCCCGCTTCCTGGCCCATGTGAGGAGCGCCATTGAAGCAGCGCAAATCACCGATTGGCATGCTGCGCCACCGGCGTAAAAAAGCTATGATATCTCCAGGCACACCGCCAGGCACATTTCCATTGCTGCGGACAGACCAGACAGGATCAGCATGACGCACCTGAACGAACTACCGTTTGCCACCCTGCAGTTCTACACGACGGCACCGTATCCGTGCAGCTACCTGGACGACCGCCAGGCCCGCTCGCAGGTGGCCACGCCTTCGCACCTGATCAACAGCGACGTGTATTCGGAACTGGTGCGCAACGGCTTTCGCCGCAGCGGCATTTTCACTTACCGCCCGTATTGCGACGGCTGCCAGGCCTGCATCCCCGTGCGCGTGGTGACGCAATCGTTCACGCCCAACCGCAACCAGCGCCGCGCCTGGAACCGCCACGCCAACCTGCAGGCGGGCGTGGCCACTTTGTCCTTCCTCGACGAGCACTACGAACTGTATCTGCGCTACCAGAGCACGCGCCACGCGGGCGGCGGCATGGACCAGGACAGCCGCGACCAGTACGCTCAATTTTTACTCCAAAGCCGGGTCAACACGCGCCTGGTGGAGTTCCGCGAGCCTGACGGCACCCTGCGCATGGTCAGCATCATCGACGTGCTGGCCGATGGCCTGTCGTCCGTCTACACGTTTTTCGATCCCGACGTGCCCGGCGCCTCGTACGGCACCTACAACGTGCTGTGGCAAATCGCCCAGGCTCGCGAACTGAACCTGCCTTACATCTACCTGGGCTACTGGATAGAACAAAGCCCGAAGATGGCGTATAAAATCAACTTCAAGCCGCTGGAAGCGCGGATCAAGGGGCAGTGGGTGATCATGTAAGGTAGGTCTGATTAGCGCGCAAGCGCATAATCCGACGCTGCAAAGCCAACAATGGTGTCGGATTACGCTGCGCTAATCCGACCTACCAGCGAACAATCGCGAGAGTGTGCCCCCTGCACTTCAGCTTACTTGCTTCTTACTTGCTCTTGTCCGGAAACACCGGACGCGCAGGCCGCACGGGCGGGTTCTTCGCCAGCGCTGGAAGCGCACGTCAAGGGACAGTGGGCGATCATGTAAGGTAGGTCGGATTAGCGCGCAAGCGCGTAATCCGACGCTGCAAAGCCAACAATGGTGTCGGATTACGCTGCGCTAATCCGACCTACCGGCGAACAATCGCGAGAGTGTGCCCCCTGCACTTCAGCTTACTTGCTCTTGTCCGGAAACGCCGGACGTGCAGGCCGCACGGGCGGGTTCTTCGCCAGCGCTGGAAGCGCGTCAAGGGACAGTGGGCGATCATGTAAGGTAGGTCGGATTAGCGCGCAAGCGCGTAATCCGACGCTGCAAAGCCAACAATGGTGTCGGATTACGCTGCGCTAATCCGACCTACCGGCGAACAATCGCGAGGGTCTGACCCCTGCACTTCAGCTTACTTGCTCTTGTCCGGAAACGCCGGACGCGCAGGCCGCACGGGCGGGTTTTTCGCCAGTTCGGCCTGGATCACCTCGATCGCCTTTTCCAGCTGCGGATCGCGGCCGGCGATGACGTCGGCCGGCGTTTGCTCGACTTCGATATCGGGCGGCACGCCTTCGTTTTCCACGCCCCAGCCGTTTTCGCGCGTCCAGAACGCCAGGTTCGGCGCCGTGATCGTGCCGCCATCCATCAGCACGGGGAAGCCGAGGATGCCCACCAGGCCACCCCACGTCGCCTTGCCGATCAGCGGACCCATGTTATTTTTGCGGAACATCCACGGCAGCAGGTCGCCGCCCGAGCCGGCCGTCTCGTCGATCAGCATGGCGCGCGGTCCCTGGATCGAGGCGGACGGCGTCTTCATGTCGGCGCCGTAGCGCATGGTCCACCAGGCGATTTCCTTCTTCTGCAGGATCTCGATGTAGTAATCGGCCACGCTGCCGCCGCCATTGAAACGCTCGTCGACGATGATGGCCTGCTTGTCCGCCTGCGGGAAGAAATAGCGCTTGAAGTAGGTGTGGCCCAGCCCCGCCGTATTGGGCACGTACACGTACGCCACCTTGCCGTTGGTGGCCGCATTAACCTTGCGCATATTGCCCTCGATCCAGTCGCGGTTGCGCAAGGCATCCTCGGCCGGCACGGGCACCACGGTGATCGTGCGCGCGCCCTTGCCGTCGGCCGAGGGTCCCACAGTCAGGTCGATGGCCTTGCCGGCCGTGTTCTCGAAGGCGCTGTAGATATTCGTCGGCGGCGCCAGCGGGCGGCTGTCGACGGCCAGCAGGTATTCGCCCGCCTTGACGTTCAGGCCCGGCTCCGTCAGCGGCGCGCGCAGGGCCGGATTCCAGTTCAATCCGCCATACACCTTCTTGAAGCGGTAATGGCCGTCGCTCACTTCATAGTCGGCGCCCAGCAGCCCGCCCGGCACCTTCTTCGCCTCGATAAAGTCGTCGCCGCCGCCGCCACGGTGGTGACCCACGGCCAGTTCGCTGCACATCCACTGGATCAGGCGGTTCAGGTCCGCGCGGCTGGACAGCTCGGGCAGGAACACGGCGTACTTGTCGCGCATGGCCTTCCAGTCCACGCCATGCATGCCCGGATCATAGAAATAATCGCGGTTGATGCGCCACACTTCATTGAAAATCTGCGTCCACTCGGCGCGCGGATCGGCTTTCACTTCGATGGCGTCGACCTTGATCTTGCCTTCGCCCGGCGCCAGCAGCTTGCCCGTGGCGGAGCCCATGGCCCAGTTGTCCTTCTGGCGGTACAGCAGCTTCTTGCCGTCGGCCGACACTTCGAAGTCGTCCGCTTCCGCCACCACGGTTTCCGCCTTGCGCTCCTTCAGGTCGAAGCGCTGCACGGCCTTCTTGCCGTCGCTTTCGCGCAGCAGGAATATCTGCCCCGCGGCGCCGGCCGTCAGGCTGGAAAACTGCGCGGCCGGCAGCGGCAGGTCGACGATGCGCGTGGCGATGCCGTCGAAGTCGATGCTGATCGGCGCCACGGGGGCCACCGTCACTTTCGGGTCGTCGCGGCCCGTCTTCGGATCGATCTTCGGCTCGCTCTTCGCGTCGTTTTTCGACTCGGCCTCGGCCTTCGCCGACTCCTTCCGGCTCTCCGCGCCGGCGGCCTTTTCCTCGTCGCTTTCCTTGATCAGCGGCGACGGCAAGTCGCGCCGCAGCACGGCCATCCACACGGTGCGCGTCACCAGGTTGTCTTCGTTCTGCTGCGAGAACCAGTTGTTGCTGGGGCCTGCGTTGGTCGACGCGAAGAAGTACAGGTATTTGCCGCTCTTGTCGAACACGGGCTGGGCCACGTCGGACAGGCCATCGGTCACGGGCATCGACTTGTTCTGCTCAACGGAATAGATGTAGGCGCTGCGCGTGTAGGTGGGCGAATTGAGCGTGTAGGCCAGCCAGCGCGAATCGGGCGCCCATGAGGCGCGCATGCTCTTGTCGACGCCATACATCGGCTCCGTGGCTATTTTTTGCACCTTGCCGTTGCCGACGTCGATCACGTACATGCTCCAGCCATTGTCGGCAAACGCGATCTTTTTGCTGTCGGGCGACCAGACGGCGTTGTCATAAAAGCCGCTGCCATTGAGCTTGAACTTGCGCACCGCGCCCTTGCCGTCCTGCGCCCGCACGTGCAGCTCGTATTCGCCCGACTCGTCCGAGAAATACGCGACCGAGCGGCCATCGGGCGACCAGATCGGCGTGCGCTCGTGGGCGCCGGCCGTCTGCGTCAGGTTGCGCACGTCGCCCTTGTCGGCGGGGATGGTGACGATCTCGCCCCGGTATTCAAACGCGATGCGCGCCCCAGACGGCGAAATCGACGCGTCGCGGATGTATTTCGCGTTCTTCACCCAGCGGGGCCGCGCCTGCCCCAGGTCGCTGGCCACGCCGATGGTGAGCTTGTGCGCCTGGCCGCTGGCGATGTCGAAAGAGTGCAGATACCCGGCCTGCTCGTAGACGATGGTGCCGTTCGCGGCCGACGCGTTGAGCACGGGGAAATCCGCGTGCCGCGTCAGCTGGCGCACGGCTTTCGTCTTGACGTCATACGCAAACAGGTTGAATTCGCCGTTGCGGTCCGAGCGGAAGTACACGCTGTCGCCTATCCATATCGGGTCGACGTCGTTCGAGCGCGTGGTCGGCTGGGGGATTTTTTCAATCGACTTGTCGCTGGACGAAAACAGCCACAGCCAGGAGTTGGTGCCGCCCCGGTAACGCTTCCACTGTTTGAAGGCCGGCGCCAGCGGGTTGTAGGCGATGCGCTTGCCATCGGGCGAATACGTGGCGCGCGAGGCATTCGGAATTTCCAGCTGCGTTTCCACGCCGCCCGCCACGGGCACCGTAAACAGCTTCTGGAAGCGGTTGTTGAAGGCGGCGCGGGGCGAGGTGAACATCACGGCATGGCCATCGGGCGTGAATGCTTGCGCCAGGTCCGCGCCCGGGTGGAAGGTCAGGCGGCGCGGCACGCCGCCCGCCGCCGCGATCACGTACACGTCGACATTGCCGTCGATGTTCGCGCTGTACGCGATCAGGCTGCCGTCGGGCGAAAACACGGGATTCGATTTGTCGCCCAGGTCGGACGTCAGGCGCCGCGCGCCGCCGCCGTCGAGGTTCGACAGCCACAGGTCGCCCGCATAGATGAAGGCGATATGGCGGCTGGAGACGGCCGGTTCGCTCAGCATGCGGGTGTCTTGGGTATTGGGCAGGGCCAGGGCCGGATGGCTCAGCAGCAGTGCGCTGGCGGCCGCGATGGCGGTCAGGATGCGTGTCTTTTTCAATCGATGTCTCGCTTATGAAGTCAACAGAACAGAGAAAAAACAGGAAGGTCCGCGGCCGAATGCGAATTAACAAGGAATCAATGTTGCATTAGACCAAAGAGAACTATACACCCGGCAGCCGCGCGGAACACGGTAAAATACGGCACTTATTTCGCGCGCCGCCAGCCCTTCCCGGCAGCCCGCACACCTACTCAAAGCGCCCCATGTCTGAAAAATTCCTGTACTCCCTCGCTCGCCCGCTGCTGTTTTCGATGGATGCCGAAGCGGCCCACCATTTCACCCTGCCCGCCCTGAAACGCGCCAGCGCGCTGGGCCTGACGAAGCTGGCCGGCAAACCGGCCGCTGATCCGCGCACGGTGATGGGCATCACCTTCCCGAACCCCGTCGGTCTGGCCGCCGGCCTGGACAAGGATGGCGCCTACATCGACGCGCTGGCCGACCTGGGTTTCGGCTCGATCGAAGTGGGCACCGTCACGCCGCGCGCGCAGGCGGGCAATCCGAAACCGCGCATGTTCCGCCTGCCGCAGGCGCAGGGCATCATCAACCGCATGGGTTTCAATAATGGCGGCGTGGACGCGTTTGTCGCCAACGTGCAGGCGTCGAAGTTTTACCAGAACCGCGCCGGCGTGCTGGGCCTGAACATCGGCAAGAACGCCGACACGCCCATCGAGCGCGCGGCCGACGACTATCTGCTGTGCCTGGAAAAAGTCTACCCCTACGCCAGCTATGTGACGGTGAATATCTCGTCGCCGAACACCAAGAATTTGCGCCAGCTGCAGGGCGCGTCGGAACTCGACGCCCTGCTGTCGCAACTGAAGGATGCCCAGGCGCGCCTGGCGGACAAGCACAAGCGCTACGTGCCGCTGGCCCTGAAGATCGCGCCGGACATGGATGGCGAGCAGGTGAAAAGCATCGCCGAGTCACTCACGCGCCACCAGATCGATGGCGTCATCGCCACCAACACGACCCTGTCGCGCAGTGCCGTCGAAGGCATGCCGCACGGCGCCGAAGCGGGCGGCCTGTCGGGCGCGCCCGTGTTCGAGCTGTCGAACAATGTCATCCGCTTGCTGAAGGCGGAACTGGGCGACGCGCTGCCCATCATCGGCGTGGGCGGCATCATGCAGGGCAAGGATGCTTTGGCCAAGCTCGAGGCGGGCGCGCAGCTGGTGCAGCTGTACAGCGGCCTGATTTATGCCGGTCCCGCGCTGATCAAGGATTGCGCGCGCGCGCTGCGCGGCAAACAGGCGGCATGATCAGCAAGATCAAGATGCCCGACAGGCGTTTTGCGGGGCTGCCAGCCGGTCTGATGGCAGTCCCGCCGCATATTCTTCGTCGGTCACTTTTTCCATCCAGATCACGTTGACGCCATCGAGCGCTTCCTGGATGGCGATGTGGGTCATCGCGGTGGTCGGGGTCGCACCGTGCCAGTGCTTGTGACCGGGCGGGCACCAGATCACATCGCCGGCCCGGATTTCAACGATGGCTTCGCCTTCGCATTGCGTCCAGCCGCAGCCGGCCGTGACGAGCAGGGTTTGGCCGAGTGGATGGGTGTGCCAGGCCGAACGCGCACCCGGTTCAAACGTGACGCTCGCGCACGATGCGCGCGCAGGTGCGGGTGGGAAGTTCAGTGGATCGATGCGAACCACGCCAGTAAAATATTCGGCTGGTCCTTTTTGGGATGGCTGTGTGCCGGCGCGCTTGAGTATCATGGTGTTTCCTTTCGAGGGTGAGTTTGGGTCAGCTGTCTGCGGCGATTCGAATCGGGCTATTCTGCGCCCTGCTCAGAAAGGGCCGTATCCGGGTTTCTTGTATAGCGAAGCCATGTTCGCTTCGATCTCAGGCTTCTACATCTGTGCTATCCAGGTGGCAAGCGCCACCACCGGGTATTGACTGGTATTGGATAAACTCGACCTGGGCCCCATGCCGGCCCAGTGCCTGGGCCAGACCTTCAGGATCGGCTACGCGGCCAATGGCCGAGTAGGCATACGGTGACGTAAATGTCTTGTAGAAAACCACGACGGTCTTCGTACCGTACAGCATGAGGTCGCCATTGCGTATGGTGCCTGGCCGCGATGCATTGACAGGCAGCGCCTTCGCCAGATCCGCATGCTTTTCGTTTCCGTTGAGTTCGGCCATATCCAGCGTCAGCGGCAGCATTGCGGCAAAGGCGTGCCCCGTCGCGTTGTCGGACAAGGTGACGGCGAAGCGGCGTTCGCCCACGCGCATCGATAAGCGCAACCGCTCGGGCTTGAGGGACGCGCCAGCGGCGACCGGGACCGGGACCGGAGCGTATGGCACGGAAGCGGGCTGCTGCCGGGCTTCCCAAGCGCCGAGGGAGAGCAGGCCCAGCAACAGGCCCAGTCCATGCCGGGTGCCGGTGGGAACTGCTGGCTTGCACGTGATCATAGTCTGCTCCTTCCTTGTAAAGGATTCAAGCTGCCCGCAACGCTTGCAGGCGCGAGGTCAGGAAGGCCGCCAGCAGCAGTAAGGCCGCACTGGCGATGAATGTGCTCTGGTAGCCACTTTTGTCGAATAGCAAGCCGCCGACCGTGGAGCCGAGGGCGATGGCGAGTTGCACGACAGCGACCATCAGGCCGCCACCCGCCTCTGCATCCCTGGGCAGCGTTGTTGCCAGCCATGACCACCAGCCTACCGGCGCGGCGGTCGCGACCAGGCCCCATATGCCCAGCAATACCGTCACGGCAGCGACCTTGCTGCCAAAGACGGTCAGCGCCACGGCGATCAGGGCCATCAGGATGGGAATGCCTACCAGCGTCCGGAAAAAATGCCACTTCAAGAACTTGCTGATGATGGTGGTGCCGATGAAGCCGCCTGCGCCGATTGCCAGCAGAATCAGCGGCAGCGTGGAGATGTCTACCCGCGTAACGCTTTCAAGGTAGGGGCGCAAATAGGTGAACAGGGCGAACTGTCCCATGAAAAACGTGCTGACAGCCAGCATGCCCAGGGCAACCTTCGGGTCCTGCAGCAGTTTGAAGACGTTGCGCGAACCGGCCGACCCGGCCTGAGGCGGCATGGAAGGCAGGCTGATCCACTGCCAGAGAAAGGCAATCAAGGCCACGGGCACCAGGCAGAAGAATGCGCCACGCCATCCGATGACGGAACCGAGGTAACTGCCCAGTGGCGCGGCAACAACGGTCGCCAGCGCATTGCCGCCATTGAAGATGGCCAGGGCACGCGGCACCTGATCCGATGGCACCAGGCGTATCGCGGTGGCGGCCGACAATGACCAGAAACCTCCCACCACCACGCCGATCAGTGCGCGGCCGACCATGTACAGGAAGTAATTCGGCGCCATCGCGACAACAGCCCCGGAGACGGCCATCAGTGCTGTCAGCCCCAGCAACAGGGTCTTGCGGTTCATGCTGCCAGTCATTGCTGAAATCGACAGGCTGGTGAGTACCGCAAACGCGCCGGAGATGGCGATCCCCTGCCCTGTCAGGCCTTCGCTGACCAGCAGATCCCTGGCCATCGGCGTCAACAGGCTGACCGGCATGAACTCCGAGGCGATCAGCGCGAAAACGCAGAGCGTCATCGCAAAGACACCGCCCCACATGGCCGCCTGCGCTCCGGTATTGCCGTGCCCGCGGACGCCATCTTGAGGCGCGCTGCTCGCGCTGCTTATCGGTACTGTCATGGTATGCGCCTATGCCAGATGCTGGTGGAAGAAGGCCTGCAGCTTTTCCCACGGGATGAGTTTCACGCGGTCATACAGGTCGACGTGTCCGGCGCCTGGCACGATCACCAGTTCCTTGGGCTGGGCCGAAAGCCGGTAGGCCTCTTCGCTGAATTCTTTGGAGTGCGCCTGGTCGCCCGTGATGAACAGCATGGGACGCGGGGAAATCGTCTCGATGTCGTTGAACGGATAAAAGTTCATGAACTTGACGTTGCTGGCCAGCGTCGGGTGCGTCGTCAGCTCGCGCGACGATCCTGCCGGCGTGAACTCTCCGCGCGGGGTGCGATAGAAGTCATAGAACTCGCGCTGGATCGGATGCGTATTGCCATCGCGCTTGTGCACGGTGCCGCCCGTGTACGCGATTGCGCCACCGGTAAATTCCACGTAGCGCTGTTGCGCCGCCTCGGCAATGATCTGCTTGCGTTGCTCGAGCGTCTGCGAGTGGTTCAGCGCATTGCGGTTGGCCGCGCCCATGTCGTACATGCTGACAGTGGCAACGGCCTTCATGCGCGGATCGATCTTGGCGGCGCTGATGACGAAACTGCCGCTGCCGCAAATGCCGAGAACGCCGATGCGTTCCCTGTCGACGAACGGCTGGGTGCCCAGATAGTCTACCGCCGCACTGAACGCTTCGGCATAGATGTCCGGCGCCACGGCATTGCGTGGCTGGCCTGCGCTTTCACCCCAGAACGACTGGTCGATGGCCAGCGTGACGAAGCCCTGTTCGGCCAGCTTTTGTGCATACAGGTTCGAGCTTTGCTCTTTCACCGCGCCCATCGGATGGCCGATGATGATCGCCGGATGCCTGGAATTCCGGTTGAGGTTCTTGGGCGTGAAGAGATTCCCGACCACCTTCATTTTGTACTGGTTGTCAAACGCGACCTTTTGCGCGACGACGGTTTCGCTCCGGTAGAAATTGTCAGCCTGGTTCGACATATCAGGCACGGGCTTGCTTTCGGCAGCGAACGCGGAACCACCTGCAAGGGACAGGCTGCCCAGCACGGCCATGCCGGTGCCAGCAGTCTTGAGGAAATCGCGGCGCGCTACATCATTGATGGTCATCTCTGTTCTCCAGTTCGTGCGTTTGTGATGGGTTGAATACCTTGGCGACATCGTACGGGGCACTTGCCGCATCGGCGCACCGGAAACCCGAACAGGTATATGCGCCACAGCCATGAATGTTCTGTATATTTATATGAAAATTCGCACACTCCCCCTTGGTATCATCGCTTGCAGGGCACTACCACGGGATACCCTTCACCGCCGGTTCAGGAATGATGCACATGGCCAGAGACAATATTATTGATATTCTGATATTTTTTGAGGTGGCCCGCCAACGCAGTTTCACGCGTGCCGCCGTCAAGCTCGGCATGTCCCAATCCACGCTCAGCCACATCATTCGTGACCTGGAAGCGCGGCTGGGCGTGCGGCTGCTCAATCGGACGACGCGCAGTGTTTCACCGACAGAAGCAGGCGAGCGCCTGCTGACCAACGTCGCGCCGCGACTGGAAGAGGTCAATGCCGAAATCGCTGCTGTCAGCGATTTGAATGGCAAGCCGGCGGGTACCGTGCGCATCACCGCCATCGACCATATTATCGATACGCTGCTGTGGCCAAGGCTTGCGCCAGTACTGCCCCAGTATCCCGATCTGCATATCGAGATTCAATCCGATTACAAGCTGGTCGATATCGCGGCGGACCGCTATGACATCGGCGTGCGCTACGGCGATCAAGTCGAGGAGGACATGATCGCCGTGCGGCTCACGCCCGACATTCCGACCATAATCGTCGGTTCGCCAGACTACTTCTCCTGGCATGCGCAACCGGCCAGCCTGCAAGAGCTGCTGAAACATAATTGCATCACGCTGCGCCTCGCCAGCAGTGGCGGCATTTACGCGTGGGAGCTCCAGCATGAGGGGCGCAATGTGGAAGCGCGGGTGCGTGGCCAGACCGTGTTTACCAGCGCCGTTCCCATGGTGCAAGCCGCCTTGAGCGGCAATGGCCTGGCCTTCGTGACGGCAGATATGGTGGCCGAGCATGTACGCGAAGGCCGCTTAATCAGCGTCATGCGTGACTGGTGTGGAAAGTTTCCTGGCCTCCATGCTTACTATCCCAGCCGCCGCCATGAATCGCGGGCGCTGCGGATCGTCGTCGAAGCGATCCGCCACCGGGAGTCCATTCCGGGTCAGCCGCATTGAGACTGCCAGTACCGCCCCGGCCGCCATCCAGCCCGATCCGGGGAATGCATAGTCGCATTTATACAACACTGAGCAATTTACTGCTGTGCAGCATTGCGGCCTTGCCGTGCCCGGTCGTATGCTGGAAACGAGGCCATATGCGCTACGCGCACCATGTTGACGTCTTTCAGATATTTATTGCATATCGATAGACAGAACGATTCGTAAGCACGCCGCGTGCCCACTGTTAATCTGATTGCATCACCGGACCGCCATGGTCCGCGCAACCACAACCGAAGAGATATCGTCGATGAGTTCAAGCACCGCCCGCTCCCAGCGTCCCGCCCTCCCCGTAAAAACCGTCATCGCCGCCAGCCTGGTGGCCTGCTTCAGCCTGCCGATGCAGGCGCAAGCGCAGCAAGAGCTGCCCGCCGAAGGCGAATTGCAATCGGTGGTCGTCACCGGCACCTTCGCCAAGAACCGCCGCACCATCGATTCCGAATCGCCGATCGACATCCTCACTTCGCGCGACCTGCAAAGCACGGGTTCGGGCGAACTGGCCACCGTGCTGGCGCGCCTGCTGCCATCGCTGAACTTTGCCCGCGCCACGGGCGCCGACGCCAGCGACGCCGTGCGTCCGGCGCAGTTGCGCGGCCTGTCGCCCGACCAGACCCTGGTACTGGTAAACGGCAAGCGCCGCTATACATCAGCCGTGGTCAACGTCAACGGCTCGCTGGGCCGCGGCTCGGCGCCGGTCGACCTGAACGCCATTCCCCTGGCCGCCATTGACCACGTGGAAGTGCTGCGCGATGGCGCAGCGGCCCAGTACGGTTCCGACGCGATTGCCGGCGTGATCAACATCATCCTGAAAAAAGGCGCGGCCGGCGGCGATATCGAAGTGGGCTATGGCCAGACGCAGGAACGCGACGGCAAGCAAAAATCCATCAAGGGTTCGGCCGGCTTCGCCCTGGGCGAGGACGGCTGGGTGCGCGTCTCGGCCGAAGTGGCGGAACGCGACCCGACCAACCGCGCCGGTGCCGATTTCCGCAACCCGCTGGAACCGCGCTACGGCAAGGTCAACCAGCGCTATGGCGACCCGGAAAGCAAGCCGGCAACGATTTTCCTCAACAGCGAATACCACATCAGCGACAACCTCGACTGGTATGCCTTCGGCAATTACGGCAAGCGCGACACGTCGGCCGCCGCCACCTGGCGCACGGCGCTGATCACGGACCCGAATAATTCGAAGCAGTTCGTCCAGCGCACGCCACTCTTCCCGGAAGGCTTTTTGCCATTGCAAAACAGCACCCTGACGGACCAATCCCTTGTCACGGGCTTGCGCGGCGAAGCGGCCGGCTGGCGCTGGGATGCCAGCCTCAATTACGGCAGCAACAAGTTCGAGCTGGACCTGGACAATACGGTCAACCAGTCGCTGGGCGCCAACAGCCCCACGCATTTCTATGCGGGCTCGCTGAAAAACGAACAAACGGTGTTCAACCTCGATGCGGCGCGCGAATTTCCCGTGTCTTACTTTACGGGCCCGCTGACGGTGGCCGTGGGCGCCGAAGCGCGCCATGAAAAGTACAGCATCGGCGCCGGCGATGAAGCATCGTACACGGGCGGCGGTTCGCAAGGCTTTGCCGGCTTCCGTCCTGTCAACGCGGGCAGCCACTCGCGCCACAACGAGTCGGTCTATGTGAACCTGGAAGCGGAAGCGACGAAGAAACTGTCGGGCGGCGTGGCCCTGCGCCATGAGCGCTACAGCGATTTCGGCAGCACCACCTCGGCCAAGGGTTCGGCCCGTTATGCGTTCACGGACGCGCTGTCCCTGCGCGGCACCGTGTCGAGCGGCTTCCGCGCGCCGTCGCTGGCGCAGCAGTACTACACCATCACCACCACCAATTTCCAGGTCGTCAACGGCGTCAACACGCCGATCGAGACGGGCACCTTCGCCGTCAACACGCCGCAGGCGCGCGCTCTGGGCGCACAGGATCTGAAACCGGAAAAGGCACGCAACTACAGCCTGGGCCTGCAGTTCCAGCCAACCCGCAACTTCACCACGACGGTGGACGCCTACCGCATCGACATCGACAACCGCATCCTGTTCTCGGCCAATCTGGTCCTCAACAATGCATTGAAAAACGTCCTGGCCGCACAAGGCACGCCTGTGGGCTCGGGACGCTATTTCACCAACGCCGTCGATACGCGCACGGAAGGCGTGGACATCGTCAGCACCTACCGCATCGACCTGCAGGACAAGGACCGCCTCGACCTCACCGTGGCGTACAACCACAACAAGAGCACGGTACAGAAAATCGCCGGCAATCCGGACATCCTGACGGCCAACAACCTGAAACTGATCGACCGCCAGAGCATCGACCGCATCACGGTGGCCTCGCCGAAGGACAAGTTCAGCCTGGCGGCCGACTACGGCTTCGGCATCTGGAATGCGCACGGCGTCGTAACGCGCTACGGCAGCTTCACCGTGCCGCAAAACGACGTCAAGCTCGACCAGACGTATGACCCGCAATGGGTGCTGGACGTGTCCGGTTCCGTGAAACTGGGCAAGAACTGGCGCCTGGTGGCCGGCATCGACAACGTCACCAACCGCTATCCGGCGCAAGTGACGAGCGCGGGCAACCTGAACGTCAACGGTACCCAGCCTTACAGCATCTTCGCGCCGAACGGTTTCAACGGCCGCTATTACTACGCCAAGGCTGGCTATAGCTGGTAAATACCGCTCCGCCATGCAAAAAGCCCGCGCATCTTCCGATGCGCGGGCTTTTTTTCATGTCTTGCGCCCGCAGGCGCTGCAGGCTCAGGCGCGGCGGCGGCGCGCGGCAAAACCGACCAGGCCCAGGCCCAGCATCAACATGCCGTAGGTCGCTGGCTCAGGCACGGCCGAGACGGAACTGTAGGCGCGGAAATTGCTCAGGCCGCGCGGCAGATTGCTGATGGTGATAAGCGTATTGGCGGCCAGCGGCGCGTCCCAGTGGAACAGCAGTTCGCCACGGCCATAGTGCACGGCCAGGTAGTCGAAGCTGGACTTGACGGTGAACGAACCGGACTTACCGCTTTCCAGGTCGCCCTGGGCGGCAAAGACCAGGGAACCGGTGCCGCTGGATGGCAGACCAAACTTGCTGCTGACCAAGCTCTGGATGGCGGCCGCGCTTTGCGGGCCAGACGGGTTGGCACCGTCAAACACCCAGACCGAGTCCGCTGCCACGCTGCCGTAGGTGACGGTCTTGCCGCCCACCAGGAAGCCGCTCATGGCGGGATCGGTGATTTCCACCCAGTTCGCCGCCTGGGCCAATGGCGCCAGGCAAGCCGAGACAGCAAGGCAGAGACCCAGCACAGCATGTTTAGTCGTGTTCATAATTTCCCCTATTGATAAATTTCAAAAAACACAATGTTGATTATATTTTTGTTATATTTTTTTGCGATTGAGCAAAAGATATCATTCAGGAAATCAAAATGCAATAAAAGAAACAAATTTTACCATTGGTATTTTCAATCGGTCTCATCAGTTTCTTGCCGAGTCCGGCTATGAAGGGGCTTGCCGCCCTCCTTGCCATGACCGGGCGCTGGTCGGGGAAGCAGGATTGTTGTAGATCAGCACATGCCAAGCGGCAATGGCAAGCCTGCAGGTATGCGTGGTCATCCTGACACGCAATCGGCTACCATGGGGTTTACTCTTCTTGATGACGGATAACCATGCCCAGCTGGCACCTGGCAGACGCCGCCGAACTGGCGGCGCGCCATCCCTACACATTCTATAAATCGCCGCCCGAAGCCATCGCCCAGGTGCGCCCCGGCGAGGTGGTCAAGCTGATCTTCGCCTTCCACAGCGACGATCCGCAGGCGCCGGGCGCCGAGCGCATGTGGGTGCTGGTCGACACGGTCGAGCCGCATGGGCACTTTACGGGCAAGCTCGACAACATGCCCGGCTACATCGCCGATTTGCGCGCCAAAGACCCCATCGCCTTCGCGGCGCGCCACATCATCAATACCCAGCACGACGATGACGATAACCTCGTCAACCGCTACGCGGGCCTGTGCTTCGTCACGAAACGCGTGCTGGAAGACGGCGCGCCCGTCGGCTACCTGTACCGCGAAGCGCCGGACAACGACGACGACAGCGGCTGGCGCTTCACGGCCAACGACGAGAGCGACGACTACATCAACGACAGCGCCAACGTGGCCCTCGTGTCGCTGGGCGCCGTGCTCAGCGTGGACGACCGTTTTATTGCGCTGCTGGACGCCCCTGCCGGCGCGGCCTATGCCTTCGACCGCAACACGCAACAATTCATGGCGGTGGACGAATGACAACAGATGAACTGAAGGAATTTTGCGCGGCCCTGCCCGGCGCGCAAGCCGTGCTGTACGGTGCGCCGTCGAACATCCTCGTGTATGAAGTGAGCGGCAAGAAGTTTGCCTATTTCAAGACCAGCGCACCGGAACAGTGGCGTTTCAGCCTGCGCGCCAGCGCCGGGCGTTTCATTGAACTGACGGACATGCCGGGCGTCAAACCGGCCCGCTACATGGGCCGCTTTCACTGGGTCACCATCGTCGATGTGGCGCGCTTCCCCACCGATTACCTGGCGGAACTGGTGCAGGATAGCTACGCGCGCGCCGTGGCCAGCCTGACGCGCGTGCAAAAGGCGGCCATCGCCTAGAGGGCTTCCTCGCCCGCCATGGCGCGGTCGATGTCTTCGCGCGTCAGGTCCGGCGCCAGCTGCAGGATGAACTCGTAGGCGTAGGCACGCAGGTAGGCGCCTCGGCGCACGGCCAGGCGCGTCGTGTTGGTGGCGAACAGATGCGACGCTTCCACCGCGCGCAACCCTTTGTCGCGGCCATGGTCGAAGGCCATCGAGGCGACGATGCCCACGCCCAGGCCCAGCGCCACGTATTGCTTGATGACGTCCGAATCCATGGCCGTGAGGATGATGTCCGTCGTCACGCCCGCCTTGGCGAACGCATCGTCGATATGGCCGCGTCCCGTGAACCCCTTGTCGTAAGTAATCAACGGATATTTCGCCAGGTCTTCCAGGCGGATCGGCGAATGTTCGAGCAGCGGGTGGCCGTCCGGCACGACGATCAGATGGCTCCAGCGGTAGCACGGGAACGACACGAGGTCGGGGAACTGGCTCAAGCCCTCCGTGGCGATGCCGATATCGGTCTTGCCCGACAGCACCCATTCCGCGATATGCTCGGGCGCGCTTTGCTGCAATGCGATGCGCACGTCAGGGAAGGCGGCGCGAAAGCCCTGCACCACTTTCGGCAACGCATAACGCGCCTGCGTGTGCGTGGCCGCCACCGACAGGGTGCCGCTGGTCTGGCCGCTGTATTCGAGGCTGGCCTGCTGCAGGTTTTCCGCCTCGATCAAGAGGCGGTCGACGATCTTCAAAATGCCCTTGCCCGGCTCCGTCAAGCCCGTCAAGCGCTTGCCGTTGCGCTCGAAAATCACCACGCCCAGCTCATCTTCCAGTTCGCGGATCTGCCGGCTCACGCCCGGCTGCGACGTGAACAGCGCATTCGCCACTTCCGTCAGGTTATAGCCGCGGCGGGCCGCTTCGCGGATCGAACGCAGTTGTTGAAAGTTCATATATTTTCAGCCTTTAGGTTCTTGTTGGTTCAACGAACACGTGGAGGCGTTTCGGGCGGACTACCAAGGTTTCGCCTTCCTTCAGCTGCAAATGAGTAAAACGCTCGTTCGACATCACCGCTTCAATCAGCTCGCTGTTATCGACGCGCTGCAAGTCCAGCTGGGCCAGCGGGCCGATCGCATGGGCGCGGCTCAACTTCACCACGATGCCTTCGGCGCCCTGCGTGTAACGGTCGATTTCCAGGTCGTGCGGACGCACATAGGCCGTGCCCTTGCTGTCACTCACGCCCGCATAATCGGGCACCTCGAAGCTGGCGTCGCCCGTCGCCATCACGCCGTCATGCACGCGGCCGTGGAACAGGTTGACGTTGCCGAGGAAGCCGTAGACAAACGGCGAGGCCGGGTGGTTATAGACTTGCTCTGGGGAACCGAGTTGCTCGACGGTACCCTTGTTCATCAGCACGACCTGGTCGGCCACTTCCAGCGCCTCTTCCTGGTCATGCGTGACGAAAATACTGGTCACGTGCAAGTCGTCATGCAGGCGGCGCAGCCAGCGGCGCAATTCCTTGCGTACCTTGGCGTCGAGCGCGCCGAACGGTTCGTCGAGCAGCAGCACGCGCGGCTCGACAGCGAGGGCGCGCGCCAGGGCGATGCGCTGGCGTTGCCCGCCCGACAGTTGCGGCGGATAGCGGTCGGCCAGCCAGTCCAGCTGCACCAGCTCCAGCAAATCTTTCACTTTACGGCGGATCTGGTCTTCCGACGGCCGCTCGCTGCGCGACTTCACGCGCAGGCCGAACGCCACGTTTTCGAACACCGTCATGTGCTTGAACAGCGCGTAATGCTGGAACACGAAGCCGACCTGCCGCTCGCGCACGTGGCGGTTCGACGCGTCTTCCGCATCGAGCAGCACCTGGCCGCTGTCCGGATGTTCCAGACCGGCTATGATGCGCAGCAAGGTGGTCTTGCCGCAACCCGACGGGCCCAGCAGGGCCGTCAATTCGCCGGCGGGAAAGTCCAGCGAGATATTGTCGAGGGCGACGAAATCGCCGAAGCGCTTGTGGATGTTTTTAACTGCGATGGTCATATCAGTGCTCCGTAGAACGTAAGGCGGAATCGTCGGCGTCGCTCTCGTTCAAACGCCACTCAATGAAAGCTTTCAGGGCCAAAGTCACCAGCGCCAGCAAGGCCAGCAGCGAGGCAACGGCAAACGCGGCGGCGAAGTTGTACTCGTTGTACAGAATCTCCACCTGCAGCGGCATGGTGTTGGTTTCGCCGCGGATATGGCCGGAGACGACGGACACGGCGCCGAACTCGCCCATGGCGCGGGCGTTACACAGGATCACGCCATACAGCAAGCCCCACTTGATATTCGGCAAAGTGACTCTACGGAAAGTGTTCCAGCCCGAGGCGCCCAGCACGATGGCGGCCTCTTCCTCTTCGCTGCCCTGCGACTGCATCAGCGGGATCAGTTCGCGCGCCACGAACGGGAAGGTGATGAAGATGGTGGCCAGCACGATGCCGGGCACGGCAAACAAAATCTTGATGTCGTGCGCCTGCAGCCACGGGCCGAACCAGCCCTGGGCGCCGAACATCAGCACATAGATCAGGCCGGAAATCACCGGGGAAACGGAAAACGGCAAGTCGATCAGGGTCAATAAAATGCTTTTGCCGCGGAACTCGAACTTGGCGATGCACCAGGAAGCGGCCACGCCGAATACCAGGTTCAGCGGCACGGCGATGGCGGCCGTGATCAGGGTCAACTTGATGGCGGAAATGGCGTCCGGATCGATGATGGCGGCGATATACGCTTCCCAGCCCTTCTTGAACGCTTCCGCAAACACGGCCACCAGGGGCACGATCAGGAAAGCCGTCAGGAACAGCAAGGCGATGGTGATCAATACCGTGCGCACCCACAGCGGTTCCAGCACCACGGGGCCGACGTTCGGCTCGAAGCGGCGCACTTTGGGCAGCGCAGTGTCCACGCCAGCGGCGGCAGTCGTATTCGTACTCATGATTTCTTCGCCTTTCCGCGCGTCCATGCTTGCAGCAGGTTAATCGTCAACAACAGCAGGAAAGACACCACCAGCATCACCACGGCGATGGCCGTGGCGCCTGCGTAATCGTATTGCTCCAGCTTGGTAATAATGAACAGCGGCGTGATTTCCGACACCATCGGCATGTTGCCGGCGATAAAGATCACGGAACCGTACTCGCCCGTGGCGCGGGCAAAGGCCAAGGCAAAGCCCGTCAGCAACGATGGCAGAATCGTGGGGAAGATAACGCGGATGAATGTTTGCAGGGAATTGGCGCCCAGGCTGGCGGCCGCTTCTTCGAGTTCCTTTTCCGCGTCTTCCAGCACTGGTTGCACGGTACGCACGACGAAGGGCAAGCCGATGAAGGTCAGCGCCACCACCACGCCCAGCGGCGTGAACGCCACCTTGATGCCCAGCACGCCTTCGATGAACTGGCCGAACCAGCCGTTCGACGAATACAGGGCCGTCAGGGTGATGCCGGCCACGGCCGTCGGCAAGGCGAACGGCAAGTCGACGAGCGCATCGATGATGCGCTTGCCGGGAAACTTGTAGCGCACCAGCACCCAGGCCAGGATGCCGCCAAACACCACATTCAGCAGGGCGGCGATCAGCGAAGCGCCAAACGTCAGGCGGTACGAGGCCATCACGCGCTCGGACGTGACGGCGCTGAAGAAGGCGTCCCATGTCATGGTGAAGGTTTTCAGGAACACCGAGGACAAGGGAATGAGGACGATCAAGGCCAGGTAAAAGAGCGTGAAGCCCAGTGACAGCTTAAACCCCGGCATGACCCGAAACGGCGCTCCGCGCGCCTTGGGCGGCGCTAGTGTTGCTTCAGACATGGAAACCCCTTCTTATTACATTTTTGAGTTATAGGGCGCAATAATCACATGCAATCGTTATAAAAAGAACTAACCATTTCTCATTTGCTTAGATGGATTTTGCATACTTGCCGGCAGAATCTGCAGACGAAAAAAAACGCACCGGCGAGGTGCGTTTTTGCTTCTTAGACATATTTATACCCGAGACAAATGCTGGGGTCAGACCCGACGGGTCTGACCCCGGAATTACTTGTTGGGCTGCGGCGTGAGGCGCAGATATGGCTTGGCGGCCGTAAAGCCCTTCGGATATTTCTGCTTGATCACGTCCGGGTCTTGCACGGTCAGTGGAATGATGACGTCGTCGCCATCGTTCCAGTTGCCGGGCGTGGCTACCGTGTAGCCGTCCGTCAGCTGCAGGGCATCGATGACGCGCAGGATTTCATTGAAGTTGCGGCCCGTACTGAGCGGATACGTGAGGATCAGCCGCACTTTCTTGTTCGGGTCGATGATGAAGACGGAGCGCACGGTGGCCGTGACGGACTGTTCCGGGTGGATCATGTCGTACAGCACCGACACTTTCTTGTCGACGTCGGCGATGATGGGAAAGCCCACGACCGTGTTTTGCGTCTCTTCGATATCCTTGATCCAGCTCTTGTGCGACTCGGCCGCGTCCACGGACAGGGCGATGGCCTTCACGTTGCGCTTGTCGAATTCCGGCTTGAGCTTGGCCGTCAGGCCCAGTTCCGTCGTGCACACGGGGGTAAAGTCGGCCGGATGGGAAAACAGCACCACCCAGGAATTGCCCGCCCACTCGTGGAACTTGAGCGGGCCGATCGAGCTGTCTTGTTCAAAATCAGGGGCGACATCGCCCAGGCGTAAAGTCATCGTGATCTCCTTCAGAAGTTGTGTGGCGAAGATGTTCGTCGTATCAGGCTGCCTGACGGTGGCGCTTGTCGCTTTGTGCCAGATCAAACAGTGTTTGCAGCTGCGCCTGGCCATAGACCCAGTCGCCAAGGCGCGATTCGGCGTTGATATGGCCCAGCGCACCGCCATCAATATACTTGCAATTCCAGCGCCGCGCCCACTGCGCCGCGTGCTCGGCCGTCATCCACGGGTCCGTCTGGCTGGCGATCAGGATGCCGGGGCAAGGCAGCCGCTTTTGCGGCAATGCCTTCGCCACGCCAAACTTGTCGGGGTCGGCCGGCCCCACCAGCAGCACGCCGGCCACGCCCTGCGGGTCGCGCGCCAGGCTGTGCGCCGTCGTCAGGCAGCCGAAGCTGTGGGCGACGATCAGGGTGGGGCGCGCATCCTGCCGCCGCACCTGGTCCAGGCGCGCCGACCAGGTCGCCAGGTCGGGTTCATTCCAGTCGTCCTGCTCGACCCGCTCGAATTGCGGATACAGGCGCTGCCAGCGGCTCTGCCAGTGCTCGGGACCGCTGTTATGCAAGCCCGGCACAATCAGTACCCGGTAATCGGAAAAGCTGCGCAGCGCCATGATGGTTCCTTTTAGTAACGGTCTGGCAATCGTGCCATCCGGTATTACTTAGGCTGGTAGATCTGGTCGAAGATGCCGCCGTCGGCAAAGTGCGCCTTCTGTGCCGCCGTCCAGCCGCCGGCCACCTGCTCGATGGTGAACAGGTTGACCTTGGCGAACTGCGACGCGTATTTCTTTGCCGCCTTGTCCGTTGCCGGACGGTAGTAATTCTTGGCGATGATGTCTTGCGCCTCGTCCGTGTACAGGTAGTTCAGGTAAGCCTCGGCCACCTTGCGCGTGCCATGCTTGTCGGCAAACTTGTCGACGACGGCGACGGGCGGCTCGGCCAGGATGCTGACGGACGGCGTGATGATGTCGAACTTGGTCGGACCCAGCTCCTTGACGGCGAGATACGCCTCGTTTTCCCAGGCGATCAGCACGTCGCCGATACCGCGCTCGACGAAGGTGGTGGTGGCGCCGCGCGCGCCGGAATCGAGCACGGGCACGTTTTTATACAGTTTGCCGAGGAAATCCTTGGCCTTCGCTTCGCTGCCGCCCGGCTGGCGCAAGGCATAGCCCCAGGCTGCCAAGTGGTTCCAGCGGGCGCCGCCCGAGGTTTTCGGATTCGGCGTGATGACGGACACGCCCGGCTTGATCAGGTCATTCCAATCCTTGATGCCTTTCGGGTTGCCCTTGCGCACCAAGAAGACGATGGTCGAGGTGTAAGGCGAGCTGTTGTGCGCCAGGCGCTTTTGCCAGTCGGCGGCCAGCAGCTTGTGCTCGGCCAGGGCGTCGATGTCATAGGCCAGGGCCAACGTCACCACGTCCGCTTCCAGGCCGTCGATGACGGCGCGCGCCTGCTTGCCGGAGCCGCCGTGCGATTGCTTGATCTTGACGTTGTCGCCCGTCTTGCCTTTCCATTCCTTGGCAAATGCCGTATTCACATCCTGGTACAGCTCGCGCGTCGGGTCGTACGACACGTTGAGCAGGGTGATATCGGCAGCCTGCGCCGTTTGCAGAATGGCAAACGCGCTGATGGCGGCGGCAATGATGATTTTTTTCGACAGCATCTAAGATCCCCGTATGGTTGAACTTTCAGAGCCACCAGATTACGGCGCAACGGCCGCAAAGAGAACGAAGCGTTTCGCCGTTTGATATGCGATTTTCGCATATGGACGGCGCGCAACGGGGATTTAGTGCTTAATAAAAACGGTTGAACAGCACCACGGACCATGTGGCAAAGGCCAGGATACACGTGAGCAGCACGGCGGCGCTGCCGAAGTCCTTGGCGTTTTTCGACAGCGGATGGCGCTCGAGCGAGATGCGGTCGACCACGGCTTCGATTGCCGAATTGATCAGTTCGACGATCAGCACCAGCAGCAGCACGCCGATCAGCACCAGCTTTTCAAAGGCGGAGATGCGCAGCAGCAAGGCGATCACGGTGCCGACGACGAACAGGCCCAGTTCCTGGCGGAACGCGTGTTCATGCCGCCAGGCCGCTTTCAAGCCGTCGAGCGAGTAGAAAAAGGCGGAAAAAATCCGTTTCAAGCCGCTTTTGCTCTTGAATTCATTGACAGGTTGCATAGTTTTCCATGGTTCAAAGTCCATCCAGCCGCCAATTATGACGGCCAACATGAGAATTGTGACAATTTATTCGCTGAATATCTCGGAACATTTCACTATTTTTTCACATCATGGTATAAAGATGCATGAATACTGCATTGCACCAAATCCATCATGAAAATTGAACCGGTCGCAGCCCCAAAGACGACGATCCAGGTGATCGAACGCATGGTCGCCCTGCTTGATGCCCTGGCCAAATATTCGGACCCGGTCAGCCTGAAGGAATTGTCAAAAGTGTCCGGCCTGCACCCCTCAACGGCGCACCGCATCCTCAACGACATGGTGCTCACACGCTTCGTCGACCGTATCGAACCGGGCACGTATCGGCTGGGCATGCGCCTGCTGGAACTGGGCAATGTGGTGAAAAGCCGCCTCAGCGTGCGCGAAGCGGCGCTGGATTTCATGCGCCAGCTGCACAAGAAAACCCAGCAAACGATCAACCTGTCCGTGCGCCAGGGCGACGAGATCGTCTACATCGACCGCGCCTTTTCCGAGCGCTCGGGCATGCAGGTGGTGCGCGCCATCGGCGGCCGCGGCCCGCTGCACCTGACATCGACGGGCAAGCTGTTCCTGTCCGTCGATGAACCGAAAGCCATCCGCGCGTATGCCACGCGCACGGGGCTGGCCGGGCACAACAAGAATTCCATCACGGATCTGCAAAAGCTCGAGCGTGAGCTGAGCCTGGTGCGTGAACGCGGCTATGCGCGCGACAATGAAGAGCTGGAACTGGGCGTGCGCTGCATGGCCGCCGGCATCCGCGACGATTCGGGCAAACTGATCGCCGGCCTGTCGATCTCCGCCCCCGCCGACCGCCTGCAGGATGAGTGGCTGGTGGACCTGGTGGAAACGGCGAATCAGATTTCCGTCACCCTGGGTTTTATTCCACAGGACTAAAGCTGGGGTCAGTCTTACAAGATCGGAATTTCCTCCGTTGAGGAAATTCCCCCGGCGGGTCTGACCCCAGTCGACGCCGCCATGGACATTCGCATTAAACTTAATTAACCGCCGGGCAGACTCATGTTGGCGGGTTTGAGTGCCTCCAGCCACTTGCGCATGCGTCCCGCATCGGCCGTACGCGACTGTTTCCCCTTGGAATCGAGGAAGACCATGATCACGGCCCGTCCTTCGATGACGGCCTGCATCATCAGACAACGTCCCGCCTCATTGATGAAGCCCGTCTTTTGCAAGCCGATTTCCCAGCCCGGGTTGGCCACCAGATGATTCGTATTGCCAAACTGCATAGGCTGGCCGCTGGCTTCGACGATGGCTTTCGGGTCCGTCGAGTACTCGCGCAGCAGCGGATGGCGGAAGGCGGCCATGGCCAGCTTGCCCAGGTCGCGCGCGCTGGCCACGTTCATTTTCGACAAGCCGCTGGAATCGACGTAATGCGTATCCATCATGCCCAGCTGGCGCGCCTTGCTGTTCATGGCGTCGACAAAGGCCGGCAAGCCGCCCGGATAATTGCGTCCCAGGGCCGAGGCGGCACGGTTTTCCGAGCTCATCAGGGCGATGTGCAGCATATTCGCGCGCGTCAATTGCGAACCCACTTTCAGGCGCGAGCTGCTGAACTTGGCACGGTCGACGTCCTCGTCCGTAATCGTCAGCACTTCATCCATGTCCTGGTGCGCTTCGACCACCACCAGGCCCGTCATCATCTTGGTGATGGAGGCGATGGGCAGGGCGACATTCGAATTCTTTTCAAACAGCACTTCCGAATTGTTCTGGTCCAGCACCAGCGCCACGCTCGACTTGAGATCGAGCGGATCGCGCGTGAGGTTCAGGCCCGCCAGGTCGCCCATGGTCGGCATCGGGGCGGCCATGGGCACGGCCACGCTGCTGACTTTTTGATAGATGACCTTGCGTTTGCCGCGCACCATGACGACCCGGCGCACGCTCTTTTCGCGTGGCGCGGCCGTCGCGCCCTTGCGCAGCACGATCTTGATTTTCTTGGTGTTGTGTTTCTTGGAGGCTGAGGATTTGCCGTTCGCTTCCCTGGCGTGCACGGCCGCAGCCGGCGCCAATGCAAACAGCAGGGAAGCCAGGATACCCAGCGCAAGTTTAAACTTAGCCATTCGATAATTCCCCGTGAAGCTGTTGCCTTATTGCAGTGTAGCGAAATGCAGAGTATTCGCAAGCCTATTTAACAGTTACGACAGTATTTATTGCAGCACTGAAATACAAATCGTTGGCGATCAGCAAACAAGCTCATCTTTGAGCGGCTGTTTGCCGGCGTCCATCGCCAGCAATGTCTATTTGTCCATGAATTTAACAAAACCGGCCAGCGGCTCGCGTTCCGTGCTCAGGCGGTTCTCGATCTTGTCCGGGTCGGCATGGCCGAGGGCCATGCCGCATACCACCATTTCGCTGGCCGGTACGCCCAGCTCGTCGCGGATGATGTCATGGTAATGGATGAAGGCCGCTTGCGGGCACGTGTCGAGCCCGCGCGCGCGCGCCGCCAGCATGATATTTTGCAAGAACATGCCGTAATCGAGCCAGGAACCCTGTTCCAGCACCCGCTCGATGGTAAAGATCAGGCCTACGGGCGCATCGAAAAACTGGAAATTGCGTCCATGCTGGGCCGCCATGCCGGCCGTGTCGCCCCGCTCCAGCCCCAGCAGCTGATACAGGTCCAGGCCGATCTTGCGGCGGCGCTCGATGAACGGCGCCGTCCACTGGCGCGGGTAATAGGTATACGACGCCGTGCGCGCGGGCGCATCGGGTGCCTTGGGCGCATCGTAGGCGGCCAGGATGCGGCGCGACAGGCGCAACCGCGCTTCGCCCGACAGCACGTAGACTTTCCACGGCTGCATATTGGCGCCCGAGGGCGCGCGCGCCGCCACTTCCAGGATGCGCGCGATATCGTCCTGCGCCACCGGCGTGGGTAAAAAGGCGCGGATCGAACGGCGCGACAGGATGACGCTATCGACGGCTTGCTGCGCCGCCTGTGTTTCAGATACTGGCTTGCTCACTGCGCTGCTCCCTGCTATTTCTTGACTACAAACACCACACCGACCACGGCCACCAGCATGCCGGCGATGCCCAGCATATTAAAGGCTTCGCCAAACATCAGCCAGGCCATCACGGCCGTCGTGGGCGGCGTCAGGTACAGCAAACCCGTCACTTTCGTCGCGTCGCTGCGGCGGATCAGGGCGAACAGCAGGAAGATGGCGCCGATCGACAGCACGAGTACCGACCACAGCAAGGCGCCAATAAAATTCGCCGTCCATTGGACGTTGCTGAAATGCAGGTCCAAGCCTTCGTAATACAAGGCGAATGGCAAGACCACGACGATGGAAGCGGCAAACTGCACCACCGTGCCGGTGCGCAAGTCGAACTGAGGACAGTGGCGTTTTTGATACATGGTGCCGGCCGTCATCGACAGCAGGGCGAACACGCACAGCAGCACGCTTTCCACCGTCAGGCCCACGAGGTTGATCTTCGCGTAGACGACCAGGGCCACGCCCAGCAAGCCAAAGAACAGGCCCAGCCACTGACGCGGGCGCACGGATTCGCCGATCAGCGGCGCGGCGCAGGCCGTCAGCACAGGCTGCATGCCGACGATCAGGGCCGACAGGCCGGCCGGCATGCCCAGCTTGATGGCACACCAGACACCAGCCAGGTAGCCGGCCTGCATCAGGATGCCGGCCACGGCGATCTGGCGGAACTGCCCCACGGGCCACGGCGCGCGCAACAGCAGCACCAGCGGCAGCAGGATCACCAGCACGCCCAGGAAGCGCAGCAGCAAAAAGGTCAGCGGCGGTGCGTACGGCAAGCCGAACTTGGCCACGATAAAACCTGTGCTCCATAACAACACGAAGAAACCAGGCAAGGCCATCGGTGCCAGGGTCGTCTGGAAAGGGGTTTTGGAGGCTTTGCCGCTGGCGCCAGCCGCGGCGGGAAGATTGGACATGGTATCAACTCGGGAAACAGGATCGGCACCGGAGAGCTGCGCCAGTGCGGGAGGCAAAGTCTAGCATGCTGCGCCGCGATCGTCCCCGCAGCCACTGGAAACGATAGTTTAGACATAAACCATTGACACGTAGAAATCAAATATTTCTCTTTAGAAACAATGACTTTTGATGCAAATCTATTCAATTGTTGCATCGCACAAGAAACGCTTGACTTCGTTTTTTTTCGCCGTAGAATAGGGTTTGTTGCGTTGCACAATTCTTGTTCAGCTTGAAAAATTTAGATTCACCTGCTTTCCCAAACGGTACACGCAGCATCAAATTAACCAGATTTCGATTTTTTGGAGATTTATATGTTTTCAATTCCTGAGCAATTTTCGTCCGCTACCAAAGCCAACCTGGAAGCCCAATTCGCCCTGTTCTCGTCGCTGACGGGCAAAGCCTTCGAAGGCATCGAAAAGATCGTCGAACTGAACCTGACCGCTGCCAAGGCAACGCTGGAAGAATCGACCGCCGCCGCCAAGCAATTGCTGTCGGCAAAAGATCCACAAGAATTCTTCTCGCTGAGCGCTGCTCAAGCCCAGCCTAGCGCCGAAAAAGCCATCGCTTACGGCCGTCACCTGGCTGCCATCACGTCGGGCACGCAAGCCGAGTTCAGCAAAGCTGCTGAAACGCAAATCGCTGAAACCAACCGTAAAGTCCTGTCCCTGGTGGAAGAAGTCACCAAGAACGCGCCAGCCGGTTCGGAAAACGCCGTTGCCATCCTGAAAAGCGCCATCGGCAACGCCAATGCAGGCTACGAGCAGTTCTCGAAAACCAGCAAGCAAGCCGTCGAAGCCATCGAAGCGAACCTGACCTCGGCCGTGAACCAGTTCACGCAAGCGGCTGAAAAAGTCGTTCCGCGCGCTGCCGCCAAGTAATTCCTGCGCGACCGCCACGGCGGTCCGCTAAGTAATCCTCGGGGGTTACTTTAGTACCAGCTCCTCCAGGCATCCATCCCGCACTTCCCTGACGGATGCCATTATGCCCCAGCCCTGCTGGGGCATTTTTTATGCGCTTTTACTTTCCCGCCCTTACTCTCCCAGATACGCCGCCTTCACGCGCGGATCGTCGAGCATGGCCGCCGCATTGCCGCCCATGGTGACCAGGCCGGAATCCATCACATAGCCGCGGTGCGCCGCCTGCAGGGCCAAACGGGCATTCTGTTCGACCAGCAAGATCGTGATGCCTTCGGACGACACCTTGCGGATCACCTCGAAGATTTTCTCGACCATGATGGGCGACAAGCCCATCGACGGCTCGTCGAGCAGCAGCAGCTTCGGATGGCTCATCAGGGCGCGCGCCATGGCCAGCATCTGCTGCTCGCCGCCCGACAGGGTGCCCGCCATCTGCGCCGCCCGCTCCTTGAGGCGTGGAAACACGTCGAACCACTTGGCAATGTCATCTTCGACACCAGCCTTGTCCGTGCGCGTGTAGGCGCCCATCATGAGGTTTTCGCGGATCGACATGCGGGTAAACACGCCCCGCCCTTCCGGCACCATGGCCAGCTTCCTTTCCACCAGGTGAAACGACTTCGTGCCCTTGAGCGATTCGCCCAGGTAACTGATCGTGCCTTCGATCTTGCACGCAGGCAAAGTGCCCGTGATGGCTTTCAAGGTCGTCGTCTTGCCGGCGCCGTTCGCGCCGATCAGGGCGATCAGCTCGCCCTGGTTGACTTCCAGGTCGATGCCTTTCACGGCCTTGATGCCGCCGTAAGCCACGTGCAGGCCCGCCACCTTCAATATATTGCTCATGCGTGCGATCCCCCCAGATAAGCCTCGATGACGGCCGGGTTTTGTTGTATTTCGGCCGGCAAGCCTTCCGCGATGCGCTTGCCATACTCGAGCACCGTGATGCGGTCGCACAGTCCCATCATCAGTTTCACGTCGTGCTCGATCAACAGCACGGTCTTTCCTTCAGCCTTGATTTTCACCAGCAACTCGCGCAGGGCCAGCTTTTCCGTGGCATTCATGCCGGCCGCCGGCTCGTCGAGTGCCAGCAGTTGCGGGTCGGTGGCCAGCGCGCGGGCGATTTCCAGGCGCCGTTGGTCGCCGTACGACAAGAAGCGCGCCGTGCGGCTGGCGAACTGGGCGATGCCGACGAAATCGAGCAGCTCCATCGCCCGCTTGCGGATCGATGCTTCTTCCTCGCGCGCCGCCTTGTGGCGGAAGATGGCGCCGAACACGCCCTGGTGCGAGCGCACGTGGCGCCCCACCATGACGTTTTCCAGCGCCGTCATGTCGCCAAACAGGCGGATGTTCTGAAACGTGCGCGCGATGCCCGCCTTGGCCACCTTGTGCGGCGCGGACGGCGAATACGGCTTGCCGGCCAGCTCGAAAGTGCCCGTGTCGGGCTGGTACAGGCCCGTGATCACGTTGAAGAAGGTCGTCTTGCCGGCGCCGTTCGGGCCGATCAAGCCATAGATCTGCCCTTGTCGGATGGTAATGCCCACATCGGTGAGCGCCTGCAAGCCGCCGAAACGTTTATTTACGCCAGCGATATTGAGAATGATCTGTTCGCTCATGCTATCCCTCCCTTACGCGGACACGACGCCGGTGGATTTGTTGGGCTGGTCGACATCGTGGTCGGGCCGGTCTTCGTGCTTCGGCGATGGCCACAAGCCGGCGGGACGTATAAGCATAATAAGTACCATGGCCAGACCGTACAGCAACTGGCGCAAGACTTCAGCGTCGATGATGATCTCGCCAAACAGCGCCTTCTGCGCCGGCTCGACGACATGGCGCAACACTTCGGGTATCGAAGCAAGGATCACGCCGCCGAGGATCACGCCAGGGATATGGCCGATGCCGCCCAGCACGACCATGGCCAGCACGGCGATCGATTCCGTCAAGGAGAACGATTCCGGCGCGACAAAGCCCTGGAACGAGGCGAACATGGCGCCCGCCACGCCGCCGAACGAGGCGCCCATGGAAAAGGCCAGCAATTTGACGTTGCGCGTATTGATGCCCATGGCCTTGGCGGCGATCTCGTCTTCGCGGATGGCCACCCAGGCGCGGCCCAAGCGCGAATGCTGGAGGCGCTTGGTGACGAACACGACGGCGATGCACAGGAAGAGGAATAGAAAATAATATGCATTTACGGACGGCATGGAAAAGCCGCCGACCACGACGGTGCTGTTGGTACCCGCCTCGCCCGCCAGGTTGACGCCGAAGATGCGGATGGGGTCAACCATGTTGATGCCTTGCACGCCATTCGTGAAATTGATGGGCTCATTCAAGTTGCCCATGAAAATACGGATGATCTCGCCAAAGCCCAGGGTCACGATAGCCAGATAGTCGCCGCGCAACTTCAAGGTTGGCGCGCCCAGCAGAGCACCGAACAGACCGGCCACGGCAGCGGCCAGGGGCACGATGATCCAGATCGACAGGTGGACGCCGTTTTCGCGGATTTCCGGCCCCATCAGTTGCACCAGGGTTTCACCCAGCACAGGATACTGATTTACCACCGATTCGAGCAGGATGGCGAACTGGGGCGACGCCAGCAAGGCCGTCAGGTAGGCGCCCACGGCGTAGAAGGCGATGTAGCCGAGGTCGAGCAGGCCGGCAAAGCCGACGACGATGTTCAAGCCCAGGGCCAGCATGATGTACAGCAAGGCCATGTCGACGATGCGCACCCACGAATTGCCGAACTGGGCGGCAAAAAACGGGAACACCATCAGCAGCGCGGCCAGGCCCAGCATGCCGGCGTAGGCTTTGGTCGGATTTTTCTTAGCGTCAAAATCGAGTAGTGCCATGATGGTCAACTCCTTGTTTTTATGGATGACGTCAGGCGCGGTCGGCCACGCGTTCGCCCATGATGCCGGACGGGCGCAGGGTCAGCACGATGATCAGCACGATGAAGGCAAAGATATCCTGGTAATTGCTACCGAGGAAACCAGCGGTGAGATAGGCGATATACCCGGCACCAAGGCTCTCGATGAGGCCCAGCAGGATGCCGCCCAGCATGGCGCCATAGATATTGCCGATGCCGCCCAGCACGGCCGCGCAAAATGCCTTCAGCCCGGGAAGCGCTCCCATCGAAAACTTTACCGAGGCATAGTTGGCGCCCCACATCACGCCCGCCACGGCGGCCAGCGCGGCGCCAATGGCGAACGTGGCGACGATGACCTTGTCGGAATCGACACCCATGAGGCCCGCCACGCGAGGATTCTCCGCCGTGGCCCGCATGGCGCGGCCCATCTTGGTTTTCTCAATAAGTAAGACCAGGGATCCCATGGAAATGGCGGCCAGGGCCAGCAGCAATACTTGCGTTTGGGAAATAACAGCGCCACCGATGTGCAGCGGGTCGGTCGACAGCAACTGGGGAAATGGCAGCGGATTGCGCGTCCAGATCATCATGGCGAAGGTTTGCAGCAGGATGGAGACGCCGATGGCGGTAATCAGGGGAGCGAGGCGGGGGGCGTTGCGCAGGCGGCGGTAGGCGACCCGCTCGATGAAGATGTTGACCAGAATACAAATGGGGATGGCGCCGAGGATGGCGGTGGCCAGTTTCAAATAGCCGGGCCAGTCCGGCACATAAATGCCCAGCAGCTTGAGAATGGTCAAGCCCACCATGGCGCCGATCATGAGCACGTCGCCGTGGGCGAAGTTGATCAGGTTCAACACGCCATACACCATGGTGTAACCGAGGGCGATCAAGGCATACATGCTGCCCAACACCAAGCCGTTGATGATTTGCTGGATGAATGTATCCATGGTCAGATTGCCCTATCAAATATGCATTTTTCGGGAACAACTTCCGCCGGAACATGTCGCTGATACAAAAACGGCACCGGAGGAAGAATTCCTGCAGTGCCATCCCTGGACCGTTCTCACCAGCATGGTGCACGCACTCAAAACGCGCGTGACCTTGCTTAGTCATAACGACAACATATTCAAGCTTGAGGCAATCATAACGATCTTTTGCAAAAACTAAACTTGGAATAAAACGATCATTTCCGAATTAAATTTTGTTTTGAGGTGACTCCTCATCGATACTCAATCGTCCCGCAGGCTCAGGCGACGTCGCGCTTGATGCCATCGAGGCCTTTCGGCATCGGGAACGTGACGGCTTCCTGCACGCCATCGAGGGGGCGCACGCTCTTCACGCCGCACTCTTTCAAGCGGTCGATGACGGCTTGCACCAGCACCTCGGGCGCCGAGGCGCCAGCCGTGACACCCACGCGCAGCTTGCCTTCCAGCCAGGCGGGGTCGATCTGCGAGGCATTGTCGACCATGTAGGCAGGCGTGCCCATCTTCTCGGCCACTTCGCGCAAGCGGTTCGAATTCGAGCTGTTCGGGCTGCCCACAACGATCACCACTTCCACTTGCGGCGCCATGAATTTCACGGCTTCCTGGCGGTTCGTGGTGGCGTAGCAAATGTCGCCTTTTTTCGGCTCGGCGATATTCGGATATTTCGCTTTCAAGGCCGCAATAATGTCGCTGGTGTCGTCAACTGACAACGTTGTTTGCGAAACATAGGCCAGGCTCTCCGGATTGGCGACCTGCAATTTCGCCACATCTTCGAGCGTTTCCACCAGATGCATGCCCATATCGGCCTGGCCCATCGTGCCTTCCACCTCGGGATGGCCGTCGTGGCCGATCATGATGATCTCGCGGCCTTCGCGGCGCATCTTGCCCACTTCCATGTGCACCTTGGTGACGAGCGGGCAAGTGGCATCAAAAATGCTCAGGCCGCGCGATTCCGCCTCGGCGCGTACGGCTTTCGACACGCCATGCGCGGAAAACACGAGCGTATTACCAGCAGGCACGTCGTCGAGGTCATCGATGAAGATGGCGCCCTTGTTGCGCAAGTCGGCCACCACATAGGCGTTGTGGACGATTTCATGGCGCACGTAGATCGGTGCGCCAAATTGCTGCAAGGCGCGCTCGACGATTTCGATCGCCCGGTCGACGCCAGCGCAGAAACCGCGGGGCTGGGCCAGTAACAGTTCTTTATCCATCGCAATTCCTTACAGGACCGAAATGAGCTTGACTTCAAAACGCAGCGGCTGGCCGGCCAGCGGATGGTTGAAATCGAACAGGGCGGAGTCCTCACGCATTTCGCGCAGCACGCCGGCAAAACGGCCGCCGCCCGGCGCGGCGAAGTCGACCAGGTCGCCGATCTTGTAGTCGGCGCCCGGCACGGAGTTTTCGTCCAGGGTCGCGCGCGAAACGGACTGCACCAGCTCGGGATTGCGCTCGCCAAAGCCTTCGCCGGCCGCCAGCTCGAACGTCTGGTGCGTGCCTTCAGGCAAGCCCAGCAGACGCTGCTCAAGGAATGGCGCCAGCTGGCCCTGTCCCAGCATCAAGGTAGCAGGATTTCCGCTGAAGGTAGTGACAATATCAGTACCGTCAACAGTAGCAAGACGATAATGCAGGGTGAGGTAAGCCGCTTCGGTGACGACTGCTGGTTGCTCGTTGGACATAGTAGTTTTCAGGTAACTGGTGCAAAACGATATTGTAAGCCACACTGGCCGCGCCTGCCCCATGGCTTCGTCAAAGAAGGCCACACTGGGGCGCGCGCCGGTGCCAAACAGGAGAACAGCATGGGCATCAAGGATTGGCCGGCCGGCGAACGGCCGCGCGAACGCCTGATCGAGGATGGCGCGCAATCGCTGTCGGACGCGGAATTGCTGGCCGTCTTCCTGCGCACGGGCGTGCGCGGCAAGAGCGCCGTCGAACTGGCGCGCGACACGGTCGAGCACTTCGGCTCCCTGCGGGGCCTGTTCGGCGCCAGCCTCGTGAGTTTTTCCGCCGTGCACGGCATGGGCAGCGCCAAGTTCGCGCAGCTACAAGCGGTGCTGGAACTGGCGCGGCGCGCCATCATCGAAGACTTGCAGGCGGGACAAGCCCTCAATTCGCCGCACGCCGTCAAAGACTATTTGCGCCTGACCCTGGGCAACCTCGCGCATGAAGCGTTTCACGTGTTGTTTTTGGACGTCAAGAACCGCCTGATCACGACACAGGAAATGTTTCGCGGCACCCTCACCCACACCAGCGTGTATCCACGCGAAGTGGTGAAACAGGCGCTGCTGCACAACGCGGCCAGCGTCATGCTGGCCCATAACCACCCGTCCGGCACGCCGGAACCGAGCGAGTCGGATCTATTACTGACGCGCGCGCTGGCGCAAGCGTTGTCGCTGGTGGACGTGCGCATCCTCGACCATTTCGTCGTGGCCGGGCGGCAAGTGCATTCCTTTGCGGAACACGGCCAGATCTAAGCCGGCGCCAGCCGATTCACAGTTAACCATGTGTAAACAAGGACATACGTGACAGCAGAGGGACTGTTATCTAGCAGTAAACGACGCGGTTTACCAGCGGTTTCCCTATGAAGAATAGGCAAACGTCAAATTGTTAAATTTTTTAAATACGACATGACACAATTGTTTTTCGCAAGTCATTGATAAATCTGCTTATTTTGGATATACTCTCGTTTTTCCAATTTGGAATATCTTTAAGGAGTGCGCCATGGCACGTGTTTGCCAAGTCACTGGGAAGAAGCCGATGGTCGGCAACAATGTTTCCCATGCAAACAACAAAACCAAACGTCGTTTTTTGCCTAACTTGCAGAATCGTCGTATTTTTGTTGAATCTGAAAACCGCTGGGTCTCCCTGCGTTTGTCCAACGCCGGTCTGCGCGTCATCGATAAAGTCGGCATCGACGCCGTATTGGTCGATATGCGCGCTCGTGGCGAAAAAGTCTAATTAGCAGAATAAGGGAGCTATCATGGCAAAATCAGGCCGCGACAAAATCAAGTTAGAATCGACCGCCGGTACGGGTCACTTCTACACGACTACCAAAAACAAGCGTACGACGCCTGCGAAAATGGAGATCATGAAATTCGATCCTAAAGCACGCAAGCACGTCACGTACAAAGAAACCAAAATCAAGTAATTGATCTTGTGTTCTGTAAAAAGAGCCGCTCCGATGAGCGGTTTTTTTTCGCCCTGATTTTCAGCCGGCTCCCCTCGCCTTGTGCCGGGACAAAAAAAGGCCCTGGAAACCAGGGCCTTGATATGCAGCAGCTTACTTATGCATAACTTTATGCATAACTGCGCAGGCGCAAGGAGAAGTCCTGCAGCGACTGGATACCCGACGCTTCGGCGCGCGCGCACCAGTCTTGCAGCTTCTGCAGCAATTGCTCGCGCGTAAAGTGCGAACGCTCCCAGATGGCGCCCAGTTCCACGCGCATGTGGTGCATGGTTTCCAGCGCCTTGCTGTGCTGGAACAGTTCCGACAACTGCTCATGGTGCGCATCGGCCAGCTTGCCCGGCTCGCGCTGCATCAGCTTGCGCGACGATTTCAGGAAGCGCTTTTCCAGCTCGGCCTTGTGCTTCAGGTGTTCCAGCTCTTCCTTCCAGGCATGCTTGATCGATTTCGCATACTTGGCCATCACGTCGTAGCGGTTGGCGATGACCGATTGCAAGGTCTCGAAGTCCGCTTCCAGCTTGCCGTGCGAGAACTTCGGTTCCGGCGCCAGCTTTTTCACCTTGGCCAGGCCCAGCATTTCCAGCGCGCGGATGTACGCCCAGCCGATATCGATTTCATACCATTTCGACGACAGCTTGGCCGACGTGGCATAGGTATGGTGATTGTTGTGCAACTCTTCGCCGCCGATCAGGATGCCGAACGGAATGATGTTGGTGGCCGCATCGGCGCAATCGTAGTTGCGGTAGCCCCAGTAGTGGCCGATGCCGTTGATGATGCCGGCCGCCGTGATGGGGATCCACATCATTTGCACAGCCCACACGGAAATGCCGATCACGCCGAACAACACGAAATTGATGACGAACAGCGACACCACGCCCAGCCAGCTGTACTTGGTGTACAGGTTGCGTTCGATCCAGTCCGTTGGCGTGCCGTGGCCATACTTGGCCATGGTTTCCATGTTCTTCGATTCAGCGCGATACAGCTCGGCGCCTTCCCAGAACACTTTCTTGATACCGCGCGTCACAGGGCTGTGCGGATCTTCTTCCGTATCGCACTTGGCGTGGTGCTTGCGGTGGATGGCCGCCCATTCCTTGGTCACCTGGCCCGTCGTCAGCCACAGCCAGAAACGGAAGAAATGGCTGGGAATCGCATGCAATTCCAGCGCCCGGTGGGCCTGGTGGCGATGCAGGTAAATCGTGACGCTGGCGATGGTGATATGCGTGACCACCATGGTGTACAGGAAAACTTGCCATGCGGACAGATCGGTAATGCCCGTGGCCATGAACTGCAAAACGTCGTGTAAAACGGAACTCAATGTCATTACTACTACTCCAAGTGGACAGGGCGTGCGCACGGTCGCTCCAGTGACTCTGGAGGTCCGGCAGAGTTAATTTTAGGCGTGATTGTACGCCCTAATGGGTGCTATCAGGCAAAAACGGAGGCAGGCAGCGAGGTTAAGGCTGGGTGCCGGATGGCGGGGACTCACCGTCTGCCGCGCTGGCGAGCGGGGCAGCAGGCGTACCAACAATACGCAATTCGCGTTGCGGAAACGGTACAGTAACCTTATGTTCCTGCAAGGTGCGCCAGATGGCGCGGTTCACATTCGACTTCACGCCGCCCGTGCCGTTTTCCGGATCCGCGATCCAGAAACCGATCTGCACATCGAGGCCGTCGGCGCCGAAACGCACGAGCGTCGCCGAGGGCGGATTGCTTTGCGACACGCGCGGCACCTTAGCCGTCGCCGCTTCCAGCAAGGGGAAGATCACATCGAGATCCGTTTCATAGCCCACCGACACGGCCGTCGACAGCCAGACCATGCGGTTGCTCAGCGACATGTTTTGCACGCCGCCCGAAATCAGCATTTCATTCGGCACGATGGATTCAACGCCATCGCCGCCCAATAACACAGTATAGCGCGTATTGATCTGCGTCACCTTACCCGTAAATTGGCCGACGGTGATCATGTCGCCGATGGTCAGGCTGCGGTCGAGCAGGATGATGAAGCCGGAGACGAAGTTCGCGGCGATCTTTTGCAAGCCGAAGCCCAGCGCCACGCCGAAGGCGCCGCCGAACACGGACAGCACCGTCAAGTCGATGCCCACCAGCGACAGGCTGACCAGCACGGAAACGAGGATCAGCACGGCGCGTCCCATGCGCGACAGCACCACGCGCAGGGAAGTGTGCAGACCCTGCATTTTCATCAGACGCTCGTCGAGCGAGGTGCCGGCCCACATGGCCAGTACCAGCAGCACGGCGACCGAAATAGCGGCTTGCAAGATGGCAGCCACGGAGACCTTGTTGCGTCCCAGCGGCACGACGATGCTTTCCAGGAAGGTATGCAGTTCCGGCCACAGGCCCGTGATGTACAGGGCCATGCCGGCCCACACCACCACCGTGAAAATCTTTTCCAGCAACAACATGGTGGGACTGATGTCGCCATGACGGGCAAAAATGCGGCGCAGCACATAAAAGCCGAAGCGCACCAGCGCCATCGACGTGCACAGGGGGATGGCAATGCTGAGCAGGTTCACCGACTGAAACTTGGCCAGGAAATGTTGCGCAATGCCCAGCAGCATGGCCGCCAGGACGGGCGTCAAAATGCGGATGAAACTGTCCGTGCGCTGCAAGGTTTCCGGCGTGGCGGGCGTGGCCGCCGCTTCCGCCCGCTTATGCAGGAACACGCGCAACTGCCGCACCAGCAGCCAGCTCAGCGCCAGGCAGGCAAGGATGACCAGCGCCTGCCACAGGATGGCCGGTTGGCGGAAATCGTCGACAAAATCAGTGATCAGGTTGAGCAGCGGGGTTTCATTCATGGCGGATGCGGTCCGGAAGGTGGGACGAAGATGGTACGGATGGGGAGTGATCCCATGCCGCCAGGCGGGCTGGCGGCATTGAAGGGCGCCGCTGCAGGGTGCAGCGGCGGCCCGTGACAGGCTTACTCGGCTGGTTCAGCGTCAACGTCGTCGGCCGGCTTTTCATCGGCGTAGACTTTTTTCGGCATGACCTTGCGCTCGAACACGGCGGCGAAGAAGCCGTCCGTCTGGTGCAGGTGCGGCAGCAGTTTCAGGTAGTCGCCCATTTCCAGCTCGATCTTCTGTTCGGCCAGCACCTTGCTCATCGGCACCAGGGTGAAGTCGGGGTTGGCCGCCAGGAATTGCTCGGCGATCTGATCGTTTTCTTCGTTCAGGAAGCTGCAGGTGGCGTACACGAGGCGGCCGCCGCCCTTGACCAGGCGCGCCGCGCCGGCCAGGATGGCTGCCTGCTTGGCTTGCAGCTCGACGATGGAGTTCGGCTGCTGGCGCCATTTGACGTCCGGATTGCGGCGCAGGGTGCCCAGGCCGCTGCACGGGGCATCGACCAGCACGCGGTCGATCTTGCCGGCCAAGCGCTTGATCTTGGCATCGCGCTCATGCGCGATCTGCACCGGATGCACGTTCGACAGGCCGCTGCGGGCCATGCGCGGCTTGAGCTTGGCCAGACGCTTTTCCGATACGTCGAACGCGTACAAGCGGCCCGTGTTGCGCATCAGCGCGCCCAATGCGAGCGTCTTGCCGCCCGCGCCGGCACAGAAATCGACCACCATCTCGCCGCGCTTGGCGCCGACGATCTGCGACAGGATCTGGCTGCCCTCATCCTGCACTTCGATGGCGCCGCTCTGGAACAATGGCAGGTTTTGCAGCGATGGCTTCTTGATCACGCGCAAACCCAGCGGCGCAAACGGCGTCGGCGTGCTGAGAATCGGCGCTTCGGCCAGGGCCAGCATCACGTCTTCGCGCGTGGCCTTGAGCGAATTGACGCGCAAGTCCAGCGGCGCCGGCGCGTTCAGCGCATCGGCCAGCTTCATGGTTTCCGCTTCGCCGAACTGGGCGATCAGCTTGTCGAACAGCCAGGTCGGCATATTGGCGCGCATGTTCGCCGGCATCAGGCTGCGGTCGATCTGCGTGATGCGTTCCAGCCATTCCACTTCTTCTTCCGTCAGGCCGCCCAAGGAGTCGGCGCCCACGGCTTCGGCCAGGCCGAGGATGGTCAGGCGGCGCATGGTGGGGCCGCTGCCCGCTTCGGCGAAATCGGTAAAGAACGATTTGTTGCGCAGCACGGCATAGATGCCTTCGGCGATGGCGCCGCGTTCGCGCGAACCGAGGCGCGGATGGTCGCGGAAATAGCGCGACAGGGTAGTGTCGGCCGGGGCCGTGAAACGTAAAATTTCGCGCAATACTTCTTCAGCATTGGCAAGTATCGCTGGTGGCAATCTCATTGTTATTCTTCCTGTAATATTTTATTGAGGGTCCACGCGGACCTGGCCATGCTCGACCGACAGTTTATCGTCAATGAACAGGCGGATGGCGCGCGGGTAAAGCAGATGTTCCTGTACCAGCACGCGCGCCGATAAGCTGTCTTCTGTGTCGCCCGGCAAGACGGGGACTTTCGCGCTCGCCACGGCCGGGCCATGATCGAGCTCGGCCGTCACGAAATGCACGGTCGCGCCGTGTTCCGTTACGCCCGCCTCGAGCGCCTGGCGGTGCGTCGCCATGCCCGGGAACAGCGGCAGCAGCGACGGGTGGATATTGAGCATGCGCCCCGCGTAATGCTCGACGAAGGGCGGCGTCAGGATGCGCATGAAACCGGCCAGCACGACCAGGTCGGGGGCGTAGCCGTCGATCACGGTTTGCAGCGCCGCATCGAACTGTTCGCGGCTGGCATAATCCTTGTTGGCAACGACAGCGGTCGCTATCCCATGTTCCGCGGCAAAAACCAGTCCCTGGGCATCGGCCCGGTTACTGATGACGGCGGCAATACGGGCTGGCCATTGCTCGGCTTGCGCCGCGCGCACGACCGCTTCCATGTTGCTGCCGCGTCCGGAAATGAGGATAACGATATTTTTCATAGCGCGCATTGTACCCGCTATGGCGATGCGAACCAAGAAAGGCCGCTATTATTGTTGCGGCGCAACATAGCGACCGGCCCCCCGCCGCTGCCCGATTACGCTGCCCGATCAGGGCATGAAAGGCTGGTTTGAGGCCGCCGCGGCGTGAGTAGGTGCTTACTCGAACGAATAGAAGACGCGGAACGGGACTTTCTTCTCGGCCCAGTAGTCGGCCGCGTCGCGGAATACGTCGAGCAGGATCTCGCGCGCTTCCTTGTCGAATTTTTGCGTATTTGGCAATTGCTCAAGCACCACCAGGAAGCCCGTCTGCGTGCCCGCCTTGAACATGGTGTCCGTCAGGCACAGGCGCAGGGCATCGAAATTCTTCGCCAGGTTTTTCGGAAACAGGAAGGCTTCCGCAATAATGCCGATGACTTGTTGTTTGGTCTGTCCAGCGTTGCAATGCGCATATAAAAAGTGCTGCCCGAGACGGATCGCCTCGTCTTGTAATTCGGTCACGCGAAAGGCACGGATGGACTGGACAAGGTTGGGCGGCACGGTTAGTAACAAACTCATTTTTCCCTCAAATCGACCTGTTATGTATGGATTTTTTCTAGCTGCTCGTCTTATTGCATCCCCGCACGCGGGTCAATGCGCACGCGGTGATTCGATCTGTATCAACTTTTATGCGATTCAGTGCGATTTTATATAAGCCATACGCGTATTAGGGTAACGTGTTGTCCTGCATGAATCAACCCGAATATGATGTCAAACGCAAGATTTGTTACAAACCGCTGGTTTCAAGTCACTTCAACATCTTGTATCGATTGAAAGTGCATGTTACAGACTGTGGGGCAAGGGGCTTGGGCTGTTACATTTTGTTGCCATGCGAAACACTTGCCCCGGTCTGGCGGGATTACTATAGTCCCAAGTTGTAAAAAATACCCTGAAAGATTCTCTAGATAACGAGGTTACAAATGAACTTGCAAGCCAAATTGATGTTGTCAGCCGTTTGTCTCGGCACATTGCCACTCGCCCAGGCCGCCGACTTTGAAGATTTCGGCAAGGTCGTACGCGTCGTGCCGCAAGTGGAACAGATCAATCGTCCACGCCAGGAATGCCGTACGGAATACGTGCAAGTGCAGGCGCCGCCGCAACAGCGCAGCGCTGGCGGCTCCATCGTCGGCGGTATCGCCGGCGCCCTGCTCGGCAGCCAGGTCGGTGGCGGCAATGGCCGCACGGCAGCAGCAGCGGCGGGCGCGATCGCCGGCGCCGTCGTAGGCGACCGTGTCGACAACCAGAACAATTACCAGGGCGGCATGCAGGAACAAGCCGTCAAGCAATGCCGTCAGGTCGACCACTGGGAATCGCGCAACAATGGCTACCAGGTCACCTACGACTACCGCGGCCGCAACTACACGAGCATCATGTCCTACGATCCGGGCGAGCGCATCCGTCTGCGCGTCTCGATCGAGCCAGCTCAGCAGTAAGCGTAACAACCGGCCCCTACCATGCCAGCCCCAGCGGCTGGCATTTTTTATGGCGCTCCGGCACGGGCTATAATGCGGCACACTTTCAGGCCGCCTTATGCTTATCAAACGAAAATCCATCGAACAAGTCGAATCCTCGCGCCCTGCGCGCAAGCCCCGCTACGCCCCTGTTACCCTGTCGGAAATGGATGGCGTGCGCTATCTGCATTTCGGCACGGAATGGGTGCAGGGCGCCATGCGCATCCGCAAGCCGGACTGGCCGGAACTCGAATATGCGCAGCAGATGATGGCGTGGATGCTGTGGATCGAGCAGCCGCAGCGCATCGCCCAGCTGGGCCTGGGCACGGCCGCGCTGACCAAGTTCTGCTACCGCCAGTTCCCGCAGGCGCAGGTCGAAGCCATCGAACTCAATCCTTCCGTCATCGCCATCTGCGCCTCGATGTTCAAACTGCCGCCCAACGACGAGCGTCTGCACGTGCGCGAGATGGATGCGCTCGACTACGTCAACGATGAAGCCAACCACGGCACCCTGGACGCCTTGCAGGTGGACCTGTACGACGCCACGGCGCGCGGTCCCGTGCTCGACAGCGCCGATTTCTATGCCGCCTGCTGCGCTTGCCTGGCGCCGCACGGCATCATGACGGTCAACCTGTTTGGCGACCATCCCAGCTACGCAAAGAACATCAAGGCGATGAAGTTTGCGTTTGCACAGGTGATCTGCCTGCCGGAAGTCCATGATGGGAACGTGGTGGCGATCGCGTTCAAGACGAAAGTGGCACTCGATGCCGACGCGCAAGCCGCCTTGCTCGAACGCGCCAAGCAGATCGTCGCCGAGACCAAGCTGCCCGCCAAGACCTGGGTCAAGGGCATCGTCAGCACCCTGTAAGCGCCGGCATTCCCAGACAAGGCCGGCAGTCCTGAAAGACGCCGGCCATGCCCGCCTCCCCGCCTTCCTCTCCCATCTCGCCCGACACGCCACTGGAACTGCCGCAACTGCTGGCCTGGCTGCAGGAAGACGGCTTGCTCGACGCGGTGCAAGCGGCCGCCATCGCCACCCAGACCGCCCTGCTGCCGGCGCCCGCCTTGCATCCGCTGTGCAGCATCGCCCACGGCGCACTGACGCTCGATACCCTGTGCGCCTGGCTGGCGCAACGCGCGAGCTTGCCGTATCTGCGCATCGATCCCCTGCACATCGATTTCAGCCAGGTGGCCGACGTCATGACGGCCGGCTATGCGGCCCGCTTCAACATCCTGCCAGTGGAAAGCACGCTTGACCGCATCGTCATCGCCACGGCCCAGCCCTACGCGCTCGCCTGGCAGGCGCAGCTGGGCAACCTGGCGCCGCGCAAGCTGAGCCTGGTCATCGCCAACCCGCTGCACATCGCCGACGCCATCGCGCAATTTTTCAGCCTGGCCACCTCCGTCAAGGTGGCCCGGCAAGCATCCACGCAAGACCTGGCGCTGCGCCACAATTTCGAGCAGCTGGTGGAACTGGGGCGCAACAAGACCAGCCTCGACGCCAACGACCAGCACGTGGTGCGCATCGTCGACTGGCTGTGGCAATACGCGTTTGCCCAGCGCGCGTCCGACATCCACCTGGAACCGAAGCGCGACGCGGGCCTCGTGCGCCTGCGCATCGACGGCCGCCTGCACCAGGCCTATCAATTGCCGCCCGTCGTCATGCTGGCCATGACGGCGCGCATCAAGTTGCTCGGGCGCATGGATGTGGTGGAAAAGCGCCGCCCCCAGGATGGCCGCATCAAAACGCGCAATGCGCAAGGGCAGGAAATCGAGCTGCGCCTGTCGACCTTGCCCACGGCCTTCGGCGAAAAGCTCGTCATGCGCATCTTCGATCCGGAAGTGGCCGTCAAGAGTCTGGCCGAACTGGGCTTTCCGCCCGCCGATGCCGAACGCTGGCGCCAGCTGACGACGCGCACGCACGGCATCGTGCTGGTGACGGGCCCCACGGGCTCGGGCAAGACCAGCACCCTGTACAGCACTTTGAAGGCGCTGGCCGGCAGCGAAGTCAATGTGTGCACGGTGGAAGACCCCATCGAAATGGTCGAGCCGGCCTTCAACCAGATGCAGGTGCAAACCCAGGCCGGCATCGAACTGTCGTTTGCCGATGGCGTGCGGGCGCTGATGCGGCAAGATCCCGACATCATCATGGTGGGAGAGATCCGCGACCTGGCCACGGCCGAGATGGCCATCCAGGCGGCGCTGACGGGCCACCTGGTGCTGTCGACCCTGCATACCAACGACGCCCCCTCGGCCGTCATGCGCCTGCTGGAACTGGGTTTGCCCGCCTATCTGCTGGAAGCGTGCCTGATCGGCGTGCTGGCGCAGCGCCTGCTGCGCTGCCTGTGTCCGGCCTGCAAACAGCCGGGCGGCGCCCCGGACGACGCGTCATGGCAGCGCCTGACGGGCGGCCAGCTGGAACGCCCCCGCGCCATGTACCGCCCCGCCGGCTGCCCCCTGTGCCGCCACAGCGGCTACCTGGGGCGGGCCGGCATTTATGAACTGCTGAGCGTGACGGAAACGTTCGGCCAGCTCATCAAGGCGGGCGCCGACCTGCACGCCTTGCGCCGCCAAAGCATCCTCGACGGCATGACGCCGCTGCGCCTCGCCGGCGCGCGCAAGATCATCGATGGCACGACCAGCATCGACGAAGTGTTGAAGCTCACGGCCGCCCTGCATTGAGCCATCTTCATTTTCGTGCAGGAATGCTTTGCATTCTTTTTCAACTGATATATAATGCGGCCTCTTTCGGGTCGTTAGCTCAGCTGGTAGAGCAGCGGACTTTTAATCCGTTGGTCGCAGGTTCGAATCCCGCACGGCCTACCACGAATACAGCAGTACAGATCAGGGTTAGCAAACTATCGTTTGCTAACCCTTTTTTGCGTCTTTATCCGTGATATTGCCCACATGGGGGAAATGTGCCCCGGTCACCGCCAAGTGCAGAAACTCTCCCGGCACTGCCTTAACCCATGTTTCTAAAGGACGGACAAGCAAGCATTGAGCCGCGCCTTGCGCAACACTCCCAAACCCGTGAGGAAATAAGACGCATGCCCATGGCAATGGCGCGCCACCGCGATGCCAACGTGCTCGTTGCAAATACAGCACGCGCTTCCTCCCCTCCAGCATATCCAGCTCGCCAGCTTCAACGATGCCATACAGGCAATGCGTCGAGAATGCCATTACTTGTAAAAAAGAAAATAAATAAAGGAAATTAATTATTGGCAACTAAATGCTATTCAAACAATTTAAAATAAGCAATAATGCCTCTCTCTTAATGATTACCTCCGACAAAAATGGCGTCCGTTCTTTTCAGGTACAGCATTTCGCGCGCACTGGCATACTTGCTCGCAACCACATTAATTGCTGGCTGTGGCGGCGGTGGTAGCCCAAGCGGTGGAGGCGACGGAAGCAGCGGCGTTGCCCCTCCGGTGCCAGTTACCCCGACGCCCACGCCAACATTGACATTCAGCGTGCCGACGGCCGCCGCTACCGCCGATGAGGGGAGCACGAAGGCATTGTCATTGCTAGCGACTGTGAACACGCCATCGGAATTTCAAAATGTAAACAGTGTGTTCGCCTACGTCATCGATACGACAGGCGTGATACTGCCGGAGGTACAATTTTCCCAGCTAAGCCCAGGCAGTTACAGCATTCTGCTCCAGACTGCGCCGACGCTGCCCATCGGAAAACATACAGGCACTTTTTCAGTCAAAGTTTGCAAGGATGCCGCTTGTACGCAACACTTCCCCGGTTCGCCGATGCAGTTGCCATATGCGATCACTGTCGTGCCGATACCCTTGTCACCAATGACAGTGGCGCCACTTGGCCTTCTCAACGCGACCATTTCTGAGGGAAATCCGGCGCCAGCGCCCGTCACTGTCAACGTCAGCGCGAAAAGTCGCACATGGACTGTGAACACGAACGCGGCATGGATCAAGCTCTCGACGGCAGCAGGTAACGGCGTCAGCTCGTTTACTGTCGGCTATGATGTTTCCGCGCTGACATTTGGCGTCCAGACAGGCACTATCGTAGTCACAAGCAGCGACGGGCAAATCGCCTCGCTGCCTGTCAGTGCCGAATTGCTGCCTGCCGCTTTTTCCATTGATCACGGCCAGATTACCTTCAATGGCATCAACGGCGCTCCCATTGCGGCAGCGCCCGTTAAATTTACGGCACCTAACCTAGCGGCGAACTGGAAAGCCACCGCCAGCGCGGCATGGCTAGGAGTGACCCCGACGAGCGGCACCACACCTGCCATTGCATCGGTATATGTCGACCCGGCGAACGGCAAGCTTGCCAGCGGCCGACACGATGCAATGTTAACGATTACCGCACCGAACGTCAGCGACAGCAAAGTTCCTGTCACGCTGAACTTGACGAAAGCCACCTTAACGTCCTCGATTGACAGCATCACGCTGGGAGGACCTTATGGCCGCTCGCCTGCGTCGACAGCAAGCCTGACGCTGAATCTCAACACCATGGCGAACGCTTATCTCTGGTCGTTCTCGGCACTGCCTGCATGGCTGGGCGCGAGCGCTACCAGCGGTACGGTGAATCAGGCTGGCAGCAGCATTATGCTTTCGCAAATCGGCGCCAACCAGCCCATCGGAACCAGTGCCACGACCTTGACCGCGAGCACGCAAGTCAATGGCGATACCATCTCGGTACCAGTCACCATCACCGCCCAGCGCGATACGCGCAAACTGCTGTTCTCGGAAGTCGGCGTCGGGCTGTCTTCCACCCCAGGCTGGTCACGCCTGTCGCGCAAGGTCACCGTGCGCGACAACTTCGGGCTAACCCCTGCATGGACTGCCAGTTCCGACAAGGCATGGCTGTCCGTGCAACGCAGCGGAAATGCGCTGACACTGACGGCCGATCCATCCACTTTACCGGTCGACGCCATCAGCTATGCCACCGTCAGCCTGGCCAGCGAGAATGGTATTCAGACTTCAGAGCAGCTGCATGTTGCGATCTGGAAAGGAAGCGTCACGCCGGCCGTCACGACGAAATTGACGAAGACCTACAGCCACCTCAAGACCGATCCGATCCGACCTTTGCTGTATGCAAACAACGGCACAGGCGATATCGATGTGTATAACATCTATTCCGCCACCCAAGTCGGCACCATCAGCAACCTCGGTGGCGCGATGGGAGACATGACCATCAGCCCGAATGGCCGGCATCTTTACACCTACGATACCGCCAATCGGAATATCATCGTCGTGGACCTGGCTACGCTGACGAAAAAAACCAGTTGGCCAATGGCAGCAGCAGTCCAGCAATCGTCGGCCTTGCTGGCCCTGCGGCCAAATGGCGTAGAGATTGTGGCAGCAGCCGACGGCAAGGCATACCTGGCCAGCACAGGTGCCGTGGCGGGCATGATCGGCAACGCCGACAGCATGGCAGCATCGAGCGACGGAAGCCGCCTCTACTTGCAAGATTCAGGCTATAGCCCGGCATCGGTAAGCGCAATTGTAGTTGACTACGCCGATATTGGTGGCGGTGCCCTGTTCAGCGCTTCGGCGGGCTCCGCCGGCTTCATCAACGGCGCATCGAATGGACAAGACATCGCGGTCAGCGCTGACGGCATGCGCCTGTATGTCGCGTCGGCTGCACCTTACCGCTGCAGCAGCGTAAAACCGTCGGACCTGAGCTTCATCGGCAGCCTCAGCGGCGGAGATGCCTACCCCAACAACGTCGAGGTGGGCAGCGATGATCGCGTTTACTGCGGCATCTCAGGCTGGTATTCGAGCGCCGACGTATGGGTGCACGACGCAAACGGCATGCTGCTCAAGAGTTTCAAGTTTGCCGGGTACGCGAGGAGCCTGATGACCCGCACCCTGGGTATTTCCGCTGATGGACTCATGATGGTGGGCCAGACAGACGACCCCCTGCTGGTATTTGTACCAGTAGGCCCATAAGGGGAGTGGCGGCGGAAATACTCCCTGCCTCGGCTGGTTGAGGTTCTTTTGAATATAGTATTCCTTGTCCATGGCAACGGGAACCATTAATCCCCTCCTGCCACGAAGACAGCAGTACGCACAGGGTTGGCAAACTAGCATTTTCCAACCCTTTTTTGCGTAAATTCGACCAGAGACAAGCTGAGCGAAAGCAGTGCGTGACGGATGCGGAAAGAATCTCCCCGCGAGCAATGCAATCGTGCGCCGCCAGTGCCGATATACTGGTGCATCTGCTGACGATACGGAAAGACGCACTGTGAAACTTGCCACCCTGCTATCCCCCCTGCTGTGCTCTTTGTTGCTGCCAGCCCAGGCGCAAACGCCCATCGTGCTCGACGGCCAGTACAGCGCGCGTACGGACGAGATGAGCCTGGAAATCATCGGCAACCGCGTCTGCTTCGCGCCCGACAAGGCGCAAAGGGGCCGCTTGCCCCGCCCTGCCGCCACGCACGATGCGTGGTTTTGTTTCAGCAACGACGCCGAGGCGCGCCGGCTACTGCGCGTGCCCGCGCGCCAGGCCGACAATTGCGGCTGGCAAGCGCGTGCGCGCATCGTCATCGATACCTATCAACCGTACGTCGAGCAAGGCGACGGCAACGACATGGCGCGCCTGGCGTCCGTAGTCAAAGTGGCGCAGCCGAACGCCATCGCCTGCGAGTAATCAGTTCAGTTCGATCAGTCCAGTTCATACTCCTGCAGATAGCGGGCGAACAGTTCCCCATCGGCCAGCGGACACGCAAACCCCGCGCCCCAATCGGCCAGCAGCAACTGCTCCTTCAAGGGCAGCAGCAACAGTTGCGGCATGCCATCGCTGCACCACAGGTCGCACACGATACCTTGCTCGTCCAGGCCCGCAAACAGGGTTTCCGTCTTGTCGCCGCCAAAGGCCAGCACGTTCTTGCATTCCACGCGGTAACTGCTGTAGCCCGTGTAGACGGCGTCATACGGCGGCATGGCATGGTCCAGCGCCAGGCGCAGCTGCTCGGCCGTCAGGCCCAGCGCGCGCAGTGGCGACGGTGGCGCCTTGATCACGTACATGTCCGTCCAGCCGGCGCCGCTGCGGTGCGCATCGGCGAACGCCTGCTGCTCGCCCATCTGCGTCAAGCAGTGCTGCAAATTATCCAGCGGCAGCAGTTCGATCATGCAATAGTCATCTTCGTGATAATACGCTTCGCGCATGCCTCAATTCCCCAGCAAATCTTGTAGTTGCGCATTGCGCCGCGCCGTCAGCAGGCCGGCCCAGGTCTCGCTGGTGACGGATGGATAGCGCACGGCGCCAAAATTCATCCAGGCATCGCGGTACGCCAGCCACAGGCGCTGGGTGGCGCGGATGCCCTCCTTGTCCACGGCGCCCGCATAGGTGGACGCGGGCTTTTTCATCAGCTTGCCGTAGATGGCGTTGAGCTCCTTGTCGAGTGCCGCCGCCTGCTCCTTCGTCATGCTGGCCGGCAACTTGCCCCCTTCGTACTCACGCAAGTCCTGCGCCAGCAAGTCGAGCTCGGCCGTGCGGGCCGCGATGCTCTGGGCGGCGCGCGCCGTGCCGCTCAAGTCCGTTTCATTGGCCGCGCGCGCGTCGGCAAACTTGCTTGCGGCCGCCTGCAGCTTTTGCAGCGACGCTTGCGCCACGGCAGGCATGCTTGCGCTGACCTTGCCTGTCGCCTGTGCGCGCACGCGCTGCTTTTGCCGCGCATCGATGGCGCTGCACACGCCCATCATGTAGCCGCTGGTAATGTCATCGCACAAGTCGATCATGCCGCGTCCGCTGGCATTGATCTTCTGCAAGTGTTCGATGCGGCCCTGCATCTCGGCCGGCGCCGCATCGATGCTGCACGCATACTTGAGGGCCAGCAGCGGGTCTTTCTGCACGCCTTGCCCATTCTGGTACAGCATCATCAGCACGGCGCTGTTCTGCGTTGCCATCGCGCAATGACGCACGGGACGCCAGTCGGCCGGCTTGGGCGAGGACATACTCTTGGTATCGTAATACAGGTCCGTCGCCTGGCATTGCTGCAAGGACGCCACGGCGGACGGCGCCGGCAGGTCGGCCGGCGGCGGCGCCGCATCCTTGACCTTCAGGCAGCCCGCATACCAGGCCGTGCTTTCCGCATGACCCACGCCCATGGCGCTGGTGTTCGGGTACGGTGCTGCGGCGGCGGCAAAAACCGGGGCCGCCAGCAGGCAGCTCACGCCCAGCAAGGCCGTTTTCAATAAGGGTAGACAAATTTTCATGTTCTATCAGCGCCAGCGTGAATAAAGCGGCAAGTTTAACTGATCGGATACGCGCTGCCCGCCCGATACGCGCCGCTTCCGCCTGGTAAGTAACGGTTCATGGCCTTGGCAGCGGCCGAATCGATGGGCAATAATGTTGCCCGCTGTACTTTTTTCACTACCCGGACCACGCCCATGACCTCACCCCGTCTTCGCCGTTCCCTCGGCTCTCTGCTGATCGCAGCAGCCTGCGCCTCGCTGGCTCACGCCGCCGATACCAAGGCCACGACCCCAGTTGCCGCCACGCAAACGCAAGCCAGACACGCCATCACGCATGAAGACGTGTGGCTGATGAAACGGGTGGGCGCGCCCGTCGCCAGCCCGGACGGGCGCTGGGCCGTGTTTTCCGTGGTCGACAGTGCATACGATAGCAAGGAGCAATGGTCGGACCTGTGGATCAAGTCCCTGCTTGATGACAGCCCCGCGCGTCGCCTGACGTATTCCAAGGGCGGCGAAAGCGCCGTGGCCTGGTCGCCGGACAGCCGCCAGCTGGTCTTCGTCGCCAAGCGCGACGGCGATGAAGCGGGACAGATCTACCGCCTCGACGTGGCCGCCGGCGGCGAAGCACAGCGCCTGACCTCGCTCACCCTGGGCGCGCGCATGCCGAAATGGAGCCCGGACGGCAAGCAATTGCTGTTCATCAGCGACATCTATCCAGGCAACAAGACTGAGGCCGACGTCAAGCAAAGCGCGAAAGAGCGCAAGGACCGCAAAGTCAGTGCCCGTTCGTATGAAACGACGGCGCCGCGCTATTTCGACAAATGGCTGACGGACAAGCATGTGCGCCTGTTCATCGTCGATGCGCAGCCTGAGACGAAAGGTGAAAACACGCCGCGCGACATCCTGTCGGGCACGCAACTGGTGGCGCTGCCCGGCTTTGGCGGCGGCCAGGGCGACGAGGGGCAATCCTTGGATGCCATCTGGACGCCGGACGGCAAGGCCGTCGTCTTCAACGCGGCCACCAACCACGATGCGGCGCAGCGCGAAGCCGTGGTTTCGCAACTGTATCTGCTGCCCGTGGCCGGCGGCGAAGCGCAGCGCTTGACGCAGGACAAGCACAGCTACGGTTCCCTGAAATTCGCGGCCGACGGCAAGACCCTGTTCGCCTTGAGCGACGCGCAAACGCCCGGTAAAGTGTATGACGTGAAACGCCTGGCCAGCTTCGCCTGGCCGATGAGCAACCCTGCGCCGACCATCCTGACAGCCAAGCTGGACCGGTCGATTTCGCGCTACGTGCTGCCCGAAGGCGGCAAGCGCGTCATTTTCAGCTATGAACATGCGGGCCTGGAAAAGCTGTACTCGATCGATGCCAAAGGCGGCGAGGTGCGCGAAGAGCCATCCTTGCCGACGGGCACCATCAACTCGCTGAGCAGCGGCGGCAAGGCCCTCGTCGGCGTGTGGGAGTCGTCGATCAATCCGCCGGAAATCTATGCCTTCAACGACAAGCAGCCGAAACGGCTGACGGCTTTCAATACGGACAAGGCAGACAAGATCGACTGGCAGGCGCCCGAGCACTTCTGGTTCACCACGGCCGACGGCCGCCGTATCCACAATATGCTCGTCAAGCCCGCGAATTTCGACCCGAACAAGAAATATCCGCTGTTTACCGTCATCCACGGCGGCGCGGCCAGCATGTGGCGCGACCAGTTCGTGCTGCGCTGGAACTATCACTTGCTGGCCAAGCCAGGTTATGTCGTGCTGCTGACCGACTACAAGGGTTCCACCGGCTATGGCGAGGAATTCTCGCGCTCGATCCAGTTCGACCCATTGAAAGGTCCGGGCGATGAAGTCAACCAGGGCGTCGATGAAGCCATCAAGAAATACCCGTTCATCGACAGCACGAAACTGGCCGCCGGCGGCGCCAGCTATGGCGGCCACCTGGCCAACTGGCTGCAGGCAACCACCACGCGCTACAAGGCCATCGTCTCGCACGCGGGCGAAATGGATTTGATCATGCAGTGGGGCACCAGCGATGGCGGTTTCGGCCGTGAAACGAATGCAGGCGGCCCCGTCTGGTCGAACCTGCCCGTGTGGCGCGACCAAAGCCCGGTCATGCAAGCGGGCAACCACGAAAAAGGCACAGGCTTTACCACCCCCATCCTGATCACCGTGGGCGAGCTCGACTACCGCGTGCCGGCCAACAATGCCCTGATGAACTTTGCCGTGCAACAGCGCCTGAACGTGCCGGCGAAATTGCTGGTGTTCCCGGACGAAAACCACTGGATTTTGAAGGGCGAGAACAGCCGTTTCTTCTACAGCGAAGTCGAGGGCTGGCTCGCCAAATACCTCAAGTAAATCCTGAAACGTTCTTGAAATGAAAAGCCAGGCTCCGCACATGCGGGCCTGGCTTTTTTCATGCGGGCTGGACGGCGGCCACGGCCGCCTTCTGCCGCTGGATCGCCAGCACCAGCAGCGCGGCCAGCAGGCAGGCGGCGCCGGCCGCGAACAGGGCCGGATTGTAGGTCAGCATCAGGGTGCGGATGCGGCCCGCGCCATACGCGGCCACGGCGGCGCCCAGCTGGTGGCCCGCGAAGATCCAGCCGAACACCATGCCCGCCCGCTCCCGGCCAAACGTGGCGCCCACCAGTTTCACGGTCGGCGGCACAGTGGCGATCCAGTCCAGGCCGTAAAACATGGCAAACAGGGACAGGCCGTACAGGGTGAATTCCGAATACGGCAGCCAGAACAGCGACAAGCCCCGCAAGCCGTAGTACCAGAACAGCAATTTGCGGTTGTCATAGCGGTCCGACAGCCAGCCGGACAAGATTGTGCCGAACAGATCGAAGGCGCCCATCATGGCCAGCACGGAGGCGGCCGGCACGGCGGACAGGCCCGAGTCGCCGCACAGGGAAATGAAGTGCGTCTGGATCAGGCCGTTGGTGCTGAGGCCGCAGATGAAGAAGGTGCCAAACAATATCCAGAAGGTACGATTGGAAGCCACGCTGCGCAGTATCAAAAAAGGCGTGGCGAACGTCATGGCGGCCGCCGGCGCCGCCATCAGGGGCGTGGCCGGGTCGGCGCCATACGGGCGCAAGGCCACGTCCTGCGGCCGGTTGCGCATGCACAGGAAGGCCAGCACGGCAACGATGGCGCAGCTGGCAAACACGGGCATGACGGCCGTGCGCCAGCCGAAATGCTCGATCAGCCAGGCACCCACGGGCAGGAACAGCAGCTGGCCCGTGGCCGAGCTGGCCGTCAGCACGCCCACCACCAGGCCCCGGTGCGTCTCGAACCAGCGGTTCGCCACCACGGCGCTCAAGACCAGCGCCGTCATGCCCGAACCCAGCCCCAGCAGGATGCCCCACAGGGCCACCAGCTGCCAGAACTGCGTCATGCGCGTGGCCAGCACCATGCCGCAAGCGATCAGCCCCAGCGCCACGCAGATGACATTGCGCAAGCCGAAGCGCTCCATCAGGATGGCGGCAAACGGCCCCATCAAGCCAAACAGCACGAAGCGCACGGCCAGGGCCGAGGAAATCTGCTCGGCATCCCAGCCGAACTCGCGGCTCAGCGGCTGCATCAGCGCGCCCGGCAAGCCCAGCGCGGCAGACGATGTCAGGGCCGTGAGGAAGGTGATGGCGACGATGACCCAGGCGAAATGGATGCCGCGCCGCTCCAGCCATTGCGAAAAGGGAAGAGAAAGCATGCTGTCCTCATGAGAAAAAATGGATGCCGGTCACTACCAGCCGGCGGGATTTTTCTCATGTTATATTATGATCGTAATTTATACAATCAAAAAACTGGAGCGGCACTGCCGCGTGCCGCTCCAGTCCTGGCTTTAACGCTGCGCAGAATGTGGCTTACTTGACCTTCAAGCCATTCTTCACATCCGTCACGCCTTCCACGCTGCGGGCCAGGTCGGCGGCTTTTTTCACTTGCGCCTGGGAAGGCACGAAGCCGCTGAGCATGACGACGCCATTCACCGTTTCCACGTGCACGTCGAGCGCCTTCAAGTCATTGTCCTTGACGAGGTCAGCCTTGATCTTGGTGGTGATGACGGAGTCGGCCACGGCCGTCTTGGTGCTGCCGGCCGCATTGCGCGTCACGCAGGCGGCCTTGGCCGTCGCATCCATGGCGTCGCAATTTTCCTTCGTCGTGGCGGGCGGATTCTGCGCCACGTTGGTGCCGGCCTTGGCGCCCGTATTGGCGTCGGCCAAAGCGGCCGTTTTCGCCGCCTTGGCATCGTTCATGCATGTGGTTTTATCGGCGCCCGTGCGGTCGCCGCACTTGGCCTTGGCCAGGTCATACTCGGCATTGGCGACATCCTTGCGGGCCTTGGTCAGCTCGCGCGGCGTGTTGCGGTATTGGGCCACGGCATCCGATTCGGCCTTGGCGCGCGCCACCTTGGCTTCTTCCACGCAGACTTTTTTCGCGTTGCCGCTGTGGCTGTCGCAGGCGGCCTTGGCCTGCTTGTACTCACTTGACGCCTTGTCCGTCAAACTCTTGTACGAGGCATCCTGCGCATACGCGGGCGCGGCGGCAAGCAGGGCGCTGGCACTGGCGGCCAGCATGAGTGCGATCATTTTGTTCATGATGGTTCCTCTCTGGTTAGTTGATGCCCAGATTAGACCCCTGCCGCGCGCAAAGCTCCGTGCGACAGCACACGCTGACAGTCCATTCGCTTAAAAATCAGCGTTTATTTGTCGCCGCTCAAACCCATCCGCCACAATACTTGCGCCTGTTCAAATGGTGAAACGGCCCCATCAAATGCGCCTGCGCCATCGGCCAGCGCCAGCCATGCCTGCGTGGCGTGGGAACTGCCTACACCGCCGCCCGCAGCCTCGCCTGCCGCGCGCACGCCGCGCATCCAGGCCAGCACATCCTGATACTGGCCGGGGTGGCGTCCATGCATCCAGGCCAGGGCCACCAGGTCCGCATACCCCTCTTCGCGGCGCGTCTCGCTCAGCTCCTGCGCCAGCGCAGCCAACTTGCCGCGCTGCCTGCTGCGCGGCTCGACAAAGCCGCGCGGCAAGGCATGCCAGTCGCCCTGCGCATAGCGCCGGCAATGGCCGATCTCATGCGCCGTCATCGCTTCCATCATCAGGCCCTGGCGCGCGGGCGGCACGCCCTGCAAGACACTGTCCGCCTGCGCATTGCCGCGCAAGGACAGCACCAGCTTGCAGCGCCCCCCTTCGTAGCCCAGCGCCAGCGGCACGGCGCCGGGCGCATCCTGCGGCTGCACGATGATATCGATGGGCAAACCTTGCGCACGCGCAAACGCGATGACGGGCTGGCCCGCCTGCAGCCAGCGCGTTTCCAAATCGGTCAGCTGGGCGGCAGCCACGGCAGGCAAAGGAGAGAAAGCGATGAGCAAGCTCATCAGCAATAGCGGATTCAGCATGAAATAGGCGGGAAGAAAGGAGGATTTACCACTGCAGAGTAAGCGGTGGATGTATTTCCACAAGGAAAAACTGGCAACTTTTCGCAAATAAAGACGAAAAAAAACCGGTGCGCAAGGCACCGGCTTTTCAGACTGATAATAATCAAGGTCAGCTTATTTCTTCGCCGCCTTATCCAGCGCGCGGGCCGTGACGAATTCCGGGCGGATATCGTTGGGCACGGCCTTCATCTTGTCGAGCGCCACCTGCACTTCAGGGCGGATGACCACGTATTTCGTCATCATCGCTTGCGCGCGCGCATAGTCGCCCGTCGCCTCGATGGTCAGAAATTCACGGTCCAGGTCGATCACGGCCTGCTTGATCTTCGCAAAATCGACGCCGAATTTGCCGTCGCCCAGCGAGACAAAACCGCCCTTGTCGAGGATGTAATTCATCTGGATGGCCATGCCGCGCGCATGCGAATCCGTCAGGCCGAAATGCAGCGTGCGGAAACCGGAGGCGAGGAAGGTGTTGTACAGCTTGCGTTCGGCCGCCTCGCCCTGGCCCAAGGTGTCGTTGAGCTGGCCCTTGTCCATCATGTAGCGCAGCGCGAACAGGCCCGTGATATCGGCCTTGGCTTCCTCGATGGTGGAATACGCTTCCTTCAAGTCCTGGCGCGGCGTCGACGGCTTGCCGTCAACCACGGTGGCGTGCGGGCCCAGGCCGTGCATGATTTCATGCGCGAGGATGTGCGTGAAGAAGGAATTGAAATCGACGTCCTGCTGCGCTTCCGGCGTGAGCACCAGTTTCGAGATCGGCGTCAGGGTAGCCTTGAACTTGGCTTCCTGCACGTTCTTCAGCATCACGCGCTTGGAGCCGCGCGCGCTGATGATGCGCTCGTCATTGGGCAAGTTGTAGGCGGCCGTCTGCACGGCCATGTTGCCGTCGCCGGCACCGTACACCTGGTTGACCACCACCATCGGCGCCAGCGCGCCCACTTTCGGGTTGCGGTACTGGGCGTCGAGCGGCAGGTTGTCTTCCAGCTCCTGCATGTGCTTGGCGAAGAAATTGAGCTTTTGCGTCTCGGCCTGGTCGCGGATGTTCACGTAGGCTTCGAACGCGGCCTTGTAGCCGAACAGTTCATCGTTATACGTTTCATACGGGCCGATGGTGATGTCGACGGGCGAATCGAGGTCCATCCAGGCGAAGTCGGACGGCAGATAGTCGTTGTCGAGGAAAGCCTTGGCGCGCAGGGTGAGGAATTTCTTCAGCGATGCATTGTCCGTGGCGGCCGCCGCTTCATCGAGCAATTTGGCCAGCTGTTTCAGCTCCACCTTGTATTCGTCCGAATACTTGACGGTCTGGTATTTGCCATCCTTGCCCGCGCGAATCGTCGTGAAGAACCATTGCGCCTGCTGCTTGTCCTCTGGCGACAAGCCATTCATCCACGTTTCCAGGCTGGCCTTGGTGGCGCCCTGCGGATAGAAGTTGCCCGCTTCCGGCTTGTGCGCGGGAATGGCGATGCCCGCATAGCTGGCCGGCATGAACGAGGCGTGCGCGTCGAGCACCGACCATGGCCCCTTGTTGATCCAGAAATAATTCAGGCGGGCCTGACCCAGGGCCGACTTGTCCTTCTTCAGGGCCGCCCACAGCGCTTCATTGCCGGACCAGCGCTGGCGCAGCTGCAGCACGTCGACCAGCTTGGCCGCCTCGACCAGTTTGGCGATGGCCTGGCGGTCGCCCGCGGACAGGTGGGTGACGTCGGCCGTCAGCGCGACGGGGGCGTAACGGGCGCTCATGGCCGTCAGTTGTTGCGCGGTGGCCGGGGTGGCCGGGGTGGCTGGCGTTGCGGCGCAGGCGCTGCCGACGGCGGCAGCCATCAGCAGGGGAATCAGGAGTTTTTTCATGGGGCCTCGGTTAAATTCTGGGGTCAGACCCGGCGGGTCTGACCCCAAGTGAGGCAAATTGTAATCCACCAATGCCCCCGCCTGCAGCGCTGGCTTACCAGACCTTGTACACCTGCCCCGTCTGCGCCCCTTCCACGCTGCGGCTGTAGGCGAGCGCCACGCGGCTGGCGGCGGCCGGCTCGAAGCCGTAGAAGAAGGGGCCGTACGACTCCAGCGATTCGGCCAGCACCGTCGGGCTGACGACATTGATGCGCACGCCGCGCTGCAACTCGATGGCGGCGCCCCTGACAAAACCTTCCACGGCCGCGTTGGTCATGCTGGCGGCCGTGCCGAAGCGGATCGGCTGCTCGGCCACGATGCCGCTGGTCAAGGTAATCGAGCCGCCGTCGTTCAGGTATTCCTGCGCCACCAGCGCCACATTGACCTGACCCATCAGCTTGCTGTCCAGGCCCAGGCGGAATTGCTCAGGAGTAAATTCGCTCAGCGGGCCGAAATGCAGCTTGCCGGCCGTCACGACAACGGCATCGACCTTGCCGATGCGCTTGAACAAGGCGCGCACTTGCGCGATGTCGCCCATGTCGGCCTGGTGCGTGCCGCTGCGGCTGCCCACTTCGATGATTTCATGGCGTTGCGCCAGTTGGGCGGCGACGGCCGTGCCGATGGTGCCGCTGGCGCCGATGATGACGATTTTCATGCTGCTTCCTTGTGTGGGTTGAACGATGGAGCCAGTATGCGCCGCTTACAAAAAGGAATAAATACGCTAGAATTTACAAGATTACTAATCTATAGTTTGCAATCGGGAAGCCATGGATAAATTGCGCAGCATGGAGATTTTTGTCACCGTCGTCGATGCAGGCAGTTTCACGGCCGCCGCCGAGGCGTTCCAGATTTCGCCCGTGATGGTGGGCAAGCACATCAAATACCTGGAAGAGCGGCTGGGCGCGCGGCTGCTGGCGCGCACCACGCGGCGGCAAAGCCTGACGGAAATCGGCCAGCAGTATGCGGAACAGTGCCGTCAGATCCTGGCCAGCATCCATGCGGCCGAACGGGGTGCGGAAGCCATGCGCGCGGCGCCGCGCGGCAAGCTGAAGATCACGGCGCCCGTGTCCTTCGGCAGCGAGTGCATCGCGCCGCTGATGGCCGACTACCTCGATGCGTATCCGGAAGTGAGCCTGGAACTGAACCTGAACGACAGGATGGTGGACCTAGTGGAAGAAGGGTTCGATGCGGCCATCCGCATCGGCAAGCTGGAAGATTCCGCCATGGTGGCGCGCGTGCTGCGGCCGTATGCGATGGTGATCTGCGCCGCGCCCGCCTACCTGGCCAGACACGGCACGCCGCGCACGCCGGCCGACCTGGCACGCCACGAATGCCTGGACTTCATGCAGTGGACGCGCCACGTGCGCTGGCGCCTGGCCAGGAGCGGCGACGATGATGGCAGCCCCGTGCGCGAAAGCCGCTTCCGCTCGAACAATGGTCAGGCGCTGCGCGTGGCAGCCCTGCACGGCTTCGGCATCGTCATGCAGGCGGAGATCCTGATGGTCGGCGATATCACCGCCGGCAGGCTGGTGCCGCTGCTGGCCGGCTACGTGCCGGCGCCCCGCCCCATGCACCTCGTGTATGCGCGCGACCGCCAGCCCACGCCGAAGCTGACGACCTTCATCGATTTTCTGCTGGAACGCTACGGGCCGGCGGCGACACCGCCACCGGCCACGCTCACGTAACCGTCGTACTTAGTTGGCCTTTGCGGCGGGCGCCGAGGCCAGCTTGGCCAGCTCGCCGTCCGGCTGCCAGCCGGCACCCAGCGAACGGGCAACGGCGACCGTCGCCAGCAGGCGCTGGGTCTTGATCTGCGCGGCGGCACGGTCCGCCGCCAGCGAACTGCGCTGGGCATCGGTGACGTCCAGGTAGGTCGAGATGCCGCGCTCGTAGCGCGTGCGCGCCACCAGGTAGGCGCGCGCCGCCGCTGCCTGCGACAGGGCCTGGGCATCGCCCTGCAACTGTCGCTGCTCCACGTCGGACAGCGCGTCTTCCACTTCGCGCAAGGCCGTCAGCAGCTTCGTTTCGTGGTTCGCCACGGCTTCCGCATAGCGCGCCTTGGACAGGTCCAGATTGGCCTGGTTGCGGCCGCCGTCGAAGATCGGCAGGGACAGGGCCAGCGGGCCAAAGCTGAACTGGCGCGAACCGCCCTGCGCCAGGTCGCGCAGTTTTTCCGAGGCGTAGCCGAAATTGCCCGTCAATTGCAGCGACGGGTAAAACGCGCCTTCTGCCACGCCCACTTGCGCGTTCGCCGCGCGCAGGCCCGCCACGCTGGACACGAGGTCCGGACGGTGCGCCAGCAGGCTGGCGGGCAAGCCGACAGGGATGGCGGGCGGCAGCGGCAAGCTGGAAGGCTCGGCGGCCACCGGCAATTGCAGCGCCGACGGCGGCTTGCCCGTCAGGGCGGCCAGGCTGTTTTCCAGCTGGTTGCGCTGGCGCTTGACTTCATGCAGGTCGGCCTGCGCGTTCGACAGTTCGACTTTCGCGCGCGCCAGGTCCAGCTCATTCGTCAGCCCTGCATTGAAGCGCGCCTCGACGAGCTGCGCCGACTCGCGGCGCGTGTCCAGGGCGCCATTCAGGATCGCCATTTCCGCGTCCAGCCCGCGCAGCTGCCAGTAATTGCTGGCCACTTGCGACGACAGCATCAGCAGCACGCCGTCGCGGTCCGCCTGCGCCGCCAGCGCCTGCGCGTCCGCCGCTTCGACCAGGCGTTTCACGCGGCCCAGCAAGTCGACTTCATACGACAGCGAGCCGCCCACGGAGAAGTTATTGCCGCTGATCGAGCGGTTGCCCAGGGCCAGGCCCTGCGAAGTATTGGCCGAGGTGCGCGAGTTCGAGATGCCCGTGCTGACGTTCACGCTCGGGCCCTGGTTGGCGCGCGCCGTGCCGCTTTGCGCCAGCGCCTGCAGCAGGCGCTCGCCGGCCGCTTTTACGCTGGGATTGTCCTGCAGCGCGCTCTGTTCCAGGCGGTTCAGGGTGGCGTCGCCGTAGATGCGCCACCACTCTTTGGGCAGCTGCGCGGCGTCGGCCGCGGCCGCACCATGGCGGAAGGTGTCGGCGCCGGCCACATTCGCCGGTGCCGTGAAATCCTGGCCCACGGTGCCGCAGGCGGACAGCGCCACGGCAAGGGAAGCGGCCAGCGCTATTTTCGTCATTACTGTTTGCATGATGGTTTGCATGATGATTACCTTCTTGTTCTTGAGGTGCTGCACGTGCGCGCTGTGCGCGGTCAATGACCGCCGCCACCGCCACCGGGAGCTTTGAGTTTGTCGGCCAGCCACAGGGGCACGATGCAGGCCAGCAGGATGGCGCCGATCAGGAAGAAGCCATCGTTGTAAGCCATCACATACGCCTCGCGGCGCACGATGCCGTCGATCGCCTGCAAGGCCTGGTTGCCGGCCGTGACGGCGTCATAGCCCTTGGCCATGAACGAGGACGTCAGCTGGTCGATGCGCAGCTGCGTGGCGCTGGAATAGGCATTGATCGCCTCGCCCAGGCGCTGCGAGTGGAAGTGTTCGCGGGTGCTCAGGGCCGTGGCCAGCAGGGCGATGCCGATCGAGCCGCCCAGGTTGCGCGTCATGTTGAACAGGCTCGATGCGGACGGCATGTCCTTCGGCGCGATGCCCTTCATGGCGAAGTTCGACAGGGTCAGCATGACGAAGGGCTGGCCCAGCGCGCGCACGACCTGCGACCACAGCAGCTGGTCGTAGCCGGTGGACGCATCCATGTAGGCATTCATCATGCACGAGCCGCCGAACAGCAAGAGACCGAACGAGCACAGGATGCGGTTGTCCACCACGGACGAGAGTTTGGCCACAAACGGCATGATGAACAGCTGCGGCAAGCCCACCCACATGATGACTTCACCGATCTGCATCGGCGAATAGCCGGCGATCTGGCCCAGGAACAAGGGCAGCAAAAAGGCCGAGCCGTACAGGCCCATGCCCGTCACGGCCGACAGCACGGTGGCGACCAAAAAGTTACGCTGGCCGTACAGGCCCAGGTTGACGAACGGTTCGGCGCGCGTGGCGCTGGTGACGACCCAGCCCAGGATGCCCGTCAGGGCCAGCGCGGCGAAGGTGATGATGAAACCCGAGTCGAACCAGTCCTTCGAATTGCCCTCTTCCAGGAAGATCGTCAGGCAGCCCAGGCCCAGGGCCATGAAGAAGATGCCCAGCCAGTCGGCCTTCCAGAACATCTCGAGCTTCATCGGCTCCTTGTCCAGGCCATAGATCATGCCGGCGATCAGCAGCACGCCCGGCACCCAGTTGATGTAGAAGATCGAGGGCCAGCCATACAGCTCGGAGAGGTAGCCGCCCAGGGTCGGGCCCATGGCCGGCGCCAGGGTCGCCGTCAGGCCGAAGATGGCCATGCCGACGGCACGCTTCGACGGCGGCAGCTTGAGCATCACCAGGGTGAACGCCATCGGTATCAGGGCGCCGCCCGTGAACCCCTGCAGCATGCGGAAGACGATCATGCTTTCCAGGTTCCAGGCCGTGCCGCACAGGGTGGAGAACAGCAGGAAGAAAGCGGTGGTGCCGATCATGTAGGTACGCAGTCCGAACACGCGCGCCAGCAGCGCGGTGAGGGGAATGACGATAATTTCCGCCACCAGGTAGGCCGTGGAAATCCACGAGCCCTCTTCCTGGGTGGCCGACAGCGAGCCAAGGATATCCTTGAGCGAGGAGTTGGTGATCTGGATGTCGAGCACCGCCATGAAGGCGCCCAGCATGCCGGCGGCGACCGCCAGCCAGGTGCGCCCGGAAACTTTCTCGTCAATCACGGGAAACGCTGGCGGCTTCGCCAGCGTGGTGGAGGAGCTGCTCATGGAAGCTTAGCGGGCGGTGGTCTGGGCGGCGGGAGCGGCGGCGTGGCGCGGGGCCTCGGCCTTGTCCGACGCAGGCTGGTTCACTTCCACTTCGGCAATCACCGACATGCCCGGCACCAGGCGGCCATTCATGGCCTTGATGTCTTCCGGCTGGAAGACGATTTTCACGGGTACGCGCTGGACGATCTTGGTGAAGTTGCCGGTGGCGTTATCGGCCGGCAGCAGGGCGAATTGCGCGCCCGAGGCAGGGGCGAAGCTGTCCACGGTGCCCACCAGTTTCTTGCCCGGCATGGCGTCGATGGTCACGTGCACGCTCTGGCCGCGGTGCAGGTCGGCCAGCTGGGTTTCCTTGAAGTTGGCGGTGACCCAAACGTTGTCCTGCACGATGGCCGTCAACTGCTGGCCAGGCTGCACGCGCATGCCCGTTTCCACGTTGCGCTTGCCGATGCGGCCGGCGACGGGCGCCAGGATGCGGTTGTATTGCAGCTGCTGTTCCGCGTCCTTCAATTGCACGCGCAGCACGGCCACTTGTGCCTTGGCCACGTCGCGCGCGGCTTGCGCCGCGCCGATCTGCGACTTGGCGGCCGAAGCGCTGTCGCGGCGGGCGGCCAGGTCGGCCACGGCACTCGAGCGGGCCGCGTTGGCCGCGTCGAGTTCCGCCTTCGAGACGGCTTTCATCTGGCTCGTGTACAGCTGGCCATAACGGTCCGCATCCTGTTTCGCGCGCAGCAATTGCGCATCGGCTTGCGCCACTTGCGCCTGGGCGGCACTCGCTTGCGCCTGCACCTGGGCGATCTGCGCGTCCGCTTGCAGCACTTGCTGCTCGGCGCTGGCGATCTGCGCGGCGATCTGCTCGGTTTTCACGCGCTGGTCGAACGGGTCGAGTTCGGCGATCACGTCGCCCTCTTTCACGATTTGATTGTCGTCGATGAAGACCTTGGTAACGACGCCGGAAATGCGCGCCGAGACGGGATGCACGTGGCCGGCCACATAGGCGTTTTCCGTTTCCACGAAATAGTGGCTGCGGTACCACATGCGCGCGCCGGCGCCCAGCGCCACGAGGACGATCAGGCCGGCGATGATTTTCACACGGTTATTCGGTGGTGCGGAGCTGGCGGAAGCGGCGGGCGTGGAAGGTGCGGCAGGGGCCGCGGGTGGGACGGCGCTCAGCACCTTGTGCTCTGCTTGGCCTGGCTGGTTGGACATACTCGCTCCGGAAATGAAATGATATAGGTTCATTATTGGGCAAAGAAAAGCCAAAGTCAAGAAATGAAACGATTGCATTTCATTTTAATTTGCACTACAGTGTGAGCCATCACTTACCTTCCACCTTATAAAGAGACCCAGACCATGTCCGATCCCGGCCTCAGCGATACCTTGCCCACCGATACAGCATCCGACGCCGCCGCCCAGGAGCTTTCCTGCTGCGGCAAGCCAGCCGGCCGCCCGCGCGCGGCCGACATGGAAGCGCGCATGGAAAACCTGCTGCACACGGCCGGCTGCCTGTTTCTGGAAAAGGGGTATGGGAAGGTCAGCCTGGAAATGATCGCCCGCGAAGCCCATGTGGCCGTGCGCACGATTTACGTGAAATTTGGCGGCAAGTCGGGCTTGTTCAATGCCGTGGTGGAATTGCGCCGCGCCGCCTACTTCTCGACCATGCCGGCGCTGGAAACGGATATGCGGCCCCTGCCCGCCATTTTGAGCGAGTTCGGCCTGCTGTTCGTGCAACTGGTCACCATGCCGGCGGCGATCCGCCTCAATCGCATGGTGGTGGCCGAAGCGGCCACGCACCCGGAACTGGCGGAAACGTTTTACAAGGTGGGACCGGGACAGACGCGCGAGATGCTGACCAAGTTTTTCAGCCGCCCCGACATCGCGCCCCTGTTTCGCGCAGAGCTGACGCCATCCATGCTGGCGCTGCACCTGCTCAATTGCCTGCTGGGCGACCAGATGTCGCGCCTGCTATTCCCGCCACAGGCGCAGCCGGATGTCGCACAGCTGCGCACCAAGGTTGCACTCAGCCTGGACCTGTTCCTGCGCGGCACCCTGCGCCAGCCGCTGGCGGACTGACGCGGCACGGCTGGCCCCGGAAGTCAGCCAGGGCGGCTGCAGTCTTCCGGCAGCGCCGCTTCGACCTGTTCATCGTTCAAGCCCAGCGCACGCAGGAAAGGCTGGGCCGCCGACGCGCCATCAACGCTGAGTGAAGACTCACTTCCATCGTAGCGGTCCGGGCCGTAGCGCATCAGGTCGAACGAGGTTTCAAAGCGTTGTGCCAGGAAATACGTGCGGAAGTAATCGAAGGAAAACGCCACCTGGCCATCAGCACACAGCAGCAAGCCATGCGCATACAGCGGCGCCAGCCAGTCCCCGACCGCCATGCTCCAGCCCTTCACGCCGCAATAGTCGCTGACAAAACGCTCGAGCTCCACCTCGCTGAGGAACACGCTCTTGGCTTCGAACATCACGAACGCCAGCTCGATGAGGAATTCGCGCGCATCGGCAGCGACGCCGGCGTCCTCGCGCCGTTGCGCGCCCGCCTTGCCCAGCAAGCCATCGAGATAGGCGCGATCGCCTGCCAGCTGCGGCAGCAAGGTGGCAAACACATACTCGGCATCCACCTGCCCCGTTTCCTGGCCGTTCGGCGTGTACAGCACCGACAGGGCGAAGTTCTTGCTCACGTCATCGAACTCGCGCAGCGACACCGTCCACTGCGTGCCTGGCCCGCCGCCATCCGCTTCGCCCGTGGCGAACTCGAGCACGGAAAATGCCGCCATCTGGCCATTCGCACCGTACAGGCTGCCCGGATTGCTCTTGAACAGAATGCCCAGCGACTTCATCAGCGAGCTGGCATCGCCCGTATGCTGGTGGCCATGGAACACGGCGTGGATATTCTTGTAATGCGCGCGCTGCTCGGCACTGGCGTGCTCGTCGGCAGAGAAAAAGCTGAAGCCGGCATTGCCCAGCGCCGCCGCGGCGACACCCTGCGCGCGGCTGCCCGGCACCAGGTAGAAGCGCGCACCGGGCAAGCTGGCCGCCTGCAGCAAGGGGCGCAGGAAGTATTCGTAGACGTACACGGGTGTCGTGCCGGCACAGGCGTCGGGCGCCACCAGCTGGCCCGTGAAGAAAATCGCATCGATCCTCTTGCCCGCCGCCAGGATAGCGGCCACATCCTGGTACAAGGCATGCAGCATCACGGCTTGCTCTTGCTCATCAGCCCGGCGCAAACGGACATCGGCGATATGAAGGGCGGTAAATTTTCTCATCGTTGCAAAACTTTCTTAGAGCCTATCCCAGTAGGGAGGGAGCGTCTTCTGCTGGCAGTTCATCAGGAGCGCTGACAAGGCGTGAGGAAGATGCGTAGCGAGCCACGCGACGACTACCCGCTTCCGAGGGGCGCCAGCAAGGGATGTATTCATCTGCTGGGACAGGCTCCTGGTACAGCGGAACTTGACCGACTCCCATGCTGGCAACATTGCTGGAAAAATCGCACGCGTCCATAGAAGCAAAACATGGTTACAGACCGCCATTCTGCCATTTTTTCCATACGGCAATACTCACCAATTTTCACATGGTGCGTATCCGCCACGGTCCGTCTGCGGTTTACTTCGCCAGGATCAAGGGATATAGGTGTAACCAAAAGACGTCGATCAGGCCACCTTTCGGGGTAAAAAGATGCAACACCAGTAGAATTCGCCGTTGTCTGTTCACTATACTTAGGCATCGTCAGCTCCATGACTTCAATCGCAACGTAACTGCAGCGCTGGCTTGTCCGACGCCCTATTCGCCGTACAGTAGACAATCTTCAGGAGTGGCAACTTGCAATCGACGAACACGGTTCCCGAGGTAAGCGAGAACCGCTTGCTGCGGCAAGTACATTTCCAGCGCAGTCCCTTTATGCCTTCAGTAATACTCGTCAATAGTGTCGCAGTCATTGCCTTTTAGAAAATATCAGTGCAATCTTCGTTAGTTACTAGACCTTACACAATTACTTTTCGAAGAACACAATGCGACATCGTTCACTTGTAGCCGTCATACTCTTCAGTTGGTGCGCACCAGCGTTCGCACGTAGCTCTGATAGCGGCGGCTTAGTCTTGTTTCTGGGAATCGGGGCTATAGTAGGCATGTATTGGCTGTTCTCAACCATGGTTGCAAACGCGGTTGAGCGCCGGATGACAAAGCGAATGCATGAGATAGAAACAAAGGAGCGAACGGAACGTACGGAGACGGCAAAATTTGCGGAGCAAGAGCGTTCGCGGATGGCAAAGCTTGCGGAGCAAGAGCGTGCGCACAACACGGCGTTGTTCAATCAACGTAAAACGGAACTGACCGCATTGACCGCAGCGTTTAACGTGAACTACATTACCGGCCGCACTTGGTTAGCAAATTTCATCGCAGAGGCTTTCCAAGCTACCGATGAAGCCTCGGCCCGAGCTTTAGAGCTTAAAAAGAATCCCGCCCATAAGGCTGCCGACGAAGTCCGACGCATTGGCCGCGAAAAGAAGGATATGACACAACGGCTTAAACACCTCGAATACGTCCTTAAGACCTATCACGAATATTATCCCGTACTGGAGCAATACCACGACGATATCCTTAATGAAGACGCTACGCTCAACTTAGATGATGAAGATGCGGAGAGTGACCATGTTTCTCGTTACATAAGTCAGCAAGAGTATGACAGGCTAAAGCCTTTGGAACGGAACCAATTGGCGCTTGAGAAATGGAAAGCTCGGCCAAAGTCCTCAGTCGAGATAGGACGGATGTACGAGCGTTACTTAGGCTATCTATATGAATGCGACGGCTGGACTGTAACGTATTTTGGCGCAAATGAAGGTCTGGAAGACATGGGGCGTGACCTCCTATGCATCAAAGGAAGCACGATGCATGTAGTGCAGGCGAAATACTGGGCAAAGCATAAGACTTTGCATGAAAAACATATCTTCCAGCTTTACGGCACGACTATTCTTTTACCGCTTACTCGGGCAGATTTAAAGAATATACGAGTCAAACCAGTTTTTGCTGCGACCACTAAACTATCGCCAACCGCCGAATTTGCAGCTAAGCAACTTGGCGTAGAGGTGCGCAACCTGGATATGAACAAAAATTACCCACTCATCAAATGCAACGTGAATGGGAAGAGCAAAATTTACCATTTGCCGTTCGATCAGCAATACGACCGAGTGCGCATCGACCCTTCACGTGGCGAAACCTATGTCCAGACAGTGCAGGAAGCAGAGAAGCTTGGATTCCGCCGAGCCATGCGCCACACCGCCAGCGCCGCCTGACTACGAATTCGCTTTGCTTCACCGACTCTCATTGTATATCTGCGAGATTATTCGCTATCGAAGGTTGTCAAGTCAGTCAGGCTCGACATGCACGTTCATGGAGCCTCTGCTACGGCGCCGAACCTAATTTCTCACTGTGTCGCAAGGAAAGCATCATAACCGATTGATTTTATTGTTAATTGGCCACCTGCTTATTAACACCCAGGGATAAAAAACCCCGCAATCGCTTGCGGGGTTTTTGGTGTCACAACGCTACAACATCAGCGCTTGCGCGGCGGCGGCAAGTCCGTGCACACGCCTTCGTACACTTCGGCTGCCATACCAATCGATTCGCCCAGGGTCGGGTGCGGGTGGATGGTCTTGCCGATGTCGGTGCCGTCGCAGCCCATTTCGATGGCCAGCGCGATTTCGCCGATCATGTCGCCCGCATGCGTGCCGACGATGGTGCCGCCGATGATGCGGTGCGTTTCCGCGTCGAACAGCAGCTTGGTGAAGCCTTCGGCGCGGCCGTTGGCCACGGCGCGGCCGGAAGCGGCCCATGGGAAGTGGCCCTTCTCGACCTTGATGCCCTTGGCTTTCGCTTCGTCTTCCGTGATGCCGGCCCATGCCACTTCCGGATCCGTGTAGGCGACCGACGGGATCACCTTGACGTCGAAGTGCGACTTCTGGCCGGAAGCCGCTTCGGCGGCCACGTGGGCTTCATGCACGGCCTTGTGCGCCAGCATCGGCTGGCCGACCAGGTCGCCGATGGCGAAGATGTTCGGCACGTTGGTGCGCATCTGGCTGTCGACTTCGATGAAGCCGCGGTCGGTGACGTTCACGCCGGCCTTGTCGGCAGCGACCTTCTTGCCGTTCGGGCTGCGGCCCACGGCGACGAGCACCAGGTCGTAGACTTGCGGTGCCGGTGCCGTGGCACCCGCTTCAGCCGCTTCGAACGTGACCTTGATGCCTTCCGGCAACGCCTCGACGGCGACCGTCTTGGTCTTGGTCATGATGTTGTCGAAGCGCTTCTCGTTGAACTTCTGCCATACCTTGACGGCGTCGCGGTCCGCGCCCTGCATCAGGCCATCCATCATTTCGACCACGTCGATGCGCGCGCCGAAGGTCGAGTAGACAGTCGCCATTTCCAGGCCGATGATGCCGCCGCCGATGACCAGCATGCGTTTCGGGATCTGGCGCAATTCCAGCGCGCCCGTCGAATCGACGATGCGCGGGTCTTCCGGCACGAACGGCAGCTTCACCACGGACGAACCGGCGGCGATGATGGCCTGCTTGAACTGCACGACCTTTTTAGAACCGTCGCCTGCCGTCACTTCGATGTGGTTCGCGGAGAGGAACTGGCCCACGCCGGTGACGACCTGCGTCTTGCGCGCCTTGGCCATGCCGGCCAGGCCGCCCGTCATGTTCGAGATCACGCCTTCCTTGTACTTGCGTACCTGGTCGATGTCGATCGTCGGCTTGGCGAACGTCACGCCCGTATTGGACATGTGCGCCGTTTCGTCGATGACGGATGCCACGTGCAGCAGCGCCTTGGACGGGATGCAGCCCACGTTCAGGCACACGCCGCCCAGGGTGGCGTAGCGCTCGACGATGACCGTCGACATGCCCAGGTCGGCCGCGCGGAACGCCGCCGAATAGCCGCCAGGACCGCCGCCAAGCACCATCATGTCGACGTCGATGTCGACCTGGCCGCTGTAATTGCCGGCCGGGATGGCGGCGGCAACTGGTGCCGCCGCAGGGGCCGCAGCGGCTGCCGGAGCGGCTGCCGCCGGTGCAGGAGCGGCAGCTGGCGCGGCAGCGGCCACGCCTTCCGACGCTTCCACCACCAGCAGCGCGCTGCCTTCGGCGATCTTGTCGCCGACCTTGACCTTGACTTCCTTGACGACGCCCGCGTGGGTCGACGGAATCTCCATGCTGGCCTTGTCCGATTCGACCGTGATCAGGGACTGGTCCACCTTGATGGTGTCGCCCACCTTGACCATCAGTTCGATGACTTCGACTTCCTTGAAGTCGCCGATATTCGGTACTTTTACCTCTACTGTGCTCATCAATCGCTCCTTACAGCAGAATTTTGCGCATGTCGGCCAGGACTTCGCCGAGGTACACGGAGAATCGCGCGCCCATCGCGCCATCGACCACGCGGTGGTCGTAGGACAGCGAGGTGCCCATCATCAAACGCGGCTGGAAGGCCTTGCCATCCCATACCGGCTTGATCGAGGCTTTCGACAGACCCAGAATCGCCACTTCCGGCGCATTGACGATAGGCGTGAAGTGCGTGCCGCCGATGCCGCCCAGGGACGAAATCGTGAAGCTGGCGCCCTGCATGTCGGCCGGTTTCAGCTTGCCTTCGCGCGCCTGCAGCGACAGTTCCGTCATTTCGCGGGCGATCTGCGAGACCGACTTCTGGTCCGCGCCCTTGATCACAGGTACCACCAGGCCGTTCGGCGTGTCGGCCGCGAAGCCGATGTTGTAGTACTGCTTGAGGATCAGGTTTTCGCCCTTGGCGTCGAGCGAGGCGTTAAACGCGGGGAATTTCTTCAGCGCGGCGACGGAGGCCTTGATGACGAATGCCAGCATGGTCAGCTTGGCCGCATCCTTGTTCTTCGCATTGGCCGCGTTGGTGTCGACGCGGAACGCTTCCAGATCCGTCACGTCCGCTTCGTCGAACTGCGTGACGTGCGGGATCATGACCCAGTTGCGGTGCAAATTCGGACCCGAGATTTTCTTAATGCGCGACAGCGGCAGCAATTCGGTCGTGCCGAACTTGCTGAAATCCAGCGACGGCCATGGCAGCAGATCCAGGCCCACGCCGGAACCGCCTTTGGCAGCGGCTGGAGCATTTGGTGCGGCAACGGCGCCCGACATCACGCCCTTGACGAAGTTCTGCACGTCTTCCTGGGTGATGCGGCCCTTCGGACCGGAACCGCCGACCAGCGCCAGTTCCACGCCCAGTTCGCGCGCGAACTTGCGGATCGATGGCGACGCGTGCGCCAGCTTGCCGTTCACGGCAGGTGCGGCGGCTGGAGCGGCAGGAGCGGCAGGAGCAGCAGCGACCGGCGCCGAAGCGACGGCGGCGGCAGGTGCGGCGGCAGCTTGCGCGGCCGGTGCAGGCGCGGCGGCAGGGGCTGCTGCTGGAGCGGCAGCACCACCGGTCGTTTCCACCACCAGCACCAGACTACCCTTGGCGACCTTGTCGCCGACCTTGACCTTCAATTCCTTGACGACACCGGCGTGGCTCGATGGAATTTCCATGCTGGCCTTGTCCGATTCGACCGTCAGCAGCGACTGGTCGACCTTGATCGTGTCGCCGACCTTGACCATCAGTTCGATGACTTCGACTTCCTTGAAGTCGCCGATATCGGGCACGGTCACGTCGACCAGGGCCGGCGCGCCGGCAGGGGCGGCAGGCGCTGGCGCGGCCGCAGGAGCGGCGGCCGGGGCGGCTTCAGCGGCAGGTGCCGGGGCGGCAGCGGCAGCAGCTGGCGCAGGGGCCGAGGCGTCGTCCGCCACTTCCAGCAGCAGGACCAGCGAACCTTCGGCGATCTTGTCGCCCACGTTGACTTTCAATTCCTTGACGACACCGGCGTGGCTCGATGGGATTTCCATGCTGGCCTTGTCCGATTCGACCGTGATGAGGGACTGGTCGACCTTGACCGTGTCGCCTGGCTTGACCATCAGTTCAATGATCTCGACTTCCTTGAAATCGCCGATATCCGGGACTTTGACTTCCACAATGCTCATAGCTTGCTCCGTTATTTTATTTGTCAGATGGACCCGCACACACGCCAGGGCGGCACTTTCGCACCGCCCTGGCATCATCGGGTCCGCACAACGATTACTGGGTCACCGGATTCGGTTTGTTCGCGTCGATGCCGTACTTGGCGATCGCCTGCTCCACCACCGACACGTCGATCTTGCCTTCGTCAGCCAGCGATTTGAGCGCGGCCACGGTGACATAATAACGGTTCACTTCGAAGAACTCGCGCAGCTTGGCGCGGCTGTCCGAGCGGCCAAAGCCATCGGTACCGAGCACTTTGTAGGTGCGGCCCTTCGGCATGAAGGCGCGGATCTGTTCTGCAAATGCGCGCATGTAGTCGGTCGTGGCAACGATCGGGCCATCCGTGTCCTGCATCAGCGACGTCACGTACGGCACGCGCTGCTGTTTCGACGGGTTGACCATGTTCCAGCGTTCGGCGTCCTGGCCATCGCGGGCCACCAGGGTCAGCGACGGCGCCGACCATACGTCCGCGGCCACGCCCCAGTCGTTTTCCAGCAATTCGGCGGCGAAGATCGATTCGCGCAGAATGGTGCCGCAACCGATCAGTTGTACGCGCAGCTTGGCATCCGTCTTGCCTTCTTGCAACTTATACATGCCTTTCAGGATGCCTTCTTCCTGGCCCGGCTTGATGCCTGGCTGGGCGTAGTTCTCGTTCATGATCGTGATGTAGTAGAACACATCTTCCTGGTTGGCGATCATGCGGCGCAGGCCGTCCTGGATGATGACGGCGACTTCATGGCTGAAGGTCGGGTCGTACGGCATGCAGGTCGGGATGGTCGCAGCGAAGATATGGCTGTGGCCATCTTCGTGCTGCAAGCCTTCGCCGTTCAGCGTCGTGCGGCCAGCCGTGCCGCCCATCAGGAAGCCGCGGGCGCGCATGTCGGCCGAAGCCCATACCTGGTCGCCGATGCGCTGGAAGCCGAACATCGAGTAGAAGGTGTAGAACGGGATCATGATGCGGTCGTTGGTCGAATACGACGTCGCCGCGGCGATCCACGAGCTCATGCCGCCCGCTTCGTTGATGCCTTCCTGCAGGATCTGGCCGGCCTTGTCTTCGCGGTAGTACATGACCTGGTCCTTGTCGACCGGCTCGTACAACTGGCCTTTCGGGTTGTAGATGCCGATCTGGCGGAACAGGCCTTCCATGCCGAAGGTACGCGATTCATCGACCAGGATAGGCACCACGCGCTGGCCCAGGTTCGGGTCTTTCAGCAGGGTCGAAATGACGCGCACGAACGCTTGCGTGGTCGAGATTTCGCGGCCTTCCGGCGTCGCTTCCAGCACGTTCTTGAACGCGTCCAGGCCAGGCACGGGCAGGGTTTCTTCCGCCTTCTGGCGGCGCTGCGGCAGGTAGCCGCCCAGGGCCTTGCGGCGCTCGTGCAGGTAGACCATTTCCGGCGCGTCGTCGGCAGGCTTGAAGAACGGGATATCGGCCAGCTTGTCGTCCGGGATAGGCAGCGAGAAGCGGTCGCGCATTTCGCGAATGGCTTCGTCGTCCAGTTTTTTCGTCTGGTGCGCCGTGTTGCGCGCTTCGCCCGACTTGCCCATGCCGTAGCCCTTGATGGTCTTCACCAGCAGGACGGTCGGCTGGCCCTTGTGTTCCTGGGCGATCTTGAAGGCCGCGTAGATCTTGTGCGGATCGTGGCCGCCACGGGTCAGGCGCCAGATGTCGTCGTCCGTCATGTTGGCAACCATTTCCAGCAGCTTCGGATGCTTGCCGAAGAAGTGCTTGCGCACGTAGGCGCCATCTTTCGCCTTGTAGTTCTGGTATTCGCCGTCGACGGTTTCCATCATGACGCGCTGCAGGATGCCTTCTTTATCTTGCGCCAGCAGGGCGTCCCAGCCCGGGCCCCAGATGACCTTGACGACGTTCCAGCCGGCGCCACGGAATTCGCCTTCCAGCTCCTGGATGATCTTGGTGTTGCCGCGCACGGGACCGTCCAGGCGCTGCAGGTTGCAGTTGACCACGATGACCAGATTGTCGAGCATGTCGCGTGCGGCCAGGCCGATCGCGCCCAGGGATTCCGGCTCGTCCATCTCGCCATCGCCGCAGAAGGCCCAGATCTTGCGGTTGTCGGTCTTGGCGATGCCGCGTGCGTGCAGGTATTTCAGGAAGCGCGCCTGGTAGATCGCCATGTGCGGGCCCAGGCCCATCGACACGGTCGGGAACTGCCAGAAGTCAGGCATCAGCTTTGGATGCGGGTACGAGGACAGGCCCTTGCCGTCGACTTCCTTGCGGAAGTTCAGCATTTGCTCTTCCGTCAAGCGGCCTTCGAGGAAGGCGCGCGCGTAGACGCCGGGCGAGGAGTGGCCCTGGATGTACAGCAGGTCGCCGCCGTGGTCGGCCGTCGGCGCGTGCCAGAAATGGTTGAAACCGATGCCCAGCATGTTCGCCAGCGAAGCGAATGAGGACAAGTGGCCGCCCAGGTCGCCGTCGGCGCGGTTGGCCTTGACCACCATGGCCATGGCGTTCCAGCGCATCCACGAGCGCAGGCGCTCTTCGTATTCCAGGTTGCCGGGGCAGTGTGCTTCTTGCTTGGTGGGGATGGTATTGACGTAGGCGGTGGTGCTGGAGAACGGGATCTGGGCGCCACGGCGGCGGGCCAGGTCAACCATGCGCTCCATCAGGTAATGCGCGCGTTCCGGACCTTCATTTTCCAGCACGGCTTCGAGCGCGTCCAGCCACTCCTTGGTTTCCTGCATATCCGGGTCGGTGCCGATCTGTGTCGTTACCTGGTTCAGTTGAGCTGACATCTGTTGAGTCTCCTTTGTGAACGCCCCACCCCGATTTTCCGGATCGCTGTCGGACGGTATTTCGCTGATTATTTACTATTAAGTCGGTTTAGTGTGGGGATTCTAACAGCGTATTTAGTATTTTTCAAATTACGATATAGCATTTCATATCATGAAATCGCCCTATGAAATTTATGCTGCACTGCCGCAAATTCTGTCCGGAAATTAGGGTGATCAAAGTGCCAAAAGCGGCGCCAAAAGAACCGCAGGCCCTTGCGCTCCCTAGGCCACCTGCACACCAGCAAAACGCATTAACGCCCCAGTCGTCCGCACAGGCATACCGGGCCAAGCGGGCCTGAAAAATGCCGAGGGCAAGGCGCAGCGACGCAGACAGTACGCCAGTACGGCAAGGAGCTGCAACGCCGCCATCGGCATTTTCTCAGGCCCGCGTCTCCGGCCCGCTTTTATGCCGGGCCAAGCGGGCCTGAAAAACGTCGAGGGCAAGGCGCGGCGACACAGACAGTACGCCAGTACGGCAAGGAGCTGCAACGCCGCCATCGGCATTTTCTCAGGCCCGCGTCTCTGGCCCGCTGTTGTTACGCCAAAACCGCCCCTTTGCGCCGCCCGGCTTTATAATCTGTCTTTTCCCTCCCACATCTCTCAGCCCCTACCATGCCAGCACAACTGATCGACGGAATCGCCCTCTCCCAAAAACTGCGCAGCGAGATCGCCACGCGCGCCGCCGCCCTCACGGCCAAGGGCACCCAGCCCGGCCTGGCCGTGATCCTCGTCGGCGAAGACCCGGCCAGCCAGGTGTACGTCCGCAACAAGGTCAAGGCGTGCGGCGACGTGGGTTTCCACTCGGTGCTGGAAAAATATGAAGCGGACCTGTCGGAAGCCGACTTGCTGGCACGCATCGCCAGCCTGAACGCCGATCCCGCCATCCACGGCATCCTCGTGCAAATGCCCTTGCCCAAGCACATCAACCCGCACAAGGTCATCGAAGCGATCGCCACGACGAAAGACGTGGATGGCTATTCCGTCCTGAGCGCCGGCGAACTGATGACGGGCTTGCCCGGCTTCCGCCCTTGCACGCCGTACGGCTGCATGAAACTGATCGAAAGCACGGGCGTCGACTTGCGCGGCAAGCACGCCGTCGTCATCGGCCGCAGCAACACGGTCGGCAAGCCGATGGCCCTGCTGCTCTTGCAAGCGAACGCTACCGTCACCATCTGCCATAGTGCGACCCCGGACCTGGGCCTGTACACGCGCCAGGCGGACGTGGTCGTGGCCGCCGTCGGCCGCCGCAACACCCTGACGGCCGACATGGTCAAGCCGGGCGCCATCGTCATCGACGTGGGCATGAACCGCGACGATGACGGCAAGCTGTGCGGCGACGTGGATTTTGCCGGAGTGAAAGAAATCGCCTCCCACATCACCCCGGTACCGGGTGGCGTGGGTCCGATGACGATCACCATGTTGCTCATGAATACCGTCGAGGCCGCAGAGCGCATTTAAGAGGAGCACCTGAGACAATGCTCATGGCGGCGTTGCCTGGCCTTGAACATTTTTCAGGCGCTCCATATATGAAGACAGAATGGACGAACCGACGATGAACACCAATCCCCTGCTTGATTTTTCCGGCCTGCCACGCTTCGACGCGATCACGCACGAGCATGTCACGCCGGCCATCGACACCCTCTTGGAACAGGCGCGCGCCACGGTGGCGCGGCTGGAAGCGCCCATGGAAGAAGTGAGCTGGGACAACTTCGTCGCGCCCCAGGACCAGATCGCCGAAACCCTGGGCCGCGCCTGGAGCATCGTCAACCATTTAAATAGCGTGATCGATACGCCGGAACTGCGCGCCGCCTACAATGCCAACCTGCCCAAGGTGACGGAGTTCTTGACCGAGCTGGGCCAGAACGAAATCCTCTTCGGCAAATACAAGCAATTGCAGGCCAGCCCCGCTTTCGCCAGCCTGTCGCCGGCGCGCCGGCGCATCGTTGAGAATGCCGTACGCGACTTCCGCCTGGGCGGCGCTGAGTTGCCCGAGGACAAGAAAGAGCGCTTCGGCGCCATCCAGGAAGAACACGCGGCCGTCTCGACGCGTTTTTCCGAAAACGTGCTCGACGCCACCAATGACTACAAGTTGCTGGTCGACAATGAAGCCGATCTCGCCGGCTTGCCCGACGACGTGAAGGCCGCCGCGCGCGCCGCGGCCGAAAAGGCCGGCAAGCAAGGCTATGAATTCTCGCTGCACTTCCCGTCCTATTACCCGATCCTGCAATTTGCCGACAATCGCGCGCTGCGCGAAACCATCTACCGCGCCAACGCCACCAAGGCATCGGACCAGGGCGAGGTCTTCAGCAAGAAAGAGGACTGGGACAATACGCACAACATCGTCACCTTGTTGCGTCTTCGCAACGAAGAGGCAAAACTGCTCGGCTACGCCAATTTCGCCGAAGTGTCGCTGGTCTCCAAGATGGCCACTTCGCCCGCGCAAGTCATCGCTTTCCTGGAAGACCTGGCCAAGCGCGCGCGCCCGTTCGCCGAGAAGGACCTGGCCGAACTGAAGCAATTCGCCCGCGAAGAGCTGGGCATCGACGAACTGCAGGCGTGGGACGTGCCGTACGCCTCCGAAAAACTGCAGGAACGCCGCTACGCGTTCTCGGCCCAGGAAGTCAAACAGTATTTCCCTGAACACAAGGTGATCGACGGCCTGTTCCGCCAGATCCAGAACCTGTTCGCGGTCGAGATCAAACTGGATACGGCGCCCGTCTGGCACCCGGACGTGCGTTTTTACCGCATCGAGCGCGACGGCCAGCTGGTGGGCCAGTTCTACCTGGACCTGTATGCGCGCGCCGGCAAGAGCGGCGGCGCCTGGATGGACGACGCGCGCGGCCGCCGTGCCGACGCACAGCACGTGCAAACGCCGATCGCCTACCTGACCTGCAATTTCACGGAACCGGCCGTGGTCGACGGCCAGGCACAGCCTGCATTGTTCACGCACGATGAAGTCATCACCCTGTTCCACGAGTTCGGCCACGGCCTGCACCATATGCTCACCGTCGTCGACGAACTGGGCGTGTCGGGCATCGCCGGCGTCGAATGGGATGCCGTCGAACTGCCGTCGCAATTCATGGAAAATTTCTGCTGGGAATGGGAAGTGCTCGAACACATGACGGCGCATGCCGTCACGGGCGAGCCGCTGCCGCGCGCGCTGTACGACAAGATGCTGGCGGCCAAGAATTTCCAGTCCGGCCTGCAAACCCTGCGCCAGGTGGAATTCTCCCTGCTCGACATGCATCTGCACTATGACTACGATGCCGGCACGGGCCAGAGCGTGCAGCAGCTGATCGACGGCGTGCGCGCCAAGTTCGCGCTGATCATCCCGCCCGCCTTCAACCGCTTCCAGAATTCCTTCGGGCATATCTTCTCCGGCGGCTACGCGGCTGGCTACTACAGCTACAAATGGGCCGAGGTGCTGTCCGCAGACGCCTATGCGGCATTCGAGGAAGCCAGGGCGCTGGGACCGGCCGCCACCACGGCGGCGGGCAAGCGTTATCTGCAGGAAATCCTGTCCGTCGGCGGCTCGCGCCCCGCGCTGGAATCGTTCACGGCCTTCCGCGGCCGCGAACCGAGCATCGACGCCCTGCTGCGCCACAGCGGCATGGCAGCGTGAAGGGCGACATGACGCGCGTCGACTTTCATACCAACGTGCCGGACAAGCTGGCCTACGCCTGCCGTCTGGCACGCAAGGCGTATATGGCCGGCAACAAGGTGGTCCTGCTGGTGCAAGATGGCGCCCAGCTCGACGCCTTGAACAGCGCCATGTGGACCATTTCCGCCACGGATTTCCTGCCGCACGTGCTGGCCGGCGACCCGCTGGCCCCGCAAACGCCCATCATCCTGACCGATGACGCGGCCGCCGAGCTGCCGCACCACGACATCCTCGTCAACCTGTCGCAGCTGCCGCCCGCCAATTACGCCGATTTCCAGCGCGTCTTCGAGATCGTCTCCATGGATGAACAGGATGCGCAGGCGGGCCGCCAGCGCTTCCTGCACTACCGCCAGCAGGACGTGCAGCCGACGCATTTCGTCGCGGGTAAAGCATGAGCCAGCAGCCATTCGACCAGGGCATCCCCCTGCTGACGGAGGTGCTGCTGGGACCGGAGGTGGTTCCCGCCAGCCCGGCGCACCCTGCTGTCGTCGAGGAAGCGCCGGCGTTGCCGCCAGCGGCGGCGCAGCCCGACTGGGACGCCATCGAACAGCGGCTCACGCAGCGCATCCTGCATCAAGTACAGGGCAAGATCGACCATCTGCTGGAAGAGCGCATCGCCCACGTCCTGCAGACGGCCCTGCAAAACGCCCTGATCGGCATGCGCGGCGCCCTGCGCGAAGACTTGCAGCAATCGCTGGAACAGATCGTCGCGCATGCGGTCAGCCATGAGCTGGGGCATCTGCATCCGCCGGCTCAGTAAGCACACACCTGTCGTTGCGACCATTTCATCACCGACAAAAATCTGGGGTCAGACCCGACGGGTCTGACCCCGGCATTCCCCGTCCTTGCCGTTGGGTTATGAGCATGCCGCGCAATGTCGGGTTACGCGCTGCGCGCTAACCCGACCTACCCCGACCTGCCCGACCTGCCCGACCTACCCTATTCTTTCCTCCAACGCCATTCTTTTGTGCGCTCGCGCCTGCGAAATCGGTGCATCGCGCCTCACTTTGGTGATTGTTGCGACAAAATGTAAAAAGCCCGAAATGCGGCTTTGCGCCGCCTGTTTTTTGTTGTACCTTTCTTCACACGTACCGCCTGTCGAAGCGGTTTTCACGAGACGCCGCCGTATCTTTATCCATTGGAGAATGTTTATGCTGCTCAAGACCAAAGTCCTTCCTCTCGCCCTCGCCCTCGCCTTTACCGGCCATGCGGGCGCGCAGGAAATCATCAAGATCGGCCACGTCGCCCCGGTCTCTGGCGCCAGCTCCCACCTGGGCAAGGATAACGAGAACGCGGCCAAGATGGCCATCGAGGATTTGAACGCCAAAGGCTTCAAGATCGACGGCAAAGCCGTGAAATTCGTGCTGGTGCCCGAAGATGACGCGGCCGATCCCAAACAGGGCACGGCCGTGGCGCAAAAGCTGGTCGATGCCAAGGTCAACGGCGTCGTCGGCCACCTGAACTCGGGCACGACGATTCCCGCCTCGCGCATTTACTTCAATGCCGGCATCCCGCAGATTTCGCCGGCCGCCACCAACCCGACCTATACCCAGCAAAAATTCAACACGGCCTTCCGCGTCGTGGCCAATGACAACAAGCTGGGGGGCACCCTGGGCGCATATGCCGTGGGCAAGCTGCAGGCGAAGAAAATCGCCGTCATCGACGACCGCACGGCCTACGGCCAGGGCGTGGCGGAACAGTTCGTCAAGGGCGCCAAGAAGGCGGCGCCCGGCGTGCAAATCGTCGGCAAGGAATTTACCAATGCCAACGCGACGGACTTCAATGCGATTTTGACCAGCATCAAGTCGAAAAATCCCGACCTGATCTTCTTCGGCGGCATGGATTCCGTGGGCGGCCCCATGCTGCGCCAGATGAAGGCGCTGGGCATCAAGGCCAAGTTCATGGGCGGCGACGGCCTGTGCACGGAACCGCTGGGCAAGCTGGCGGGCGACGCCGTCGGCGAAGACATGGTCACCTGCGCGGAAGCGGGCGGCGTGACGGGCGCGCAGCAAAAAGGCATGGACGATTTCCGCGCCCGCTACAAGCAGAAATACAATATGGAAGTGCAGCTGTACGCGCCATACGTCTACGATGCCGTGATGACCATGGCCACCGCCATGCAGGATGCGAAATCGTCGAAACCGTCCGTCTACCTGCCCTTCCTGGCCAAGGTGCACTACCAGGGCGTGACGGGGCCGATCTCGTTCGACGCCAACGGCGACATCAAGGATGGCGCGCTGACCTTGTTCACCTACCGGGATGGCAAGAAAACCAAGATGGAAGTCGTCAAGTAGGCGGCTGCCCGGCCACGTAAGCCAGTAAACCTTCGGCCAGCGCGTCGAAGGTGGCGCGGCAGCGCAGGCTGCCGCGCAAGTCTTCATGCATGGTGACCCAGGTTTCCATCGGCAGCGAAAACGCTTGCGGCAGCACGCGCCGCAGGGCTGGATCGCGCGCCGCAAGCCCTGCCTGGCACACGCCGATGCCGGCGCCCGCCCGTATCCATGCCAGTTGCGCCAGATCGCTGTCGCTGCGCCAGGCAAAGCTTTCCCGCGTAAATCCCTGAAAGGCCGCGCCCGCGTTGCGCACGAAGGGGCTCGCCTCGTCGTAGCCGATGACGGCGTGTTGCGCCAGATCAAGCAATCCCGCCGGCGTGCCATGACGCGCCAGGTAATCGGCGTGCGCATGCAGGCCAAGTTCGATCTCGCCCACCTTGCGCGCCACCAGCTGCTCCTGGCGCGGACGCAGCATGCGCACGGCGATATCCGCCTCGCGGCGCAGCAAATCCTGCACCTTGTTGCTTAATACTAATTCAATGGTCAGGCCCGGATGGCGCGCGCGCAGGCGGGCCAGGATGGGCGGCAGCACTTCCACGCCCACCACTTCACTGGCCGCGATGCGCACGACGCCGGCCACGCCCTGCCCCTGGCTGCTGGCGGCGCGTTCCATCAGGGCCGCCGTGTGCTCCATGGTTTCCGCATGGGGACGCAGCGCCAGGGCCACTTCCGTGGGCAGCAAGCCCTGCTGCGAGCGCGTAAACAGCGTCGCGCCCAGCGCCTGCTCCAGGGCGGCGATGTGCCGGCCGGCGGTGGGCTGCGTGATGCCCAGCGCGCGGGCGGCGCCGGAGAGCGAACCGTGCTTCAGCACGGCCAGCAAGGAGCGGTAGTATTCCCAGGCGATGGATGGGTTCATGGCGTCAACTTGGTCATACATAAATGTATAGCTTGTACGCGATGTTCGTCAATTCCCAATTAGCCTTGCGCGGCAGATACTGGCACCATCAACCACACGGAGGTCATGATGGAGAACACGAAAACAGTATTGGTACTGGGCGCCACAGGCGGCATCGGCGGCGAGATGGTGCGCCAGCTGCTGGCGGCGGGCTGGCAGGTGCGCGCCCTGACGCGGGGAGAAACGCCATCGCCACGGCGAGATAACATCGAGTGGCTGCGCGGCGACGCGCTGTCGCGCACGGACGTGCTGGCGGCCGCCAAAGGCTGCGTCGTCATCGTGCACGCCGTCAACCCGCCCGGCTACCGGAACTGGGGCCAGCTGGTGCTGCCCATGCTCGACAACACCATCGCCGCGGCGATGGCCGAAGGCGCCACCATCGTGCTGCCCGGCACCGTGTACAACTTCGGCCCGGACGCCTTTCCCGTGCTGTCGGAAGACGCGCCGCAACGTCCGCTCACGCGCAAGGGCACCATCCGCGTGGAACTGGAAGCACGGCTGGAACGGGCCAGCACGCAGGGCGCGCGCGTGCTGATCGTGCGCGCGGGCGACTTCTTCGGTCCCCGTGCCGGCAATAACTGGTTTTCGCAGGGACTGGTGAAACCGGGCCAACCCGTGCGCAAGGTGCTGTATCCGGGCGCACCCGGCGTGGGCCACCAGTGGTCCTACCTGCCCGACGTAGCGCGCACGATGGTGCAATTGCTGGCTTTACGCGCCACCTTGCCCGCGTTTGCGCGCTTTCACATGGCCGGCCACTGGGACCACGACGGCCGGCAAATGACGGGGGCGATTGTCCGCGTGGTGCAACAGGCGACAGGAGCGGCGCCCGCCATCCGGCGTTTTCCGTGGTGGCTGGTGGCGCTGGCGTCGCCGTTCGTGGCGACCTTGCGCGAAATGCGCGAGATGCGCTATCTGTGGCAAGCGCCCTTGTCCATGGACAATGCGCGGCTGCTGGCCGTGCTGGGCCAGGAGCCGCATACGCCGCTCGACGAGGCGGTGCGGGCGACACTGGAGGGCATGGGCAATCTGCATAAGGCAGCGGGCAAAAAAAACGCGCCGGGATTGCCGGCGCGCTAATTGCAGGTACTGCGGCACAGATTATTTCTGTGCCAGTACCCATTTAACCAGGGTATGGGCTTCCGCATCGCTCACTTGCGGGTTGGCTGGCATCGGGATCGCGCCCCAGGTGCCGGAACCGCCCTTCATGACTTTCGCCGCGAGCTTGGCTTCCGCGTCTTTCTGACCAGCGTACTTGGCAGCCACGTCCTTGAACGCAGGGCCCACCAGTTTCGTGCTCACCGCATGGCAAGCCATGCAGTTCTTTGCTTTCGCCAGGTCCGGATTGGCCAACGCTGCTTGCGATGCCAGAGCCGATACGGTCAATACACTCACCAACATAAAACGTTTCATTGTCTTTTCTCCAAAGTTACTTCCTGCGGCATTTTACTGTGTTTCCGCAGATGCACCACGAGCCCAGATCAAGCGTTTCAATGTAGTCACGCAATGTCGTCAGAAGGCATAGCTATTCTGCCCCATCTGCGCGCCCATGACCATGTTGTTTGTAAGGCGATGTAACGACAGGCGGCCCCGCATCGTCAAACGGGGCCGGCCGTCGTACTGACGCAACAGATCAGCGTTTTTTCAGCTGCGACAGATCCCGCACGGCGCCCCGGTCGGCCGACGTCGTCAGCGCGGCATACGCCTGCAGCGCCTGCGACACGTAGCGCTCGCGGTCGACGGGCAGCCAGGCCGCGTCGCCCTTCGCTTCCATGGCGGCGCGGCGCGCGGCCAGCTCGGCAGCCGTGATGCGCAGGTTGATGGTGCGCTCGGGGATGTCGATGTCGATGAAATCGCCCTCTTCCACCAGGCCGATGGCGCCGCCTTCGGCCGCTTCCGGCGAGGCGTGGCCGATCACCAGGCCCGAGGAGCCGCCCGAGAAGCGCCCGTCCGTGAACAGCGCGCACGCCTTGCCCAGGCCCTTCGACTTGATGTACGAGGTCGGATACAGCATTTCCTGCATGCCGGGCCCGCCTTTCGGGCCTTCGTAGCGGATGATGACGACGTCGCCTTCATGCACGGTATCGGCCAAAATCGCTTCAACAGCGGAATCCTGGCTTTCGAACACGCGCGCCTTGCCCGAGAATTTCAAGATGCTTTCGTCGACGCCCGCCGTCTTGACGATGCAGCCCTTTTCCGCCAGGTTGCCGTACAAGACGGCCAGGCCGCCATCCTGCGAGTAGGCGTGGGCCTTGTCGCGGATGCAGCCCGTGCTGCGGTCCGTGTCGACGGCCGCGAAGCGCTCGGACTGCGAAAACGCCGTCTGCGTCGGCACGCCGCCCGGCGCGGCGCGGAACAGTTCATGCACGGCAGGGTTGTCCGTGCACATGATGTCGTTTTGCGCGATGGCGTCGGCCAGGGTCGGCGCGTGGATCGTCGGCAAAGTCGTGTTGAGCAGGCCGGCGCGCGCCAGTTCGCCCAAAATGCCCACGATGCCACCGGCGCGGTGCACGTCTTCGATATGGTATTTGTCCGTCATCGGCGCCACCTTGCACAGGCAAGGCACCTTGCGCGAAATGCGGTCGATGTCGGCCATCGTGAATTCCACTTCCGCCTCGTGCGCGGCGGCCAGCAGGTGCAGCACGGTATTGGTCGAGCCGCCCATCGAGACGTCGAGCGCCATGGCGTTTTCGAACGCGGCCTTGGTGGCGATGGAACGGGGCAACACCGAATAATCGTCCTGCTCGTAATGGCGCTTGGCCAGTTCCACGATCAGGCGGCCCGCGCGCAGGAACAGCTGCTGGCGGTCCGAGTGCGTGGCCAAAATCGTGCCGTTGCCGGGCAGGGCCAGGCCCAGCGCTTCCGTCAGACAGTTCATCGAGTTGGCCGTAAACATGCCGGAACACGAACCGCAGGTCGGGCAGGCCGAGCGTTCGATCTCGGCCACGTCGGCGTCGGAGACGGTGCTGTCGCCCGCCTTGATCATGGCGTCGACCAGGTCCAGCTTGATGATCTTCTGCGTGCCGTTGACCACCTTGACGACCTTGCCCGCTTCCATCGGCCCGCCGGAAATAAACACGACGGGGATATTGATGCGCATGGCGGCCATCAGCATGCCCGGCGTGATCTTGTCGCAGTTCGAGATGCAGACCATGGCGTCGGCGCAGTGGGCGTTGACCATGTATTCGACGGAATCGGCGATCAGGTCGCGCGAAGGCAGCGAATACAGCATGCCGCCGTGGCCCATGGCGATGCCGTCATCGACGGCGATGGTGTTGAATTCCTTGGCCACGCCGCCGGCCGCCTCGATCTCGCGCGCCACCATCTGTCCCAGGTCTTTCAGGTGCACGTGACCGGGCACGAACTGGGTAAACGAGTTGACGACGGCGATGATCGGCTTGTCGAAGTCGCCGTCCTTCATGCCGGTGGCGCGCCACAGGGCGCGGGCGCCAGCCATGTTGCGGCCGTGGGTGGTGGTGCGGGAGCGGTATTGCGGCATGATGGGGTCCTTCCAAGGATGATTGATGCCTGACTGCGCGGATTTCCAGCAAAACCCTGCATACAGTGGGGGTACGCCAGATTGCCTTGCGCGCGCCCCACTGTCAAATATATGATGCACGTGCCTGTGAGTCGTTTTACATATCACAGCATTCAATCTGCATGGAAACGCATATGAACCTTGAACTGCGCCAGTTGCGCTATTTCGTCACCGTCGCCGAGGAGCTGCACTTCGGCCGCGCCGCCGCGCGCCTGCACATGACGCAACCACCCCTGTCGCAAACCATCATGGCCCTGGAAGAACTGCTGGGCGCACCGCTGTTCGTGCGCACGCGCCGCGAAGTGCAGCTGACGCCGGCCGGCACGGCCCTGCTGCCCGAGGCGCGCCGGCTGCTGGCGCAGGCGCAAGACTTGCCCGCCTTGGTGCGGCGCGCCGCGCAGGGCGAGGCGGGCCGCCTGAGCCTGGCGTTTGTCTCCTCGGCCGACTACAGCGTGCTGCCGCCCCTGCTGCGCGCGTATCAGACGGCCTATCCGCAGGTGCAGATCGCGCTGCAGGAAGCCACCTCGGACCTGCAGCTCGATGAACTGCTGGCCGCGCGCACGGATGCGGGCCTGTTGATCCCGCCCCTGCCCGAGAAGGCGAAAGGGGAGCTCGATTACCTGCCCGTGCTGGCCGAGCCGCTGGTGCTGGCCGCGCCGTCCGGCCTCGCCATCCTGAACACGCCGGGCCCCGTGCGCCTGCGCGACCTGCCGCCCCTGCCTTTGATCATTTTTCCGCGCGCGATCTCGCCTGCCCTGCACGACGCGATCCTCGGCGTGTTCCGCGCGGCCGGCATCACGCCGCAGATCGGCCAGGAAGCGATCCAGATGCAAACCATCGTCAGCCTCGTCTCGGCTGGCATGGGCATCGCGCTTGTGCCACAATCGGTATCGAATCTGATGCGCCCGGGCGTAGAATACAGGCCGCTGCAGGACGCCACGCCGCTGGTGGAAACGGGCCTGGCCTGGCGCCGCGACAATCCGTCCGCCGTGCTGCAAGGTTTCCTGGCGCTGCTGCGCAAGCAGATCAGCGCTGCTGCCGATTAAATTAAGTGGCCGCTAAGGCAAAAAACCGCCAGCGCCCCCATACTACGCAACCTTGGCTTTAAACAAAGAAAGAAACCCCATGCTGATACACCCGATGCCCGACCCGATAGCCATCCAGATCGGTCCGCTTGCCGTGCACTGGTACGGTCTGATGTATGTGCTGGCCTTTGCCCTGTTCATTATCCTGGGCCGCGTGCGCATCAAGCAGCCGCATATCGCCGTGCTGGGCTGGAAGAAGGAAGACCTCGACGACATGCTGTTCTACGGCATGCTGGGCGTGGTAATCGGCGGGCGCCTGGGCGAAGTACTGTTCTACCGTCCCGAATACTTCCTGCACAATCCGCTCGAGATCTTCATGGTCTGGCATGGCGGCATGTCCTTCCATGGCGGCTTCCTCGGCGTCATCCTGGCCATGTACTTGTGGAGCCGCAAGGCGGGCCGCAACCTGTTCGACGTGCTTGACTTCATCGCGCCGCTGGTGCCGCTCGGCTACGCGGCCGGTCGCCTGGGCAACTTCATCAATGCCGAACTGCCGGGCCGCATCGCCCCGGACACCCTGCCGTGGGCCATGCAATGGCCGGGCATTCCGTATCCCGTGCACCCGTCGCCGATCTACCAGATGCTGGTCGACGGCATTTTGGTGTTCATCATCCTGTGGCTGTATGCGCGCAAGCAGCGCCCGCGCATGGCCGTGGGCGCCATGTTCACCCTGCTGTACGGCTGCGCGCGCTTCTTCACGGAATACTTCCGCACGCCGGACTGGGAAGTCGTGTGGCTGGGCGTGCCGATCACGTCGGGCCAGATGCTGTCCTTGCCGATGATCGTCGGCGCCATCGCGCTGCTGGTGTGGGCATATAAAAGCCAGGTGATGGGCACGCCGCCCACCAAGGCCCGCGCTGCCTGATGAACAGCTTAAGCCTGTAACCTGCTTGTAATCACTTTCCATTGCGCCGGCGTTACCGGCGTGATGGACAGTCGGCTGCCCTTCTTGAGCAGCAGCATGTCTTCCAGCTCCGGCATCTGGCGCATCTCGGACAGCGGCAACAGCGCCGTCTTCTTCAGGCCCCGCACGTCGACGCTGATCCAGCGCGGCTGTTCCTGCGTGGCCTTGGCATCGAAATACTTGCCGCCCTCTTCAAACTGGCTGTGATCGGGATACGCGCCGCTGGCCACTTCGGCCACACCCGCCACGCCCGGCTGCGGGCAGCTCGAGTGATAGAACAGCACGCCATCGCCGACCTGCATGCCGTCGCGCATGAAGTTGCGCGCCTGGTAGTTGCGCACGCCGAACCAGGGCATGGTGTGCCCGGGCGCGGCCATCAGGTCGTCGATGCTCACTTCATCGGGTTCGGAGTTCATCAGCCAGTATTGTTTCATGCAGACTCCGTGTGAAAGCGCCAGACGTAAAAAAAACGGTTGCGCAGGATGCGGCAACCGTTTTCAGTTGTACTTACAAATGTAATGCAAATTGGGCCCCGCCTGTGCCGCTATGCCGGCATCCCGAACCAAACGGTTCAAGGTGGTCACGTTAGTTCAATTTCGGGTTCGTCGAACGAGCGACGCTCACTCCCATCAAACAAAATTCGCAACCGATGCGCATAAATGGTTCAAGGAATATATGGCAATCGCGAACACCGCAGGGTAGACCCAAGTTTACTCCTTTGATCGCGCATCGCAAAGACAAATCGTACCGTGTCCGCTTAAAATCCAATTAATAACACCGAACAAAGCCGTAGCGAGCGGCGATGAATTGTGGCTAAGAAGCGCAGCTGTGCTTGAGCACAGCGAGCATCGCAGGCCGCAAGTCGCGACGCGCAGTAGGTTTGGTTCGGTGTTTAAAAAAGGTTTTCCTGGGGCGTCAATGCGCTGTCCAGAACGGTGTGCATGGCCGAGATCTTTTGCTTCACTTCCAGGATCGTCAGTTCCGACAGCGGACCTTGCGGCGACTTCACGGAGAGGAATTCCGCGGCTACGCCCAGCGCGGCCAGCACGGCGATGCGGTCATTGCCCTTGACCTTGCCCGCGTCGCGGATGGCTTTCATTTTGCTATCGAGATAGATCGCCGCTTCGCGCAGCGCGCGCTCTTCGCCGTCGCGGCACACCATGCTGTAGGACTGGCCCATGATATTGACATCAACACGCGGCATTACGCTTCCTTCTCGTTCTCGGCAATATAGGCGCCCGCTTCCGAAGCGGCTTGCTCCAGACCGGCTTGCACCAGTTCGGGAATTTTTTCCAGCAACGCCTCGACCCGCTCCTGCGCCTCGCGCATGCGTTGCACATACAGGGCGTTCTCGGCGGCCAGCGCGGCATTGTCCTTGCGCAGTTGCGCGTTTTCACGACGCAGCGCATGGGTCATTTCGGCCAGCAGGCCTATTTTGTCGGATAATTCGTTGAATTCGGAAATCATCCCGCCACTATAGGGCGGACGCTCCATGGGCGTCAATCGAATCACGCCGCTGTCACACATATTTACATCAATGCAGGTCAGTTGCCGTGAAATACACGCTTTTTCCGGCGCGTTTCGCCATCTGCACGCATCCGCCGGCGCCGCGATGCCAGCGTTTTACTCGTCGACGTAATCGGGTTCGATATCGAGAGCGCCATAGCGGTTTTCGCACGAGCGGCGCGACAATTCCTGCTTGCCGCTCTTGCCATCAAGCACCATCGTCAAGTCGCGGCAAGTACGGTGGTAGCTGCCAGGTTTGGCGTCCGTCCGCGAGGGCGTCAAAGTGACGCGCAAGGGCACGGCATTGCCCAGCCCCTTGTTGCTCCATTCACGGCTCTTGCCATCCTCTTCATCTTTCAAGGTGCGCACGGCGGCCGTCAGCAAGGATTTCTGTTCCTTCGCATTCAGCTTGGCGATGGTCACGTCGGACAGGAAAGGCGGATACACGACGGGCGCCGGGTCCTTGCCCTGCACATCCCAACGGCCGCTGTTCTGCGAACACGTACGGCGGCTCAGGTCTTGCGACTTGTCGCCCGCCGTGACGACGAATTTCAGGTCGCGGCAGATGTGCGCCTTCAGGCTGTGTTCCGTCATGCCGGAGTTGCTGAAGTTATATGTGACTTTCACCCGCACGCCACGGTCGCCGCCGTTGTCCCACACATGCGCTTCCTGGTCGTCGTCGTCCTTGTTGAGGTCGTTGAACAGCTCGTTGAGCAGCATGTCCTTTTCCAGCGGCGTCAGGGTCGCCACGGTGATCTCGTCGAGAATCGTGGGCGTTTGCGCGGCGGCATTGCCCAGGCAGGCGAGGCCGACGAGGGCGGCACCGAGCAGGCGCAGGGCGGGACGGGAAAGAGTCGATGGCATGGTGTGCTTTCTGGTACAGGGGAATATTGATATGCAATTGCAATCATCTTATCAAAGTCCATAGCAAAACTCTGTTTCCTGTGCGTACAGGAACGCCGTTCGCCTGACGGGCATGCTAGAGTCGCGCCTGTTGCTGACGCCCGGGAACGAGGCTTGCGTTTGCGCAAACCCTGCGTAAATGCAGGCTGCGCAGAACGTCCAAGCTTATCTTCCCGGAGAATAAGCCCTTGAATAAGCCCCCTACCGTCCCTATAATTAGCACTCGTTAGTAGAGAGTGCTAACAAACTCTTTCGTAGCAATCCTCAAGACATGATGGTGTCTGCCGGGCAACAGCAGGGAACGCTACGCGGCGGGCGACGCCGCGATGCCACCACTGCCCAGCGCCGGCATGCACCCGATGCCATGGGGTTTGCTTGACCGTTGCGGGCTGCTTTCAACGGCGGTCACTGAAAGCACGCCTGGCGCTGTGCCAGGCATGTATTCATTTAGCAACACCTATCCATTGAACTTTAAGGAGTTTTGTATGAATCTGCGCCCATTGAACGATCGCGTCATCGTCAAACGCCTCGACCAGGAAACCAAGACTGCGTCCGGCCTCATCATTCCTGATGCAGCTGCTGAAAAACCGGATCAAGGCGAAGTCCTTGCCGTAGGCAATGGCAAGATTCTCGACGACGGCAAAGTCCGTCCTCTGGATGTCAAAGTGGGCGACCGCGTCCTGTTCGGCAAGTACGCCGGCCAAACCGTCAAAGTTGACGGCGATGAGCTGCTGGTCATGCGCGAAGAAGACATCATGGCGATCGTCGTCAAGTAATTGTTTCCACGTTGTAGACAGATACATCCCGAAACTCAGGAGAATTGAACATGGCAGCTAAAGAAGTAGTATTCGGCGACGCAGCGCGCGCCAAGATGGTCGAAGGCGTCAACATCCTCGCCAACGCAGTCAAAGTCACCTTGGGCCCGAAAGGCCGCAACGTCGTGCTGGAGCGCTCGTTCGGCGCCCCTACCGTCACCAAGGACGGCGTGTCGGTAGCGAAAGAAGTTGAACTCAAAGACAAGCTCATGAACATGGGCGCGCAAATGGTCAAGGAAGTGGCTTCCCGCACCAGCGACAACGCCGGCGACGGCACCACCACCGCGACCGTACTGGCCCAAGCCATCGTGCGCGAAGGCATGAAGTTCGTTGCCGCCGGCATGAACCCGATGGACCTGAAGCGCGGTATCGACAAAGCTGTTGCAGCGACCGTCGAAGAACTGGCGAAAATCGCCCGTCCTTGCACCACGACCAAGGAAATCGCCCAGGTTGGCGCGATCTCGGCAAACTCGGACTACTCGATCGGCGAGCGTATCGCTGAAGCGATGGAAAAAGTCGGCAAAGAAGGCGTCATCACGGTAGAAGACGGCAAGTCGCTGAACGACGAGCTGGACATCGTTGAAGGCATGCAGTTCGACCGCGGCTACCTGTCGCCATACTTCATCAACAACCCAGAGAAGCAAGTTGCCGTCCTGGACAGCCCATTCGTCCTGCTGTGCGACAAGAAAATCTCGAACATCCGTGACCTGCTGCCGGTACTGGAACAAGTCGCCAAGGCTGGCCGTCCACTGCTGATCATCGCGGAAGACATCGAAGGCGAAGCGCTGGCTACCCTGGTTGTGAACAACATCCGCGGCATCCTGAAAACCTGCGCAGTGAAAGCACCAGGCTTCGGCGACCGCCGCAAAGCCATGCTGGAAGACATCGCTGTCCTGACGGGCGGCCAGGTAATCGCTGAAGAAGTCGGCCTGACCCTGGAAAAAGTGACCCTGGCCGAACTGGGCCAGGCGAAACGCATCGAAGTGGGCAAGGAAAACACCATCGTCATCGATGGCGCCGGCGAAGCTGCCTCGATCGAAGCACGCGTGAAACAAGTGCGTGTACAGATCGAAGAAGCGACCTCGGACTACGACCGTGAAAAACTGCAAGAGCGCGTGGCCAAACTGGCTGGCGGCGTTGCCGTGATCAAGGTTGGCGCAGCCACCGAAGTCGAAATGAAAGAAAAGAAAGCCCGCGTTGAAGATGCACTGCACGCCACGCGCGCTGCCGTGGAAGAAGGCATCGTGCCAGGCGGCGGCGTAGCCCTGCTGCGCGCACGCGCCAACATCACGGTCAAGGGCGACAATCCTGATCAAGACGCTGGTATCAAGATCGTCCTGCGCGCAATGGAAGAGCCACTGCGCATGATCGTGCAAAACGCCGGCGAAGAAGCTTCGGTCGTCGTGGCAGCCGTCCTGGCTGGCGCGGGCAACTACGGCTACAACGCTGCCAACGGCACGTATGGCGACATGGTGGAAATGGGCGTTCTGGACCCAGCCAAAGTGACCCGTTCGGCGCTGCAAAACGCCGCTTCGATCGCTTCGCTGATGCTGACGACCGACTGCATGGTCTGCGAAATCGCTGACGACAAGGCAGCCGGCGGCATGGGCGGCGGCATGGGTGGTATGGGCGGCATGGGCGGCATGGACGGCATGATGTAATCCAGGCGGCCGCGCGCGCAGGCGACGGCGCGCGCAGCCGCCACGCCGGGACGGGACAGGCAGACCAAAAGCTGCTTGCGCCTGCCCGGCAGCCCCGAGAGCCATCTTCTACGGAAGGTGGCTTTTTTTCGTCTTGCTTTTTAGAAATTTCAACGATTGCCCGCCTGCACGTTTTGCTTTAGCATGGCCGCCATCGTCCCTCTTTCTCACGCCACCATCATGCAGCCACGCGCCTCTTCTTCCAAAACCACCATCATCGCCGGCATCCTGGCCGGCTTGCTGGCCGCCGGGCTCGGCGCTTTCTACCTGCACCAGCAAGGCGCGCCGCACGGCACCAATGTCCCGGCCGCGAGCAGCCAGGTGGCGCCAGAACAGAGCGCGCGCGCCGTCGATGCACTGATGGCATTGCCGGAAATCAAGGCCTGGTCGGCGCATATCGAAAAGGCTTCGGGCGGCCGCGCCCACGGCGCCGTGATGGAAACGTCGCCCGACGTGCGTCTCATCGATAGCAAGCCCTACTATGACCTGAGCTTTGTGGAAAACACGCCGGACGCGGCGCACCGCTGGGAGAGTTTCGTCGTCTCCCAGGATGGCAAGCGCATCCTCGTCGACGACGTCGTCAGCGGTGAGCTGATCAGCCTGGAACAATGGCGCAAGGACAATGCGCCCATGCAGCGCATCGCCACCCAGTAATCCCCTACGCCGGCGCCCCCTGCGGCGCCGCACCGCGCACGCGCGCCACCCACCACACCGTCCACAGCGACAAGCCCGCCGCCAGCCAGCCATTGATGCCGTAGCCGCTGATGTGGCCGGCCGCATCCGTCTGCAGGGTCAGGCCACCCAGCCAGGCGCCCAGGCCGCTGCCAAAGCTTTGCAGAGCCGAATTGGCGCTGAGAAACGCGCCCCGCTTGTGCGGTTCCGGGATGGTCGTCAGCAGCGCCTGCAGCGGCACCATGCGGCCCGACACCAAGGCCATAAAAAAGGGAAACGCCAGCATCAGCCCCAGCAGCGGCAGCTGGGGCAAGTGCGTCATGAACAGCAGCGGTGCAATCGACAGCAGGGAAACCCAGCGGTACACCTGCTGCTTGCCGGCCCGGTCCGCCCAGCGGCCGATCAGGCGCGCCGTAAAGATCGTGGCGCAGCCGCCCGCCAGATACACCCAGGTGACATCGGCCGGCGCCAGCCCCATATTGCCCACGAGCACGGGCGAAATGAAGGGGATGACCAGCATGCCGGCCGTCATGTTGACAATCGACAAGGAGAACGCTTGCAGGTGCCGCCTTTCCCGGAACAGCGCCAGCAGGTTCGGCAGCACCTGGCGCAGCGGCGTGGCAGCCGCCCCCATGTGCGCCGTGAGCGAGGGCAGCACGCGCGCCGCGCCCAGCCAGACCAGCAGCGACAGCACGACCAGCAGGAAAAACGGCGAAGCCCAGCCAAAGTACGCGGCCAGCACTACGCCGATGGGCACGCCGCCCACGGCCGCCATGGCAAACGAGGTCATGACGACGCCCGTGGCCGCGCCGCGCCGCTCGGAAGGAATCACGTCGCCGATGATAGCCATGACCATGGCGCCCAGCACGCCGCCCGTCAGCCCCGCAAACGCGCGCGACCACAGCAGCACGTGGAAGTTCGGCGCCAGCGCGCAAGCGAGGTTCGACAGGGTGAACAGGCAAAACATGGTCAGCAGCAGCTTCTTGCGGTCGAAGCGGTCGATATACGTGGCCGCCAGCAAGCCGGACAGGCCCGCGCACCAGGCGTAGGCGGAAACGGCGCCGGAAACGGCGGCCGGGCCGATATGAAAAGCCTGCATCAGCTGGGGCGCCAGCGGCATCATCACCATGAAATCCATGATGACGGTAAATTGCGTCAGCGCAAGCAGCCACAGCATCGTGCGCTCGCGCGCCGGCGTCAGCACGGGAACAGGCGCGGCCGTCATGCCAGCGCCTCGACAGCGCTGCGGGCCTGGCGCAGGATGGCGCGGATGGCATCGAGGCGCGCGGCATCCGGCTCGCCCGCGCGCCCGCGCGCCAGCACGGCCGCCTTCAGTTCATGCATCAGGTGGCGCAAATCGTCGTCCGCGCCGGCCGGCGCATCGACCCTGGCGGCAATCGCGTCGACATAGGCGCGGTTCGCCTCCAGGAAAGCCAGCCCTTCGGGCGTGATGTTGTGCAGCTTCTTGTTGCCATCGAGGCTGACGGCCACGTAGCCGTGCTCCACGAGGCCATGCATGAGCGGGTAGATGGCGCCGGGACTCGGGGCATACGCGCCGCCGGCGCGCTGTTCGATGGCCTTGATGATGTCGTAGCCGTGGCGCGGCTTGTCGGCGATCAATTGCAGCACCAGGTAGCGCAAGGTGCCCGCGTCAAACATTTTCGGCCCGCGGGCAACAGGATGGCCAGGCGTGCCTGGCGCATCGCCCTGGCCATGGGCTGCCGCGCGCACGGGGTGCATCCCGTGCAGAAGATGGAACATGATGATTCCTTAAGATATATCGCAATAAGATATATCTTATTGTCGAAAACGCAGCAACGCAAGGTTTACTTTCTGGCATCGAAGCCCGATACTCGCCCACATGTCCGCCATCATTGTCCGCCCCCCTGACGCCCGACGACGTTGCCGCCTACCGCGCGCTGCGCCTGGCCGGCATCGCCGAACTGCCCGCCGCCTTCTGCACGACGCATGCGGCGGAGAGCGGCTTGCCGCTGGCACGGATAGCCGAGCGCTTGCGCGCCACTTCCCACCAAATAATATTTGGCGCTTTCGACAAGGATCAATTGATCGGCATTGCCGGCCTGCGCCGCGAACCGATCGCCGTCGTGCATGACAAGGCCAGCCTGTGGGGCGTGTACGTGGCGCCGCAGGCACGCGGGCATGGCGCGGGACGGCAACTGCTGCAGGCAGCCATCGCCCATGCCTGCGCCATCCCCGAACTGGCCCGCCTGCGCCTGGCCGTGGCGCAGGACAACCACGCGGCATTGACCCTGTACCTGGGCTGCGGCTTTACCCTGGCGGACGGCCCCGCATCGGACGGCATGCTGCAAATGCAGCTGTGGCTGCCGCGCCCGGCGTGTGCAAGCGCAAGCGCAAGTGCCGAAAGTAATGTCTTTATGAAAATCAATACCTTACAAATCCCTGCGAAATAGCGGACAGGCCGTTTTTTCTGTTGCAAGCAAACGCGGCAGGCCTTAGCATCGCGGCTTACAAAAAAAACTTGGGGGAGAGCCAATGTCATCGGCCGAGACACAAACCGCCACGGGCAAAATGCCGCGGCAAATACCGTACATCATCGCCAACGAAGGCTGCGAACGCTTCAGCTTTTACGGCATGCGCAACATCCTGACGCCATTCCTCATCAGCACCCTGCTGCTGATGATCCCGATCGACCAGCGCACGGGCGAAGCCAAGCACGTGTTCCACACCTTCGTCATCGGCGTATATTTCTTCCCGCTGCTGGGCGGCTGGCTGGCCGACCGCTTCTTCGGCAAGTACAACACCATCTTCTGGCTCAGCCTCGTGTATTGCGCGGGCCACGCCTGCCTGGCCCTGTTTGAAAACAGCGTCAACGGCTTCTATTTCGGCCTGTTCCTGATCGCCTTCGGCTCCGGCGGCATCAAGCCGCTCGTCGCCTCGTTTGTCGGCGACCAGTTCGACCAGACCAACAAGCACAAGGCCAAGCTGGTGTTCGACCTGTTCTACTGGATCATCAACTTCGGCTCCTTCTTCGCCTCGCTGCTGATGCCGATGTTCCTGCGCGACTTCGGTCCCTCGATCGCTTTCGGCATCCCCGGCCTGATGATGCTGGCCGCCACCGTCGTCTTCTGGATGGGCGCCAAGAAATACGTGCACGTGCCGCCGGCGCCGCCGAATCCCGATTCGTTCACCCGCGTGGCCCGCACGGCCCTGCTGGCGCGCGTCCACGGCGGTTCGCGTCCTGGCCTGTACGTCGCCTACGTGGGCGTGATCGGCGCCCTGTACGCGTTCTACAGCATTCCCGAATGGGGCTTCGTGATTTCCGCGTGTACCGCGCTGGTCTTGCTGCTGGCCTTCGGCAGCATCGGCACGGCCATGCAGCTGGAACGCGCGCGCGGCATCCACCCGGACGAAGCCGTCGAAGGCGTGCGCGCCGTGCTGCGCATCCTCGTCATCTTCGCCCTCGTCACGCCGTTCTTCTCGCTGTTCGACCAGAAGGCCTCGACGTGGATCGTGCAGGCGAACACCATGGAAAAACCGAGCTGGTTCCTGCCGGCGCAGATGCAGGCGCTGAACCCGATGCTGGTGATGCTGCTGATCCCGTTCAACAACCTGGTGCTGTATCCGATGCTCAACCGCTTCGGCCTGGAAGCGACGGCCCTGCGCCGCATGACGGCCGGTATCGGCTTTTCCTCGCTGGCGTGGATCGTCATCGGCTTGCTGCAGCTGGCCCTCGACAGCGGCAACGCCGTCTCCATCATGTGGCAGATCCTGCCGTACGCCCTGCTGACGTTCGGCGAAGTGCTGGTCTCGGCCACGGGCCTGGAGTTTGCGTACAGCCAGGCGCCCGTCTCGATGAAGGGCGCCATCATGAGCTTCTGGAACCTGTCGACCACGGTGGGCAACCTGTGGGTGCTGATCGTCAACCGCAGCGTCATGAATGAAGGCGTGATCGGCAAGATCGCCGAGAGCGGCATCAGCGTGACGGCTTTCCAGATGTTCTTCTTCGCCGCCTTTGCCGCCGTCGCCATGCTGGCCTTCGGCCTGTATGCGAAGCGCTACAAGATGGTGGACAACTACCGCCAGGCGGCTGTCCCGGGCAAGGCGTAATCATACAAGTAGGTTGGATTAGCCCAAAGGGCGTAATCCGACAACGCTGCTGACAATGTCGTCGGATTACGCGTGGCGATGCCACGCTAATCCGACCTACGCGCCCTTTTTTTACGTCGTCACCGTCGGCGCGTCGCGCCCCGTGCGTGCGCGGATCTGCGCCACTTGCTCGGCCACGGCGATCAATCCCGCCAGCGCTTGCTGGGTCGGGATGTCATGCTGCGCGGGATCGGCCTCGTAGCGCTCCAGGTACAGGCGCAGGGTGGCGCCCTCGGTGCCCGTGCCGGACAGGCGCAGCACGATGCGCGCGCCGTCCGTCATGACGATGCGGATGCCCTGCTGCGTCGCCACGGAACCGTCGACGGGGTCCGTGTAGCTGAAATCGTCGGCCAGCGCCACCGTGTAGCCATCGAACTGCTGGCCCGGCAAGGCGGCCAGCTGGCCGCGCACGGCCGCCATCAGCTGCGCCGCGCCAGCGCTGTCGATGTCTTCATAGTCGTGGCGCGAGTAGTAGTTGCGGCCATACGTGGCCCAGTGCGCGCGCACGATGTCTTCCACCGACTGCTTTTTTTCCGCCAGCAGGTTAAGCCAGAACAGCACGGCCCACAGGCCATCCTTTTCACGCACGTGGTTCGAACCCGTGCCGTAGCTTTCCTCACCGCACAGGGTGGCCATGCCGGCGTCGAGCAGGGTGCCGAAGAATTTCCAGCCCGTGGGCGTCTCGTAGCAGGGGATGCCCAGCGCGCTGGCGACCCGGTCGGCCGCGCCCGACGTCGGCATCGAGCGGGCGATGCCGGACAAGCCCGCGCGGTAGCCGGGCGCCACGGCGGCGTTGGCGGCCAGGATGGCCAGGCTGTCCGAGGGCGTGACGTCGAAGCGCCGGCCGACGATCATGTTGCGGTCGCCGTCGCCGTCCGAAGCGGCGCCGAAGTCCGGCGCATCGTCGCCGGCCATGCGCGCGATCAGTTCCTGCGCGTTGACGGGATTCGGGTCCGGATGGCCGCCGCCGAAGTCTTCCAGCGGCACGCCGTTGATGACGCTGCCCTTCGGTGCGCCCAGCATGCCTTCCAGGATGGCCGTCGCATACGGGCCGGAAACGGCGTGCATGCCGTCAAAGCAGATGCGCAGGCCGCCTGCGAACAGGGCGCGGATGGCGTCGAAGTCGAACAGCTGCTGCATCAGTTCAGCGTAATCAAGCACCGGGTCGATCACTTCGACCGTCATCTGCTCGATGCGCACAGTGCCCAAGGCGTCGAGGTCGATGTCGGCCGCGTCGCTGATGCGGTATTCGATGATCGTTTGCGTGCGCGCAAACATGGCTTCCGTGACCTTTTCGGGCGCCGGGCCGCCATTGGCGATGTTGTACTTGATGCCGAAATCGCCATCGGGACCGCCCGGATTATGGCTGGCCGACAGGATGATGCCGCCGCTGGCGCCATGCTTGCGGATCACGCAGCTGACGGCCGGCGTCGACAGGATGCCGCCCTGCCCCAGCAGCACGCGCGCGTAGCCGTGCGCGGCCGCCATGCGCAGCACCGTCTGGATGGCCGCCCGGTTGTAGTAACGCCCGTCGCCGCCCAGCACCAGGGTCTGGCCGCGGCAGTCGCCGAGCGTGTCGAACACGCTTTGCACGAAGTCTTCCAGGTATTGCGGGGCGCTGAAGACCGCTACCTTCTTGCGCAAGCCCGAGGTGCCGGGCCGCTGGCCGGCCATCGGTGCCGTATTGATAATTTGAATAGCCATCTTGCCTCCCTATTAACTTCCCATGTTAACCGATGCCCGCCGCCCGACAAAGCGTTGTACGCCTGCCACGGTGCGGCAAGCCGCTTAACGCCGCATCCTGGCATATCGTATAATGAGAATCATTCTCATATGCGGCATTCCTGGCTGCGGACTCAGACATCGGACGCCGTGGTTGCACGCTATTACCAAGAACTGTTGAACTTTTGCTGGCGCAGCTTGCGCAACCGCGAGGCTGCCTTGGACCTGGTGCAGGAAAGCTATGCGCGCGTGCTGGGCGAACAGGCCGTGCGCGAACCGCGCGCGCTGCTGTACCGCACGGCGCGCAACCTGATGATCGACCAGCACCGCCGCGCCGCCCTGCGCCAGCACGAGGAACTTGACGCCCTGCCGGAAGCGGCGCATCCGGCAGGGCCGTTGCATTTGCAGCCGGAACAGGCGCTCGAAAGCAGCCGGGACTGGCAAGCCTGCGTGGCCGCCATCGACGCCCTGCCGCCCCGCTGCCGCGACGCCTTCGTGCTGCACGTCTTCGAGGAATTGCCGCACGCGCAGATCGCGGCGCGCATGGGCATATCCGTGAGCATGGTGGAAAAACATATCGCGCGCGGCATGCTCAGTTGCCGGGCGCAGTTGCTGCAGTTGCATTCCTTGCGCAAAGCCACATAATGGCGCCCATGACCGCCCGCCCGCCCCGCCATGAGTTCGGCCCGTCCGCCCAGGACGAGGCGGACTTGCGCGAGTACGCCGCTTTTACCGCCACACAAGACCCGGCAGCGCTGGCGGCCGCCACCTGGTTCAGCCGGCGCGGTAACCTCGATGCGCAACAACAGGCCGAGTTTGCCGCCTGGCTGGCGGCCGATGCGCGTCACGCCCAGGAGTATGCGCAGCTCAAAGACACGCACCGCGCCGTGCGCCGGATTCCCGCGCACGTCGCCGCGCGCTGGGCGGTGCCCCAGGCTTCCCCTGCGCCAGTGTCCGCTCCCCGCCGGCACTGGCTGCGCGCCTTGCCGTATGCGGCCGCCGCCATGCTGCTGCTCGGCGTGGGCGCGGGCGGCTACCAGTGGTGGCAGCAACCCACGTTCAGCCAGTCGTATGCCACGGCGCGGGGCCAGCGCCTGGCCGTCGCCCTGCCCGACGGCAGCAAGCTGCAGCTCGACACGGCCACGCAGCTGCACGTCACCGTGTACCGCCAGCGGCGCGAAGTGCGCCTGGCGCAGGGCGAAGCGCTGTTCCAGGTGCAATCAAAGCAAGGGCAGCCGTTCGACGTGCTCAGCGGCCCTTTGACGGTGACGGTGGTGGGCACACAGTTTGCCGTGCGCAACACCCTGGCCCAGGACGGCCAGCTGCGCGTGGCCGTGCAGCATGGCCACGTGCGCGTGGCGGGCGCGCGGCAAGAGCAAGTCGACCTGACGGCCGGCCAGGGCGTCAGCAGCGATGCCGGCGGCCGCCTGTCGGCCGTCGCCAGCCTGGCGCCCGGCAGCGTGGCGCCTTGGCGCGACGGCAGGATCACCTTCGACAACGTGCCGCTGGGCGCGGCGCTGGCCGAGTTCGAGCGCTATGGCGACACGGGCCTGCTCGTGCGCGATCCGGCCGTGGCGCGCCTGCGCATCGGCGGCAGCTTCAGCCTGACCCAGCTCGACCGCTTTGCCGCCGCCCTGCCCCAGCTGCTGCCCGTGCAGCTCGTGCACAGCGGCACTGCCAGCGAGATCCGCATGGCGGCAACAATGCCTGCGCAGGCGCCCGCCATGCATCTGCAACAAAATAAATGAAAATAAGTCGCATTCGCAGGTGAGGATTTTATCCACTGCCGCGTCTACCAGGTGTATCGACAACAAGTAACCTGGAGAATGCCGCATGTGGTCCCCCCGCTTCAATCTGCAACCTGCCCCCCTCGCCTTGGCCGCCATGCTGGCCCTGGGCACGCTCAGCGCCGCACAGGCGCAAACTTTGCCCACCGTCAAACTGTCCATCGCCGCCCAGCCGCTGGGGCAAGCCCTGAATGAACTGGCGCGGCAAGCCAATCTGCAACTGCTGTTTTCGCCCGACCTGGTGGCCGGCAAGACGGCGCCCGCCATCAACGCCACGCTCAGCGTGCGCGACGGCCTCGATCGTCTGCTGGCCGGCAGCGGGCTGCAGGCTTCGATCGACGGCAATGCGGTCATCATCAAGGCGGCGCCCAAGGCCACGGGCGAAACGGCGACCCTGTCGGAAATCACCGTGACGGCCAATGGCGAGCGCACGGCCACCAGCGAAGGCACGGGCGCCTACACGACGCGCGCCGTGACCCTGGCGGGCGCGGAACGCGCGCTGCGCGACACGCCGCAATCGGTGTCGGTGGTCACGCGCCAGCAGATGGATGACAAGAACCTGTTCACCCTGGACCAGGTGCTGGAGCAAAGCACGGGCCTGACGCGCATGAACCGCAGCTTCGGCTCGCATGAATTCCTGTCGCGCGGCAATGCCCTGTCTTACCTGATCGATGGCATGCCCGGCATTTCCGACAATGCCACGGGCTGGCTGATCCCCGACATGGCCGTGTATGACCGCGTCGAAATCCTGCGCGGTTCGGCCGGCCTGATCGTCGGCGCCGGCACGCCGGGCGGCGTGGCCAACCTGGTGCGCAAGCGCCCGCGCGCCGAAGCGCACGCGGACGTGACGGCCACCGTGGGCAGCTGGAACCAGCGCCGCATCGAACTCGACGCAGGCGCGCCGCTGAACGCGGCCGGCACCGTGCGCGGGCGCGCGCTGGTGGCCTATGAAGACCGCGATTACTTCTATGACGCGGCGCACAGCCGCATGCCCCTGTTCTACGGCATCGTCGAGGCGGACCTCGACGCCGCCACCACCGTGCGCGCCGGCGCGCGCCGCCAGCACACGGTGACGGACGGCTACTGGCTGTTCGGCCTGCCCCGCTACAGCGACGGCGCGACCTTGCCCGTGCGGCGCTCAACGTCGCTGGCGCAGGACTGGAACCGCCACGACGCCACCATCGGTGAACTGTTCGCCGACCTCGAACACCGTTTTGGCGGCGACTGGAAGGCCAAAGTTGCCCTCAACCGCACGTATGGGGCCTTCGACCAGCAGGCGGCCATCGTGCGCGGCAGCATAGCCCCCGCCACGCAGCAAGGGGCGCGCCTGTACACGGTCAACTACCGCAAGCAGGATATCGTCACCACGGGCGTGGATGCCAACGTGGGCGGCAGCTTCCAGGCCTGGGGCGGCAGGCATGAGGTACTGCTGGGCATGAATGCCTCGCGCGCCGTCACCGACGATCATGCGGCCTCGACCTCGCCCGGCCTGCCCTTCGACGTCTTCCATCCGAACAATACGCTGCTTGCCCGTCCCCCGCATCCGGCCTGGGACTCGCTGCCGCACCTGAACGAGCAGCACTACGGCGCCTACGCCAGCACGCGCTGGGAACTGCGGCCTGACCTGCATCTGCTGCTGGGCGGCCGCCTGAGCTGGTTCGACAAGCAGACCACGGGCAAGCTGGAGACCGACCCCGTCAGCCGTTACAAGGAAAGCCGCGAATTCACGCCGTACGCGGGCCTGGTGCTCGACCTCGACAAGCGCTGGTCCGTGTACGGCAGCTACGCCAGCATCTTCCAGCCGCAGAGCCTGTACTACACTCTGGGCGGACAACCGTTGAAACCCGTCGTCGGCGACACCTATGAAGCGGGCGTGAAGGGCGAGCTGTACGACGGCCGCCTGAACGTGGCGCTGGCCGCTTTCCGCATCGACAAGCGCGACACGGCCGTGTACGACGAGGCCAGCAACGACGATTGCCTGAAGTGGGACGTCACGGGCAGCTGCTACCGCAATGGCCGCCCCATCCGCAGCACGGGCATCGACGCGGACGCCAGCGGCGAAGTGCTGCCGGGCTGGCAGCTGTCGTCCGGCTACACCTACAATATCGCGCGCGGCGAAGGCGACGAAACGCCGCCCACCGTCACGCCCAAGCACATGCTGCGCGTATCGACCAGCTACCGCCTGCCCGGCGCGTGGAACCACTGGACGGTGGGCGGCGGCGTCTCGGCGCAAAGCGGTTATGTCTACCGGGCCGATGACAATCCCGACGTGCGTTTCCGCAATGGCGGGCGCACGGTCTGGGATGCGCGCGCCGCGTATATTTTCAACCGCCACTGGAGCGCCAACCTCAGCATCGCCAATGTAACGGACAAGACCTACTGGGCCGCCACGGGTGAATTGCGCCGTGGTAATTACTTCGGCGAACCGCGCAACATCATCCTCACCGTGCGCTACACGCCGGCGCTGTAAGCGCCCGCGCAGCCAGCATCGCGCGCCACGGCCGCCGCCAATACCGGGGCGGCCGTGCGCGTTTACAACATCGCACTCTTGCATGTCTCACAACCCCGCACTATAATAAGAATAGTTCTCATTCACATTTGGACTCGCCAGAGTCTGCACGCAGTCGCCTGACTGCCATATGGCTGGATGACACGCTGCGCCAGCCAGGCCACACCGCCAAGCAAGCCTCCCCTACCAAAAACGCCCGCCGTCCGACGGCGGGCATGCGAGAAGAAGGATGTTTCATGGCGCGAGCAGTTTCGCTGGCCGGCATGGTGGCCGGCCCGTTTTCCCCAACCGTTGGCAATACCGCCCTGCGTCCGCTGGCCGCCGCCGTGCAGGCGGCATTGCTGGCGGCGGCCCTGGGCGCAGGCACGGCGCTGGCCGCCGATACGAGCGCCAAGCCGGAGGAAGCCACCCTGAGCGAAATCAAGGTGCAAGCCCAGCAAGACAAGGCCTCGACGGAGCACACGGGTTCCTACACGACAAGGGAAATGGCCACGGCCACGCGCATGGGCCTGTCGATGCGCGAAACGCCGCAATCGATTTCCGTGGTGACGCGCCAGCGTATGGACGACATGGGATTGAACAGCCTGGCCGAGGTGCTGGTGCAGTCGACGGGCGTGACGGTGCAGGAAAACGACAGCGAACGCACGAGCTTTTCGGCGCGCGGCTTTTCCATCGGCAATTACCAGATCGATGGCGTGGCCGTCAATTCGGGCTCCAATGCGTTGTTCGACACGGCCATCTACGACCGCATCGAAATCGTGCGCGGCGCCACGGGCCTGGTCAGCGGCAATGGCGACCCGTCGGCCACCATCAACATGCTGCACAAGCGTCCCGGCAAGGAATTTTCCGCCTCGGCCGGACTGACCGTCGGTTCGTGGAGCAAGGTCCGGCTCGAAGGCGACATCAGCGCGCCGTTGAATGCGGACGGCAGCATCCGCGGGCGCGTCGTCGTGGCCGGCCAGAACCGCCATTCCTACATGGACCTGTACAAGGAACGCAAGCTGGCGGGCGCCGTCATCGTCGAGGCGGACCTGACGCCGGCAACGTTGCTCACGGCCGGCATCGACTATCAAAAGAACACGCCGAAAGGCACGAGCTGGGGCACCACGCCCCTGTTCTTCGCGGACGGCACGCCGGCCAACATGCCCCGCTCGTTCAATATGGCGGCCAAGTGGAGCAGCTGGGAACGCGAGTTCCAGAACAAGTACGTCTATCTCGAGCACCGCTTCGCCAGCGACTGGAAGCTCAAGGCCGCCTACGGGCGCCTGGACAGCTCCTCGAACGGCAAGCTGTTCTACGGCGGCAGCGGCTATCCGAAACGCGACGGCAGCGGCCTGGAAGTCTGGAGCGGCGCCTTCCCCTACGAGGAAAAACAGGACAATTTCGACCTGTCGGCCAATGGCAGCTTCCCCCTGTTCGGCCGCCGGCACGACCTGGTGCTGGGCGTGAACGGCTGGAAGCGAAAGGGCACGACGAATGAAACCTTGCTGCCCGATCCGCTGCCGTTCGCCACCACCATCCCCGACTTCCGCAACTGGACGGGCGACGTGCCCGAGCCGGCGCTCACACGCACGGGCGCGCGCGACGTCGCCACCACCAAACAGTCGGGCGCCTTCATCGCCACGCGCATCAACGTCGCCGACAGCGTCAAGGTGCTGGCCGGCGCGCGCGTGTCGAAGTGGGAAACGTATAACGACCGTTACGACACCCAAGGCCGTTTTGTGAAGCGCAGCTCCGCGTATAAAACAGACGACGTCGTCACGCCGTATGCGGGCCTTGTGCTCGACGTGAGCAAGAGCACGTCGCTGTACGCCAGCTATACCGACCTGTTCAAGCCGCAAAACCTGAAGGACAAGAACAACGCCTTCCTCGACCCGATCACGGGCAGCAACGTGGAAGCGGGCGTGAAGAGCGAATTCCTCGACGGCGCCGTCAATGCCTCGTTCGCCGTGTATGAAGCGAAGCAGGACAACCTGGGCGAGGAAGACAAGTCGGTGCCGCCGACCTTCGTGCTGCCGGATGGCAGCCGTCCGTATATATCCACGGGCAAGGGCACGAAAAGCAAAGGTTACGAAGCGGAAGTGTCGGGCAGCCCCTTGCGCGGCTGGCAGCTGTTCGCAGGCTACACGCACAGCAGCTCGAAGACGGGCAAGGGCGTGGTGACCAACACCATCCAGCCGACCAACATGCTGCGCGTCTCGACCACCTACCGCCTGCCGGGCGAGCTGCAGAACCTGACCATCGGCGGCGGCTTGAACTGGCAGAGCGAGATCTGGACGATGGCCACCCTGCCGAACAAGAGCAAGATCCGCGTCAGCCAGGGCAGCTACGTGCTGGCCAACCTGATGGCGCGCTACCAGATCAGCCCGAAACTGTCGGCCAGCCTGAACGTCAACAACCTGTTCGACAAGACGTATTTCCGCCGCGTGGGCTTCTATAACGGCGGCTATTACGGCGAGCCGCGCAACGTGGCGCTGAACCTGCGCTACCAGTACTGATGCACCGCCGGCCGCTTTTTCCACTCACATAACAAGATTAGCAAGATAAGGGATACACCATGCACATCGCTTCCATCGCGCGCCCCGGCGCCTTCGCCACCGCCCTGCTGGGCGCGGCCCTCGCCTGCGGCAGCGCCAGCGCGCACCAGATCTGGCTGCAGCAGGACGGCAAGGCGGCCAGCGTGTACTTCGGCGAATTCGGCGACAACCTGCGCGAAGCGTCGCCCGGCCTGCTGGACAAGTTCAGCATCAAGAACGTGACGTGGCTGTCGGCCAAGGGTGCGCAGCCGCTGCAGGCGAGCAAGACGGCGGGCGCCTTCCTCCTCAATGGCAAGGTGGGCGCCGGCGAAAGTATCATCGTCGAGGAAAACGCCTACCCGTCATGGGAAGAGAAAAAGGATGGCAAGACCACGCGCACCGTGTGGGTGCCGGCCGCGCGTCTGATCGCCGACGGCAAGGCGCAAGCACCCGCGCTGACCCTGGACCTGGTGCCGACCGGCACACCGGGCCAGTTCCAGGTCAGCTACCAGGGCAAGCCGCTGGCGCAGGCCAAGGTCAACGCCGTGGTGCAGTCGGGCTGGGGCAAGGAAGCGTGGAGCGATGCGCAAGGCCTGGTCAGCTTCCCGCTGCCATGGCAAGGCACGTATGTGCTGGAAGTGCAGCACACGGACAAGACGGCCGGACAGCGCGGCGCGCAAGCGTATGACAAAGCCATGTTCGTGACCACCCTGAGCCTGGTGCAGCCGCAAGGCGTGACGCCGCTGCCGGCCGGCCCGGCCCAGCCGCCGAGCAAGGATCACGACTGACCATGCAAGCGCCTGCCATCCTTAAAATGCCGCGCCTGCGGCTCTCCGCCGGGGTCATGTACCGCCTCGGCGTGGCGTCGCGCAGCGTGGCCGCCATCGCTGGCGGCTACGTGCTGGCCGCACTGATCACCATGCTGCTGTCGGTGAGCCTGCCCATGGCCCGTTCCGAAGCCGTCATGACGGCCACCCTGCTGTCGTTTGCCGTCTACACCTGCGCCGTGATGTGGGTCTTCGCCACGCGAAGCGCCCTGCGCGCGTGGCTGGGTCTCCTGATTCCGGCCGCCGTCATCGCCGCCATCCTGCAGTCGATGGGCGCACTATCCTGGAGTCTCGCATGAAAGAAGGTTTCCGCCAGTCGATGGCATGGCTGCACACCTGGTCCGGCCTGCTCGTCTGCTGGATCTTGCTGCTGGTGTTTTGCGCCGGCACGGCCAGCTACTACCGCAATGAAATCACCTTGTGGATGCAGCCCGAGCTGCACGGCGCCGCCGCCAGTCAGGTGAGCACCGAGGAAGCTGCCAAGGTCGCGCAGCAGGCGATGGAAGAACGGGCCAAAGGCGCCACGCGCTGGTTCATCAGCTTGCCCGGCGAGCGCAGCCCCGCCACGCAGCTGGGCTGGAGCAAGCCGTCGCAACCAGGCGAAAAGAAACGCGGACGGCGCGGCAATTTTCATAGCGAAAAAGCCGACCCGGCCACGGGCCAGGTGCTATCGAAGCCGCGCGAGACGCGCGGCGGCGAATTCCTCTACCGCCTGCATTTCGACCTGCACTACATGTCGGCCATCTGGGGCCGCTGGATCGTGGGTTTCTGCGCCATGTTCATGTTCGTCTCCATCATCAGCGGCATCGTCACGCACAAGCGCATCTTCAAGGACCTGTTTACCTTCCGGCCGAAGAAGGGCCAGCGTTCGTGGCTCGACGCGCATAACGTGACGGCCGTGCTGGCCCTGCCCTACCACATCATGATCACCTACACGGGCCTGGTCACCTTGATGTTCCTGTACATGCCGTCCGGCGTCACGGCCGCCTACAAGGGCGACCAGGACGCCTTCTTCGCCGAAGCCTTCCCGGGCCGCTCGGGCGACAGCAAGCCGGCCGGCGTGGCCGCGCCGCTGACGCCGATCGCGCCCCTCGTGCGCCAGGCGGAACAGCAGTGGGGCGGCAAGGTCGAACGCATCTCCGTCAACCACCCGGGCGACGCCAACGCCACCATCACGCTGACGCGCTCCGGCGGACGCGACATGTCGTCGAAGCAGCCGTCGATGGAATTCGACGGCGTGTCCGGCAAGCTGCTGTCGACCGACGGCGAGGCGCAGCCTGGCGCGGCCGCCACGCACGGCGTGATGGTCGGCCTGCACGTCGCGCATTTCGGCGGCCCGCTGCTGCGCGCCCTGTTCTTCCTCTCCGGCCTGGCCGGCTGCGCCATGGTCGCCACGGGCGCCCTGCTGTGGGCCGTCAAGACGCGCCAGAAGCAGGCCAAGGCGCTGGCCGCCGGCAAGCGCGCCAGCTTCGGCCTGCGCCTGGTCGAAGCGCTCAACATCGGCGCCATCGCCGGCATCCCGATCGCCTTCGGCGCCTACTTCTGGGCCAACCGCCTGCTGCCGGCGGCGATGGAGGAGCGCTCGAAAGAGGAAATCGCCTGCTTCTTCGGCGCCTGGGCCCTGGCCGCCATCATCGCCCAGCTGCGCCCGTCGCGCGCCATGTGGCGCATGCAGCTGGCCGCCGGCGCCTTCCTGCTCGCGGCGCTGCCCGTGCTGAACGTCTTCACCACCCATTCGCACCTGGGCGTGACCCTGTTCCTGGGGCGCGGCCCCGTGGCGGTGGCCGCCTTCGACCTGGTGGTGCTGGTGCTGGGCCTGGGCCTCGCGTATGCGGCGTTCAAATTGAAACCGCTGCCCGTGAAAGCCTCCAAACCAGCACCGGCCAAGCCGGCGTCGACGACGATGGAGGCCGCGTGATGGAACTGTTAGCCAATTTCCTCGTCTTCGCGCTGTGCTATGCGGGCCTGTCCTCGCTGTGCCTGGCCATGGACCGCCACTACGCCGACCTGCACGGGCGCGGCGCCGAACCGCCCGCCCCGCTGCGCCGCCGCCTGCAGTGGACGGGCTGGCTGGCACTGGCGGCCGGCCTGGCCTGGGCCATGCACATCGCCGGCGGCGGCTATGGCCTCGTCTACTGGGTCGGCAGCCTGACGGGCTGCGGCTTGCTGCTGATCTGGCTGCTGCCGTATGCGCCGCGCCAGGCCATGCGCCTGGCGCGCGTCATCGGCGGCGCGGCCGTGCTGGCCGCCGTGCTGCTGGCGGCGCTGTCCGTCAGGCCGGGCTAGGCGACTTGAGCAGCGCCTCGATGCCCTCGGGCGCCATGGCGCGGCCGAGAAAATAGCCGAACGCCTCGTCGCAGCCCATCTCGGCCAGCAGTTCCAGCTGCTCGCCGCTTTCCACGCCGCCGGCGATGGTGCGCAGTCCGAGCGTGCGCGCCATCGCCACGATGGCGCGCACCATGGCGCCATCGCCGCCCGGCTTGTCCAGGTCGTCGATGAAACACTTTTCGATCTTTACGGCATCCGTGGGAAAGCGTTTCAGGTAAGTGAGCGAAGCGTCGCCCGTGCCGAAATCGCTGATGGCAATCGCCATGCCCAGCTGGCGGAACTGGCGCAGTATCAGCTCGCAGTTCTGGTTGCTGTCGATCAGAATGCCGGCGGCGATTTCCAGTTCGATGCAATGGCCCGGCACGCCGGCCGCCTGCAGCGCGGCGGCGAAATTGCGCGCGATATCGCGCTGGTAGAACTGGCGCGCCGACAGGCTGACGGACACCGTCAGCATCTGCCCCTGCGCAATCCAGCCGCGCGCCTGCTCCACGGCCGTGGCCAGCACCCAGGCGCCCACCGGCAGGATCAAGGCACTCTCCTCCAGCACCGGCAAGAAGTCGAGCGGCATCATCAAGCCCAGTTCCGGGTGCTTCCAGCGCAGCAGCGCCTTCACGCCCGTGATCCTGCGCGTCTTCAAGTCCATGCGCGGCTGGTAGAACAGGGCGAATTCATCGCGTTCGAGCGCGTGGCGCAGGGCCGTCTCGAGGATGGTGCGTGAATACGACTGCGTCTGCATGCGCGGCGCATAGCGCTGGCAAGTACCGGGTGCGTGGCGCTTGGCCGCATACATGGCCAGGTCGGCCTTTTCGATCAGCGCATTGACGTCGTCGTCGTCGTCCGGATACAGGGCCACGCCCACGCTGGCCGCCACCGACAGGCTGTACTCGCCGATGACGAAGGGCGCGGCGATGGCGGCGACGATCTTTTCGGCCACCCGTTCGGCATCGTGCGCCGTGCGCAGTTCCGTCAGCAGGATGATGAATTCGTCGCCGCCCTGGCGCGCCACCGTATCGACCTTGCGCACGCACTGCTGCACCCGGCGCGCGAACTCCGTCAGCACCTGGTCGCCCACGTCGTGCCCCAGGCTGTCGTTGATGGATTTGAAACGGTCGATGTCGACAAACAGCACGGCCAGCAAACCCTGGTGGCGGCGCGCGTAGGCGATGCCGTGCTCGAAGCGGATCTGGAAATGCAGGCGGTTCGGCAGTCCCGTCAAGCCATCGTGGTGGGCGATGAATTCCAGCTGCTGCTCGGCGCGCCTGCGGGCCGACACATCGTGCAGCAGCAGCACCGCGCCGCCCTGCGCCAGCGGCGCGCAGCTGTACTGCACGTCGATGCGCTTGCCGTCGAGATGGCGCAGCAGCACGGCGCCGCGCGCCACTTCCAGCACCTCCTGCCGCGCCACGCAGTCACGCACCTGGCGCGCCGCATCGATGGGCGTGCCGTCATGGAACAGCGGCAGCAGCCCGGTCACGGGCTGGCCCAGGCCATCGTCGCCCAGCAGCCCGCCCATGGCGCTGGCGCGGGGATTCAGATACTGCACCACGCCGTCGTGGTCGGTGCCGATGACGGCCGCCGGCAAGGCGTGCAGCAGCGCCAGCGCATCCGCCATGCGCCGCGCCTGCGCCGCCTGCAGCACCGCGCCGGTCGCATGACGCATGCGCCACGTGCGCGCCGCGCGCCACTGGCAGGCCAGCAGCACGGCGAGCACCATGGTCAGGGTCAGGCACAGCGCCAGCAGCAGCGCCGTCATGCGTCACCCGGCAGGCGGAACGTAGGGAACATGGTTTTCCTTTGCAACGCGCGCCATGCGGCCGGGCGCAGATACATGCTGAAAGGAAATAGTATAAGAATTTTGGCGCGATATTTGCCTGATCGGGTGCCGCTTGACTGGCATCAAGCGGCGCAGGGCACGCCGGCTTCAGGCCAGCGACAGCTTCCGCGCCAGGGCGGCGCCGGCAGGTAGCGCCACGCCGGGCGTGCCGTGCAGCTTGAAGATGCTGACGGCGTCGGCCAGGCTGGCCGCCTGCTGCTGCAGCGCGTCCGCGGCGGCGGCGGCCTGCTCCACCAGGGCCGCGTTCTGCTGCGTCACGCCATCCATCTGGCTGATGGCGATGCTGATCTGCTCGATGCCGTCGCGCTGTTCCACGCTGGCCACGGCGATCTCGCCGATGATGGCGTTCACGCGCTGCACGCTGCTCACCACCTCATCCATTGTGCGCCCGGCCTGGCCGGCCAGCACGCTGCCCTCTTCCACCGTGCGCACGGATTCGCCGATCAGCTGCTTGATTTCCATGGCCGCCGCGGCCGAGCGGTGGGCCAGGCTGCGCACTTCGCTGGCCACGACGGCGAAACCGCGTCCCTGCTCGCCCGCGCGCGCCGCTTCCACGGCCGCATTCAGGGCCAGGATATTCGTCTGGAAGGCGATGCCGTCGATGACGGCGATGATATCGACGATGCGCTTCGAGGAGGCATTGATATGGTTCATGGTCTGCACCACCTGCGCCACGGCCGCGCCGCCGCGCTGCGCCACGTCGGACGCGCCGCCGGCCAGCTGGCGCGCCTGGTCGGCGTTGTCGTTATTCTGCCGCACGGTGGTGGTCAGCTCGATCATCGAGGCGGCCGTTTCTTCCAGCGAACTGGCTTGTTCTTCCGTGCGCGACGACAGGTCCATATTGCCGCTGGCAATTTCACCGGACGCCAGGGCGATGGCGTCCGTGCCGACGCGCACCCTGCCGACGATGGCGGCCAGATTGCCGCTCATCGCTTTCAGCGCACGCAACAGGTCGCCGATTTCATCGCGGCTGCCGCCGGCCACCACGGCGCGCAGGTCGCCGGCCGCCACTTGCTGGGCGATGCCGACGGCCGCGCCCAGCGGCACCGTGATGCTGCGGATCAGCCACCACACGGTGACGCTGCCGACGACCAGGGTCACCAGCACGGTGACGAGCATGGCGATGCTGGCGCTGCGGTGCGCGGCGTCATCCTGCTCCTTCATCTGCGCCATCAGGCTGTGCGACTGCTTGCCGATGGCCGCGACGATGGCGTCGATCTGCCGCGTCGGTTCGCGGTCCATGCCCTTGACCAGCGCATCGACCGTGTGGGCGCTGTCGGCGCGCGCGCCGTCAAATTTTTGCAGCGCCGCCAGGTAGCTCACGCCCAGCGCATCGTGCGCCTGCAGCGCACGCTCGACGGGCGCCGTATCGAGTTTCAATGCCTCCATCATGGCCTGCAGGCCTTTCAATTCCTTGCGCGTCTGCGCCCCGCTGGCGACGAACGCTTCGCGGTAGCGCTGGAAGGCGGCCGCGTCGCCGCCGCGCAGCAGGATGTTTTTCCATTCCTGCACCTGGATCTTGAATTCCACCTGCGCGCTGCGCGCCGCGTCGACGGCTTCCGTCAGTGCCACGGAGCGCTGCATGGCTTCGTTGCTGCGCACGCTGGCCGCGTCGAGCGCGCTCCAGCCGCGTGCGCCGACAAACACCAGCGCAAGAAAGAAGAAGGCGCCCAGCAGACCCAGGCGGACGGAGATTTTCAGATTCGCGAGTTGCATATGTTTCTCCCGGCGGCAAGAACAGGATGGCAACAAAGGCGTCGCCAAATCTATCCAATTCCCACCAAACAGGGAAATCATGCGGCCCGCCCCGCGAAAAACCAAGCGGCGCTTTCGCTAGAGAAACACTTTCAACATAGAAACAACAAATTACACGGGAAGATTGACTGTCTGGCCATATTCCCGCCGACGCAGCATGGCCGGGCCGGCAATCTTGCCGGCCACGTCAGCGCGTTGCCGCCGCCGCGCCCGCGAATTCTTCGCGCAACAGCGGATACAAACGCCGGTAGCGCGCCAGACGTTCGTCCAGCATGCCGGAGGCCTGCGGCGCCACCGTTTCCTGCACAGCCGGGCGCGTGCACACTTGCGCAGGCGGCAAGCCCGTCGCCGCCATCTGCGCCAGGCGCGCCGCGCCCAGGGTGCCGCCGGCCACGCCGTGATCGTGGCGCTGCACGTGCAAGCCCGAGGCATTTGCGCACAGCTGGGCCCAGAAGCGGCTGCGCGAGCCGCCGCCGACGAACGACGCTTCCTTCAGATGCGTGCCGGCGCTGCGCAGGGCCGCATTGCCGTCGGCCATGGCAAAGGCCACGCCTTCCATCACGCTGTAGGCCAGTTCTGCGCGCCCGTGTTCCGTCGACAATCCGAAAAACACGCCGCGCGCGGAAGCGTCGTTGTGCGGCGTGCGCTCCCCGCTCAAGTACGGCAGGAAGACGGGGGCCGTGCGCGCCTCGACGTTTTCCGCCAGCGTCACCAATTCGCCGATGTTGTTCGACTGCGTCAGCCGCGCCACCCAACTGAGGCTGGACGCGGCGCTGAGGATCACGCTCATCTGGTGCCAGCGCTCGGGCAGGCAATGGCAGAACGCGTGCACGCCCTGGCCCGGATTGGGCGCGAAGCCGTCGCTGCCGGCGAACAGCACGCCCGAAGTCCCCAGCGACAGCAGGCCGGCGCCCGGCTCCACCACGCCCAGCCCGACAGCCGCCGCGGCGTTGTCGCCCGCGCCGCCGGCCAGCACGACAGCATGCGCAATGCCCCATTCCTGGCACAGCGAGGGGCGCACCTGCGCGGCGGCATGGCTGCCTTCCACCAGGCGCGGCATGTGCTCACGCGTGAGGCCCGTGGCGGCCAGCATGCGCTCGGACCAGTCGCGTTTGGCCACGTCCAGCCACAGGGTGCCGGAAGCGTCGGACATGTCGGACACATACTCGCCCGTCAGGCGCAGGGCCACGTAATCCTTGGGCAGCAGGACCTTGGCCGTGGCGCGGAACAGCGATGGCTCGTACTTTTGCAGCCACAGCAGCTTGGGCGCCGTGAAACCGGGCATGGCCTGGTTGCCCGTGATGGCGCGCGACTCGGGCACCAGCGCTTCGAGTTCCACGCATTCGGCAAAGGCGCGCGTGTCGTTCCACAGCATGGCCGCGCGCAGCACGTGCTGCTGCTTGTCGAGCAGGGTGGCGCCATGCATCTGGCCCGACAGGGCGATGCCGCGCAAGCCGGAAAACGCCACCGGCTGCGCGGCGCGGATGGCGGCGATCACGTCCAGCGTGGCGTGCCACCAGTCTTCGGGATTCTGTTCCGACCAGCCGGGATGGGGGCTGGAGACGCGCAGGGTCACGCCGCTGCTGGCAAGGATGGTCTGCGCGTCATCGGTGAGGATGGCCTTGACTTCGGAAGTGCCGATATCGATACCGAGATAAGTCATTTGATTCCAAAAGAGAGTTAAGGATGGCCGTCGCCGGACGGCTCGGGCATGTTCATCAGCAGGCAGGAGCGGAACTTGGACGGCGACATCTGCTTGTGCGCCAAAAACTGGCGGTTGAAATTGGAAAGGTTGTTGAAGCCCGTGCGGTAGCAGATATCGGTGACCTTCATGTCCGTGTTCATCAGCAGTTCGCAGGCCAGCGCGATGCGCTCCTGGTTCACGTATTGAATGAACGAGGTGCCCGTATGCTTGCGAAAAAAGCGCGTGAATTTCAAGGTGTTCATCTCCGCCACGTCGGCCACGTCCTGCTCGCAAAAATCGAGCGTGATGTTCTGCTTGATGTAGGCCAGCACCAGGTTGATGGTCGACGACATGTAGCGGCCCGCCTGCGCCAGATAGGTCACGCTGGCCAGGGGCCGCCGCTCGCGGCACTCGCACAGCTCGCCGAACAAACGCGTAAACAGTTCGACCCGGCGCAAGCCCTGCGCCGTCGTCAATTCCTTCATCAGCGGCACCAGGCGCAGCCCCAGCGCATCGGGAAATTGCAAGCCCCTGGCGGCCTCGCCCAGCAGGCTTTTCAGGGGCGCCATTTCCGGGAACAGCAGCGCGCAACGTTCGATGAAATCGCTGGAAAACTGCAGCACCAGGTCGCGCTCGGGCAGCACCACGCCTTCCGGCAGTTCGCTGACCCAGTTATGCGGCAGGTTCGGCCCTGTCAGGATCAGATTGCCCGCCCCGTAACTGCCGATATGGTCGCCGATAAAAAATTTGCCGTTCGATGTGATGATGAAGTGCAGTTCGTACTCGGGATGAAAATGCCATTTCGCCACGGTGTGCGGAAAGCCGTGCGCCCACGCGCGAAACGATTCGTGGATCGGTTTGTGGATCAGTTCCAGGTCAGGCGTCACGGCAGTTCCCTTGCGCGGTCTCGTTGCCAGCTATTCTAACCACTTACCTGAGTACCGACCGCCACGGCCAGCCCGCTGTCGGCGTCGAACAGGTGCATGTGCTCCTCGTCGAAGGCCAGCGCCAGGGTCTGCCCCACCTGCGCCGCGCTGTTGGCCGCATTCGCCGGCAGCAGGGCCGACAGGCTCAAGGCGCCGCACTGAAAGCTGATCAGCGCTTCGGCCCCCAGCAGCTCGACCAGCTCGATCACGCACGCCAGGTCATGCGTACCTGACGGCTGCTGCGTTTGTGCCTGCGCTTGCGCCGCGCGCAAGTGGTTCGGGCGCAGGCCGAAGACCACGCGCGCACCCGCCTGCAGCGCCGCGAAGCGGGGCGACGTCAATGGCCAGCGGTAGCCGGCGCACACGAGCACCGTTTGCCCGCCGTCTTTTTCGACGATGCCGTCGATGAAGTTCATGGCCGGCGTGCCGATGAAGCCCGCCGCGAACAGGGTGCGCGGATGGTTGTACAGTTCCGCCGGCGTGCCGATCTGCTCGATATGCCCGCCCTTCATCAGCACCACGCGGTCGGCCAGAGTCATGGCCTCGAGCTGGTCGTGCGTGACGTACAGGGTGGTGGTGCGCAGACGCCGGTGCAATCGCTTGATGTCGGCGCGCAGCTGCGCGCGCAGCTTGGCGTCCAGATTCGACAGCGGTTCGTCGAACAGGAACACCTGCGGCGTCTTGATCATGGCGCGCGCGATGGCCGTGCGCTGCTGCTGGCCGCCCGACATGGCGCGCGGCTTGCGCTCCAGCAGGCTGTCCAGGCTGAGAATGGCCGCCACCTCGCGCACACGGCGCTCGATCTCGTCGTTCGGCACCTTCAGGCGGCGCAGGCCGAAGGCGATATTGTCGTACACCGTCATGTGCGGATACAGCGCGTAGTTCTGGAACACCATCGCCACGTTGCGCGCGCGGGGCGGCAAATCGTTGACGATGGCCCCGCCGATCAACAGCTCGCCGCCGCTGATGTCTTCCAGGCCCGCGATCATGCGCAGCAGGGTCGACTTGCCGCAGCCCGAAGGCCCCAGCAGGACGATGAATTCGCCGTCGGCGATCTCCAGGTCGAACGGCTGCAGCACGGCCGTCTTCTGGTCATAGGTCTTGTGCAGCTGCCTGCAGGCGATATTTGCCATGATCAGTCTCCTGCCAGTTCGATTTGTATCTTGACGTCGCGCGGATGACCCTTGGCCGCTTCCTCGAACGCCTGCACGCCGTCGGCAAAGCCGAAGGTGCGCGAAATGAAGGGTTTCACGTCGATCTTGCCCGAGGCGAGCAAGGCGATGGCGCGCGGGAAGATGTTCGCGTAGCGGAACACCGACTCGATGCGCACTTCCTTGGCCTGGATGGCGACGATATCGAAAGGCACCTTATCCGGCGGCATGCCGACCAGCACCAGGCAGCCGTTCGGGCACAGCAGGTCGACGATGTGCTCGTAGGCGCGCATGCTGCCGCTGGCCTCGAAGACGATGTCGGCGCCCCAGCCATCCGTCAGCACGCGCACCGTGTCGGCCAGGCTGGCCTGGCGCACGTCGACCATGGTCACGGCCGCGTTATCGGCGAACAGGGCCAGCTTTTCCGGCACCAGGTCGGCCAGGATCACGCGCGAGCAGCCGCCCGCCAGCGCCGCCAGCGCAGTCATCGCGCCAATGGTGCCGGCACCGATGACCACCGCCACGTCGCCCGGCTTGATGGCCGCCTTCTTGGCCGCCTGCAGGCCGATGGCCAGCGGCTCGACGATGGCGCCTTCGCCGAAGCTGACGTTGTCGGGCAGCCTGAAGGTGAATGCGGCAGGATGCACGACGTACGGCGTGAGGCAACCGTGGATGGGCGGCGTGGCCCAGAAGCGCACGGCCGGGTCCAGGTTGTACAGGCCGCGCATGGTGGCCGGCGAATCGAACCGCGGCACGCCCGGCTCCATGCAGACGCGGTCGCCCGCTTTCAAATGCGTCACCTCTCCCCCTACTTCCGCCACCACGCCGGACGCTTCGTGGCCGAGCACCATCGGCGCTTCCACGGCGAAGGGGCCGATCTTGCCGTGCTTGAAGTAATGCACGTCGCTGCCGCAGATGCCGACAGTATGAATCTTGATCTTCACGTCGCGCGGGCCGACGACGAGCGGCATGTCGATGTCGCGCAAGGTGATTTTTTCCGCCTGTTCCAGTACGAGTGCTTGCATGATGAATTCCTTATTTATGTTTGAGCATGGAGTTGAGCAGCCGTCCCAGGATGCCGACGAACAGCAGCGGCGGCAGCGCCAGCAGCACGGTGGAAGCGTTCACCACGCCCCACGGCACTTCCTGGCCCATCGAGGTAAACGCCGACGCCACCACGGGCAGGGTCATGCTTTTCGACGAGGTGAGCGCCAGCGCGATCATCAGTTCATTCCAGACCAGCACGAAGCTGAAGACGATGCCGCCCATCAGGGTCTTCGAGGCCACCGGCAGGGCCACGTGCCAGAACACCTGGTAGGGGCCGTAGCCGTCGAGCGCGGCCGCTTCCTCGATCTCCTTCGGGATGCGGGCAAAGGCGGGGATCGACAGCCAGATGATGGTCGACAGGGTCACCAGCAGATACGTCACCACCATCGACAGGCGCGAGTCGTACAGGCCCAGGTCGATCCAGATCGAGATCAGCGGAATGGCGACGGCCACGGGCGGCAAAAAGCGCAGGGACAGCAGGAAGAACTGGATATCCTTCTTCGCCGGAATCGGATAGCGGGCGATCGCATACGCGGCCGGCACGCCCAGCACGGCGCCCAGCAACACGGCCACGCCGACGATGGCCACGCTGTTGCCCAGTCCCGTGAGTACCTCGGGGCTGGCCAGCACCTGCTGGTAGTTGGCCAGGGTCGGGCTGAAGAAAAAGCGCGGCACGGGCGTGACGATGTCCATCAGCTCCTTGAAGGAATTGAGCACGGCCCACAGGATGGGAAACAGCGCCACCAGGATAATCACGGTGGTGATGGCGGTGGTGGTGACGGCGCCAGCGCCGCGCGTCAAAGTCAGTTTTCCCATTTGGCGACCCGCTTCCAGAGTAAGGTGAAGATGACAGTCGTGGCCAGCATCATCAGCACGGCCATGCTCGATGCGTACGACACCTTGCCCATCAGGCCGATGCCTTGCGCGTACGCATACATGTCCAGCGTTTCGGTGGAGATGCCGGGGCCGCCCTTGGTCATCACGTAGATCAGGTCGAACGAGCGCAGCGACTCGACCATCTTGATGAACACGAGGCTCATGATCGGCACCTTGAGCATCGGCAGCGCGATGTAGGCATACACCTGGAGCGTGCTGGCGTAATCGAGGCGCGCCGCTTCCAGCGGTTCGGCTGGCAGGGTTTCCAGCAGCTTCAGGATGACGGCGCCGAAGAACAGCCCCCACTGCCAGATATCGACCAGCGCCACCGCATACAGGGCCGTGACGGGGTCCGACAGCAGCGCCGTGCCGCCGAGGCCCACGCATTCGAGCAGCCAGTTGAGGATGCCCATCAGCGGCGAATACATGAACTTCCAGATGAAGGCGGCCGACACGCGCGGCAGCAGCACGGGCACGATCAAGAGCAGCGCGAGACGATCGCGCGTGCGTCCCTTGACTTTCTCGAACAGGAACACGGCCAGCAGCACGCCGACGAGCAGCGAGCCGGCCACGGTGACCACTTCCCAGATGGCCGATACCTGCACGGCATTGAGGAAGCGGCGGTCGCCGGACAGGCGGATGAAATTGGCGAAGCCGACGTAGTCGCTGTCGCTGTAGCGCAGCACGCGGTTTTGCAGGGCCAGGTTGATGGCGGCGATGCTGGGCACCAGGCCCAGGATCAGCAGGACCAGCAGCGGCAGCGTCAGGAACACGGCCGGCAGCCAGGTGTGGCGTTTTTTACGGATGGAGTGCGGCATGGTCATGGCTTTCAAACGAGAACGGACAAGCGCTGGCGTTACCCCAAAAGCAAGAGCTGGGGTCAGACCCGTCGGGTCTGACCCCTGGTTTTAGCTGGTGGAGTCGTTGGCGATATGGGCTTATTTACGCTTGCTGGCCCGTTGCATCACTTCCGTGGCGTACTCGTTGGCCTCATCGAGCGCGCTCTGCACGTCGCCGCGCGTGCCCGTAAACACTTCTTCCAGCACGACGCCCAGGTTGTCGCCGATGTCCGGCCACTCGGGGCTGGGCCAGATGGTGACGCGCGAGACGGGCGTGGTGTCCGTCAGGCCGGCCTGGATCTGCGGCTTGACGTGCTTGCGGAAGTACTCGCTGGCGATGGTGCTGCTGCGGTTGTAGTCGCTGAAGACATTGTCCTTCAGGCGCGCCTGTTCCTGCTCCTTGCCCGTGGCCCAGGCGATGAACTTGCCGGCCGCCTGGCGCGTGCATTCATCCTTCGCACCCGTGGCGGAGATGGCCAGGCCGTGGCCATACGCGGCCGATGGCAGCGGCGATGGCGGGCGCGCATAGCCCACCTTGTCGACCACCGAGGATTTTTTCTGGTCTTCCATCCAGTCGGCGAACGGCGTCGATTCGATCATGAAGGCCACCTTGCCCGACCTGAATGCTTCGAGCGCATTGCTCCAGTCGTAGGTGGCGCCGCCCGGCGGCGAGTACTTGAACAGCTCGCGGTACAGGGTGGTGGCCTTCACGGCCTGCGGCGAATTGAAGGCCGGCACGCCATTGTTTTCCCACTTGCCGCCGGCGGCCAGCATGAACGGCGCCCAGCGCCACACATTCATGCCCGAGCCGCGCTGGCCCCGCGCCGCCCAGCCATACACGTTCGGCGGGTTGTTGAGTTTTTTCACGGCGGCGACCAGTTCGTCGAGCGTCTTCGGCACGGCGATGCCGGCCTTTTCCAGCAGGTCGCGGCGGTAGAACAGGAAGTCGCTGCCGCCGATCAGGGGCGCGAAATACGCCACGCCCTTGTACGAGGCGACGGCGCGGCGGCCCGGCAGGAAGTCGTCGTAGTCGGCGTCCTTGGGCAGGTATTTGAGCAGGGGAACGACCCAGCCGGCCGTGGCGAATTCGGCCACGTTGGCTTCGTCGATGTAATAGATCTGGTAGGAGCCGGCCTTGGTGGAAGCGTCGAGGCGGGCTTTCGAGCGGCGGTCGTTCTCGCCGAAATAGCTGATCTGCAACTTGGTGCCGTTTTTCTTTTCATACTCGGCCAGGGTCTTTTCCATCACGGTCAGGCCCAGGCTTTTTTGCGCCAGCACCTTGAGGACGGGCACCGAGCAGCTTTGCGCCGATGCCGCCGGCATCGATGCACAGGCGGCGGACATGACGCCGCCCCATGCAATAGCAGTAACGATTTTCATCACGAGTCTCCAGTTTTTATAGTCCGGCGGTTTTCCACCGGTATGCCAACTATAAAAACAAAGACCGCGCGCCACCACTACAAAAGACGCGGCTTTCTAAATACTTTTTTTCACTTTTCCGATACGGATTTGCCGCGTCAATCCAAACGAAAATCGCGGCGGTAGACATTCGTATCCTTGCCGTCCGGCTGGCGGCGCGTAAAGCGCTCGAAGCGCAGCCCCAGCTTGTTGAGCAGATTGATCGACGCCTGGTTCTGCAGCGACGTGATGCCGTACAGGGTGGGCAGGCGCAGCACGTGCTGCGCATGCCGCACGATGGCCGCCGTCGCCTCCCAGGCATAGCCCTGGCCCCAGTAGGCGGGACGCATGGCGTAGCCGATATCGGGGCCGGGCAGGCTGTCGCGGCGCACCAGGCCGGCCATGCCCACGGGCGCGCCATCGCTGCGGCGCTCGACGATGTACAGCGAATAGCCATGGTCGCGGAACTGCGCCATCGGTCCCGACTCCAGCGCGGCACGGGACGCTTCCAGCGTGTCGATGTTGCGCTGGCCGATGTTGGCGATCCACGACGGGTCGTTGACCAGCTCCATGTAGAAGGCCGCATCGTCCAGGGTGGCGGTGCGCAGACGCAGACGGGGCGTCTCGATGACGATAATCGGCTCTGTCATGGCGCCGCTCATGCCGGCCACTGCATCGGGTCGGTCAGCAGCTGGTACATCACGTAGGCGTCGACATAGCCCAGCTGCGCGTGGCGGTAGGCCAGCGGCAGGGTGGCGACCACCGTGAAGCCCAGTTTTTTCCACAGGGTGACGGCGGCCAGGTTGGTGCTGACGACGAAGTTGAACTGCATCGCCAGGTAGCCCGCGCGGCGCGCCTCTTCCATGCAGTGCACTCCCATCAGGCGGCCCACGCCCACGCCTTGCGCGGCGGGATCGACCATGAACGAGGCATTGGCCACGTGCGATCCATGGCCCGGCTGGTTCGCCACCAGCTTGTACATGCCCAGCAGGCGCTCGCTGCCCATCACGGCGACGAAGCTTTGCACGCCGGGACCGAACCAGTAGGCGTGGCACTCTTCGCGCGTGGTCCCGGCTGGGAAGGTATAGGTGTCGCCGCCGGCGACCAGGGTCTGGAAGATCGGCCACATGGCGTCGAAATCGCCTTCATTGGCCGGACGGATATCAATTTCTTTCAAGGCGGTGCTCCCGATAACAAGTGATGGCCGATTGTATCAGCGCCCCAGGCGGAAGTTCACACTCTCGGGCCGCCCCGGCAGATGCAGGCGCGATTGCGCGCGCGGCGCCTCGCTGACGATTTTCCCGCGGCGCAGCACCAGGCGGCGCGCGGCGCGCAGGCGCAGCGCTTCCACCGTGGAGCCGCAATCGAGGATCAGCAAGTCCGCGTGGCAGCCGGGCGCAATGCCGTAGCCGTCCAGGCCCAGGATGCGCGCTGGCGTCTCCGTCACGGCCAAAAAACACTCGTGCATCGCCTGCTGGCCCGTCATCTGCGCCACGTGCAGTCCCATGTGCGCCACTTCCAGCATGTCGCCGGAACCGAGGCTGTACCACGGATCCATCACGCAGTCGTGGCCGAAGGCGACGGGAATGCCGGCGGCCAGCATCTCGGGCACGCGCGTCATGCCGCGCCGCTTCGGATACGTGTCGTGACGCGCCTGCAGGGTGATGTTGATGAGGGGGTTGGCGATGGCCGCCACGCCCGCCTCGCGGATCAGGGGCAGCAGTTTGCTCACATAATAATTGTCCATCGAATGCATGGACGTCAGGTGCGAGCCCGTCACCCTGCCCTGCAGCCCCAAGCGCTGGCTGTGGAAGGCCAGGGTTTCGATGTGGCGCGACAGCGGATCGTCCGATTCGTCGCAATGCATGTCGACCATCAGGCCACGCTCGCAGGCGAATTCGCACAGCAGGCGCACGGATTCCGCGCCGTCGGCCATGGTGCGCTCGAAATGCGGGATGCCGCCCACCACGTCGACGCCCATGGCGATCGCGCGTTTTAGATTATCGAAGGCGCCGGGACTGCGCAGGATACCGTCCTGCGGAAAGGCCACCAGCTGCAAATCGAGATACGGCGCCACTTGCCGCTTGACGTCGAGCAGCGCTTCGACGGCCAGCAGGCGCGGGTCGCAGATATCCACGTGCGAGCGGATCGCCAGCAGGCCGCGCGCCACGGCCCAGTCGCAATACTGCAGGGCGCGTTCGACCAGCGCGTCCTGCGTCAGTTGCGGTTTCAGCTCGCCCCACAGGGCGATGCCTTCGAGCAGGGTGCCGGAGGCGTTGACGCGCGGCAGGCCATAGCTGAGCGTGGCGTCCATGTGGAAATGGGCGTCGACGAAGGGCGGCGTGACGAGGTCGCCGGCGGCGTCGATCTCTTGCACGCCCGTCACGGGCAAGGCGGGGCCGACGGCGGCGATGCGGCCGCCCTCAATGGCGATATCGATGGCGCGGCGCCCGTCGGGCAGGCTGGCATTGCGGATGACTAGGTCCATGCGGACACTCCTTCGGTTGACGTCTGTGTCTGGCGCTTCCAGTTAATTATCATTTTATATATTTCCCGTGGATGTTGCAGTGCAAGAAACCAGCCACTGGCAAAAGCGTAGCCATAGATTCCTTGGCAACGCTTTGCGCGCGCGCAAACTTCCCGCAAATGCCGCCAGGCGCATGAATTGCGCAAAACATACGGCGCACGCCCTTGAGAAAATAACTTTCAACTAACTCGAATCACCGCTAGAATATTCATATTGCGTTGCATCATAAAAAGTCTATGATCAGCTATTCAGCACGCTACCCACTTTACAAAACGCGGCCAACTCTGGTTTTCGGGATTTTGCAGAGCGTTTTGCCAGCATTTTAATCCGTACAAAGGAGTAAATATGTTTCCGCTTCCTGAACAATTTTCCAGCGCCGCCAAGTCGCAACTGGAAAGCCAGCTGCAAATCTTCAGCCTTCTGACCAGCAAAGTCTTTGAAAGCGCCGAAAAAATCATCGCCCTGAACCTGAACGCCGGCAAGGCCGCCATCTCGCAGACGGCGGAAACGGCGCAGCACCTGCTCGTTACGCAGGACCCGCGCGACTTCTTCAGCTACAGCACCAGCCAGGCGCAGCCAAGCATCGAGAGCGTGCTGGCCTACAGCCGCCAGCTGTTCGGCATCGCCTCGGGCACGCAGGCGGAATTGCTGGCCTCGGCCAAGGCCCGCCTCGATGCGGTCGCGCCAGCCGCCGCAACGGCCCCGGCTCCTGCCGCAGCCAAACCTGTCCTGGCCGTCGCGGCGCCCGCGCCTGCCGCTGCGCCTGCACCAGCACCAGCACCGGCCGCGGCGCCTTCCCCCGTTGCCGCCAAGCCTGCTGAAGTAGCCAAACCTGCCGCCGCCCCGGCAGCCAAACCGGAAGCAGCACCTGCCAAGGCGGCCGAGAAGGTCGCCGACAAGCCCGCCGCCAAAGCGGTGGAAGCCAAGCCGGCGGCCAAACCGGCAGCCAAGCCTGAAGCAGCCAAGCACGCAGCGGCACCAGCGAAAGCCGCCGCGCCAGCCCCCGCCAAGCCAGCCGCGAAGTCATTTCCTTCGAGCAAACCCGCCGCCAAGCCGGCCAGCACCGCCGGCAAGACCGTGGCCAAGGCCGCCGTGCAGCACGCCGCTGCGCCAGCGGCCAAGCCGGCAGCCAAGGCAGCGCCCAAGGGCACGCCATCGAAACAGCTCGACATGCTGGGCGGCGGCAAAGGCAGCGGCCGCAAGTAAGCCGCGCGCACGGCACTGACGCAGCAAAACAACGGGCTACGGCCCGTTTTTTGCGTGCTCGTCCACAGCGCGCTTTTCCGCCTTGTTGTATCCTACGCGTACTTTCCGTCCGCGTGCCCGTCCTTCCGCCCCGCGACACCCCATTACTCAAAACAAAAGGTAACCATGAGTTTATCGAGGCTCATCGCCGGCTTCGTGCGTCAGCATTGGCCGGCGTATGCCGCCGCCGCCGTCATGCTGACAGGCGTGGCAACACTGACCGTCTGGATCCCGCGCCGCGTGGGCGCCATCATCGACGCGCTGGCCGCGCACCGCATGACGGCCGCCGAACTGTGGCTTGAACTGCTGACTCTGCTCGCCGTCGGCGTCGTCATCTACTTCCTGCGCGTGGGCTGGCGCATCACCCTGTTCAAGGCCGCCTACCAGCTGGGCGTGATGCTGCGCACGCGCTTCTACACGCGCATGTCGCAGCAGGGCGCGTCGTTCTACCAGAACCAGCGCACGGGCGACCTGATGGCGCTGGCGACGAACGATATCGACGCCATCGAAATGGCCGCCGGCGAAGCCATGCTGGCCGGTTTCGACGGCACTTTGACCCTGCTGATGGTGCTCGGCATCATGCTGCTGGGCGTGGACTGGCGCCTGGCCTGCATCGCCCTCTTGCCCTTCCCCCTGATGGGACTGGCCTTCTGGCGCATTTCCAGCCATATCCATACGGCGTCGACGGATTCGCTGCAACGCTTTTCCGCGCTGAACGACCATGTGCAAGAGTCCTTGTCGGGCGTGCGCACCCTGCGCGCGCTGGGCCTGGAAGAGCGCAGCAGCAAGCAGTTCTCCACCCTGGCCGGCCACGCGGCCAACGCCAGCCTGACGGCGCAGCGCTGGGAAGCGGCGTACGAACCGGCCGTCGGCCTGACCCTGACGGCGGCCACGGCGCTGACGCTGGGCCTGGGCGGCTACCTCGTGTGGCAAGACCAGCTGACCATCGGCGCGCTGACGAGCTTTTCCATGTACCTGGGCCAGCTGATCTGGCCCATGTTCGCCGCCGGCTGGGTGCTGTCATTGATCGAACGGGGCCGCGCCGCCTGGCAGCGCCTGCAGCCGATGCTCGACGCGCCGCTGGCCATCGACGACCATGGCAGCATCGCCACGCTGACGCCCGGCCCCCTGCAATTGCAGGACGTCGGCTTTGCGTATGCGGGCCAGACGGCGCCGGCCCTGTCCGGCATTTCGCTGCGCTTGCAGCCGGGCCAGACCCTGGGCCTGGTCGGCCCGACGGGCAGCGGCAAGTCGACCCTGCTGCGCGTGCTGCTGCGCCAGGTCACGCCGCAATCGGGCACGGCCACGTGGAATGGGCACGCGCTGGACGCCTACACCTTGCACGCGCTGCGCGCGGCGATCAGCTGGGTGCCGCAGGAGTCCTTTTTATTCTCCGCCACCATCGCCGACAATATCGCGCTGGCCCGTCCGGGCGCCACGCGCGAGGAAGTGGAGCGGGCGGCGCAACTGGCCGACATCCACGCGGACATTTTGCAGTTCCCCGAAGGCTATGCCACCCACGTGGGCGAAAAGGGCATCACCCTGTCCGGCGGCCAGCGCCAGCGCGTGGCGATTGCCCGCGCCCTGCTGGCCGACAACGGCTTGCTGCTGCTCGACGATGCGCTGTCCGCCGTCGACACGGGCACGGAAACGCGCATCCTGCAGCACCTGGAGGAATTGCGCCGCAAGCGCCCCGAGCGCAGCGCCATCATCGCCAGCCACCGCCTGAGCGCCGTCGTCAACGCGGACCTGATCCTCGTGCTGCGCGATGGCCACGTGACGGAAACGGGCAACCACGACGCGCTGATGCAGCGCGACGGCTGGTACGCCAGCCAGTGGCGCTATCAACAACTGGAGGCCAGCCTCGATGCCATCTAAGAACGACCAAGCCAACACCGCCACGCCATCCGTGCGCCGCCAGGCCGCGCAAGCGATCGGCCTGCTGCGCCGCGCCGCCGCGCCCGACCTGCGCCATTTGTACTGGGCCACGTTCTGGCTGATCCTCGCCGCCGCCCTGGAAGTCACGGGTCCCATTTTAGGCAAGGCCCTGATCGACCAGCACCTGCTGCCGCGCCACCTGGACTGGACGCGCATGTCGCTGCTGCTGGGCGGCTGCCTGCTGACGGGCTGGGTCGCTTCCGGCCTGCGCTATTTGCAGCTGGTGCGCCTGTCCGGCCTGGCCATGCGCTCGGTGCAGCGCCTGCGCGAAACCGTCTACCAGCACGTGCTGCGCCTGCCGATGAGTTTTTTCGACCGCGCCATCACGGGGCAGCTGGTCAGCCGCGTCACCAACGACACGGAAGCGGTGAAATCGCTGTACGTGCAGGTGCTGTTCGTCATCCTCGACAGCTCCATCGTCCTGGTCGGCACCATGGCCGCCATGGCCTTCCTCGACTGGCGATTGATGCTGATCGTGCTGGCCCTGCTGCCGGCCGTGCTGCTCATCGTCTTCCTGTACCAGCGCTGGAGCGCGCCGGCCGTCACGCGCGCGCGCGCCCTGCGCAGCGAGATCAACGGCCAGATCGCCGAATCGATCGGCGGCATGAGCGTGCTGCAGGCGAATAACGCGGAAAAGCGCTTCGGCGCGCGCTTCACGGGCATCAACCAGGACCACTACACGGCGCGCATGCAGGAATTGCGCGCCAACGCCTGGCTGCTGCGCCCCGCGCTCGACATGCTCAACATCGTGCTGCTGGCCGTCGTCATCTTCAGCTTCGGCCGCCGCGACATGGGTGCCGTGGAAGTGGGCGTGCTGTATGCATTCATCAGCTACATCGCGCGCGTGATCGAACCGCTGATCCAGATCACCATGCAATTCAGCCAGCTGCAGCAGTCGGTGGTGGCCACGGCGCGCGTCTCGGCCCTGCTCGACGAAGCGCAGGCGCTGGAACACGCACAGGGAAGGGCGACACCGGCCCTGCGGCAGGCGAAAACGGGCAGCGACGTGCCCGCCGTCGACATCGCCCGCCTGACCTTCGCCTACGTGGAAAACCAGCCCGTGCTGCACGACCTGTCGCTGCAGATCCCGCAAGGCGCCTTCTTCGGCATCGTCGGCCACACGGGCAGCGGCAAGTCGACCCTGCTCTCCTTGCTGCTGCGCTTCTACCCCGTCACGCAGGGCAGCATCGCCATCAACGGCGTCGCCCTCGACAGCATCGACAACGAGCACTTCCGCGCCGACGTGGGCCTGGTGCCGCAAGACCCCTTCCTGCTGGCCGCCTCGGCGCGCGAAAACATCGACATGGGCCGCGGCTACACGCAGCAGCAGATCGAGACGGCCGCGCGCGCCGCGCATGCGCACGACTTCATTGCGGCGCTGGAACACGGCTACGACACGCCGCTGGGCGAAGGCGGCTCGCGCCTGTCGTCGGGGCAGAAGCAGCTGATCGCCATCGCCCGCGCGCTGGCCGGCCAGCCGCGCATTTTGCTGCTCGACGAAGCGACGTCGCGCATCGATAGCCAGACGGAGCAGATCGTGCAGACGGCCCTCAACGAGTTGCGCGGCAAGGTCACCATCATCGCCATCGCCCACCGCCTGTCGACCATCCGCGAAGCGGACCGTATCATCGTGCTCAACCATGGCCGCATCACGGAAGCGGGACCGCACGAGGAACTGATGCAGATCGAAGGCGGCCTGTACCAGCGCCTCTACCTGCTGCAGCAACTGGCAATTTGATAGCCATGGGGCGCCGTTGCATGGCGCCACTTTTTTTCTGTACGGCATTAAAAATGCCGTACAGACGGGAGTATATTCATCTGGCGGGCAGCGCCAACGGCCCCAACCACACTTCCGGGGGATACCATGCGCAGCAAACTGTCGATCAGGAATATCTTTGCCGCCATTTTTCTGCTCAGCCTGGCGCTCTCCGTCATCAGCCTGTGGGCGCTGTTCCGCGTGGCGGGCAAGCAGGCCGAGGCGAACCGCGTCACTGAAACGCGCTACCAGTCCTACCTGCTGGCCGACGAACTGCGGCAAAGCTCGGACGACCTGACCCGGCTGGCCCGCACCTACGTCGTCACCGGCGACGCCAGGTACGAACAGCAATACCTGGACATCCTCGACATCCGCAATGGCAAGAAGCCGCGCCCCGCCCATTACGAGCGCATCTACTGGGACTTCGTGGCGGCAGGCGTGCCCGTGCCCGCATCGACGGGGCCCGCCGTGCCGCTGGCAGAACTGATGCGCAAGGCCGGCTTCAGCGAGCAGGAATTCGCCAAGCTGCGCGAAGCGCAAGCCAATTCGGACGGCCTGGTCAAGACCGAGGTGATCGCCATGAACGCCGTCAAGGGCCGCTTCGACGACGGCAGCGGCAACTTCACCAAAACCGGGCCGCCGGACCTGGAAATGGCCCGCGCCATCATGCACGATGCCCAATACCACAGCAACAAGGCGAAGATCATGCAGCCGGTGAATGAATTCCTCACCCTGCTCGACCAGCGCACGAGCGCGGCCGTGCAGACGGCGATGAGCGGCACTATGGCGGCCTATTCCGTGACGGTCGGCGTGCTGCTGGTATCCGTCATGGTCTCGCTGCTGTGCCTGTTCCTCGTGTACCGCCACATCAAGCGCAGCCTGGACCAGGCGATCGCCACGGCGCAGCTGATCGCCGGCGGCGACCTGAGCATCGACGCCGTCATCGAACGAGCCGATGAAATCGGCGTGCTGCTGCATGCGATGAACACCATTAACGCCAACCTGACGGGGCTGATCGGCGACATCCGCAGCGGCACCGGCGAAATGTCGGTGGCCACGCACGAAATCGCGCTGGGCAATGCGGACCTGTCCGCGCGCACGGAAGCGCAAGCCAGTTCCCTCGAAGAGACGGCCAGCTCGATGGAAACGCTGACGGCGACGGTGCGGCAAAACGCCAGCAACGCCGGCGAGGCGAACCAGCTGGCCGCCACCGCCTCGGCCGTCGCCGTGCAGGGCGGCGCCGTTGTCGCCCAAGTGGTCAGCACGATGGGCGCGATCAAGGAAAGCTCGAGCCAGATCGCCGACATCATCGGCGTCATTGACGGCATCGCCTTCCAGACCAACATCCTGGCCCTGAACGCGGCCGTCGAGGCGGCGCGGGCAGGCGAACAGGGACGCGGCTTCGCCGTCGTCGCCGGCGAGGTGCGCAGCCTGGCCCACCGCAGCGCTGCCGCCGCCCAGGAAATCAAGACCTTGATCGGCGCCTCCGTGGAACGGGTCGACGCCGGCAGCAAGCTCGTCGACGAGGCGGGACGCACCATGGCGCTGGTGGTGGAATCGATCCAGAAGGTGGCCGCCATCATGAGCGAAATCACCAGCGCCAGCCACGAGCAAAGCGCGGGAATCAGCGAGGTCAACCAGGCGGTCACGCAGATGGACAACATCACGCAACAGAACGCCGCCCTGGTCGAGCAGGCGGCCGCCGCGGCCGAAAGCCTGCAGGAACAGGCACAAGCCCTGATCGCGGCCGTCGCCATCTTCCGCCTGAAAGGCAGCCCGCCGGCCACGGCCGCCCTGCCCCTGCGCTGACGTGCGGCCAAAGTGTGCACTTTCGCAAATTTCCGCGCACTGCATGATATTTCTGGATTGCAACAGAATATAATCTGTTACAGACAGGTGGTCATTGCGGGAGCGGGACGTTGGCAGGCAGACAGAGACGGGCATCATGGCGAAAGGCGCATTGGCTGCTGGTATTGGCCTGCTTGCTGCCGCCTGCCGCACACGCCCAGGTCAGCGACCTTGAGCAGTATCTTGCCGCCGTGCGCGACGACGGCCGCTACGTGCCCGCGCGCGCGCTGCAACGGCTGCAGGAAGTCGAAACGCAGGCGCGCAGCGCTCCCCTGCCCGTGCGCGCGGAATTCCTTACCCAACTGAGCAACGCCCGCATGCGCCTGGGGCAGAACGACATCGCCATGCAGCTGGCCGAGGAACTGATTGCCTACGCCCGCATGAACAAGAGCGACGTGGCGCTGGCAAAAGGCATACTCAACAAGGCCTACATCACGTTTGCCCGCAACGAGCGCCGCGCCTCGCACCTGCTGGCCTTTGAGGCGGAAAAGATCGCCAATGGCACGGACGACTTGCCCGTGCGCGTGCAAGCGACCATCAGCGCGGGCCAGTCGTGGGCCGAGGAAGGCAATTTCCCGTTTGCGCTTGCCAAGCTGCAGGCAGCCGTCGACCTGGCGCGCCAGAGCAAATCCCCGTCCAGCCTGGCCGCCGCCCTGAATGCCCTCACCCTGCTGTACACGCAGATGCGCGAATACGACAAGGGCTTCGAAGTGCTCGACGAGTTGCTGGCAGTCTCCGCGAGACTGGCGTCACCGGGCCGCATGGCGCAGGCAAAGAATACGGAATACGGGCTGGCGCTCGACGCGCAGCAGCCGCAGCGGGGCCAGCGCGCCCTGCTGGCGGCCCTGGCGCTGGAACGCCAGCTGGGCGCGCGCGGCATGGTGGCCGTCACCCTCGTCAACCTGTCGGACAGCTACCTCAAGGAAGGCGACTACGCGCGCGCCTTGCGCTATGCAAATGAAGCGATCACGGCGGCGGACCTCGTCAACGATGAACAGGTGGAGGCGACGGCGCGGCTGAACATCGGCCAGGCGCTGATCGGCCAGGGACGGCTGCAGGAAGGCAAGCAAAGCGTGGCCACGGGCCTGGCCTACTACGAACGCACGGCCAACCAGCCGGAAATGCAGGCCGTGCTGCTGGAATACGGCATGGCGCTGGAAAAGGCGGGCGACCTGCGCGGCGCGGTCACTGCGTACCACCGCGAGCGCGGCATTTCCAACCAGCTGTTCGAAAAGCAGCGGCAAAAGGCCGTGTATGAACTGCAAGAAAAGTATGAGGCGGAAAAGAAACAGCGCCAGATCGAGCTGCTGAGCCGCGAAAATCAGCTGAAGAGCACCGAAATCGACAACCGCCGCCTGCAGCAGCGCGTGTGGTGGCTGCTGGCGCTGGTACTGGCCATGGCGTCCACCATCGTTGGCTTGCTGTACCGCAAGGTGCGTCATGCGAACGTGCAGCTGAAGGTGAAAAACCAGGAACTCAAGCGCCAGAGTTCGCGCGACCCGCTGACGGCCCTGTACAACCGCCGCCATTTCCAGGAATTCATGCGCAGCCATGCGGGCAAGCCGCAGCCCTCCTATGCCGGCGACGATGTCGTGGGCGCGCTGTTCCTGCTCGACGTCGACCACTTCAAGCACATCAACGACGCTTACGGCCATGCGGCGGGCGACCTGGTGCTGACGACGATCGCCGAAACCCTGCACGACGTGTTGCGCGAAACGGACATGATCGTGCGCTGGGGCGGCGAGGAATTCCTTGCCTTCCTGCCGGCCGTCGCGCGCGACGGGCTCGACGAGATCGCGCGGCGCATCCTCAACGGCATGGCGGCGCAACGCATCGACTACCAGGGCCAGACCATCGAAGTGCACGTGTCCGTGGGCTTTGCGCCCTATCCGCTGGCGCCGCTGGGACGGCCGCTCACATGGGAACGCAGCGTCAACCTGATCGACATGGCGCTGTACCTGGCCAAGGCGCACGGGCGCAACCGGGCGTATGGCTTGCGCGGTTTTCATCAGGTGGAAAGAACGACCCTGGAAGCGGTGGAGCAAGACCTGGAACGCGCGTGGCGCGACGGCTTTGTCGATTTGAGCGTGGTGCTGGGGGGGATGGACGAGGCGGACAGGACGGAGACGGCTGGAACGCAGACGTTGACGCCAGGCGGCCAAGCGGGCGATGGCGTCGCCGCAGCTGCCGTCACCTGACGACAGCTGCGGGAACCGGGCCGGCGTTAGCTGGTCCTGGCGCGGTGATGACGGTGATTACTTGTGCGCGGCGTCCTGCATCTTTTCACCGGCTTTTTCCACTTTCTTGCCGACGGCATCGGCCGCTTCGCTCATTTTCTTGTCGGCGTCAGCGGCGACCTGGTCCATCTTGGCGCCCGTATCAGAAGCGGCCTGGCTCACGGCGGCGTCAGCTTTGGTCGCGGCGGCCTTGATGTCGGCTTCAGCCTTGGCAGCGGCCGCATCGATCTTCTGGCCAGCTTGTTCCGCAGGACCGGCGGCGACATCGTCCTTCTTCTGGCAGGCAGCCAGTGCCACAACCATCATCCCGGCGGCGCACACGGTCATCCAATTTTTGCTTGCTTTCATGGTATTCCCTTTCATTGTTATCAAAAGACACAGATCAGTTCGCAATATACACCTGCCTAAAATTTTCTAGCGTGCGCTAACGCACATAAAAACAGGCTTTTGTAGCGTAGTTGTAAGCAATGGTATCTTGATATTTTTTTAGCATGCGTTCAATGTGCCGCAGAGGCCGGCCGATAGCCATCCGTCAAGGTATGCAGGAAGGCGATCACGTCGGCGATCTCCGCTTCGTTCAGGGCCGGCGCCTGGCCCGGCTGGCGGTCGAACGGCGCTTCCACGTTGACATTCGCCTCGAGCCCCGGCGGCAAATCGTCGTATTTGCGCACCTTGCCGTTTCGATCTGCCGGATACCATTTTTGCGGCGCCGTATCGCGCTGCACGTAAAAGCGCAGCACCTGCTCCAGACTGTCAAAACTGCCGTTGTGGAAAAACACCTTGCGCAGGGCGACATTGCGCAGGGACGGCGTCTTGAAGCTGCCGCAGTACTCCTTGTGCTCCATCAAGTCGGTGCGGTCCGGGCCGCACAAGCCCATGTCGAAGAACGCCGGGTCCGCATTGGCCGGCAGCTTGCCATTGCGCGGCACGCCGATATTGATCAAGCCGTAATCGGTAAATTGGGGAAAGGCGCCGCCGGAAGTGATCTGGCTGATGTGGCAGGACGCGCAATTGCCCTTGCGCTCATCGTTGAACAGGGCCAGGCCGCGCGCTTCCTGCGGACTCAAAACGGCCTGCTTGCGCAAGACGGCGTCATACTTGCTCGTGTACGGATAGAAATCTAGCGGGCTTTCCTGGAACACTTCCAGCGACATCAGCGCCCAACGCAAGGCCTGGCCCGGCTGCTCGAAAATGTCGGCGCCATACGTCTGGCGAAATTGCGCCGCCAGGGGGCCAGCGCGCAATTTGGCGACGACGGCCGCCGCGTCGCGGTTGCCCATCTCGCGTTGGGAGAGCAACGGCGCCAGCGCCTGCTCATGGCCGGACTGGGCGCGGCCATCCCAGTTGCGCCCGCCCGTGGGGCCCGCATCGACGCTGTCGTCGCCATCGTCGTCGTGATAGTGCTCGGTAAAGGCCGGTGCGGTCTGCAGGTAACGCAGCGAGGGCGCCGCGCGCGTGCCCGCATCTTTCAGCTCCGGGCCGCCCAGCTGTACCGCCAGCCCGTTCGGCGGGCCATACGCGTGCTCGGGACTGTGGCAGCTGGCGCACGACATCTTCCCCGACACGGACAGGCTGGGCTCGAAAAACATGGCGCGGCCCATGGCCGTCATCTGGGCCACGGAAGGCTGGCGTGGCAGGGTGGGCGCGTAGGCGCCCGCCAGATAGGCGGGCTTGGCCGCGGCTTCCTTTTGCGCTGCCGGATGGCAGGCGGCCAGCAGGCAAGCGGCTACAAAGGCGACCAGCAGTGAGGGCTTCGTTTTCATCATGGGCTGGCAGCGTAGCAACGGTATGTGACCGCTGCGTGACAAGTCCCTGCAAAACGTAATGTATCAAGTCCGTACATTACGTCATGTAACAGACGCTGACATGTCACGCAGCTGACATATTGCCTGCCTAGCATGCGACGTTTTCCACCCAGAAGGCATGAACAATGAAACCGTACGCTCGCCCTGTCTTACGTCCCCTGCCAATCTTGCTGTCGCTGGGCCTGGCCGCCTGCGGCAGCAATTATGCGATCACGCCCAGCACCACGGGCCAGGTGATCGGCAGCTACTATGAAAACGCCCAGGTATGCCTGGAAAGCGGCACCGCCAAGCTGACCTGCGACAGCGCTTCGACTCCCGTGCGCACGGCCGCCGACGGCAGCTACACGCTCGACGGCCAGGGCGCCGTGCTGGTGACCGTCGGCACGGACGCCATCCGCCATGAAGCCATCGGCGACAGCGGCAGCAAGGTGACGCAAAAACTGCTGCTGCGCGCCCCCGCCGGCCACAGCGCCTTCGTCAGCGCCCTGTCGACGGAACTGGCGCAAGTCATGGACGGCAATGGCGGCGACTTTGCGGCCGCCAGCAGCAAGCTGGCCGCGCGCATCGGCGTGTCCGAAGCGGGCCTGGCGTCCGACTTCAACAAGGCCAGCGGCGACGAGCTGGCGAAACTGAAGGCGGAAAACGCCAGCGTGACGGCCTTGATCGCCAGCGCCAGCGCGCAGGCGGCACCGGCCGACGCGCTGGCCGCCCTGAACGGCGCCCTGGCGCTGAACAATATCCAGACCATCGTCGTCATCTACGCGGAAAACCGCGGCTTCGACAATCTGTACGGCCTGTTCCCGGGCGCGAACGGCGTGCCGGGCGTCAATCCCACGTCGACTTCCGCCTACGTGCCGCAGAAAGACTATGACGGCAGCACCTTGCCCGTGCTGCCGCCCACCTGGGGCGGCATGACGGCGGCAGGCCAGAGCACCGTCATCACGCAGGCGCAATCGGCCAACCTGCCGAACAAGCCGTTCCAGATCGATGATGCCGGCAGCCCCCTGTACCTGCCGCAATCGGTGATCACGCGCGACCTCGTGCACCGTTTCTATAACAACCAGATGCAGATCAACGGCGGCGCCAACGACAAGTTCGCGGCCTATTCCGACGCGGGCGGCCTGTCGATGGGCTATTACGACGGCAGCAAGATGCAGCTGTGGGACATCGCCAAACAATATGCGCTGGCCGACAACCTGTTCATCGGCGCGTTTGGCGGCTCCTTCCTCACGCACCAGTATCTGATCTGCGCCTGCGCGCCCACGTATCCGAACGCCGACACCTCGGTGGCCAAGGGGACGATCGCCAAGATCGACGTCGACGCCAACGGCAACTTCGTGCGCCTGACGCCGTCCGCCACGGCGCCGACCACGGTGCTGAACGGCGCGCCCGCCTACGCCAACGACGGCGCGCTGACGCCGGCAGACGGCACGGGCATGTTCTACGCCGTCAACACCATGCAGCCGCCGTTCCAGCCCAGCAGCAACGCCCCGGCATCGGCCGACAGCAGCAAGCTGTATGCGGACACGGGCAAGGCCAACACGCTGCCGCCGCAGACGCAGACGAATATCGGCGACTTGCTCACAGGCAAAAATATCGACTGGGCCTGGTATGCGGGCGCCTGGAAGGACACGACGGCCCTGGCCACGGCCAGCGCGCGCGCCGGCAGCTTCCCGAATCCGCCGAATTTCCAGTTCCACCACCAGCCGTTCAACTATTTTGCCAACATGGACCCCGTGAAGGCGCCCGCCTACCGGGCCGCCCACCTGCGCGACTTCGACAGCCAGTTCCTGGCCGACGCGGGCGCCGGCAAGCTGCCGCCCGTGGCCTTCTACAAGCCGCAGGGCAATTTGAACCAGCACGCGGGCTACGCCAGCGTGGCCGACGGCGACGCGCACATCGCCAGCGTCATCGCCCAGCTGAAGAAAAGTCCGCAGTGGAAAAACATGCTGGTCATCGTCACCTACGATGAAAACGGCGGCTTCTATGATCACGCCGCGCCGCCGAAGGGCGACCGCTGGGGCCCGGGCACGCGCGTGCCGGCCATCCTCGTCTCGCCGTACGTGAAAAAGGGACTAGTTGACCATACGCAATACGATTCGGCTTCGATCCTGCGCGCCATCACGCACCGCTTCGCCCTGCCCGTGCTTGACGGCTTGAGCACGCGCGACAAGGCGCTGGTGGCCAACGGCGGCAAGCCGATGGGCGACTTCAGCGCCGCGCTGGCGCTGGTGCCGCAAGAGTAGGGCTGAGTAGGTGCACCCGCCCGGCCTGGCTGCGGCGGGCGTTTTAGCTGTTGGCGCTACTGGCCCGGGGATGCATCGAGCAGCGAGCGTTCGAGCAATTGCGACAAGGCCGCGCGCAGCGCCTGCGTGCGCGCCGCCAGTTCCGGCCGCTTGTAGCGCTCGGCGGCGATCAGGCTGTTTTCCAGGCAGACGCGGTCGCCCTTGGCCAGGCAGGCGTCGGCCAGGTCGAGCTGGGCGCTGGCTTGCGCCACTTTCACTTTGGCGTCGAGTTCCAGGGTGTCGGGATCGTCGCCCCAGCGCTTCACATAAGCGGCCAGGCGCGTGGCGGCCAGCTCCGGCTTGCCCGCGTCGAGGGCCTGATGGACGCTGCCTTGCAACGCCGTCCACGCCTGCGCCCGCTGCTGTTGCCTGTCGCAAGTAGCGGCGGACTTGCTGATATTCACCTGCAAGCGCTTGATCTGCGCGGCGGGCGCCTTGGCGCTTTTCAGCACGGCCAGCGCGCTGCGCGCCCCATCCAGGTCGCACTGCGCCGCCAGCGCGGTGGCGGCCTCGACCTGTTCCGCCACGCTGGCCGGCTTGTCGGCCGGCTTGTTATAAAACCAGATACCGGTCAGCACCACGGCCGCCGCGATCCACGTGCGCAAGCGCACGGGCGGGCGCGGCGGCGGCACCGAGACCCTGCCGGCAGGCTTGGCGGGCGGCGCCTTGGCCGGCGCGGCAGCCGGCGGCGGGGCCGGCTGGGGAGCGGAAGCTGGCTGAGGGGCGGGATGCGGCGGGGCTTGCGGCGTGAACACGGGCGGGGCGACGGGCTCCGGCAGCGGCATGCGCGGCACCGGGGGCGGCGCCACTACCTTCTCCAGAACAGGCGCTTGCGCCACCTGGCGCGCGCCGCAAAACGGACAATGCGCCACGCGTAGCGGCAAAGTCCGGCCGCAGGCGGCGTTGATGCAAACGTCATTCACTGTTTCAAGCACATTCCAACCTTTTCCTGGAGTCATTCCACTGCGTTCTGCCGCAATATTACCTTACGCAGCCAAGGCAACGGCGCACCGGCCCCGTGTTCCCTTGCCTTGATACCAATCAAAAAGCCTCCGCCGCCGCGGCCTAAGCTACAAGCACAGGCCAAGGACAAGGAGAACGCCATGTCAGCCCACCTGATCATCGAAGACGGCCAGCCCTGGTGGGACAGCGCCGATATCTGGGTCGTGCCCGGCAATGATCCGAATGGCCCGCCAGGGGCGCCCATTGCCGGCATCAGCAATTACGTGTGGGGCCGCGTGCACAACACGGGCAACAGCGCCTCGAACGGCGTGCGCGTGGACTTTTACTGGGCCGATCCTTCCGGCCAGATCGCCGTCGGCGCCGCCACGCAGATCGGCTCCGCGTTTGCCGACCTGCCACCCGGCGCCACGCAGGAAGTGCTGTGCCTGGTACCGTGGGTGCCCGTCATCGTCAATGGCGGCCACGAATGCCTGCTGGCCGTGGCCCACGGGCCTGGCGACGTCAACCCGCTGCCCGACCCGCTGCCCAACGGTTTTCCCTTCCAGCCCAAGCAGCATGACCAGATCGCCCAGCGCAACGTCAACGTGGTGCTGGCGGCCAGGCGCGCGCAGTTGCTGGCCATCGCGGTGGCGGCCCTGCCCCGCGAAACGAAAAAAGTGGAACTGCAGATCGAGTATGGCGGCGAGTTGCCGGAGCGCCTGCTGGCCACCCTCGGGCTTGAGCGATGGCAGCCGGCCAGGGACGCACACCTGGTCGCAGGCCTGGCGCGCACGCCCCATTGCAATGGCGACGCGCCCGGCGAGCAAACACTGGTGCTGGAAGTGCCGCGCGGCCAGGCGCAGGCCGTGTATCTGAGCGTGCGCGCCGAAGCCTTGCCGCCACGCCAGTATGCGCTGCTGCGCGTGCTGGAAACCCAGGATGGCAAGCTGCTGGGCGGCGTCACGTATGTCGTCACCGATCTGGAGAAAGAGCAAGCGCAAGACCAGCAAAGCCCCGAGGAGCAAGCATCATGAGCGACACACCCCTGCAGGTGCTGACGCGGCCGTTCGCGATCGAGCCCGTCACCAATATCATGCTGCCCGATGGCATCTTCGACAATGCCATCTATGGCTTGCGCATTGCCGCCCACGTCACCAATATGTCCGGCAGCGCCCTGACGAATGTCACGGTGTACCTGGAAAGCGTGGGCGACCCCGGCATCGTGCCCGTGGCGCGCACCTTTTTCTTTGCCAGCATTCCCGCCGGCGCGGCCATGCTGGTCATGTGGGATGCCGATTTCCAGCATGCGGCGCCCGGCAAGAGGCTCGTCAGCTTTGTCGCCAAGGCGGACGGCTACACGCCGCACCGCTCGATCCAGCAAATCTTCGTGTCGCAGACGCGCTTTGACAGCACGACCAACACCTACACGTGTACGGTCGAGGAAGGCACGCTGGAACTGTCCAAGCCGCAGGGCCATCTGCCGGGCAAGCGCTGGGGCAGCACGGGCACGGATGGGAAGGAGTGCCGCTGCCCGCCCGGCCTGGGCCCCATCGTACCGACCGGCATGACCCTCGTCTGGACGCCGAACCCCGCCTATGCGGGCACGCATGGCGAGCTGCCGTTTTCCGACCCGTGGTGGAAGGTTCTCGCCATCATCATCGCCATCATCGCCGCGCTGGTGGCCATCATTGCCGCCGCGCTCGGCTCCGGCAAGGCCAGCTTCAGCGTGGGCGGCAGTTTCGAGGAAACGGAACCCGACGTGCATTGCTGTTCGCTGGAAGGGGCCGGCTCCGGCCAGCCCGAGTTCACGGTGGCGGGCGTGGCCTCGGCCATCGCCTCGGGCGCCATCGCCGTCGCCTGCTCCGATATCGCAGACCCGTTCTGGCGTGGTCAGGAAGCAACACCACCGGCCGCAGGCGAACTGACCCTGGCCGAGCGCGTGGTGGCGAAATGGGTGTTGCCGGAAGCGCCGAATGCGGGCCTGCCCTACACGGCCGACATCAGCTGGGAGTACGATCGTTTCACCACGGGCGCCACCTACCAGCATGCGGTGACCGAAACGCAAGTCAACATCCACGTGGCGGGGCCGGTGGAAACGGATACGCCCGCCGTCGTGCAAGCCTACGAACCGTTGTGGCTGCGCGCCAGTTTCAAGCGCGACAACGGCAATGTCTTCCGCGGCACGGAGCTGTATGCGTTCGTGCTGTTCCAGGCGCCGCAGGGCCTGTATTTCGTCGAATCGCTGACCGACGACGGCCTGGGCTTCGACCCGGGTGCCAACGACGGCGTCTATGCAGGCAGCCTGGACTTGAAGCGCGCTTACCGCACCCTGCTGCAATATGATCAAAAAGTCTACGGCACCTGGAGAATCTTCGTCTTCGCCCAGGACGTCAACCTGACCAAGCCGGGCACGCCGCCCGAAATCGCCGCCCAGCACATCGGCGGCATGTTCGTCGCCAGCGCCATCGAAATCACCTTCGACGATACCCTGCCCTGCCCGCTCAAGGCGCAGGCGAATATCATCGTGGTGTAGCAAGGAGCGAGAAGCAAGAAGCGAAGTCAGGCGTAGGTCGCGTAGGTCGGATTAGCGGGGCAACGCCCCGCGTAATCCGACACATTGTTGACTCCAAGCCCACGCGACAGTGGCCGCGCAAGCATGCAGGGCCAAGCTCCGCCTCGAAGACAGTACGCCAGGACCGAGGGAAAGGCTACAAACTGTGGCCTTTCGTACAGCCATTCGTAAGCGCGCCAAGAGCGGCTGAGAAAATGCTCAGGGCTAGGCGCCGCCTCGAAGACAGTACGTCAGTACGGCGAGAGGCAGGCAACAACGCCTTGGGCGTTTTATCAGCCGCTCTTACACCTTGACCGCGTCGGCCTTGGCAATAACCGTGCGCGGAATGATATCCATCGCCGGACACGTATCCATCGCATCCGAATACGCGAGCCAGCGCTGCAGGCTTTCCATGCGGCGGATGGTGATGCCCTTGCCATTGATGTAGCCGATCTGCTCGAAATTGGCGGGGCTGGTGGTCAGTTTCGACACGGTAGGCGCATTGTCGACCAGGCGGTCGTAGGCCTTGCGCGCCTTGTGCTCCCACTTGGCCAGCGCGGGGTCGTCAAAGCGGTTGCTTTCAAAATACACGGTAATGGTGCGGTCGTGGTTGGCAAAGCCGACGATGGCCGCACCTTTGCGTATGGTCAACAGGACATCTTCCTTGACGCCTGTGACGGGAACGAACACGGCAGCACGGCCATCCGCATCCGGCCGCTCCATGGGAATATCTTGTCCGATTATGCTCATCACATCACACTCTTAGTCTTCGCCTGTTGGCTTGTTGTCCCTGCTTCACTGAAAGCATGCCACCGTGCGCATGCGCGCTTTTGCCGCTGCGCCGGGCCGCTGCCATGCCCTGTCATACCGGTTCATACCATTTTTCAAATAATACATTGCCGGAAAGCACTACACAAGATAATCAGGGGCGCGGCAGCCGCCTGTCCTCCGTCGGATGGGGAATGGTGACGGCCGGGGCAATCGCCTTATAATGCTGCGATTACTTCACGCCCCCACCTTCGCACCATGACGCTTCCCGAGAATGACACCAGCCGGCTCGACGCCATCAGCGCCGCCGCCACCGAAGTGGCCGCGCAAAACGTGGCCGACCTGCTGGCCATGGCCATCCGCCACCGCCCGGACGAACCGTCCCTGATCGTCTGCGACAAGCGCAGCTGGCTCAACGTGGTGCTGACGGAAGCGTACCGCCAGGCCTTGCCGGACGCCACCTTCATCGATTTCGACGAGGTCACGCCCGACGCCGTGCTGGCCGCGTTTGCCGAACTGCCGGCCGGCAGCCTCGTTGTGCTGATCCAGTCGACCAGCTTCCGCCTGGAAGCGTTCCGCATCCGCATCGAACTGTTCAAGCGGGGCCTGAAAGTGATCGAACACGTGCATCTGTCGCGCATGCCCGGCGTACAGGGGCTGCACTACATCGCCTCGCTGGCCTACGACCCGGCCTATTACCGCGGCGTCGGCCATGCACTGAAAGCACGCATCGACGGCGCCCGCCACGGCATGGTCGACAGTGGAGGCGAGCAGCTGGTGTTTGCTTCCCCGTTCGAACCGGCCAAGCTCAATATCGGCGACTACAGCGGCATGAACAATATCGGCGGCCAGTTCCCCCTGGGCGAAGTGTTCACGGAAGCGCAGGACCTGGAAGCGGTGAACGGGCGCGTGCGCATCTTCGTCTTCGGCGACACGCACTTCATGGTCAACCGCCCCGATACGCCGATCACCCTGATCATCGACAAGGGCAGAGTCACGGGCACGGAGCACGCCACGCCGGAATTTACCGCCATGCTCGAGATCATCCGCGCGCATGAAGGTGAAGTGTGGGTGCGCGAACTGGGCTTCGGCATGAACCGCGCCTTTTCGCGCGAGCAGCTGGTCAACGACATCGGCACGTATGAACGCATGTGCGGCATCCATCTGTCGCTGGGCGCCAAGCACGGCGTGTATACAAAACCGCAATTCAAGCGCAAGGATGCGCGCTACCACGTCGACATCTTCGCCGTCACCGAAGCCGTTTATCTCGACGACGAGCGCGTGTATGCCGATGGCGCCTGGACGGTGGAACCGGTCGCGTTCAATTGACCGTCAGCTGAAAACTCCGGCCGCTGCCAGCTCGCGGTCCCACGGCGGCACGGGCTGGTATTCGGCCACCAGGAAATCGATCAGCGCGCGCACCTTGGGCGAAGGCTGGCGGCTGGCCGGATACAGGGCGCTCAAGTGATTCAGGGGCAGGTCCCAGCCGGACAGCACGGGCAGCAGGCTGCCATCGAGCAGGTTGCGCCAGGCGAGAAACGTGGTGCTGTAGACGATGCCGAGTCCCCGCTGCGCCGCCTGGTGCAGCACCAGGCCGTTATTCGCCGTAAAACCCGCCTGCACGCGCACGCTCACTTCCTCGCGCTGTTCCCCGTCTCCTCGCTGGAAATGCCAGTTCGTGCCATCGGTCAAATGGCTGAAATGCAGGCACTGGTGCTTCAATAAATCCTGCGGCGTCTGCGGCACGCCCCATTGCGCCAGATAGGCGGGGCTGGCGCACAGCACGGCGCGGCACGGCGCCAAAGGCCGCATGGCCAGCGCGCTGCTGTCCGGGATGCCGCCCACGCGGATGGTCAAGTCAAAGCCGTGGCGTATCGGGTCGAGCAGCGCATCGTCGACAAACAGTTCGGCCCGCACCTGCGGGTGCAGCAAACTGAAACGGGCGACGGCATCGGCCAGCCACGCGCTGCCGAAGCTCGATGGCGCCTGGATGCGCAGCGGCCCGGCCAGCTCCGCCCCCGCTCCCGCCTGCGCCACGTGCGCCACCATGCGCGCCGCTTCCTGCGCCTGGCTGACGGTGGCCATGCACGGCGCCAGGTAGGCGCGGCCCGCGTCCGTCAAACTCACTTCGCGCGTGGAGCGGTGCAGCAAGCGCGCGTTCAGGCGCTCTTCCAGCTGCATGATGGTCTTGCTGACCATGGCACGCGTCAGCCCCAGGCGCTGCCCGGCCACCGTAAAGCTGCGCTGGCGCGCCACCTCGACAAAGATTTCCATCGCTTTTAGTTGATCCATGTCAAAGATTGTCTGCGTTTTAGCGACAATCTGTCAACCGCCGGGCGATTGTTTGCGCACTGTCCCCATCCTACAATGGCGCCTTCTACCAATCTCCGGAGCCGCCGCCATGCTGACGATCGAACAACAGGAACAATACCAACGCGACGGCTACATCATCCTGCCCGATTTCAAGGGCGCGGATGAAATCGCCGCCCTGCGCGCGCGCGCCGAGCAGATTGTCAACGAATTCGATCCCAGCGTCAGCCAGTCGATCTTCACCACGCGCGACCAGGCGAAGAACACCAACGAATATTTCCTCGCCTCCGACAACACCATCCGCTGCTTCTTCGAGGAAGAGGCGTTCGGCGCGGACGGCCAGCTGAAGCAGGCGAAATCGCTGTCGATCAACAAGATCGGCCACGCCATGCACGACCTGGACCCCGTCTTCCGCGCTTTTTCGGCCGACCCGAAACTGGCCGAAGTGGCGCGCGACCTGGGCCTGGCGGATGCGCAGGTATGGCAGTCGATGTATATATTTAAACAGCCCGGCATCGGCGGCGAAGTGCGCTGGCACCAGGACGCCACTTATTTCGAGACCACGCCGGTCAGCGTGACCACGTTCTGGTTCGCGCTGGAAGACGCGACCCTGGATAACGGCTGCCTGTGGGCCGAACCGGGCGGCCACCGCGGCCCCCTGCGCGAACGCTTCATCCGCAACGGCGACCAGGTAAGAGTGGAAAAGCTCGATGCCATGCCCTGGCCCGACGACAGCACGGCCGTGCCGTTGGAAGTGAAGGCGGGCGCCCTCGTCTGCTTCCACGGCTTGCTGCCCCACTACAGCGCGCCGAACCGCTCGCCCGTCTCGCGCCACGCCTACACCTTGCACGCCACCGACGGCCAGACCGAGTACGCGGCGCACAACTGGATACAGCGCGACGCGGCGTTCCCCGTGCGGGGCTTCGTCTGATGCGCATCGACGTCTTTGCCGCCCACTGGGGCAATAACGACCTGCCGCCCGACGTCTTCATCGACAAGGTACTGGCGGCCGGCTTCGACGGCATCGAGATGTCGCTGCCGCTGGACGCCGCCCTGCGCGAGGAGTGGACGGGGCGCATCGCCGATGCGGGCCTGGACCTGATCGCCGCGCAGTGGGAAACCGTGTTCCACGGCGACTTCGAACTGCACCGCGCCGCCCTGGCGGAACTGCTGGAAAACGCCTGCCTGGCGCGCCCCGTGCTGGTCAACACGCACACGGGCAAGGATTACTATACCCAGGCGCAGAACGCGGCATTGATCGACCTGGCCGCCGCCATCTCGGCAAAGCACGGCGTGCCCATCGTGCACGAGCTCCACCGCAGCCGCTTTTCCGGCCACCCGATGCTGCTGCTGCCGTATCTGCAGCAGTATCCCGAACTGCCTTTGACGGCCGACCTGTCGCACTGGTGCTGCGCCTGCGAATCGCTGCTGGAAGACCAGCCGCACACGCTGGCGCAAGTGCTGCCGCTGGTGCGCCACGTGCATGCGCGCGTGGGCCATGCGCAGGGTCCGCAGGTGGCCGACTTCCGCGCGCCGGAAGCCAAGCCAGCGCTCGACGCCCACCTGGCCTGGTGGGATGCCATCGTCGCGCTGCGCCGCGCGGCCGGTGCCGAGCGCATGACGTTCACGCCGGAATTCGGCCCAGCGCCGTACACGCAAACGCTGCCCTGGACGCAGCAGCCCGTGAGCGACGCGTGGGAGCAGAACGTCGCCATGTTGCAGCTTTTACGCCAGCGCTATCCTGCGGATTGAGCAAGCGGCGGAAGCTGCGCAAAATTGGCCTGCACGAAATCGATGAAGGCGCGCAGCGGGGCCGGCAGGTGGCGCCGGCCCGCATAGTATAAAAACGGGCCGGAAAAGGGCATCGCCCAGTCTTCCAGCACGGGCCGCAGCTGGCCCGCATCGATATACGGCTGCAACCACTCTTCAAACAGATACACCAGACCATGGCCGGCGATGGCCATGCTGACAGCGAAGTCGGCCGCCGTCGGCGTGACGATCACGGGGCCGTCCGGCTCCACGCTCACTTTTTGCCCATCGCGTTCGAACTCCCATGGGGGAATCGCGCCACTGAGGAATTTTCCCAGCAGGCAGGCGTGCTGCAGCAGCTCGCGCGGATGCACGGGCACGCCCCGCTGCGCCAGGTAGGACGGTGCGCCCGCCACCGCGAAGCGCTGCGTGCGCGGGCCGATCGGGATGGCGATCATGTCCTGCTCCAGCCGCTCGCCATAGCGGATGCCGGCGTCGCAGCCACTGGCGACGACATCGACAAAATTATTATCGACCACCAGCTCGACCCTGATCTGCGGATAGGCGCGCAGGAACTGGTCGACCATGGGCTGCAAAAAGAAGCGCGCGGCGTTGACCGGCACGTTCAGGCGCAAGGTGCCGCGCGGACTGTCGCGCAAGTCGTTCAGCACATCGAGCGCGCTGCTCACTTCCTCGAGCGCCGGACGCAAACGCGTCAGCAACAGCGCGCCGGCTGCCGTCGGCGTCACGCTGCGCGTGGTGCGTTCCAGCAGGCGGATGCCCAGTTGCTGCTCCAGCCGCCGCAGCGCCTCGCTCAGCGCCGACGCCGACTGCCCGCTGGCGCGCGCGGCCTGGCGAAAACCCCGGTGCCCGGCCACCAGGGCAAAGGCGGACAGGTCGGCCATGGAAGGGTTGTCTGCATGCATGAGGAGCGCTTTCACGGGATGAGATTGTGCGTAAATAAGTACAGCCTGTGCCGGATTGACCCGATTATCATACAGCGTATTCGCCCTTACGATGGCGGCTCCCGTCCCTTACCACTACACAGGAGCTCCCATGCACACGTATGACCCCGCCAGCGACCGATTCACGCCCGCCCATTGCGACATCGCATTCAACCGCCTCGGCTACGGCGCCATGCAACTGGCCGGCCCGCACGTCTGGGGCCCGCCGAAGGACCGCGCCGCCGCCGTTGCCGTGCTGCGCGACGCCATTGAACTGGGCATCAACCATATCGACACGTCGGACTTTTACGGCCCCCACGTCACCAACCAGATCATCCGCGAAGCGCTGCATCCATACCGCGACGGCTTGACCATCGTCACCAAGATCGGCTTCGTGCGCGGCGCCGACCAGTCCTGGCTGCCGGCCGCATCGCCGCAGCAACTGCGCGACGCCGTGCACGACAACCTGCGCAACCTGGGCCTGGACGTGCTCGATGTGGTCAACCTGCGCGCGCCGGGCATGGAAGGCGCCGACGGCTCGTCGCTTGCCGAGCCGCTGGCCGCCTTGGTGCAGCTGCAGCGGGAAGGCCTGGTGCGCCATATCGGCCTGTCCAATGTCGATGCCGGCCAGGTGGCCGAGGCCCAGCGCATCAGCCCCATCGTCTGCGTGCAGAACCACTACAATCTGGCACACCGCGCGGACGATGCGCTGATCGACACCCTGGCCGCGCAAGGCATCGCCTACGTGCCCTTCTTCCCCCTGGGCGGCTTTTCGCCGCTGCAGTCCGATACCTTGAACCAGGTGGCGGCCGCCCTGCAAGCCACGCCGATGCAGGTGGCGCTGGCCTGGCTGCTGCAGCGCGCGCCAAATATGCTGGTCATTCCCGGCACCTCGTCCATTGCGCATCTGCGCGAGAATGTCGCCGCCGGCGCGCTCAGGCTCGACGCGCAGGCTTTGGCGGCATTGGGGTCGCTTGCAACTAAGTAGCGCACTATATATACTGTGCCCATGGATACCACCACCGCCCCCAACCCCTTGCACCAGGTGCCGCGCCTGGACGGCCAGCTGTGCTTTGCGCTGTATTCGACCTCGCTTGCAATGAACAAGCTGTACCGCAAGCTCCTGCGCAAGCTCGGCCTGACCTATTCGCAGTACCTGGTGATGATGGTGTTGTGGGAGCGCGACGGCCTGACGGTGTCGGAAGTGGGCGAGCGCCTGTTCCTGGACTCGGCCACCCTGACGCCCTTGCTCAAGCGCATGGAGCAATCGGGTCTGCTGACGCGCACGCGCGCCGCCAGCGACGAGCGCCAGGTCATCATTTCCCTCACGCAGCAGGGCGACCAGCTGCGCCATCAAGCGGCCCTGCTGCCCGAAGCCATCCTGACGGCCAGCCACTGCAGCGTGGAACAGATTGTGGACATGAAACAACAACTGAACCAGTTGCGCGACAGCCTGATGAAAAGTGAGTAAAAGCGCTGCTTTCCCGAGCAAAATCAGATAAAGCATCCACCTGACGGCGCCCGGCAAAAGCCGGTCCATCATCCGCCTTTCTTTATGGCTCTGTCCCCGTTAAGTAGGGGAAGTTCAGGAATCTTCCTGTATCCCTGCTGTCTGACTGTGCATCGCGGACAAACGGGAGCCTTTCATGCAGATAGCTCAATGGAAAACCTTCATCGCCCAGTTCGCCGTACTGAACCGTCGCCAGCGCCTGGCGGGCATCGCTCTGCTGCGAGGAAGCGCACCGCAGGGCGCTGCCGCGGCACTGATCGAAAGCGTGGCCCGGCAGCGGTTGCACTGTCCTGCCTGCAATAGCAGTCATGCTCATCTGCATGGCCATGCGCACGGACTGCAGCGCTACCGTTGCGTGCCGTGCGGCCGCACCTTCAATGCACTCACCGGCACGCCGCTGGCGCGCTTGCGCCATAAATCACTGTGGCTCGACTACGCCGACTGCCTGCTCGAATCGGCTTCCGTGCGCAAGGCGGCAAGCCAGCTGGGCGTGCACCGCAACACCGCCTTTCGCTGGCGCCACCGGTTTTTAAGCCTGGCCAAGACGGACCGGCCCCATTGCCTGCATGGCATCGCCGAAGCGGACGAGCTGTATGTGCTGGAGTCGGAAAAGGGATCGCGGCATCTGACCCGTGCGGCGCGCCGCCGTGGCGGTCATGCCCGCCGGCGTGGCATTTCCAATGAGCAGGTCTGCATCCTGGTGGCGCGCGACCGTACGGGACAAACCCTCGATTTCGTCACCGGAAAAGGGGCGCTGACGAAGGCGCAGCTGCATGCTTGCCTGCCACCGGTGATCGACAAGGACATTTTGCTGATGACCGACGGCCACGCTGCCTATCGCGCCTTTGCCAAGGAAGCGGGGATCAGCCACCAGGCCGTCAATTTGCGTGCCGGCATCCGCGTGCAGGGCGCCGCGCATGTACAGAACGTCAATGCATATCACAGCCGCCTGCGGGCATGGCTACGCCCCTTTCACGGCGTGGCGACGCGCTACCTGCCGAATTACCTGGGCTGGCGCTGGATACTGGACGCCGGGCGCATCCGCTCCCCGGAAACATTATTGAAGGCAACACTGGGAGCATTCCCACATCTGATGGTGACATAGCCTTCTTTATTGCAAAGAGAAACAAGGACGGCCCCACCCTGCGTATAGAATAGTTGCCACTATTTCCTTACAACAACGTCAGGGTGACCATGCGCATACCTTTCTGCTCCCCCGAAGACCTACCGCACCGCCTCCTGCGCGCAAGGTCACGCCTTCGCGCGTGGAACTGTTCAAGAGCGAAAAATCACCCAAGGAGAAGCTGATGCGCGATTTTCATCCGCCGTTGAAAGACAAGAGCAATGGCTCGGCCAAGGGCGACGCGGCATGAAGCGCTGGCGTGCACTGACGGCCGTCACGCTGGCCTGCGCGAGCATGGCGGCAGGCGCCCATAACTTCCACATGGGCATCGCCGACATCAGCTATAACGCGGCCAGCGGCAGCACGGAAGTGGTGCACACCTACACGGGCCACGACGTCGAGGCGCTGCTGACGAATATGTACCAGCGCCGGTTCGACCTGGGCCAGGAAGACAGCGAAGCGGCGCTGCGCCGCTATGTCGAAAAACAGTTTTACCTCTTGGGGCCGGACGGCAGGCGATTGCGCCTGAACTGGGTCGGCATGAAGGTCGATGCCGACAACGTGGTGATCTTCCAGGAGATCGAACGCACGCGCCTGGCCCCCGCCACGCGCATTCATAACCAGTTGCTGATCGACTTCCTGCCCAGCCAGCGCAATACCCTCAACGTGCAGGACAGCGGCAGCATCCAGACGCTGATCTTCGACCGCCAGAACACGGAATGGCCGATCCGCTAATCCCCGGCATACCCATGACGCCACGCTCCCTTCCCCTCCTCCTCGCGGCCCTGTTTTCCACCACCGCCGCCCACGCCGACGACCTCTTCCAGCGCGTGCTGGTCGACGGTTCGCGCCTGAACCAGCTGGGCGTGGCCGATTCGGCCAACGCGGGCAGCGTCACGCAACAGCAGCTCGACGCGCGCACCAGCTACCGGCCCGGCGAATTGCTCGAAGCCGTGCCGGGGCTGATCGTCAGCCAGCATAGCGGCGAGGGCAAGGCCAACCAGTTCTACCTGCGCGGCTTCAACCTCGATCACGGCACGGACTTGCGCACCACGGTCGACGAGATGCCTGTCAACCAGCGCAGCCATGGCCACGGCCAGGGCTGGACGGACCTGAACTTTTTGATCCCCGAACTGGCCATGCGCCTCGATTACAAGAAGGGACCGTATGCGGCGGCGCAAGGCGATTTTTCCTCGGCGGGCGCGGCGTCCGTCGTCTACGCGAACCGCCTGACGCAAGGCATCGCCAGCGCCGGCATCGGGCAAAACGGCTTTCGCCGCGCCCTGCTGGCCGACTCCATCGATGCGGGCGACGGCAGCCTGCTGTACGCGCTCGAAGCGCAGCATAACGATGGCCCGTTCACGCAGCCGGACCGCTACCGCAAGCGCAATGGCGTGCTGCGCTACAGCGAAGGCTATGCCAACAACGGCTTCAACGTCACGGCCATGGCGTATGACGCCAGCTGGAACGCCACCGACCAGATTCCGCTGCGCGCCGTGCGCGACGGCAGCTTGGGCCGCTTCGACGTCGTCGATGCCAGCGACGGCGGCAAGGCGCAGCGCTACAGCCTGTCGGGCGCCTGGCACCAGACGACGGACGACGTGTCGTCCAGGGTCAGCGCGTACGTGATCGCCAACCGCCTGGCCCTGTTCTCGAACTTTACGTATGCGATGGACGATCCGCTCAACGGCGACCAGTTCGCCCAGCCCGACCGCCGCGTGACGGCCGGCCTCGACGCCAGCCACACCTGGCACCGCCACACGGACCGGGGCAGCAGCGACACCACCATCGGCCTGCAGCTACAGAACGACAATATCCACAATGGCCTGTACCACACGCGCCGGCGCCAGGTCCTGTCGACCACGCGGCAAGACCATCTCGTTGAAACGAGCATCGGCGTGTATGGCGAAAACAGCACGCGCTGGTCGCGATCGCTGCGCACCGTGGCCGGCCTGCGCGCGGATGCCTACCGCTTCGACGTGCGCAGCGACCGCGCCGTCAATTCGGGCACGGCCAGCGACCATTTGTTCAGCCCCAGCCTGAGCGTGATCGCGGGGCCGTGGCGCGACACGGAAGCGTATGTCAACATCGGCAACGGTTTTCACAGCAACGACGCGCGCGGCACGACCATCACGGTCGATCCGAAGACGGGCGAGGCGGCTGGCAAGGTCACGCCCCTGGTGCGCTCGCGCGGCCTGGAACTGGGCTTTCGCAGCGCCGCCATCGCCGGCCTGCAAACCTCGCTGTCGCTGTACCGCCTGGACTTCGATTCCGAGCTGCTGTTCATCGGCGACGCGGGCGCCACGCAGGCGGGCCGCCCCAGCCGCCGCTACGGCATCGAGTTTTCCAGCTACTACAAGGCGGCCCGCTGGCTGTCGCTGGACCTGGACCTCGCGTATGCGCGCGCACGCTCGCGCGGCAGCGACCCGGCGGGCGACTTCATTCCCGGCGCCATCGAAGGCGTGGCCCAGCTGGCCATGACGGTGACGCCGCCGGGACCGTGGTCGGGCTCCTTGCGCCTGCGCTACTTCGGTCCGCGCCCCCTGGTGGAAGACAACAGCGTACGCTCCGCCGCCAGCGTGGGCTTGAACGGACGCATCGCCTACCGGATCGACAAGACCCTGCACATGGAAGTGGAAGGCTACAACCTGGCCAACCGGCGCGACGCGGCCATCGATTACTACTATGCCTCGCGCCTGCCCGGCGAAGCGCAGCCCGTGGACGATATCCACTTCCATCCGGTGGAATCGCGCTCGCTGCGTCTGACCCTGGTAAAGAATTTTTAAGTAAACAAGAATAATTCCTGTTGCACTGCACAGGAAACGCCGCGAAGTCGTAGAATGCCAGGCTGGATAAACTGAGACAGGCCGCATTGCGGCCGGCACCGCCATGAGCACTTCCGCACCGATCTTTACCGCCCCGTCCCACGTCAAGGAAGCCTTGCGCGATGACGGCTATGCCGTCCTGCGCCCGCAGGACGTGGCCGCGCTGGCCGGCTGCCCGCTGGACGCGCTGCGCGCGCTGGAACCAAGCTGGGATACCCTGGCGCTGGACAACTACCTGAAGGATGGCGGCCGCTATCGGCGCCGGCGCCACTCGTGCTTCGTGCAGGATGGCGAGCGCCTGACTCAGACGGCGCACCGTCCGCACTGGCAGCCGGTGGAATACAACGCCCTGCACGGCGGCATGCACCGCCTGTTCGAACCGGTCGACCCGGCCATCGTCGCGCAAGCGGCCTGGCAGCAGCTGATTCGCGCACTGGGCGACGCCTGCTCGCAGGTCAAGGGCCGCCAGCCGTGGTTCATCGAGGCGCACCAGTTCCGCATCGATACGACCGACGGCATCGGCCGCCCCACGCCGGAAGGCGCGCACCGCGACGGCGTCGATTTCGTCGCCGTGCTGCTGATCGGGCGCGAACAGGTCAAGGGCGGCGAGACGCGCATCTTCGAAGCGGAGGGCCCCAACGGCAAGCGCTTTACCCTGACCGAGCCATGGTCGCTGCTGCTGCTCGACGACGCTGCCGTGATCCACGAATCGACGCCGATCCAGCCCATCGGCGAACACGGCCACCGCGACACCCTCGTGCTGACCTATCGCGCCGGCCAGTTCCAGGGCGAAAACTGACAGGCGGCCACAGCATTCCCTGTGGGCAAAATAGTTACTTGGAAGTTACTTTTACAGACCTAAATCCGATATAGTCATACGATGTCGATATTGCGCGCTCACCGCGCCCAGCATCACCACACTGAAATCCTAGGAGAGGTCTGTGGACTCCAACAACCAAATCAAGCCTGACGAAATCGAGATCCTGATCGTCGAGGACAGCCCGACCCAGGCGGAGCGCTTGCGCCGCCTGATCCAGTCGCTGCACTATAACGCGCGCGTGGCGGCGAATGGCCAGCTGGCCCTGGCCGCCATCCGCGAGCGCAAGCCGCACCTGGTGCTGTCCGATATCGTCATGCCTGAAATGAATGGCTACGACCTGTGCCGCGCCATCAAGTCCGACCCGACCCTGCGCGACATCCCCGTGATCCTCGTCACCTCGCTCAACGACCCGAAGGACATCATCCGCGGCATCGAGTGCGGCGCCGACAATTTCATCCGCAAGCCTTACGCGGAAGACTACCTGCTCAACCGCATCAGCCACATGCTGATGAACCAGAAGCTGCGCAAGAACCAGAATGTGGAAATCGGCATCGCCCTGTACCTGGGCGACCAGAAGCACTTCATCAATGCGGAGCGCCAGCAAATCCTCGATTTGCTCATTTCCACATATGAACAGGCGGTGCAGGTCAACGGCGAACTGCAGGCGCGCGAACGCCAGGTGATCGAGCTGAACATGCGCCTGGCGCACCATGCGGCCGAACTGGAAACCATCAACCGCGAAATCGCCCTGAAAAACCTGGAACTGGCCGAGGCGAGCCGCATGAAGTCCGCCTTCATCGCCAACATGTCGCATGAACTGCGCACGCCGCTCAACGCCATCATTGGATTCACGGGCGCGCTGCTGATGAAACTGCCCGGCCCCCTGACGTCGGACCAGGACAAGCAGCTCAACACCATCCGCGCCAGCGCGCGTCACCTGCTCTCGCTGATCAACGACATTCTCGACGTGGCCAAGATCGAGGCGGGCAAACTGACCCTGTCGATCGAACCCGTGCACTGCCAGGATCTGATGGCCGAAGTGGCCGACACCCTGCGCCCGCTGGCCCAGCAAAAGGGCCTGGCGCTGGAAATGGCGCTGGGCGAAGCGGGCCGGTCGCCCGCCATCATCGAGACGGACCGCCGCGCACTGACGCAAATCCTCATCAACCTGCTCAACAACGCCATCAAGTTCACGGAACAGGGCACGGTGCGCATCAGCCTGGCCCAGCGCGAGGAAGACGGCATGCTGGTGACGGAAATGAGCATCGCCGACAGCGGCGCCGGCATCAAGGAAGAAGACCAGGCCAAGCTGTTCCAGGCCTTCTCGCAACTCGATTCCACCTCCACGCGCCACGTGGAAGGCGCGGGACTGGGCCTGTACCTGTGCCAGAACCTGGCCAACGCCATCGGCGGCGCCTTGTTCTTCAACAGCGACTACGGCTCCGGCAGCACCTTCACGCTGGCACTGCGCAGCAAGGCCTGAGTTTCTGTGCGCCGCAGCATGAAATGCTGTTTTTCTGCCATAAACAAGAGATGAATACAGTAGTTCTACGGTATTGCACCGCACCATTTTCAGCGCTATAGTGGAACTGTCTCCTCCAATTCGTTCCCTGAACATTGGATTCAGCCCGCGCCAGTTCGCGGGCTTTTTTTTGCCCGCGTTTTACCGCATCTTCATCTTTCCTTAACTAAATCAAGCGATTTAGTTATATCAATCGTTTGAGATATATGATTAAATCTCCGACATGATTGAAAAAAACATTTCCCCAACACCAAGCGCCGACGACGGGCGCAAGCCCCGCTCCGATGGCGAGCAGTCGCGCGAGCGCCTGCTGCATAGCGCCATCCGCCTGTTTGCCGGGCAGGGCTACGCCAAGACGTCCACGCGCGAACTGGCGCAGGCGGCCGGCACCAACGCGGCGGCCATCCGCTATTATTTTGGCGACAAGGCGGGCCTGTACCGCGCCGCCTTCTCCCATCAACTATCGAATCCACAAGACAATATCGCCCTGTACGAGCAACCGCATTTCACCCTGCGCCAAAGTCTGGAAGGCTTTTATGCGCAATTGCTCGCCCCCATGCAGCAGGGAGAAATCGCGCGCGACTGCATGCGCCTGTGGTGCCGCGAGATGCTCGAACCGACGGGCCTGTGGGCGCGCGAGGTCGACCAGAACATCCGTGCCGAACACGAGGCGCTCACGCGCGTGCTGGCGCGCCACCTGGGCGCGCCCGCCAACAGCGACGACATGCACCGGCTGGCGTTTTCCATCGCCTCGCTGGCCCTGCAGCACATGGTGGGCGCCGACGTGCTGCACACCTTGCGCCCGCAACTGCTGGAATCGCCGCACGCGATCGACACCTGGCTGGCGCGCTTGACCGACTACGCGCTGGCCATGGCCGACGTGGAACGCCGGCGCCTGGCCACTCCCCCCTCTACCACTCAACGACAAGCAGAAGGACCAGCATGACGATTATTCGATGCACCGTTCAACGCGCCCTGGCCGCCGGCATCGTGCTGGCGCTGGGCGGTTGCGCCCTGCAAGGGCCGCCCGCCGCGGTGGCCGCCAGCGCACCCGCACAGTGGCAGGCGCCGCTGCCGCACAACGGCAAGCTGACGGACCTGGCCAGCTGGTGGCAGGGCCAGGGCGACAGCCTGCTGGTGGAATTGATCACCGAGGCGCAACAGGTCAGCCCCACCATCGCCGCCGCCGGCACGCGCATCGTGCAGGCGCGCGCGGACAGCATCGCCAGCGGCGCCGCGCTGGCGCCCAAGCTCGACGCGACGGGCAGCGTGGTGCGCACCAGCCAGCAATCGGCCCAGCCCAGCGGCACCACCTCGCAGGCGGCCTTGCAGGCGTCGTGGGAAATCGACGTGTTTGGGGCCAACCGCGCCACGCGCGACGCGGCGCAGGAGCGCTACGGCAGCGCGCGCGCGCTCTGGCATGAGGCCCGCGTCTCGGTGGCCGCCGAAGTGGCGAACCAGTACTACGCCTTGCGCACCTGCCAGCAGTTGCAGGCCGTGGCCGAACAGGATGCGGCCTCGCGCCGCGACTCGGCACGCCTGACGGAGCTGAGCGCCGGCGCCGGTTTCCAGCCGCCCGCCAACGCCGCCCTGGCCCGCGCCAGCGCCGCCGAAGGCGCCAGCCGCGCCATCGAACAGCGCGCCGCCTGCGACGTGAACATCAAGGCGCTGGTCGCCCTGTCGGCCATGCCGGAAGCGTCGCTGCGCCAGAAGCTGGCGGCCAGCCCTGCCATCCTGCCCTCGCCCGTGGCGATAGCGGAACTGCCGGCGCAAACCCTGGCCCAGCGTCCCGACATCTACAGCGCCGAACGCGAAGTGGCGGCCGCCAGCTTCGAAGTGCGCGGCGCGCAGGCGCAGCGCTATCCCCGCCTGAGCCTGGCAGGCTCGATCGGCAAGGGCAATATCCGCGCCGGCGGCACCAGCATCACGGCCAGCACCTGGAGCATCGGCCCGCTGGCCGTCAGCCTGCCCATCTTCGACGGCGGCACCCGCCGCGCCCAGGTCGACGCGGCCACGGCGCGCTACGACGAAGCCGTGGTGAAATACCGCGCCGGCGTGCGCCAGGCCGTGCGCGAAGTGGAAGAAGCATTGGTCAACCTGGCCAGCACGGACGCGCGCAGCGAGCATGCCAAAACCGCGCTGGAAGGCTACCGCGTGTCGTTCGTCGCCACCGAAGACCGCTACAGGAACGGCCTGGCCAGCCTGATCGAACTGGAAGACGCCCGCCGCACGCGCCTGGCCGCCGAAAACACGGTGGTCAACCTCGAGCGCGAACGCAGCGCCGCCTGGGTGGCGCTGTACCGCGCCGCCGGCGGCGGCTGGAACGGCAGCAGCGCCATCGCCAACAACGCACCTTGACGGATACGACAACATGAAAAAACTGATTTTGACACCCACGGCATTCGCCCTGGCCGCCCTTTGCGTAATGCTGGGCGCGGGCGTGGCCCTGTACCCATCTGCTTCCACGGCAGCCGACGAGGCGAAGGACAAGAAGGCGGCGCAAAAACCCGCGCTGACCGTCACCACGGCCAAGCCGCAGACGGCCAGCCTGCCCATCAAGCTGAGCGCCAACGGCAACGTCGCCGCCTGGCAGGAAGCCGTCATCGGCAGCGAGTCGAACGGCTTGCGCCTCACCGACGTGCGCGTGAATGTCGGCGACGTCGTGCGCGCCGGCCAGGTGCTGGCCGTGTTCTCGAACGACACGGTGAACGCCGACGTGGCGCAGGCCAGGGCCGCCGTGCTGGAAGCGGAAGCGAATGCGGCCGAGGCGGCAGCCAACGCACAGCGCGCCCGCTCGCTGCAAAGCACGGGCGCCATCAGCGCGCAGCAGATCAGCCAGTACCTGACGGCAGAACAGACGGCCAACGCGCGCATCGCGTCCGCCAGGGCGCAGCTGGCGTCGCAGCAGCTGCGCCTGAAATACACGCAGGTGGTGGCGCCCGACAGCGGCATCATTTCCTCGCGCTCGGCCACCGTGGGCTCGGTGGTGGGCGCCGGCACGGAATTGTTCCGCATGATCCGCCAGGGCCGCCTCGAATGGCGCGCCGAAGTGACGGCCACCGAGCTGCTCAATTTGAAACCAGGGACGCTGGCGCAAGTGAAGGCGGCCAATGGCAGCGTATTGACGGGCAAGGTGCGCATGATCGCCCCCACGGTCGACCCGCAGACGCGTTCCGCCCTCGTCTACGTGGACCTGCCGGCCAGCACGGGCAACAATGCGCCGTTCAAGGCCGGCATGTACGCCAGCGGCGAATTTGAACTGGGCACCTCGGGCGCGCTGACGGTGCCGCAGCAGGCGATTGCCGTGCGCGATGGTTTCAGCTATGTCTTCCGCCTCAATCCCGACCAGCGGGTCAGCCAGATCAAGGTGCAGGCCGGACGGCGCCTGAGCGACCGCATCGAGATTTTAGGCGGCATCACGGCCGACACGACCATCGTCGTCAGCGGCGCCGGCTTCCTCAATGACGGCGACCTGGTACGCAATGTCGCCACCCCGGTAGCGGCATCAACAGCAGCCAAGCCTGCCGCAGCGAAAAAGTAAGGCAAGCCATGAATTTTTCCTCCCTCTCGATCAAGAATCCGATCCCGGCCATCATGCTGTTCGCGCTGCTGACTTTGGCAGGCCTGCTGGCCTACAAGGCCAATCCGGTGCAGGATTTCCCCGACATCGAACTGCCCATCGTCACCGTCAGCGCGGTGCTGCCCGGCGCCGCGCCGGCCCAGCTGGAAACGGAAGTGGCGCGCAAGATCGAAGACTCCGTCGCCACCCTGCAAGGCGTGAAAAACATCTACACCAAGGTGCTCGATGGCGTCGTCACGGTGACCGTCGAATTCATCCTGGAAAAGCAGATCGCCGAAGCCGTCAACGACGTGCGCGACGCCGTCGCGCGGGTCAAGGCGGACATGCCGGCCGAGCTGCGCGATCCCACCGTCACCAAGGCGTCCACGGCCGGGCGCGTGGTGCTGACCTTTATCGCCACGGCAAAACCCGGCGTGGACAACCCGCTCGACTATCCCGACCTGTCGTGGTTCGTCGACAACACGGTCGCCAAGCGCCTCCTGACCGTGCCCGGCGTGGGCGCCGTCACCCGCGTGGGCGGCGTCTACCGCGAGATCCAGGTGGAACTCGACGAGGCGCGCATGGCGGCATTGAAGGTCTCGGCCCTCGACGTCTCGCGCCAGCTGCGCCTGGTGCAGCGCGAAGCACCGGGCGGCCGGGGCGACGTCAGCGGCGCCGAGCAATCGGTGCGCACCATCGCCACCGTGAAAACGGCCGATGAACTGTCGCGCGTGGAAGTGCCGCTGCCGGACGGCCGCCATGTGCGCCTGGACCAGGTGGCCACCGTGCGCGACACCATCGCCGAACCGCGCGCGCTGGCCGAGCAGGATGGCAAGACCGTGGTCGCCTTCGAGGTATTCCGCACCAAGGGTGCCAGCGAAGTGGCCGTCGCCAAGGGCGCGCGCGACGCCATCGCCGACCTGCAAAAGGAAAACCCGAATGTGGTGCTGCAGCAGTCGATCGACAATGCCTTCCCCGTCGAGGAAAACTTCGACGGTTCGATGGAACTGCTGTACGAAGGCGCGCTGCTGGCCGTGCTGGTGGTGTGGTGGTTCCTGCGCGACTGGCGCGCCACCCTGGTGGCCGCCGCCGCCCTGCCCCTGTCCGTGATGCCGGCCTTCCTCGGCATCTACTGGTTCGGCTACACGCTCAATACCGTCACGCTGCTGTCGCTGGCGCTGGTCGTCGGCGTGCTGGTCGACGATGCCATCGTGGAAATCGAAAACATCGAGCGCCATCTGCGCATGGGCAAGTCGCCCATGGAAGCGGCCATGGAAGCGGCCGACGAAATCGGCATGGCGGTGATCGCCACCACCTTCGCGCTGGTGGCCGTGTTCCTGCCGACGGCCTTCATGAGCGGCATTCCCGGCCTGTTCTTCAAGCAGTTCGGCTGGACGGCCGTGCTGGCCGTGCTGGCCTCGCTGGTGGTGGCGCGGCTGCTCACGCCGATGATGGCGGCCTACATATTGAAACCGCTGCCGCACAAGGAGGAACAGGACGGCTGGCTGATGACGCGCTATCTGCGCGTGATGCGCTGGTGCCTGAACCACCGCGGCATCACGGCCATCGCCGCGGCCCTGTTCTTTGTCGGCGCCATCGCGCTCGTGCCGCTGCTGCCGACCGGTTTCGTGCCGGCTGCCGACCGTGCGCAGACGCAGATCAACCTGGAACTGCCGCCCGGCTCCACCCTGGCGGAAACGCAGGCCGTGGCAGCGCTGGCGCGCGACGCGGCCATGCGCACACAAGGCATCCAGGGCGTCTTCAGTTCGATCGGCGGGGGTTCCAGCGGCGACGCCTTCGCCCCCGGCGCGGCGGCCGAGGCGCGCCGCGCCGTGCTGACCCTGACCACCGTGCACCGCACGGAGCGCAAGGAATCGATGGCGGACCTGGAAACGCAGCTGCGCCACAAGCTCGATACGATCCCCGGCGCCCGCTTCACGGTGGGGCCGCCCGACACGGGCGTCAAGATGCAGCTGGTGCTGCGCTCGGAAGACCCGGTGGCGCTGATGGCCGCGGCGCAAAAGGTCGAGCGTGAACTGCGCGGCCTGAAAGGCATCGGCAACGTCAATTCCAGCGCCTCGCTGGTGCGTCCGGAAATCATCGTGCGCCCCGATTTCGCCAAGGCGGCCGACCTGGGCGTGACGGCGGCAGCCATCGGCGAGACCGTGCGCGTGGCCACGGCCGGCGACTACGACACGGACCTGACAAAAATGAACCTGCCCGAGCGGCAGGTGCCGATCCGCGTCAAGCTGCCCAACAGCGTGCGCGCCGACCTGGCCGCCATCGAGCGCCTGACCGTGCCCGGCAAGAATGGCCCCGTGCGCCTGGCGAACGTGGCCACGGTGACGATGGAAAGCGGCCCGGCGCAGATCGACCGGTTGAACCGCAGCCGCAACGTCACCCTCGACGTGGAACTCGGTTCGCGCACGCTCGGCGAACTGAATGAAGAAGCGCGCGCGCTGCCGTCGATGAAGAATCTGCCGCCGTCCGTGAAGATCGCCGAACTGGGCGACGCGCAGGAAATGGCCTCGCTGTTCGCCAGCTTCGGCCTGGCCATGCTGATCGGCGTGCTGTGCATCTACTGCGTGCTGGTGCTGCTGTTCAAGGACTTCATGCAGCCGGTGACCATCCTGGCGGCGCTGCCGCTGTCGATCGGCGGCGCCTTCGTGGCGCTGCTGATCACGGGCAGCGCCCTGTCGATGCCGTCGATGATCGGCCTGATCATGCTGATGGGGATCGTCACAAAGAACTCCATCCTGCTGGTCGACTATGCGATCCTGGCGCGCCAGGCCGGCATGAACCGCTTCGACGCGCTGGTCGACGCCTGCCACAAGCGCAGCCGGCCCATCCTGATGACGACGATCGCCATGGGCGCCGGCATGATGCCGCTGGCGCTGGGCTGGGGCGCCGACCCCAGCTTCCGTTCGCCGATGGCCATTACCGTCATCGGCGGCCTGATCACCTCGACCTTATTGAGCCTGCTGGTGGTGCCGGCCGTGTTCACCTACATCGACGACCTGGAGCACCTGCTCAAGCGCGGCATGGCGAAACTGCGCAGCCAGAAGGCGCCGCTGCGGCGCGATGACAGGGTGGCGCTGGAAAAATAAGCGCCAAGGCTGATTGCAAAAACGCCCCCTGCGGGCAAGGAAGCGAGGGACGGGCCGCCAGGCCGCGCTCCCTCGCTTTCATCTATCTGGCATACTGCGCCCATTCTCCATGACCGCAATCTGCCCTGCCTATGAATTACCGCACCCCGCTCGTCCTGCTGATGGTCTCCGCACTGCTCGGCGCCTGCTCGGACAAGACCACCCCCGCCAACGCCGGCCTGGCAGCCGACGTGGCAGCCGCCGTCCCCGCCGCCGCCGATGCAACGGCATCGGTCGAACACGTGCCGCCGCCGTCCGCCACCGCGCCCAGGACGGAAGCGATGAACACGCCGCAGGCGCGCGAGCGCGAAGCGACCATGATGCGCGCCGTCTTCGGCAAGGCCTACCGCGACGACAGCGACGATGCGCTGGCCGACCTGCCCGATCCGGACAATCACGTCGACAAGCTCAGTTACGTGGTCAGCGCCGTCAGCCACAAGCTGCTGCCCGATGGCAGCGCCATCCTGGTGGCGAATGCGGAAACGGCCAACACGGAAGGCACGGCCGAATCGGCGCATGCCTCGCCGGGGCTGCTGAATGTCTTTTTCCTGGCGCCCAAGGGCACGCCGGAAGACGGCCAGTGGCAAGTCGTGAAACGCCTGGAAAACATCGCCGCCCTGGGCTCGTCGGGGCAGCTCGGCGAAGTCCACTGGGTCATGCTGGGCGCGAACAAGCCGGGACTGGCGATCCGCTACGGTTATACGGGCCAGGGCTACACCATCACGCAACTGGCCCTGTTTGAAATCGGCGACGGCAAGGTCACCTCACTCGATGGCGCCATCGATCTGTACTCGGACAATATGGGCGCCTGCGGTCCTGAAACGGACGAGTGCTGGATGGTCAAGGGGAACTGGCGCTTCGCGCCAGCGCGCAATGGCGGCGCCTACGATGACTTGCTGATCGATTTCAAGGGCGCCTCCGAAAAGATCAAGCCGGGCGTCAAGGTCAAGCCGGACGAAGACCCGCCGCGCATCGCCACGCCACTGAACGGCCACGCGCGCTATGGCTTCGATGGCAAGGGATACAAACTGCTTGAAGGGAAGAATCCAGTGCCAGGCGTGTAAGCGTATCCGCGCCAGGCACCGGCAAACCGGCTAGCGGCGCGCGGCCTCCAGGCGCGCCAGCAGCGGCGCATACATCGCCCGCGTATGGCTGCTCCAGCGGGCCATGGCGCTGTCGATATCGAGCAGCAGGCGCTCCGACAGCACCTTGTTGCCCTGCTGCAGCGCCCAGATCGCGCACTCGGCGCGGCACTCGAAGCTGTTGTAGCGCGTCAGCGCATCGTCGAATTCCGCCTTCGCTTCTTGCTGTCGCCCGCTTTGCGCCAGCGCGCGCGCCGTCAGCAGGGACACCATCTCGGGACGGAAATGGATATCCGTGCGGCGGATGAATTCCAGGTGCGTCAGCGCTTCGGCGCCGCGCGCGCATTCCAGATAGGCGCGCGCCGCGCCCAGGCGAATTTCCAGGTCCGATGAAAACGCGCCCCGCAGGCAGGCTTCGTACGTCGCTGCCGCTTCCTGCGCATCGCCCGCCTCCAGCTGCGCACTGGCCAGGCGCATCTGGTTTTGCGCCGTCGGCGTGTACTCGAAAGCCGCTTTCGCCTCGCGCAATTCGCGGTTCGGATCGAGCACCTGCACGGCCACCGAAGCGACCTTGCGCGCGCCTTGCGGCAGGCGCGAATTGGGCAGGTAGATGGCGAAAAAATACACCACGCTGCCCAGCAGCGGGAACATGAATAAAATAAGCAGCCAGTACAGCTGCTGCCCGTTGCGCACCACGTGGATCGCAAAAAATACCGCGATCAGGATGTGGATGCCTATGCCAAAAATCGTCATGCTGCGACCTCGTTCGTTCGTGACGGGAGCAGCTGGCACGGCGCCGCCGCTTTCCCTGCTCAGAATATTACACTGGCCGCACCGTGCACACGCATCTATTGCGTCTGGGCCGACCAGCCGCCGCCCATGGCGCGGTACAGGTCGACCGAGGCGACGAGGATGCGCGTCTTCAGCTGCAGCAGCCCCACGTCGGCGCTGTACAGGGTGCGCTGGGCGTCGAGTTCCTCCAGGTACGAGGCGTAGCCATTGCGGTAGCGGTTATGCGCGATGCGCAGGGTGTCTGCCGCCGCGGCGCGGCGCGCGTCGTTTTCCACGGCTTGCTGCTGGAGGCGGTAGAGGGCGCCCAGGCTGTTCTCCGTTTCGGCGAACGCGTTGCGCACCACGTTTTCATACGCGTACACGAGCTGGTCGCGCTGCGCGCCGGCCGCATCCGTCTGCGCCTGCACGCGCCCGCCATCGAACAGGGGGCCGGCCGCCAGCGCCGTCAGACGCCACAGGGCAGTGGGCGCATGCAGGAAATCGGTGAGCGTGGTCGCCTGCCCGCCGCCCACGGCCGTCAGCTTGAACGAGGGCAGCAGCTGGTCGCGCGTGGCGGCCAGGCTGGCGTTGGCGGCCGCCAGGTTGTGTTCCGCGCGCGCGATGTCGGGCCGCCGGCGCAGCAGTTCGGACGGCAAGCCGGCCGGCACGCCAGGCGCCGCCAGCCCGGCCAGCGGCAAGCCGCGCGCGATGGGGCCGGGATTGCCGCCGACGAGGATGGCCAGCGCGTTTTCCTGTTCGAAAATCTGCCGCTGCAGCTGCGGCACCTGCTCGGCCGCCGCGTGGTATTCCGATTGCGCCTGCAGCCATTCCAGGCGCGAGCTGTAGCCCACCTCGAACTGCTTGCGCGCCAGCTCGCGCGACTGTTCGCGCAGCTGCAGGGTCGATTGCGTCAACTCCAGCTGCGCGTCGAGGCCCCGCAGATTCAGGTAACTGGTCGCCACGCTGGCGGCGATCGACAGGGCTGCCGCATCGAGGCTGGCCTGCTCGGCGCGGTAACTCTCGCCGGCCGCGTCGCTCAGACTGGCCAGCCGGCCCCACACGTCGATTTCATAGCTGGCCTGCAGTTCGGCCTGGAAGACATTCGTCACATACGGCTTGCCGCTGGACGCCAGGGTGCGCGTGCGCGTGGGCGAACCGTCGAAGGCCAGATTGGGCGCGCGGTTCGCGTCGGCCTGCGCCAGGCGCGCGCGGTATTCCTGCACCCGGGCGCGCGCCACGCGCAAGTCGCCATTGCGCGCCAGCGCCTCGCCCACCAGGTCGCTCAAGACCGGATCGCCGAAGGCTTGCCACCACAGTTGCTCGACATGGGCACCCGTCGCCGCAGGTGCGCCGACGGCTTGCGCGCGCCAGCCGGACGGCAGCTGCAGTGCCGATGCGGGCTGCGGCGGCGCGTTGGCGGCGCAGCCGGCCAGCGCCAGCGCACCGGCCATCAGCAGGTGACGGCGCTTCATGGCTTGGCCTTCTTCGGTGCAGGCGGGGGCGCCGGATTGTCCGCCGAGTCGTTCAGCACGGCCGACGTGTCGACGCTGACCACCACCGACATGCCCGGCACGAGGCGGCGCGCATTCGCCTGGCCCGGATCGATGCGGATGCGCACGGGAATGCGCTGGGCAATTTTGAGGTAGTTGCCCGTCGCATTATCGGCCGGCAGCACGGAAAACTCGGACCCGGTGGCCGGCGAAACGCGCTCCACCTGGCCCGTCAGCACGGCGCCGTCGAGCGCGTCGACGTGGAAGGTGGCGCTTTGCCCTTCCTGCACGCCGTTCATCTGCGTTTCCTTGAAATTGGCGATGACCCACATCTGGCGCGGCACCAGCGCCATCAGCTGCGCGCCCGAATTCACATAGGCACCCTGGCGCACCGTCACCTGGCCCAGCTGGCCGTCGGAGGGCGCGACGATGCGCGTGTTATCGAGGTCGATCTTCGCCGCCTTGACGGCCGCCTGCGCGTTGGCCACGGCAGCCTCCAGCGCCTGCTTGTTGACCACCACGGAATGCACGCTTTGCTGAGCGATATCGAGATTGGCGCGGGCCTGTGCCAGCGCGGCCGCCATCTGCGCCTGCGTGGCGCGCGACTGGTCGTGTTCGCGCTGCGACAGCGAACCGTCGGCCACCAGCTGCTCCACCCGGCTCAAGTCCGCGCTGGCCTTGCGCGCCTGCGCTTCCGCGTTGGCCAGCGCCGCCTCGCTGACGGAAATGCCCGCCTGCGCGCTGGCCTTCTGCTGCGCCCAGTTCGACAGCGCCGCCTGCTGCGCGGCCAGCTGCGCCTGCGCCTGCTCGTAGCGCTGCTGGTAGATGCGGTCGTCGATGCGCACCAGCAGCTGGCCTTCCTTCACATCCATGAAGTCCTGCACCGTCACTTCCACCACATAGCCCGACAGCTGCGTGCCGATGATGGTCACCTGCCCCCGCACGGTGGCGTTTTCCGTCGTCACGATGGGGCTGGTGAACGGTGGCAAACGCCATGCATACAGCACGATCAGCACGCCCACCAGGGCCACGGCCGCAAAGGCCAGCGCGGACAGCCACTGGTGACGCCGGTCCGGCTGTGTCATGGAAGGCGCTGCGTGTGCGGATGGCGGTGCAGGCGTCGGTACTGGCGGCGGGGTGTTATTTTCTGTCATTGCTCGGTTCCGAATTGGTAATGGGGACGATGGCCATGGCCGTCTGCGCATCGCGCACGGGGCCGACCAGGCGGCGCGCGCCGGTGGTGATGCGGGTCCAGAACTGGCTGACCAGCATCCAGATCAGGGTGGCGACGGCGACGCCGGCGATCATCAAAAAGACGTCGTTGTAGGCGAGGACATTGGCTTCGCGCGTGGCGACGGCGCCCAGGCGGGCCACGCCCTGGGCGCTGCGCAGCGCCGGGTCCGTCAGCACGCCGCCATAGCTTGCGGCACCGGACTGTACGCGCGCGGCCACCTGCGGGTCGAGCATGGTGAGGTGCTCGACCAGATAGCTGGAATGGTATTTTTCGCGCGTCGTCTGGATGGTGCCGACGATGGCCGACCCGAGCAAGCCGCCCAGGTTCTGCGTCATGGTAAACATCACGGAAAAACTCACCAGGTTGCGCGGTTCGGCGATCACGGCGCCCATGCCGGCCACCATGGTGGGACCGAGGAAATACGTGCCGCCAAAGGCCAGCAGGAATTGGCTGACATACATGTTGACGGGGCGCGTCTGGCTGGTGGCGTGCGCGTCGATCAGGGCGCCGGCTGCGATCAGCAGCAGCGCGAACATCAGCGAGCGGTTCAGGGTGGCCGGATTGATCGTCAGCGCGCTGACCACCAGGCCCGCCACGCTGCCCAGCAGGACCACGATGAACAGGTTCTGCATCTGGTCCGTGTTCAGCCCCAGCGCCTGCAAAAAGCCCACGGCGCCCGTCGATTCGGACAGCACGATGCGAAACAGCAGCACCGATAAAAACAGCTTGGCGATCTTGCCCGTGGTGAGCCAGCGCGTGTTGAGCAGCGGGCGCGCGCGGTTATGCTCGATGGCCAGCGAGGCGGCGATCAGCACGATGGAGCCCGCCAGGCACACGCCCACCCACTCCGATTCCATCCACCACGCCGTGCGTCCCTGCGCCAGCACGGCGCACAGCAGGGCCACGCCGGGCGCGAACAGAATAAAGGTGAGGAAATCGAGCGGCTCGAACGTCTGCACGCGGTCGCCGGGCGGCAGCTTCAGGGCCAGCACGCAGCCCAGCGCCAGCAGGGCCAGTCCCAGCTCGAACAGGTACAGGCCGTGCCATTCGCCGATCTGCAGCAGTTCAGACGTGAAGATGCGCGCCAGCGGCAGCGCCAGCTGGGCAAAGCCCAGGCCCAGCACCACGCCTTTAAGGCGGTGCCGCGCGGGAAACGCCTGCAAGGTGTAGTACAGCCCCAGCACGCCCAGCGCGCCGCCCACCATGCCATGCGCGGCGCGCACGGCGATGGCCGACGGCAAGGTATTGGCATACAAGTGGGCGAACGTCACCAGCGCATACAGCACCAGGAACGCTTCCGTAAACAGGCGCAGGCCGAATTGCTGGCGGAACTTCACCAGCAGCAGATTCATGGACACGATGGTCATCACGTAGGCGGCCGGCAGCCACTGCATCTGGTAGGCATAGGCGGCCAGCGAACCTTGCAGGTTCAGCAAATTGGCCGTCACCAGGCCGTTACCGAGTCCCCCCGTCAGCGCGACGATCAGGCCGACGATGAAATACGCGACACGCTTGGGCGTCGAATGTTCGGGCATCGATGGCGACCCGGGCAAGGTCGGACGTTCGCCCGGCCCCCAGGTGCGAGGTGTGTACTTGTCCATGCGGTAATCGCGATCCGGTTTGCTGAAGCCGTTCTTTGCTGCAGTGATAGAAATAGTTGCAAATGAACAGTTCTAGTCAGCAGCATATCATCGCAGGACGTTTTTCTTGTTTACATTGTTGCGCACTGTTGCGCACGGTTACGCCAACGGGGCAAGCCAGGCCGGCCCCGCTGACGCTCAAACGGACATCACACGCGGGGCGGATCCGTTTCGCGCGCAAACGCCCGGTGCGCGGCCAGCGCCTTTTTAAAGGCCGCCACGCCTTTCGCCACGTCGCCCGCCGGCACGACGATGATGGCGGGGTCCGGCTTGCCGTCGGGCAGGGTCACCGGCACGCCAGCCTTGTCCAGCAAGCCCTTGCCCGCGCCGATGGCCAGCATCGGCTTGCAGTGCCGGTATTGCAGGCGCAGGAAGTCGAGCGCGTTGGCGTCGCTGCCCAGCTGCTGCACGGCGCCCTGGCCATCCGGTATCACGACGGCGTCGAACAGCACGGACGGTCCCGTTTCGAGCGAGATTTCCACGTCGAGCGGCGCGCCGCCGCTCGTGTCGACTTTCCCCAGATGGCTGCCCACGAGGCGCGGCACGGCGCCCTCGGCCAGCAAGGATGCATAGATGTTGCGCACCTGCGCCCCATCGCTGCCCGGCCCGACGAGGATGGCCACGCGCAGGGTATGAATGCCTGTCTTGCCGGGGCGGAAAAAGAGCGACAGGGCCGGCGACGGCGGATACGCAGGAATCGGCAGCATGGACACGGGCGGCATGACGGGCGGCAGCGCCAGGCCCAGCGCATCGGCCAGGCGCTGCGCCAGGGTCTCGTCGACATTGCGCAGCATGGCGACGATGCGCTTGCGAATCGCCACCGTCTGCACCTTGCTCAGTTCAAAGCGGAACGCATGCACGATATGGTCTTGCTCGACCGGCGTCTGGCTGATCCAGAACAGCCTCGCCTGGCCAAAGTGCTCGGCGAATTTCTCGGGCTTGCCGCGCACCTTGTCGCCCTCGGCGGAGGCGGGAAAACTGTTGAAGCCCCTGGCGCCGGCCTGGAACGGGCAGCCGCCCGCCAGCGAATTGGGCTCGTACGCGACCCGGCCCCGGTTGATGGCCTGGCGGTGGATGCCGTCGCGCTGGTTGTTGTGCACGGGTGCCAGCGGCGAGTTGATGGGGATTTCATGGAAGTTGGCGCCGCCCAGGCGCGTGATCTGCGTGTCGATATACGAGTGGATGCGACCCTGCAGCAGCGGATCATTGCTGAAATCGATGCCGGGCACGATGTGCGCCGTGCAAAAGGCCACCTGCTCCGTCTCGGCGAAAAAATTGTCGGGATTCCGGTTCAAGACCATTTTCCCGACGGGTATCAGGGGCACCACCTCTTCGGGAATCAGCTTGGTGGGGTCGAGCACGTCGAAGGGAAACGCTTCGGCCTGCGCTTCCGTGAAGACCTGGAACGACAGCTCGTATTCGGGATACTCGCCGCATTCAATCGATTCCCACAGGTCGCGCCGGTGGAAATCGGAATCGGCGCCGCTGATCTTGACGGCTTCGTCCCACACGAGCGAGTGCGTGCCGGCCATGGGCGACCAGTGGAATTTACAGAACACGGACTGGCCCTTGGCGTTCACGAGACGGAAGGTGTGCACGCCGAAGCCCTGCATCATGCGGTAGCTGCGCGGGATGGCGCGGTCGGACATGACCCACATCAGCATGTGCGTGATTTCCGGCGACAGCGAGGCGAAATCCCAGAAGGTGTCGTGCGCGCTGGCCGCCTGCGGCATGCCGTTGTGCGGCTCGGGCTTGACCGCATGGACCACGTCGGGAAATTTCATCGCATCCTGGATGAAGAAGACGGGGATGTTGTTGCCGACCAGGTCCCAGTTGCCCTCGTCCGTATAAAACTTCACGGCAAAGCCGCGCACGTCGCGCGCCGTGTCGGTCGAGCCGCGCTCGCCGGCCACGGTGGAAAAGCGCACGAAGACGGGCGTGCGCTTGCCCGCCTTGGCGAACGGCGCGGCGCGCGTCAGCTTGCTTTGTTCCTTGTAGCATTCGAAATAGCCGTGGGCGGCCGAACCGCGCGCATGCACGACGCGCTCGGGGATGCGCTCATGGTCGAAATGCGTGAGCTTTTCACGCAGGATGAAATCTTCCATCAGGGTGGGGCCGCGCAAGCCCGCCTTCAGCGAGTTCTGGTTGTCGCCCACGGGCACGCCCTGGTTGGTCGTCAGCACGCAGCCGCTGTCGTCGCTGCGGGCGCCATCCAGCGAGCTATTCAGCGCATTCTCGCCCAGCGCGGGCTGGCCATCGCCCGTCTTCGGCGACGCCAGCGTTTCGCCCGTGGTGCTGGCCGTGGCCAGCGGTTCGCCGGCCGCCACATGCACGCCTTCGATCGGCGTGCGCGCCGCCTCACCATACTGGCCATCTTCCTTGGGATTGTCGGCCATGGCGGCGGACAGCTGCTGGCTGGCGGCCGTCTTTTGCAGCAGCGCGCGGGTCACGTCATTGTCAGTGCCCAGGCTGTTTGGCGCATTGCTGTCGGATGGGCCGGACATGCTGCTCAATACGGAACCCGCACCGTCCGTGGACGGCGTTTTCTTGGTGGTAGCCATTACATCTCCTGTGAGTAGTTTGCCCCGGGAAGTAACGCTACAACTCCCTCATTCAGCGCACGAACAGGGCAATCAAAATAATGATGGGAATAGGTATGCCAATCAACCACAACAAAATGGAGCGCATCATCACTCTCCTTTACTGCTTGCTACTACCTTGTGTGCGTGGGCGCTGGCCCTCTCCGCCATGACGGCGAAGGGAACAGCGCCCACGACAAATGCTTCCAGGAAGGCGTAAAACTTATTTACGCGAACCCAGCAATTTCGACAGGCCATAGCCGGCCGCGGCCGCAATCAGCAGGGACATGGCCGGGCGCTCGCGCACATAATCGCGGCCCGTTTCGCCCGCGCGCTGGCAAGCGACGCCCAGTTGCTTGCCGCGCGCCATCAGGCGCTCCGAGGCCTTGCTGACGGTGTCGCTGACTTGCTCAATGCGGTCGCCCACCTGGTCCACGCTGTCATGCGCGCGCGTGGCGACCTTGTCGGCCAGAGGCTGTGCCTGGCTAGCCACCTTGTCGATGGTGCGGTGCAAATCCTGGCGGGTTTCCTGGGCGGTGCCGTTCATCTCGGAGCTGGTTTTTTCAATCGCGTTCATGATGGTTTCCTTTAATAGTGAATAAATCAACCATGCTCGATGCCGTGACCGAATCATGATTCTCCTCGCTTCTGGGAAAAAGAAGCGGCTAAACGCTGCCGGGCTGAGCCATATCAAACACTGGATCAGCAGCAAGCTGTTGGCACCACCTTAACCGCGCCCGCCGCGCGCCACCGTGCGCTGCCACACCTTGAGGCACAGACTTAAATTCCTGATGGAAATAACAATCCCCGCCGGCCTGGTGGGGCGGACGGGGATCGGGGTGAAATGGTGTTATTTAGGCGTAGGTCGGGTTAGCGGAGCGTAACCCGACACATCGTTGACATCACCGCTTACGCCCGCAACCGCGCATCGAGCGAATAGCGTCCCGCGCCACTGATGGCAATGGTGCCGAAGACGATGATCAGCAGCCAGCCGAACTGCCCGTCGGCGATGCTCCAGTCCGGATGCACGAGCAGCATCGACACGCCCAGCAGGAACAGCAGGGGCAGGCAGGCCAGGCGCGTCAGCAGGCCGGCGGCGACCAGCAACGGGCAGAGGATTTCCGCGAACAGCGCGCAGTACAAGGTGACGGCGCGGCCCAGGTGCAGCGGGTCGTCGATGTGCGCCAGTTCCTCGGAAAAATGCAGCAGCTTGGGCAAGCCGTGCACGTGCAGCACCAGCAGCACGCCCGCCACGCGCGCAAACAGCAGGCCGGCATCGGGTAAAAAGGGGCCGGCCAGCGCCGCCATCCAGTGTTTCTTCATCTTCGCTCCAGTGGGAAAGGCAAGCGGCGCGGCGCGCCGCCGCCAGCCATCATAGGCAGGCGGAAGACCCGGCGCGACTGGTCTTTTGGCAGAGGCGCCGGCGCGCGCGAAGGCCTAGACTGGCCGCTGCCATCACTGGTCCAGGCCGTAAGCGGCCCCTCCCCCATCCCCGAAGGAAAACATCATGTCGAAGAAAATCGAAGCCGAAGAAGTCAATTCCCGCCGCAAGCTGCTCGTCAGCGTCGCCGGTGTCGCCGCCGGTGCGGGCCTGCTGGCCGCCGGTGGCGCCAGCGCCGCCGCCAAGCCTGCCGCTGCCGCCGCCGCCGCGCCGGGCAAGCTCACCGTCAACAAGGTCACCGTGAAGGACGGCACCGTCATCCATTTCAAGGACTGGGGCACGGGCACGCCCGTCGTCTTCAGCCACGGCTGGCCATTGCAGGGCGACGCCTGGGAAGACCAGATGATGTTCCTGGCCAGCCACGGCTACCGCGTGATCGCGCACGACCGCCGCGGCCACGGCCTGTCGAGCCAGCCATGGCAGGGCAATGACATGGATACCTACGCCGACGACCTGGCCACCCTGCTCGACGCGCTCGACATCAAGGGCGCGACTCTGGTCGGCCATTCGACGGGCGGCGGCGAAGTGGCGCGCTATATCGGCCGGCATGGCGAAAAGCGCGTGGCCAAGGCCGTACTGGTGGGCGCCGTGCCGCCGCAGATGGTCAAGTCGGACACCAATCCCGGCGGCTTGCCGATGTCCGTCTTCGACGGCATCCGCGCCGGCGTGCTGGCCGACCGTTCGCAATTCTTCAAGGATCTGACCGTGCCCTTCTTCGGCGCCAACCGTCCCGGCAACAAGGTGTCGCAAGGCATGCGCGACACCTTCTGGCTGCAGGGCATGCAGTGCGGCATCAAGAACGCCTACGATTGCATCAAGCAGTTTTCCGAGACGGATTTCACTGCCGACCTGAAGAAAATCTCCGTGCCGACCCTGGTCGTGCACGGCGGCGACGACCAGATCGTGCCGATCGACGCTTCCGGCAAGGCTGCGGCCAAGCTCATCAAGAACGCCAGGCTGGTCATCTATGAAGGCGCGCCGCACGGCTTGCCGGCCACCCACAAGGACCGCCTGAACGAAGACTTGCTGGCCTTTATCAAGTCCTGATCCGCTCTTCGCACCGCCGGCCCGCCCGGCGGTGTTTCCCGCCCCTGCCTTGCAAAAAAACCGTCCGCCTCCCCCATTCGTATAAGTGCCCCGGCGACGATGCCATGCATACTTGTTGCAATACGGCATACGCCGCGACAGCACAGGAGCACGGCGATGGCCAGCATGCATTATTTCCCTCAACAGCAAGACCCCGGCCTGGCGCAGGCCCAGCGCATGGGCGGCATGGGCGGCATGGGCGGCATGGGCGGCATGGGCGAATTTGCCGCATCGGTCGCGCACGAGGTGCGCCAGCCGCTGGCGGCCATCGCGCTCAATGCCGATGCCGCCTTGCGCTGGCTCGACCACGATCCGCCCCGCCTCGACGAGGCGCGCGCGGCGCTGGCCCTGGTCGCCAGCGCCGGCAGCCATGCCAGCGCCGTGCTGCGCAGCGTGCATGGCCTGGCCTGCCATGCGCCGGGCAGCCATGTGCAGTTTGTCGCCGACGACGCCGTACAGGAGCTGCTGCCGCTGCTGCGCGCGCCGCTGCAACGCCACGCCATCGACCTGCAAACGCGGCTGGCGCCGGGCCGCCCGCTGCTGCATGCCGACCCGGTGCAATTCCGGCAAGTCCTCCTGAACCTGCTGATGAACGCCATCGAAGCCCTGCAGGGCACCCGTGGCCGGCCGCGCACGGTGCTGCTGTCCTCGCGCCTCGATGAGGGCGTGCAGCATTTCAGCATCGCCGACAATGGCGCCGGCATCGCGCCGCAGGCGGTCGGCCGCCTGTACCACGACCTGTATTCCAGCAAGCCGGACGGCATGGGCATGGGCCTGGCCATCTGCCGCCGCATCCTCGACGCGCATGGCGGCCGCCTGTGGCATGCGCCCGGCGCGCCCCATGGCACAGTCTTCCACTTCACCCTGCCAGCACCATGAGCACAAGCATGCACACGCCCCGCGACAACGCTGCCCCTATTTCGCTGCTGATCGCCGACGACCACCCGCTGATCCTGGCCGGCCTGGCCTCGCTGATCGCGTCACTGCCCGGCTTGCGCTTATTGGGCCAGGCCGGCACGGGCAGCGCCGCCGTGGCGTTGTACCGGGAGCTGCGTCCCGACGTGGTGCTGATGGATTTGAACATGCCGGAAATGCATGGCGTCGAAGCGATCGAGCGCATCTGCGCGGACGATGCGCAAGCGAAGATCGTCATCCTCACCACCTACCAGGGCGAGGACAGCGTGCACCGGGCCCTGCGCGCCGGCGCGCGCGGCTACCTGCTGAAGGATTCCGGCTTCCTGCAACTGACGCAATGCATCGGCCAGGTGGCCGCCGGCAGGCACTATCTGCCGCCGGAACTGGCGGCGCAGCAGGCCGGCCGCATCGAGGCGAACCGCCTGTCGAAACGCGAGCACGACATCCTGCTGCACCTGTCTGCGGGCAAGAGCAACAAGATGATCGCGCGCAGCGCCGGCATCGAGGTGGGCACCGTCAAATTTCACGTAAACAATATTTTGACCAAGCTCAACGTATCAAGCCGCACCGAGGCGGCCACGGTGGCCGCCCGGCGCGGCTTGCTGGGCGCGTTCTAGCGTTTTGACTCGGCAAACGGGGTTCAGGCGGCGCCGTCGTCCTGCTGCTGCGACCGGGCCTTGGCCACTGTCGGTTTCGCTTCCACGCCGCTGATCTTCGGCACGCATTCGCTGCGCAGCCACGATACCGTCACGGCTTCGCCCGCCATCAGGCGCTTGACGCTGGGGACGATCTGTTCGCCGATCAGCATGCCCAGCAGGCCGATCAGGGCAATGGCTGGCGGCGCCGGCGAGCGTACCTGCAGGACGGCATAGATGATGCCAACCAGCAAGCCCACGGCCAGCGAAATCACATATAACTTCATGGCGCATTCCTTTCAATAAAAAAAACGCCGCGCACGGTCAGGCGCGCGGCGCATGGCATGGCCGCGCGGCGTTTACTTGGCCGGCACCGGCGCCAGGGTGGCGTGTTCGCCATGGATGCGCTGCGGCGCCTTGTGCACCATCGTGTAGGCGTAGTCGACGCCCATGCCGTAGGCGCCCGAATGTTCGCGCACGATGGCCATGACGGCGTCATAGGTCGCCTTGTGGGCCCAGTCGCGCTGCCATTCCAGCAGCACCTGCTGCCACGTCACGGGCACCACGCCGGCCTGGATCATGCGCTGCATGGCGTAGTCGTGCGCTTCCTTCGAGGTGCCGCCCGATGCATCGGCCACCATGTAGATCTCGTAATCGCCTTCGAGCATCGCGCACAGGGCGAAGCTGTTGTTGCACACTTCCGTCCACAGGCCCGAGACGACGACTTTTTTCTTGCCGTTGGCGGCCAGCGCATCGCGCACCTTCTGGTCATCCCACGAATTCATCGAGCTGCGCTCGAGGATATCCTTGCCGGGGAAGACGTCCAGCAGTTCCGGATAGGTGTGGCCGGAGAAGCTTTCCGTTTCCACCGTGGTGATGATGGTGGGGATGTTGAACACCTTGGCGGCCTTGGCCAGGCCCACGGTATTGTTTTTCAGCGCCTGGCGGTCCATCGACTGCACGCCGAACGCCATTTGCGGCTGCTGGTCGATGAAGATGATCTGGCAATTGTCGGGGGTAAGGACTTCCAGTTTCGGATTGGTCATGATGTCATCCATGAAGAAAGGGTTGAGTGGGTACTGCCGTGCATCGTATGCCTGGCGGCGTGCCCGCACCACTATCTAAATATAGGCTCCCCCCGAGCAATCCCCCTCTGCAGGCTGGCGGGCGCTGCGGTAAAATACCTTTTGCTTACCATCTTCCGACGACTCTTGATCGATCACTCCTCTTTGCCAGGCAACGTCATGCGCAGCGATGCGGCACCGATACGCGTCCTCATCGCCGACGACCACCAGTTGCTGCTCGACGGCATCGCGGCCCTGCTGCGCGCCTTTCCCGGCGTGGCGCTGGTGGGTCAGGCCACCGATGGCCAGCAGGCGGTGCAGCAATTTGAGGCGCTGCAGCCCGATGTCACGCTGATGGATTTGCAGATGCCGCGCATGAGCGGTCTTGACGCCATCGGCGCCATCCGCGCGCGCCATCCGCAGGCGCGCATCATCGTGCTGACCACCTACAAGGGCGACACGCAAGTGTTGCGCGCCATCCGCGCGGGCGCGTGCGGCTATGTGCTGAAAAGCGCGCTGCGCCACGAATTGCTGGCGGCGATACAGAACGTGTACGCGGGACGGCGCCACATCACGCCCGAGATCGAGGCGGAGCTGGCCCTGTATGCCTGCAGCGACGTGCTGTCGAACCGCGAACTGGACGTGCTCAAGCAGGTCGCGCAAGGCAATTCCAACCGCGAAACGGGCGCCCTGCTGCAGATCAAGGAAGAAACCGTCAAAGCGCACATGAGCACCATCCTGGCCAAGCTGGGCGCCAGGGACCGCACCCATGCCGTCACCATCGCGCTACGGCGTGGCATCCTCGACGCCTGAACGGCGCCAGCGCTGCCACCAGCGGCGCAAGGGCCCGTGCGCCGCCGGCCAGGCGCGCCGCGCGGGTACCCGCAGGCGCCACTGCGTGCCGCCGCCGTCGCGCCCGCCCACGGACAGGCGCGCACCGAGCCTGGCGGCGCGCTCGCGCATGCCGGGCATGCCCCAGTGTCCGGGAATCTGTCCGTTCGCCGCGACCACCGGCGGCAAGCCCTGGCCATCGTCGCGCACGACCAGTTCGATGCCGCCGCGCGCATAGCGCACCGCCACCTCGACCACCTGCGCACGCGCGTGCTGGAAGGCATTGCGCAGCGCTTCGCTGGCGATGCGGTAGATTTCGTGCGCGGCGCGCGCATGCAGCATGCGCGCCTCGCCCTCCTCCGCATAGCGGAACACGATGCCGTGCTGCGCCGCCAGCCGTTCGCCTTCGCGCCGCAGGATGGCGCTCCAGCGCGCGCCGCCATCGTCGCCGGCGCGCAGGTCGTGCACATGGTCGCGCCCCTCGCCCAGCATGCGGTCGGCATCGTCGAGCGCGCGCAGCATGGCGGCGCGCGCGGGATCATCCTCGGCGATGGCCATGCTGGCATTGTGAAAGTGCAGGATCATCGCCTGCGTGCCCTGCAGCAGGGTATCGTGCAGCTCGCGCGCGATGCGTTCGCGCTCGGCCTGTTGCGCCTCCATCCGCACCTGCAGGCGCGCGGCGTGCTGGCGCAGCCGCCAGCGGTAGGCGCCGTACGCTGCGGCCAGCAGCAGCGCCGCGCACAGGCTGCGGAACCACCAGGTCTGGTAAAAGGCGGGCAGCACGCGGAACGGCAGTTGCGCCACAGCGCTGTCCACGCCGTCGCCATTCGCCGCTATTACTTCGAAGCGGTAGCTGCCCGGACCCAGGCCCGTGTACTGCGCCAGGCGCCGCCCGCCCGCCTGCTGCCACTGCGTATCGTAGCCGTCGAGCCGGTAGCGGAACTGCAAACGCTCCGGCGTGCCCAGACTGGCGGCGTTGTAATGAAATTGCACGTCGCGCGTGCCGGCCGCCAGCTGCAGGCCCGCGCTTGCGGGCGGATCGACGCGCCGGCCGTCTGCCAGCAGCGCGCCGATTTCCACGCGCGGCGCCGGCAAGGCCGCAAGCGCCTGGCGCGGATCGATCCAGAACGTCGCGCTCTGGCGCGAAAACCAGATCTTGCCATCGTCCGCTTCGGCCACCGAGCGGTTGTGCAGCATGCCGATGCTGCCGTTCAAGCCATCGACGGCGTCGTACGAGGTGGCGCGCATGGCATGGGCGGCGTCGCGCAGCGCCAGTTCCACTTGCGCGGCGGGAATCTGCGCGGCGCCGCTGCCATGATTGAGCCACAGGCTGCCGTCGCGCGCGCGCAGCAGGCCCACCACGCCCTCGGTGGCACTGGCCGGCTCGCTGCGCAGGGCGACGAAGCGGCCGCCGCGCCACAGCGCCACGCCACGCTGCCCGCCCGCCCACACCTGCCCGTGGTATTCGATCAGCATGGGAATCTTGCCCAGGTCCAGGCCCTGCGCGGGACCGAAGGCGTGCAGCCGCCCCTTTTCCAGCATGGCGACGCTGCCATCGGCATACGACAGCCACAGGCGCCCGGCCGCGTCGGCCAGCAGCGCCAGCGGCACTTTCGCGCCGCCATCGGGCAACAGCGGTTCGCGCCGCCAGGTCCCGTCGCGGTACTGGAACACCCCGGCGCCACTGAACACGCCCCAGATGCTGCCATCGGGCGCGAGCACGCCGGCGCGCATACGCTTGAGCGCGGCCGCGCCCAATGGATAGGCGATCGTGCGCAGCATGCGCCCATCCGCGCCGGCCAGCTGCTGCAGGCCGGCGCGGGCCGCCACCCACAGGCCGCCCGGCGCTGCCAGGATGGCGCTGACGGGCCCCAGGCGCGGCGCGCGCAGCACCGTGCCGTCGGCCCGCGCCAGCAGCAGCGGCCCCAGGACGTCGTCGCGCGACAGCCACATCGCGCCTGCCGGTCCGGTCAGCATTTCCTGGGTACGGAACACTTCGGCCACGCCGGGCGCGGCGCGCGTGCGCAGGACCACGGGCGCGGCCTGGCGGAAACGGTCCAGGCCGCCATACGTGGAAACCCAGACATTGCCTTCATTGTCGTCGCACATGGAGCCGACGAGGACATTGCTCAAGCCATCGCGCGGCAGGAACGATTCCGTGTCGCTGCTGATGCCCAGCTGCCCCGGCGCCAGCGCGCCGGCGCTGCGCGTGCGGTGCAAGCCGTACTGGCTGTCGAACCACAAGGTGCCCGCGCGGTCGACCAGCATGCTGCCGCTGGTGCCGCTGGTATCGCGGTAAATCCACCGATGATCGAGCTGCTCGTAGCGTTCCAGCGACTCGATGATGCGGATGCCGCGCATCTCCAGCAAATAGATGCGGCCGTCCGGTCCCTGCTGCGGCGGCGCGCGCAGATCGAGCCGGCCGATGGGCGGCGCGAAGCGCGACTGCGTCGCCTGCCATATGAACAGGCCTTTTTCACTGAACACGGCGACGCGGCCATCGCGGTCGGCAAACACGGCGGACGCCTTTTGCGCCGTGTAGCCCTGCGCCGCTCCCATCGTCTGCCAGCGCCGGCCATCGAAGCGCGAGATGCCGGACACGCCGGCCGCCCACACGGCGCCGTCGCCGCCGATGGCAAAGCCCCAGATGGCGCCCGCCTGCACGCCCTGCGGCTCGGCATAATTGCGCACCACGCCATCCTTGACGTGGCTGATGCCGCCCACTTGCCAGCCTATCCACATGCCGCCGTCGGCGGCGCGCTTGAGCGCCAGCGCCACCGTGTCGGGAAAGCTGCCCTGGCGCACACGCACGGGCTCGAAGCGCAAGCCGTCGAAACGGCGCACGCCCGCATGCGTGCCCAGCCACAGGAAACCGTCATGGCCCTGTGTCATGACGATGATATCGTCGGGCGCGCCGTCACTGGCCGTCCAGCGCGTGTGCTGCAGCTGATGGATACCGCGCGCGGCATCGATGGCCAGCCCGCAAGGACTGGCCAGCATGAACATCAGCCACAGCAGGAAGGCGCGCATGGCGGCCGTCAGGACACGGGCACGGCGGTCCGACCGCTACGCTGCTCCACCACGATCAGGCCGCCCAGCAGCACCAGCGGCACGGCCAGCGCCGCGAAACCGAAGACCAGGTAGCCAAAGCCGGCAGCGATGGCGCCCAGCGCAAAGGCCAGCAGCGGCCAGAAAAACTTCCCGCAGCGCGCACGCGTGCCGCCATCGGCCGCGCCGCGCAGCACGTCGACGGTGTCGAGCACGATCTGCGTCACGTTCCCCGTCATCATGGAGGTGGGCGCCAGATGCGCCAGCAGCAGACGGCTGGTGGCACTGTGCACGCCCATGGCGGCCGTGCCCAGCAAGCCGGCCAGCATCGCCAGCGTGCCCACTTCCTTGCCGAGCGGCTCGGCCAGCACGCCGAACACCATGAAACCGGCCAGCAAGATCCATTGCAGCAGGAAGGCCAAGGTCAGCGCCGGACCGCCACGGCGCTCGATGGCCAGCACCATCAGGCGCGTGACGACGATGCCGGCGATAAAGGCGGGAAAGGCGAGGATTTTCAGCAGGATGGGGATGCGCGTCGGTTCGGCCAGCGCGGCGCCGATCAGCACGAAGTTGCCCGTGACATGGGCGGTGAACAGGCCGAACAGGGCGATAAAGCCCAGCGTATCGACATACCCGGCCAAAAAGCCCAGGCTGGTGCCGTATAAACGGCTGTGTGGTGCTTGATCCATGAGGACTCCCTGCGATGCGGTAAACCGCGATAAAAAATGCATCCGGACGCATGCCCAGCCGCTACTGCCGGCATGGTAATCCATGTCGCGCGCCGCCGCACCCGCCCTTAGACCAGTCGGCGCGCCGCCATACCTGCCATACCTGATCTTTTGGCCCGTGTCCGCTCCCGGGCCCTGGGCTACACTGACCGCAGATCCTGGCCGCGCCCCGGCCTCCCCCGCATTGCCACCATGGAGCCGCATCATGACCGAACCGACCCTTTCCTCCGCCGCGCCGCTGATACTGATCAACGGCTGCTTCCACACCGTCGACAAGTCGTGCCCGCAGGCGAGCGCCGTGGCCATCGCCGACGGCAAATTCCTCGCTGTCGGCGATGCCGACGACGTCATGCGCCACCGCAAGCCGGACAGCCGCGTGATCGACCTCGGTGGCCGCACCGTCATTCCCGGCCTGAACGACTCGCACCTGCACCTGATCCGCGGCGGCTTGAACTACAACCTGGAACTGCGCTGGGAAGGCGTGCCCTCGCTGGCCGACGCCCTGCGCATGCTCAAGGATCAGGCCTTGCGCACGCCGAACCCGCAGTGGGTGCGCGTGGTCGGCGGCTGGAACGAATTCCAGTTCGCGGAAAAGCGCATGCCGACCTTGGATGAAATCAACGCGGCCGCGCCCGACACCCCCGTCTTCATCCTGCACCTGTACGACCGCGCCTTGCTGAACCGCGCGGCCCTGCGCGTGGTCGGCTACGACAAAAATACGCCGAACCCGCCCGGCGGCGAAATCGTGCGCGATGCTGCCGGCAACCCGACGGGCATGCTGATCGCGCGGCCGAACGCGATGATACTGTATGCGACCCTGGCCAAGGGCCCGACCTTGCCGCGCGAACTACAAGTCAATTCCACGCGCCAGTTCATGCGCGAACTGAACCGCCTCGGCATCACCAGCGCCATCGATGCGGGCGGCGGCTTCCAGAATTATCCGGAAGACTACGCGGTGGTCGAGGAACTGGCGCAAAAGGAGCAGCTGACCATCCGCATCGCCTACAACCTGTTCACGCAAAACAAGGGCCGCGAACTGGAGGATTTTGAAAAATGGACGGAGATGGTCACGCCGGGCCAGGGCGACGATTACTACCGCCATAACGGCGCCGGCGAAATGCTGGTGTTTTCCGCCGCCGACTTCGAGGATTTCCTTGAGCCGCGCCCGGACCTGGCGCCCGGCATGGACGACGAACTGGAAAAGGTGGTGCGCCACCTGGTCTCCAAACGCTGGCCCTTCCGTCTGCACGCCACCTACGACGAATCGATCGACCGCATGCTGACGGTCTTTGAAAAGGTCAACCGCGATATCCCATTCGACGGTCTGCACTGGATGTTCGACCACTGCGAAACCATCACGCCGAAAAACATCGACCGGGTCAAGGCGCTGGGCGGCGGCATCGCCATCCAGCACCGCATGGCCTTCCAGGGCGAATACTTCGTCGACCGCTACGGCGCGGAAGCGGCCAAGGCCACGCCGCCGATCGCCCGCATGCTGGCCTCGGGCGTGCCCGTGGGCGGCGGCACGGACGCCACCCGGGTCGCCAGCTACAACCCGTGGACGGCGCTGTACTGGCTGGTATCGGGCCGCACCGTGGGCGGCTTGCGCCTGTACGACGCGGGCAGCCGTTTGTCGCGCGACACGGCGCTGGAACTGTGGACGGCGGGCAGCGCCTGGTTCTCGAGCGAGCAAGGCAAGAAGGGCCGCATCCAGGAAGGCATGCTGGCCGACCTGGCCGTGCTGAGCGCGGATTTTTTCAGCATCGATGAAGAGGCGATCAAGTCGATCGAATCGGTGCTCACCATCGTCGGCGGCAAGATCGTCTACGGCCAGGCGGAATTTTCCCATCTGGCGCCGCCAGCCATCCCCGTGCTGCCCGACTGGTCGCCCGTGAAAAACGTGGCCGGCCACTACCGCGCCGCGCCGCCGCAAAAGACCAGCGCCATGCAACAGCACCAGTGCCAGGGCGCCTGCGGCGTGCACGCCCACGCCCACGACGTGGCGCGCAAGAGTTCCGTACCCGTCTCCAGCCACTCCGGTTTCTGGGGCGCGCTGGGGTGCAGCTGCTTTGCGTTTTGAGGCATGGTGATGCGTGTATTCTCATGCGCTGCCGGCGCCCTGGCGCTGGCGGCCGCCCTGCCCAGCCATGCGCAGGAAAACGTGCAGCTGTACGGCCGCCTGAACGTGGCGCTCGAAACGCTGCACTCGTCCGGCAGCGGCGACAGCGTGCAGCGCGTCTCCAACAACCGCTCCGTGCTCGGTTTTCGCGGCAGCGAAGACCTGGGCGGCGGCTGGCAGGCCCTGTTCCAGGTCGAGGGCACCCTGGCACCCGACTCGGGCGCCGGCAGCCTGGCCGCGCGCGACACGCGCGTCGGCATTGCCGGACCGTGGGGCACGCTGTTTGGCGGCAACTGGACCCTGCCCTACAACAGCGCCACATCCGCGCTCGACCCGTTCTACCCCACAACGGCCGGCTACATGAGCTTGATGGGCAATGGCTCCGCCTCGAACGATAGCAATACCAGCAACACCTACTCGTTCGACCGGCGCCAGCAGAATAGCCTGCATTACTGGTCGCCGCCATGGCAGGGCTGGTCGCTGCGCGTGGCGCGCGGCATGGGGGAAGAGCGGCCCGCCAGCGGCGCGCATCCGGCACTGACTTCGGCCGCATTGATCTACGACGGCGGCGCCCTGTACGCCACCCTGGCGCAGGAAGACCATCACGACTACCAGGGACGCGGGCTGACCGACCGTGGCAGCAAGCTGGCGATCGCCTGGCGGATCGACAGCGCCACGCAACTGGCGGTGGCAGTGGAAAGCCTGCGCTATGCGACGCCCACGGGTGAGCTGCGCCGCCGCACGGCCTACTTTTCCGCCACGCGCCAGTTCGGTCCCCATGGCTTGCGTTTCGGCCTGGCGCATGCCCAAAGCGCCAGCGGCGGCGCGCTGGAAACCATCGGCACGGTGCGCGCGGGAACCGGTACGGGCGCCACCCACGCCACCGCCGGCTACGACTACCAGCTGTCGAAACGCAGCAGCCTGTATGCCTACTACACGTGCCTGGCCAACGGCAGCAACGGCGTCGCCGACTTTGCCATCAACAGCCTGGGACGCGACGCAGCAACCAAGGGCGCCACCTTGTCGGGCGTGGCGCTGGGAATCCGGCACAATTTCTGAGCCACGATTTCCAATACGGCGGTTTTCGTGGACAACCCCGCGCGCGGCGGGTACAGTCAGCAATCGGCAACCAGGGCAGGCATCCAAAGACAAACACCATGAAGCGAGCACCAGCGCCAGCGCGCAGCGACTGGGTCAAGTGCGCCGAACCGGTACAAGGGGTCGAACGCATCGAGGCATGGTTCAAGGGCAAGGCCTATGCCATGCACCGCCACGACACTTACGCCATCGGCCGCACGCTGGCGGGCGTGCAGCGTTTCAGCTACCGCCGCGGCCAGCGCGACAGCCTGCCCGGCAATACCATGATCCTGCACCCGGACGAGGCGCACGATGGCCAGGCGGGCACCGACGCCGGCTTCCGCTACCGCATGCTGTATATCGAACCGGCGCTGTTCCAGGATGTGCTGGGCGGACGCGCGCTGCCCTTCATTGAAGGCGGCGTGTCGACCGATCCCCGCCTGGCGGCCGCCACGTCCGCCTTGCTGCCGCACGACGGCCACCCGCTCGAAGCGCTGGAACAGAGCGAGGCGCTGGCCGAGCTGGCGCATGCGCTGGCGGCGGCAGCCGGCACGCCGGCGCAACGTCCAAAAGGCGACTTCCTGGCGGCGCGGCGCGCGCGCGACTATTTGCAGGCGCACTGCACCCACGCCGTTACGCTGGCGCAGCTTGAAGCGGCAACGGGACGCGACCGCTGGAGCCTGTCGCACGACTTTCGCGTGTTCTATGGCACCAGCCCCTACCGCTATCTGACGATGCGGCGCCTGGAGAGGGTGCGGCGCCTGCTGCTGGCAGGCAGCACGCTCGCCTCGGCCGCCATGGCCGCGGGCTTTGCCGACCAGAGCCACATGACGCGACATTTCCTGAAAACCCATGGACTGACGCCTGGCCGCTGGCTGCGCTACGCCAGCGGCCAAGGCTGAAAACACCCACGATCGTTCAATACGGCCGGCAGGCGCCTGCGTATTCTGGCTGTATCGCCACTTGAACGGAGCACAGCATGACTATCACCACCACCACGCGCGGCCAGGGCCGGTCCATCGACCTGGCAGGCAAGGTCTCCCTGTTGGAGGGGCACTGGCAGCCGCGCGTCATCGCCGAAATGAATGACTACCAATTCAAGGTCGTCAAGGTACTGGGCCAATTCCAATGGCACCGGCACGCCGATACGGATGAAACCTTCATCGTGCTGGACGGCGAATTGCACATCGCCCTGCGCGGCCCTGGCTACGCGGAAGGACACGCCATCGTGCTCACTGCCGGCCAGATGGCCGTGGTGCCCAAGGGTGTCGAACATAAACCGTGCGCCCTCGCCGAAACCAGGCTGCTGCTGATCGAGCCGCGCGGCGTGGTCAACACGGGCGACGGCGACGCGGGCGAGCGCACTGTGGAGAACGATCAGTGGATTTGAAGCAGGAAAGATAACAGTGACAAAAACAAAAAACCCGCTGACTTTTGCAAGTCAGCGGGCTTTCTGATGAAACCTGGTGCCGTTGGCCGGAATCAATTCCCAAATAAAATCAATAACTTATATAAAAAATTGGTAAATTTATGTCAAAAATTATTAACCCACTACCGGCAACATACCAGATTAATCCGCAGAATACCGGCCATGCAACAGCTTCACTGGACTTATAAATATTTCATTTTTTATTCACGGTATTGCGGCACTTTAAAGGAAAAGCGTACGTGGAAGATAGATCAGAAGATGCCAATAGGCTATCATCACCGCTATTGTCTTAACACTAAAAAAAAATATCGTTGGCCAGTTAATCGCTGGGTGAACGACAAAATCTTGATCATCTTTAACACCTGAACGATCTTTTCGCCACTGCAAATTTCCCCACAATACTGTCGCAACTGCGTATTGCATAAAATCAATCGCTAGCGCAATTACAATACAAGTTAGTGGCCACACAAGCTCATCTGGAATTTTTGGAGCGCCATCCACGGTCTGCTTGAAAAGCCAAACAATAGCGATACCTCCCAGGCCAAGTTGCCTAACCAAGTCACTCGTCTTCCCTGAAAAGAAATAGTACTGATCACGTGCTTTTTCTAGTTTCATTTTTTTCGAGGTCCTCCACTACCTGTTCCCCCAGGGCCAGATGCGACTTTAGCGGCGGGCTTTGCTGCGGCCTTGGCCGCAGGCTTAGCCGCAGCCTTTGGACGTGCTTGAGCAAGTGCAGAGCCAGCTGCCGACTTTGCTGCCGTGCTTGTTCTTCCATCAGAAAGCACCTTAGAAGCAGCTGTAGCGGCCTTTGGAGATGTTACTTTGGAGTTGTTTGTCTGCGCCAAAGTGCTGCCCGCCGCTGTCTTTGACTTGGGACTGGTATCGCGACTTGAGAGAACTTTCGAAGCGGCAGTTGCCGCCTTAGGCCCGGTTGATTTAGTTACCATGAAAGCTCCAGAATGAGTATGTTACGTCCAAAAAGTTGCTCAGAAAATCATACCTCATTTTTGACGAATCGCTGAAAATACTCTGCTTCCGGTGGTTATCCCGCTTCCAATTGGTCCGTACTTACTGTGATTTCACGACGACGTAGAACCTTCCACAGCATCGCCAGCATGTCTAATGATGGCTATTTTTATTAGATTTTCGGGCATAATGAGTTTCGGAGCATTTACGGAACTTAAAATATGGCTACTCGCAAAGCACCTCCGCCTCCAGCGCAGGCTAACTTGACCCCAGAGCAAATGCGCAAGGGAGTCCTTCGCCTCAACCGTCTAATTGAAGATATTGAGAGCTTTGACGAGACGACATTGACGAAGCGCTGGGCACCAGAACTACGAAGCTTAGAAACCACAATCGAAGGAGCTTTGGCGTCGGTTTTCGGACATCAGACTGTTGAATATCGACGATACGCAGATGCAACCCAGTTGGACCATGGCCCAGTCTCTATAGTGTACAGCGACTACGACCAACAAAATGATGCTAGGAAGGCCCGCATTTACGTTGCGGAAGGTAAATCATCAGCAGTGCTAACCTTGAAATCTGCAATAAAATGGCTGCAAGATGAAATCAGCGACGCGTCCGAGTCTGAAGTAGCTTCCAATGGCTCACCTTCTATAAGCAACGTCTCTCGAAAGATTTTCATTGTTCACGGCCACGATGACGTTGCCCGACTGACTGTGGCACGGTTTATAGAAAAGATTGGCTTCGAAGCAATTATTTTGAGCGAGCAATCAAACCAGGGCAGAACCATCATTGAGAAAATAGAAGCACACGGCGATGTAGGTTTTGCCGTTGTTCTGTTGACCCCCGACGACGTAGGAGGGAAAACTGCTGACACATTACAACCACGTGCCCGTCAAAATGTTTTACTTGAACTTGGTTATTTTATGTGTCGGCTTGGGCGAAGCCGAGTCTGCACTCTGGCAAAAGGGAATTTAGAAATTCCAACAGACTTTGCTGGAATGGTATGGGAACCCTTGGACGATGCCGGTGCTTGGAAATTGGCTTTGGCACGCGAGCTTAAAGCCACGGGCTACAGTGTTGATTGGAATCTGATTATGGGTTGAAGGCACCAGGATTGTGATTCCTGTTGTCGTGGGTTCGAGCCCCATCAGCCACCCCACCGAATAAGTAGGAAAATCAAAGGGTTACATGCTTCGGCTTGTAACCCTTTTTTTGTATTTTCCAACGGTTTTTCAGACTTTCCAACGCGCCCCCCGCAACATTCATCTTTCCTTTGCGATTGCGCAGTGTGCCATTACCCCGCAAATGACACCTTAGTTACCTCATCAACTTACTGTATAAGGTGCCGTCTATGGCGTGCCCCACAAAATACTTAATTGCTTTCTCTGCATTATCTTGCAGTTCAGCGCCGGAGCTGCCTCAGCCAGCAGCGCTAGAAATTGGGCAAAATAGTTTCGTCGTTGCCGCTCGATACGGCACCCCGACAAGCTACCAACATCAAGGCGACTACCTGCAGCTGAACTATGGAAGCACCGCGGCTGACTGCCGACTCATTGTTCTGGTCGACCAACGGCAACGCGTAGTCGGCTGGGCATATTCAGGGACATCGTGCCCGATACGCTGATTGGATAATTACTTATGCGAAAAGGGTTTGCCTACTTCGCAAACACTTTCGGCAGCTCGGTCCAGCTGGTGGTATATCGCGGCGTACGATTCTCGGACAGCATCGCCCAGCGCCGGGCGACGCCAGCAGAGCCGAGGTGCACCGTGTCGCGTCCATAGCGGTCATTGATGGCATCGAGCGCAGCCATTGCGCGAACCGAGCGCGCCCTATCAGGAACAGCATCAAATAGCACCGCCTGACGCTGGGTATCCGGCTGCAGGTTCATCAACATGATCCCAGCCTTCTTGTATTTGAAACCTTCGCGATAAATCATGACCAGGCCGTGCAGTGCGGCGCCGGCCAACACGCGGTTGTCGGCACTGGGTTCGACCAGGGGGATGGTAATTCCGTTGCTGTATTGTTCGTCCTGGTTGCGGAACCGGTTCGTTTGAACGAAAACATGAACGGCACCGCAAAGGGAGCGCTGGCCGCGCAGCTTCTCGCCGGCGCGCGCTGCGTAGGTCGATATTGATTCGCCCAGTTCGGCCGCCGTCATGACCATGGAGCCGAAGGAGCGCGACGACACAATTTCTTTGCGCGGCGGCGCCACCTCTTCCAGCTCCAGGCAAGAAATGCCGCGCAGCTCGTTGCAAGTGCGCTCAAGCACGACGCCGAAGTGCGCCCGCATACTGCTGGGTGGCGCGTCTTTCAAGTCAAGTACGGTGTTGATGCCCATGGCCCGCAACTTGGCGCTGATGCGCCGCCCGACGCCCCACACCTCCCCGACATCGATGCGCTGCAGCAGCCAGGTAGTCCGGGCTTCCGACATGGTCGTGAAGTCGGCAACGCTGTCGAATAGAGGAAATTTCTTTGCCACGTGGTTGGCCAGCTTCGCCAATGTCTTCGACTGCCCTATGCCAACACACACGGGCAGGCTGGTCCACTGCGCCACCTTGGCGCGGATATCCTGCCCCATAACTGTCGGCGAAGCCCACAAGCCGCCCAGGCCGTTCAGACTTAGAAACGATTCATCGATCGAGTAGACCTCGACATTGGGGCTGTAGGTGCGCAGGATGGTCATGATGCGGTTGCTCATGTCCGCGTACAGGGTGTAATTGGAAGAAAGCCCCACGATGCCGTGCTGGCGCGCAAGGTCGCGCATCTGGAACCAGGGGGCGCCCATCGGCACGCCCAGGGCCTTCACCTCGTTCGACCTGGCGACGGCGCAGCCATCGTTGTTTGACAGGACAACCACCGGGCGGTCGCGCAAGCGGGGATTGAACGCGCGCTCGCAGCTGACGTACATATTGTTCACGTCGACAAGCGCAAAAATCTGCTTGGTCGGGTCGCTCATGTCACACCCGCAACTTACGCACGACGCCGGTAACCACGCCCCATATCTGCAGTTCGCTACCTTCGGCCAGGCAAATCGACTTGTATGCAGGGTTGTCCGGACGCAGCTCTACCCTGCCCCTCTGGCAGTAAAGGCGCTTGAGGGTATATTCGGCATCGATGACGGCGATGACAATGTGGCCGTGCAGAGGCGCGACGGAACGGTCGACCACCACCTTGTCACCATCTAGTATGCCCGCGTCGCGCATCGAGTCCCCCTCGACCGTGAAGAAGAACGATGCGGCCTTGTGCTGCACCAGCAGCGCGTTCAGGTCTAGGCCATCCTCGGTATAGTCGGCAGCCGGCGACGGAAAGCCGGCGGATATCCGATGGGAAATTTCCGGCCGCGCACTGGGGATTGGGTACTGCGCAAGCGGCAATGGCACCTGCGATACACCGGGCTGGCTAGGTTGAAGTATTAACAATGTTGCATTCATGGCTGGCCAATATACTGTGTTTTTATACAGTATATCGACCGAGGCAAGAAACAGGAAGTATAAAATTGTTTCTAGAAAAGTGATTCTGGCGGTGCAGCTTCAGCCTTCGCCGCCGGTTTCGCTCTTGTCCGAGGGGGCAAAGGATCGGACTGAGCGACGAGCAGGTCGGCGGGATACTGTCGATAAACGTCCTCCTCCGACACCAGCGAGCCATCTAACCAACCATGATACTGTTCCGGGTCCAGGATCATCACCATACGCTTTTCATCGTCTGGCTTGTGGAAGCGCTGCATCAGCGGGTGCCCGTCGGCGTTGATCGTCAGCATCGAAAACGACAGCAGCTGATCTGCCGGCCGGTATTCCCAAATTCCAGCGATGGCCACCGGCCCGCCGTCGGCGCGCTCGATTCGCCAGCGCACGGGCTTGCCGGTTTCGTAGTTGGGTTCGAAAAAATTGGCGGCCGGGATGATGCAGAACTGCTTGCGCTTCCAGGCGCTACGGAAGGAAGGCTTACTGGCCACCGTCTCGGTGCGGGCGTTGTAGGTCTGGCGAGCCAGCTTGTGGTCTGCCCAATGCGGCACCATACCGAACATGGCCGGGGCGACTTCCATCTCGCCAGGCGCCTCGTGCGGGCTGCGCAGGATTGGTGCCATGTAGCCTGGCCATGCCTCAGGCGGGAGGTCGAGCAAAGGGTATCCAGTTCGAAAGCTTTCTTCGATCTGCTCTTTACGGCTTGGCGTGTAATCGGCGCACATGTTTTTACTCTAATACACTATCGCCATGCGCGCAACTCTCTCCGACTGCAATTCCGGAAAAATATAACAATACCGCTTTTGCATGTAAGAACACGTCAAAATGTTGCATTTACACATACCAAAATTGATAATTTGCAATATAATATATTTTCGCCAATGAAAATTAGAACATCCATGACAACTACAATCTATTCTTTTTACAATAACAAAGGTGGGGTTGGCAAAACTACGCTTTGTCAAAATGCAGCAACCCTTTACGCTGAAAACAATCCAGAAAAACAAGTATTGGTAATCGACCTTTGCCCACAAGCTAATATTTCGCAATTCCTTCTGGGTGGCGGACATCAGGGCTACACGACTAACCAAAGGCTTCAATCACAAAGCACTCGCAGAAATATCGTCGGGTTTATGGATTGGATATTAAAAAGCAATTCTGGCTTTACAAGCATAAAAAGCTCATATGCAGTACAGGTTAATCCTGTAAATAATTCAATTCCAAAAAATGTATTTTTAATAGCTGGCGATTCTTTCTTAGAGTCGCTATCTCTTGCCCTAAATTACGCGGTTATTAATCCGGCAAATAAAAAAGCTTGGCCGGAATACATGACAGCCATTCGGCGCCTTTGCGAGCTAGAATTTGACTCTAACAACTTTGAGTCGTTAACAGTTTTTATTGATTGCAACCCAAGCTTTTCAATATACACACAAATGGGACTGGTATCGTCAGATTATCTCGTGGTGCCAATGATGGCAGATTTTAGCTCACTAGAGGGCATTAAAAGTTTGATGATGCTACTGTACGGACAATATCCATCTGCAGCACTAAAAACTTACGCTGAGGATGTCGTCACATTCAATGAATTAATCAATACCCACAATCTCCAACTACCTCAACTCTATGAATTCGTGTTTAACAACTTCACCACAAACGCGGGCGTAGCATATGCCTTTGATTCTGTCCGCGAAGAATTAATATCGTTCTGCCATCAGCAATTCATCAATCATGGTCAGCTTTTTGCACAAGTAGGCAATTCCATTACGTCGAAGGCAGAATGGGAAGAAAACTATGTATCAAATACAAAAGATTTCCACACTTCGGCGAAAGTATCAGCAAGTCTTGGAATTCCACTATATCAACTTCCAAGATCTAGCAGCTATATGATGCCAAATGGGCAAAGTATTAAGATGCCGCCAGCTAATTATGAAGAGTCGTTAGAAAATGTGAGAGAATTTGTCTCGAGACTTCGCTGACGCTTGTTTTAATTTTTTACACCGATCCTCTCTGCGGATCGGTGCGGCGGCGGTAGAGATGCCTCCGCCACATTATTCGACCGATTCTCCAGTTAAACAACCGGAGACAATTCCTCTCAGCGCCTCCTCGTACTTCCGCCCGCGCGGCCAATCTCGCGCCAGTGCCAGGACGATCTCGCCATCCATTGCCTCCGACGGCAACTTGTCGAATTCGTAGGCCGGGCGCTGCGGTACCACCTTTACACATGGTGTAAAGACGGGAACTTCGACCAGCTGCACCGTCGGAGGTGCGGTGCCGCAGCCGGCCAGCACCAATACAAGCATCCATTTCATCGCACGCCCTCCAGCAGCAGCCTGACGGCCGGCATCGCCTCGTCGCAGGTCGTAGCGCGCGCGCCCGCGATCTGCGCCAAGGCCGCGTCGTACTTCTTGCCCTTGGCAGCGGCGGCCACTTGCGCCGCCGCGCCGCGCTCCTGGGCTGCAAGCGTTGCCTTGGCCATGCCATCGATGGCGCGGTTTTGCTCGCTGATCGACGCGCGCAGCTGCTCGCTGACGCCCTGCTCCTGCACCAGCGCCGCGCGCGCGGCGGCACGGTCGCCGACGGCCAGCCACCAGCCCGTGCCGGTGGAGCTGGCGACCACCAGCAGCCCGGCAGCCAGCGCGATGGCGGTCGCCTTCCAGATCCCACTGACGGCGCCGGTCGCCAACGTGCCCAGGGCACTCACGAGCGCACCTGCAGGATGCCAGCGCGCGTGCCGTGGCGGTCGATGGTGATGATGCGGTTGATCGGCTTGGCCACCATCTTCGTGCTGACGTGCACCCAGGTCAACTCGTTGATGATCTGCCCGATGCCAAACTCGTCCAATTTCGGGAGCAGGGCCTGGCATACCTGGTACGGCGTCATGCCACGCGCCTTGAAGTCAGCCGCCATGCCGCGCACGTGATCGCTGCCATCGCTGCTGCCCACGCCACGATTGACTGGAATCGAGCGAAATCCGCTGATGTCGCTCATGGGTGTGTCGATGCCAGCGCAAGCCGTCAAGTAGTTGCGGATGCGCTGGAGCAGCTCGGCCGTGCGCTGAAGCTCGATCAGCACGCCAGGTGGTGGCGTGTTGTCAACGCGGTTGGTCGTTGCCCAGGCCGAGTCTGTCAATTCTTTCAACGTGAAATTCTTGGTCAGGTTCACAGGCCACCCCGCACATCCTTGACGACGGCGGCCGCGTCGCGCGCCAGCTCGCCGATGTCCTTGTCGCGGCGCTTGTCGAACCAGCGCACCGTGGCGCCCAGCACCCACCAAGCGGGCAAGCCGGCCGCCACCATCAGCGGCGCAGCGATGAACAAGAAGCCCAGGGCCGGGTCGCTGCCGTACAGCACGGCCACGGCGCGCGCGCTGTCGAATAGGCCCGGCATCCAGTTGCGCACGACCACGACCAGGGCAGGGCCCATCAGGGCGGAAAAGAGAATGGTGACGAAGAAACGCACGCCCGCTTCCTTGGCAGTTTTTGGCCACATAAACATGAATCCCAGTGAGGTTGCGGCAGCGCCGGCCAGGACCGGGAGGCCAAAAAATTTAATTAGTGCGCCGCCAGCGGCGGTCGTTTCGAGGGCCATGAATACCTTTCAGGTAGTTGAAATAAAAAAACCCGCCGAAGCGGGTAATTGGAGATGGGTTCGGTTAGATCGCAGCTGGATCGAACGCCTCGCGGATGACAGGGGGCGCTGCCGCGATGATTGCTGCATAGGCAGACTTCACTGCCGCCTTTAAGCTATCGAGGTCTGTCGCCCCCATCACATCGGGAACCACGGTGATGTCGAGCAGCGCCTGGCGGGCACTCGCAACTGCCTGAGCGGTCATGGTATCGGCGGCCAGCAATGCAGCCATCCCGATCCCTGCCAAGCGGTTGAGTACCTGTTCGCGGATGACGCGAACGGAGTCCAGGTATGCGGTTGCGATTGGCGCGAATGGGGGCGCTGGTGCGGGGGTAAAGGTAAACTTACCTTCGAAGAACGCGATTGCGTCGCCACGGCAAATTGCCGCACGCAGGTCTCCTTCGGTGACCGCATCATCAATCTCTACCGCATCCGCCGGCCATGTTCCAGCAACGTCATAGTCTTCCCGCAACTCCGAGGCATAAAAGCCTCCGGTTGCAACTGAGAAAAAGATACTCATTTAGCATTTCCTTTATTTGCCGATTGCAATGTATGACGGGGTAATTCCCCCAGAGATAGTTATGCCATTCCAGGTAAAAATCTTCGCCCCCGACAACGAAGTTATGCCAGCATTAATAACGGATGGATTCGCTGACGGAACGTTGCCACTGGATTCGTAGAATGTGAATATGTGTAAAAGTGCCGCGGGGAACGCCGTAGGGAATGTCACAGTTGAAGTACCAGACCCGTCTGAAGTTGAGCCATAACCCCACTGCATAATCTCGCCGCTTGGCAGTTTCCGCCACCCGTTCGGTGCGAGGGAAGCGCCAAAAATAGCGGCATAAACCGAGTTCCCCAATCCAAGCAGCTCGTTTCGTACTGCGGCCATTGTCGCCACTTTCGTGGTGTTGTCGAATTGCGCAGCAGTTTGAAAAACCCCAGCAGAGCGAAGCGCTTTGAGCAGCTGGGTATAGTCAGCTTTGGCCGGCACTACGCCAGCCGCCAGCACGATATTGCGCAGCTCCTCCTGAAGCATATTAAGAAAACTTGCACGTACCAGCGTGGCCTCTTTCACGCCGGGAACGCCCTCGGTAAAAAAACCCTCTCTGCCAGCCGCTTCCGGCTCTGGTAACGCCACTGCGGCGCTAGGATCATCAATACGGTACATAGAGTTCCTTGTTAGGTGTAAGTAAAAAAGACGACTGTGTGAGCTGGCGCGACCTTCCGGAGTTCGCACTCCAGCACTGCATTGGCAATCGATGTCAACGGCTCACCAGCCATCGACAAGCCCGCACGAAACGCAAACGAACTATGTAATGGCGTGCTCACGTGCCAGGCATGTGCGAAGGCATTTCCACATAGGGGCAGGCCAGCACGCAATATCCCAGCCCGCGCCGGGATGAACTGCGTAATATCAATGGCATACCCAAGGCTCAGGGCAAACGACTTCATGTAGTTAATGGACTGGCCTCCTGTCGCTGTAAAACGTGCGACCACCTGTGCCCGACGGCCTTGCAGCGTGGGAGCTGGCCCTGCGCATGGGTCGGGCAAACCGAGCGCGGCCTCCCATTCGGGCAGCAATTCAACGGTTGTCGTTGGAAATCCATCGACCAGGAGATGATTGGCGCGCAGGTTCTGTCGCGCATAGATCGGCGTCAGGCCGGCAAGTGCAGACGTCTGCACAGCATCAGGCGCGCGCGGCCAAGCAGGCCCGCGCGGCAATAGGGACTGCAACGCGCTGAGGTAATCAGCGGCGGTATATGCTGGTGCCATAGGATTATGAGTAGGTAATAACGCCGACAGTCGGCAGCGTGCCGGCAGCGTTGATGATGTCAGTCGTGGGCGCAACAATCACAAAGTCACTGACGCCTGCGACCGCAGCAATGGCGGACCAGGCGAACGCGATCGGCGTACTGCCTCCGGTAGCCTTCCCTGTACGAAAAAACACATCGGCAAGTGCGGCCCGGACAGCGGCTTGCTTCCCCACCGGAATACCAGACAGCGAAAAATTTACGGGGGCGGCCAATGGCGCAACCACGTAGACCAGCGCAGTGACGGGCTGCACTGGGAAAATATGATTGGCAACGACCAGCTGGTCACCGTTCGCCGCGACCGCCCGAGGCTCTTCCGAAGCCACACCATCCCCACCTTGAGGAAAGCCTGCTTGCGCTGCATTGGCGTTATCAAACATGACATACACAACGACCGTGCCAGCACCGAAAGAGTTAGGGGAGCACCATGCGCGCGTAACACCAGGCACCTCTTTGGCCCAGCCCACGTAATCGCTACGATCGCCGCCTTGCGGCGTGCTTTGGTAGGCTTCAAGCATGCGGCTACGAAAAGGGTCGTCTTTTTCAATATCAGCGCCGCCAGTGAAGGCTACACTCACCACGCCGTTGGCCTGAATGCCGGCGTGCGCTTGGCTAAGGGACATGACAACTCCCACCGCCGCATTGCCAAATGCCCCCGCGCTACCTGCTGGATCAGCAGTGATGGTGGCGCGGACCGTCACGCGCCCACCAATCTCCACCGCATCATCCAAGGTGTATGCAGTTGCGCCATCGCCGCGTACCAGAGTCGTCCCTGCCCCGATAACTGAGCCACTCGTGGCAGAGAAAGTCACCTTCCCTGTTGCCGACGTCGCCCCCTTACGGTAGATTCCTTTCAAGGCTGCCCAGCCTTCAAGATACTCGTCTGTGGCGGTAAATGGATTGGCCTGCAGGGCGATCCAGTCCAAATAGCCATAATGCAAATTAGCAAGGTTCGCCTGAGCAACTCCTATGATATTGAGGTTAGAGAAGCGCAGCAAGGCATCTGCGCCTGGCAACGCTGCGGAAATGTCCTGCGCGACCTGGCTACGCAGATCACTTAACGTGGGACGTGTATATGGCATCAGTTAATCACTTTCCAAACCCAGCTTGAGTTCATCGGAATTAATGAACCCTGGTCGTTGTAGGCCACAACATTGGCCGCGAGCATCGTGGGCGCCGACCATTGCGTCGTGATATCGAACCTGGCCACCACGCGATCAGCAATGAGCCATTGCAGCGCCTCAGCGATGTAGTCGTTTGCCCGCCGTAGCGTTTCCGTGGTTTGCTTGGCTCGATCGAGCAGCCACATGCGCGACCCCACCTTGAAGGGCTGGTCGACGTCGCCAATCCATCCCCGAGGATCGCGTGTTCCGTCAGCGATGACATCATCAGGATTTGCCTCCCGATCAGAGAAGAGACTGATGATGATGGCCGTCTCCAAATCGCTACCTGTCTGCAGCGCCAGGCCGTCCATCGCCCAGTCAGCGCGACCCAGGTCGCGCACCCAGATTGTTGCTGTATCACTCATGTTGGTATCGGCTTTCCTGATGTATCGCCGCCAGCCTTCACGCCAGCGGTCTGATGGTTGACCAGGCTGACGCCAGAGGCAGTGACATCGCCGGTTGCATCAAGATCGCCATGCAGCTTGATACTGCCGTGTATCGTGATCGGTAGCCCTGCACTCTGGATGACAATGCCTCCATGGGTGAGATGCACCGACTGGCCGAGGCTGTCGTAAATGGCGACTTCACCCGACGCCAGGCTTTTCATGCGGTAGGCCTGGCTGCCGATAGTGACCGCGATTCCATTGGTCCGATTGCCACCCATGAATGAAACGAACACATCAGATCCGATTGGAGGATTCGACGTAAAGCCGAAGTCGTGTGGCGCCGGCAGGTTGTCGATGATTTCCATGCCGCCGAACCTCACCTGCAGTTTCTGCACTGGTCCAGTGTCGTCCACAAAGGTCACGCGTCCCCGGCCGAACGCCAGCAGCATGCAACGGTACAGTCGCTCAATCGCCCCGATCATGGCGCGCCCGCCGCCGGCACATCAGCCAGCACCTTGTACAGCAGCATCGGCTGCGGAATGAAGGCTTCCGGCGGCATGATTACCAGCTCGCATGTCGTGCCGCTCTGCCCATCTCGCTTGTAGCTCACTTCACTGATCAGCCAGGTCGTGGGCGCCAGCTTTAATGCCGGAAAGTCCACCGCTACCAGGGTGTTCGGTGCATACAACGCACCGGCGGAATCACGCCAGCCGTCGGTGCGTACCTGCAACCGCCGCGAGCGGCCAGATCGCCGGGCCACTTCCCAGTTGGCGCGCCGCTTGAGCACATCAAATCCGCTATCTCCCGATTCCGCGATCAGCACCTTGCGACGATGACGCGGCACATTCGGATCGGTCACGGTGGCAACCAGGTTCCCGTCATCGCCAGCATCCGAGAACGTGTCCAGGTTCTGAATGAACGCCAGCACTTCGGAAAATCGTTGGTCCATGGAATACTCCAAGGAAGCTGACTGTACGTTGACACCCTGCTTGAAACCGCTGGCCGCCGATACTTTCCCAGTTTGAGTCAGAAACAAATTCCCAGCAGGATCATCGTAGGCAAGCAGCCCCGCATAGCGGCACAGGCGCTCGATGATCTCGAAGGCTTTTTCTCCCAGCATCAGGTTGAATTGGTGCAGTGGCGGTCCGGCATCCGTTACATCCGTACTTACGTGGATCGGATAGGAGGCATCGCCCGTCAGTGAAATACCATATGGTGCAGCAAGCTTGCGCGCGATTTCCAGCACGCTCGATCCGCTGATCTGTCCAGCTGGCCACTCTGCATCGCAATCGACCAGGTCCGCGCACTTTCCTCGGCCGACAACACGGATTGCGTGCGTTCCGGCATCCATGGAAGGAATGAAGCGGTCTACGTAGCCGGTCATGACCAGATCGCTGCCCAACAACACCTGACACGCGTCGCCTGGTTGAATGACGAAAGCACCAACCTCCTCTGGATAGAGTTCGGTCATGACCACCTCGAAATCACTAGGGCACCGTTCAATGCCGCGCGTAACTCGTACCGAGGTCCAGCCGGACAAAAGTCGACCTCCGACAATTAATGTGAGATCATCAGCCATATTGTTCTTTATGAAATGTGAATGCCATGAGCATCGTTGTTGCGTTGACGATCATCTTTTCGGATGGGTATATGGGCGGCTCCGTGCATGCCCGCGACTTTAAGACGATGGCCGAATGCAAGAAGTTCGCGCCACAGCTGGTGCGCTACTACACTGGCAATGGTCATCCCGCATCGTTCGTATGCGAACGGGCCGAAAAAATGGAGCGCCGAGGGCCCCCAGAAACCCACTCTGTTCAAACCCTACCTGCCGGTTAATTACGAAGACCGTGCCTTAAAGCTTGTGGGCATGAAGGCTGGATGAATCGGATTTGCCTGCCCCACCAGCTCATCGGCCCGCCCAGGTGTGCGATACAACCGCTGGGCCAGCACCGGCGCCGGCACCGGCTGCACGCTAGTGACAGTGATAATGGATGCCAGGCCGGCACCGCGTGTCGCCAGATCCAGCGACACCGCAGACCGCACTTCCCGCAATGCATTGAATGTGGCGTCCTGCCCCTGGTCGCCAGCGATCGTAATTTCAGCATCGAGCAACGCGCAAACCGCATCGCGCACCGCCGCCGCATCCTCCACAGAAGTGGGCTGATAAGCGGCAGACGCGCGGGCCAGTGCTACGACAGCGGCCCGGCGAAACATGTCGCCAGTGGCGTGTTGCACCAAGGCCATTGCCGATCCGATCGCCGACGACGTGGCCGGATCAGGAGGCACATTGACAGCCAGAATGGACAGCAAACGCATAGCGTCGCCCGGCTGCACCGCCGCATCCTTGATTGCGGCCGCCAATTCCTGCGCCGCGTCAACAAGTTCGCTACCTGTACTCATGATCCCAACCCCGATGCCGTTGATGTAAGTTTTTCGACTGCGCTCGATACAGCCGTGCGAGCGGCCGAGCCAAGCGCTATCAGCTTGGGAATGGAATTGGCCGCACTGGAGACAGCACCAGCAGCCACCGCGATGCCGGCAATACCATTGCCCTTGGCATAGCGGCCAAAGCCACCCTTGAGCGTGCCCACCATGTTGTATAAGTTCGTCGCGTCGTTAGCCAGACGCTGCGCCTGACGCCCCCAGGTAGCCGCCGTGCTGGCAACCTTCGCAACAACTGCTGCGCCCTGCTTGAGCGCCGCTGCTGTACTTGCCAGGAAGTCGCCCTTGGATGCGGCATCGGCTTGTGCGCATGCCTTCAAGACCGCCGAACCCGTCGACACCTGCACACTCGGGAAAACCCGCTTCCCTGACTCGATGAACGTGAAACTTAGTTGGAATACCCGTCCCTGCTCCCACTTTTCCTCAGCCACGCATTCAACTGCACTGGCGGTGAGCTGACCAAGCGTCGGGTGAATCAGCTCCCCACTACCTGCGGTCTCAGCTGCGGCGATCATGCGATCACGCTGGGCAATCACATCGTCACCAACCAGGAATCCCGTCATGGTGATGCGACGCACCGCTCGGCCCAGGTCCTCCACCCAGACTGTATCGCGGTACGGATATTCATGAACCGCCGTACGGCGGCCGAACTTGATACCACCTCCCAGGACACCAAAAGGCACACCGCGCCAGGAGGCGGGCCGCAGCTGGGCGGCCCAGCCTGTACCCGAGCCACCGCCCAGGCCGCCGCCGAAATCGGCGGCAACGCGTTTGATGGTGTTATCAGCAATGCTAATAGTAGTAGTAATCGACTGCAACGCGCCCAGAGCGCTATCGATACTCATCCTGCCGCCAACGTTGGCATTGCGTGGCTGACCCGTACTGGGACCATATTTCCACCTTTCGTACTCGCCGTTGCCGTCGTGCCAGCTGGCGCATTTTTAAAGTCGACAACAACCCTGGCCACAGCCTTCTCGACCATATCCTTGCTGAAGCCGCCCTGGTTACCTTCTTGCCTGATGATGGCCGATACGAGTGGCGCCACGGTTGCCTTATCAGTGAGATCGAGCTTCTGATTCGGACCAAAACCAGTATTCTTGGCCATCGCATCGATGTAGGCAGCCGTATTGTTTTCGCTCGCAGGCGCCCACTTACCGATAATGCTGGCGATAGTGTTGAGCCCATGCTTGCTTTGCTGTGTTTGCAGGTTTTGGATCATCGCGCTCAAGCCGGCTTCAGGCGTCGCAAATCGGGCAAAGCCATCTTCACGCGGGGTATTGCCCCATGTGCGCAGGTTGCCAGGATTGTTGTTCCGTATGCCGCGTGGGCGCGTGTCGCTGCCTGGTGACGACTCCCAGTCACCAGATGCGCCGTGTCCGTTAAACCGCCCACCTCCGGGCATGGCCGGGGAAGCACCTTGTCCCTCTGGTGCAGTACTCCATCCATCGCTGACACCCTTTGCGCCCTTAGCGAGCTTGTCGGTAGATGCTGCGATCTTGCCCTGTCCACTGGCAGCATCGTCCGACATGTCACCCCACATCCGGCGCCACCACTTGGCGAGCCGGTCCCAGTTCTCATAGATGAGCACCGCAACAGTCGCAATGGCGGTCAGGATGGCAGTAATGGGATTGGCCAGCATCGCCAGTCGCAACAGCCCCAGCGCACGGATCAGCACAGGGATGGTGACGGCCGCCAATCTAGCCAAACTAATACCAAACGAAGCGATGCTGAGCAGAAATGGCCCGGCCATGACGCCCATTACCAACAGAGCGGCAGTCTTCCAGCCACCGAGAGCATCAACAGTGTCTGAAATGCGAGACAGGAAGCTACTCATGCCGTTCAGCACGTCATTAAAACTGATGCGATTCAGCCAGTTTGCAAAAGCCTCGACAAACTCGGTGACGCGGGTAGCGATCAGGTCACGATTGGCCGCAATCCACGCGGTCAGCCGTTCGATAAAAGGCTGCAGCACCGGGATCAGGCGGTCACCGATAGAGGTCTTCAGACCATCTGTCGCCATATTCAGGTAGATCATCTTCAGGCCAAAGCCCTCTGCAGCCGCAATGCCAGCCTGCGTGCGCGATCCACCGAACTCAGCGACCTGGCGCTGATACTCCTCGATACCCTGCGCTCCTTTTCGCAACAAGGGCAATGCGGCTTCGATGCCGAACTGGCGGGCCACCAGGCTTTGCACCTGGGCACTCTTGATCCCGGCAATATAGGTTGCGATGTCTTTGAAGCCACGAGCGGCGTCGATGGAACCATCTGCAGTCTTATGGATGCTGACGCCGATCTTGTTGAGCAGCATCAGCGCGGACTGGTTGCGCCCGAACAGCGCATCTTCCATCGTATCGCCAACAGATTTCAAGCTGCCGGTCAGCTGCTCTGACGACACACCTGCCAGGCGCGCTGCACCGCGCATCGACATCAGGTCCGAGGTGGCCACGCCCAGCGTTCCTGCCGTCTTGCTCACTTCAAAACCAAGCTCCCCCCATCCGGTAGCCAGCGCGAACAGGCCTGCAATCGAACCGACGCCAATCACTGCGGTCATTGGTGCAACAATCGATGACACCTTACCGGCAACATCACCCGCAGCCCGTCCTACGCCCTGCATTGCCTTGCCTACCTTGTCGAGGCCCATGGCATTGGAAAACTGTCGTACAGACTGTTGAATTCGCACCAGCGGCTGGGTCAAACGGTTTAGCGAATTATTAATCCGCTGTACCGTCTGGGTCGCCCGGTCCACCGCCGAAATGACGATCTGAAAATTATTTGCCATTTACTCAGTCCCTGCCGCTTTGATGATCCTGTGCGCCTGGTCATTCCACCATGCCAGTTCGGTCCAGGTCAGGGACCATGCATCATGTGGCCCCCAACCGTAGTACTTGGTAAGTTCTGCGACTACATCTCGCCAGTTGCCAGGCCACCACCCGTAAAGCTGCCCAAAAAATCGGCGGCCTCCTGAAAGTCGCGCTGGGACAATTTCTCTACGGCGCCACGCGGCACCTTGGCAATGAGCGAAATCAGTGCGATGGCAATGTCAACGTTGCCACCGGCCTTCGATGCCTTCGACAATTCGCCTGCCGTCGGCTCGCGCAGGTTCAGGGTGCTGTATTCGACTTCACCCAGCTTGACTGGTTTGCGCAGCTCCAACGTTTTCTCTTCTTCGACCGGAGCCACCACTGCGGTTTCTACTTGATTCATGATTTACGCCTCCTCGACGCTAAAACCTTCCCACTTCACTTCAAATGTCGCCTCGGTGGTTTTCACCTCCAAGTCACCCACGGTCCACATGTTGCGGCCGATAATCGTCTTGCCATTGGCCAGCTCGACAGTGACGGTAACGTTCGTCATCGCATTGAAGCTCGCCACGCTCAAGCCGCCAGCATCACGGATAGTTCCGGACATGCTGCCTTGCTTCGGCTTTTCGGAATAACCATGCACCCGATCCTGCCCCATCAGTGTCTCGCGCGCCACCTTCGACACGCTATAGGCGAAATCACCGGCCAGCATGTAATTGGTGCCGTCGACGGTCAGGTAAGCAATCCCGGCCAGCCGGTTGGTTGTATCTGCCATAAAGGCTCCTTAAAAAAAGCGGCCGCACGTGGCGGCCGCGGTTGGCTTACTGGAGACGGAACTGATTCAGCAACGCAAAAACGCGCAACTGGTTGATCAAAATTCCGGGGAACAGGACGTCGACCCGGTTCGGGTTCTGGCTGTTTTGCTGCACAATCAGCCCTTCCTTGAAGGCATCGCCGTTCTGCACTAAACCATCCGCTTCCAGCTCACGATACTTGGCGATCAAATCGGCCCGGATAATGTTCGGCGTGACGATGGCCGAGCCGGACGCAAAGCGCGTGCCATCTGCCGCCAGCTTCACGCGTGCGTATTTCGACGTCACCATCGTCTTGAGGGCACGCAGGACATAGGCCAGTGTGAACATCGTTTCGATCTGTAAATAACTATTGTCGACGTTGCCGAAACCGTTTTTCTGATACGTCGTGATCAGGTTTTGAATGGCCACCGTCCCGTCGTCGGCCACTGAAAATGTTGAAATACCGGAGTACAGCAAGGAATTCTGCTCCGTCAGCTGGAAACGCATCTGCAACGGTGGCGCCAGCACGCCCTGAATTGCCACCGTTTGCAACGGCAACGCGGGGTCCGCGCGCAGGCTTACCGCTGCGGCGCCAGCCATCGATGCCGCCCAGAGCCACGTGGGCGTGGGCGAGCCATTGACACCCATTACGGTACCGTGCTGATCGTTACGCGCGGTGCCAAAGGTCACCTGTGCGCCAAAGGTACCCTTGTAAGCAGCAAAGTAGTGCCCGTACAGTTGCTGATTCCAGGCCCAACGTCCCGTGCTGTCATTGAGCAAACTTTTGAGGGCATCGAGGGACGCGGTATCCGTGTACGGGCTGACGATGAAATCGAATTCCTGGCTACCCAGATTCGCCAGTGCCACAGACAACGAGGGCGCTGTGGCACCACCTGCCATTGGCCCCAGCGTTGCACTCAATCCGGCCGGTAGCGCCTCACCACCGCGCGTACCCAGATAATTGAACTGCAGGTCGATATCGTTGCCGCACGGCCCCTTGTTGACTGCGGTAAGCGTCACGACACCCACCGCCGCCACCGCATTCACCGGGCAGGCCGCGTCGGCATTGATCAGCGCGGCCAAGGCAGTGGCCAGCTGGGCCACCGTTTGGCTGGTCAAGGCCGGCAAAGCGTAGCGCACGCCTGCGACGTACAGATACAGCGTGCCGTTGACCGTAGGCGACGTCAAAAAGGTGACCGTGCCGACAGCGGCCAATGCAGCCGCATCGTCCGAGAGGGGCAGGTACCACACCTCACCGAACGTATCGTTCACGCGGTACGCCGCTGTCATCAATGCCAGCATCGAATCCTGACCGCCGGCAATTGCGGCGTCCGCCGCCCCCTGGGAAATAATAGGGACATTGGGCACTGCAGTGCCAGCGGCCGTGATCTGGCCAATGATCAGCGCGCGCTGATTGGACTGGGCGCTGTTGGCCCGCGAGTTGTCCACCTCGGCGTAAAACAGGGGTACCCGGATATTGGCCGGGATATTTTTAAAAGGGAGGGTCATTCCTTGCTCCGGTTTTTCGATGTCGCTGCATCGGCCATGGCCGATTTCTCTGCCACTGCCACTGCAATGAGGACATCCTGGTCATGAATCCGGCGCTGCCAATATGGCGCGTCGGGCACCTCCCTGCCCTGTTCGGGCAAGAAGTCGTGCAAATCAGGGTCCGGAATCCGCAGACCCGGCGCAGGTTTTACAAACATGGTGAACTCCTGAAGTAAGAGCGTGAAGTGGCGTCAGCCAGCCACATCGTGGCTTGATGCGAACATTGGATTGGGATGATTGCCGGTCGAGTCGTAGGCCTGGCCAGCGGTAAAGACAAGACCGAAGTCTCCCAAATCCACTGGATCACCGGGTTTGAATGCGTCGAAGCTTTCCGGCAACTCGGCCTGCAAAGTCATACGGGCAGCCCCAAAATGAACGCGGCCATCCGCCGTAACCTCTGTGCGCGTGTCGCAAGAGACCAGGGCCGCCGCACAGGTCAAGTCATAGCTCGAAAAGAGCGCCGTCTCGATGGCGAAACACAATGCCTCAATTGCATCCTGTGCGGACTCAGCGGTCATCCCGCTCACTCGTGCCTCAATTTCGATACCGACGGTCGTAGAGAATGTCGGCTGACCTTTCGATAGGGAAACCTTCCGGTCATCCGGTGAGCGCAAGAGAATCGCCGGCAAATCTTCCGGAGGCGTATCCCAGTCGCCAGGTGAGTCTATGGTCACCTGGGAAAAGGTTTCTCCGGTCAGGGCAGCCAGGGCAAGCAGGCGGATATGCCTGCGCGCCAGGATGGATGTATTGACCATCACTCCCCCACGTAATTCAGCAGCAATAGCGCGCCGCCAATACCGCTCAGCTGCACTTCCTTGACTACGAAGGTACCGCCGCCATGTAACGCGGTCGACTTGATAGCCACACGATCCTTCTGCTTGGGAGGAATGGGGAAGTCGGACAACAGCACCCCCAATGCAGGCATCTCCGTCGTCACGCCCATACCACCAGTCAAGTCGAGGCTTTTATAGGCTTCATGGAAGGTTCCATGGATATCAAACGCTGCACCAGCCATCGGCTGGTAGCGCGCCTGATCACCAAACACAGCCATGACTGGACCGTTGACCATCCGGTTCCAGTCGATCATTCTGCAGGAGGGGGTTGTTCACCGTCCCCGTCCTTTTCAAAAGCCGGCCCCGGCGCGATGGTTGGCGCGGTCGCGGCAGGGTCGAGCAGGTAGCCGCCCTTGCGCAGCCACGCCACTTCGCCCGCAGGCAGCGTCACATCACCACCTGGACCGACGTGAATGCCTTCAAATTTGACGGTGCGACCCGGTGCGACCACTGCTTTAACAAGTTTTTCAATTTTGGCCATGATCAGAATACTTTCGGAGTTGCTACGGTTGCGCAGAGCGAGGCGTTGACGCGAGAAGGGATGACAATCGGCGAAGACTGCATCATGATCAGGCGCTGGGCCGGATCGTTTTCGACCCACGTCTTCGGTGCGTATGGCAAGGCCGTGTAGTTAAAGGCCGGGTCCAGGATCAGGCCGAAGGCGCGCGTACCCATCAGGTCGGGGCCGCTCATGATGACCTTGCCGTCATCCACCATGGCACGCTCGACGCCGTTTTCATCGATGTACCAGTCGTTGTAGACCCACAGATCGTACTGGCCCCATTTGCCCTTGTACTGGGCGCCGCGCTGGACCTGCGCGCCGATATTCACGTTGTTGCCTTCGCCGGAACGTGGGTAATGCAGCGACGTTTTGACGTTGCTGTCGAGCTTGAAGTATTTCCACGAAGTGGTCGTGAAAATCAAATCGGTAGCAGTACCGCCCGATTTTTTCAGGATGACATGCCCCCACTCTTCGATGCTGTCCGAAGGCGCGGTATAAATGCCATTGGCGCCGACCGCCGCAAAAGCCGTATCCCATTTGTCAGCGCCCGTCAATGCGAGTGACAAGCCCGGATCGCGGCCGAAGTCGACCAGTACGGCCGGAAAACCATCGCCCACGATCAGCACCGTGCCATTCATGAGGGCTGATGCCGCCATCCATTCCAGGCGGCGGTCGATCATGTCGATCTGATCCGACAGTTCTGCTTCGAGGTTGGCTGCTTCGCGGTCGGCGCCGCTCAATTCCCCGCCGATACGCTCGCCGATCATGCGACGTACAGGCTTGCGCAGGTCTGGGGCACGCTTATCCTTGATATACGCCGGCTTAAACTGGTTGGTCTGCTGACGGCGCTGCTCGACCAGCTTGCCCTGCACGAGCGGCGAGACAAATGGCGACATGCGGCGCAGGCCGACATCGACGTCGATCGAAACGAACTCGGTGTCGGACATCACGATGTTCGGGAAAAAGCGATCCAGCAGAAACTTCTGCGGGCGCTTCAAATTGGGCACCACACCGATCAAGGCATTGGTGTTAAACAAAAACGAGCCAGTAGGCATACATTACTCCGGGAGTTTGGACGAAAAAAAAGCCCTCGTTAGAGGGCCTTAGTGGGCGTTGCTGGTCAGGTCGGATCGGCAGCGGATACCGAACCCTTGACGTAGATGGACAAGGGCCGCAGGGCAGCGGCTGCGGCACCGAGTGTGATGCCAGTGCCAAGCGTCATTGCGGCGCCGTTGAATTCCCCGGCGATATAAACACCGGCGCTCACATCGCCAGTGGTCGCATCAACGTTGTCGACAGCAACGACTGCCGGGTTCTGCGAACCATCCGCTGCAGCGGCGAGCGCCAGAACGTACTTCCCCGAGGCCGTGATACGGCCAAGTACGGCGCCACGCGGGAACACCTGGCCCGCCAGCACGGTCACGTTATCCGTAACAAGGGCATGGCGACCCGCGATCAGCTGATCCGGGACAAAGGTTTCGGCATAAATGCCGGGGATCTGCGGGCTACCACCCACCGAGTTGACGGTCAGACTCATGTTGCGCTTCCTTTAAGTGACGGGTTGAAAACTATTTTTCGCCGCGACGGGCCCTGCCGGCGGCGACAATCTTGGCCGCGATGGCCGCATCGCTGCCATTTGCAGGAGCAGCCGCAGCACCAGCGCCGACGTTCTGCGGCTTGACACCGGCCATGCGGCTGGCCAGGCTGGCCGGCTGCGGCGCGCCACTAGCAGCGAAGGTCTCCAGCATGCTGATCGCATCGGCGCTGGACATGCTCGTATTGAAGGCCAGGTGCGCGGCCACGTCCGGCCGCGTGCCTGCTGCAGCGCATTTGAAGATCGAGGCGCAGCGGGCGCGCTCAGATTTGCGCGCTGCCTTTTCCTTGTCGTCTTCGTCTTCTTCGGCTTTCTTGGCCCTTCTGGCTTCGTCTTCCTTTTTCTTTTCTTCTTTTTCTTCTTCTTCCGCGCGGCGGGCGTCTTCTTTCTTTTTCTCTTCTTCCTCTTCGTCTTCCATGCGCCGGGCATAGTCTTCGTCGGATTCGTCACTGCGCTGCTTTTTGTCGTCATCATCGTCTTCGACTGCAGCCGAGGCGGACATGCCCAGCAAGTGGGCAAAAGGCAAAGCTGCTGCCATTCTCGAAATTTTGCTCATGTGTTCTCCAAAGTAAAAGGTTAGGCAATTTCAGTAAGCAATGCCCGAAATGCGGCATCAGGGGCCATCACATCATCCGCAAGCGCCTGGCCGACACCAGCCGCCCCCAGGTACGTTGCGGCCTGGGTATCGCGGACCAACTTGTCCGAGATATTCCGATTGCGGGCAACGGTAGTCACAAACAATTCACCCATCATGTCGATATCGCCCTGGAAGCGCGCAAGCGCCTCCGGGGACAGGGGAATTTCAGGATGTCCATCGGCCTTCGACTCGCCGTAGGTGATGAACGTCACCTTGAAGCCGGCTCCGGTCAGCGCCTTCGACCAGTCCATGTGCATCCAGATGACACCGACCGAGCCGACACCACCAGTACGCGGGACCGTGATACGGTCAGCGGCGCTGGCAATTGCGTAGGCCGCCGAATAAGCGCACTCGTTCAGGATCGACCAGACAGGCTTCTTGCCCCGCGCACGGTAGATTGTGTCCACCAGGTCAAAACAGCCGGCCACTTCACCACCTGGGCTGTCGATATCGAGCATGATTGCCTTCACATCAGGATCGCTCAACGCCATCAGGAAGTTCTGGCGGATGCCGTCATAGCCAGTCATGCCAGACCACGGCCTCAATGAGCCGAGTTTCTGCACCAGCGTGCCGTACACCTCGATAATGGCCACACCGGCGACCACCTCGTAGCCGGCACGGCCATTACGGCCCGGCGATGAATAAACTACTTCATCGTCTTCCATCATCAGCGGCGCTGGGTTCAGGCGCGCGATCTGGCTGATACCCAAGCGGTCGGCCAGCGCCGCCATGATCACCTCTGCCTTGCCAGGCGCGATTGCCAGCGGCGTGTTGAACAACCGCTGGGCCAGGAATTCAAATTTCATCAGGTAGCCTTTTCTTCTTCAGTTGCGGACGTTGCCTCGAACCCAGCCGCCCATTCCGGCAGTTTGATACCCAGTTCCTTGAAACGAGCGATCTCGATGGCGCGCTGGTTCAATGTCTCGCGCCAGTCGACACCACCCAGTTCCGCCGCCTCGTCTTCGAGTGTGGACAGGCCGGCATCCATGCCGAGAATGGCACCCTGGCGCTCTTTCACCGGATCGATGATGCCGCGACCTGGTCCCATCCACTTGGCCCGTGAGTAAGCCGTCCGGAACTCGTGATACTGCGGGGCGCCACGTGGCAAAGGCAGGTTGTCGACTTCCATCGCTTCTTCGGCAAAGACGCTGACAAGCGACTGGCCGAAGCCCACCGCATAATCATTGCGCCGCCGCGATAGCGTTTTCCACGCCTCCAGCATGGCGCCACGCGCCGAGCTGTAGTTCACGTCCGACCAGTCGTTGCTGACCTGCTGCGCGGACAAACCGGTACCAGCCGCAAAATTGCGCAGGACCGCAGCCTCAAACGCCTGAAAGTTGGCGTTTGGCCGCGTCGCCGTGACCGCGTTGATTTTTTCGCCAGGGAACAGGATTGGCATACGTGAGCCGCCCAGCTTGATCCTGCGGTCGTCATGAAACTCTTTGCGCTGCTCCTGGTAGCCTGAAAGCTGTTCGCTGTCCATCGCCTCTTCCACCAACGCCGGGTCATAGGGCGATTCGATGTAAGCGGCAAAAATGGCATTGATGATCGATGCATCCAACTCGGCGCCGTCATACTTGACCAGCATTTTCAGCCGCTGCAGCACGGGAGAAAAGATGCCTACGCCTCGGTGTTGACCAGCACGCTCGTGGTCAAAATCGTGGATGATGATCGGCCGGCCCCAACTGGTTTCGCGCTCGATGCGCTCCCACGTCACAGACTTGGCACCGGCGAAGAAGTCACCCTGGTGCGCGCGGCGGATGTGATACGCAACAGCCGCGCCGTATGCATCAATCTCGACGCCGCCACGCACTTCGTTGTTGTCAAACACCAGCTGCGGGTTCGACAGGCGATCCGGGTCGAGAATCTGGATGGCGGTTGCATATCGCGCACGCCCAGGCCCCTGACGCTCGGGGAGCCAATGCACCATAGCTAGCGCATCGCCATCAACAATCTTGTGGCGAAAGCCCAAACGCATTTGCTGGCCCACCGTCATTTCGCGCTGAGTGTCGCTGTAACGGCCAATATCGTTCGACCAGGTTCTGTAGCTGGCCTCCAAGCACTGGCCGAACTCATCGGCCCACATGTGGTCGAATTCCTTGATTCCCGTGTGAGCGCGCAAGGCCGCATAATCCGGCTTGAAAATAGGCCGGAAGGAAGCACCGATCGCGTTGTCCAGGATGCGTGTGACGGCGCCGGATGCCCAGCCGTCATTGCGTACCATGTCGCGTACACGCGAGATGATTCGGTCGCGGTGCATGTTGAGGTCGCCATCAGGCGAACCCAGGTATGGATTCCAGTCGGCCATGTGGTCGCCGTACATGTCGGCGGCGTCGTATGGCGCACCACCGGTACCGGACAGCATCGACGCGCGGCCGCGATGCGGAGGCAGCGGCTGACCATTTGGCCCGAGAATTTTGACGGGGCTGCCCATCAGAATCGGAACCGCATTGGTCGACGCGCACGGCTGACGATGCCCAGTTGCTGCTGCAGCGTCCGGATCAGCACGACCAGCTGCGAAATATTCGTCTGGGTATAGGTTACGGCGCGCGCACCGTCGCCCTGGGTATACGAATAAGACGTTCCCTTGGCGCCCGACGACAGGTCGATGTAGGCTTGCTGCGCCTCAGCCAGAGTCTTTTTCAGCGCGTCAGTGGACATGCCGGCCAGCAAGCTGGTGGATGCATTAAATGGTGTCATGAAATTCCTACGCGAATCGATTGGTACGTTTTTTCAATGCCGACGGAGCGGCGAAGGATACGACTCGCACGGCTACCGGCGCCGGCGCAGTTGTGGCTTCTACAGGTTGCTGTGCCACAGCCGGCAGCATGGCTTCCAGCGCGGCTGCAACTGCGCTCTTGAGCGGTGCCGCGACATCACTCGGCAGCACCGGCACATCGGGCTGCTCATCGTCGTCAAACAATGCGGCCTGGCTCAACTTGGCCTCCAGCGAACTCCACTGAGCCGGCGTGCGAAGATGAACCTTTGCCGCGCGGCTTGCATGCAATGCATACACCTCGCAGTCCAGCACCTCGTTGCGACGGCCGATTTTCTTTTGCCAAGCCTTGACGATATGGCCGTTGCTGGTCCGTACTGGTGCCTTGACCTCCGACTCCAGCAGCTGGCTGTAATACTCCGGGCTGGCGTTCCGGTAGGTATGGAACCGGCCGGGCCCGTCGCCTTCCAGCGACACCCGGCCACGCTCGCCTATCAGCAGGTCCTTGGCGCGCGACGTGCCGACGATGAACACCTGCAGGCCATACTTCGCCGCTTTGGTGTTGCGCCGGTTCGTGTCCTTCGTGGGCACCGGCCGCGCAAAGATCTCGGAATCCGTCAGGCTCGAACCCTTGATGGCCATGACGAATTCGATACCCTTGCGCTGGCGGTTTCGCACCCACTTGTAAGTGGCGTCAGACGTCGTGCCGTCCGACGTATCAAGGCTGACGGCGGAGACGCCAATCTTAAAACCACGCACCGAGCGGTATTTGTGAAACAAAATTGCGTCCAGGTCAGCCCACACGGGATCTTCATACACGCCAGGCGTGCCGAATATCCGGATGTACTGCACCAGCCAGCTCTCTTCGCCACGGCCATAAGCGCGCAACACCACCTCGATGCGGTCATGCTGGATATCGATACCGGCGACAAGAATCAGGCCACCAATCGGAACCGTGTTTGCCTCGTAATCCAGTTCGCGCTCCTGAAGCGCACCAGCGGTTGGCATGTCGCCCTTGTACGTATAAGGCAATCCCTTGCTGCTGTTCACAAATGCGATCAGCGGCCCCGCATCGCCACGACTCAGGTCATGTAGTGCGGTCAACCACTTTTCCATCAGCAACGACATGCGCGAGCCGGGGAACGGACTCATCAGCTCATTGAAGTAAAAGCCGGCGACGCCACGAAACGGCGCAGTAGCGACCCAGCTCCCCTTGCGCACGTACCGATTCTTCTGTGCATCGTTCCAGGTGCTGCCGCAGGCCGGGCACGCGTAGTACGAAGTCTCGGGCCGCTTGGTGCCAAAGATTGGATGGTTCTGCAGCGGGTCTTCCAGGCAGCGCAAATTCTCAAAGTCGAGCGGATGCGCCTCGCCACAATCGCCGCACGGGATCATCGCCTGGCGCTTGTCCGAATTTTCCATTTCAGCGACGACAGCCGAAACACCCTCAATGGTCGGCGTGCCACCAATGATCAGCTTCGGTCGAGCGTAGGTCTTCACACGCTCCTCAGCCAGCTTGATCGAGTCCCCCTGCCCCCTCAGATTCAGATTGCAATCGTCCGGCTCTTCCACGAACACTCGCGGCGTCGGCGTCGACTTGACCGATGAAGGCGAATTCGAGCCGACCAGCTTCAGGAAGCCACCAGGAAACCGCTTGAACAACTGGCGCTGCTGCGCCTTCCTGCTGCGCAGGTCGATCTTGCCGCGCAAGCGGGGTGTCGCGTCGACCATTGGCTCAAACTTCTCGGCCATGTACTCCTTAGCCGACGCTTCCTTCGGGAACAGCCCGAGGATAGGCGATGGATCGCTGTCGACCCACTTCGCCAGGGCGTTGCCGATCACGCCCGACGTCCATGCGATCTGTGCGGACTTCTGCCCGACCACCTTGCGCACGGTTGGATCGTCGATCGCATCGAGCGGCCCGTTTTCCCATGCCAGGTATGGAGTCACATCCAGGTTGTACTTGCCCGGCAGCTGCGACTCCAGCTCGGACAGGTAGCGGTACTTCCGCGCCCAGGCGCGGGTACTGATTTTCGGTGCAGGCGCCCAGCGCCGCTGTACTTCTTTAATCGTCGTCGCCACCGTCGAGCGCATCATCGCTTTCAGGGTCGGGTTCATCAGAATCGAATGCGTCGACATCAAAACTCTCCAGCTTGGCCAGCGAGGCCTCGATCTGCACCAGGATCAGATCGGTATCGACCGTGATGTTATGCAATGCATGAATTTCGCCCACTAGCCTGAGCGGCAGTGACAACAGTTCTGTTTTGGCCGCGATGATGTGATCGGACCAGGCGCGCTCGAACAGTGCGGCCGGCGCCAGTTGGCCCAGCCTCTCGGCCAGGTCGACTTCGACCATGTCCGCCTTCAAACGATCCAAGCGGTCACGCGGCTTTTCTGCGGAGCGGCGCGCGATGTCGCGCTCGATCATCCACTGGATGACCTTGGCAGTATCGTAGCTATTTCCAACGCCCCGCCCCCCATTGATTTCAAAAGGGAAGCCTGGTTCTTTCTGCCACTCGGTGAATGTCCGCTCCGACACGCCCATGATCTCCGACAGGTCGCGCTTGTTGACCAGCTTTCCCATATCGGTACCCAGTAATCTAAAAAGGAAGGAAGCGTATGCAATTCCTCAGCTAGAGAAAGAACGGGGCGCGCAATGCCCTCGGGAGCAAACCCTCCAGGGAGGACCCGTTGATTTTGGCACCGCCTTTACACTCGACCGGCTGGTCGTCAGGGACGGGCCGTCCCTATTGCTTTGATCATTGCCTTGTCCATCTCGGCATTGAAGTTGGCATTGACCATTGCCGTTGCCCGAGCGTGGTAGCCTAGATGTGTCCTGACTGCGAGCGCATCACCGAATCGAATCAACAGCTTCAGTGCCCCGGACGTGTTGACACCCCGCGAACTGATGCGCGTCTTGCCTGTCTTCTTATTGGTGATCGTTGCCTTAGCTGCCGTGCGCTGCCATACACCATTGACGATGCCCTTCTTTGTCCTGACCGGCCCAATGAAGATATCGCTGCGCCCTTTCAACGCGGCCAGCGTACCCTTGCGCAACTGCCCATATTGATTGAGCGCGATGTCCTTGGGATTGAGGAGCGCCTTGCCGGCCAGCTTATGTACACCACCACGCTCATATGGCTCCAGATACTCTGCCGCCTTGTCCATCACGTACACCTTGGCCACCAGGTTATCCTTGCGCGCTGCCATAGCCTTCACCGAGCGCAGCGTAAACGGCGACGGGTTCTTGAGCTTCGCGGACAGATTCTTAACCGCATCAGCAGCTACCAACTTGGACAGCGACGTCAATGCTAAGGCTGTGGCATATGGCATTTGCCGCTTGGCCAGGTCGCTCAACCCGCGCTCTACGTCTGCGAGATTGGTCCGGACGGATATTTCAAGGGCCATTCTTTCTCCATCCAGTACATGTGCAGACGTCTGCACAAAACACCCCACAAGAAAAGCGGCCGCCTTGTGGTTGAAGGGTCCGCCTCTGCGCCCTATCATCAACACAAATAAAAAAGCCCACTGAAGTGGGCAAGCACCAGAAACGAATGTATCCCCCGCTATGGAGCGGATCGAGATAGATCACCTCTTTCGCTGTTGAGAAATCGTCTCGTTAAACGCAAAAAAGCCCGCTTGTGCGGGCTTTAGGCGTTACTGCTGCGAGAATGACCGAAATATACACCCGCTGTAACAGCCGCGTCAAGCTATTGCAAAAACTCCTCGACCACGCCATCAGCAACAAAGCTTGGTGCGAGTCGGCTATAGGCCATCTGTTCAAGCTCCCGCACATGCCCGTGCATCTTTATCGATGCCCGCTGGTAGGTCATGTGGCTTGCGCCGAATGACTTGGCCAGGTCGCGCACCGTGATGTCCAGTTGCTTATGATTGGCGAACAATCGCCCAAGCATGCAGTCGATAGCATGCGGGTTCAGTCCAGGGAACATTGGCCGGAACCAATCCGCCAATCCCTTGATGGCCTCGATGCGCTCAACCGAGAAAGCAAAGCGGCGATGACCATCCACATCTTCGAAATCCGTCTGCCCGTACTTCGCCTGCAGCACCCACATTTCCGTCTTCGGCAGCCGGTGCTTTACCGCCTGCAGCACCATGGCGCACTGGGCGCGCACCTCGTTGCCATCCAGGCCGCCGAAATTGATTGTTCCCGACGCCGTGCCGCGCAGCTGCTCCAGCCAGCAACGCTGCCGTCCGTTCAATTGCACCGACTCCATGGCCTTGATAAGCGCCGCCCGTAATGGCGCGTCCTGCTTTGCCTCCTGGGCCATGATCAGAAACGACACATGCACCGCCTGCCCCACGTTTTCAAATACCGCTTCTTCCGCTTTCACTTCCATCGCCTAGCCCCTTTTCTCGTTATCAATCGCTTGCTGATCCAATGCTGCCTGCCATGCCACTTCACCCATCCGCCCCACATACCGCCCTGGCGCCCTATCCAGCAGCACGCCCCGATAAACCGGCGTGCCCACCTCATACCCCTTCTCAGTAGCGTGGAACCCCTGCCCACCACGCATGCCGCGCCGTATCGCCGCATCCACCACCTCCGCCCCAAATGCCTCGCGGAACGCATCGATGATCGCCGCCACCTGGGGCATTTGCTCCCGCATGCTCACCTTCTTATTCATCGTCCTGCCCTCCACTTCCTTCTTCGATGAAAACCGGCCGTATTCCGCTAACCCTTCATACCCATCACATACCCATCACATCGCTAACCCGCATGGATACTTACTTGTGATGGGTATGAGTACTGTTATTACTTCTTTCTACTTTCTGACAAAAAAATATAGCGAACCATCGACATTCAAACGGCCTTGTCCGTCAATGCGCACATGTGTGCGTGCGCGAAAACCCGTAATACCCTTCACACCCATCACATTCCAGCATTCATGCGGGTTTGCGATGTGATGACTTTGTGCGATGTGATGGCTTAACCCTCAACATCGGCCGCATCAACCCCGCTGCGACTCCGATATGCCCTCAAACTTTTCTCGAACAGGCCCGATGCATCTGCCGCCCACTCTGCAAGCGTCTTGCCTTCTGGCTTCTTCCCGGCTAAAAACACGTTGCGCTGCTTGACCACCGATCCCAGCTCATACTTGATCAGGTGCTTTTCCAACGCCTCGCCGGCGTACCGCAACACGGTGGGCGAGAAGATGGTCTGCGAGATGTACTTCGATTCCCCGCTCTTGTCGCACCAGACCTTGTATGCGTCGTATAGCTGGGTGGCGCCGCACGTGATGAACGGCAGCGGCAGGAAACCACGGCTCCAGTCGCGGTAGAAGCGCTCGGCCGGCGTCAGGCTCTTCTCGATCAAATCGTCCTTGGCGTCCGTATAGATCGGCTTGGTGTGCTCGTCAAAGTCACCCATGTCCAGCTCGTGCATCAGGTAGTGGTAGTACGCCTCGATACCGCCGCTGGCGATCTCTTCGGCCACCTGGACGTAGAACTCGCGCGACAATGCCGGCGGCGTCCAGATCACCAGGTAGCGCCGGTCCGTCTTGTCCAGGGCCAGCGGCTGTAGCTCATTCGATAGGAAGACGAAGTTCATATGGTTAGCCTCGCCATGTTCGGGCAGGCCCTTCGGGTTGATGATGATCATGTCGCCCGACACCAGGTACTTGAGCTTGCCCTTCATGTGCTTCAGTTCCGAGCGCGTCACCACCTCATCGGCCACCATGAATAGCTTCATCGAGGCCCAGTCATTGAACTGGCTCTCCAGCTGCGCATTGCCGATCACATAGCCGTATTCGCCATAGATTTTCTTGATCACCTTCTCGAAGAAGAAGTTCTTACCGCTGCCCTCGTCGCCGTGCATGATGATCGACGTCTCCATCTTCGCGCCGCGATTGCGCAGCGGATAGGCCAGCCAGCGTTCCACCCACTCGACTAGGGCATCATTGCCGTCGCACAGGTGAGCAATCAGGGTCTGGATGCGCAAGCAGCTGCCGCGTCGCGGCTGCATCTTCCAACCATTGAACAGGTTGACCGTGGCCGTGGCGCCGCTCGATGCCGGTGACGGCGTGTCCTGCGGATCGAAAACGATATTCTTTTTCAGCACCCAGCGCCGAGCTTCGCCGCCCCAAAACTTCATGACATCGTTGTTGGCCACGATGGTGCGCATGCTCGATATCTTCATCAGCATGCGCTGCGACACGTCCCACACCAGGTCTTCGCCATACACCAGCACGAAGTTTTTCAACACGTATTCCACCTGGTTCCAGTGATCCGCGCCGTATACCTTCTTCGGTTTATCTTTCGCCTGCTTGCCTTCGCCCCCCGCCCCCGGCGCGGAAGCGGAGCCGTCAGCATCTGGAGGCTCAGGCAGCGATCCATCCGCATACCCTGCCTCCAGCGCTGCTGCAAGGCGCGCATCGCTATCGTCCGCCTCTGCGTCGACAGCGCTCCTGCGGGCTGGCTGCTCCGCACCAGGGGGAGGGGGGGATTCATCCGTCACGCCTTCCAGGAACAACACCCCGAGATCAAGCACTGGCGCGATCACGCTGGCGTCGGGAAAACCAGAATCTGGCTGCTGCGCAGCAGGGGGGACCATTGAATTGGCGGCTGGCGCGGCAGGAGGAACGGGAGCAGCAGATTTGGGCTGCTGCGCAGCATGGATGGCAACCCCAATCTGCGCCGCTACCGTGTCCAGCCCCTCCTCGATCTGCAGGTCGTTGAAGTCCGACAGCTTGCGCCCCGCCCTGTCGGCGAATAACGGCATGACCATCGAAGTGCGATCCATCTTCCGGCATAACGCCGAGCAACTGGCCACGCCGGCATTCTTGAACGTGTAGCGCTGCTGCCGGCGGCCGGTGCGCACATCCGCCTCGATGTACTGCACGCCTGCCGCGTCGGCGCGCCACCAGGCAGTGACTTCCACGTCCGCACCATCGTCGGCCAGCACGACATGCGAGGCGCCGTCGATCAGAACAGCGGCCAGGACCTGATAGTCCTCGCGCAAGCGCTCGATGAAACGCTCGACTAACTGGTCATCATCGTCAGTAAGAAACAGCAGATGCGCGTGTGGGAACGCCTCGCGCAAAGCGGTAGCCACGGACGCCAAAGAACCGGCGTCAAAAGCCACGGCCACAGGCAGGTCGACGCCGGCCAGCGCTGAGGCCGCACGCGCACTCGCACATGTGGCGTAACCCTCGCCCACGGCGATGACAGTTGCGTCAAGCGGCTGTCCAAGCATGTGGTACGCGCCAGGCTTGTCTATGCCAGCGTTGTAGCGCTTCTCGCCCGCTTGGTCGATCTTCTGCAGACCAACCAGCTGCCCGGCACGCTGCAGCGGGATCAGCAATGATCCGGCGCGGTCGACGCGTACGCCCTCGCCCGCGATCTGCTTGCGGTCCAGGTACGGATGTTGCACAGCGATGCCAGCGGCTTTCATCCACTGATCTCGCGCACGGTTGGCGGCTAGCTGAGCCTCGCGCTGCTTCTTCTCGGCCTCACGCTGTTCGTTCTCACGCAGCTTGGTCGCAAACTCCGCGCGCTCGTCATCCGTCATCGCCTCGGCGTCGACTGTGACAGGTACGGTATTCCGGTTGTCGCCCTGGTGGAAACCAAAAGCGCCAGTGACGACCCTGCGGCCGGTCTTGAGAACCAGTTCGCGCAGGATGTACCAACCCTTTTTCTTCGGACCGAAACGATGAAACTTGCCATCTAATACGGGGTGATTCGTTGGAAGCGGCGGCATATCATAGTCCGCCATTTGAGCAATTACCTGGGCAACATTAGTCACTGACAATCGCTCCCATCACCCCAGGCATAGCCAGACCGTGCGGCACGCGCTGGCTGCCCATTCGAGATGGAATCGTTGCATAGTCAAACGAGCCAGGACGGGCCAGTGGCGCGCGCACCATGTTCGCGGGAGACAAAGGGAGTTTCTTGCCGACATAGCGCGGCCCGGCGACCTGGCCTGCCGGCGCCACCTTGGCTTGAGTCGAGCGGCCAACAAAATCCCATCCTTTTTGCGTCACCACGTAATCGCCAGCCTCGTGGCGTACTACGTGGCAACGCATCAGCGAATTGATAACTTCACGCTCAAACGCGGTAATCGGACGAGTCCACGCCATGGAATTCATCCAGCCATGCTGGGTGGCACGGCCGCCCAGCTGGACCAGCTTACGAAAGGCAAGATCAGGGCGCGTTCCGGCGCGCGGGCCAAAATGCGCACTCATGCCGCACCATCCTGTCCGACATCCGGCTTGCAATAAACACGGATTGTCAACGCCATTAGCTCTGACAACGCACGCTGCAGGCCATCGATATCAGCATCAAGGCAGGCCCGCTCACGTGAATCGATCACTTCGTCTGCCGTCGCCTCTTCAAAGTGGGAGGCGAAGACGCCCAAGCGGACGTAAATGTCGCGGAACTTTTTAGCCAGCACCTCATTGCCGTCGGACATATCTTCCGGCAGCTTTACGAAGGCGCCACCGCTCGATGAGGCCACAGCCTCAGCGAACAGCGTTGTGCCGGAGAACGCCTGCAGCTGCAGGGCAGTGTCCACAGTGACGCCCTGACCTTTGCGTTCGTAGACGCGGTTCTCCAGGCTATTGCGGCTCATACCCAGGGCGGCCGCAATTGCGTCCCAACCGCCAGGAAACGCCTTGATCATTCCAAGGTACGATTTTTTGATTTTCACAACATATCCTTCTTCTTGGTGGTTGTTCACATCACGCGGTCAAGCTACGCTTGCGACATGAAAATTGATCCTGCTCACGCCCGGCTTCGCGGATCGACACCTACGACGGAATGCTCCGGTACGGTATCGAGAATGTTTGTTGACGATGGCAGCTGACGTCCTGCATGACCAGGATCAGAGACGTTCCGCCCCTGTGAACTGAAGACTTCTGGCCGTGCCAGTTTCAGGAACATAAGACGTGCACGCGGGATGCCGTTGCGGCGCCACTCAGACACGGACGGGTCTTTAACTTGGCAAATCCGTGCGGTTTCTGACGTGCCGCCAAGCGCGTCAATGATTTCGTCGGCTGTAAGTTCATTAGTCATACCTTATTTTAGGCAAGCCTAAAGAAATAAGCAAGAATAATTTAGGCATCCCTTATTTGGAAGTTGTTAGGATTACCTAATGGATTGGCACAAAAGACTTACGCAGGCCCGCGAGGCCAAAAACATCAAAAAATCAGCTTTTGCGAAGCTGGTGGGAGTATCCGCGCCGACAGTTACTGACTGGGAGAACGGCGATACAAAAATGATCGAAGGCAACAACCTGGTAAAGGTTTGTCAGGTATTGGAGGTATCGCCGGATTGGCTGCTTCACGGAACCGACACTTCGAAAGAGGACGCTCAAAAGCTTATGCCTGGGTCCGTTCCAATCTCACTTATCGAAGACGACGAGGAAGCGCTTTATCGCGTTAAGTTGGTACAACTGCGACTACAGGCCGGAGTAACGGGTTTTCAAACTGAACCAGACAACACCGACGGTGGGACTCTGGGGCTGTCTAAATCATGGGTGCACCGCAAGGGCTTTGACCCTGAGAACCTCCTGGCAGTCAAGGTAAAGGGCGAAAGCATGGAACCCACCTTCTATGAGGGCGATACGATCGTCATCAATCTGGCCGACAAGAAGCTGACCGACAATGGAGTATTCGCAGTCAACTATGGCGGGGAAGCTGTTGTAAAACGTATATCGCGTGATGCCGGCCAATGGTGGCTGATGTCAGACAACTCCGATCAACGGAAGTTTTATCGCAGGAATTGTCATGGCAACGAATGCATCATTATTGGCAGGGTAGTACGTAGAGAAGGCGACCACTTCTAACCCTGCCGTTTTAGGCAATCAACCCCGCATGCCGGGGTTTTTTTTCGCCTTGCCGAAAGACCAGAGCGTCTACATAGTCAAAAATTTAGGCATGCCGAAAATATTTACTTGACTGTTTCTTTAGGCATGCCTAAACTTATTCGTATTAGCAACCACAACGATGGAGCGAAGACGATGGAAAACCTTCCAAAACCCCCTCTCACAGTTCTTGGCAGTATTCAGCAATGTATTGACGTCGCCACAAGTAGGCACCCGAAAGATCGCGTCCTGTGCACCGAGACCTTCATTGCTGCGCTATCTGGTGCGCTGCAAAGACACGACATGGCGCTGGCCAACCGCGTCTTTTCGATACTACTCACCCCAAAAAAAGAGGCCCGCCAGTGAACGCCTTCCGCGTCACCGTCACGACCTCGTGCGCGGTCACGCGCTACTACGCACTGGCCAGCACGGCCTGCGCTGCGTGCGAGGACGCCGTCGACGCCCAATGTGGCGAACCCTGCGGCGTGTCCGCGCACCCACTGTAGGAGCCTGCAGCATGCCCACCACAGCTACTCGCAAGCCGGCCAAGGCGACATTACCCAGCTCGCAAAGTCTGCACGACACATTGACAAGCGCGAACGATGCCGCAGCACTGTCGCGGTTCGCTCGCAACACCGGCTGCAGCACCGCCGAGGTATCCGGCACGGATGGCCGCCTGGGCATCTTGCAAGTGTTCGACGCGATGCGCCGGCGCGGTTACCAGGTCACGGAGCCAAAGCGACCGCAGTTCCAGCTGCGCGCCGGCTTCACAGCGTGGCTGGTAACTGTGACCCTGCCCAAGGGCGTCTCGTTCGATCTCGTTTACCACACACCAGGTGGCATCAAATGACCGCCCCGTTCGTCCACCTGGCAATCGACGTTCGTAGCGTGCTCGCCAGGCCCTTGCACGAGCTGCGCGGTTTCACGCACCCGGATGGAAAACCAATGTCGCCACGCCAGGCACAGGCCGCCCTAGTGGCGCAGTTGGCAGAGGGGCATGAACTCTTGCCAGTCGGCAGCAGCACCCCTTTCGACTTCATTAAACGCTAACCGGGCCATACCCGCCCACAACCAGGAGCCGCACATGAGTAGTGACCTCGTAATACCCACCATCGGAGGCATGACGAAAGCCCCGGCCCGCAGCGAGAAACGCATCGTCGTCGACGAACTGGTCGACGATCAGGTATTCGCAATCACCGACTGGGCCGACATCCGCCCCAGTTACACCAACCGCAAACGGTTCAACCAACCGGCGCTGGAGCAGCTGGCCGCCAACATCAAAGAGGTTGGAATCGTCCAGCCCATCCTGATCCGGCCCGTAACGCCGACCGCAGAAGCGCCACAGAAATTCGAGATCGTCGCCGGCGAGCGCCGCTGGCGCGCGGGGAACATCGCTCAGCTGCAACGAGGTCCGACCATCATCCGCACCCTGACCGACCTGCAGGCGCGCGAGATCCAGCTGCTGGAGAACCTGCAACGCGAAGACCCTCATCCCATGGAGGAGGCCGAGGGCTTCCAGGAGCTGATGCTCAACGCTGGCTACACGGCCGAGCGCCTGATCGACAAGCTCAAAAAATCCCGTTCCTACATCTATAGCCGCCTGAAACTTTGCGCGCTGACGACCGAAGTGCGCGAGAAGTTTCTCGATGACGTTATCTCGGCCTCGACAGCCCTGCTGATCGCACGTGTACCCGTCCCTGCCCTGCAGATCAAGGCGCTGGCCGAGATCAGCTCGCCGGACCAGCGCACTGGCGAGCCGATGTCCTACCGCGCGGCGTTACAGCATATCCAGACCCGCTATATGGTCGACCTGACCCGCGCGCTGTTTAAGCTCACCGACTCCAGCCTAGTGACGCTGGCCGGCGCCTGCACCAAGTGCCCCAAGAAAACAGGCAACCAGCCGGACGTATTCACCGACATCAAAAGTGCAGACGTCTGCACAGATCCGGCGTGCTATGCCGAAAAGCGCCAGGCGCACGATGCATTAGCCATCGCAGCAGCATCTCAAGGCGGCGTGCCCGTCTACGAAGGCGAGGATGGGGCGACAAGAAGACGTCAGAATGAATATAGAAGCAGCAGCGAGTTTGTAGCGCTGGCGTCGCCGTTGTGGGTCTTCGAACGCAACGCGCCCAGCACAAAAAATGAAGGTAATACCGAGAAATTCCTTGAGAGCGGCCTGCTCCCCGAGCCAGCGTGGTACGTGAAGGACGAGAAGGGCCTGTTGACCCCCTTTTACGATAAGGCGACTATCCAGAAACTCCTGGAAGATGCCGGCGCGTGCGAAACAAAAGAAGTTTATGACGCGCGCATGTCGACACTCCGCGCCGCAGAAGCAAAAAAGGAGGCCGCTGCCAATACACCGGAAAAGCAAGCGGCCGCCGAAAAGCAACGGGAAATCGCACGCGCGGATGAGGCAAAAGCCGAGCAGGAAGAAGCCTACCGCATCGAGCTTTACAAGCGCCTGCGCGCACGCGGCGCCAACGGATTTTCACTGGCCTCGCTGCGCGAATTTACCAAACTGGTGCTGATTGACCGCGATCTTCCGGACGAGGCTCTCGCCGGCATATACACGTTTGATACCTCCAGCACCGAGAGCATTCACGCCTATATCGATCAGGCAGGTCTGCCAGATGTGCAGCTGTTGCTGGTCGACTTGCTGCTGAGCGACAGCCTGATTACAAATGGATGGGATGACGAAGCTTTCGATAACCAGCAGGCCGCAATACATGCCATGGCCAGGCATGAGGGCATCGATCCAGATGCGGTGCGCCTGCAGTTGGAAATGGAAACGATAGCGTTTGAATCCGTCCAGGATTATCAGCTTGGCCAGCTGATCGCCATTGCGCCTGACCGCCTCAATGACCTGAGCAAGTTCATCCTCGCTGAACGGCCGTTGATGCTCAAACCGCTGGAGGCCGCAGCCAATGCGCTCGGCTGGCACTACGCACCTGGTCAAGTCTGGCTGCGCCGTGAGACTAATTCGGCGCCAGAGAACCAGCTCGCCGACACCCCGAAAGACGACGAAGACGCGGAAATGCTCGCCGAGCAGATTGGCCTCAATGCGGCTGCTGCCGTAGCTGAAGCACCTGCAGCACCCGCGCACGACGAACCAATATCGCAAGCAACCACGCCAACGCGGCGCGCACGCAAGCCAAAAGCGGCCGCTCCGCAGAAGCCATGGCCATGGCCCAAATCCCCGGTAGTCGGCGCCACCAAGCCCACGCCTGATACCGAAGCAGCAACTCAATAACCACCACGAACGGAGCAACCATGAAATTCATCACGTCCCTTTTCGCCAAAATCCGCGCCTTCTTCGGCTCGATCGCGCAACCTGCAGCGCCAGTGGCCACGACCGCTGCACCTCATATCCGCGCGCTGCTGCTGCATCTGTGCAACCAGGATAACGCGCAAGCCACCTGGGTGGCCCGCTGGCTGGCGTATCCACTGCGCCATCCCGGCGCCAAGATGCAGACGGCACTACTTGTCGCCGGCTCCCAGGGCGCTGGCAAGAGCCTCCTTTTCGAAAGAATCGTTGGTCCGATGTACGGCAACCAAGCCCAACTGGGTGGCGTACTTCCTCGCCGCACATTTAATGGATGGGCAATCGGCAAGCGTTATGCGGTACTCCAAGATGTCCTCGTCCAGGACCTTGGCACCGGCCTCCTTAAAAGCCTCATTGCATCACCAAACATTGTCGTCCGTCGGGCGGGCGTACCCGACATCGCCATCAACAACCACCTGAACTTGGTCCTCATGACTGCATACGACTTTCAACTAGGCCTAGACAGCCGCCGGCTCGCTCTACTCACCCCTAGAAACCCTCTGCCAGTAGAACTGGCTGCAGGCGTTGTCCACGAGATCGAGAACGGCGGCTTGGTCGACTTCCATCAATACCTCACCCAGGAACTGGACATGGGCGACTTCGACCAGAATGCAAAACCGTACGATGCTATGGAAAGAGCGGTGGCAGCATGAACGGTCATACGATGAATCGCAGCACGGAAAGCGTCACTGCTGTTGAGGTTGCAGAGAACACGAAAGGGAATATATGAGTACCGATGAAATGCTGGTGAAGTTGCTGGAGCGGCTGTCCAAGCCCGTACCACCACCGCTACCTGTTGAGGTTGACTTGTGGGATACGAAGAACATTGGCGCCTACCTGAAGCGCTCGGTGGACACGGTACGCGACGACATCGTATGCCTTCCGTCGTTCCCCCGACCTATTAGATTGCCGACACCAGGACGCGCTCAAGCACTGTACAAAGCACGTGAGGTAATTAAATGGGCGGAAAGCCACGTGTCCTGAATGAAAATCCGGCCAACATGAGATCGCTAATAAACTTTACTGCTCACCTGGAGGCCTGTTTGATCTCAGTTTTTTGGGAGGAGGCGCGGTCTTTGGCGGCGCCTTTACGACGACTTTCGGCACGGGCGCCGACTCTTTCGACTTGGTCATGTGACCTCTTGCTACAATGGCTGTAACTATAGCAGCCAGTGTCGCACCTCCGATGCCGACTCCAGCCCAGTCATGTCCTTGGACGATCACATAGGCGGCAATTGCCATTCCACCCAATGCAACAGCGCCTCCCATCAGAACACCCGACATCCTCTCAGCAAAGATAAACCAGTCAATGCGTTTTTCCTGTGATCTACGTGATGCCGCTTCAATCTCAGTTTGGTCAACGACCCATTGAACCAATTTTGGGTCAATTTCTTTCAGTTGCGCAAGTTGTGCAGCTGGGAGGATGGGGCTGTCAGTTGAAGTGTGATTAAGAGAAACACTTTTGCCATCACTATCAACGGACTGAAGATTTGTATGCCTGTTTGACATTGGAGCCTATTGATTTTTTAATGTCATTCCCGACGGTTCGAACGTCGCCAATAAGCTTAGCCTGATCTCGACGGAAACCATCACGGTCCGGCCTAGGATAGTCACGAGGACTTACATAGCTACCGGCCATCGATACAGCGCCGTTTCGGAGAATTTTTAAGATGTCCATGCCCGAATCATAGCATTAATCAAAAATAGAGCAACCGGTTGTCAATAGTACGAAACATTAAACGAACTCTTTTTACATCTGTTACATCGGCGCATTGATGAGCATCAAAGCTTACTAGCTATGTCATCAGCACTAGCGTTGTAGTACACCTGCAACTGCCGAATATCCTGATGCCCCACCATCCGGGCCAGGTCCAGCACGTTAAGTTTGCTGGCGAGCCTGGTGATTGCTTCATGGCGCGTGTCATGGAACGTCAAACCCTTAATGCCAGTCGTATCTCGCGCCCTGCGGAACATCGCATCGAGCGTCGCCGGCGTCAAATCAAATCCCTCAGGCACCATTGCCCACAATTCCACCGCACGCGGGGACAAAGCCACATCACGAGGCAATCCGTTTTTCGTCATCCGCAGCCGAGCCACGCGACCATTCACATCTTCCGCCCGTAACGAGCATATTTCCCCAGCACGCATCGCAGTCTCGATGGCAAACAGGAAAGCTATTGCGATGCGCTGCTGCTTGGTCTTCGGGACGACACCGGCCACCTGGTGATCCCACCCAAGTGCGATACAAATCTTCTTGATCTCTTCGGAGCTGATAAGACGATCACGGGGCGGTTTCGCCTTTGGCCGCGCAACGTCGGCCGTGGGGCTGGCCGATATCCATTTCCATTCCTTGCGAGCGACGGAAAACACGTGCGACAGCAGATTCATTTCTCGGGTTACCGAACCGCCCTGGACGTTCAGCAGTCGTTCATCGCGCCAAGCGGCAATATGAGTAGCATCCAAATCGCACATCTTGACGGAGCCGAGCGGCATCTCAGCAAAGAACGTCAGGCGGAATGCCTCCCAGCGGTGGCCTCGCTTCAACTTAGATACCTCTAGCTCGTACTTGCGGAACGCATCGGCGCAGGTCTTCGTACTGGCTACTGCTTTTTTGCCGCCGGCATTGATTCGCTGCTCAGCCTCCCAGGCCAAGGCAGCCGCCTTCGTATCAAATGTCCCGCTGGACCGTGTCCCGGCGACCATCACCCTGTGGCGCCATACCTTGCCGTCTTTGATCGGTGCTGCCATTTTTGCCAAACCCTTTGCCAATTTTTGGCAAATGGTAGCAGGATTTAACCGTTTTATACCGGACTACGCCGAAAACGCGGACGTAAAAAAACCCAGCCTCCCCCTATGAAAACGGGTTAATCTGGGTTTTTCCATACTACCTCTTACGAATACTTGGTGCCGTTGGCCGGAATCGAACTGGCGACCTTCACATTACGAATGTGCTGCTCTACCAACTGAGCTACAACGGCGAAGACCCACATTCTACAAACAATGCACAAAATTTGCTAGTGTCAACGCGAACTTTTTTGCATTTTTTTAGCAGCCCGGCTGCGGGCCGCTGAAAATCGTGGAAAAGTGCGGCTTTTTTACTCGGCGTGATACGCGGTGACGCGGGCCACTTCGTCCTTCGAGCCGAGGAAAACGGGCACGCGCTGGTGCAGCTTGTGCGGGGCGATGTCCATGATGCGCTGCTGGCCGTCGGTGGCTGCGCCGCCGGCTTGCTCGACGATGAAGGCCATCGGGTTCGCTTCGTACATCAGGCGCAGCTTGCCCGGCATCGAAGTGTCGCGCAGATCGGCCGGGTACATGAAGATGCCGCCGCGGTTCAGGATGCGGTGCACGTCGGCCACCATCGAAGCGATCCAGCGCATGTTGAAGTTGGTGCCGCGCGGGCCCGTGTCGCCGGCCAGCAGTTCGTCGACATAGCGCTTCACGGGCGGATGCCAGTGGCGCGCGTTCGACATGTTGATGGCAAATTCCTTCGTCGTCGGCGGAATCTGCATATTGCTTTGCGTGAGGACCCACGAACCCATTTCGCGGTCCAGGGTGAAGCAATTCACGCCATTGCCGAAGGTCAGCACCAGCATGGTTTGCGGACCGTACACGGCGTAACCGGCCGCCACTTGCTTGCTGCCCGCCTGCATGAAATCCTGCTCCGTCGGCTGCCCCATGCCGTCCGGCGCCTTCAGTACCGAGAAAATGGTGCCGATCGAGACGTTGACGTCGATGTTCGACGAGCCGTCCAATGGGTCGAACAGCAGCATGTATTCGCCCTTCGGATAACGGTTCGGGATCGGGTGGATCGATTCCATTTCTTCCGACGCCATGGCCGCCAGGTGGCCGCCCCATTCGTTCGCTTCGAGCAAAATCTCGTTGGAGATGATGTCGAGTTTTTTCTGTACTTCGCCCTGCACGTTTTCCGTGTCGGCCGTGCCCAGCACTTCACCGAGGGCGCCCTTGCCGACGGCGTGGCTGATGGTTTTGCAGGCGCGCGCGACGACTTCGATCAGCAGGCGCAGTTCGGCCGGAATGCTGTTGTTCGAGCGCTGCTCTTCAACCAGGTATTGCGTAAGACTGATGCGTTTCATGAAACCCCTTCGTTAGTTTTAAATACGTCTCGTGCGGTGATTGTCGGCTTACGCGCCGTTGGCGCCAAGCCGACCTACGAAATCATGACGCCGTGTAGGTCGGATCAGCCCGCAGGGCGTCATCCGACAGCCGTCAATTGGCCAATGCCTTGCTGACCACTTCCATCACGTCATTCGACAAACTGGCCTGGCCGGCGACTTGCTCCAGCGCCGTGCGCATGTGGTTTTGCAGCGCCGGCACGTAACGGCGCCAGCGGTCCATGGAGCGCGCCAGGCGCGCGGCCACCTGCGGGTTCAGGGCGTCAAGCGCGATGACCTGCTCGGCCCAGAAGGCGTAGCCGCTGCCGTCGGACGCATGGAATTGCGATGGATTGCCGTTGGTGAAATTGAAGATCAGGCTGCGCGCGCGGTTCGGATTTTTCAAGGTAAAGGCCGGATGCGTCATCAGCTGGCGCACGGCTTGCACGTCGGTCGTCGGCGCGGCCGCCTGCATGGCGAACCACTTGTCGACCACCAGCGCTTCGTTCTCGAAGTCGGTATAGAAGCTGGTCAAGGCCGCCTGCGCATGCGGCTGCGAGCCGGAATGAATCAGCGCTGCCAGCGCCGCGGCGCGGTCCGTCATGTTGCCGGCATTGTCGAACTGCAGCCGCGCCAGGTCCAGCTCCGCCGCTTCGGGCGCGATCAGCAGATACGACAGGGCCAGGTTTTTCAGCGCGCGCTTGCCGGCCGACAGGGCGTCGGGGCTGTAGTCGCCCGGCGTCTGGTTGGCGTGGTATTGCGCCAGCAATTCAGGTTTCAGGGCTGCCGCGATGGTGCGACGCATGAACTGGCGCGCCGCATGGATCGCCTGCGGGTCGACTTGCGCCATGCGCTCGGCGATGATGGTTTCCGACGGCAGGATCAGGGCCAGCTCGCGGAAGGCAGGATCGAGGGTGTCGTCGGCCAGCAAGGCGCGCTGCGCTGCGATGAAGGTGTCGTCCAGCGCCAGGGTCTCGCCGGCGGCGACGGCGGCGGTCAGTTTCAGCAGGCGCTCCATGGCCAGGCGCTGGCCCGCTTCCCAGCGGTTCACGGGATCGCTGTCGTGGCGGAACAGGTGCAGCAGCTCCGCATCGGTATAGCCGTATTCGAGCACCACGGGCGCGGAAAAATCGCGCAGCAGCGATGGCACGGGTTCTTCCGTCACATGCGTGAAGCGGAAGGTCTGCGACGCCTGCGTCAATTCCAGCACGACGCTGGCCGCGCCGTTCGACGCCACGCCATCCACGTGCAGCGGCAGGTCGCCGCCATCGGCAGCCAGCAAGCCGACGGTGACGGGAATGTGGAAAGGCAGTTTTTTCGGCTGGCCCGGCGTGGCGGGGCAGCTTTGCGCCAGGGTCAGCTCGAACGTCCGGCTGGCGGCGTCGTAGCGCGTGGATGCGGTGACGACGGGCGTGCCGGCCTGGCTGTACCAGCGTTCGAACTGGCTGAAGTCGCGGCCATTCGCGTCCGCCATGGCGGCGCGGAAGTCGTCGCACTGCACGGCCTGGCCATCGTGGCGCTCGAAATACAGGTCCATGCCCTTGCGGAAACCGTCGCGGCCGACCAGGGTCTGGTACATGCGCACCACTTCGGCGCCCTTCTCGTAGATGGTGACCGTATAAAAGTTATTGATCTCGACGAAAGAGTCGGGACGCACGGGATGGGCCATCGGGCCCGCGTCTTCGGGGAACTGCGCCTGGCGCAGGGTGCGCACCTGGTCGATGCGCGTGACGGCGCGGCCCGTGTCCGTGCCGATCATATCGGCCGAGAATTCCTGGTCGCGGAACACGGTCAAGCCTTCCTTCAGCGACAGCTGGAACCAGTCGCGGCACGTCACGCGGTTGCCGGTCCAGTTATGGAAGTACTCGTGGCCCACCACCGCTTCGATGCCCGCGTAATCGACGTCGGTCGCCACGCGCGGATTGGCCAGCACGTACTTGGTATTGAAGATGTTCAGGCCCTTGTTTTCCATGGCGCCCATGTTGAAGTCGCCCACGGCGACGATCATGAAGCGATCGAGGTCCAGCTCCAGGCCGAAGCGTTCCTCGTCCCAGCGGATCGAGTTTTTCAGCGACTGCATGGCGTAATCGGTCTTATCGAGGTTGCCCTCTTCCACCCACACCTGCAGCAGCACTTCGCGGCCGGACTGGAGCGTGTAGCGCTCTTCCTGGCATACCAGGCGCGCGGCGACCAGGGCGAACAGGTAGGACGGCTTCTTGAACGGGTCTTCCCACTTGGCGTAATGGCGGCCGTCGCCCAGGTCGCCCTCTTCGATCAGGTTGCCGTTCGACAACAGCACCGGATAGTGTTCCTTGTCGGCGCGCAGCATGACCGTGTACTTGGCCATCACGTCCGGGCGGTCCGGGAAGAAGGTGATGCGGCGGAAGCCTTCCGCTTCGCACTGCGTGAAGAAATTATGGTTCGACACGTACAGGCCGGACAGCGAGGTATTGTCCTGCGGCGCCAGCACGGTCTCGATATCGAGCGTAACATCGTCCGGGGCCTTGGGGATGGTCAGCATGCCGGCCGTCAGCTTGTATTGCGACGGTTTCAGCTGCTTGCCGTTCAGGCGCACCATCACCAGTTCGATGTGTTCGCCGTGCAATTCGATGCTGCGGCTGGTGCTGGCCGGGTTGTGGCGCATGCGGATCCGGCTCGCCACCACTGTGCGGGCGGGATCAAGATCGAAACCAAGTTCGACGCTGTCGACCAGGAAGCTGGGCGGCGTGTAATCTTTGCGGTAAATCGTCTGAGGGCTGTCTGTGCGCATAGGGATTTGGGTGGGAGCGGAGGCAAAAGCCTATTTTACCAACACCAGCCCGCGATGGTCGCGATTCAGCTCAGGAATGTTGGATTCCCTTACACGCCGACATACCAGGTAACATTCTGTAATAATGAATAGAAACAAATAGAACTATTCTTATAATACTAAGCGATGAATTGCGTCTACTAATCAGGAGGTCATGCAATGAAACGATATCTCACCATCATGATGGCCGCATTGACTGTGTTGCTGACCGGATGCGCCACCACCATACGCAGCGATGTGACCGTCTTCCATGAGTGGCCTGCGCAATTGCAGGACAAATCGTATGCGTTTGAAACGCCAGATGCCGAAAATGACACGCTGGAATACCGCAGCTACCAGAACCTGGTGCGCGCGGAACTGACCAAGCACGGTTTCGGCGAAGCTTCCGGCCCTGCGGCAGCCAATTTGCGCGTGGCAATGCATTTTTCCACCGTCGACTATCCTGAGCGCGTGCTGCAAGCCACCGACCCATTCTGGTATGGTCCTGGCTACTGGCCTGGCCGCTACGGCTACCGCTACGGCGCATGGCCAGGCTATGGCCGCTTCGGCTACAACCCCTACTGGTATGGCCCGATGGATATCGAGGAAAGCGTGCGCCACAAATACGAACGCGAATTGCGCATCACGATCAATGACCGCAACGGCAAGAAACTCTACGACGTGACCGTGCAATCGACCAGCAACAAGCGCGCCACCTCGCAAGTGATGCCAGCCATGGTAGCGAGCGCCTTTGCCGACTTCCCCGGCCAGAGCGGCGTGCCACGCAAGGTCGAAGTGAAAATAGAATAATTTCGTGGCAAGACAAAAAAACCGGCTGGTGCAGCGATGCGCCAGCCGGTTTTTTCATGTCTGTTTTATGCCTATGAGTAATACGCCTCGGCGGCAAAGGTGAGCGCGCCGATCAGGGCCACGGCCAATAACAGCACGAGCAGCAGGCGGCCGAATTTCGGCGCGCCGTCACTGCCGCCGCTCATGGCACGATGATGGTCGAACCGGTCGTCTTGCGCCCTTCCAGGTCCGTGTGCGCCTGGGCGATATTGGCCAGGCTGTAGCGCTGGTTGATCTCGATCTGCACTTCGCCGCTGCTGACGACGCCGAACAGCGAAGTGGCCATCTCTTCCAGGTTGGCGCGGTTCGAGGCATAGCTGAACAGGGCCGGGCGCGTGATGAAGAGCGAGCCGCGCGACGCCAGTTCGCTCAGCGTAAATGCCGGCACGGGACCGGAGGCGTTGCCGAAGCTGACCATCATGCCCAGCGGCGCCAGGCAGTCGAGCGAGCCCGTAAACGTATCCTTGCCGATGGAATCGTAGACCACGGAGACGCCCTTGCCGCCCGTGATCTCGCGCACGCGCTCGACGAAGTTTTCCGTGTTGTAGTTGATGACGTGGGCCGCGCCGTGCGCCTTGGCCAGCGCCGCCTTTTCATCGGAACCGGCCGTGCCGATCAGGTTCACGCCCAGCACCTTGGCCCATTGGCAGGCGATCAGGCCCACGCCGCCCGCGGCCGCGTGGAACAGGACGGTATCGCCCGCCTTCAGCGCCACCGTGCGGTGGAACAGGTATTGCACCGTCAAGCCTTGCAGCATCATGGCGGCGGCCGTATCGAAACCGATGCGCTCGGGCAGCACCAGCAGCAGGGCCGCCGGCAGGTTGCGCTGCTGCGCATAGGCGCCATTGATGCGCGCCGCATAGGCCACCCGGTCGCCGACCTTCACTTCCGTGACGCCCTCGCCCACCGCCTCGACGATGCCCGCGCCTTCCACGCCGAGGCCATTGGGCAGCGGCTGCGGATACAAGCCCGTGCGGAAATACACGTCGATGAAATTGAGGCCGATGGCCTCGTGTTTCACGCGCGCCTCGCCGGGGCCGGGCGGCGGCAATTCCACGTCCACGTATTCCATCACTTCCGGGCCGCCCACGCGCTGTACGCGGATGGCTTTGGTGGTAATCGTTGCGCTCACAATATGCTCCTTGAAGAAGAATCGGGAAAAACGTCAGGCAGCGGCGCTGGCCCGCGCCTGCAGCTGCGACAGCACCAGGTGCGCCGACGACAAATTCGTTGCGCACGCCACGTTGTGCACGTCACAGGCGCGCACCAGGGCGTTGATGTCCGGCTCGTGCGGCTGCGGCGTCATCGGGTCGCGCAGGAAAATCACGCAATCGATCAAGCCTTCCACCAGCAGCGAGCCGATCTGCAAGTCGCCGCCGAACGGGCCGGAATGCTTGCGCTCGACGGCCAGGCCCAGCTCGTTGATCAGGCGGCCGCCCGTGGTGCCCGTGGCCGACAGTTCGCAGCCCTTGAGGAAATCCAGGTATTCGCCCGCCAGGGTAATCATGTCATCTTTTTTCTTGTCGTGGGCAATCAGGGCGATGCGTGTTTTCATGGTGCGGACCATTTCAGTGAGTGAAGGAATTATTTCTTTTTCGACAGCAAGTAAAGACCGGCCAATACCAGGCTGGTGCCAGCCAGTTGCCAGTTGGTGATCGGTTCGTCGAGGATCATGGCACCGAGGAACAGGGTCGACACGGGGCCGATCATGCCCGCCTGCGAGGCGACGGGCGCGCCGATGCGCTCGACGGCGATCATCGTCATGAAGACGGGCATCACCGTGCAAAAGATGCCATTGAGCAAGGACAAGCCATACACGGGCATGGGCTGGATCAGCAGTTCGACGGGGCGCAGGATGAAAAATTGAGCGATGCAGGCAAAGCTGGCCACGCACATCGCGTAGCTGACCAGGCGCATGGAGCCGATGCGTTTCACCAGCTCGCCCGAGCCCAGCAGATACACGGCATACGAGCAGGCCGAGCCCAGCACGAGGGTGGAACCGAGCGCCACATTGCTGGCGCCGCCCTGCAAGTCGTGCACGAACACCAGCACGATGCCGCAATACGAAGTCAGCAATGCCAGCCACTGCAAGCGGCTGATGCGCTGCTTGAAGTACACGGTGGTAATCAGCAGCACGAAGGTGGGCGTGAGAAACAGGATCAGGCGCTCCAGCCCCACGGAAATGTATTGCAGGCCCAGGAAGTCCAGATAGCTGGACAGGTAATAGCCGACCAGGCCCAGCCCGACGAGGCGCCAGCGGTCGCTGATCGACAGTGGCGGCTCCGTGCGCATCTTCCACCAGGCGATGACGGCGAACACGGGCAGCGAAAAGATCATCCTGAAGGCGATCAGGGTGACGGCGTCGATCTGGTAGCGGTACAGCAGCTTGGCGACGATGGCCTTGGTGGAAAACAGCACCGCCCCGCCCACGGCGATGGCCAGGCCACCGAGATAGACGGAACGGGGAATAGATGGAGGGGTTGCTTGCGGGGAACTGGAGCTCATGCCCAGATTGTAATGGCAAAAGCCAAAGGCGGCGTGGGTGGGGCGTAGGTCGGGCGTAGGTCGGGTTAGCCCAAAGGGCGTAACCCGACACCACCGCAATGTAACCCGACACCACCGCAACGTAACCCGCCCCCCATCCCCGCCAACCATGTTGTCGGATTACGCGCGGCATCGCCGCGCTAATCCGACCTACCCTTTACGCCACCACCACCGCCGCCGCGCCCGCCGTCACTGTGGCCGTCGTCACGCGCGCAATCACGTTCGACGGCGCCGCCGTGCCCATCAGTTTATTCACCTGCTTGAACTGCGCCACCAGCTTGCCTGGCGTCAAGGTCACCACCGTGTAGCCCTGCGCATCCGTATTCAAATGCTTGATCCACGGATTGTTGCCAAGGCCGGACAATTGCTGCGCCAGGCCCAGCAGGGTCACGCTGAAGTCAGTGCTCGCTTTCAAGCCAGCCTGCACGGCAGAGACCGTTGCGTCGAGCTGCGCTTCCGGCACGCCCTTGGCGGCCAGGGCGCCGCGCAGTTGCACGCGCAACTGCTCCAGCAGGCTGTCGACGGTGGGCGCCGTCTTGCCCATGGTGTAGTCGAGCAGGTTGACGTCGAGGTTGACCGTGCCCAGGCCCGTGACGGGAATGGCCAACGGATAACTGACGAGAGTGCCGATGTCGCCCATGGCGGCAGCGGCCGACTTCAGGTAGCTGAAAAAGGAATCCGAGCTGACGCCCGCCGAGACCAGGTCCACCATGACGGGCGTGCCGCCGCCGGCCGCGTCGAAGTCGTCGCTGACCGTGCCGGCAAAAAACGAGTGGATATCGCCGGTAATGGCGACCACATTGCCGATGGCGTTGTTTTTCAGATGCGCCATCAAATTCTTGCGCTCGCTGTTGTAGCCATCCCACTGGTCGCAATTGAGCAGAAAGCGCGTGAAGAACGGCGCCAGCGCCGCTTGCTGGCCCGACGCAGCGACAAAGCTGGACGCCGCGCCCTTGGCCTGCACGTCGGGCTTGATCCAGCCGAAGGCGATCACTTGCGCGGCGGCGGCCGGCGAGCCGCTGTTGTAGGCGGCCACCGTGATGCCGGCCTGGGCCGCGCTCAAGCCGGCTCCGACGGCAGCGGCGCCCTGCGCGCCGGCATTGGCTGCCGCGCCGGCAATCGCCATGGCCGCCGCTTGCGCCACGGACTGCGATGCACCGGCCGTCGAGGCGGCGACGATGCTTGAGGCCAGCGGCACGCTGCCGCCCACCAGCGGCAAGGTGCTGGCGATGGCCTGGCCCACGTTCGACATCGCGCTCAGGGCCAGCAAAGTGGCAATCGCATCCGTGCCATTCAAGCCCATGCGCAGCAGGGACACTTCATTGCCCCACAGCTTCCAGGTCGAGGTGGCCGCCTTCATCTTGCTTTTCCACCAGTCGCGCTGCGTGCTGCCCAGCATGGCAACAAAGGCCAGCGAGTCGGCACCGGCTTTGGTGGCGGCCGCCATTTTCTGCCCTTCCACGCTGTCGAACAGCGCTTGCGGCACCAGGTAGCGGCTGCCGATGCTGCCCAGCGGCTTGCCCGTGGCCGGGTTGATCGTCGACTCGGCGATCGCATGGTCGGCGCGGTACAGGCGCTCGTCCGTCATCACCAGCTGCATCAGTTTGCCGAACTGGAAATCGCGGTAGATCTGGATGTTCTGGAACGTTGTCGCGGCGGCATCGAACGTGACGTCGGCCGGCATGTATTCGAACCATGCCTGGTTGGCGCTGCGGCGGCGGGCCGGCTGGTGCAGATCGCTGCCATCAAGCGCCACGATGCCTTCGTAGGTGGAGGCATCCTGCCAGGCGTCGTCCGTGAATTCATGGTCGTCCCAGATGGCGATGAAGGCAAAGCGCTCGTGCACGGCTTGCAGGCGCGTATCGGTGCGGTATTTCTTGTACAGGTAGCGGTAATCGGCCACCGTGGTCGCGTATTTCGCGCCGGAGGTGCCGCTTTTATACGTGCCGTCGGGCAATTTCAGCTGGTCGTGGCGGCTTTCCACGGCACCGCTCTGGAAGGCCTCGCCCACCGTTTCATAGATGTAATCGCCCAGGTGGACGATGAAATCGAGCGATTCGTTGGCGGCGATGTGCGACAGCGCGCCCCAATGGTTGATGCTCCAGTCCTGGCACGTCAGGTAGGCGAACTGCAGCTGCGACACGTCGCTGGTCGCGGCGGGCGCCGTCTTGAAGCGGCCCACGTTGGAGCGCACGTCGCCGGCGATGAACTGATAAAAATACACCTGGCCCGGCTGCAGGCCCGTCACCTTGTGGCGCAGCGTATTGTCGAAATCGGCTTTCAGGGGCAGCTTGGCGTCGACGATGGGCGTGCCGGCCAGGGCCGTATTGCCGCCCAGGGCGGCCGTATTGTCGCTGGCGCTGACGATCAGGCGCACGGCCACGTCCGACTTGCCGGCCACGGCGGGCGCGACGGCGTCGAAACTGGCTGGCACGACGCGCGTCCACAGCATGGCGCTGTCGGCGCGCGGGTCGCCCGAGGCCACGCTTTGCGGGAATTTCCAGTCGCTGCCCGAGGCCAGCGGCACGCCAGGATCGCTGTGATCGGTGCTGCCGCAGGCGGCAAGGCCGACGGTGGCCACGGAAACCGTAATAAAGCCGCCCAATTTCAGAAATTGCCGCCTGTCCATTTGACTTGCCATGATGTCGCGCCCTCGATATGGTGAAAGCGCGTCACTTTAGCAACAGATTGTGTCATCCTGATGACGGAGCCATGCCGCTTCGCAGGGGGCCGATATGCTAAAATGTCGGCCACAATTGAACACCCGTCTAAGGAAGATTCGACATGGCAGGACATAGCAAATGGGCCAATATCAAGCATAAAAAGGCTGCCACCGATGCCAAGCGCGGCAAAATCTGGACGCGCCTGATTAAGGAAATCACGGTCGCGGCCCGCATGGGCGGCGCCGACGCCATCACCAATCCGCGCCTGCGCCTGGCCGTCGACAAGGCGGCTGACGCCAATATGCCGAAAGACAACGTCCAGCGCGCGATCAACCGCGGCAGCGGCGGCGTCGATGGCGCCAACTATGAAGAAGTGCGCTACGAAGGCTACGGCGTGGGCGGCGCGGCCGTCATCGTCGAATGCATGACCGACAACAAGGTCCGCACGGTGGCCGAGGTACGCAACGCCTTCAACAAGAATGGCGGCAACATGGGCAACGAAGGCTCCGTTGCCTTCATGTTCCAGCATTGCGGCCAGCTGCTGTTCGCGCCGGGCACCGACGAAGACAAGCTGATGGAAGCGGCCCTGGAAGCGGGTGCCGACGACGTCATCGCCGATGAAGAAGGCGGCTTCGAAGTGGTCACGCCCGTGCACGATTTCGCCGCCGTCAAGGAAGCGCTGGAAGCGGCCGGCTTCAAGGCCGAAGTGGCCGAAGTCATCATGAAGCCGGCGACGGAAACCGTCTACGCGGGCGACGACGCCGTCAAGATGCAAAAACTGATCGATGCGCTGGAATTGCTGGACGATGTCCAGGAAGTCTTCACCAACGCCCTCATCGAAAACTAGGCACGGGGTAAAAAAGTCCATGGCGGCGTTGCATGGCCTCGCCGTACTAGCCGTACTGTCTTCGGCCATGCGCCTTGCCCTGAACATTTTTACCGCGTGCCAGGCAATATGTTAAACAAGGGCGGCACCGCCGCCCTGCAACCCACACTGAACGAACGGTCCCTATGAAAATTCTGGTAGTCGGCTCTGGCGGCCGCGAACACGCCCTGGCCTGGAAACTGGCCCAGTCCGAACGCATACAGATGGTGTATGTCGCGCCGGGCAACGGCGGCACCGCGCGCGATGCGCGCCTGGTCAATCTCGACATCAGCGACCCGCGCTTGCTGGCCGACTTCGTTCAGCAGGAACACATCAGCCTCACGGTCGTCGGCCCGGAAGTGCCGCTGGCGGCAGGCATCGTCAACCTGTTCCGCTCGCGCGGCCTGAAAATCTTCGGCCCGACCAAGGAAGCGGCACAGCTGGAATCGTCGAAGGACTTCGCCAAGGCCTTCATGCAGCGCCACGGCATCCCGACGGCCGTCTACCAGACGTTTTCCGACGTCGCTCCCGCGCATGCCTACGTCGACGCCATGGGCGCGCCGATCGTCATCAAGGCCGACGGCCTGGCCGCCGGCAAGGGCGTGGTCGTTGCCATGACCCTGGAAGAAGCGCACCAGGCGGTCGACATGATGCTGTCCGATAACCAGTTCGGCGACGCCGGCGCGCGCATCGTCATCGAGGAATTCCTCGCCGGCGAAGAAGCGAGCTTCATCGTCATGTGCGACGGCAAGAACATCCTGCCGCTGGCCACCAGCCAGGACCACAAGCGCCTGAAGGACCACGACCAGGGTCCGAACACGGGCGGCATGGGCGCGTATTCGCCAGCACCCATCGTCACGCCGGCCATGCATGCGCGCGTCATGCGCGAAATCATCGTGCCGACCATCCAGGGCATGGCCAAGGACGGCATCACGTTCACGGGCTTCCTGTACGCTGGCCTGATGATCGACGACAAGGGCACGCCGAAGACGCTGGAATTCAACTGCCGCATGGGCGACCCGGAAACGCAACCCATCATGGCGCGCCTGAAGACCGACCTGGTCACCGTCATGGAACACGCCGTCAACGGCACGCTCGACGCAGTGGAACTGGAATGGGACCGCCGCACGGCCGTTGGCGTCGTGATGGCCGCCGCCGGCTACCCTGACGATCCCGTCAAGGGCACGCCGATCGGCGACATCCCGGCCGAAACGCCGGACGCCGTCACCTTCCATGCGGGCACCCGCATCGACGGCGAACGCCTGGTCACCAATGGCGGGCGCGTGCTGTGCGTGGTGGGTCTGGGCGACAGCATCAAGATGGCGCAGAAGCAGGCATATGAAACCGTGGAAAAAATCCATTTCGACGGCGCGCAGTACCGCCGCGACATCGGCTGGCGCGGCCTGAAGCACTAAGCACCCAGCACGCCGCTTTGCGGCAAACGGCGGGGCCGGCGCGGAAGTCATCCGCCCCGGCCCCGTTCATATTGGCGCGCCGGGAAAACCGGCGTTGCGCTAAGATGCAGCCCATGTCCAGCCCCAGCCAACTCCACCCCGCCCTCGCCCAGGTGCGCCAGCTCGGCCTGATCACGGACGATGAACTCGACGACGCCATCGCCGAACTGGACATTATCGAACTGCAACGCAGCCATAACGAAGAAGAGGATATCGACGTGCCGGAGCTGGCCGCTGACGCGGGGCTGGTCGACACCCTGGCATGGCTGCTGCTCACGGACCTGCTGCCGCAGCACGGCTTCCTGCAGCGGGTGCGCGACCTGCCGCGCCAGCATGACGGCGCGGCCCTGCTCGAGCGCCAGCAACTGGCCGCCGACGCGCTGCGGCAAGTCAACCGCCAGGCCATCGACACCCTGTACGACGAGGACCTGATCGACCAGTGGCAGCGCGACGCCGCGCACGCCAGCTTGCCTGCGGACCGCCTGCTCGCCTCGCCGGTTGCCGCCCTGTGCGACATGCTCCGGCAAGGCACCTTGTCCGCGCCCCAATTTGAAGCGCTGCGCCTGCGCGCCCGCCAGCGCGGCTCGGAACTGGCCGTCATCATCATCGACGCCGCCGCGCGCCAGACCCGCCGCGAGCTGCCCGCCCATGCGCGCCCGGGAACGTGGGTGAAGGCCGCGCTGATACTGCTGGTACTGGCCTTTGCGGCCAGCGCCATGATCAGCAAGCAAGTGCCCACTCCCACCGCCGCCACCGCTGAGCAGGGCGCCGAACGGCATGACCTGCAGCAGCGCGCCGCGCAGGCCGTGGAAAGTGCGCGCCTGCCCGGCGCCGGACCGGACCTGTCCGTCACCGTGGAGCAGGACGGCGCCGCGCCGCCGGCGCGCTGAACCACGGCGCACTTCCCGCGCCGGCGGTGATGATGGCATACTGCCGTTTTGCCACCAATGCGGGGAAACCATGGCCTGGAATGAAGGATACGTGTCGGATATCGAGTACACCAACGGTTTTTACAGCGACCTGAGTCCGCATCACCTCAATTTCAGCTGCATCCTCAACGGCATCGAACCGGTCCCCCTGGACCAGCCCTACACCTACTTTGAACTGGGCTTCGGGCGCGGCCAGACGCTCAACGTGCTGGCCGCCGCCAACCCTAACGGCCAGTTCTACGGCAACGATTTCAATCCGGCCCATGTCGCCGGCGCACGCACCCTGGCGGCAAAGGCACAGTTGGGCAATCTGACCCTGCTGGAGAACAGCTTTGAAGAATTGGCGCAGGGCCGCGTGGCCGATCTGCCGCAGTTCGACTTCATTACCCTGCATGGCATCTACACCTGGGTCAACCGGGAGAACCGCCAGCACATCGTCGACTTCATCGCGCGCTACCTGAAACCGGGCGGCATCGTTTCGCTCAGCTATAACGCCATGCCGGGATGGAGTTCCGCCCTGCCGCTGCAACGCCTGCTGCTGGAGTTTGCCGCCAGCTTCCCCGGCCGCAGCGACATGCAAATGCAGGCTGGCATCGCCTATGTGCAACAGTTGCAGAATCTGCAGGCTGGCTACATCGCGGACAATCCCGCACTCGCGCCGCGCCTCAATGCGCTCATCAACAGCGATCCCCATTACAGCGTGCATGAGTATCTGAACCAGGACTGGGAACCGCTGTACCACGCCGACGTGATGCGCGATGTGGCGCGCGCCAAGCTCGATTTTGCCGGCTCCGCCGACCTGCCTTTGGCCTTTCCCGAGCTGTACCTGAACGCCGACCAGCAAGCCACCATCGACTTGCTGCCCGATGTGGCCAGGCGCGAAACGATGAAGGATTATTTTCTCAATACCAGCTTCCGCAAGGACGTGCTGGTACGGGGCGCGCGCCGCATGGGGGCCGTGCGCCAGGCCGAATGTTACGCCGACGTGCACCTGGCCATGCTGGTACCGCGCGCAAAAATGACCTTTACCTTCCAGACCAAGGCGGGCGTAGTGACAGGCAACGAGCAGGTCTACGGCGCCGTCTGCGACGCGCTGGCCAACGGCCCGCATAGCCTGGCCGAACTGGCCGCACTGCCCTCCTTGCCCGGACAGAGCGTACAAAGCCTGGCGGAGGTGGCGGCCATGCTCGTCACCGGCGGCCAGGTCGTGATGTATTTCCCGAGTCAGGCGCACGCCGACAGCGGCGACGCAGCCGCGCGCCGCCTGAACCGGACCGTCGGCGCGCAGCAGCGCTACGGCGACGACTACCGCATCCTGTGCTCGCCATTGACAGGCAGCGGTATCGATACGGAATTCATCGACCGGCTGCTGTTTTCGCTGCTGACCCAGGAGCGGGAGCAGCCGGACCTGGCCACCCTGCAGGCGCAGGCGGCCACCGCCATGGCGCGCTGCGGGCGCCGCCTGCTCAAGGATGGCGCTGCATGCGCCGACGAGGCGGCGCACCAGCAGCTGCTCAACGCGGCCATCGAGGAATTCATGCGGGACACGCTGCCCGTGCTGCAGCAATTGCGCGTGCTGTAGAAGGCGCTGGCCGCGGACGGTGCGCGCGGCCGGCCCAAAACCACAGCGCAAGCGCCGCCCTATCACAAAAACGCGTAACAGGGTACAATCCGTCCTTACTTTTTTATTTCGGCCTCGTCGGCCCACGCGATGTCGTCAACTCCCTCTCCTTCGGCCGTCAAGGCTTATTTGCTCGATTTGCAAAGCCGTATCGTGCAGGCGCTCGAAGCGCAGGACGGCAAGCCCTTCCTGACCGATGCCTGGCAGCGCCCCGAGGGCGGCGGCGGCATTTCGCGGCTGATCGAGGAAGGCAATGTGTTCGAGCGGGGCGGCGTGAATTTTTCGCACGTCACCGGCGCCGCATTGCCGCCATCGGCCGCGGCCGCGCGCCCTGAACTCGGTGGCAAGGCATGGGAAGCGATGGGCGTGTCGCTGGTGCTGCATCCGCGCAATCCCTACGCGCCCACGGTGCACATGAATGTGCGCTTTTTCAGCACCGTGAATACCGATGGCGAACCCGTATGGTGGTTCGGCGGCGGCATGGACCTGACGCCGTACTACGGCGACGCGGGCGACGTGAAGCACTTTCACCAGGTGTGCCATGACGCGCTGGCGCCGTTCGGCGGCGAACTGCATCCGAAGTTCAAGCAGTGGTGCGACGATTATTTCTACCTGAAGCACCGGCGCGAAGCGCGCGGCGCCGGCGGGATCTTCTTCGACGATTTCAACGCCCTGGGCTTTGACGACAGCTTTGCCATGCTGCGCAGCGCAGGCGACGCCTTCATCGACGCCTATGTGCCGATCCTGGCGCGCCGCAAGGACACGCCGTACGGCGAACGCGAACGCGATTTCCAGTGCTACCGGCGCGGACGCTATGTCGAGTTCAACCTGGTGTTCGACCGCGGCACCCTGTTCGGCCTGCAATCGGGTGGACGCACCGAGGCGATCCTGATGTCGATGCCGCCCGTGGTCAAGTGGCGCTATGACTGGCATCCGGAGGCGGGCAGTCCCGAAGCGGCGTTGTATACTGACTTCCTCGTGCATCGCGACTGGCTGCAGGCGTGAAGGAAAGTGGTACGGCATGCGTGGCGCTACTCGGTGGCAGCTACGATCCGGTGCACATGGGCCACGTCGCGCTGGGCACGCATTTTTCCAGCCTGCTGCACGCCGACGAACTGCGCGTGATTCCGGCCGGCGCGCCCTGGCAAAAGAGCAAGCTGGGCGCCACCGGCCAGCAGCGCGCCGAGATGGCCAGCCTGGCCTTTGCCGGCCTGCCCCTGCCTGTGGTGATCGACCGCCAGGAAATCGAGCGCAGCGAACATGGGCAGGCCAGCTACACCATCGATACCTTGCGCCAGGTACGCGCCGAGCTGGGACCGCGCGCTTCCATCGTTTTCCTGATGGGCGCCGACCAGCTGCAGCGGCTCGCGACATGGCGCGAATGGCAGCAATTATTTGAATACGCGCATATCTGCGTCGCGGCCCGCCCCGGCTTCGCGCTGAATGACACAGCAGTACCGCGAGTGGTCGCCGACGAGTTTTCGCGCCGCCTGGGGTCTCTGAAAAGCATCCGCAACACGCCGCACGGTCTGACTTATCTGGCACAGGACTTCGCGGTGGATATCTCCGCCACCGAAATACGTGCGGCATTACAACGGGGGAATCGGGCAAACTCGCTTCTTTCCCCGCTAGTGCTAGACTATATTGAACAACATAATTTATACAAAAGCTAAATGGACATCAAAAAACTGCAAACCCTCGTCGTTGACGCCCTGGAAGACGTCAAAGGCCAAGACATCGCCGTCTTCGAAACGAGTCATCTGACCAGCCTGTTCGACCGCATCGCGATCGTCTCCGGTACCTCGAACCGTCAAACCAAGGCGCTGGCCGCCTCGGTGCGCGACAAGGTCAAGGACGCCGGCGGTCAAATCATCGGCATGGAAGGCGAGGAAACCGGTGAATGGGTGCTGGTCGATCTGGGCGACATGATCGTCCACATCATGCAAGCGCCTATCCGCGCCTACTACCGCCTGGAAGAAATCTGGGGCGACACCCCGGTCAAGCTGGGCGCCGCCAAGCGCGCGCCGAAAAAAGCGGCCGGCGACGAGCCGAAAAAGGTCAGCGGCCATCTGGCGGCAAGCAAGGCCAATGTGGAAGCTTCGCCCGTGATCGAAAAGAAAGCGCCAGCGAAGAAAGCCACCGCTGCCACCGCCGCCAAGAAAGCCCCGGTGAAAAAAGCCACCGCTCCCAAAGCCGTCGGCAAGACCGTGAAAGTCGCGCCTACCAAGACCGAAGCAGCTGCCGTGAAAGCGCTGAAAGCGCTGCCGGAGAAAAAAGTGCGCGCCCCACGCGCGGCCAAGCCGGCAGCCGATGCCGCACCGGCAAAAACCGTGATCAAGCGTATCAAAAAAGTCGAAGCGTAAGCCTCGATGCAGCTCATCATCGCTGCGGTCGGCCATAAAATGCCGGCCTGGATAGAGACGGGCTTCGCGGAATACGCGAAGCGCATGCCGCCGGAATTGCGCATCGTGCTGAAAGAAATCAAGCCGGTGGAGCGCTCCGGCAGCAAGACCGCCGCCACGGCGATGGCGCTCGAACGCGAGCGCATCGAAGCCGTCCTGCCCAAGGGCGTGCGCATCATCGCCCTCGACGAACGCGGCAAGGATCTGACCAGCGTCGGCCTGTCGCAGCAATTGATGGCGTGGCAGCAGGATGGCCGCGACACGGCTTTCCTGATCGGCGGGGCCGACGGCCTCGATCCGCAACTCAAGGCGCGTGCCGAAGGCATGCTGCGCATTTCCAGCATGACCCTGCCGCACGGCGTGGTGCGCGTGATCCTCGCCGAGCAGCTCTATCGTGCCTGGTCGATCACGCAAAACCACCCCTACCACCGTGTCTGAACTCCCCCATGAAAACGGCTGATCACAAGATCTACCTCGCCTCCAAAAGCCCGCGCCGGCGCGAACTGCTGCGCCAGATCGGCATCGATTTCGAATTGCTGCTGCTGCGCAGCGACGGCCCGCGCGGCGCCGACGTCACCGAGGAAGTCCTCCCCGGCGAATCGGCGCTCGACTATGTCGCCCGCGTATCGAATGAAAAAGCCGCCTTCGCCTGGGACCTGGTGCGCCGCCGCCACCTGACCCCGCGCCCCGTGCTGGCGGCCGACACCACCGTCACCATCGACGGCGTCATCCTCGGCAAGCCGGCCGACCGGGCGGAAGCTGTGGCGATGCTGCAGCAGCTGTCGGGCCGCACGCACGAGGTGCTGACCTCGATCGCCGTGCACTACAAGGATTTCGCCGAACAGCGCACGCAGGTGTCGCAAGTGCGCTTCGGCGTGCTCTCGCCCGCCTCGATCGCCGCCTATTGCGCCACGCCGGAACCCTACGACAAGGCCGGCGGCTACGGCATCCAGGGCAGCGCCGCGCTGTTCGTCGAGCATATCGAAGGCAGCCATTCCGGCATCATGGGCCTGCCCCTGTACGAAACCGCACAGTTGCTACGGCTGGCAGGTTTGCCCCTGCCCTGATCCCGGGTATGATGTCATTCGTTGCCTCCACTCCCGCGCCCCCATGAACGAAGACATCCTGATCAATATCACGCCGCAAGAAACGCGCGTCGCCCTCATCCTGCAGGGCGCCGTGCAGGAATTGCACATCGAGCGCACGCTCACGCGCGGCCTGGCCGGCAATGTGTACTCCGGCAAAGTGGTGCGGGTGTTGCCGGGCATGCAGTCGGCCTTCATCGACATCGGCCTGGAACGCGCCGCCTTCCTGCACGTGGCCGACATCTGGGAAGCGCGCGGCCACGACGGCCAGAACGCGACGCCGGCGCCGATCGAAAAAATCCTGTTTGACGGCCAGGTGCTGACGGTGCAGGTGATCAAGGACCCGATCGGCACGAAAGGCGCGCGCCTGTCGACGCAGATTTCCATCGCCGGGCGCATGCTGGTCTATCTGCCGCAAGACAAGCACATCGGCATCTCGCAGAAAATCGAAAAGGAAGCGGAGCGCGAACAGCTGCGCGTGCGCCTGCAAAGCCTGCTGCCGCCCGATGAAAAAGGCGGCTACATCGTGCGCACCATGGCCGAAGACGCGTCCGACGCGGACCTGAAGGCGGACGTCGACTACCTGAGAAAAACCTGGAGCACGATCACGCACGGCGCGCGCACGCGTCCCGCCACCAGCCTGCTGCACCAGGACTTGAGCCTGGCGCAGCGCGTGCTGCGCGACTTCGTCGGCGATGAAACGGCCACCATCCAGGTCGATTCGCGCGAAAACTATGTAAAACTGCGCGAATTCGCGGAAATCTACACGCCCAGCGAACTGACGCGCCTGCAGCACTACACGGGCGAGCGCCCCCTGTTCGACCTGTACGGCGTGGAAGAAGAGATCTTGCGCGCGCTGGGCCGCCGCGTGGATTTGAAGTCCGGCGGCTACCTGATCGTCGACCAGACGGAAGCGATGACCACCATCGACGTCAACACGGGCGGTTTTGTCGGCGGGCGCAATTTCGCCGACACGATCTTCAAGACCAACCTGGAAGCGGCGCACGCCATCGCGCGCCAGCTGCGCCTGCGCAACCTGGGCGGCATCATCATCCTCGACTTCATCGACATGGACAACGCCGAGCACCGCAGCGCCGTGCTGGCCGAACTGAAACGCACCTTGTCGCGCGACCGCACCAAGGTGTCGGTGAGCAACTTCTCGCCGTTGGGCCTGGTGGAAATGACGCGCAAGCGCACGCGCGAATCGCTGGCCCACATCCTGTGCGAACCGTGCCCCGCCTGCGCCGGCAAGGGACAAGTGAAGACTTCGCGCACGATCTGCTATGAAATCCTGCGCGAACTGCTGCGCGAGGCAAAACAGTTCAACCCGCGCGAATTCCGCATTCTCGCCTCGCAGGAAGTGGTCGATCTGTTTTTGGAAGAGGAATCGCAGCACCTGGCCATGCTGGGCGACTTCATCGGCAAGAAAATCTCGCTGCAGGTGGAGAACGCCTACCACCAGGAGCAGTACGACGTGATTCTGATGTAGCCATGCCCGGCACCACCGCCTTCTGGCGCGACCCGGCGCTGCCCCACGTGGAGAGCCGGCGCGCCTGCAACAGCCGCGCGTGCTACAAGCCGCACAGCCATCCCACGTTTTCCATCGGCGCAGTCGATTCGGGCGGCAGCATCTTTACGGGCAGCAAAGAGGGCAAGGTGGCTCTTGGCAATGGCAGCCTGGTGCTGGTGCCGGCCGGCTGCGTGCACGCCTGCAATCCCCTGCCTGACGCCGTCTGGAGCTACCAGATGCTGCATCTCGATGCGCAGTGGCTGCAAATCCACGTGCCGCGGCTGGATGCAAGCAGCGCCAGCGTACTGCACGAACCTGTCCTGTATGCGCAGTTCTGTGCCATGAATGCGCTGCTGTTCTCGCCCGCAGCCGCGGCCGCCAAGCAAGAGGCCCTGCTGGCCTTGCTACACGCCTGTGCCGATGCCGGCGGGGCAATCCCCCTCCCCTCGCACGCTGCCCGCATCCCGATGCAACTACGCCCGGTAGTGCAGCAGCTGCAGTCTCAACCGCTGGCCAGCCTGGCGCAACTGGCCGAACTGGCCGGCATGAGCCGCTACCAGCTGATCCGCGCCTTCCGTGCCGCCACCGGCATGACGCCGCATGCGTACCAGCTGAATCTGGGCGTCAACCGCGCGCGCAGCGACTTGCAGGCGGGCAACGCCCTGGCCGACATCGCCTGCGCGCTGGGGTTTGCCGACCAGAGCCACCTGCAGCGCGTCTTCAAGGCGCATGCCGGCATCACGCCGGGACGCTATCGCGGCTGAAGTGCCTGCAATTTTCTTCAATACAGACCGGAGCGCCCCCCCGCATACTCGCGCATCGCCATTGCCGGAGTCGCGTTTCATGCAGGATTTTCTCCTTATCGCCGCCGCCCACTTCCTCGCGCTGCTGTCGCCGGGGCCCGATTTTTTCCTCGTCGCCCGCAGCGCGCTGGCGCACGGCTGGCGCGGCGCCATGCCAGCGTGCATCGGCATCGCACTGGCCAATGGCGTGTTCATCGTGGCGGCGTTTGGCGGCGTCGCCGTGCTGCATCCGGGCAGTCCCCTGTTTATCGCCGTGCAATTGGCGGGCTGCGCTTATCTGCTGTACCTGGGCGGCCTATTCCTGCGCCATGCGGGCACCACGACGCTGACGGCAGCGCCGGCCGCCACGCCCGGCAAGGCGCACTGGCGCAACGGCCTGGGCATGGGTTTCCTGTCTGCCATCCTGAATCCGAAGAATGCGCTGTTCTACGTGAGTCTAGCGTCCGTCGTCGCCAGCCGGCAAACGGGCAGCGGCTCGGTCGTGCTGTATGGCGTGTGGATGGTGTGTGCGGTGCTGGCGTGGGACATGGCGGTGGCGCTGGCCATCGGCAATGGCGCGCTGCGGCAGCGCTTCGCGCGCGCCCTGCCGAGCCTGGAGCGGCTATCGGGCGCCGTGCTGATCGTGCTGGCGGTGCTGCTGCTGGTAAATGTCGCCAGCAGCAGTGTCTGACGGATCAGGCCGGCAGCGGATCCAGGTAAAACACGGCATACACTTTCAGCGGCGTGGTTTCCGTCGCTTTTTCCGAACGCACGACGGAGCAGTCGTCGGCGGCCAGACTGCGCCAGTTCTGGATGCCGGCCTTGGCGAACATCGCGTGCGCGGGGGCATTCGCGGCCAGATCCAGCACCAGGCAGGCGTTGCGCGGGCCGGCGCCGTAGTTGACGGCGCGGATCTCGATGCCGAAGGTTGTCATCCACGGTTCCCACAAGCCCTTTTCCTTGCCGGCCGCCATGCGGTCGAGCATGTCGCCAAAGCTCAAGCCTTTCTTGACGGTGCTGCGCAAGGCGGCCAGCGACGGCGCCAGGCGGGGATCGGGCTGCTTGTTGCCGGCGCGGATCTCGGCGATCGCCTTCAATTCCTTGATGATGGCTGCGTCGCGCTCCGTGTAGTCGCGCATGCGCGCGTAAAACTCGGCGTCGAGGAAGGGATTGACGGTCAGTTTGGCGACGCCCTCTTCGCGGCGTTTCGGGGAAGGCGTGTTGGTTTTGGTCATGGCGGTAGAGGGCAAGAGAAACGATGAGGGGCGCCAGTTTAACATCATGGCGCGTCGGCGGCGGCGTTAGCGCCGCTTTAATGTTGCGCCTGGCGGGTGCGGGGCGGCCACTACGGCGCGCGCACCGGGCCGCATGAAGCCACGCCGTGGCCCGAACAGGAAGACGGCGCCGGCATACAGTCCCGCCAGGGGGAAGCGCACCTCCCTGAGCAACTGGTGGAAAATGGCGATCGACTGCGCGCGGGTGACGGGCATCTCGGCGCGCCACTGGCACAGCACGTCATGCACGAGGCTAGCATGGTAGGTGGCGGGCAAGCCCAGGTGCTGCGCGCCATCGGGCGTGCCCACATAAAACAGGCCGAGCACGCTGATACAGGGCGAACAGCCATCCCAGGCATAACCGGCGCGGATGCGGATGGCCGATTCGCGTATCGTCACCCACTCGTTTTCAAATTCAATGCCTTCGAGTAGCGGCGAGCAATAACCATAGTCACTGCCCAGTGCATAGCGCCAGGCGCTGCCGGGCATGCCGAAATTCTTCGGCATCAGCGGCCTCCCTGCTGTGCATGCTTTTCCGTCGTCTGCATGGCGTTGTCTTGATTAATATCAATATCAAGATTTAAACATACTCTGGCAAAAGAAGGGCAACAAGTGGCAGGCTCAGGCGCGCGGCGGCGCCGTCGACTCGCGCACCACCAGCTCGGGCTTCAGGCGCACGTCGATCACCGGGGAATCGGGCGAGGCGATGGTTTGCAGGATCAGCCGGGCCGCTTCCGTGCCGATGCCGTGGTGGCGGATGCGGATGGTACTCAAAGGCGGACGGATCATGTCCATGTAGGGCATGTCGTTGTGGCCCACCACGGAAATATCTTCGGGACAGCTCAAGCCCAGTTCGCGGATGGCGTCGTAGCAGCCGAGGGCCACCAGGTCGCTGCCCGTCACCACGGCCGTCGTTTGCGGCGACTGGCGCAGCAGTTCCAGCAGGGCCGCCTTGCCGCATTCGCGCGAATAGCCGCTGCTTTCAAAGACGAACGCTTGCGAGGGGTCGAGTTCGCTGGCCTGAATGGCGGCCAGGAAACCGAGACGGCGCACGTGGCCCGTGGACAGGTTTTCCGGGCCGGCAATGTGCGCGATATGGCGGTGACCGAGCGCCAGCAAGTGTTCCACGGCCAGGCGCATGCCGACCACGTCGTCGCTGACGACGCAGGAAGCGACGCCCGTTTCGTCGCTGCGGTTGACGGTCACGACGGGCACATTCTGGTCGATGCACATCTTGATGACGGGATCGTCGCGCCGTGCGGTAGCCAAAATCAGGCCATCGACCTGCTGCCCCAGCAGGCGGTTGATGACGAACAGCTGCTCTTCCTCGTCGGCGCCCACATTGGCGACGATGGCCAGGTAGCCATGCTTGCGCAAGCCCTCTTCGATGCCCAGCAAAATCGGCGGGAAAACAGCGTTGGTGATGTCGGGCAAGACTACGCCGATGATGCGCGACTTGCGCGTGACGAGGGTCGAGGCGGCGCGGTTCGGCCGGTAGCCGAGGCGGCCCGCTTCGGCCAGCACGCGCGCGGCCACCTCGGCGCTGACCATTTGCCGCGTTGCCGGGTTCATCACGCGCGACACGGTGGAAAAGTGCACGCCGCTGGCCCGCGCAACGTCGCTTAAGGTGGGGTTCTTGTTTGTCATGGGCTTCCCGGATCGCAATACTGTGATTTTATCGTAAAAATTCCCCATTTCGTCAAAAACCGAGCAAACGCTTGCATTGAAATAAAGCCGTTGCCCAAAGCGGTTTTGGTACGCTTAAGTACATTCCAGCCTTGACAGCGTGCAAACGCTTGCATACCATGGCTCGGACTTACCACTCGGGCCTGGTTGCCCCTCCCAGAATTCCTATGTCTACTTCGCACAGCAAGCATGCCGAACAGAACGGCGAAACCTTCAACCTGAAAGAAGCCGCCCTCGCCTATCACGCACAACCCCGCGCAGGCAAGATTTCCGTCACGCCCACCAAACCGCTGGGCGACGCGCGCGCCCTGACCCTGGCGTACTCGCCGGGCGTGGCCTTCGCCTGCGAAGCCATCGTGGAAGATCCGCGCACGGCCGGCACCTACACGTCGCGCAGCAACCTGGTGGCCGTGATCACCAATGGCACGGCCGTACTGGGCCTGGGCGATATCGGCCCGCTGGCCAGCAAACCGGTGATGGAAGGCAAAGCTTGCCTGTTCAAGCAGTTCGCCGATGTCGATGTGTTCGACATCGAGCTGGCCGAGAACGACCCCGACCTGTTCATCGACACTGTGGTGCGCATGGAGCCGACCTTCGGCGGCATCAACCTGGAAGACATCAAGGCGCCCGACTGCTTCTACATCGAACAGCAATTGCGCAAGCGCATGAACATTCCCGTCTTCCACGACGACCAGCACGGCACGGCCATCATCGTCGCGGCCGGCATCCTGAACGGCCTGGAGCTGGTGGGCAAGGATATCGGCAATGTGAAAGTGGCCGTCTCGGGCGCCGGCGCGGCCTCGATCGCCTGCCTGGACTTGCTCGTCTCGCTGGGCCTGAACAAGTCGCTGCTGAAAGTGTGCGACAGCCAGGGCGTGATCTACCCGGGCCGCGATGCCAGCATGGAAGAGAACAAGGCGCGCTACGCGAACGATACGAGCGACCGTGACCTGGCCGACGCCATGGTCGGCGCCGACATCTTCATCGGCGTCTCGAAGGGCGGCGTGGTCAGCGCACAGATGGTCGAATCGATGGCTGCCAAGCCTTTGATCTTCGCCCTGGCCAATCCGCATCCGGAAATTGCCCCGGAAAAAGTGCACGCCGTGCGCGACGACGCCATCGTGGCCACGGGCCGCTCGGATTATCCGAACCAGATCAACAATGTGCTGTGCTTCCCGTACATCTTCCGCGGCGCGCTCGACGTGGGCGCCACCACCATCAATGAAGAGATGAAGCTGGCCTGCGTGCGCGCCATTGCCGCGCTGGCCAAGGAGCCGTTGCCAGGCCACGAGAGCAGCGCCCTGACGCCGTTGCAACTGATCCCGTCACCGTTCGACGAGCGTCTGCGCAGCTGGGTCGCGCCTGCCGTATCCCAAGCGGCCATCGCCACCGGCGTTGCGACGCGCGTGCCGGCTACCGCCTGATGCGCAAGGCAAGGCCCGCCTTGCCTTGACAAAATTACAGCAAGTTACCATTGCTTACAAAAAAACCATGGTTCAAAACCATGGTTTTTTCGTTTATACCCTTGGGCTTGGCGAATTGATTTCAAAAAAGCAATTTTTACGTCGGCGTTTTTGCATGAACCTTCGATTACAATGACGCCTACTTTATGTTGCTACAGTTGCCATAATGGCGACGACGTGCGTTACCAAGGATATTCATGCTCGGCTTGACCTCTGTTTGTGTTTTTCTCTTTTCGGCATTGGCGTTGCCTGTCACCAGCGGATATTCCCTTGGCGCGCTGGTTCTTCTGCTGGCCAGCAGCTGGTTGCTATGGAAACGTCCCCGCCTGAACCTGCAACGCCAGGATTATCTAATGCTGGGCACGCTGTTGCTGTATTTCTGTATTTTCACGGCCAACATGCTGTACCACGCAGATCCTGCCCGCGAACTCGACATTCCATTGCGGGCACTGCTGGCCATACCCGTCCTGTTGTTGCTCATTGCGTATCCGCCACGGCCGGAGGCTTGGTGGGCAGGCTTAGCCGTCGGCGCCATTGCTGGCACAGCATTGGCGATGTGGCAATTTTTTATTCAGGATATGCCGCGCCCTCTCGCAGCAACCAGTAACGCGATTCACTATGGCAATATCAGCATCTTGCTGGGTATGTTGGCCATGTGCGGGCTCGACTGGGCCAGCATGCAAGCTCACCGCTGGTTATGGAGAGCCGTCATGCTATTGGGCTGCTTGGCAGGCATCGTCGGCTCCATCATCAGCGGCAGTCGCGGCGGCTGGATCGCCTTGCCCGTCTGCCTGATTTTCTTCGTCGTACATCACAGCAAAAAGCATGGCAAACGCTATCTGATGATGGGACTGTTGGCCCTGGCGGGCCTGTCCATCGTGGCCTACGTTTTGCCCCACTCGACGGTAAAAGAGCGCATTACTCTTGGCATTTCCAACATTCACACATTTGAGGACCGCGGGGAAGTTGATACCTCCATCGGGCAACGTCTCGAAATGTGGCGCACCGCGATCGATATGTCCCAGCAACGCCCCTGGACAGGCTTGGGTCGCAACGGTTACATGGAACAAAAATCGATGTTGGTGGCGGAAGGTAAGGCAAACATTTCCATACGCAGGCATACCAATGCCCATAACGACTACCTCGATACGATGGTCAAACGCGGCATTATCGGTGTCTTGGCCTTGTTGGCGCTCTTCCTTGTACCGTTGGCACTGTTTGCACGCTCCCTGCGCCAGAGTTCCCCCGCTGCCCAGCCCTATGCACTGGCCGGCGTGGTGCTATGCACTTGCTACCTGATTTTTGGCCTTACGACGAGCTCGCTCACCCTGAATATCGGCATCATCATGCTGGTCTTCCCGATGGTGATATTGTGGGCCCTGTTGCGCCAGCAAGAGCGCACCGCTTGAGCTCGTTTTTCGCCTGACCGTTTTTGCTGTCCCCTGCAAGGAATCATACCGATGCTCACGCCCGACCTGAAGCGCCTTACCGCGCTGCACGCGCCCTATAAGAAACACCTGGCCCTGGCCCTGCTGGCGATGGTCGTCACGGCGGGCACGGAACCGCTGCTGCCGTATGCGCTCAAGCTGCTGCTCGACAATGGTTTTGGCGGCAAAGTGCGTTTTTCCTTCTGGCTGGTGCCGCTGATCGTCATCGGCATCTTTGCCATCCGCGGCGCGTCGACGTTTGCCAGCAGCTACCTGATGAGCTATGTCTCCACGCGCATCCTCAACGAATTGCGGCGCCGGATGTTTGCCAGCATGCTGAACTTGCCCATCGACTTCTACAACACGCACACGGTGGGCAAGGTCATCAACTCCATCATGTTCGAGGTGCAGCAGATCATCGAGATGGTAACCAAGGTGTTTACCTCGATCGTGCGCTCCTCGCTGACCGTGCTGGGCTTGCTGGCATGGCTGCTGTACCTGAACTGGGCACTGACCCTGGTGACCCTGGTGCTGCTGCCCGTGCTGACCATCGTCGTGCGCACCACGGGCAAGCGCCTGAAAAAACTCAACCGCGACTCGCTGGCCGTCAATGCCGAGCTGACCCAGGTCATCGAAGAAACCACGCGCGCGCAGCAAGTGATCAAGATCTTCGGCGGCCAGGCCTACGAAAAAGCGCGCTTCGAAGAGCGCGCCGAACAATTGCGCCGCTACAGCATGCGCATGACCACGACCTTTTCCGCCACCGTGCCCATCACGCAGGTGATCACGGCCGCCGCCGTGGCCCTGGTCATCGTGATGGCCCTGTTCCAGTCGGAGCAGGGGCAGATCACGGTCGGCGGCTTTGTATCCTTCATCACGGCCATGCTGATGCTGCTGACGCCGTTGAAGCAACTGGCCGAAGTCAACGGTCCCCTGCAACGCGGCATGGCCGCCGCCGAAGAAGTCTTTTTGCTGATCGACAAGATACCGGAACGCACGGGCGGCAAGCCGCTGGCCGGCCGCAGCAAAGGCCGCATCGAGTTCAAAGACGTGAGCTTTGCCTACCCCGGACATCCGGAACCGGCCCTGCGACACATCGACCTGAACATCGCGCCGGGACAAACGGTCGCCTTTGTCGGCATGTCCGGCGGCGGCAAATCGACCCTGGTCAGCCTGCTGCCCGGCTTTTACTCGGTCAGCAGCGGTGAAATCTTGCTCGATGGACAGAATATCGATGCCATCGCCTTGACCAGCCTGCGCAGCCAGATCGCCATGGTCAGCCAGCAGGTGGTGCTGTTCGACGATACCCTGGCCGCCAATATCGCGTATGGCGATGCGGCCCCGGACCGGCAGCGCATTGAGGCGGCCGCCGCGGCAGCCTTCCTGTCGGACGTCATCGACGGCTTGCCCGACGGCCTGGAAACGCGCCTGGGCGACAATGGCTCGCGCCTGTCCGGCGGCCAGCGCCAGCGCGTGGCCATTGCCCGCGCGATCTACAAGGATGCGCCCATCCTGATTCTCGATGAAGCCACCTCGGCACTGGATACGGAGGCGGAACGGGCCGTGCAAGCGGCACTGGAACACCTAATGCAAGGAAAAACCACCTTAGTTATTGCTCATCGCCTATCAACAATTGAACGGGCGGACCGTATCGTGGTATTGTCACATGGGAAAATAATGGAAACCGGCAGTCACCAGCAATTATTGGACGCCAACGGCGCCTATGCCAATCTGCACCGCCTGCAATTTTCCCAGCAAGTGGCATGACACCATCCCACCCAGTGGTATGACACCATCGAATGAATACCTGAAATCGTACTGATACATGACGCCCTTGATTCCCGCCGAACTGCTACAAAAGTCGGACAAAATTCTGTTCATCGCCCATCTGGCGCTGGGAGACTTCACCTACCTGCAAAACGGCTTCCGCGCCTTTGCCGCGGCCTACCCGCATATCCAGATCCACCTGTGGGTCGATGAAGTCCGACGCACGTCCGACGCCAAACAATGGGAAAGCTTGCGCACCTATTCGCTGTATGACTGGGTGGAACAGTCGGGCCTGTTTTCCAAGGTGTACCGCAAGACTTACAGCCCCGCGCTGTACGAAGAGTCGCTGCGCGAAGCCAAGGCGGAGCACTATCCTGTCGTCGTGTCGCTGGCCCACGTACGGCCACAGCAATATGCGGACCTTGCCCGCGCGATCAGCCCGCACGGGCTGGTGATCGGCACGCGCAAGCCGTTCAGCCCCTTGCGCCCCTGGCATTACCTGGCCTACCGCAAGATCGATGCCGTGCTGGCCTCGTATGCGGGACAGGATGCCGGAGAACACCATATCAGCAGCGTGTATGCGGACTGGTTCCATCAATTGACGGGACTCGACATTCCCGTGGCCGAACGCTATCCCTTCGTGCACATTCCCGAGCACGCATTGCAGCAAGCGCAGGAGCAGCTGGCCGCCTGGGGCTTTGCTCCGCGCCAGGGTCCGCTCGTGCTATTGAACCCGTTTGCCAAGTCGCACAAGCGCGGCTGGCCCCTGGAGCGCATTGCCGAGCTGATCACGCGCATGCAAGCGATGCCGAAATGGCAGCATGCCTGCTTCCTGATCAATGCCATGCCGCAGGAACTGGCCAAGGTGGATGCCGTCGTGCAGGCGCACAACTTGCCGCGCACGCAGGCATTCAGTGCCGTCGACAACTTTTTCCAACTGCCGGCCATGCTGGCGCAATGCGACCTGATTATTTCGGTGGAAACATCGATCATGCATCTGGCAAACGCCGTGCATGTGCCCGTAGTGGCATTGATGCGCAAGAAGAATCCTGAATGGGCCCCCTTCGACAGCGCCAACAGCACCGTCATCACGGTGGCGCGGCGCAGCGACTGGGTCAAGGCAATTTCAAGCGATCAGGTATTGAAGGCGATCGCCTAGAGAACTCTTCCTCGGCTAGCCGGTGCCCAGCATGCTGATGCGCACCAGGTCGGCCACATTATCGACGCCCAGCTTGTCCATCAGGCGCGCCTTGTGCACTTCCACCGTGCGTACGGAAATACCGAGCGCCGGGGCGATATCGCGGTTGTGCTGGCCCGTCACCACCAACTGCATCACTTCGCGCTCGCGCGGCGTCAAGGCGCGCAGCAAGGCGAGCCCATCCACCTGGCGCTGCAACTGGCCGCGCGCATGCGCCTCGCGTGAAAATGCTTCATCGATGGCGGCCAGCAGCTTGTCGTGGTCAAATGGTTTTTCCAGGAAATCGCTGGCCTGCGCCTTGAATGCCTGGCGTGCCAGCGCCACGTCGCCGTGCCCCGTGATGATGATGATGGGCAGCATGCATTTGAGCTCCAGCAAGCGGCGCTGCAGGCTCAGGCCATCCATGCCCGACATGCGGATATCGATCAGCAGACAACCGGCCCACTCGGGCCGCCAGCTGTGCAGGAAATCCTCGCCGCAGGAAAACAGCGCCGTGCGGTAGCCGCGTATGCCCAACAGCAAACCCAGCGCATCGCGCACGGCGGGATCGTCGTCCACGATAAACACCGTCAAATTACTTGTCACCATACTCTCCCCTGGCGCCCGCACTGGCGTGCGCCAGAGGCAGGATAAAACGAAACATACCATGCTTGCCCACTTCGGCCCATAGCTGGCCGCCATGCGCTTCGACGATGCTGCGGCTAAGTACCAGCCCCAGCCCCAGGCCGCTGGCCTTGGTCGAGACGAACGGTTCGAACAGGCGCGCGGCCAGGCTGTTGGAAATGCCGGGCCCGCTGTCTTCCACGGACAGGCGCAGCCGCCCGCCCTCGAGCGGCTCGGCCGACACCGTGATGCGGCGCTGGCCGCGCGGCTGGGCCATCACCGCATCCTGTGCATTGGCCAGCAAGTTACGCAATACCAGTTCGATTTGCAGGCGGTCCGCATTGACGGCCAGCGGCGACGGCGGCGCCAGTGCCAGCTCGATGCCATGCTCATGGAACAGCGGCGCGAACTGGCGCGCCAGGCCCTCGATCAAGGCGCTCGCCTGCACCGCCTCGAGCTGCATCGCGCCGGTACGGAAAAAGTCGCGCAGGCGGCGCACCACGTCTGCGGCGCGTCCCGATTCAACGATCATGTGCCCGATGGCGCCCTGCAGCAAGGCGCCGTTCTCGCCCCGTTCCAGCAGGTATTCGCACGCCTTGCCATAGGTCGACAAGGCCGTCAGCGGCTGGTTCAGCTCGTGCGCCAGGGCGGCCGCCATTTCGCCGGCCGCCGCCAGGCGCATCGTGTGCTTCAGTTCGTCGGCCACCTGCCGCATTTCATCGACGACGATGCCGATAAAAAAGCCCACCAGCGCCAGCACGGCGTCGAGCAGTTGCAATTCATAAAACTGGATATCGACGGCATGCGTCCATTTCACCAGGGTGATGATGCATAGCTGCAATACAAACACGGCCAGCACGGCGCCATGCAAGCCCTGGCGCGAGGCGGCCCAGATGACGGGGAGAAACAAAAAATAGAAATGCTTGTATTCGGAACGCACGATGGAACCGAAGACGCTCCACAACACGAAGCAGGCCAGGGCCAGGTACGCCAGGGTTTCCCAGCGCCAGACGGCGGCATGCAGGCGCTCACGCCCCCGTTCGCTGAACAGCACCCAGATCAGCGGCATCGACACCAGCATGCCGACCGTGTCGCCGATGCCGAAACGCCAGACGGCCGTGCCCCATTCGGCGGACGGTATGCGCCCCGTGAGCGACAGCAATGAAATATAGCCGATTGCATTGAGCGCGGTGCCAAGCAGCACGATGAGAACCCAGGCGCTCAGGCGGCGCCGGTTGTCGAAGATGTCGCTGCTGCTGAAACTGCGGCGCAAGACTACGCCGATACCGCCATAGCCGAGCACCAGCCACGCCGAACAGAGCAAGGTCAGGGGCAGGCCAGCCGGCATGCCGCGCACCAGCACCTCGCCGGCCACCAGGGCGATGAACCATGGCAGCGCCGCCTTGCGGCCGTGGATCAGCCAAAATACCAGACCCAGCGCGGGGTCGGGATTCCACGGGGTGATGTTCAGCCCGTACATCGGGTCAATATACGTGGCCCAGTCAAACAGCAGGTACAGGCCGACAAAGGCGGGATACGGCAGGTAGCGGGACAGGAAGGGGCGCATAACGGTGTTTTTTAAACTGTTCCGCATTATGCATCGCAAGCGTGCGCCACGCCATGCCATCTTGCGTTATAAGCACATGAAATAATTTTCAGGCAATATCCCAAAGCCTGCCAGCGCGGTCAGGCCTCGGCCAGGGGCAAGCGCACCTCGACCAGCAAGCCCAGGCCGCCGTTACCGCTGTGCAACTGAATCGTGCCGCCATGCTGGCGTACGACGGAAGCGACGATGGACAGGCCCAGGCCGCTGCCTGGCTGCGCCTGCTGCGGCGCGCGGAAAAAGCGGTCGAACACGCGGTCATACAGTGCCGGCGCGATGCCCGGTCCCTGATCGGCCACATGCAACACGGCCTGGCCCCGCTCCGCATGCAGCGACACCGTCACGCTACTGCCGCGCGGGCTGTACTTGATGGCGTTTTCCACCAGGTTGTCGATCAGCGACACCAGGCTTTCGCGCTGTCCGGGCACGCTGAGCGAGACGCTGGCTTGCAATTCAAGCTCGATATCGCCCGCCTGGGCCAGGCCGGACAGGGCCGCCAGACGATCTTGCAGCAAGGTATCGAGCGCCTGCCGCCGCGGCAACTCGCCCGCGCCCGCCTGCACTTCACTGCGCGTCAGCTGCAGCAGCTGGCCCACCAGACGCGCGGCCCGGTTGCCGCTGTTCAAGATACCGTCCAGCAGCTCTTGCTGGCGCGCATCATGTACCTGGCCCTGCAAGGCCTCGACATTGACACGCATGGCCGCCAGCGGCGTGCGCAGCTCATGCGTGGCATCGGCGATGAAGCTGCGTTCGCGCGCAGCGCTGGCATCGACCCTCTGCAGCAGCGCATTGATATTGTCAACCAGTGCCGCCAGTTCGCCATGCGGCGGCTTGAAGGTCAGCGGACGCAAATCCTGCGGCCCGCGCGCCGCCACCTCCTGCGCCAGCTTGCGCCACGGGCGCATGGCAAGGCGGATCGACAGCCACGCCGGCACCAGCAGGAACGGCAAGCTGATCAGCAACGGCAGCAGGTAGTAACCGCGTGAATTGATGGTGATGAACAATTGCCAGGCGCCTCCCGCTTCCAGCACCGTCACGCGCGTGCCGCCCTCGGCCAGGCTGCGGCTGCGCCAGGCCTGCCCCTTGATGTACACGACTTCCATCTGTTCCGGGCCGGCGCTACGGATCCCGCTGGGCGCATCGGGCGACTTGTAGACCAGCTTGCCTTCGCGCCAGACCAGGATGCGCGGCGCCAGTTCCGGCACCTGCCCCGTTTCAAACTCCTCGCGCAGGGCTGCGTCGATGGCGCGCAAGCTTTGTTCCTGGCGCTGCGGCTGCTCGGCCAGGTTATCGGCCACGCTGATAATGGCGTGCAGGACGCCGCGGCTGACAGTGCTCGCTTCATCCGCGCCCTCGACCAGCACATACGCCACGGCCAGGCTCCACACCATGGTCAGCATCAGCATTTGCGCCATCATCAGGCGGCGTACCAGGGTAGGCTGGCGCAGCATGGCCCAGAAACGCCCCATCATGCGCCGGCACCCGATGGGGTGGATGATTCGCCCTGCTGGTCGATGACATAGCCGACGCCGCGCACGGTACGGATATAGCCTTCGCCTATCTTGCGGCGCAGGTTGCCCATATGCACGTCAAGGGTATTGCTGGCATTGGCCAGCCCGCCGGGCAGGATATGTTCTTCCAGCACGCGGCGCGTGATGACCCGGTTGGCGCGCATCAGCAAGGTCTTCAGCAAGGCATATTCACTGGCCGTAAGCTCCACGGGCCGGCCATGCACGCTGACACGGCGCGTGGGCACCTGCAGCAGCAGGCCGCGCAACTCGATGGTGTCGCCGTCGAAGCCATAGCTGCGGCGCGCCAGGGCGCGCACGCGCGACAGCAGCTCGGCCAGCACGAAGGGCTTCACCAGGTAATCGTCGGCGCCGCCATCGAGGCCCCGCAAGCGCTGTTCCAGCGTGTCGCGGGCGCTGAGGATCAGCACCGGCAAGCGGGCCGCGCGCAGCCGGGCCAGCAAATCGAGGCCATCGCCATCGGGCAAGCCCAGGTCCAGCAGCACCAGCTCGCAACTGTCGTGCTCGATGCTGCGCGCCGCATCTTCCAGGCTGCGCACCCAGACCACTTGCATGCCCTGGTCGCGCAAGGCGATCCGCACGCCGTTGCCCAGGTCCATATCATCTTCAATCAGCAATATCTTCATGGTGGGTATTAAACCACCGCAAGCTGAAGAAAGGGTAAAGAAGCGCTCTTCATGCAATCTTAATAAAAGGCTCATTTTTCCTTCATGGCAAGGACAGATACTACCGGCAGTCAATCGAGCCACTCCGGACTCGGTTCTCATCTGACGGAAAACTCCATGCACGCACCCACAACCCTGCTGACCTCGCTGGCACTTGCCAGCGGCATGATCCTCAACCCGCTGGCCGCCGCGGCGGCCGAACCGCCGGCGGAAAATGTCTTCACCATCGGCGGCGGCGTCGCCGCCGTCTCCAGCTATTCCGGCGCCGACAAGCTGTCGGCCTCGCCGCTGATCATCCTCGATTACGCCATGGCCAATGGCCTGTTCTTCAGCACGTCGCGCGGCATCGGCTATGGCGGCCAGGCAGGCGCCTTCAGCTACAGCGCAGCACTGGGCTACCGCGGCAACCGCGAAGACCACAAGCGCACGGGCGCCAACGGCTGGGGCGGCAGCGATTACCTGAAGGGCATGGGCGAAGTGAAGGGCAACGCCAGCGCCCTGCTCAGTGCCGGTTATTCGCCTTTGCCGGGCCTGTCGCTGAGCGTCACGAGCGACATTCCCCTGTCGAACCGCGAAAATGGCGCGAACGTGCATTTCGGCGCCACAGGACAGATCTACGGCCGGGCCGATGCCAAGGGCGTGCAGCAAGACAGCGTGACCATCGGCGGCCAGCTGGGCTGGGGCGAGCGCAAGTACGTGCAGACCATGTATGGCGTGACGGCCACCCAGGCCGCCAATACCTCGTTCAAGCAATACACGCCCAAGGGCGGTTTCTATGAAGCGCAAGCCACCGTCAACTGGGAACACCGCTTCGATGCACGCTGGGGCATCAATACGCTGATCGGCGTCGAGAGCCGTCTGGGCGACGCGGCCAAGAGCCCCATCGTGCAGCGCAAGACATCGCCGATCGGCGCCGTGTATGTCACTTACCGCTATTAACAACACGCGAACATAAGGGAAACCCGTACGCTGTTTCGCCAATTTACAGCGGATACGGGCATGGATAAGATGACACGGTTTTTCCACCACGGCCATCTTTTCCATGCATGCATCGCGCCTTGCCCCGCAACGCCCCCGCGCCCCGGACAGCGCCGCGAGCGCCTGCGGCAAGCCGGGCCAGGATACCTTGCTGCTGCTCTTGCCCGTCAAGCGCGCCAGCGACATCATCTATGGTGCGCGCTACGCCAGGCGCCTGCAGGAATGGGGCATCAAAGTGTGCGTCAGCCTGTTGCACGTGACACCGGCGCCGCGACGCTGCGCCGATGGCCTGCCCCGGCACAGCGCCAATGAATGCGATGCCCTTGACCTGGCCACGCAGCACATGATGCACGAGGCGGGACTCTACCTGAGCCGCTCTCATATCGATTTCAGCACCCACATTTTCGCCGGCGAGCCGCTGTTTACGATCCTCGATACGGCTGAGCTATTGGGTTGCCACGAAGTCGTCTTGCCAGCACACAAGCAAGGCGGCTGGCCGCGCCGGTTTTCAGGCGGACTGGCCGGCAAGCTGGCGCGGGGCAGCCGCGGCACCACCATCCTGCTGGCAAACCACGAGGGCGTCAGCAGCCCTGTACCCGTCTGAGCCGGAACGGCTTCGACGCTCCTCCTTTATCATGGACATGCGCACGATGATGCCAACTATTACCCTGTCTGACGGCTTGATGGCGATGCCGAGCGGCATGCGCCGCTGGCGTGAATTGCTCAAGCTGCATCTGCGCGCCCGCGTGCAACAGCGCCAAACCCGACTATGGCTGCAACTGCTGAACTCGCATCCGGTGTTTCATGATCTGGTACATGCCTATCCGCACATGATCCACAAGGTCTACCGGCCTTACCTGAGCCTGACCTTGAATTGCCACCAGCGCGTGGAATTGCTGGCCGAACACTACCATTTCATCTTGCAGCAAGGTTGGGGCAAGCTGATGGCTCAAGCGGCGCACGGGCCCGTACGCCTGGGCACAGTGGCGGGCAAGTCGGGCGCGTCCTACCACCTGCAACTGTGTTCGCTGCATCCGATGGACCGCGAAGGCGAGATGGTGCTGCAACTGATGGATGACGACGACGTCCTCTATTCGATCGCCTTTTCCTTCTTCGGCAGCCAGTTGCGCGCCACCCTGGGCATGCGCATCGGCTGCCTGCAAGGCCCGAAGGGCGAGGAAAGCGCACACCGCGTGCGCGAGGCAACGCGCGACTTGCACGGCATGCGTCCCAAGACCCTGATGGTGCGCCTGGTGCGCCAGCTGGGGTACGAACATGGCTGCCGCAAGATGCTTCTTGTCGGCAATATCAACCGCGCCGTACACCATTCCGCCAAGAAAGGCCGTTTGTTCGCCGACTACAATGCGCTATGGCAAGAACTGGGCGCGCAAGTGCGCCAGGATGGCGATTTTGAGTTAGCGTGCGAAAACCTGCCCTTGCCGGCGCTGCAAGACATTCCTTCCAAAAAACGCTCGGAAGCACGCAAGCGCCACGAATTGACGCTGGCCATGATCGCCAGCCTGCGCAGCGGCCTCGACACCCATCGCAGCCCGATGCAAGCCGCCACGGCAGGTGCTGCGGCCGCCGCCAGCGAGGCGCGGCAAGCGGCCATGCTCGATGACGACGACTACGCTTCCGTTGTCGCCTGAGCGCCGCCCCCACCTGCGGCACACGCTACAACCCGTGCACGGCGCAATCCTGTTACGCTAGCGCTATCGGTACGCATTACGGTGCGCCGGTTCCCCCAACGCTTACTAGGAGGCATTCATGCGCGTAGACATCTACCGCCGGGCCGAGCACGACGGCATTTTTTCCTACCTCGCCGTGCCGGAAGGAAAACTCATTCCGGAAGAAGTGACCAATACCGACTGGCAGCTCGAAGTACGCGCCAGCGAAGTGGCCGACGATGCCCAGATATTGCCGGACTACCATATCGAACAGCCGCACCAGCAGATCGCCGCCAAGGGCTATGCGATCACGGGCCTGAAAGACATGTAAACGTAAAAAAAGCCAAACCAGCATGTCTGCGGTTTGGCTTTGTCGTATGCCACGAACGGTGCCGGTCAGTATTCGACCGCCACCTCTTGCGCACCCAGCATTTGCTCCAGCGCCATCTGCAATTCATCCGATGGCGCCACTTTCCACTCGTCGCCAAACTGCAGCACGCAGCTGACGCCTTGCGGGCTGACCCGCGCGGCGATCGGCAAGCCCGTCTCGGCCCGGTGCGGCATGATCACGTCTCGGATGCGCTTGGCATCCAGGGTGGCCGGCAAGGTCAGGCCCAGCTGGCGGCCATATTGCACGCGCGCGGCGATGATGTCGAAAGCGCTCTCGGCCGTGATCCGCAAGCCGCCCGAAAAACGGTCTTCCGATACCTTGCCCACGACGGCCAGGAATTCGTCTTCCTTGAAGATTTTCCGGTTGGCGTCGAACAGTTCGCCATACACCGTCACTTCCACCGTGCCGCTCTTGTCATCGAGCGTGACGATGAGGATCTTGCCGCGCTGCGTCATCTGCGTGCGCAAGCCCGTGATGACGCCGGCCATCATGCGCGGCTCGCGCGACGGCGACAGTTCCGACAATTTCGTGCGCGCGAAACGGCGCGCCTCGGGCGCATACGAATCGAACAGGTGGCCGGACAGGTAAAAGCCCAGCGCGATCTTTTCTTCCGTCAGGCGCTGTTTATCTGTCCACACGGGCACCTTGACGTACTCGGGCGGCGCCACCATGTCGCTGTCGTCGCCGCCGAACAGGCTCACCTGGTTGGCCGCCTTGGCGGCCTGGTCGGCGCATTCCATGGCGAACGCCACGGAAGCGAGCAGGATGGCGCGGTCGACCTTCAGGCAGTCAAACGCGCCGCTGCGGATCAGCGACTCGATGGTGCGGCGGTTGATCTGCTTTTTATCCACGCGCTTGCAGAAATCGAACAGGCTCGTGAATGGCCCGCCCGCCTCGCGCGCGGCGATGATGGCTTCGATGGCATTCTGGCCCGAGCCCTTCACGGCGCCCAGGCCGTAACGGATCTGCGTGACTTTCTTGCCGCTGACGGACGGCGGCGCGCCGCTCGGCGTGAAGCGGTAGTCCGATTCGTTGATATCGGGCGGCAACAAGGTCAGCTTGCAGATTTCCAGCGAGTCTTCCACCAGGATCTTGATCTTGTCCGTGTCGTCCATGGCCAGCGACAAGTTGGCAGCCATGAAGGCGGCCGTGTGGTGCGCCTTCAGATACGCCGTGTGGTACGACAGCAGGGCGTAGGCGGCGGCGTGCGATTTGTTGAAACCGTAGCCGGCGAACTTTTCCATCAAATCGAAGATCTCGTCGGCCTTTTCCGCCGTCAAGCCGTCTTTCGCCGCACCGGCGCGGAAGATCTCGCGGTGCTCGGCCATCTCTTCAGCCTTCTTCTTGCCCATGGCGCGCCGCAGCATGTCGGCGCCGCCCAGCGAGTAGCCGCCGACGATCTGCGCCATCTGCATCACCTGCTCCTGATACACCATGATGCCGTAGGTTTCGGACAGAATCGATTCCGTGCGCGGATCGGGATAATCGAAACGTTCACCGTGCTTGCGCTTGCAAAAATCCGGAATCAGGTCCATCGGGCCCGGACGGTACAGCGCCACCAGCGCGATAATGTCTTCGAAACGGTCGGGACGCGCGTCTTTCAGCATGCCCTGCATGCCGCGCGACTCGAGCTGGAACACGGCCACGGTCTTGGCCTTGGTCAGCAAGTCGTACGACGGCTTGTCGTTCAGCGGCAAGGTGGCCAGGTCGAAGTTCGCCTGCGCGGGATCAAGCTGCTTGATGTAGCGCACGGCGCGGTCGAGAATGGTCAGCGTGGTCAAGCCCAAAAAGTCGAACTTCACGAGGCCGACGGCCTCCACGTCATCCTTGTCGTACTGCGACACGACGCCCGAATCGCCGCCCTGCGTGTACAGCGGACAGAAGTCCGTCAGCTTGCCCGGGGCGATCAGCACGCCCCCCGCGTGCATGCCGATATTGCGCGTGATGCCTTCGACCTGCTGCGCCAGGTCCAGCAGCTGCTTGACCTCTTCCTCGTTTTCCAGGCGCTCCTTGAGCAGCGGCTCTTCCTCGATGGCGTCGGCGATCGACACGGGTTTACCGGGCTTGAACGGAATCAGCTTAGAGATGCCGTCGCAGAAGTTGTAGCCGAAGTCCATCACGCGGCCCACGTCGCGGATTGCGCCCTTGGCCGCCATGGTACCGAAGGTGGCGATCTGCGAGACTGCTTCCTTGCCGTACAAATCCTTGACGTGCTGGATGACGCGGTCGCGCCCTTCCTGGCAAAAGTCGATATCGAAGTCGGGCATCGAAACGCGTTCGGGATTCAAAAAGCGCTCGAACAGCAGGTTGTACTGCAACGGATCGAGGTCGGTAATGAGCAGCGAATACGCCACCAGCGAACCGGCGCCCGAACCGCGGCCCGGGCCGACGGGCACGCCGTTTTCCTTGGCCCACTGGATAAACTCCGCCACGATCAGGAAGTAGCCGGGGAATTTCATGTTGCAAATCGTGTCCGTCTCGAACTTCAAGCGCGACTCGTAGCGCGGACGCTCCTTTTCGCGGCGCTCGGGATCGGGATACAGCTGGATCAAACGCTTTTCCAGGCCCGCCTGCGATTCGGCGACGAGGAACTGGTCGATCGTCATGCCCGGCGGCGTGGGGAAGTTCGGCAGTTGCGGCTTGCCCAGGGTCAAGGTCAGATTGCAGCGCTTGGCGATTTCCACGGAATTGGCCAGCGCGGCCGGGAGGTCGGCGAACAATTCCGCCATGTCGGCCTGCGACAGGAAGCGCTGGCTGTCATTGAAACGTTTCACCCGCTTGGCGTTGGCCAGCATTTCGCCTTCGGCGATACAGGTGCGGGCTTCGTGGGCAATGAATTCCTCAGGAGAAATAAATTGCACGGGATGCGTGGCGACCACGGGCAAGCCCAGCTTGGCCGCCAGGGCCACCGCATGGCGTACCTGCGCTTCCTGGTTGGCCTGGCCGCCGCGCTGGATTTCAATATAGAAATGGCCGGGGAAAATCTCGGCCCAGCGCTGCGCATTGCGTTCGGCCAGGGCCAGGTTGCCGTTCTCGATGGCGATACCGACGTCGCCGAAATGCGCGCCGGACAGCACGATCAGGCCATTGGCCGCGCTTTCGCCCGGGTACAGGTCGTAGGTATTCGTCGCCAGCGCTTGCAGCCACTCGATGCGCAGCTCGGCGCGGCCCTTGTACTGGTTCGTCAGCCAGGCCGTCGACAGCAGTTCGCACAGCTGCAGATAGCCCATGCGGTTCTTCGCCAGCAACAGCAGGCGCGACGGTTTTTCGCGGTTGTCGTCATTCGTGATCCACACGTCGACGCCGACGATGGGCTTGATGCCCTTGCCGCGCGCTTCCTTGTAGAACTTGACCATGCCAAACAGGTTCGACAGGTCGGTGACGGCCAGCGCCACTTGCTTGTCCTTCGCCGCCGCCTTGACCACGTCGTCGATGCGCACGAGGCCATCGACGATCGAGTACTCCGAGTGCACGCGCAAGTGGACGAAAGCCGGACCTGGCTGCATCGCTTGCTGTGAACCTGCCGGAGCGCCGGCCTCTTGCATTACCATTTCCATCCTGTGTACCGTTTCGTGCAAAATTCAATGGGGTCTATTCTACCGCGTCGCGCGTGCGGACCGGGTATCCTGGCTGGCCTGTCGGGCTTATAATATCGGCTGTTCAGTCTAACCCGATCGCCATCATGCAAGCCATCACCCCAGCAACATCCGCCGTTTCCGCCGCCGTCAGCCCGCCCGCCGCCACGTTTGTCAATATTGCCGCGTATAAATTCATCACGCTGGCCGATACGGAAGCCATGCGTCCCTTGTATCAGGAGCAATGCCTGGCGCTGGGCCTGAAAGGCACGATCCTGCTGACGCCCGAAGGCATCAACATGTTCCTGTCGGGCACGCGCGAGCATATCGACAGCTTCCTCGCCTGGGTGCGCAGCGATGAGCGTCTGGCGGACCTGGAATGGAAGGAAAGCTTGTCGAATGAGCAATCGCACAAGCGCATGCTGGTCAAGCTGAAAAAGGAAATCATCACCATGCGCATGCCGCTGATCAAGCCGGAACTGGGCCGCGCCCCGTCCGTCGACGCGCATACGCTCAAGCGCTGGTTAGATGCCGGCGTCGACGACGCGGGCAAACCTGTGGTCATGATGGAGACGCGCAACGCGTTTGAAGTGGACGTGGGCACGTTCAACAACACGCTCGATTACCGCATCGACAAGTTCACGGAATTTCCGGCCGTCGCCGCCGCCCACAAGGACGAACTGGAAGGCAAGACCGTCGTCACCTTCTGCACGGGCGGCATCCGCTGCGAAAAGGCCGCCATCCACATGAAGGAAATCGGCTACGACAGCGTGTACCAGCTCGACGGCGGCATTCTGAAATATTTTGAAGAAGTGGGCGGCGAGCACTACACGGGCGACTGCTTCGTGTTCGACTACCGCACGGCCCTGAACCCGAAACTGGAACCGACGGAAACCGTGCAATGTTTTGTGTGCCGCGCCGTCGTTACGCCGCGCCAGCAACTGGCGCCGGAATATGTGTATGAGGTGTCTTGCCCGCATTGCTTTGGCAAGAATAGCGCATAAACCTGCAAGAGGCAGATGCCATTTCATTTGGCTCGGTCCTCGACCACAGGGGTAACACGCTTCATTCCCGCAATGTGCAGTCCCGCTGGATAGCGTGCTGCACGACGCGGTCGTGGCGCTGATCAAGCACGCATCGCAAGGGAAACTGCGCGGCCTATCTGTAACGGCACTCATGCCAGCAGCACGTCCCCCCATTTCACACCAGTAAAGAAACGGGAACCAAGACGCAGTTGCATTGCGAATTGCACCGCCATCACTCACGATGCACGGCTGACCACCGGCGGTCGTGCCGCCTATCGGGCCTTCATCAGGAAAGCCAGCATCCGCCATCAAGGCACCAAGCTGCAGTTCGGCATTCGCGCGCAAGACCCCGATCACGTATGTCAATGCGTATAACAGCCGCCTGCACGAAATATTTGCATAGATTTCCCCTCATCGTCATGCCAGATTTGTCACTCTGCTTAGTTAGCGTTGAATACCCGGCGCCGGGCGTATTCAATCGCAGGAAGCTTTATTGAAGATAGTGCCGACAGAATTTCCACATTTGACGATGGCATTGTCCTTATTATTACCTATAATATAAAAACAATAGAATTGCATGCACCAAAGACTATGGTGGATTGCATATCGAGAAAATAACTATCAAGGTATAGGACTTCTTGCCGATCCTGAAAACTTTTCTGTTTTGCGGCGAACTGCTGGCGCATGCCACTGCCAAACGTCTCCGGGAGCGTTTCCCAAACAGTATTATCATCAATACTTATGGTCCGACAAAGGCGACCGTCGCGAGTACCTGGATCGTCGGTGATGACGCCTTGCTGGCTGAACACAATCCCTTGCCTGTTGGGTACAGCAAACCAGGCGGCTACATTTTTCTTGATACCCAGAATGGAGAACTATGCATCGCAAGCAATCATGTCATGAGGAGGGGGGTACTTGAACAACCCTCGATTGAACGCCGAAAAACTCTTCGAACATCGTGATCATCGCGCCTTCCGCAATGGCGATCTGGGCGAGATTGACGCCAGTGGTCTGGTATTTTGCCGTGGACGTATCGACGATCAAATAAAGTTTAATGGATTCCGCATAGAATTGTCCGATATCGACCATGCCCTACAGCGCCTGGATGGGATCGCAAGTGCCGCCGCCGTGGCGCTACGTCGGCCCGATGGTACGGTAGGGCGCTTGCTAGGTTTCCTTGTGAGAGACAATGGATTGCCGGACAAAGAGATACTCGATGCTTACAAAAAGAAGTTGAACCAGATGCTCCCCAGTTACATGGTGCCATCCTAACTGATCGTCACGACATCGCTTCCGGTATCGATTAATCGCAAGATAGATCGGCAAGTGCTTGCCGAAAGTTACAGAAATAAAAACCTTGTGCAGTAACGCAGGCGTTGAAATTTTCCAAATACGTCAAGTTTCCATCCCGTGCGTTTGGAATTCGGAATCAAACTCGAATGTATATTCCATCGAGCACAGGGTGAAAGCAATACTGCTGGTATCGGAAATGCTCCCGCCGCACCTACGCCAGCGGCCCACGACAAGCATGATTCCTATCACGGATGCTACAGTCATCTCCCGGTGAGGACGTGAAAAATCGCTATTCGCTTGGTAGCTCACCAAAAGATATCGCAGTTCGGAATCAGGCCTGCTTCAAGCGCAGTGTAAAACGATTGCCGATTATTTTTCTCTTTAATAAAGAACTGAGCCGGACTTCAAGAAGTTCGTAGCTTATCCAGGCAAGAGCAATTGAAGTTGCGGTAACTAGCATGGTAAAAGGGAAATCGTAGGTATATTTCTCAATCTCTGTTCCCCGGGTAAGAAAATATGCGGGAGCAATCACCAAGGGATGGACCAGATACAAAGAAAAAGATATCTTACCCAGCCATAACAATGGCGCTGGTATGGCTATCTCCTGCTCCTTGTTCAACAAGGCAAGAAATACAAATGTTAGTGCAAGAGGACCGCTCCAGAACTGAAAGCCAAAATGTCTCGGCATCCCACCAAGAATATTCCAGGTGGCGATACACATGGCAAGCATCAGCGCCATGTACAGGGCCTGTATGTTGCGTATACGCAGGCGTGAGATATAGACCAGTCCGATAACGACTCCGGCAACAAAGTCCCAAATAATCGGCGAGGTAATCAGGTTTAAATAACCTGGCCGAAAGTCATGATATGCGGTGACATCAAAAAAATGATACCAGGGATTTATCAGGAAAAGCGGAGCAATCAGCGTTACTCCTATCCAGGAAAAAAAAGCCAGCCATCGATACCTGCCAAAGAAGAGCGAACCACCCAATATGAAATAGAAATACATCTCGTAGTTCATCGTCCAGCCGACATGCAACACCGCGCCACCGAAATAGGGTGCGCCAGCCGCGTAATCCAGAGGTAAAAATAGCATCGAACGCAGAATCCCTACCGCCGTCCAGGCATGTAATTCCCAATCGGCAATCAGGCTGGCATTCATGTGTTTTCGCACAATCACTTCTGTCAGGCAAAATAAAAGCGTGATGACGAAATACGTAGGCCAAATCCTGAAAAAACGATTGATCCAGAAGCGGAAAGTATTCTCCAGGGAAGGTTCCTTGTTTTGCGTGGAAAGCACCATGACAAAACCGCTCAGCATGAAAAATAAATCCACGGCGGCAGGTCCGGACGCGAAGAACCATTGTGATGTGGCATTATTAGGTCCGACAGGTACATGCGACGTAGTATGGTAAATTGCGACAACAATAGCAGCCAGGCCGCGTAGTGCCTGGATAAATGGTATCTGGATCTGGTCCGTAGATTTCATCGTGACAATGGAGAGTAAAGGTTATGCAGATCAGCCCCATAGCGTGAGGGCTGACAACGCGGCGGCAACGTCCGGCTACCGCGTGCCATTCATTCAGCGAATCAGCTTGCCGATAGTCATGAAAATAATACGCACATCCAGCGCCAAGGAGCGCTGACGTACATACTCTTCATAAAAGCGCAGCTTGACCGGCATAACTTCCTCGATGTAGGTGCGCTCCGGGTCGGCCGATTCACCCAGCAGGCGATTTTCATCACGATACGTGATCGACGCGAGGTCCGTAATTCCTGGCTTGACGGAAAGTACCAGCTCGCGTTGCGTACTCGTGTACAGCGCCACATACTTCGGCACTTCCGGCCGCGGCCCGACCAGGCTCATATCACCGATGAGCACATTGAGCAGTTGCGGCAACTCGTCAAGTTTGTAGTGACGCAGCCGGTGTCCGACACCAGTGATGCGCGCGTCGCGCCCGACGGTGATCTGCCCCTGCGCTTCCGTGCCAACCGTCATCGTACGGAACTTAAAAATACGAAACAGGACACCATGCTGCCCCACCCGTTCTTGGCGAAAAAACACCGGTCCCGCGGAGTCCAGTTTCACCCATACGGCAATCAGCACCAACAACGGCGCCAGCAGCAGCAAACCGCACAGCGCCGCGATGACATCGAAAATACGTTTGATCAACACAGCAACTCGCGCAGCGTGCGGATCACCCGTTCCTGGTCCTCATCCGTCATGGCAGTATACAAAGGCAAACTGACCATCGCATGATAGGCCGCCTCCGCCTCGGGGAATTGTTCCGGCGCAAGATGATAGGTATCACGCCAGTAAGGATGACGGTGCAACGGAATGTAATGGACGCTGGTGCCAATACCGTGGTCGGACAGCTTCTGGATCAGCTCATTGCGGCCAATCGGCGCCGCAGAGGTCAAGCGTACGACGTACAGGTGCCAGGCATGTTCGCCACCATCAGCAGCCTCGGCCGGCAGCAGCAACGGCAGATCCGCCAGCCCCTCAAAATAGCGCCGCGCAAGTTGCTGGCGGCGGGCCGAAAACGCATTGATCTTGCGCAACTGATGGATGCCCATCGCTGAAGCGATATCGGTCAGATTGTATTTGTAGCCAGGCGCAACTACTTCATAGGCCCAGGCCGGGGTCTTCGAGACGAAACGATCGAAGGCATCGCGGCTGATGCCGTGAATACGCATCATCTTGATGCGGGTGGCGATGTCAGCGTCGCGCGTGACGACCATGCCACCCTCACCTGTAGTCATCGTCTTGTTGGCATAGAAACTGAACACGGTGACGTCGCTGTCCAGGGTACCGATCAAACGTCCTTTATAGCGCGTTGGGAACGCATGCGCAGCATCTTCGACGACACGCAATTTGTGTTCACGCGCCAACGCCAGAATGGCATCCATGTCGCAGGCCAGGCCGGCGTAGTGAACAGGCATGATGACTTTCGTGCGTGGCGTAATGGCCGCACGAATCGCCTCCAGCGACAGGTTCAGCGTGACCGGGTCGGTGTCGACAAAAACCGGATCGGCCCCCATGTAACGCACGACTTCCGCCGTGGCGGTAAACGTCATGGTTGGCACAATCACTTCATCGCCAGGACCGACGCCGAGCGCCTCCAGGGCCAGGTGCAAACCGGCGGTGGCCGAATTGACAGCGATCGCCTCGACACCATCGCCGATATAGGCGGCGAAATCCTGTTCGAACTGCTTGGTCTTCGGGCCCGTCGTGACCCAGCCGGAACGCAGACATTCGACTACGGCGGCAATTTCATCGTCACCGATTTCAGGTAATGCGAAGGGCAGGAATTTTTGTTCTGTCGTCAAAATAAATACCTCAGGTTGGCATAACGAACGCCCTTTACGGCGCCTTAGTTATGCGATCAATGAAACGATTCTATCGGCAGGCGTCGATGAAGCGCTGGGCCAGCACGGGATAGGTATGGTTTTCCAGCACAAACCGCCGGCCCTTCTGGCCCATGTCCGCCCGCTCCTCGTCGCTTAATGCCAGCAGGCTTTCAATGGCATGCACCAGCGCAGCCGGATCGCCAGGAGAAATGGTCAGTCCGCAGCCGGCTTCACCGACCGGGTCGTTGCCCGACTCAATGGCCTGAATGATCGGTTTGGCGGCCATCATATAGTCCATCATTTTATTTGGACTGACCCCAAAACGGTAAATAGGCACCCGTTGCGAGCCGATGAATACCACATCCATCTTTTCCAGCAGGGCCGGGATCGACTGTTTCGGAACAGGATCGAAAAAGTGCACATTATCGAGCTTGAACTCGGTCTTCATGGCCAGCAGCTTGCGTTTTTCCGAACCATCACCGACCAGGACAAAGACCACTGGCCGGTCAGCCAACAGGCGCGCCGCCAGAAGGACATTGTCCATCGCATTGGCCGGGCCATGCGAACCGGCATAGCCGACCACGCGCGCCCCGCCCCGTTTGAGCGCGTCGATCTGTTCAAGCACCGGCAAGTTTGGCGCCTGTTCGGGCGCACGCCATTCATCGACGTCAATGCCGTTCGGGACATAGGCAAATTTCTCACGCGCCATGCCATGTGCCATCATGTGTTCGAGCGCCTTGGGCAGCATGGAAACCACCTTGTCAGCAGTGCGGTATGCCCAGTTCTCGGCGTACTGCAATAGCATGATGAATGGATGGCGCGGCGACATGCCACCTAACTCAATAGGGCTGAGCGGCCACAGGTCGTGTACCTCGAAACATAGTTTGGCACCGCATTGAGCGGCGATGCGTTTGGCCGGAAAGATATCGAGCGGGTAGGTCGAAGACGCGATCACCAGATCTGGCTTGACCAGTTTGCCGATGCGTCGCCCGTAGAACAGCATCTGCGCCACAAAGGAAAACATGTTGAGTACGCGGCCGCTGCCATTCCCGTCGTATTTCGGGCTACGCAGCCAACGGTATTCGATACCATCCACCTCTTCACGCGCAAGAGCACGGTCAACCACAGGATTGGTGCGGCGCAGGTGCGAGAAATCCGCGCCAACGATAGTCACATTGTGCCCCTGCCTGACCCATTCACGGGCAAGATAATAGGGACGGTATTCCATGCCGTAATGGGGATTACCGGCATAGTGATTGATCAACAATATATTCATGAAAACAGTCTAAGGACTTTTTTTGATCAAGGGGCGAGCTGGATTGCCAGCCACGGTTATTCCGGCCTCGACGTCTTTCACAACCACGGCGCCTAATCCAACCACCGCTCCAGGTCCAATCTTGCGCTTCTCGAGGATGGAGGCATTCGGCGCAATCCAAGCGCCGGCGCCGATCACTACGCTGCCGCTCACTTCGGCACAGGCAATCACCATCGCATCGGCACCAACTTCAACATTGTGAGCAATGTGCACATGATCGTCGATCTTGCAGCCATCCATCAGTACGGTATTGCCGATGGTGCCGCGGCATACTGTCGTGAGGCTACCAACTTCGACGTCGTCACCAATGATGACACTTCCCAGATGGGGGATACGAATCGGCCGTCCGGATGCATCGGACTCGAAACCATAGCCTTCTTCGCCGATCACAGCGCAAGACTTGATCAGGCAGTTACGGCCGATACGTACGCCATCGGCGATCACGACATTATGATAGATCTCCGTACCCTCACCGATTTCCACACCATTGCCGATCACCGTATTGCGGCCGACACGTACGCTAGGGTGGATACGCGGTGGTTCCGTGTGCTCGCAAAAGCCGATCTTGACTTGCAGCAGGCGCAGTGCCAGCGCAAAATCGAGGCGTGGATTATCGGACTCGATCAAGGCCAGGCCATCCCGCGCCATGGAAAGCGGACCGATTACCGTGCAGGCGACGGAGCCGAGTTCACGGTCCGCCTTGGAAAATACCAATGCACCTTCCGTGACGTGATCGACCGAACGAATTTCCATGATAGGCAGGTCGCTGCCGTGCAAAGTACGGCCCAGTGCCGAGGCCAGCCAGGCTGCCGTGGCGGGGCGGTTTAAGCGATTATCCATCGGATCACCTCAAATGATTCTGCATATTGCGTACCGATCTGGGTACCACGGAAAACGGCCTGGCTCTTCACCACCTCGGCAGAAGCGTACACGCGATGTGCCTGCGATTGGTAGCGCGCCAGCGACTCCACCTTCTTGCCAACATCCTGCTCACTAAGGTGTACGAAGCAGCTCGTGCGGAAATCGAGATTGTTCCATGGCACTTCATAGCCAAGCATGGTGGTACGCTTGAATGCGCGGAAACCTTCATGCGCAATCACATGGTGATCCTGATGGGTATCGTTAGGACTAGGTAAAAATACCAAATCGGGCTGCAGCTCGCGATTCAGCTTGACCATTTCGTCGAGAATAGCCTGACGCTGCTCGGGGAATTTGCGAACTTCGAAATCGAGCACGATACAATCTTCAGGAGCGATACCCAACACCAAGGTGGCTTCCTTGACTTCCTTGCGCAAGATGTCACGCGGCAAATGGGGTAACACCGATTGCTCCGCTGCAGAAAATGCCACGTATACGGCACGCCAGCCTTCGCTGACATATTTCGCAATCGTTCCGCCACAGCCGAATTCGCCGTCGTCGGTATGCGGTGCAAGCACCAGCAAAGTTTTTACTCTATGGATATCAGCCATGTAATCTGCACCTTCAATAAATTATTAGAAACGCCGCACTTGGCACTGGCCGTGACTCCTACTTGGAAGCATTACAACAGCATCGATAATAAACCCGAAGCCTTCCGACACGCCAGCGCCGTAGATCTACTTACGCCGCCACAGTCTGTCTATAGGCATCGCGCATCAATGTCACACAATGATCCCAGGAAAATTGCTGGCACACCCTGGCACGTCCTGCCACGCCAAGACGGTTGCGCAAGGCACTATCTTGCACCAGCAGGTATAAGGCGTCTGCCAGCGCTTGCGGGTTTTCGTTTGGAATGATCAAGCCCGTTTCATTTTCGGCTACCACCTCCGGCAACCCTCCCATACGCGATACCACCACCGGCAATGCACAGCTCGACGCTTCCAGAATCGCCACGCCGAAGCTCTCACTGTCGTTGCGGCTCGCCGCCACATAGATATCGAGGCGGTTCAACCAGTCCGGTACGGCTGTGTGGTCAACCTGACCCGCGAAGGTAACACTGGCTTCAAGTCCCAGCTGCGCAACCAGCGCCTGCAACACTGCAGTCTCGCCCCCACCACCGACCAGCAACAGTTCAAGACGCCCGAGCAAATCATCTGCTTTTTCGTCTTGCAAGCGTTGCCTCAATAACGCATAGCCATGGATGAGAATATCGATACCGTACTTTTTCGCCATCGTCTTGACGGTGCCAATCACCAGGCGCCCGTCAGCTGCTCTCGGTACTGGCACGAATCGCGCGGTGTCGATACCGAACGGCGTGACAAAAATCGGGGCCAACTCAGGACACAACGAGCGCGTCTGCTCCGCCATGACATGGCTCGTGGAAGCGATGCGGCTGGCAGCCCTCAAATTGCGCTTGATCAACCACATCTTGAACCGCGACTCGTAGGGGAATTCGTAGACGTCCGCCCCCCATACCGACAACAGCGAAGGTCCGCGCCAGACCCCTGCCATCAAGGTGCCGTAACCGCTGGCATAATGGCAATTAAGCAAATCCGGCGACATCTCTGCAAGCACCTTGCCTAAGGCGCGCCGATTCAGGAAATAGCCCTTTCCGCCACGGTAAGGCAGCAGATGAACGCGTACGCGATCAGAGTACTGATGAACATCAAAATCGTGCTGAGTGACCAAGTGTACTTCGATATCCTGCTGTGCCAGTGCATTGCACCAGCGACTAACATGAATAGAATTGGCTGGTCCAAGAATGGCTATTTTCATATTTCGTTTTTGTTGTTGTCGGTTTTTTGCCAATGTGGCGCCCCTCTGGCGGTCCACTCCATCAACCGGCAAATCAGGTAAATAAGAGGCAGCGGATAAATAATATAACCGAGGCCAATCACGATATTTCCACGAGCAATCATCAGCAATGCTGGCAGCCCAAGTCCAAGAAGGATTGCCGTCATGGCTGGTGGCGCCCGCTGCAGCAACGACTCAAATACCGTCAGTAAAAATGCGAATAGCAACGGGTAAAGAAGGGCACCGAACCAGCCAGCGTTGAGCAGCGCATCACCCCAAATCAAAAAGTGAAGGGACCCGGGAATACCTTGATGCGAACTATCGATCATTTCTGTTAACCAAGGATTATCGTTGAATAATCCATCGTTCAAGGCGGCGGTCCAGACCTGATAGGTTACGTCCAACGGCTTGAGGGGAATATCGGCCAGTTCGCGCGGCAACAGAATAAGCAAGGCCCGATGCAAGGTGGGCATTGGACCAGCACTCCAGCCTTCGAGGTACTTGTGTACAATGTAAAAGTAATACTTCATGATATTGTCTTCGCCGCCGAAAAGACCGCCCCCGTCAACGGAGCTGCCAATCGCATCGAGCAGGCTTGAAAAATCCATGCTCAGCATAGCGCTCAAACCGATGCCACGCGCAGCGCGCGACAGTACATGCATCGACAGCGCGGCCACTGCGCCACCGAGCAAAACGTACAAGCGGCGAGAAAAACTGATGCGATCAGATAAAAACAATTCATAGTAGAAATAGCCACCAAGACAGAACAACATGGCCCGCGAGCCGGTTACCATGAAGACGCCCAAGCAGCAAAGCACCAGCAAAACAAATCTGATGCGGCTTTTATAGAACACGGGAGCAAGGGAGAATGCCACGAGTCCCAGCAAATTGGATACGCCATCAAGCAAAGTGAGGCCTTCGCTGCGCTGCTCCGACCAATTGAGCATCAAGAAATCGAGGCCATTACGGGCCTTGATTAACGCAATGATGACAAATATCCCGGTAACCAGAAAAAAGAGCCGTTTCCAAGCTTGTTCGTCAAAAACCAGTTTCCGATAAGAGCTGCCGCGCGGCAGAAGCCAACCGCCCAGCAGGTATAGAAACACGCAGAACAAGACATTACAGGCAAAAAGAAACAGCATGCCGGCGTACAGCACCCGAGTACCATAGGCCGCCTCAATGGATGCCTCGTTGATTGATAGCGTGTAATAAAACAATGCCATCAATAAAATAGCATAGTAGCGGGATTTCGATATCGAATACAGAATACTGGGCACAAGAACCAATGCCGACAGGAAAGAGATCATGGTAAAAGCGAATCCTGGTCAGGTATGCAAGGCCGATGGAAAGCCAATCAGGCGGCCATAACTGCAGCTAAAAATATTCTTAAGGCAATATGCCATATAAGCGAAACAGCACACCTCTCCAGCGACCCAACACAGGGCGATGTCACGGGCGCTGGTCGGCCGCAAAACAAGAATGGCCAGAACAATGAAAACCGAGCGCACGATATTGGCATAAGCAACACTCTGGTGATGTCCCTGTGCCATCAACATCGGCGGCAAGATACGATTGTGCAACCAGAAAAAACTGGCGCCAATGAAGCAAAGTGCAGAAGCACCTGCAGGGGCGAAACCGGCGCCAAAAACCATGGAAATCATCGGTGGCAGCGCTAACCATCCGAGAGGAAGAGCAAGTATGCCCAACAGGCTGCAACCGAGCGCCAGCTTTTCATATTCGGCCTGCGCAACGGCGCCGTTACCCTTCTTCGACCAATGGTTGTATAGCACCGGCGCGACCATATTCAAGGCAGTCACCATGGCATTCAAAAACAGCAACGACATACCAAAATAGCCAGCCTCAGTATGGCTGCCCGCAGCCCGCGCCAACATCCAGAAAGTCAGTGCAGGTACAATTGTAGTGGTAATAGCTGGAATGAAAGACCAAGCGCCCTCTTTCATCAAGATACGGCAGTCGGCCCCCAACGCTCCCCCTCCACGCAAGTCGAAACCTGCCGTTCGCCCTACTTCGGCGCTGGCGCACAAGGCAGCACAAACGAAACTCCACATGAGCAATTGGGGCAGTATGGTGAAGTCGTTACCTATGCCAAGAAAAAATATCAGCGGCAGGCAAATCAAGCCGGGGCTTGCTGTAATCAGATTAAACAGCAGAGGGCTGGAGTTACTCAGAGCAACGGCGCGGAATAAACCGTGCAGCACCATCGCCAGCGCACAGGCACACATCAGCCAGACATCGCGCAGACTTAATGCTGTCGCCTGAGCTAAATAATTTCCCCCAAACGCTCCCAGCAGCAGCAATAGCGCTGCCAGAGCCAGGCCATAGTGCACGATCAATCCCGCAGCGCGGCGCGCACTGATCCGCCCTGCATTGATGTGAAAGGTCAGCGCCTGGGAGAAGCCAAACAGGCCTAACACGGAGATCAAGTCGATCCACGAACGGTAAGTACTGAAATAACCTTGGCCCTCGGGTCCAAAGCGACGTGAGACCACCACTGAGACAAGGAAAGTCGCAACCACACCGAAGCCTTGAATCAAGAGCGCGAGCCCCAGTTGCCGCTGTAACTTCATGCGTCCTCTTTATGCCAACGCAACGATGATCTGTTCCTGCTCCTGTGCAGTCAAGTCTGGCCCCATCGGCAGACTCATCACGCGCTGTGCAGCGCGCTCGGCATGAGGATAGGCACCCTTGTCGCCGAAGCCGGCATAAGCTGGCTGCAAATGCATGGGTACTGGATAATGTACCGCAGTAGGAATACCAGCGGCCTTCAGGCGTTCCTGAACAGCATCGCGCGACTCGACCAACACGGTAAACTGGCCGTACACGCTGCTGCGATCGGCACGCTGGCTGACCGTCTCGACTTTATTTTTCAGCAATTCATTGTAGCGCTGACCAATTTCCAGCCGCTGCGCCACCTCCCATTCAAAACGTTCGAGCTTGGCAAGTACCACCGCACATTGCAACGTATCCATACGGCCGCCAACGCCGATACGCGTATGCACATAGCGTTTCGACTGACCATGCACCCGAATTTCACGCATGGCCTGGGCAAGCGCATCGTCACTGGTAAAAATAGCGCCGCCGTCCCCGTAACAGCCCAAGGGCTTGCTCGGGAAAAAGCTCGTGCAGCCTATCGTCGACAGATTGCAACTCTTGCGGCCCTTGTACGTCGCGCCGAAGCTTTGCGCCGCGTCTTCGATAACTACCAGGCCATGACGCGCCGCGATAGCATTGATCTCATCCATGTCAGCCGGTTGACCATACAAGGAAACTGGCATTATGGCGCGCGTGCGTGGCGTGATTGCAGCTTCGATCAGAGCCGCGTTGATATTGCAAGTGTCAGGTTCGATGTCGACAAATACAGGCTTGGCGCCCAACAGCACGATCACTTCGGCCGTGGCGATGAAGGAGAATGGCGTGGTAATGATTTCGTCACCCGGTTTGACGCCGATGGCCATCAGCGCAATCAGCAGCGCCTCGGTACCCGAAGCAACAGTGATGCAATGTTTCGCCCCTGTATATTCCTGCAGCTTGCCTTCCAGCTCCTTGACTTCCGGACCCATAATATATTGGCCATGATCGAGAACTGCCTGAATGCGTGCGTTAACCTTGTCACGCAGGGCTACGTATTGCGCCTTGAGATCGATGAATTCCATGTTGGACTTTAATGTTAGTTGTTGATTAAGGCGCAGATGCCATCTTGCAATGTATAACGCTCGCCAGTGTGCTCGCAAACGGTTTCGCCGTCGCCGGTAAGAGGCAGCGCCAGCCGTTCGCCGAAACGGCTCATCCAGCCAACCTGACGCGCCGGCACGCCCACCATCAGGGCGAAGTCCGGAACGTTTCGATTGATCACGGCGCCCGCGCCAACGAAAGCATAAGCCCCTACAGTGCTGCCGCAGACAATGGTGCAATTGGCACCCAGCGTGGAGCCGCGTTTGATCAGCGTCTTGCGATACTCATCCTTGCGCGTTACCGCCGAGCGCGGGTTGTACACATTCGTAAATACCATGCTGGGACCACAAAACACGTCGTCCTCGATGGTCACGGCATCGTACACGGAGACATTGTTCTGGATTTTGACGTTGTTACCAATGACAACGTCATTGCCGACAAAAACGTTTTGCCCCAAGGAACAGCCTGCACCGATGCGTGCTCCACCGCAAACGTGAACAAAATGCCAGACGCGGGTAGTGTCCCCAATCGTTGCACCAGCGTCTACGATTGCACTCGAATGTATTGTGGCCGCCATCTTAATACTCCAGCGGTAATGCGACACGCTTGCCATCACGCGCTGAAAGGTAGGTGGCGATCAGCACTTCCATCGATTTCAAGCCTTCACGGCCGTCCGTCTCTGGTTCGGCTTCGCCACGCAATACCTTGATGACATTGTCGTAATACAGCGGATGGCCAAAACCATATACCGACGTGGTCTGATAACTGGCTTCCTTGACCTTCTCATCATCCGGGTGCGGCTCGGAAAACTCCCAATGCTGCACTTCGTTGACGGCAACACCACCGATACGTACTGTGCCTTTTTCACCCAGAATGGTGATGCTGCCTTCCAGATTGCGCGGGTAGGTCAGCATGGTCACGTTCATCGAACCGAGCGCACCATTACGCCAGCGCAGACTGATGACGCCGGTGTCCTCGACCTCGATATCGCGCTCCAGCGTGGCGGTGTAGGCATGCAGACTCTCGACGGGGCCGATGACCCAGTCGATCAGGTCGACATAATGGCTGGCCTGGTTCATGAAGGCGCCACCGTCGTATTCCCATGTACCGCGCCATTTCGCACTGTCATAGTATTCCTGCGGGCGGGTCCAGAAAACATTCAGGTTCACCATGTAAATACGACCGAAACGTTTTTCCTCGACGGCCTTCTTAAGCAACTGCAAGGTCGCATTACGGCGATTTTGTTTCACAACAAACAACCGCACATTGGCAGCATCACAGGCTTCGACCATGCGCTTGGCATCGTCCCAGCGGGTTGCCATCGGCTTTTCGGTGATGACGCTGTAGCCAGCCTCGGCAATCTGAATCGCCTGCTCCGGATGCATACCGGACGGCGTCGTCAGAATAAACGCATCAGCCTGGCAATGCGCGAGCATCTCGGTCAGGCTGGCATAAGGCGTGGCGCCCGTGCTAGCGGCAGCTTCGGCCAGCGCTTGCGGATTAATATCGCACACGCCGACGAGTTCGCAACGGTCAGCATGCTGCTGGATCGCGCCGAAATGATTCTTGGCAATGCGTCCGCAGCCGAGCAGGGCAAAGCGGATCTTGCGGTCAGTGACCGGAGGGGGGAAATGGCGCATTCAATAATCTTTCGGAATTAGGCTTTGACAACGTTCGACGCCGGCGTCAGGTAGACACCACGCGTATCGACGATCAATTTTGCGTGCTCCTGAATCAAGGCGTAATCAAAGGCACGGTGATCGGTCGCCAGCAACACCACATCATAGGAGGCGATTGTGGCGGCGGTCAGTTCAACACTGGACAATTCAAAATGGTGTTCGCGCATCTTCGGGAAGACCGGCACGTGCGGATCCGAGTAAGCGATATCGGCGCCCTTGTCACGCAGAATCTCCATCAATTCCACCGATGGCGACTCGCGCATATCGTCCACATTCTTCTTGTAGGCAATACCCAGAACCAGCACCTTGCTGCCCTTGATCGAACGCGAGCGCTCATTGAGGGCATCGGCCAGCTTGCTGATGACCCAATGGGGCATGTCGCTGTTAATCTCGCCAGCGAGTTCAATGAAGCGGGTGTGCAGACCATATTGACGCGCTTTCCACGTCAGGTAGAACGGGTCGATCGGGATGCAATGGCCGCCCAGGCCAGGGCCCGGATAATAGGCGGTAAAGCCGAAAGGCTTGGTGGCCGCGGCACGAATGACTTCATGAATGTCGATATCCATCTTGTCAGCAATGATCTTCATTTCATTGACCAAACCGATATTGACAGCACGGTGTATATTTTCCAGCAACTTGGTCAACTCGGCCGCGCGTGTCGAACTGACCGGCACGACGGTATCGATGGCGGGGCTGTAAAGTGCGATGCCAGCCTGCTGGCAGGCCTCGGTGGTGCCGCCGCAAATCTTCGGAATGGTTCGGGTTTCGAAATGTTGGTTACCCGGATCTTCGCGCTCGGGCGAGAACACAAGAAATACTTCTTCACCGACCGTGAAACCGCCAGCCTCGATACGCGGCTTAAGTTCTTCATCGGTGGTTCCAGGGTAAGTAGTGCTTTCCAGCGAAACGATCTGGCCTGCACGCATATGCGGCACCAGCGCTTCTGTGGTACTCAGGACATAGCTCAGGTCTGGCTCACGGTAATCGTTCAGCGGAGTGGGCACGCAGATAATCAACGCATCGGCCTCAGTGGCGCGCGAAAAATCAGTGGTAGCCTCGAAACCCTTGGCACGCGCCGCATTGATGGATTCGGCGGAGATGTGTTCGATGTAACTTATTCCTTGATTCAGCTTATCGACCTTGACCTTATCGATATCGATACCCAGCACCTTGAAACCGACATCAGCATAACGCAGCATCAAAGGCAGGCCAACATAGCCCAAACCCACAATGCCGATAACCGCATTGCTATTTTCGAATTTCGAAATAAGTTCATTTAGAAACTTCTTGTTTTTGCTATCGTTCATTTTTAGGTTTAAATTCTTATATAATTACAACAATTACACCACCCCGAAAAAACGAAACGGACACATGCCGCACGTTAGGACATCAAGAAAGAAAGATGATATAAAGAAAGAGGAGAGCCAGATTGTAAAACGGTGGTCCAGTATAACGACTCCGAGCCTATCTGGATAGGCCTCGGAGCGGAAAAGGGCCGCGACACAGGGGCGCGCCATGGGCTAATGTGACGCTTTTACTACTATAGACAGGAAAAATCATGCCCTGCCTGGTCACATAAAGTTACACTTTTTCATGGTAACACAAGCAATTCTGCATCCGCGCACGCCTGATGATCATTGCGGAACCGCCCCCGGCACGCTATCATCACAGGTCGAAAATATCTGCCGCGCACAGCTCCCTATAAGATGTATCAGGCCTATAAATTCACGGCACCACCAAGATTGAGGCCTCAGAACAGTTACACCATCACCATGCGCGCACGGACTCGATACCCAAGCCCCCATTCGGCAAATGAGTCTCCATTCATTATATATATGAAAGCACATGAAATTGTACGGGTCGATTACCTGCAAATTGACTACCCGGCGACTCATCAGTGAGTAAAATGAAAATATTTCTTGATTTATCCAGATTCCAAAAACAAATTATCGCCATAACGGCAGATTTTTTCTTATTACCTTTAACTTTTTGTTTGGCGATTATCCTCCGGTATGACGTCATCAACGCTGACGTCTACCGTAGTTATTTATGGCTCATAATTGCAGCTCCCTTGGTTTCAATCCCTATTTTCATCCGCCTCGGCTTGTATCGGGCCGTGATACGCTTCATTGACCAGAAGATCGTCTATGTTGTCATTCTTGGCGTCACGCTGTCGGTAGCCAGCCTGGTAGCGCTGGCCGCGTTCGCCACCCACATGACAGGGCTTTCGCGAGGCGTCTTTGGCATTTACTGGATCAGCGCAATTACTTACGTCGTGGCCAGTCGCTTTCTGACCCGTGGCTTTTTATTGCACGTAAAAAGCCCGAAACAGACGGTGCGCGTAGCCATTTATGGCGCTGGTAAGGCAGGATCACAACTGGCAAGTGTTCTGCGCGGCGGTCGCGAATACCTTCCGGTTGCGATCATCGACGACAAAACCGAACTGCAAGGCGCGTCGATTGCCGGCATCCGGGTTTATCCCCCATCGAGCCTGCCCAAATTGATCGGCAAACTGAACATCAGCGAAGTTCTGCTGGCCATGCCATCGATACCGAAGAGCCAGCAGAAACACATTCTCGACAAAATCGAATCCCTCAAAGTCAAGATCAAGGTGACACCACCTGTTGCCAGCCTGGTCAACGGTGAACTTCGCCTGCAGGACGTACGCGACATTGAGATAGAGGACTTGCTGGGACGTGACCAGGTGGCCCCGGACACAGACCTGGTCGCCACTTGCATCACCGGAAAGTCAGTATTGGTGACTGGTGCGGGCGGGTCGATCGGCTCCGAACTGTGCCGTCAGATCATCCGCCTGCGCCCCTCCAGACTCATACTTCTGGAAATGTCCGAGTTCGCACTGTACTCGATCAAACAGGAACTGAAGGGACTCAAGCACGCGCACGCTCTGGAACTCGAGTTGGTGCCCTTTCTTGGCTCCGTACTGGACACGGAAAAGTGTGCAATGATCCTGCGCACCTTCCAGGTCGAAACTGTATATCACGCGGCAGCCTACAAGCATGTGCCATTGGTGGAGCACAATCCGATTGAAGGCGTGCGCAACAATGTCTTCGGCACCTTGAGTATCGCACGCGCGGCGATGGACGCTGGCGTCAAATGCTTCGTCCTGATTTCAACAGACAAAGCCGTACGTCCGACGAATGTAATGGGCTCGACAAAACGCCTGGCTGAACTGATTTTGCAGGCATTTGCACAGGAACGTGGCAAGACGCGTTTTTGCATGGTGCGCTTCGGTAACGTACTGGGATCGTCCGGCTCGGTCGTGCCGCTCTTCCGCAAACAGATCATGGCGGGCGGCCCGATTACTCTGACGCACCCCGAAATCACACGCTATTTCATGACTATTCCTGAGGCGGCGCAACTGGTGCTGCAGGCTGGCGCAATGGGAGAAGGCGGTGACGTCTTCGTGCTTGACATGGGTGAGCCCGTCAAGATCGTGGATCTGGCCGAACGCATGGTGCATTTGAGCGGCCTGGAAGTAAAGAGCAAGTCGGCTCCGGACGGCATCGAAATCGTCCATGTCGGCCTGCGGCCCGGCGAGAAGCTGTACGAAGAACTTCTCATCGGTGACAATGTCGAAGGCACCGAACACCCACTGATCATGCGCGCGCAGGAATCCGAAATACCGCACGCGGAATTGCAGCTACTGCTACGCGAACTCGATGATGCCTGCGCACGTTTCGCCTACGAAGATGTGCGTATGGTACTACTGAAGGCGGTAAAGGAATATGCGCCACAATGCGGTATTGAAGATTTGATCTGGTCCGAAAAAAACAAAACGCAGGCGCCGCACTGATTACAACGCAGGCCTGGTAGAAGTACCAAGCCGGCCGCCTAGTGAGTAGCCTGCTTGGCTCCTTCGGGCATATTATTCATCCACACACAATTTGAGAAACCATATGGAAACGCAGGAAAAATTCACTCAACGCACGAGCAAACAGGATGGCGCGCTGATTTCCCCAACCGAGCTTCTGAGCACGCTGTGGCACGCGCGTCGCATGATTATCGGCATGACAGTGGCCTCCATCGCACTGGGCGTGAGCAGCACCGTGTATTGGGCCAAGTATAAGAGTGACGGATTCCTGCAATTTGGCGGCCCCATCCCCTTGCAACCAGAAAAAACGGCAAGGACAAAAGACGTCAAGGATGCAGGCTTCGGCATTCAGCTCAGCGACTACAAGCGCTATTCAGCAGCATTTGGCAGTCGCGGCCGCTTCGATGACTTTGTACAGGCCGTCAAACTCGAAAATGCTCCCGGGATCGCTACTCTGCGCAAGAACATCACCAGCGAAAAAAACCTGAACGCCATCATCGAACCCATTTTCCCTTTCACCAAACTCGATGCCAAGGACTTGATGGAGCAACCGAAAGAGAACAGCAATAATGTGATCGGTTTACGCATCAGCTACGAAGCCAGTACCCCGGAAGAGGCGCAACGTATCGTCGCCCTGCTGGGCCGTTACACTATGGACACAATTGTTTATCTGATTTATACGGATTCGCTGCGCTTCAAGCATCTGGAAATTACCGCAAAAATCACCAAGCTTGACAATGACATCATTGGCAGCAAGCAGAAACTGGCGGAATACAGCAGGCGCATCAACGACCTCAAACAAATCGTTGCACGCCACCCGAAGGCCGAAGTGCAAAATACATCGCAAGTCGTCACCGTGACGGATGAAAACTCACGTTACCTGTCGCCAGTAACGCAACTGATGAGTGCCGAGGTCGAGGCCAGTGCGGCGCAAGAAGCCATTTATCAGGCTAAACGGGAACAGCAACAATATCTGTTATTGCGTGATTACTACGATAGTGCCAAAGCGACACTCGACGCCAACAAGTCAGGCGAGGCAGTGCTACGCGCACTGGAAGCGAGCAAGGAACACGCATTCAAATCCAAAGACCTGAATGACGAACTGGTCAAGGAAGTGTACAACAAAATCACAATCGACAATCAGAACTCGCTCAATTTGTATCTGGAAAAAAGCCGCTTCATCGCCGGCCCGAGTTTGCCCGAAAACCGCACTACACGATTGTCAACGGCCCTGGTGGTAAGTGCCTTGCTCGGACTCTTTCTCGGCTGCCTGATTGCATTGGGACGGCAATGGTGGTTAGCGAACCGCGAGCAGTTAGCCAACTAACGATGTGATGTCGGCAGTATGATATTTATCTGCCGCAAGATTACCCAGTCCGGCCTGCCGAACTGGCAAACAAGCGCCCTCAAACGCTGCTTGATTAAAAGCCACTGGCGTACCACTCCGCTTTCCTGCCATTCAGCAACATCCAGTGCGCACCAAAATAAAAAACGCGCCATCGCATCGGCATGAAAATACCTGATGCGATGGCGCGCAAGTCAATACCGCTGCCAGGACAATCATGACGCCGCCACGTCTACAACAGAGTGGCGTCGGAACGTTTTCTGGCAATTGCATGGTACGCCAGCAAACGCTGTTTTCTGGCGATGCTCCTTATTGCTTCAGCAAACCACCCAGCAATGCCGCCACTTTCTGCTTCGGCTTGGCCGCAGTAGGCGCCATGCTGGCGGCAGCCGGGGCTGCGGCCTTGGCCGGCTCATATGGCTTGAGGAACCAGGGATCAGCCTTTTCGCGGCGTGCGCCGGGACCAAAAGCGGGACGCGCACCGCGCTCCGCGGAGCGGCTGTCGCGGCTATCGCCGGCATGGCGGCTCTCGGGGGCGCGCGCCGGGCGTGCCTCGCCACCTTCGCTGCGGCGTGGCGGACGGCGCTCGCTGTCGCCGCTGCGGGCGGGCGCCGGGTTGAAGCCCGTCAATTCGCCGCGCTTGATGCTTTGCTTGATGAGTTTCTCGATATCGGCCAGCAAGCGCTCGTCCTTATCCGAGTAGATCGAAATGGCGTCGCCCGAGGCGCCGGCGCGGCCCGTGCGGCCGATGCGGTGCACATAATCTTCCGCGTTGTACGGCAAGTCGAAGTTGATGACGCAAGGCAGGTCGGAAATATCCAGGCCGCGCGCCGCCACGTCGGTCGCCACCAGCACGTCGATTTCGCCCTTCTTGAACGCCTCCAGCGCCGCCATGCGTTCCTGCTGGCTCTTGTCGCCGTGAATCGCCGTGGCGCTCATGCCTTCCTGTTCCAGCACGCGGGCCAGGCGCGAAGCGCCGATCTTGGTGTTCGAGAATACGATGACCTGCTTCAGGTCGCGCTGGCGCAGCAGATGGGCGACCAGGGCATGCTTCTGGTCTTCCGTCACCTTGTAGACCACTTGCGTGACCTTGTCGGCCGTCTGGTTGCTGCGCGCCACTTCGATCGTCAGCGGATCGTTGAGGAAGGTGGCGGCCAGTTTCTTGATTTCTGGCGAGAACGTGGCCGAGAACATCAGGTTCTGGCGCTGTTTCGGCAACAAGTTGATGATGCGCTGCAAGTCCGGCAGGAAACCCATGTCCAGCATGCGGTCGGCCTCATCCATGACCAGCATCTGCACCTGGCTCAGGCTGATGTTCTTTTGCTCGATATGGTCGAGCAAGCGGCCCGGCGTGGCGATGACGATTTCCACGCCGCCGCGCAGGATGACGGTTTGCGGCTTCATATCCATGCCGCCGAAGACGACGGTCGAGCGCAGCGGCGTGTGCTTGGCGTAGGCCTTGACGTTTTCGGCCACCTGCACCGCCAGCTCACGCGTCGGCGTGAGGATCAGCGCGCGCACCGGGTGGCGCGCCGGCGACATGCTGCTGCTGGCGTGCGCCATCAGCAACTGGATGATCGGCAAGGAAAAACCGGCCGTCTTGCCGGTGCCCGTTTGCGCGGCGCCCATCACATCGCGGCCTTGCAGCACCACGGGGATCGCTTGTTCCTGGATCGGTGTCGGATGGGTGTAACCCTGGTCGGTCAAGGCGCGCTGGATTTCAGGCGCAAGGCCAAAGTCGGCAAAAGTCAGGCTGGGAGCAGCGGATGCGGCAGGTGCAGGTGCAGGTGCAGGTGCAGGCGCAGGCGCAGCGGCGACGGGCGCCGCTTCAGGGGCAATCGCCGGGCTGGGCGTAGGAGTCGATTCGGTTTCAGACATAAATTTTCTGGTGTGCCTCCGCACTGCGGAAGCCATGCTTTCTCAATAAACAACATTTCGGGGCACAGGCAGCTCCGTCTTGCAAGCCATGGATCATTGTTCTTGCGGCACCTCCGTGCTCCGGGACATGCTGTATGGCGTATGCGGGAGCGTCGAAGAGATGTGCTGCGATGGCGGCGGAGATCGCGCCGGCGGAACATCGCGCGCAGAAGATACAATATCAGTGCTGTAAACGATACCCTAATTCACCGCAACTGTACACGGAAACCGTGATTTTTGAGCAAAAAGCGTTCCAGCAATAGACCTCCGGGATGCCGTATCATGCCGGCTCCGATGCCAGCTCCGCCGTCCCTGCCCTTACCATGCCCACCCCGCCTTTATCCCACGATCCGCAACCGCAGCCGCCCAGCAAACCGGGCAATGACGAGTGCTGCCACAGCGGCTGCACTTTTTGCGTACTGGAAATGTACCAGGAAGACCTGGCCGCCTACGAAGATGCCCTGAGGGCGTGGCAACAGCGCCAGCAAGCCGCTGCCGCGCCCGCCACCCAGAGCGTCAGGAAGCCGCGCAAGCGCGCTTAACTTAATTCAATTAAAAGCTTTCCCACTCATCCACCGGCGCCGCGCGGCGCGCCGTGCTGGCCAGTTGACGCGGCGCCGGTGCCGGCGTCACGGCTGCCGACGCCTTGACAGCCTTGACAGGCGCACGCGGCCGGTTTGCGGCGGCGCTGGCCGCATCGAGCTTGAAGATGCTGACCACCTCGCTCAGGCTGGCGGCCTGCTCCTGCATCGACTCGGCCGCCGCGGCAGCCTCTTCCACCAGGGCCGCATTTTGCTGCGTCACCTGGTCCATCTGGGTGATGGCCTGGTTAACCTGCTCGATACCGGCGCTCTGCTCGCTGCTGGCGGCCGTGATCTCGCTCATGATGTCCGTCACGCGGGTGATGCTGGCAACGATGTCATCCATCGTGCGGCCCGCCTGATCCACCAGTTTCGAGCCCGCCTCGACTTTCTCGACCGAATCGCCGATCAGCACCTTGATATCCTTGGCCGCCGCGGCCGAGCGTTGCGCCAGGTTGCGCACTTCCGTGGCGACGACGGCAAAGCCGCGCCCCTGCTCGCCTGCGCGCGCCGCCTCGACGGCCGCATTCAGGGCCAGGATATTGGTCTGGAAAGCAATCCCGTCGATAACGGCGATGATGTCGACGATCTTGCGCGACGAGGCATTGATCGACGCCATCGTCCCCACCACCTCGCTGACCACCTTGCCGCCCTCGATGGCGATGCTCGACGAGGTCTGCGCCATGGTGTTGGCCTGGCGCGCATTGTCCGCGTTCTGCTTCACGGTCGAGGTCAGCTCTTCCATCGACGAAGCCGTTTCTTCCAGCGAACTGGCCTGCTCTTCCGTGCGCGACGACAAATCCTGGTTGCCGGCCGCGATCTGGCTCGACGCCGTGGCGATGGTATCGGTGCCGCCGCGTACCTGGCCCACCAGGTTTTGCAGGCTGGCATTCATGTCTTTCAGGGCTTGCATCAATTGCCCCGTTTCGTCTTGCGATCGCACAACGATATGCGCCGTCAAGTCGCCAGCCGCCACCCGGCGCGCCACGCCGACGGCCTCGATCAGCGGACGCGCCACGCTGCGCGCCACCCACAGCGCCAGCAGCATGCCGATGATGACGATGCCCGCCACCAAGGCGATCAGGCTGGCGCGCGAGGCCGCATAGGTTGCGTCGGCGCTGGCGCTCGAGCGCACGCCGCCGTCCGTGTTAATCGCCACCAGTTTATCGAGCGCCGCCATCATGTCCGTCATGACCTGGGCCGACGGTCCCACGGCCAGCGCGCGCGCCTCTTCCTTTTTCATCTCGCGCGACAGGCTCAGCATGGTTGCATGCAGGCGCATGAATTCATCGTTGAGCGCCAGGAAGCGCTCAAACACTTCCTTCTCGCCCGGTTCGGAAATCAGGCTGCGGTACTTGTCGGCATCGGCCTTCAGCCTGGCCTGGGTTTCCGTCATGCGCGTTTCGTTCTGCGCCATGTCGGCATCCTGCGCGGCCAGCATGTGCGCCAGTTCCCAGCGGCGGAAATCGCTGACATCGCTGCGCATGGACATGGCCGCCAGCACGCTGGGCATCCAGTTGTCGGACAGGTCCGTCGACGCGGTATTGATGCGCGCCATGGAAAAGATCGCCGACACGCCCAGCGCGGCCGTCAGCAGCAGCACGGCGCCAAACGACAAGATCAGCTTGGTGGCAATTTTCAGATCAAAAAACCATTTCATGCGTTGCGTTCCTTCATTAACAGGTAAACGGGACAAGACAGGCGCGCACCAACACGGCGCAGGTAATGCGGCGGCTCATACCGAAACGCCGGTTAAATTTCCACAAGGCAACATTTTATCACCGACGCACTGCAGCGCAGAGTGGTTTGATCGCGGCATGCGGCCAAAGTTCAGGTGTAGCGGGCAGCGCGCCGCATTTTTGTCCAAACACGGTTGTTTCCAAACGGGAAAATGAAGAGCGGGCGTAGGAGTTGGATGACACGGGGCAATGTTCCTAGCCTACATAAGCACGTCGGCTCATCCGATGCCCGTCATTGCCCCCTGGTTCTATAGTGGATACAAGATTCAGCACAACGCTAGCAAGCCAGAAAAGCAGCGCCATCCAACAAAATCAGAAGACGAGGCCCTACCATGTACAAAGCTTATAGCAACCTGACACCAGCAACGAATAGCCACGCAGCCGCCCAGCACAACTGGCAAGCCGCTCCGGCCACACCCATGATCAGCATCACGGGCGCCCAACAGAACGAATTGCTGCGCGCCTTGTCGCGCGCCGATCTGGAGCGCCTGTTTTGCCAGCTGGAATTGGTCGCTTTGCCTGCCGGCAAGCACCTGTTCGATTGCGGCGGCAAGATTGAATACACGTACTTCCCTACCAACGCCATCGTTTCCCTGCTGTATGTGATGGAAGACGGCGCCACCACCGAGATCGCCGTCATCGGCCGCGAAGGCGTGGCTGGCGTGGTGTTGTACGAAGCCGAGCGCGCCACCTGCACCGCCATCGTGCAGACGGCAGGCTACGGCTACCGCCTGAAAACCGCCTTCCTGCGCGAAGTGTTCAATGAAGGCGGCGCGCTGGCGCAATTGCTGATGCGCTACACCAGCGCCATGTTTGCGCAAATGGCGCAGAACGTGGTGGGCGGCCGTCATTGCAGCATCGAACAAAAACTGTGCCGCTGGCTGCTGGACCGCCTCGACCGTTCCCTGTCGAACGAACTGAAGGTCACGCAAGACACCATGGCCAACATGCTGGGCGTGCGCCGCGAAAGCGTCACCGTCACGGCGCGCAAGCTGCAGGACGAAGGCCTGATCCAGTACCGTCGCGGCACGGTCGAAGTGCTCGACCGCGAAGGCCTGGAAGCGGCCGCCGGCAATTGCTATAAAGCCGCACGCGCCGGTTTCGAACAATTCCGCAGCGGCATCAGCGCACACAATTAAGCCACGTCGCAAGCTGATGCGGCAGGAAAGCAACACCTTGTACCACCATTTGCCACTTCGTCTTGCTTGGCAACAATCCAGCCTCTATTATTCTCGTTGAAATTACCCAATAGAAATTTTAGTTTCAATTGGGTAATTTATCGCGTACATAATTAGACCAACGACTGGAGTCAGTAAGCATGAAACAGCAATACCTGATCGCCGCCCTACTGGCAGGCATGTTCTGCGCAAGCCAAGCCCAGGCAGAAATCGCCATCGCCGCCGACCTGGGTACGACTGGCGTCGGCGCCCACCTGAGCGTGCCGCTGCAATCGAATCTGAATGCCCGTTTTGGCGTCGGCTTCCTGAATTACTCCTACGACTCCAGCACCGAAGACGTCGACTACAAGCTGAAACTCAAGCTGCGCACCTTCGATGCCTTGCTCGACTACTTCCCCATGGACGGCGCCTTCCGCGTGAGCGCCGGCGTCGTGTACAACGGCAATAAAATCGATGCCAAAGGCAAGCCGAACAAAAGCGGCAGCTACACATTGAACGGCAACACCTATACGGCGGCCAGCGCTGGCCAGCTGGACGGCACCATCGATTTCCGCAAGGTCGCCCCCTACATCGGCATCGGCTGGGGCAACCCGGTGAAAGAGGCAGGCTGGAGCATTTCCAGCGACATCGGCGTATTGTTCCAGGGTTCGCCGAAAACCTCGCTGCACAATACCGGCTGCGACCCGCTGGTCTGTGCCGCCCTGAAAACGGACGTTGCCGCTGAAAACGAAAAACTGTCCGACAAGGTCAAGGATTTCAAGGCGTATCCAGTGCTGCGCATCAGTGCCAGCTACCGCTTCTAAGCAGGTTTTCGCCCCCTGGCGCCAACCCGCCAGGCAAGATATCAAGGCACGCTGCGGCGTGCTTTTTTATATTCGGGGTTGAATAGGACTGCAGGCCAGACACTGCGGCACGCCGCACCTAACCGGCAGCAACGGTGGCGACCGGCCACCAACCCGGCCTGGCATCGTCAAACGAGTGGTACTCGGGTGCGAAGGCGGCCTGGGTCGCATCATCAAAACTGCCCACCAGCAAGGCCACCGTGGGCGCATCGTCAATGGCGCCGATGGAACTGCCGCAAACGGCGCAAAACGCCCCGCTGGAATAATCGGAAGAGCGGTAGGTGGCCGGAGCGCCGGCCGTGCCCGTCCAGCGCACTTGATCGCGCGCAAACTCCACCCACGCTACCGTCGGCGCGCCCGTATGCTGCTGGCAATTGCGGCAGGAACAGCTGTGCGGATTGCTGCCCTCCCCCCTCACTTCGAAGCGCACCGCGCCACATAAGCAGCCGCCTGTTTGCACCGCATTCTCCATTGCCTCTCCTCGTTTGCACCGTTGCGCACCCTGCCAGCAGGAAACTACCCGGTACAATATTGCCATAACCCGCTCCCTGGCGCACCCATACAATATGGCGCCGGCACTATGAAAGAATAAATGGAAGACATCAATTGCGAAGGCTTGCCGCACATCCGCGTACTGGCAGGCGAAAACACCAGCGGTCCCGTGTATGAAACCCTGCCCGCGCGCCAAATCGACGAACACGTCTACGAACTGCTGGCCTCGCCCGGCCTGACCCTGAACCTAGCGCGCGGCGACATCGTCAACATCGCCAACCCGCTCGCCCCCGCCGAAGTCTTAAAGCGCGGCGGCAACTTCTGCATCCAGATCTACGCCGACGATGTGCCGCAAGCAGCAGTGGACCAGCTCGAACGCGACGTGCAAAGCCAGCTGGGCGGCACCATGGATGGCCAGTACAAGGGCAACCTCACCTTCAGCGTGCCGGGACACCACGGCATCTACAACGTCAACGGTCCCTTTGACGCCTTCCGCGAGGCAACGGGCGTGGAATGGTACTTCGCCAATATCTACGTCAACCTCGATGACGACGATGATGAAACCTTGCTCAACTGGTGGGTGGATATGTAAGGTTGTCCGTGCACCAGGCGGGGCCATGACACATGTCAATGTTCTGTATTGCTCTGGCACACATCAAGCTGCTTGCCCGCGCCTTGCATACGCTCTCCCTATCGTCAGCCACAGAGAGCAACGCTATGCCCTACATTGCGCGTGCCGATTATGCGAAGCAAAAAGAGTTCGTGGGAAATGGCGAGTGCGTTACCCTGGTCAGGCACCTCACCGGCGCCCGTGCCTCATCGCTTTGGCGCGAAGGAAATAAAGTGCCGGATCTGCTGGAACAAGGCGGTATCGCGAAAGGTACAGTGATTGCCACCTTCGTCAACGGCCGCTATCAGAATCTGCGGCAGGGCAATCATGCGGCGCTGTTCATCCGCCAGGTGCCTGGCGGCATAGCAATTTTCGACCAGTGGCGTAACCACAAGCCCAGCGCCCGCGTGATCTACTTCGGCCGTTCGGCGGCCGGGGCATCGAATCGTCCCGAACGCTATTCGATAGTGGAATGAAGCCGCTCGCACTGGCGACATTGGTCATCGCTGCCGCGGCGATGCGGCCAGTTGCCGCGGCCCCCATTGCGTCCGTTTCTTGCCCGCAAGCGCCTCCCTCAAGCTGGAACCTGCCGGCCAGCAAACTCGATGGCGTACGCGTGCTGTCCTATCCGGCGGATCAGCCGCCAGCAGCTGGCGAAGCGTTGCCTATCCTGGCCCCGGACAAGGAATGGACACGCAACGGCACCTTGCATCAACGCTGGGACATCAATTTTGATGCACCTGAGTATCTGTTTCAGGTGGACTGCCTGTATGCCGGTACCGAACGCTACCTGCGCATGGCTTTGCCAGGCGTCAAACAGTGCGTTGCAGCCATTACACAGCAAACGAAAATAGTCAGTTTTCAGTGCAAATAGTGCGCTCAATACCACTCCTCAAGTCACTCCCCCGCAGTTGCGTCAAACATGCAAAAATCCATTCAGAAATGACTGGTAAGCAAGGTCAGCAAGCGGCAAGCGCGTTCGATGTGCGGCAGCCCTACGATTGACATATCTCAAGGTAGCGGCCCAGCACCGTGTCCATGCCCAGTTCCAGGCACTCGACCACCAGTGCGTGGCCGATCGACACTTCCAGGATGCCGGGAATGTCCAGGAAGCGCGCCAGGTTGTGCAAATCGAGGTCGTGCCCCGCATTCACGCCCAGGCCCAGCGCCTGCGCCCGCCGCGCCGCCTGCCGATACGTGTCAAACACGGCCTCGGCCTGCGCGCCGCCATAACTCTCGGCAAACCGTTCCGTGTACAGCTCGACCCGCGCCGCACCCACCTCGCGCGCCCATTCCAGCGCCGGGTAGTCGGCATCGACGAACAGGCTGACGCGGATGCCCAGGTCATTCAATTCCCCAATGACGGGACGCAACAGCGTCGCATGCCGTTCGATCTCCCAACCGTGATCGGACGTCAGCTGGCCCGGCATATCGGGCACCAAGGTGCATTGCGCCGGGCGCGCGCTTTTCACCACCTCCAGAAAATCCGCCGCCGGATAGCCCTCCACATTCAGCTCGCGTCCCCGCTCCGCGCACAGGTGCTGCAAAGCGGCAACATCATCGTAGCGCGCATGGCGCTGGTCCGGGCGCGGGTGCAAGGTAATTCCGGCGGCGCCCAGGTCGAGGAAGCGCGCGGAAAACGCGAGCAGGTCCGGGAAATTGCGGCCGCGCGAATTGCGCAGCAGGGCGATTTTATTGACGTTGACGGAGAGCTGGGTCATGAAAGGAATGAAGTGAAAGTGACGGGTCTGGCAGCGATTGTAGCGGATCGCCCGCACAGGGCACGGCCAACCGAACTCAGCGCTACGTGCTACGATGCAAGACAAGTTCCACGCTTTCAATACTTACCATGACCTACCAGCTATTCCTGTTTGACCTCGACGATACCCTGCTCGACTTCCGGGCGTCCGAAAAACGCTCGTTTCTGCACACCATGCACGAACTGGGTTTGCGTGACGGCATCGACGGACTGTTTTCCCAGTACCAGGCGATCAATGTCGATCTGTGGAAACGTTTCGAAACGGGTGAGGTGAGCAAGGATTTCCTGAAGGTGGAGCGCTTCCGCAAGACGTTCGCACTGAACGGCATCGCCATCGACCCGGAACTGGCCAGCCGCTTGTATCTGGAATCGCTGCCGGACACGGTCGTGCTCATCGATGGTGCAAAACAGGTGTGCGAAACGCTGTCGCGCATCGGCGAAGTGGGCATCATCACCAACGGCGTCGACGCCATCCAGAACCGCCGCATCGCCGCATCCGGCCTGGGCGACTACATTTCCTTCGTCGCCACCTCCGAAGCGTGCGGCCACGCCAAGCCGGACGTGCGCTTCTTCGACTACGCGGCCAACATGGCGCGCGCGTTCAGCAAGGAAACGACCATCATCATCGGCGACCGCCTGGACGCCGACATCCTGGGCGCCAACCGCTACGGCATAGCCAGCTGCTGGTTCAACCCGGACGGCATGGCCAACACCTCGGCCGCCATCCCCACCTGTGAAGTGGCCAGCCTGCACGACGTCGTGCCAGCGCTGGAGATGATGCAGGTCAACTTGAAACAGGCTTGATCTTCCACAAGCGCACCGCCTGGATATGCGGGCAGCGGCACGAAAACACGCCGCTGTTCGCGTAGAGTGTAGGCAAGCGCCCTGCCCACCTGATTGCGCGTCAAGCGATCAATCGCGCGTCAGCACTTCCAGCAATTCGATCTCGAAGATCAAATTGGAGTGCGGCGGTATCAAGCCCACCTGCCGCTCGCCATACGCCAGCGCCGCCGGCACCCACAGCTTGCGCGTGCCGCCCACTTGCATGCCGTGCAAACCCAGAATCCAGCCCTGGATGACCTTGTTATTGCTCAACACACAGCGAAAAGGCTCGCCCCGCTTGTGCGACGAGTCAAACTCCGTGCCATCTTCCAGCCAGCCCCGGTAATGGGCTGTGACCAGCGCGCCACGCGCCGCCGCTTTGCCGTCACCGACCACGATATCGTCAATCTTCACTTCAGCCGTCATCTCGTTTCATCCTTCATCAAAGCACCAAGCCGCGATTGTACGACAGCACGAAAAAAGCCCCGGCAGTCACCCGCCGGGGCTTGTTCTATTATTGCTCAATTCTGGTGGACCTCCCGTGAGTCGAACACGGCACCAACGGATTATGAGACACATGCTCTATGCAAAATCAACAACATTTCCAAATGACAACATGCTGCACTAATTCGTTTTAGCTAAGGCGTGTTCCATTTCTTTCAGAATGCTCTGATGTTGTTCAAATAAAGTTTTTCGATACTCTTCAATATCACTATCAAATCCCAAATCTGCTCTCATAGAAACCAGAACCTCAATTTGTTCGGAAGTAAGTGCAATAAGGTCATCAACTAAACTCCTTGAATAATTTAGCGTATGCTCCTGTTTCTCATTTAGCGCCACTCCACGCTGATCCCACCCCTTTGACATTTCTTCCTTGTAAAAATCAAGATAACTCTTTAAAACATCATAGTTTGCCTTCTCGCTCCCAATTTCCTGATTTAACTCAGTCATCTTTAGCAAAGTTCTATCAAACTCAATTTTATTTCTATCAATTGAATCCTTCGCCAATTCAGCAGCCACTTCAGCATTAAAAATATGATGAACTGAAGAAATAGCTCGAATGGACAGCATTGAGAATTTATTTGCAAAAATCATGAGTAGCTTGGCTGTCCTAGGAGAGGCTACCAATTGACATTGCGCCGCCGCCGCGAAGAATGCATTAGTTCCCTTAGCTGGATTTTCTTTCAAAATGTCTAACATCGGAATATTCGCCAAATGCTGCTCAGCTGAAACTAATTCTTTGGCAACAAGCATATATGAATCTTGTCGCAACTTTAGCGACCTTTCCGTAGACTTTTCAATTGAATCATGCTCCAACTGCATTTTTAAATTTTTATAAGAGTGCTTACTTGTTAAATAAACACCACTCAATGCAAGCATTGAACCGATAACACCAGACCATATAACAGGCGGAATAGAATAAAATAATCCCACAACGCTCTTGACAACACTGAGAAACTCGATCATTAGTCTATTACCCAAAAAAATACTTACCAATAAAAATTTATTTGTTTGATATTTTTAATATTATCGATATCTATTCACAAAATTAACCTTCATGAAATTTTCCACGAAAAATTTAACAAATACATTACTAGACCGGTGGCTCACTACTTTTTTTAATGAACTCCTTCACCAATTGCAATCTAGCTATTTGACTATCAATTGAATCAATATCTGTTGATGACGACATGAAATCAAAAAAATCTTTTGGAATTGAAAAACCATAATAATTGTTAATCAAATACGATAACATGGCATCAACAAAGAAACACAGCCTAAAATTCTTCATATTAATATTTAACGGCACCACTCCTGCATGCACATGCGAATTCCGCGCCTGACGTAAAGATCGCAGTATGGCCTTCTCCACGTCCCGATCCGCAAAAAAGAAAATAAGCCTTTTTATAATACCATCCGCATTATCGGAATTTGTCACAAACTCAAGGCACAACCACAAGCTCAAAAATCTTGCTTCAGCATCATTTTTAGAAATAGCTAAGACATAATTAATTAGAGCTTTTGTACAGAGTTCAAAATATGGCCTTTCTGCCTTACCCAACTTTCCGATTGCCTCACCAGTCAAATCATCTATTTTTTGGAAATCAATAATATTTACTGGAGGAGAAGAGTTAATGAAATCTTCGGTCCAATAACAATCTGCAGCGCGCCGACCATCTGGCAAATGTAACGTGTGCAAATTTCCGGGCTTTAAAATACAATCTGAATTGTAACGAATTCCCGCTTCAGAAAGAGAAAAGCTTATCTTTTTAGAAAAATAAATTTGCCACAACCCACGATAAATATCAAAAACTCTCATCGCACTAGCAAAAGCGGTTAAATGCTCAGGTGCAATCACCTTGATAACCATATAGGTATAACCAAAATTATCGCGCTTGACTTTTAACTTATTTTGTATTTCCTTAATTAAATCAGCCCTATGTCTCTTATATATAACAGGAATTTTTTTATGAAAACTTATCTCACACCCATCAATAATTCTCCCTTCTGGATTTTCCGAAGTAGAAAAATTTATTGATGTTACCAAGAAAAATTCATTCTTCTTCTGCAATGCGGACGAGCAATCCTTTTCGAATATTCTTAGTATTTTTGCTCCATCAATATTCCCCTTACCATCCTTATATGCTTCTCTAATTGAATTCTCGAATTTTCTAAACAGAAACTCAGCATTCAATGGATATTTATGATCCACAAATCCGTATAGAGCATCTGCCAAAAACTCGAATGTTCCCATTCTTATTGAAACGGCCCCATCCTCATTGAAAGATAGATATTTCTTAATTTCAGAAATTAAAGAATTTACGTATCCACTAGCATCTTTCCCATCACTCTTCCAACTGATCGCCATATTTCACTCCGTAAAATATAAAAATTATCTTGAATTGCTTAAATATTACAATACAAATTGCAATTTAATGAATAAATTTTACTTAGTGAAAGTCGGTAGCCTGTCAGCATATGCAGCTAGGTGTGAGGCTAAAAAATGGGCATATCGACGAACCATCTGAGCACTTTCCCACCCTCCCAACTCCTGTAAGACATTCAATGGGGTGCCATTTTGCACATGCCAACTTGCCCACGTATGCCTCAAGTCGTGCCAGCGAAAATCATCTATCCCACATCGCTTCAATGCTTTATACCAAGCTGCGGTTGTGACCTGCACAACTGGCTCGCCTTTATAGCTAAAAACACGCAACGGATGCTTACCGACTTGCAAGGACACAATGCGTACCGCATCTAAATTGAGAGGAACGGCTATAGCCTTACGTGTCTTAGACTGATCTGGGTGTATCCACGCAAGCCGCCGAGGCAAGTCAACCTGCGACCAACAAAGTCCAGTGACATTGCTCTTACGAAGACCGGTAGCTAAAGAAAATGCCGTCATATTCGCAAGATGCGCAGGTAATTGAAGAAGCAGTGATTCCGCCTGATTTTTAGGGGTAGCAGGGTCAGGTCCGCCATTCAGACACAAGCACAACCATAGCCGCACTGAACAACGACAATGACCTTTAGCGTACCCAATTACGCACGAGATTGAATGGAAGATAAACTGCACAACGCGTCTTATGCGCTCCGTACCGCCATAAAGATGGAATTGGTGACGAAACCAGCAGCTATCACGCCCAAACGACAAAATCTTGCGGTGATTGTCATACTGTCCAGTCCTAAAATAGGTTGACAGTATTTATTGCTGCACAAACGCCCGATGCACCGCATCGGGCGTTTTGTACTTCAAGGCCGTATGTGGTCGTTCCTGGTTGTATATCCGCACCGATTGCGCCACCATTTTGCTCGCCTGTTTCAGGTCTGCAGGTCGATTCAGCAAGAACTCGCCTTTCAGAATGCCGTTGATACGTTCGGCCAGCGCATTCTGATAGCAGTCGTAGCCGTCGGTCATGGAGCAAGTCAGTCCATGACGACGATGAATTTCTTGATAGTAAGTCGAGCAGTACTGGATGCCCCTGTCTGAATGATGGATCAGCGGCATCTTGCGCTGTCGTGCTCGCAGGGCCATCTTCAAGGCCTCGCTGACCTCTTCGGTTTGCAGGCTTGCGTGCACGTGATAGCCCACGATCTTGCGCGAATACGCATCCGTTACCAAGCTCAGATAGACGCATTTTCCGGCGGTCGGGAGATACGTGATATCGGCTACCCACACCTGCTCCGGCCGCGTGGCGAGCACTTGTCCCGGCCCCTCCTTGAGTAAATTGGGATGGCGCCGGAAGCGGTGATGGCTATTCGTGGTCTTATGATAGGCCCGCTGTGGTTGCACCAGCAGCCGCTCCTGGCGCAAGATATCAAAGAGTCCATCGCGTCCCAATTTGATTTTTGCACCGGTAAAGGCTGCACCGAGCATGCTGTGCAGCTTGCGCGTGCCGATGCGTGGCTGGCGCAGGCGTATCGGCTGCACCAGCTTGACGACAGTTTGCGCCCTGTCCAGGCAATGTCGCTCGCGCTGACGGCGCTGGTAATACGCTTGGCGGCTGATGCCGACACAGCGGCAGGCCCGTTCGACGCTTAATCCTTCGACTTGCTTGCGCGCGATGACCTGCCCAAAGGCTTTTTTACCGGCACCCCGTATTCGTCACGCAGGACGTCGAGAACCGCCTCGAACAGCGCGGATTTCTGTTTTTCTTCCTTGAGCTGACGCTCCAGCTCCTTGATGCGCTGCTCTGGCGTCAGTGGCCTGGCTGGTGTGTCTGTCATGGTCGCTCTCCGTTCGCTTCGGCCCCTGGGATGCGTCCAATCCTGCAGGCCGTGTTTGCGACACCATACCAAAACTGTCGACCGACCCTGTATTCCGTAGCGCGTTTGCGCCTGCTTGTACGTCATCTCGCCTTTTTCAACCTGCTCGACAACGCTCAATTTAAAAGCCAGGCTGTAATCTCGCTGACTGCGTCGAAACCCTTGTTCCATCGGACACTCCTTCTCTGTAACGAAAAAGTGTCAACTTATTCCAGGACGGGTCATACGCATAAAAAAAGCCCCAGCAGTTACCCGCCGGGGCTAATTCTATTGCTACAAATTCTGGTGGGCCTCCCGTGAGTCGAACACGGCACCAACGGATTATGAGACACATCATCGACCTCATCACACCGAAGCCTCCGGCCCCACGACTTGCATTCTAGCATTTGTCACCATCAACACCGGCAAATTCGCCGCGTGAGCAGCCAAATGCCCCGCCGAGAAATGCGCATACCGCCTTACCATCTGAGCTGACTGCCAACCGCCCAGTTCCTGCAGTACATGCAATGGTGTACCTCGCTGCACATGCCAACTGGCCCATGTATGCCGCAGATCATGCCACCGAAAATCATCGATGCCACAACGCTTAAGCGCCTTGTACCATGCTGCCGTTGTAGCGACGATTACCGGCTCACTATTGTAGGTAAAAACGCGCACCGCATGACGACCACGCTGCAATGTAAGCACGCGCATAGCATCGTCATTGAGAGGCACCACAATAGCTTTGCGCGTCTTACTTTGATCAGGATGAATCCAAGCGACCCGACGCACAAGATCGACCTGAGACCAACACAAGCCAATCACGTTCCCCTTGCGAAGCCCCGTAGCAAGGCTAAAGGCCACCATATGCGACAAATGCTCAGGCAACTCATTCAGCAACGCGGACGCCTCCCCGTGAGTCAAATAACGCACCCGACGATCAGGCTCCCTCAACAATCGAACCTTCGGAATTGCATCAACCCACTCCCAATCAACACAGGCCCGGATTAGCACAGAACGCAACAATGCTAACGTCCTATTGACAGTTCCATTCTTGACACCAGTAGCACGTTTTTTCTTCGTAATAGCGTCCACGACAGAACGATTTATATCGTTTATATCATAACCAGACAAGAGCGGTTCAAGCCATCGAAAAATGCACTTATCGGAATGCAAGGATGCCTTATCTGCCTTTTCGACCATCCAGCGATCAACCGCATCACACCACGTCTTACCGGTCAGAGTTTCCAATACCAAGCCAGCAACTACCATCTATGCGCCCCATATAATGTTGCCATAAACCAACTATATCAGAATGGACACCAATCCGCGTCCGGCGCACAACCCGGCCCGGTAGCCAAGTAACAAACCTCTAGACCGTTATTGCACCAAGTCTGCATACCAGTCAAATCATACCCAGCAAGTGCCGAAAAGGCAGCCTGTACGGCACCCAGCATATCTTTCGCAGCTATCCAGTACGTCTGCACATCCGGCACCGGAATACCCTTGCTAGCAAAATAACGTTTTTGGTTCAAATTTCGACACTGCATTTCCTTGCCACAATACTTGGCAATGTAGCTGGCAATACGATGATTGCCCTTGTTATTGAAACCGAACTTGTTAGGGTCCCGCACATTGACCTGGCCCATTTGCTCACCGTCCGGTCCAAGGCCCAAAATGCTTTGCCAAATCGACCGCAGCAAAGCGTACATCTGGCGACCAGCGACCGCCACATGAAAATGCAAAGCGCCACGCGCCTGCTCCTCAATGACCGCCACATATCGAAACTGCTTATGCTTACCCAGCCTACGCCTAAACAAATCCCAATGCTTAAGAGCCGTAGCTCGATCAACCATATTCTCGCGATACGTCAACGTCACCATGCGATCAACCCCCAACGTCTTGCACTTCAAGCGCACATTTTTTTTAGCATTACGTGATGCAATGTCATCATTCACTTCCCGGTTCTCAGACTCACCACGTGCGGCACGCTGTTTCTTGATAGCAGCCCCTGAGAAGTGTTTTTCACGACACACCGTCACCTCAGTTTGCCCATCAGCAAAATCGCGCCTACGGAGCGTATAGCCATCCCACCATCCTCCCCTTACATGCTCATCAGCTTTTGTAAAATCAATTGACGCAAGAGTAGTTTCATAATCTAATTCGGTCACTGCTTATCCAATCACGACTTGGTTAGGTGGAAGACCTCAAAGAGTTTCGACCTCTTCGGGGTCTTTTTTTTTAACTTCAAATTCCTTCATCAACCTATGGGAAATGGTCAATTCCCGTGCTGCTTTCCGTTAAGTATTCCTATTACAAGTTTAGCGGCGCTTCGCGCCGCCACCCGCGCTGCGCGCAGATAGCGGCACCAAGCTTTCCGCTACCGTTTGCGCAGCAATTGCTGACGCAATAATTTCTCTATCACCTGATCCGGCGTAATGTCTTTAAAGCGGATATACGCCTTCAATCCTTTCAGCACCTGCGCATCGACATGCACCGTCAAAAATGCCTTGCCATCGTCACGCAAGCGATCCCTGCGATCTTTTTGCCGCTGTGCACTGGTCTTTGCCGCGCCAGTTGCCGGACGCCCTCTGCCCCGTTTAATCGGGCCGAGTAGATCAATCGTCTTGTCATCCTCAAGCTGTTTCATGTGCATACTTTCAAAACGGTTTTTCAGAGTGGGCCGTACTGGCCAACGTGCAGCGACGCGGTACTAAGCGTGGCGGCGGACTGCCCGCTAAAACTTTGAAAACGTGTCGCTCCTCGCTCCGATACGCACGGGCCACCTGACGCCATTACTTCAAAATCAACCGCCGACTTCGATATGCCCTCAAAGATTTTGCCCTCCGGGCCGCTTGTGCCGTCACCCCGGAATTATCGTGACAAGTCACCGTTTTTCTGACGTTCGGGGAACTTGCGCACTCAAGATCAGCACCAGATCGGTATGCAGCTTCGTCCCCGATCGAGCAGCCCACGAAGACGGCAGAAACGAGAAGCCAGAGGAACTATCGACGGTTTGCGCATCGTTCAGGCCGCCAATCAACAGCACTTCGCCATCGTTGACCGTCACCGCCGTTTTGACCTGGCGCTTAATCAGCGTGGGCGAACCTGTTACGCCACTGGCAGTAGGTTTAAAACTGGATATCTGGCCATCGATGGCAAGATTGATTTTGCCGTTGCCGAGCACCTTGGGCAGTACGTCGACAATGACGCCGGAAGGCCGATAGACGATGTTTTGAACGCTGTTGCCGGAATTGTCTTTGCCCGTACTGGCAATCGTCGGCGTTTCATCGCCCACCGTCAGCACCATCTTTTGATAATCGTCGCCCACAATTCGGCTGTTCGATACTTGCTTGAAACGCCCATCCGTGTTCAGCGCATCGATTACCAACTGAAAATTGGTTCCGCGCAAGCTGATCGCGGACGCCGAATTGACGCTCCCCAGCGACGCGCCGAACTTCGCACCGAGCACGCTGGCCATGATGGAAATGCCGCGGCCCGAGCTGGCGTTATCCGTGACCTCAACCCACGACGCCGACACATCAACCATACGCGGCAACTGATCGAGCGCACCGAGCAAAATGCGCATCTTGTTTAACTCCGACGCGCTGCCGGTCAGCACAATTTGATTGCCAGCCGCCACAGCACTACGCGGACCAAACGCAGCCGTCACGACCTGCACCAAGAAATCAGCCGAACGGCCAGCCGGCGCGTATACCTCTGATTCATCATCACGGCGCCGGCCGGAAGTACTGCCTGCAATGCCACTGGCATACCCACCGTCAAAATACCCCTCATCTGATTTAAGCCTGTTCAGCGGCGCAAACAAGGCTGCAGCAGATGACGATGCGCTTTGTGTAGCGACTTCAGGCGGAAGTGACACAACCGGAGCTTGAGCGGAACGAGAAGACTGCGCTGCACGCAGGTAATACACACCTTCGCGCAACTCGGACGAGATACCAAGATCAGCAAGAACGCCTTCAATAAAACCTGGCAATTGCTGGGGCGTCAAAGAGCGCACAGAGACCGAAATCTTGCGATCTAACGCCAGTGCATCCGGAGCAATCACAAAGTCGCGCTCAAGCAGATTTTTGTATGTCGCCTGTGCAAACGCCACGAGCGAGGCAGAGGACAGATTAATGGCGACAGGCTGATTATTGGCCATCGCCATACAGGGCAACAGCATCAGGTACAGGAACCATTTTTTCATGCGGCACCCCGCACCCACAAGCCCGGCTCGATCTGTGCTATCCAGCCGCCATCCACGAAGCGGAATCGCAACGCTTGTATCACACGACCGTCCGACAAGCTAACCAAAAATGTAGAACCCTGACTCATATAGCCGACACCCGTGATGGTCTTGGAATAAACAAACTCCTCCTTTTTCTGGACAACCTCAGGCGCGAAAAATGAGCCCCAAAAGTGGTATCCAAAAACGCCAAGAACGACACCCAACAGCAGCGAACAGAATAGAAATTTAGACATATGTTTGTGTGGTGGTTTAGGAGGCAGCGCCCTAGGGCGCAACAACGACAAGGCGGCAGGCGTAGCCTGCAATGGCCCGATGAAATCGGGAGGAACACCCACGGCAGCAGATAAGTGCCATGCCGAAAGCAGCGAATGCGTGCCATGGGGGTAGCTATCAGAAAAGACTTGCGTGGTGTTATAGGCATTGTTCAAGTCATCGCCCCGGAAGTACCAGCGATCCGCCACCAGCCCATCAGGAGAAGCGCCCAAGCGCACGACACCAATGTGCAAGCGTGGCATGCTGCCTGTCGATGCACCGGCCGTCATAAAAGCAATGGCGGGACTCAGAAGAGGCACCTTCATACGGTCAAGACGATTCAACCGCACCACATACTCAAGCAGCGATTCGCGCAACTGTTTGTCGACCTGGCTGATGTTCTGCATGATGAAAAAAATGTCCCAGCCATACTTGCGCGCATGGATCGCCCATTCGAGCATTTCCGCCCTGCCCTTGTCTTGAAAATTGCGCGTATTGAGCCAGGAACCGCACTCATCGAGAATGAGCGCACCATTGTGGTGTTCGTCAAATCCCGGCAGTAACTTAGGCGAAGGTGCAATCGCCGTGATACCAGCGCGTCCATACTGCAAAATAGGCTCAAACTGGATAAACCGATTGCCGCTACCGACCATGTACAAATCGACCGCAGACGGCTTGTCAGGCACCCGTATGACGATACTTTTATCCGTCGATGGCATCAGGTGCTCAAGGAAAACGTCACAGTTTGTCGCCACCCTTTTACCGTCGCGCAGGTAACGCCTGATCTGGTCAATTGCCGCCTTGCCCTTACCACTGCCGAGCTTGCCCGTAATTGCGTAAACAGCCATATCAACCACCTACTTAGTAACGATGTTCAGGCCTTTTTTCTGGAAAACGTACAGCTGGCAAGCAAGCCACACCGAAACGTAACAGGAAGCAGCAGCCATCGTAGTGCTGTTAAACGCAATTCCGAGACCAACGGCAAAGTTTGGATGTGAAGTGGAAATTCCCGAAATACCTTGCGCACAAACCCCACGGGCGCATGAGGACATCGTAACCATCAGAATTCCAAAAAGCGTCAACATCACCAGCACAGCCGAGACACGAAACGCTTTTTCAGCCACCATAAACTTACCGAAAATATTAATAAGGAGAGTAACAATCGAGATAAGTAAATTTCCGAGAAGAGGCATGATTAAGCTTTCGCAGCAGAGGTAACTTGTTGAACGGAACCAATTACGGCGAAGAAGCAAATAACGCCGGAAATGAACTTTGCAAATATATCAACATACGAACAAATGCTGACCTCATATGTTCCACGGCCTATAGGATTAGGAACAGTTGGATTCGTGCAAGCAGCGGTATTAATTTGCGGGAACCAGTCACCAAGCATTAATTTATCTTTTGAAATTTCGCCTATCTGATCCAGCGCATCTTTATTCTTCGCTTTGATATCACTTAACTGCGACTCCCCCTCATCGCCATTCATACCCTTAATTCCAGTCTCATCGATACGGCATGCCGGTTGCCCCGGTGCGCCACACGCAGCCTCTTGCTTGCCACCTGTGCCGGTTCCTGTGCCGTTGCCTGTGCCGTTGCCGTTGCCTGTGCCGTTGCCGTTGCCTGTGCCGTTGCCTGTGCCGTTGCCGTTGCCGTTGCCGTTGCCGTTGCCGTTGCCGTTGCCGTTGCCGTTGCCGTTGCCGTTGCCGGTGCCGGTGCCGTTGCCGTTGCCGTTGCCTGTGCCTGTGCCGTTGCCGTTGCCTGTGCCGGTGCCGGTTCCTGTGCCTGTGCCATTGCCGGTTCCTGTGCCGTTGCCGTTGCCGGGATCAGTCGGATTTGTCGGATTATTCGGATCACCGGGCGTATAAGGCGGAGGATGCGAATCTGGAAGACTTTCCACCGAACAACGCTCACCGTTATTAGTCAAGGTAATATCGTAATGCAATAAGAACACACCATTAGCATCACTCGATCCTTCATAAGCCTTACCTACATCATCTGCAGACTTAATTTTGGAAATGCAGCCATCAATACAATATGAAACGGCAAGCATGGAGCCATTCGGAATGACAGGCTTAACAACTATCCCCTCGCCATTAGGACCACGCTTGTAATAAGCAGATGGAATATCATAAGTACCAGCCGAGTCGCCCTCAACACACTGAGCACGAACGCATCTAGAACCAATCGGCTTTGATGAATCTTGCTCAAAACGACCACCACCTGGACAAACCTCAACAAGCTCGCCATAAACCCAATCCTCCTCCTTACCCATGTACACAGTAGTAAGCTTATAAATATCAGCACGAACATTTGCGCATTTAATCGTGGCTTTCGGAGAATAAGATTGCATGACAGAAACAATACCTGCGCAGTCATTACTGGGAACAAGTGGACGAGCGCCACCCGCCGCTTCAAAATACACTTTACCGCCAGCAGCAGCAGAACCAGCAAAAAACAACATTAGAATGAACAGTAATGAGCGCACGTTGTCACCTCAAAAAAAAAAGGCGACCGAAGTCGCCCATACCACAGAGCCGGACTTAGCCAGCCTTCGAGAATGCTTTTTTCATCATCTTGATACCCCAGAAGCCACCGGCGACCAATACCGCGACAGCGAACGCTGCCGAAATGTACGTGCTGGCAGTACCGGACAAAGCAGTGATCGCAGCGACGCCTTGATCATCAGCAGCCGACGCACCAGCCGAGACAGCAACAGCACCAACCAGAGCCAAACCGCGCTGAATATTTTTGTTCATGTTCAATTCCTTAAAAATTGGCCTACAAGTACGATTGACGACGGCCAAACGCCAAAAGAGAGCTAATCCAATATTTCGATAGAGCGGCGGATAATTCGCTGTATCGAACCAGCGGCATACCCGATCCCAAACGCACTCAAGGCATAGCCAACGGCGGCGGCGATAGTCATTATTTGTGCTCCAAAAAGCGGGCAATAATGTACTTGAGCAGATGTACGCCGCAGACAAACAGGCCAGCCAAAAACAGAATGGGCCAGAGATTTTTAAGCAGGATCATCGTTGCGCCCCTGCGATCCAGCCCAACGCGAACAGCACCACTACAGCAGCCGCAAAAAACGCATCCAAAGCCTTATCCTGCGCCGCCACTGCCGCCACGTATTCAGTGCCTGACTCGACCACGTAGGCACATGCAGACAATTCAGTGGGAGCGCTAGACACCGTGTACAGCACGGCACCAGACGGAGCATCTGGCCCCGTCATTTGTGTGGAATCGACGCAGGTAGGCATGGAAAATTACGAAGCGGTTTGTTGACCTGGGTTCGCCTTGACGGCGGGAGCCGCTGCAGAGGGTTTTGCTTGAGAAGCAGCGGAAATTGGAGTGATAGAAAAGACCTGCGCGCCGACACGCTTGTCTTGCGAGATCGAAACTTCAAATTCGACCTCATACATGCCCGGCTGGGTGTCTTTGAAGCGCTCCGGCAAGACCAGCTCACCGATTAACGGCTCGATGACGCCGGTATCGCGGTTTGGCTTGTGGACGATGCATTGCGCCATGCGCATATCGTAGTCATTGCCGGTTTTTTTCGAACGGCCAGCCACTTGGGTGACGTGCAAAATTTGGATGGTATTTTTCATGGTCTTTTCCTTGGAGTAAGTCGCCCGCTAGAGCGATTAAGTTTTTGCACGGATCAGCAGCCGAAAAAACCTCCCAAGGCGTACCAGTGGGCAAACAGGCGGCCCTTGGGCCGGAGACTGAGCGGTTTACATTCAACCTAGATGTGCTATCGTTTACTTACATCGTGAGAAGTAACTTATCACGATGAGAATATATTACATCATGAGAAGTTTTCCTGCGAGCAAAAACAATGAATAGCACGATTGAATTATTAAATGAAGTTTTGAAAATCCATAAGGCTAAGACTATCGCTCAGGGATTAGGGATCAATGAAGCGGCGATTAGCACATGGAAGAAGCGTAAGCACCTGTCTGCGTACTATGCGGCGAAAATGGCTGCAATCATCGGAGCCGATACGGACAGAGCAATTGCACTGGCGGGAGCTGAAGGAGAAGCTGACCCACAGAAGCGTGCTGAACTACTTAGCTATCTGTGGATCAGTCCTGAAGAGACGACGCTTGCAGATCTGCAAGCGGAAATTAATGGTGGGCCTCCCGTGAGTCGAACACGGCACCAACGGATTATGAGTCCGCTGCTCTAACCAAGCATGAGCTAGAGGCCCGGGGACTGCGGCTTGGCGGCGCTGTTGATGCCCGCCTCGCGCGGCCGTTTTGGAAACGGACACGCGAGGATAGGGGTATCAGGGGCGCACGTCAAGCCCTATTGGCTTCTAGTTGCCTTCCAAGAAGCTTTTCAGCTTGTCGGAGCGCGATGGGTGGCGCAGCTTGCGCAGCGCCTTGGCTTCGATCTGGCGGATGCGCTCGCGCGTCACGTCAAATTGCTTGCCCACTTCTTCCAGGGTGTGGTCGGTGGACATCTCGATGCCGAAACGCATGCGCAGCACTTTGGCTTCGCGTGGCGTCAGGGAATCGAGCACGTCCTTGACCACACCGCGCATGGAGGCGTGCAGCGCTGCGTCAGCCGGCGCCAGGGTGTTGTTGTCCTCGATGAAGTCGCCCAGGTGGGAATCGTCGTCGTCGCCGATCGGCGTTTCCATCGAGATCGGTTCCTTGGCGATTTTCATGATCTTGCGGATCTTGTCCTCGGGCATCTCCATCTTGATCGCCAGGGTGGCCGGATCAGGCTCCGCGCCTGTTTCCTGCAGGATTTGACGCGAGATACGGTTCATCTTGTTGATCGTCTCGATCATGTGCACGGGAATGCGGATCGTGCGCGCCTGGTCGGCGATCGAGCGGGTAATCGCCTGGCGGATCCACCAGGTCGCATACGTGGAGAACTTGTAGCCGCGGCGGTACTCGAACTTGTCAACGGCCTTCATCAGGCCGATATTGCCTTCCTGGATCAGGTCGAGGAATTGCAGGCCCCGGTTCGTGTATTTCTTGGCGATCGAAATGACCAGGCGCAAGTTGGCCTCCGTCATTTCGCGCTTGGCCTTGCGCGCCTTCATTTCACCGGCCGCCATCTGGCGGTTGATATTGCGCAAGTCCGGCAGCGGCAGTACGACACGCGCCTGCAGGTCGATCAGGCGCTGCTGCAATTCCTTGACGGTCGGAATGTTGCGGCCCAGGATGGCGCTGTACGCGTGTCCTGCGTTGACTTCGCCATCGACCCAGTCGAGGTTGGTTTCATTGCCCGGGAAGACCTTGATGAAGTGGGCGCGCGGCATGCCGCAGCGGTTCACGGCCACGTCGAGGATCTGTTTCTCGATATGGCGCACTTCGTCGACCTGGCCGCGCAGGGTGTCGCACAGCTTTTCCACCACCTTGGCCGTGAAGCGGATGCCCAGCAACTCTTGCGAAATGGCTTCCTGCGCCTTGGCGTAGGGCTTGGAGTTGTAGCCTTCCTTTTCGAAGGCGCGGCGCATCTTGTCGAATTGCTGAGAAATGACGGCAAATTTTTCCAGCGCCGTGCGTTTCAGGGTTTCCAGCTGTTCGGCCGAGAAGCCGGCGGCGCCCGAAGCGCTCGCTTCTTCCTCTTCTTCCTCTTCCTCTTCTTCCGCTTCGCCTTCTTCCTCGTCTTCTTCGACGGGAGCGGACACGACAGGGGCGGCGGCGACCGGTTCGTTTTCATCGACGAGGCCGTCGACGATTTCATCGATCTTGATCTCTTCGTTGGCGATGCGGTCGGCGGCGGCGATGATTTCGGCGATCGTCACGGGACAGGCGGAAATTGCCTGGATCATGTCTTTCAAGCCATCTTCGATGCGCTTGGCAATCTCGATCTCGCCTTCGCGCGTCAGCAGCTCGACCGAACCCATTTCGCGCATGTACATGCGCACGGGGTCGGTGGTGCGGCCAAAGTCGGAATCGACGGTCGACAAGGCGGCCTCGGCCGCCGCTTCCGCCTCGTCGTCGCTGGTGACGACGGCAACGTTATCAGACAGCAACAACGTTTCCGCATCGGGCGCGTGCTCGTAGACGGCGATGCCCATGTCATTGAAGGTACCGATGATGCCTTCGATGGCTTCCGGATCGACGATGTTTTCGGGCAAGTGATCGTTGATTTCCGCATACGTCAGGAAACCGCGTTCCTTGCCGAACTTGATCAGGGTCTTGAGTTTCTGGCGCCGGCGCTCGAGTTCTTCTTCGCTCGCTTCCGTGTCGGACGAGAACGCGTCCTTCAGCAGCGCGCGCTCTTTCGCCTTGCGGTCCTTGGCCTTGGCCTTGTCGACGGCCTTCAGTTCGGCCCGCTCGACGGCGTTCAGGGCGGCGACTTCATCATTTTCTGGCTGGAATTCTTTTGGCTTGCGGCCGCGGCGGCCTGGCACTTTTACCGACGGCAAGACATAACCGGACGTATCGATGGCCGCCAGGGTAGCGGCGTCGGTGGTCTGGCTGACCACGGGCGCGCTGGTCACGCGCGCTTCTGGCCGGTCGAGCGCCTTTTCGGCTTTCGTGGTAACTTTAGTGGGCTTTACAGCCGCTTTGGATTCGGGTTTCTTGATTGGCACAGGCGCTTTCGATTACACAACGACTTGCTTTACGGTGGATTAGGATAAAGTTTGCTGCCAGTTCCCTGTCTACCTGCGGGAACCACCATCTTCGAACCTGCCGACTACGCAAATTCGACACTGTTACGTTACTTACACCTCATCGGCCACGATCCGCGGGAAGCGCAGCAATTCCTGTCCACCGGCTGTTGCCAGCCGTCTCGGCAAAAATTCCTGCATCGACCGCGTTGGGAGCGAGAGCCTGGCGCGGCTTGCCAGCGTCTGCGAGCCTTGCCCGCAACGCCGAAAGCGCCAGTTGGCCCTGGCTGCCGACACGATCCACCGCGCCGATCAAGAGCCTAACTTACTGAAAACAAATACTATTTACGAAACAGAACTAGCTTGCCAAAGCACACAATACTTAGCATTTAATTATAGCACGCGAAAAATGTTTTTCCAGTGCGCGACATACCCTCATGGCAAGGTTAGCGATTCACCAACTCGGCATCGCGTTCGCGTTCCAGCTCGCCTTGCTCCTGCATGATTTCGCGGTAGCGTACACCAATTTTCTCGGATGGCAAACCCGACGCAAACAATTGCTGCAATTCAGCCTTCAAGGCATTCAATTTGATCTCGCGGATGGTGCTCACCAGCCACGACAATTCGCTGTCGTAATCGGATTCCGTGCCGGCCGCGATCTCGCCGATGATCTCGTCGTATTCGCTGCCCAGCTCCTTCAATTGCTGCGCCAAGGCGGCGAAACTGCCGTGCTCGCCCAGCGCCTGGCCCACGGCCACCAGCTGCCCCAGGCTGTGCGCCGCATCCGGCCCCAGGTGCTGGAAGGCGGTCAGGGCCGCCTCGTCGATGCGCAGGGTCAAGGGCGGATGCGCCACCAGCATGCGCATGATCTTCAATTCAAGACCCACGGGCACGGGACGGCCCGATTTCGGCGGCGCGCGGTGCGCCACGGCAACGGGTTTCGCCAGCTCGAACAGGGCTTCGATCTCGGCCGGCGTGGACTGCGTCAGCTGCGCCAGGCCGCGCACGATCTGCAGGCGCAGCGACGACGGCGCCATCAATTGCAGCAGGGGCTTGGCGTCGAACTGCACGCGGGCGCGCCCTTCCGGTTCCGACAAATCATGCTCGCCCGACACTTCTTTCAGCAAGAACTGCGACAGCGGCATCGCTTCATGCACCTGCTGCTCAAAACCTTCGGCGCCGAATTCGCGGATATAGCTGTCCGGATCGTGTTCCGACGGCAAGAACAGGAATTTGATCGTTTTATTGTCCGTCACGTGGGCCAGGCTCGCTTCGAGCGCGCGGCGGGCGGCGCGGCGGCCGGCCTTGTCGCCGTCGAAGCTGAAAATCACGTTATCGGTCTGGCGCAGCAGTTTCTGCACGTGGGTGGGCGTACACGCCGTACCCAGGGTAGCCACTGCCTGCGGGAAACCCATCTGCGCCAGCGCCACCACGTCCATATACCCCTCCGTCACCAGCACATAGCCGGCGTCGCGGATGGCCTGGCGCGCCTCGAACAGCCCATATAGTTCGAAACCCTTGGAAAACAAGGGGGTTTCCGGGGAATTCAGATATTTCGGCTCGCCATGGTCGAGCACGCGGCCGCCAAAGGCGATGACCTGGCCCTTGGTATTGCGGATCGGGAACATGATGCGCTCGCGGAAACGGTCGTAGCGTTTGCGGTTGTTGCCCTCTTCATCGACCTTGTCGATCACGAGACCGGCCTCGGCCAGGGCTACCACGTCGTAATCGGGGAAGACGGAACGCAGGTTATCCCAACCGCCGGGCGCGAAACCCATGCCGAAGCGAGCGGCCACTTCGCCCGTCAAGCCCCGGTTTTTGAGGTAGGCGATGGCTTCCGGCGCGTGGCGCAATTGCCCGCGGTAATAATCGCACGCCTGCGTCATGGCGTCGGACAGGGCCAGGCTTTGCGCCTGGATCTGCGCGCGCTGGGCCGGCGGGATCTTGTCGTCCGCTTCCGGCACGACCATGCCCACGTTTTGCGCCAGGTCTTTGACGGCATCGACAAAGCCCATGCCCGAATACTCGATCAGGAAACCGATCGAGGTGCCATGCGCGCCGCAGCCGAAGCAGTGGTAGAACTGCTTGGTGGGGCTGACGGTAAAGCTGGGCGACTTTTCACTGTGGAACGGGCACAAGCCCATGAAATTGGCGCCGCCTTTTTTCAGCTGCACATAGCGGCCCACGACATCGACGATATCGACGCGGTTGAGCAAATCGGAAATGAAGGATTGAGGTATCACTGGCTAGGGCGGGTCTTGTTATAGGTCAGACTATACTACCGCACGTGGCATGAGGTTGAGCCAGGTCAACGTGTGGGCTGTTTAACAGGCTGCCAGCGCGACGGCTGGCAGCCCTTGCTACTATTGTTGCTTACGCGGCCGGCGTCAAGGCTTTCTTGACCAGCGCGGAGACCACGGTCATGTCGGCGCGGCCGGCCAGCTTCGGCTTGACGATGGCCATGACCTTGCCCATGTCTTGCGGACCGGCGGCGCCCGAGGCGGCCACGGCGGCAGCCACTTCGGCCGCCACTTCTTCATCCGACAGACCGGCAGGCATGTAGCCGATCAGGTGCACCAGCTCGGCTTTTTCGATGTCGGCCAGGTCGGCACGGCCACCGGCTTCGAACTGGGTGATCGAATCCTTGCGCTGCTTGATCATTTTTTCCACGATGGCCGTCACGTGGGCATCCGTCAATTCGATGCGCTCGTCGACTTCCTTGCGCTTGATTTCCGCCAGCAACAGGCGAATCGTGCCCAGCTTGCCCGTTTCCTTGGCGCGCATGGCGTTTTTCATGTCTTCGGTAATTTGTTCTTTCAAGCTCATGGCAATCCTCGTTGGTCAGTATGGGAACGGTGCTCGTGCGCGGCCAGAAACAAGTACGGGCCACAAAAGCGAAAACCCGCTGCGGCGAACCGGAGCGGGTATGCGACTCATCTGAAGTATCACTCCAGGCGAATCAAAACAAAACCCGTGGCGAACAATGCGCCGAACTACCCGGGTTGGTTCTGACTGAACAGTCTTAGAATAATTTTTTCGGCAGTTGTTGGCTGCGGATGCGTTTGTAATGACGCTTGACAGCAGCTGCCAGCTTGCGCTTGCGCTCAGCTGTTGGCTTTTCGTAGAATTCGCGAGCGCGCAATTCGGTCAGCAGACCCGTTTTTTCGATGGTGCGTTTGAAGCGACGCATTGCGACTTCGAACGGCTCGTTTTCTTTAAGGCGAATAGTGGTCATGTAAAATTCAAACCGTTGAGGTGGTGTATAGGAAGAGATAGATAGTAGCAGCTTTTATTCGGAAAGGGAAGCCCCTCCCCCACTTGCGTGCGGCATGCAGCCTGCGGTCGCTGCCGGAATGTGGCGTAAACCACGCACCGGGATCGGCGCACCGGGCGCCAAAACCCCATATTACAGAGTAGCTTACTGCAAGGCAATACCTGCCGCCACTCCGGAAGCCCAGGCCCACTGGAAGTTGTAGCCGCCCAGCCAGCCCGTCACGTCGACCGACTCGCCGATGAAATACAGGCCCGGCACCTTATTGGCCATCATGGTCTGCTGCGACAGTTCGCGCGTGTCGATGCCGCCGCGGGTCACTTCCGCCTTGCGGTAGCCTTCGGAACCGTTCGGCACGATGGACCAGGCATTGATGGCCTGCCCCAGCTTGCGCAACTGCGCGTCGGGCATGTCGGCGATGCGCGCGTCCGGCGCCAGGCCGTTCGTGGCCAGCAGGCAGTCGGCCAGGCGCTGCGGCAGCCATTGGGCGACGATATTGCCCAACTGCTTCTTCAGGGTCCCCTTGCCTTCGATCAAGGTTTGCGCGACGTCCACTTCCGGCAGCAGGTTGATGACGATGGGCTCGCCCGGCAGCCAGTAGCTGGAAATCTGCAAAATCGCCGGACCGGACAGGCCGCGATGCGTGAACAGCAAATCTTCGCGAAAACGCGCGCCCGTGGCCTTGCGGCCCTTCAGGCTGCCCGTTTCCACATCCACTTCCAGCGCGATGCCGGACAGTTCCGCGAACGGCGCCCAGCTGACCGGGTCGAATGTCAGCGGCACCAGGGCCGGACGCGGCTCGACCATCGCCAGACCGAATTGTTTGGCGATGCGGTAGGCAAAGTCGGTGGCGCCGATCTTCGGAATCGACAGGCCGCCCGTGGCGATAACGATGCTGGCCGTCTCGATGTCGCCGCTGTCCGTCTGCAGCACGAAGCCGCCGTCCGCTTGCTGAACAACATTGTCGATCTTGCACAGCATGCGCCAGTGCACGCCGCCAGCGGCGCACTCGTCCTTGAGCATGTCGATGATCTGTTCGGCCGATTCATTGCAGAATTGCTGGCCCTTGTGCTTTTCGTGGTAACCGATCCGGTATTTTTTCACCAGCGCGAGGAAATCCTGCGGCGTGTAGCGCGACAGCGCGCTCTTGCAGAAATGCGGGTTTTCCGAAAGGAAATTTTGCGGGGTGGCGTTAATATTGGTGAAGTTGCAACGCCCGCCACCCGAGATGCGGATCTTTTCGGCAAGCTTGGCCGCGTGATCGATCAACACCACGCGCTTGCCTTGCTGGGCGGCAACAGCCGCACACATCATGCCGGCCGCGCCCGCGCCGATCACTGCCACATCAAATTGTTTTGCCATAAGAATTCCGGTCACCGCTGATTACAAAGACGCCATTGTAAACTGCGGCGGCGCGGCTAGCGCGGCCGTGCTGCAATCTGCCGCGATGTCGTCAAGCATTGCTCCACCTGCCCGGCGATCGACGGCGGCACGGGCACCTCGCCGCGCAGCACGGCCGCGATCCAGGCCGCCGTGGTGGCCGCGTCGCGCTCGGCCGGCAAATGCGGCAATTCTTCGACCAGCAGCTGCTTTTCCACCAATACCGTGCGTTCGCCGTCGTGGAACCAGTCGATCTGCTGCGCCTTGTTGGCGTTGGCCACCGTTTCGCCTTCCGTGCCGCGCATCAGAAAGGCGTCGCCGCGCGCGGGATCAGAAGCAGTCAGGAAATATTCACCGAGCATTTCCAGATATTCGGGATGCGTGTACGACACCAGGCGCAGGGCGGGGCCGGCGAACGGCTGCATGATTTTCACCAGCGTGTGCGTGGAATTGCGCACGCCCAGCACGCGCCGCAGCGACAGCATGTGCGCCAGGCGCGGCGCCAGCGCCTCGATCGGCAGGAAGGCCGCTTCGCCGCGCGCCATGGCGGCCTCGGCTTGCGCATGGTCCGGCGAGGCGGGCACACCCAGCGCGGCCAGCACCTCGGCCGTCGTGATGCGGCCCGGGTCGCTGGTGACGCCATGCACGAGCACGGGTGCGCCCGCGCGCGCCAGCAGCAGCGCCAGCAAGGCCGTCAGGTTCGCCATCTTGCGCGCGCCGTTGTAGCTGGGAATGATGATGGGCGCGAACTCGCCGGCCGGCGCGGCCAGCGGGACGAACGAGGCTTCGGCAGCGTCGAGGAAGCCGGCGATCTCGTCCACGGACTCGCCCTTGATGCGCATCGACAACAAAATGCCGCCCAGTTCCAGGTCCGACACGCGGCCCTCGAGCATGGCGCGGTACAGGGCGCGAGCATCGTCGCGCGTCATGCTGCGCGCGCCGTTCTTGCCGCGTCCTATTTCTTTGATGAAACGTGCTGCAGGGAATGGCTCGCCGGCCACATCGGTATGGGGGATGGAAACAGTCGTCATGGCGCCAGCTTACACGGATTTTTCCCCGTGCAGACGGGCTGAAGGATGCCATAGGCGCCGATGCAACAGTCTTTCCAGCTATTTTTTTGATGAATGTGCTTCGCGCCTGCATCCAAACGCGCCGCCGCTGCGTATAAGACTGCACAGGGGGAACTCATCATGGAACACGCGATCAAACAGGAAACGGCCTTCGTCGGCATCGAAACGGGCAAACTGCTGCTGAAAGCCGTGCTGCGCTCGGGCGGCGATGTGCTGTGCAAGGTGCTGGAAAACGACATGGCCGGCTACCGCTGGCTGCGCAGCTGGCTGCAAAGGAACGACGTGCCCGTCATGGGCTTGCGCGTCTGCATGCGCCTCGACGCCCCGTACAGCGAGACGCCAGCACGCATGCTGGCCGACATGGGCATGCTGGTCTGCGATGCCCAGCCCGCGCAGCTGGCAGACTATCTGCGCGGCCAAGGCTTGCCCGAGGACGCGGCGCACGGCGCCGTGGTGCTGGCCAATTACTGCGAGGACAAACGCCCCGCTGGCTGGACGCCGCCCTCGCCCGCCTACGTGGAACTGCGCTTGTGGCTGCGCCGCCTGCACGCCATCGCAGGCGTGCGCAAGCAGGAGTCGGCGCGCCTCGACGCCCATCTGCAGGCTGGCCAGCATGCGCTGCACGCCCTGTTGTGCCAGCAAATCGCTTGTCTGGACGCACAGATACGCCAGCATGAAACGGCCATCCTCGCGCACGTGCGGCGCCATCCCGGCCTGCCCCGGCCGCCCGAGCTGCCCGGCAACTACCAGCGCATCGCCCGCTACAGCGTTGGCGCCAGCGTGACCGGCGGCCATTGAGCGTCCGGGAGCATGGGGCCGGCGGCGTGCCGGCCCTGCCATAAAAACAACTCATGCATTCCCGTTTTGGCCCCATCCCCGCCGCCAGGCCGCATTTCCGCTACACTATTGCCTCTTAAAGAACGCAATAGCGAAAGCCGAGCCAGAATCATGAATACGCCAGACATCGAAAATATCAACGTCACCTCTTTCGCGCCCATGCCGACACCGGCCGAACTGCACGCCAAGCTGCCCTTGTCGGAAAGCGCCTTCGACACCGTCAGCCGCGGCCGCGAAGCGCTGCGCAACATCATCGACCGCAAGGACCAGCGCCTGTTCGTCGTCGTCGGTCCGTGCTCGATCCACGACCCCGTCGCCGGCCTCGATTACGCGCGCCGCCTGAAAGCGCTGCAAGAGGAAGTCAAGGATACGATGCTGCTGGTGATGCGCGTGTATTTCGAGAAACCGCGTACCACCACGGGCTGGAAGGGCTATATCAACGACCCGTACATGGACGATTCGTTCAAGGTCAACGAAGGCATGGAAAAGGCGCGCCAGTTCCTGCTCGACGTGTGCGAACTGGGCCTGCCCACCGCCACCGAAGCGCTGGACCCGATCTCGCCGCAATACCTGGGCGACTTGATCGCCTGGACGGCCATCGGCGCGCGCACGACCGAATCGCAGACGCACCGCGAAATGTCGTCGGGCCTGTCGACACCGGTCGGCTTCAAGAACGGCACCGATGGCGACATCAGCATCGCGGTGAACGCGATCCTGTCGTCGGCGCACCCGCACTCCTTCCTGGGCATTAACGCCGAAGGCAACGTCGCCATCGTGCGCACGCGCGGCAACGCGTATGGCCACGTGGTGCTGCGCGGCGGCGACGGCCGCCCGAACTACGATTCGGTCTCGATCGCCATCGCCGAACAGGCGCTGGCCAAGGCCAAGCTGCCGGCCAACCTGGTGGTCGACTGCTCGCACGCGAACAGCTATAAAAAGCCGGAGCTGCAGCCGCTGGTGATGGGCGACGTGGTCAACCAGATCCGCCAGGGCAACCGCTCGCTGGTGGGCGTGATGATCGAATCGAACATCGTCGGCGGCAACCAGAAGATCCCGCAAGACCTGTCGCAACTGACCTACGGCTGCTCCGTCACGGACGGCTGCATCGACTGGGACACGACGGCCACCATGCTGCGCGATGCGCATGCGCACCTACTCAATCGCCCTGCGTAAAATATACCGCCAACGATGTTGTCGGATTACGGCCCTGTGGGCCTAATCCGACCTACCCGGCCGGCCGCGTCAATACGTAGGTCGGCTTAGCGCGTAGCGCGTAAGCCGACACATCACTGCAGACAAAGAACGGCGCCCTGTGCGCCGTTCTTGCTTTTCCCTTCATCACGCCATCTGCACATGCGGCAGCACGGCGAACGATCCCGCCAGCGCCTGCTCCGCCTTGCTGGCCGGGATATTGAGCTCATTGATGTCCAGGTAGACGCGCCCGTCGAGGATGCGCACGGCGTACATGCGCGCCATGCCCTGCACGGGCGCCACCAGGCGGCCCGAATCGAGCTCGATGATCCAGCCGTTCTTCGGCCCCATCAGGTTTTTCTCCATCAGCACCCCCTGCGCCAGCGGGCCCCCCAGGCACGGCACCGTGTCGAGCAGCGCGTAGACCGTATCGTCCACCGCGCGAAACAGCGCCACGCCGGGCAAATCCTGCCACGCCAGCCCCCGCTGCACCATGCGCGCGCCCGCCAGCGGCATGTCCTTCAGGCGGCAAATCATTTTCCATTGTTCCGGCATCGCAAGCTCCCTTGAAAAAGGCACACGCCTGTCTAAGCAAGAGCGGTGCCAGTGCCGTTCCAGGCGCAAAGCAGCCGGAATCGCGGGCAAAACCGGCCCGCGGCGCACTGCGCAAGTGCACACTGCCGCCGAAATGGTGCGCCGGCCGCACGGTGGACTGCCCGGCTTTCCTTTACAATGGCGGATTACTCCTCCCTATTCAGTACCTTCATGATTGTTCTTGGCGTCGAATCCTCCTGTGACGAAACCGGCCTGGCCTTGTACGACACGCAACGCGGCCTGCTGTCGCACGCCCTCTATTCGCAAGTCGCCATGCACGAGCAGTACGGCGGCGTGGTGCCGGAACTGGCGTCGCGCGACCATATCCGCCGCGCCATCCCGCTGCTCGAAGAGACCCTGACGAAGGCCGGCATCGGCCTGTCCGAAATCGATGCCATCGCCTACACGCAGGGTCCGGGACTGGCCGGCGCGCTGCTGGTGGGATCGTCCGTCGCCTGCAGCCTGGGCCTGGCCATCAACAGGCCGGTGCTGGGCATCCACCACCTGGAAGGCCATTTGCTGTCGCCGCTGCTGGCGTCCGAGCCGCCGGAATTCCCCTTCATCGCCCTGCTGGTGTCGGGCGGCCACACGCAGCTGATGCGCGTCGATGGCGTGGGTCAGTACACGATGCTGGGCGAAACCCTCGATGATGCGGCCGGCGAGGCGTTCGACAAGTCGGCCAAGCTGCTGGGACTCGGTTACCCGGGCGGCCCCGCCATTTCGCGCCTGGCCGAATTCGGCGACCCGCTGGCATATAAACTGCCGCGCCCCATGCTGCACTCGAAGGATTTCAACTTCAGCTTTTCCGGCCTGAAGACGGCCGTGCTGACGGTGGTGAAAAACCATGAAGAAAAAGTCATCGCCAATATCTGCGAACAGGACAAGGCGAACATCGCACGGGGCTTCGTCGACGCCATCGTCGACGTGCTGACGGCCAAGTGCGTATCGGCCCTCAAGCACACGGGCTTGAAGCGCCTGGTGATCGCCGGCGGCGTGGGTGCCAACGCGCAGCTGCGCGCCTCGCTCAATGCGGCCGCCGCCAAGAAGCGTTTTAAAGTGTATTACCCGGAGCTGGAATTCTGTACGGACAACGGCGCCATGATCGCCTTTGCCGGCGCCATGCGCCTGCAGATCAACCCCGACGCCGCCAAGCACGATTACTCGTTCAACGTGCGCCCGCGCTGGCCGCTCGACGAAATCCGCGAAGTCTGATCACGCCAGCAGGAAATTGCGCGCGCCCGCCAGGGCCGCGCCCTCTTCCACCGTTTCATCCTTCAAGTCCACGCCCGACAACTGCCGGCTGAACGCCTGCGACAGCAAATAGTGCAGCCGGTACGCGGCTGGCGCATACGCCAGCCCCTCGGGGCGCACGTTCGAGATGCAGTTGCGGCGCTCGTCCAGCAAACCTGCCTTGGGCGCCCACGTCAGGTACAGGCCCAGGCTGTCCGGGGAACTCAAGCCAGGCCGCTCGCCGATCAGCACCAGCACGGCCCGCGCTTTTATCAATTCCCCTACCTCGTCGCCGACGGCCACCCGCCCCTGCGCCACAATGTGCACGGGCGACAGCGTCCACGCTTCCAGCGCCAGCCGTTCGCGCAAAGCGGCCAGGAACGGCGCCGCGTGGCGCTGCACGGCCAGCGCCGACAGGCCATCGGCCGCCGCCAGCGCCAGGTCCACTCCCGTCGTACCAGCGGCCAGGCGCGCCCGTGAAGCATCGTCGAGCCGGCGCCCCAGGTCGGGGCGTTGCAGATAGTCGGCACGCGTGGCGGCGGCGCTGTGCAGATGCACGCTGGCTTGCCCCTGCGCGGCCAGGGTGCTTGCCAGGGCTTCGCCATCGAGCGCCAGGTGCACGGCGTCGCGCGCCTGCGCGTGGGCCAGCTGAAACGCCAGTTGCGCGCGGGTCGGCACGCTCACGCCGCGGCGCCCCAGCGCGATGCGCGCCGCCGTATGCGCGCGCAGCGCCTGCCACAGATGGTTTTCGTCCATGCATATCCCCTAGGCATCCAGGCGCAGCAGGGCTGCCTGGAAGGCCGGCGCCAGCGCCGTGTTCAGATTTCCCTGCGCATCCGTGATCTGCATGCGCGCCAGCCAGGCCGCGAATTCGGGCGCGGGACGCAGGCCCAGCACGCGACGCGCATACAGGGCGTCGTGGAACGAGGTGCTCTGGTAGCCGAGCATGATGTCGTCCGCGCCCGGCACGCCCATGATGAAATTGCAGCCGGCCACACCCAGCATGGTCAGCAAGGCGTCCATGTCGTCCTGGTCCGCTTCCGCGTGGTTGGTGTAGCACACGTCGCAGCCCATGGGCAAGCCCAGCAGCTTGGCGCAGAAATGGTCTTCCAGCCCCGCGCGCATGATCTGCTTGCCGTCGTACAGGTATTCGGGGCCGATGAAGCCCACCACGGAATTGACCAGCAGCGGCCGATACGCGCGCGCCACCGCATACGCGCGCGCTTCGCACGTCTGCTGGTCCATGCCGTGATGGGCGCCGGCCGACAGGGCGCTGCCCTGCCCCGTCTCGAAATACATGACGTTGCTGCCCACCGTGCCGCGCCCCAGCGACAGGGCCGCCGCCTGCCCCTCGGCCAGCAGCGCCAGGTCGATGCCGAAGCTGCGGTTGGCCGCCTGCGTGCCCGCCACCGACTGGAACACCAGGTCAACGGGCGCGCCGCGGCGTATCGCTTCGAGCGTATTGGTGATGTGCGTGAGCACGCACGACTGCGTGGGAATCTGATATTGAGCTATGACGGCGTCGAGCAGCTGCAGCAGCGAGACCACCTGCGCCACATTGTCGGTGGCGGGATTGATGCCGATCACGGCGTCGCCGCTGCCCAGCAGCAGGCCGTCGAGCATCGACGCGGCAATCCCCGTGGCGTCGTCCGTCGGATGATTCGGCTGCAAGCGCGTGGACAGGCGCCCTTCCAGGCCCAGGGTATTGCGGAAAGCCGTGACGACACGGCACTTGCGGGCCACCAGCACCAGGTCCTGCAGGCGCATGATTTTTGACACGGCGGCCGCCATTTCCGGCGTGATGCCGGCGGCCACCCGGACCAGCGTGGCCGTGTCCGTCGCATCGTCGAGCAGCCAGTCGCGAAAGTCGCCCACGCACAGGTGGGCAATCGGCGCAAACGCGGCGCGTTGGTGGGTATCGATGATCAGGCGCGTGACTTCATCGTCTTCGTACGGCACCAGCGCCTCATTGAGAAAGGCCGACAGCGGCACCTCGGCCAGCGCCAGCTGCGCCGCCACCCGCTCGCGCGCGCTGGCGGCCGCCACGCCGGCCAGCACGTCGCCCGAACGGGGCGGCGTGGCCTTGGCCAGCAGCTCCTTCAGGCTGGCAAACTGGTAAACATGGCTGTCTATCGTATGGCTGAAGCGGGGCATGGACTTCTCCTGTGGGGTCAGACCCGCCGGGTCTGACCCCGGAGCATGCCTATTCTACGCCCGGAGCAACGCGATACCACCCCATGTCACAAACTGCGCAGCGCGCCTTCCAGCTGCGGATAGCGGAAGCTGAATCCGTCGGCCAGCAGGCGGCGCGGGGCGACCCGCTGACCTTCCACCAGCAAGTCGGCCTGCTCGCCCAGCAAGGCGCGCATGACGAAGGCCGGCGTGGGCACGATGCTGGGGCGGTGCAGCACGGCGCCCGCCACCTGGGCAAAGCGGCGCTGCTCGATCGCTTCCGGCGCGCAGAAGTTATACGCGCCGCTCACCGCGCCCTGTTCGCTGCGGCGCGCCACATGGGCGATGGCGCGGATGACGTCGCGCACGTGCACCCACGTGACCCACTGCTTGCCGCTGCCCAGCGGGCCCCCCACGCCGAAACGGACCGGCAGCAGCATCTGCGGCAGCGAACCCTGGTGGCCGAAGACGAGGCCAAAGCGCATGCAGCCCACCTGCACGCCATAGCGCTCCGCCTGGCGCGCGGCCGCTTCCCATTCCTGGCACAGCTGCGACATGAAGATGGCTTGCGGCGCGCTGTCCTCCGTCAATTCCGTCGCGTCGCCCTGCGGCTGCACGCCGTAGTAGCCGATGGCCGACGCCGACAGCAGTACCCTCGGCTTGTGCTGCGCGCGGGCGATCCACGCCACCAGGTCCTGCGTCAACGCCACGCGGCTGCGGCGCAGGGCCGCCTTGCGCGCCGGCGTCCAGCGCTTGCCGACGATGCGCGCGCCGGCCAGGTTGACCACCATGTCGATGCGCTGCGCATCCGACAATGCGTCCAGCGACCGGATGCAGCGCACCTGGCCGTCGAAGGTCCACGCGGCCTGCTTGGGCTGGCGCGTCAGCACCGTCACCGCATGGCCGTCGGCCAGCAAGGCGCTGACCAGTTGCTGGCCGATGAAACCCGTGGCGCCCGTCACCAGCACGGATTGCGGCGCGGCGGCAAAGCGCAGGCGCTCCTCTTGCTCCGCTGTCTCCTGCACCTTGCGCCGTCCCAGCTGCCACACGGCGTACGCGTCGCGCAGGCCGGACAGGCCCACGCCCACGCCGCACAGGGCGAGGAAGACGCTGAGCCAGCCGTATGGCTGCCATACGAGGGCCGTCGGCAAGGTCGCCCATTCGCTGCTGTTGAGGGCCAGCAGGGCGATGAAGGCGCCCGCGTTGATCGCCAGCACCGTGTGCGTGACCCGCTCCGTGGCGGGCAAGAGGCGGGTCTGGTCTTCGACGACGAAATCCCACAGGGTCAGCACGATTTCCACGCCAAACACGATCACCAGCACCCAGGCCCAGGCGCCATGCCATTCCCAGGCCGCCAGGCCCACGAACAGCAGGCTGTAGATCAGCGCGCGCGTGGCATGGATGGTCAGCTCCAGGCGCGCCGACGCCTTTTGCGGCAGCGCTTCCGTGATTTCATGGTGATAGATGGTGTCGAAGGCGCCCAGGCAGCCTTGCGCCGCCATCAGTTGCAGGGCCAGCAAATGCGTATTCATGGTGTCTCCTTCATTTCCGGTGCGGCGGATTCGCGGAACACGCCGACCTGGGTGAATGTGGTGCCAAACAGGGCGTGGCGGATCTCGATGCGGATGTTGAACTGCTGCGGCGTATCGTTGCGGTGGCACAGATAGGTCTTGCCGGGCGTGAGCACGCCGGGCAGCGGCAGGCGCCAGCCGAAAAGATCCCAAAAATAGCCGTCGCTGGTGAAATGCAGATTGCCATCTTCCACGTGCAGCACCAGCTTCATGCCCAGGCCCATGCCCACGTATTCGAGCACTTCGCCTGTTGCGCTTTCAGCCATGTAAGACGTGAAGCGGATCGGCGCGCGGCCATGCAGGCGGTAGGTGCGCTGCTTGAAGATGAAGGGGCAGCCGGGGCGCGAATAGACTTCGATATCGACGGGGAAGTCGTGGTCGTCATGCGGGATCAGGGCGCCGTCGATGAAGGGGCGCGTGAGCCAGCCCAGCACCTTGCCCAGGCGCGAGCTCGTGAGCTCACTGAGCTCGCCCCGGTAGTACAGGGGCTGGCCCGGCGCGGGATTTTTCTCGAAGCGGCGCCGGATATCCGGGTGCAGGGTGAGCCACCGCTCGCCCATGACCTTCTTGAACAGCTCTCCTTCGGAGGGGCCGCTCATGCTTTTCCCGGCTTGCCAGGCTTATCGTCCGGGCTGAGGAACTTGGCCACCTTGCCGCCCATCGACAGCATGCGCTGCAGGGTCGCCGGCGGCAGGTTCTTGTAGTCGCTGTAGGTGGCGCTGAGCATTTCCAGGAAAGCCAGCACTTCGCCCATGCGCGCCAGCGTCTCAGGCGGTATCGCCGCATCGTGTTCGCCCTCGATCGCGCATTCGCGCAGCACCGTCAGGGTGGGATCGATCTCGCGCCGCTTGCGCTCTTCCATGATGACGCGGAAGATTTCCCACACATCCTGCAGGGCGAGGAAGTGGTCGCGCCGGTCCCCCATCACGTGCGTGATGCGCACCAGGCCCCAGCTTTGCAATTCCTTCAGGCTGTTGCTGACGTTCGAGCGGGCCACGTTCAGGCTGGCCGCGATATCTTCCGCCGTCAGCGGTTCATTGGCCAGGAACAGCAGCGCGTGGATCTGCGCCACCGTGCGGTTGACGCCCCAGCGGGTGCCCATCTCCCCCCAGTGCAGAATATATTTCTGCGTAGTCGGACTCAATTCCATGGCTTTCTCTTATTTCTGTCGTTACAGAAATGTAAGATGAAACAGAAGCCCAGTCAAGCGCGATTCGTCAGGACTGGGCGGGCGGCTGGCCCATGGCGCGCAGAAATTGCTGCTGCGAGGCGTGCAGCTGGCCGTAACCGAGTTCGCGGTACACAAGGCCGTGGCGCGGCGCCAGTTCGGCCAGGATGCGCGCCAGCGCCGGGTAGTGGCGGTGGCTCCAGGTGGGGAACAAATGGTGCGTCAGGTGCAAATTCAATCCGCCGAGCCAGTAACAGAGCCAGCGCAGCGCGCGCGGCTTCGGCGTCCAGTCGCAGGCCGTGTAAAACGTGTGCTGGTACCAGTCGTGCGGCAGGGTGCCGTCCTGCCCCGGCTGGAAGAATTCCACTTCAGCCCAGTGCGTGCCGAGGATCAGCGCCACCAGCGCGCACGAGGCGAGCATCTGGCCCACGAAATACGCGCCCAGTACCACGCCCCAGCCGATGCCGTGCTGCTGCAGCACCCACATGGGCAGGGCCAGCACCAGCGCCACGTGGCCGAGCTTCCAGCCCAGGAACGACAGCCAGCCGCGCCAGCCCTGCAAGCGGCTGTGCGCGGCCACGGGCGTCTTGCCGAAGCGGTCGAGCCAGTCGCCATACCAGTTCAGATACGGCAGCGACAGGGCCGCCACCACGGGCCAATACAGGTATTGATAGCGGTACTGGGGCGACCAGCGTTGGAACGGCGTCTGGCGCAGGAAGGGGTTCGGCTCCGTGTCGAGGTCATAGCCTTCCACGTTCGCATACGTGTGATGGAAATGCACGTGGCGGATGGTCCAGAAATCCGTGTCCACGCCTACGGGCAAGCCCACGATGCGGATCAGGATGCGATTCAGGCGTCCCTGTCGGAAGACGGCGCTGTGGGCCGCGTCGTGCAGGGTATTCATGGCCAGCGCCATGGCCGCGACCAGGCAGGCGACATAGCTGGCGACAAACGGCCAGGTGCTGCCGGCGCTCAAGGCCAGCGCATACAGCCCCGCCGCCAGCGCGGCCAGGAAGACGGTTTTCGCATGCAGGCGCCAGTCGCCGAAGCGGTGCTTTCCCTCGCTGGCGAGGTAGGCGTCGGCGCGCGCGCGCAGTTCGCGGCGGAAGGCGGAATCACGGGCGGGCTGGAAGCGCAGCGGAGGAAGCTGGCTCACGCGCGCGTCCCCGCCGCGGCCGGCCACCACAGGCGGCGCGCGCCGTCGAGGCCATGCGCCAGCAGCGCGGCCAGGAACACCATGCCCCACACGTCGCGCGCCCCATACCAGCCCAGATACAGGGCCGGCATGGCCACGGCGATGAGCACCCAGGCGATGGCGCCCCAGCGGCGCGCATCCGACAGGCCGCCCAGCGCCAAGGTGCCGCCAAAAATCAGCGCGAACAGGATCGCTTGCTGCGCGCCGGCCAGCACCGCTTCGTGGTTGACGTAATAGATCACGAGGCCAAACAGGATCACGCCGCCGATGCCGATGAACAGTTCGGGCACCTCGAAAGTGCCGCGCGACTGCCAGTGGGGAAAGCGCGCGCGCAGCCATTTGAACAGCTTGCCGTTGCTGGCCAGGAGCGGATTATGCGTTTGCGTCATGCCCTTCACGCCATAGCGCATTTCCACGCCCTCGAGTTCGGGCTGGAAGCTGCCGAACAGCCTGTCCCACAGCAGCAGGGTACCGCCGAAATTGCGGTTGATGTAGCGTTTATCGGTGCCGTGGTGCACGCGGTGGTGCGAGGGCGTGACCATGAAGCTATCGAGAATGCCAGACTTGTTCACCAGCGCATTGTGGTTATAGAACTGCACCGTGTAATGCAGGGACGAGACTACAAGGAAGATTTCCAGCGGCACGCCCAGCACGGCCAGGATGGCAATAAACGGGAAATTCGTCAGCGACGAATACCAGGAATTGCGCACGCCCAGCGACAGGTTGAAGTGCTCGCCCTGGTGGTGCACCACGTGCACGGCCCACAGCAAGGGGATCTTATGGTGCAGCCGGTGCATCCAGTAAAAGCACAAATCCCAGGCAAAGAATGCGAACACCCACTGCGCGGCCACGGGCCACTGGTCGACGATGTGCAGATTCACATGGCGCAGCAGCAGGGCGAACGCCGCCACTTCCACGCCGCGGAACACCCACATCAATATGTGGCCGGAATTGAGGTTGAAGATCACGTCCTTCCACGGCACGGGGGTCTTGCGTACCCATTTGAGGATCAGCAATTCGGCCAGCACGAAGGCCAGCATGACAAGGAAAGAGAGGGCAAAGGGGTTCATCATGATGCGGTTTCAGTAGAAATGACGCGGTGAGCCGTCCAGAATACCTGCATTTTCGCCAGCATGCCGCCAGCGATGCCGACCAACAGGCCGGCGGCCAGGTCGATGCTCACGTGCCGGCGCAGCGCGATGATGGCGTAGCAAATGGCCACGCCCAGCACCACGGCCAGCGCGGAGCGGACCAGGTGGCGCTTGTCGCACAGGGCCCACACGCACAACAATGTCAGGGCGCCATGCAGCGAGGGCAGGCAATTTTGCGCGGAATCCGCCGCCTGCAGCATGCGCAGCGCCTGCGTGCTCCAGGCACTGCCCTCGCCCACGGGCGGATACGCGAGCGTCGTCGGATACAGCAGGAAGACCACGCCGCACATGACGGCGGAAAGCGCCATGGCGCGCGCCAGCCAGCGCACCCTCGCCGCATCGGCCGCCAGGTAGGCGTAGGGGATCAGGATGAAAAACGACAGATACAACCAGATGGCAGAGTCGCTGTAGGGAATGGCGCGGTCCAGCGCCGTTTCCGGCAAGAGTATCCCCTGCCCTTGCAGCACATCGCTGGAAAAATACACGAGGCCGACGCTGCCCCAGCCGGCCAGCAAATGCAGCAGGCGGCAGCGTACGGTCATGGAAGAAGGATTCATGCGGTCGCAAGGCGCCGGATGCGGCGCCGTTTCATGGTGGGGTCAAAGGGAGGCAGTTCGCCGCTCGTCGTCCAGGCCAGGCTGTCGACGGCCACGGCCAGGCCGCGCAGCACCGTTGCCAGGTGATCGCGCAGGGCAGCCAGGCCAGCGTCGTCGAGGGCCGCGTGCAGCTGCAAGGCGCTGTCGCCCGATTGCAGCAGGCGGTAGTCGGCGTCCGCCGGCAAGGCTTGCGCGAACGCGCGCGTCAAGACGTCGGCAAACACGGCGACGGCGGCGCCGCCGCGTGCAGACGGAAGCAGCAGCATGTCGTCGCAGCGCCCTTCGATGCCGTCGATGGCGCGCGTGGCGCGGCCGCACGGGCATGGCGTGGCGCGCGCGACCAGGATATCGTCCAGGCGATAGCGCACGATGGGCTGCGTGATGCGCGTGAAATCCGTAATCACGGGCACAAAACGACGCTGTTCCGCATCGAGCCATTGCGGCTCGATGTGCACATATTCCTCGTTCAGGTGCAGCACGCCGTGTTCGCAGCTGCTGGCGAGGAAACCCTCGGTCGCCTGATAGATTTCATGCACGGCGCCGAACGCCTGCACGATCAGCGCGCGGTCCTGCGCTTCCAGCACTTCAGCCACCGAGATGACTTTTTTCGGCGCCAGCACCAGGCTGCCGTCGATGACGCGCAGCGCCAGCTGGCGCAGCACCTGGGCCGGCGCGACGATGACGGACGGTTGATAGCGCGCCAGCTGCGCGCACAGGCTGTCGAACGGTGCGAACAGGTCGTAAAAGGCAAACGTGAGCCACGGCGAGCGCACGGCCGTGTACAGATTGCTGTTCGCGCGCAGGAACAGCGCCACCTTTTCGCCGGAAAACAGGCCGTCGGGCAGCGCCTTGGCCAGCATCACGCCCGCCCATTGGGCCTTTTCGCGGGGGCTGACGGTAAACACGGCGCGCCGCGACGAGGTGCCCGACGACAGGCCCACCGTGATGTCGCCCACCGCGGGCGTAAAGTCGCGGCTATGCTCGGCCGCCATGGCCGCCTCCATCGCCTGCGCCAACGTGATTCCCTCGGTATTCATGGCATCGAAATGCTCGAGCATCAGCGCCTTGTTCATCGTCGGCCACTGCGCCAGCGGCAGATCGCGGAACGGGGCGAAGTAAGCGCTGCGCGCGCACAGCACGTCGATGAAGTGCGCCATCTGCTTGTGCTGGTAGGCGTCGAGCTGCGCGCGGCTTGCGAAACGCAGGCGGCGCGTGCGCCAGTACGACAGCAACAGCCAGAAAATTCGCTTCACGGGCGGCCCGCCACTGGCAAATAATCGTTGGTATCTTCATGCGTGATGCGGATCTGCGCCTGGCCCGACTGGTGCAGCTGGTGCAGGCGCTTCAACGTCTCATAATACGGTGCGCGCTTGTGCTGGATGAGGAACGACAGTTCGGACGGTCCGCGCAGCTGCTGGAAACTTTCCGGCACCCAGGCCGCGTCCGACGCCAGCAGGGTCCAGCCGCCGTCCTGCAGCACGAAGGCGCCCAGGTGGCCGATGGCGTGGCCGGGCAAGTCGACGATGTAGATCTCGCCCGTGCCGCTGACGTCGCGCCCGTGCGTGAATGGCAGCAAGGCCGCCGGCAAGGCCGTCTCGGGCACGCTTTCGACAAACGCCAGGCGGTCAGAGATATCGGGCGGCAGCAGTTCGGGCACGAAGGCCTGGCGCACGGCGGCCACGCCGGACAAGCCGCGCACGGCGTCCCAGCCCGTTTTGGAGGCCATCAGCCGCGCGCCGGGAAAGTCGCGCAGGCCGGCGATATGATCGGCGTGGAAGTGCGACAGCAGCAAGGTGTGGATGTCGCCGGGCGATACGCCATGCGCGCGCAGCTGGCCGTGCAGCGACTCATTCTCGTCGAACGAGATGGGCGTCACCCACGCGTACATGCGGTACACGCCTTTCGACGTGGCGGCGCGGAAATGCTCGGCATACCCCGTGTCCCACAGGTACAGGCCCGCGCGCGTTTCGATCAGGTAGGCGCGCGAAGGGAAGCAGCGGCTGGCCAGCCCGCTGCCTTTCAAGACCATGCACGACGGATGGGTGCAGTGGCCGACGCGAAATGCGGTGATGCTAGCCATTGCGCTCCTTGCCCACCTTGTGCGCCGCCGCTTCCTGGCGCATCCACTGCGCCGTGCGGACGATGCCGTCCTGCAGGCTGACGACGGGACGGTAGCCGAGCACCTTGCGCGCCTTGGCGTTATCGAGCGTCATGTCAAAACTGAGCGCGCCGATGCTGTAGGGCGTCAATGAGGGCTCGCGGCGCGTGAAGCGCGAGGCGAACTGCATCAGGCGCGCCGCCAGCGCCAGCACGCGATAAGGCACGCTGACGATTTCGAACGGCTGCTGCAGATGGTCGCAGAACAGGCTGCGCAAGATGTCGCACAGGCGCGCCGGCTCGCCATTTGTGATGTTGAAGGCGGCGCCCGAAGCGATGGTCTTGTGCACGGTGGCCAGCCACATCGCATGCACGACGTTATCCACATAGGTGACGTCGATGGTGGCCGCGCCGCCATTGGGCAGCGGCAGCTTGCCGCCGCGCTCCTGCAGCACCCGCGCCAGGCGCGGGATCAGCACCTGGTCGTGCGGGCCGAAGATGGCGCGCGGGCGCAGGATCACGCACGTCATGCCGCGGTGGCGGTCGACGCACTCCTGCACCAGTTTTTCCGCCATCGCTTTCGAACGCGCGTACGCGTTGACGAAAGCGTCGGGGCGGAAGGTTTCCGGCACCTCGTAGCGGTTGCGGTAGTCGAAATAGATGGCCGGGGTCGAGATGTGCACGAAGCGCGCCACGTGCAGGCCGGCAGCCGCGCGCAGCAGCTGGGCCGTGGCCGTGACGTTGGCGGCGATAAAGTCGCGCTCCGCGCCCCACGGCGAGGACAGCGCGGCGCAGTGCCAGACGGCGTCCATGCCGCGTACCAGCTCGTCGACCTGGCGCGGCGTCGCTTGCGCCAGGTCGAGCGCCACGAATTGCGCGCCCATGCGTTCGAGCTCGCGGCCCACGGCCGCGTTGCGGCCCGTGGCGCGCACTTCCACGCCCTGCGCCAGCAGGGTGCGCACGGCATTGCGCCCCAAGCCGCCCGTCGCTCCCGTGACCAGTATCCGCCTCATCGCACCACCTTCACAGGTCAAGAATCATGCCGCCGATGGTCAGGCCCGCGGCCGTACCCATCATCAGCAAACGCTGGCCTGCCACTGCCCGCCCCGTCATCACCGCCTCGTGCAGGGCGGTGGGCAGGGACGCGGCCACCTGGTTGCCATGCGTTTCAAAGATCTTGATGATTTTAGCATCGGGAACGTCGAGGATGCGCGCCGCATGCGCGAGGCCCAGCGGGCTGGCCTGGTGCGGCACGACCACGTCGATTTTATCCAGTCCCGCGCCCGATTCCTGCATGAGTTCCGTCAGGAAATCCGGCATCACCTTGACGGCCAGGCGGAACACGGCCTTGCCATCCATGCGGAACAGGTAGTCGCCCGGTTCGCAGCCGTTGCGGGGGTTGCGCTCGGTACCGCCGCCGCGGATTTCGCAGTAGCGCCGCCCTTCCGGATACGTGCCCATCTTGTAGGCGCGGATGCCGGCGCTGCCGTCGCCCCGCTCGACGATGACGGCGGCGGCGCCGTCGCCAAAGATCATCGACGCTTCCGGTTCGCTCCAGTCGACCCCGCGCGAGGCCAGGTCGGACGAGACGATGGCGATGCGGCGGTAGGCGCCGCCGGCCAGCATGGAGGCGGCCACGCGGAAAGCCGCCATGAAACTGAGGCAGCTGGCGTTGACGTCGAAGCTTTGCGTGCCTGGCGGCAAGCCCGCATGTTCGGCCACGAAGCAGGCCGTGTTCGGCAACGCTTGCTCGGGCACGCCGCAGGCGCAGATCAGCAAGTCGATGTCGGCCGGACGCAGGCTGGCATTCTTCAGCGCGTCGACCAGGGCGGCGGCGCCCAGCTGGCTTTGCGATTCATCGGGCGCGGCGACAAAGCGCGACAGCACGCCGCTCTTGCGCAGGGTATAGCCAGCCGGATGACCCAATTTCAGGTCCAGACTGGCGGAAGTCACACTATGCGACGGCAAGGCTTTGCCCGTCGCGATCAGGCGAACTGGAATCATGTTGGCCTTAACAAAGTAAAGTAAATAGGGTTATGAATTAATCACGTGCCAGCGGCGGCAATGCAACCCCGCAGTTCTTGCAGAAATTGGCATCGTCATCGAGCCCTTCTTTCAGACACGTGGGGCAGGTACGCGTGGTGACCAGCTTGGAGCTGCGCTGCACCGTCATTTCGGCACTGATAATGCCGGTAGGCACGGCCAGGATGCCCCAGCCGAGCAGCATCATCAGCGAAGCGATGGTGCGCCCGATGTCGGTGCGCGGCGTGATATCGCCGAAACCGACCGTGGTCATGGTGCTGATGGCCCAATAAATCGACGTGGGAATACTGCTGACACCGTTATCGGGCCCTTCCACGACATACATCACAGTACCCAGCAGAAAGACCACCATCATGACAAAAGACAAGAAAATGAGGATCTTGCGCCGGCTGGCCAGCAAGGCCCGCCCCAGCACCGTGTATTCATGCACATACGAGGTGAGCTTGAGGATACGGAACATGCGCAGCAGCCGCAAAATGCGCACGTCGATCAGCACGTGCGCACCCGGCAGCAGCAAGCCGATATAGGTCGGCACGATGGCCAGCAAGTCGATAATGCCGAAAAAACTCTTGGCGTAGCGCACCGGATGCTGCAGGCACGACAGGCGGGCGAAATATTCGATGGTAAATAAAATGGTAAAAAACCATTCGAGCGCCGTCAGCCAGGTGCCATAGCGCTCGGCCACGGAGGCGACACTGCTGAGCACGACCACCGTCACGCTGATCAGGATGGCGGCGATCAGCAGCAGGTCGAAAGCGCGGCCCGTGCGCGTTTCCGCCTCGAAAATGACGGTGTACACCCGCTCGCGCCAGCCCCGCTCGGGCTTGCCGTATTTCTGTTGCGTTTCCTGCGCCGCCAGTTGCTGCGGCGTCAGGGGTGCCGCGCCGCTCTTCGTCGCGGCTTTCATGTGGGTAGTGTGCTCATATACTATTATTGTATAGATAATTGACAAAGCACGGCGATACGCACGTTTGCACTAAGGCTTGCCCTACGACAATTTTTTCGCCAGCAGCACGGCATTGCGCCGGTCGCGCTCCGCCTGCACGATGTCCGTCGTGCGCGCTTCCGACAGGCCCACCGTGTGCAGCACGGTGGCCGTCAGCTGCAGCGCCGATTCCAGCGCCTCGGGCACGACCAGGGTGGCGCCCGCCTGGATCAGGGCCACCGCATGCGCCTCGTCGCGGGCGCGCGCATACACGGGCAGCAGCGGATATTCGCGGCGGATCGATTTGACGGCATGCAGCACGGAGGCCGCATGGTCCATCGTCAGCACGACGGCGGCGGCGCGGTCGGCATTGACCTTTTGCAGCAGTTCCGCGCGCGACGCATCGCCGAAATACACGGGAAAGCCGCGCGGATGCAGGGTCGTCACCAGCCGCGCATCGTTTTCAATCGCCACATACGCGATATCCTGCTCCGTCAGCACCTTGGCCAGCAACTGCCCCACCCGGCCGAAACCGGCGATGATGACGGTGCTGCCCTGCGGCGGCAGCGCGCCGCGCGCCAGGTCGGCCAGCTGGTGGTGGTGGCGCTGTTCCCACCAGTTGCCGAAGGCGCGCGCCGCCTTGGCCAGCGCCGGCGTGGCGAACAGGCTCAGGCCCACCACCAGCATGACGAACTGCGCCACCTGCGGGCCGATCAGCTTGGTACCGAGCGCATACGCGACGACGATGAAGGCGAATTCGCCGCCCTGCCCCAGCAGCACGCCCGTTTCCACGGCGCGTCCCCAGTGAAAGCCGCCGATGCGGAAAATCACGCTGATGACGAGGGTTTTCAAGGCAAACAGGCTCAGCACGACCAGGGGAATCAGAATGGGCGACTTGAGGATTTCGCGCACGTCGATCTGCATGCCGACAGACATGAAGAACAGGCCCATCAGCAAACCCTTGAAGGGCTCGATCGTCACTTCCACTTCATGGCGAAATTCCGTTTCCGCCAGCAGCAGGCCGGCCAGCAAGGCGCCCAGCGCCATCGACAGGCCCGCCAGATACGTCAGGCCCGCGATACCGAGGGTGCTGAGCAGGGTCAAGGCCATGAACACGTCGGGCTGGCGTTTCTTGACGAAAAACTGGAACAGCGGGCGAATCACGCGGCGTCCCAGCAGATAGATCAGCAGGATGGCACCCGCCGATTTCACGGCGGCAAAGCTGAGCAGGTACGCCAGGTCGTCGCTGCGCCCGCTGGCGAACACGTCGATCAGGATGAACAGCGGCACCACCATCAGATCCTGGAACATCAGAATGGAAAAGCCCGCCTGGCCGGCCGGCGTCTGCAGGGAGCGCTGGTCCGTGAGCAGCTGCATCACCACGGCCGTCGACGACAGCGACAGCACCAGTCCCAGCACGATGGACGCTTCCAGCGACAAGCCGAAGTAATACGCGACGCCGCCGATCAGGCAGGCGCTGACCGCCACCTGCCCCACGCCCGCACCGAACACCCAGCGCCGCAGCGCCCACAGCCGTTCCGTCGACAGTTCCAGGCCGATCATGAACATCAAAAACATCACGCCCAGCTCGGCCAGGCCGCTGACCTGCTCCGCACGCACGAAGGAAAAATACGTCAGCCATGGGAAGTCGCCGGCCCACAGGCCGAAGCCGAACGGGCCGAACAGGGCGCCCACGGCCAGGAAGCCGAGCACCTGGTTGACTTTCAGGCGTTGCAATAGCGGAATAAAAATCCCGGCCAGGGCGAGAAACAGCAGGGTTTCCCGCAGATACGGTAAGGCGTGTTGCTCTTCCAAGATAATCCTAACTCAATGACATCCATGCCGAATTGATAATTGTCGCATGCTGGGCGACAGAGAAGTATGTGCACACATGATATTTTCCCACAAGGCAACAAATCCGCTACGGGCGCGCCGCTTGCGGCGGCGCCAGCATGTCGGCGCGGGGGCGGTCCCAGCCCGGCACATAGGCGGGACATGGCCGGCCGCGGAACTGCTGCAGCTCGACGGTCGTGAAATTGGGCAACATGCCGGGGTTGAAGCGCACGTCCGTCAGCTTGTCCGCATTCAACCGGGGCATGCGGGCAAAGCGGAACCAGGCGTCGACATAGCAATTTTCTTCCTGCAGCGCACGCAAGGCGGCCAAGCTGCCCGCCGCCTGGGCGGAGACGGCGATGCCGGGCGCCAGTTGCCGTCCTTGCTTGCTGTTTTCCGCCAGCCCGGCCGGGCAGGCGGCGGGCGCCAGCGATGCGGGCAGCAGGCTCAGGGTGCCGCGCCGCAGGGTGTACACGTCCGTCTTGCTGTCGAGCGAGACATAGATCCAGCATAGCGGATTGCTGGGAAACGCCGTCATCGCCACGTCCCACACGCGCGTGCCCGGATCGAGCTGCTGCACGGCCGCCTCGATGCGCGTACGGCCGATGGCCGACGCCACGCCCTGCGTGCCAATAAACGTGGCGGCCAGCGCGAAGGCCAGCAGCAGCGGTCCCCGCCCCCGCTCGCCGGCCCGCCCTTGCAGCACGGCCAGCACCGCGCCCAGCGCCAGCAAGACGGCCAGCGCGGCGGGCGCCAGATACGTTTTATAGGTAAAGAAGCACAAGGCCGCCGCCAGCCCCGCCAGCAGCACGCTTTTGACGATGCCGTAGCGCAAGGACATGATCACGGGCACGCCCAGCAACACCCAGAACATGGGTTCGACGATGAAGACCATGTCGCCATACAGCCAGCGGCTGTCGAACGGATAAAACGGGTGCAAGCCATAGGAATTGAGGAAATCCATGCCCATGTGCAAGCAAAATCCCAGCAGCAGACAAGCCGCCAGACCGATGCGGGCGGGCACGCTCTCCTTGAGCAAGCGCCGCGCGCCGGGCCACAACAGCCACAGCAGGGCCAGCAACAGCAGCGCCTGCGGCAAGGCCAGCAGCAAGGTATGCGTGTGGCCACGGTGGTGCAGCATGTAGCCGAACGGACGCGGCAGCAGCCTGGTCAGCACCAGATCCAGGTCGGGCGCGTTGCTGGCAAACCAGGCCGTAAACAGAAACAGCGCACGCCGGGTGCGCTGTGCGGGGGCTTGCGGCTCGGGCGGCAGGCTGCGGTGTACCAGTTCGCCGACCCCGAGGCCGATGACCGAATGCGTAATATTATCCATCGGGCAATTTTACAGGATGCAGCCCCCCCCAGGAGCAAAGACTGTGGTTGTACCCTCAGGGTACGCCCCCCGGATTCTGCCATGGGGTTTGTTCAATCAAGCGGCTACAGCGCCTGTAAATCTTCCCCGCGCATGCCCACCAGCAAGGCGCGGCCATCGGGCAGCACGCGGAACTCGCCGTAACGGGCCTTTTCCCAGCGCGCCGCCTCGCCTTCCTTGAAGAACCAGGCATCGCTGACCAGCACCCAGTTGCCATCCTTCGGCGTCAGCTCGAGCAAAAATTCGCCGGGCGCCAGCGCCTCCCTCGTGTACGGGCGCAGCAGTTCGGCCACGCCGCGCGCATCGCGCCGGGCCACCACGAAGGGACGGCCCGGCGCCCGCTCCACGCTGGCCAACGTGGAGAGGACGCCCAGGTTGACGAAATTGAGGCGCATGTAGTCGCCCTGCATCAGCGAGCGGGGATCGACGGGTTCCAGCGCCACGAAGATGGCCTCGCCCTTGGCGATCAGCTGCTCCTTCTGCCAGATGCCGATGTTGGCCACCAGCAGCACCAGCAGCAAGCCGCCCAGCGCACCCAGGCGCAAGAAGCGGCGCTCGACCGCCACGTCCGCCGGTTTGCTTTCCACCAGGTGCAGCACGGCGCCGCGCGTGGCCAGCCACGACAGGGCGCACAGCACGGCGCCGGCCACGGCCAGCAGCGCCGCCTTGCTGGCCAGCGGCCAGGCCAGCCGGTAATAAAAACTGCCGATAATCCACGCCGCCGCCAGCGCGGCCGCGACGGCCACGCGTGTACGCCCGCTCGTCACGCAATACGCGAGGATCAGCAGCACGGGCCCCAGCGCCGGCATGAACCACGCCAGCACGATCAGCACCAGCGCCACGCCGATGGCGGGCAACTGACGCAGCGCCGGCCAGCGCCAGCCCGTCCAGGCGGCCGCCGCCGTGGCCAGGACGAGCGAGACGCCGTTCAACGCTTGCGCATACCAGGCGCCGGCATGGTGCCTGCTCACTTCGCGCGCCACTTCGCCCGTGAAGCCGCCGCCCAGGGCACCGCCCAGCATGAAGGTCATGCCGGACCAGAAGACCAGCCCCAGCAAGATGGCCAGGACCCACCCCGTCGACAGCGATTCCAGGAAGGCGGCAATGGGCGCGCCGCGGCCATCGTTGAAGGCTTGCTTCTGCAGCCAGTGGGCGGCCAGCCAGAGTGCCAGGGCCAGCATCCAGGCCAGATACAGTTGCGTCGGATCATTGTCGAAGATCCAGTCGCGCGTGCTGTCGACGATGCCCAGCCCCAGCAAGCCGCAGGCGACCAGCCCCAGCAGCACGCGCAGCCAGTCGCGCGGCAAGGCGGCGGCCACCACCAGGGTTGCCAGGCACAGCAGCAGCGACGCCGTCTGCGTGGAATAGTCGCGGTACAAGGCGTAGCCGAGCAAGCCGCCGCCCACCAGCAGACAGGGCACGGCCAGCTGCTCGACAAACAGCGCCACGCCGCGCGTGCGGATCAGCAGGACGGACACCACCAGCACGATGGCGGCCACGACATACGCGCCGGGACCGTGGCGCACGACGCTTTCCAGGCCCACGCCCAGCGCAATCATCAGGGGAATGGCGGCAAGCCAGGCACCGAAAGCCGTCATCAGCACCAGCGGCCACGGCCTTACATCCTGCACGGGGCGGCTGGCGTTGGGCGGCAACAGGCCGGCGCGCGTGGCATCGTCAATCAGGGTGCCGAGCGCATCGTCGCGCTGAGTGTTCATCTTGCTCATGCCGCCTCCTGGCGCGTGCGCCACAGAATGCCTTGCACGGTCAGCGCCAGCAGCACGGCTGCCAGCAAGCCCAGCGTGGCCAGCGCGCCGACGCCATCGCCATGACCGTTGAACAGCACGTGCGTCAGCCCTCCCACCAGCAAGGTATTGATACCGAGCGCGACGGCGCTCAGGCCGAACACGTCAAAGTAGCGGCGCGTGGCCAGCAGGGCAGCGGCGACGGCCAGCAAGCCGAGACCGGCCCAGTACGGCGATTCGATCTCATTGCCGAACAGGGCACTGACGGCCGTGCCCGTGATAAGGATGGTGGCGAGTACCAGACCCAGGCGCAAGGCCCAGACACCGGCGCCCGTCCAGCGCGCCAGCAGGGGCGAGACAAACGCACAGGCCAGCAGCACGGCCAGCCAGCCGCTGACGAAAATGGACAGGTCGGCCGAATCGATGCGCCAGCTGTGGCGCGCATGCGCCTGCATCCACAGGGCGGCGGCCGTGGCCAGCACCAGCATCCACGGCGTCCACAGCACGTCGCTGCGCGCGACTAAACACAGGGGCAAGGCCAGCACGGCCCACAGGGCGAACAGCTGCCACGGATCGGCGCCCGTCTGGTAGGTCTGGCCGAAATACGCGAACAGGCCGCCGATGGCCAGCAAGGCCATCAGCAGCAGCGGTATGCGCGCCTTGGGCACGGCGAAGGCGCCAACGCAGGCGGCGGCAAACACGCCTTGCAGCAGGGCAAAGCGGCCCATGCGGCCCAGGTCTTCCCAGTTGGCGGCGACCCAGCAGATCAGGCCCATGCCCAGCAGCGCGGCGCCCAGCACGGCCACGCCGCGCGGCAGCCAGTAGGCCAGGCGCGCCGGTTCGCGCTGGAAGCCGGCCGCTTCCTGCAACTGCCGGGTTTGTTGGGCATCGAGCGCATGGGCCGAGGCGAGTTGGTACACGGCGAGGCGTAAATCCATCGTCTGCTTTCTTTGTCAGGGCTTTGTCAGGAAATAGGGGGCGTCAGGTCAGCGCTCGACGCTCACGCCGCGCCAGAAGGCGACGTGGCCGGCAATTTGCTTGGCGGCATCCTTGGGCTGGGGGTAATACCAGGCGGCGTTGGCATTCGTCTGGCCATCGACGACGACATCGTAATAGCTGGCCGTGCCTTTCCACGGGCAGACGCTCGTGTGGCTGCTGGGACGCAAGTACTCCTGCGTCACCTTGGACAAAGGAAAATACACATTGTTTTCAACGACTTGCACCTGCGCATCGGTGGCTTGCGCGATGACGGCGCCATTCCAGCTGGCTGTTGGCATTTGACTATCCTCCTTCTTTGCCGAGTGTAGCCGAAAAAGCCCGCCTTGGCGCGCGCCATTGGCGCCCCGTTCAGGCGCCGCTGATGATCTGGCGCAAGGCTTGCTCAAACACTTCGGGCGGCTGGCCGCCGGAAATCAGGTGGCGCTCGTTGATGATGACGGCGGGCACGGAATTGATGCCGTTCTGCTGGTAGAAGCGCTCCTGCGCGCGCACCTCGTCCGCATAGGCATCGGACGCCAGCACTTCGGCCGCTTTCGCGGTATCAAGGCCCACGTCGCCCGCGACTTTCAGCAGCACCTCGTGCGAGGACGGATCCTGGCCCTGCGTGAAGTAGGCATCGAACAAGGCCATCTTGAGTTGCTTCTGGCGCCCTTCCAGAGCAGCCCAGTGCAGCAGCCGGTGCGCATCGAAGGTGTTGTAGATGCGCCCGCGCTTGTCCATGGCAAACGTAAAGCCCAGCTGTTCGCCGCGCGCGCGGATCGCTTCGCGCGACTGCGCCATCTGTTCCGGCGTGGAACCGTATTTGCGGGCGATGTGTTCGCCGATATCCTCGCCCTCGGGCGGCATATTCGCGTTCAGTTCGAAAGGCTGGAAGTGGATGTCGGCCTGGACGGTGCCGTCCAGCTTGGCCAGCGCCTGCTCCAGCGACTTCAGGCCCACCACGCACCAGGGGCAGGAAACGTCGGAAACGAAATCGATACGGATAGGGGTGGGTGTGGCGGAGGTGGTGGAAACGGTCATGGTGGGCAGCCTTTGCGCGAGTCGGTGGCGGCCGCACCGCGCGGCGCCGCAAGCACAGCATATGCGTGCGGGCCGCGGGAAATCAAGCGCTTACTTTTTCTGCACGGGCGCTTTGGCCCCATCCTTCTTGCCGCCGATCTTGCTTTCTTTACCAGAGAGCAAGTTCGCGATGTTCTGGCTGTGGCGGTAGGCCAGCAGCACGCTCATGACGATGACGGCCAGCAAGATGGGATCGACGCCGAACAGCAAGCCATAGTAAAACGGCGCGAACAGGGCCGCCACCAGCGCTGCCAGCGAGGAATAGCGAAACGCGTAGGCGATGATCAGCCAGGTGGTCAGGGTCGCCAGGCCCAGCCAGGGATTAATGCCCAGCAACACACCGAGGGCCGTGGCCACGCCCTTGCCGCCGACGAAGCGGAAGAACACGGGCCACAGATGGCCGAGGAAGACGGCGATGGCCACCAGGGCCACGGCCGTGTCGCCCACGCCCAGCGCGCTGGCAAAATGGTCGGCCAGGAACACGGCCAGCCAGCCCTTGGCGCCATCGCCCAGCAGGGTCATGATGGCCGCGCCCTTGTTGCCGCTGCGCAGCACGTTGGTGGCGCCCGGGTTTTTCGAGCCATAGGTGCGCGGATCGGCAATGCCGTAGACCTTGCTCATCACCACGGCAAACGATATCGAGCCGAGCAAGTAAGCGGCCACTGTCATCGCCACGGTTGTGATTACTGGATTCATTTCTTCCCTTTATTGTGTTTATTACACCAGCATCGAGGCTGGCGCAGCAGAATATACACCAGCGTCCAGTCCAGGGACAGGGCGGCGTCTGGTTTTCTTAATCTTGCAGCGCGCACTGCACCGGCTTGGCCTTGAGCAAGTCGAGCAAGACCTGCGGCGCCAGCGAGACGAGGAAACCGCGCCGCCCGCCATTGATGTAAATGCGCGGCAAGTCCAGGATCGATTGCTCCACGTACACGGGCATGGTCTTTTTGGTGCCGAAGGGCGAGGTGCCGCCGATCATGTAGCCGGAATGGCGCTGCGCCACTTCGGGCTTGCACGGCTCGACGGACTTGCAGCCGATGCCGCGCGCCAGGTTCTTGGTCGACACCTTGCAATCGCCATGCATGAGCACGATCATCGGCTTGGCCGCCTCGTCCTGCATCACCAGGGTCTTGATCACCGCGTGTTCCGGCACGCCCAATTCGCGCGCCGAGACGCTGGTGCCGCCGTGCTCCTCGTACGGATACGGGTGTTCTTCGAAGGAGACTTGATGCTTGCGCAGCAGCTGCGTCGCCTGGGTTTCGGAAATATGCTCTTTTTTAGCCATGCGTGATACGCTGATCGTTCAGTGAGGAGTGCTAATTATGCAGGAAGAAATCCGCTTTGCCACATTCAATGTCTGCAACCTCGCCCCCGCCGGGGCGAAATTGTATGACAACCTGGAACCGTTGAGCCCGGCGCAATACGAGGCCAAGGCGGAATGGACGGCGCGGCAGATCGACCTGCTCGACGCCGACGTGATCGGATTCCAGGAAATTTTCTCGCAGGCGGCCCTGCGCGACGTGCTGTCGCGCACGCGCCATTACCGCGAAGCCACGCTGGCCGGCTACGATGCGATGGATATTGCCGGACGCATGCTGCCCACGGTAGCGCTGGTGTCGCGCCTGCCGCTGGCCGGCACTGGTGTTGCCTGGGCGAATTTTCCCGCCGGCGTGACCGTGTCCGCCGACAGGCAGCCCGCCGACGACAACGCCTGCCGCTTCGCCCGCGCGCCCCTGCATGTCCAGGTCATCTTGCCGGGCGGACAACTCACGGACGTGGTCGTCGTGCATTTGAAATCGCGCCGGCCCGACTACCGCCATGGCGACGGCAACGATGCCATCGCCTACGCGCTGGCCAACCTGCGCTCGCTGCAGCGGCGCGGCGCGGAAGCCGTGGCGCTGCGCGTGCTGGCAAGCGAGCTGGGCCACACTGGCCGTCCCCGCATCGTGCTGGGCGACTTCAACGACATCGCCAATGCCGTCACGACGGCCATCGTCATGGGCGCCGGCGCGCCGTGCGAACCGGGCATGGAAATGCGCGCGCGCCTGTACGACGCCAACGCCATCCAGCTGCGCCAGGACGCCCTGCGCCACGCGGGCTACACGAATATTCACGACAGCACCTACATGACGATCGACCATATCCTCGTGTCCGAACATTTTCATCCCGCCTCGCCGCGCGCCATCGGCGTGCTGCAGGAAGTGACGTATCTCAACGACCATTTGCTGCTGGGCTTGCCGCATGCCTCCGACCATGGCCAGGTGCTGGCACGCATCAAGCTGCTGGGCAACATTGACTAATTCAATAACTTCGCCAGCGTGCTGCCCGCGACTTGCGCGCTGGCAAAGCGCCCCTGGTATTGCTGGCAGCCCTGCCCCCGCAGATACGCCAGCTGCTGCGCCGTTTCCACGCCTTCGGCGATCACCGTCAATTGCAGCTCGCGCGCCATGGCGATGATGGTGGCGGCGATGGCCGTGTCGGACTCGCCGACCGCGCCATCGGCCGCGGCCGGCAGGAACGACGGGTCGATCTTGAGTTGATCCACCGGGTAATGGCGCAGATTGGCCAGGCGCGAATAGCCGGTGCCGAAGTCGTCGATGGCCAGCCTGGCGCCCAGCGCGCGCAGCTGCGCCAGCACGCCGGCCAGGCGCGCGCCTCCTTTCATCAGCAAGGACTCCGTCACTTCCAGTTCCAGGCAGGCGGCGGGCAAGCCCGACACGGCCAGCGCCTCTTGCACGCTGAGCAATAAGTTATTGTGCAGGCACTGCGCCGGCGACAGATTCACGGCCACTCTCCAGGCATGGCCCGCATCGTGCCAGGCGCGCGCGCGGCGGCAGGCTTGCTGCAGCACCCAGTTACCGATCGACACCATCAAGCCGCATTCCTCGGCCACGGCAATGAAACGCTCGGGCGGCAGCACGCCCAGTTGCGGGTGGCGCCAGCGCAACAGCGCTTCGGCGCCGAGGATTTGCCCGCTGGCGACATCGAGCGCGGGCTGGAATTCGAGCACGAACTCGTCGCGCCCCAGCGCTTCGCGCAAGCCCTGCTCCAGGCTGGCCCGCTCGACGATTTGCGCATTCATCTCGGCATTGAAAAACTGGAAATTGTTGCGCCCGCTTTCCTTGGCGTGGTACATGGCGATGTCGGCGTTGTGCACGAGGCTATCGATGCTGTCGCCGTCGCTGGGAAAGATGGCCACGCCGATCGAGGTCGACACATGCAATTCGTACTCGCCCAGCTGATAGGGTTGCGTGACGGCATGCAGCAGGCTGGCCGCCACGTGGGCCACCTGGTCGATGCCGCCCACCTCGGCCAGGATGATGACGAACTCGTCGCCGCCATGCCGGCTGACGGTATCGACGCCGCGCACGCAGCGCACGAGGCGCCGCGCCACTTCCTTGAGCAGCAAGTCGCCCACGTGGTGCCCCATGCTGTCATTGATGTGCTTGAAATGGTCGAGGTCCAGGTACAGGATGGCCAGCATGCTCAGCTTGCGCCGCGCGGCCGCCAGCCCCAGCGACAGCCGGTCGAGCAGCAGCACGCGGTTCGGCAAGTCGGTCAGGAAATCGTGCTCGGCCAGGTGGCGCGTGTGCTCCTCGTTTTTCTTGCGCTCGCTGATGTCGCTGAGGATGGCCAGATAATTGCTCAATTGCCCCTGCGGGTCGCGGATGGCCGTCAGCGACAGCCAGGCCGGATAGCGCCCGCCCGCCTTGCGCTGGCCGACGATGTCGCCTTGCCAGTAACCGTTGGCATCGACTTCGTCCCACACGTGGTCGAAAAATGCGGGCACGTCCGGCTCGACGCCGTGCGGGACGAAGGGCTTGCCCAGCATGTCGTCGAGGCTGTAGCCGCTGATCTCGCTGTACGCGGGATTCATGCTGACGACGTGCTGCTGCGGGTCCATCACGACGATGGCCTCGCGCGCATGCTCGACCACCTGCGCCGACAGGTACAGGGCCCGCTCGGCCAGCTTGCGCGAGGAAATATCACGGATCACGGCGTAAAACAGATAGCTATGGTCGAGCGTGACGGACGTAAGCAGCACTTCGCCCCAGAACAGCTGGCCCGTGCACGTCTGGTAACGCCAGTCGTAGCGGCAGTTGCCGTCGGCATGGGCCTGCGCCGCCAGCTGCGTGCCGCGCAACGAGGACAATGCGCCATCGGGCTGGCGCAAGGGCGAAAAGTCGCTGAGGCGGCGCCCCAGCAGGCGTGTCCGGTCTTCGCATTGAAACAGGGCGATGGCGGCCGGATTCGCCTCGGCGATGTGCTCGTCGCGCAGCAGCACGATGGCGTCGGCCGACTTCTCGTACAGCTGGCGGAAATTGTCTCCCATCAGCAGCAGGGCGCCCTGCGCCGCGTCATCCTGGCCGCTGGGCGTGATGTCGGCATCGATGCAGACCACTTGCCGCACCCTTCCGGACTGCATGACCGGAAACACGGTGGAACAGATGCAGCGCGGCGCGGCCCCGTCGGCGTCCAGTTTCCACAGGCGCATGCCGCGCGCCTTGCCGCTCTCCCACACGGCCGCCAGTTCGCCGCTAACTTCCTCGGCCAGGGTGGCGGCACCGGGCAGCGAAGCGGCCACCCTGGCCCACGGCTGGCCCAGCGCCAGCTCGGCCGCCACGCCATACAGGCGCGCCGCACCCGCGCTCCAGTAGCGCACGATGCCGTCGCGGTCGATACCGCGCACGGCCAGGCCGGGCGCCTGTTCGACGGCGGCAACGATGATGGACAGCAAGTCGAGCGCCTTGCCGGCCGGCCCCGCCTGCGGTTCGGCCGCGGCCAGCAAACGGCCCGGCGAGGGGGCGGCTCCGGCAATCCGATCAGACATCAGCCCCCCCGTGGCGCGGCCGCGCTGCAACCGGCGGGCAAATGACCTGTCCGGTAGCGCAACCATCCCGACCATTCTTGCGCGCCGGCGAATCGGCTTCTTGAGAAGGCGCAAGCATCGTGACGTGGACGGCGCGCATGCTGGCGGTGGTCTTTGGTCGCCGTTTTTTGCATTCCAGCCCCGATTTTGTGCAATCTGTCGCACGGCGATGGCGGCCGGACTTGAATCTTCCTAAAGTGGCAACATGCGCATCGCCGTGAACGGCCGCAGCGGCAGGCGTGTCGTCTGCGGCCGCCACGGTGATGCGCTACCCGAATTCCCCCGGCCTGCCGCAGGCCGGCCGCACCGAGACCTGGCGCCGAAGCCCTGCGCCGCTCCTGAAAAAAAACCTATGAAAAACGAGACCCTGCCCCCCGCCTCTCCCCTTGCCGCCACGCGCCGCCGGCGCTGGCGCACGCCCCTCTTGATCCTCGTCGTGCTGGGCCTGGCCGGCGGCGGCTGGACGGTGATGCAATCGAAGCAGCAGGCCGCCAAGGCGGCCGAGCAGCAGGCGAGCAAGAAGAAGGAACAGGAAAAGACGCCCGTGCATGAACTGGCGCAGGGCGACGTGGCCGCCATCGATGCGCGCGCCCTCAGCATCAGCCTGCCCCTGTCCGGTTCGCTGGCCCCCGTGACCCAGGCCACCATCAAGGCCAAGGTTTCCGGCGTGATCCAGGAAACGACCTTGCAGGAAGGCCAGCAAGTAGCCAACGGGCAAGTCCTCGTGCGCCTGGACGCGGCCGACTTGCGCGCCCGCCTGACGCAGCAGCAAGCCATGCTGGACGAAGCGCAGGCGCGCCTGTCGATGGCGGCCAAGAATGAGGCGAACAGCCAGGCGCTGCTCAAGCAAAAATACATTTCGCAGACGGCCTACGACACGACGCAGAATTCCGTCGACCTGGCGCGCGCCAGCGTCAAGTCCGCCGCCGCCATGGTCGACATCGCCCGCATCGCGCTGGCCGACACGGTGATCCGCGCGCCGATGGCCGGCATCGTCAGCAAGCGCCACCTGCAGGCGGGCGAAAAAGTCGCGCCCGACATGCCCGTCTACACCATCGTCAACCTGGCCCAGCTGACCCTGGAAGCGCCCGTGCCCAGCGCGGAGATTCCCCGCATCAAGCTGGGCCAGGACGTGCGCTTCAAGGTCGACGGCTTCGGCGCGCGCGACTTCGCCGGCAAGGTCACGCGCATCAACCCCACCACCGAGAGCGGCTCGCGCGCCATGCTCGTCTACATCGCCGTCGACAATGGCGATGGCGCGCTGCGCGGCGGCATGTTCGCCAAGGGCAGCATCGTCACCGAGCGATCAATCGTCGCGCCGCTGGTACCGTTGACGGCCGTGCGCAACGAAAAGCAGGGCCCCGTCGTGTATGCGCTGGTGAATAACAAGGTGGTCGCGCAGCCCGTCACCCTGGGACTGCGCAACGAGGACGAAGGCTATGCCGAGGTCAAGTCGGGCCTGGTGCCGGGCGCGAAAGTCATCATCGCCAGGCTCGATGGCGTGAAACCGGGCCACAGCGTGACCTTCGCCGCGCCCGCCACCGGCCCCGCCCCCGCCGCGCCGGCGGCCGTGCTGGCACGGAAGGATTAAGCCATGTGGATGACCAAAGTCAGTATTCAAAACCCCGTCTTCGCCACCATGGTCATGGTGGCGCTGGTGGTGCTGGGCATCTTCTCCTACCGTGGCCTGGGCGTGGAGAGCATGCCCAGCGTGCAGTTCCCGTTCGCCGCCATTGAAGTGAACTACCCGGGCGCCTCGCCCGAAGCCGTGGAAAACGACATCACGCGCCCCATCGAGGACGCCGTCAACACCGTCAGCGGCATCAAGACCATCCGCGCCAATTCGTGGGAAGGACGCGCCGGCGTCTACCTGGAATTCGAGCTGTCGACCAATATGGACAAGGCCATGCAGGACTTGCGCGACAAGGTGGCCCTGGTGCGCCCGCGCTTCCCGAAGGAAGCCAAGGACCCGTTCATCGCGCGCGCCGAGGGCGACAACGAGCGCCCCATCGCCACCATCGTGCTGACCTCGACCGGGCATGACCTGCGCGCGCTGTCGACCATGACGGAGCAGATCATCAGCAAACGCTTCCAGGGCGTGGCCGGCGTGGGGCAAGTCAAGCTGCGCGGCCTGCGCGCGCGCCAGATCCTCATCAGCATGAAGCCGATCGAGCTCAATGCCCAGGGCATCGGCGTCGATGAAGTCATCCGCGCCATCCAGGCGACGAATACCAACCTGCCGGCCGGCTCGATCAGCCATGGCGCGGCAGAGCAGCTGGTGCGCGTGGAAGGCAAGATCAAGGATGCGCGCGAATTCGGCAAGATCATCGTGGCGCGCCGCGCCATCGGTCCCGTCTACCTGGACCAGGTGGCCACCGTCGTCGACGGCGAGCAGGAAGAACTGTCGATTTCGCGCATGAACGGCCAGCAAGCCGTGACCATGGAAATCACCAAGGTGCAGGACGCCAACGTGGTCGAAGTGGGTACCGGCATCCTGAAAGTGGCGGCGGACCTGCAAAAGAGCCTGCCGCCCGATATCACCCTGCGCGTGCTGGACGACGAATCGGAACGCGTGCAAAGCCAGCTCAATAACGTCAAGCGCACCATCATCGAAGGCGCCGTGCTGACCATGGTGATCGTCTTCCTGTTCCTGCACTCGTGGCGCTCGACCATCATCACGGGCTTGACCCTGCCGATCTCCGTGCTGGCCAGCTTCATCGCCATGAAGGCCTTCGGCTTCACGCTGAACTTTTTGACCCTGATGGCGCTGTCCCTGTGCATCGGCCTGCTGATCGACGACGCCATCGTCGTGCGCGAAAACATCGTGCGCCACCTGGGCATGGGCAAGAACCACTACAAGGCGGCCAACGACGGCACCAATGAAATCGGCCTGGCCGTAATGGCCACCACGTTCGCCATCGTCGCCGTGTTCGTGCCCGTCGCCTTCATGGACGGCATCATCGGCCGCTTCTTCCTGCAGTTCGGCATCACCGTGGCCGTCGCCGTGCTCGTTTCCCTGTTCGTCAGCTTCACGCTCGACCCCATGCTGTCGTCCGTCTGGCGCGATCCCGTCAAGGACCGCTTCAAGTACGCGCCGTGGCTGGGCCGCTTCATGGCCTGGATCGAGACGGGCATCGACCGCCTGCACGTCTGGTACAGCAAGGTGCTGGCAGTCGCTTTGCGCTGGCGCAAGACCACGCTGGCCACGGCCGTGGCGCTGTTCGTCGGCAGCCTGATGCTCGTGCCCATGATCGGCGGCGAGATGTTCCCCGAGACGGACCAGGGCTGGGTCAACCTGCGCTTCAAGACGCCCGTCGGCTCCAGCCTCGAATACACGGATTCCAAGGTGCGCCAGATCGAAACGGCCCTGAAGGAGTTTCCCGAGATCGACAGCCTGGTGGCCAATATCGGCACGCCCGATGGGCGCAACACGGCCGAGGTGAACCTCAAGCTGACGGACATCAAGACACACAAGCGCCGCTCGCAGCAGGAACTGGAAAAACTGATCCGCGAACGCCTGGCGCCGATCGCCGGCATCACCCTGTCCGTCGGCCAGCGTCCCATCTTCATCGCCATCCTCGGCACGGACGAAGGCAAGCTCGATGCCGTGGCGCACACCCTGATGGACAAGATGCGCAACATCAAGGGCCTGGCCGACATGGAATACAGCCAGGAAGGCGCCAATCCGTCGACCACCGTGAAGATCAACAACGAACTGGCCAGCGACCTGGGATTGTCGGTGCAGCAGATCGGCAATGCCTTGCGGCCGTTCGTGGCGGGCGACACGGTCAGCCACTGGCTGGCGTCCGACGGGCAAAACTACGACGTCAACGTGCAGCTGCCCAAATCGGGCCGGCAAAAGGTGGCCGACCTGGCCGACCTGGCGCTCGCGTCGAGCAAGCTTGACGCAAACGGCAAGCCCGTCATGATCCCGCTGCGCCAGGTGGTCGACTTCGTGCCGTCTTCGAGCCCGCAAGTACTGAAACGCCAGGCCTTGCAGCGCCGCGTCGCCATCTATGCGGGGGTGCAGGGCCGCCCTGCCGGCGACGTCGACGCCGACGTGCAGAAGGCCATCAAGTCCATCGACCTGCCGCCGGGCGTGCGCTTCGACGTGGCCGGCAATGCGCAGCAGATGGCTGAAACCATGGGCGGCGCGATGATGGCGCTGGGGATCGCCGTGATCTTCATCTACCTGGTGCTGGCCTCGCAGTTCGGCAGCTTCCTGCAGCCGATCGCCATCATGGTGTCCTTGCCGCTGTCCCTGATCGGCGTGCTGGCCGCGTTGCTGATCACGGGCAGCACCCTGAACATCTTCTCCGTGATCGGCTTCATCATGCTCATGGGCTTAGTGACGAAGAACGCGATTCTGCTGGTCGACTTCACCAACCAGCGCCAGCGCGAAGGCCTGGGTCAGTTAGAGGCGCTGATGGAAGCGGGGCAAGTGCGTCTGCGCCCCATCCTGATGACGACCCTGGCGATGGTCTTCGGCATGCTGCCGATGGCCATCGGCATGGGCGACGGCGGCGAATCGCAGGCCCCGATGGGCCGGGCCGTCATCGGCGGCGTGATCACCTCGACCCTGCTGACCCTGGTGGTGGTGCCCGTCGCCTACACCTATCTCGACAGCCTGGGCAAGCGCGCCGCGCGCTTTTTCGGCGGCGGCGAGCATGCCGAATCCGCCGATGATGGCAAAGCACACGCCCACTGATTGACCGGTCGCCTTCACCGTCCCCGCATTGGCGGGGACGACGCGGCGGCTGCCTGAAGAGAGCTTCAGTTGACCAAAGCGGCACCACTGGCTAGACTGTCCCCGTTATCAATGATATGGAGTGACTCGTGGGTGCTTGTTCCAGTGACAGTAGTCGATTGACCATCGGCGATCGGCCTTAGGCAAGACGCGCGCATTCCGCCCGCCCTGCCCTCGGCAAGGTGTGGCTCTTCCAGCGGCGAACTTCACTCGCCGCCACTTCCCTCCTCATCGTTCCACCGCCCGTCATCCCCGTCTGCTGCCCCCAATCCGGGCGGATGCTCTCCGCCTTGTGCACTCGCCTGTTCCTCCCCAGCCGGGAGAAACTGATGGTGGTATTTGACTTTGCGCTGCGCGTTGCCGCGGCATTGACCCTGGGCGCCATGATCGGCGCCGAACGCCAGCTGCGCCAGCGCATGGCGGGGCTGCGTACGAATGCGCTGGTGTCCGTCGGCGCCTCGCTGTTCGTGATGGTTTCCGTGCTCGAAGGCGATGCCTCCGGCCATATGCGCATCGCCGCGCAGGTGGTGTCGGGCATCGGCTTTCTCGGTGCCGGCGTCATCATGCGCGAGGGCATGACGGTGCGCGGCCTGAACACGGCCGCCACCCTGTGGTGCTCCGCCGCCATCGGCATCCTGTGCGGCCTGGGGTTTGCCCTGGAAGCGGCCATCGGCACGGGCTTCGTGCTGATCGCCAACCTGGTGCTGCGCCACCTGGCGCAACGGATCAACGCCCACGGCAGCGAAGCGGGCATCGAGACGGAAAGCATCTACCGCGTGACGGCCGTGTGCGAGGCGGAGCAGGAAGTCCAGGTGCGCAAGCTGATGCTGCGCTTGATCAGCGGCATGCCGGCGCTGATGCTGCAATCCTTGCACAGCGAAGACGCCGCGCAGGCCGGGCGCATCGAAGTGCGGGCCGACCTGCTCACGCCCTTGTCCAGCCTGGGATTGCTGGAGCAGATCGTCAGCCAGGTCAGCCTGGAAGGCAGCGTCTCGGCCGTGCGCTGGGCGCTCGTGAACAACGCGGAATTTGTCGCCGAACGGGGAGTGTGATGATGAAAAAATTTTTCCATTGGTTTGCCAGGCGCGGCCCCGTCGTGGCCACCTACCGCCTGACCGTCACCTGCCCCGCGGCACAAGCCGACCACGTCGCGCGCCTGCTGCTGGCCGAACTCAAAGGCGCGGGCCTGGCGCCGTCGCAGATGCTGCGCAGCTGGGACGAAGCCCGGCAGGTGGTGCGGCTGATCGCCACGGTGCTGTGCCAGGCCGTGCAGCGCGCCGTGCTGGTGCGCTTCGTCAACCGGGCGGGCGCCTGGCCGCAAGTGCGGCAGGTGCGCTGGGAAGGCGTGCCCCCCTCAGCTTGAAGCTGGCAGGCGCATGAGGAACAGCGCGCCGCCTTGCGGGCGGTTGCGCGCCTCGATACTGCCGCCATACGCATGCACGATCGCTTGCGACAGGGCCAGGCCCAGGCCGAAACCGGGCGCCTCGCCCGCGCGCGCCTGGGCGCCACGGTAAAAGCGCTCGAACAGATGCGGCAAGTCTTCCACGCCGATGCCCGGGCCCACGTCCGCCACGCCGACGAGTGCATGTTCGCCCTCGCGCGCCACGTGCACGGTGATGCTGCTTCCTGGCGGCGAAAACTTCACGGCGTTATCGAGCAGATTGGCCAGCACCAGGTTCACGGGGCCGGCCGCCACGCGCGCGTGCACGGCCACACTGTCATCGAAGACGATGCGGATGCCGCGCTGCGCTGCCGGCTTTTCCAGCCGCTGCGCGGCCGCCCGCACGAGCGGATTGAGCGCGATGGTTTCCACGGCATTGCGCTCCTGCCCCACGTCCAGGCGCGTGAGCATCAGGAGTTCTTCCACCAGGGTCGTCAGGCGCTGCACTTCATCGAGGCAGGACGCCAGCGCATCGACATACTCGGGCGTTTCGCGCGGACGGCGCAGCGTGATTTCGATTTCCGTGCGCAGGCGCGACAGGGGCGAGCGCAGTTCGTGCGAAGCATCGGCCGTGAAGCGGCGCTGCGCATCGTAGCCGTGTTCCAGGCGGTCCAGCATGGCGTTCAGGGTATCGACCAGGCGGCCGATCTCGTCCTGCGTGCCGGGATGGGGCAGGCGCTGGTGCAGGCTGGCCTCGCCGATCGAATGCGCCTGGTCGACCACGTCGTCGATGGCGCCCAGCACGCGGCGCGTGAGCATTTCGCCGGCCAGGCCCACGGCCGCCAGCAAGGCCAGCGCCATGGCGCCAAACAGCACGGTGGCCGCGGCCAGCACGTGATTCGTGTCGTCGAGCGAACCGGCCACTTGCACCGCCAGGCGCGCGCCGGACGAGGGCACGGGAATCGAGACCATGCGCAGCGGCTCCTCGCCGAACTTGGGCAAGGTTTCGAAGACGGTCTCGCCGGCCGCCAGGCGCGCCAGCAGGGCGGGCGGCGCCGGCAGTTGCGCCGCCTCCAGGTTGCGGCTGCGCGCCAGCACGCGGCCTTCGCCATCGATGATCTGCACCAGGCGGTCCAGCCGCGTCAACGACGGCGGCGCCAGGCCCGGCGCCACCTCGTGCACCTGCACGGGCTGGCGCGGCGCGGCCGGCAGCATGGCCATTTCCGTCTCGGCCAGCGCCAGCAGGGCCGCATCGAGCTGGCCATGCACGGCGCGCGACAAGCCCCAGTAGCCGGCCAGCGCCGTGGAGGCGACAATGGCGAGGATGACGGCCAGGTGCACCAGCAGCAATCGCTTGCGAAAGCTAGCCACCATGGTTTTCCGCCAGGCGGAAGCCGCGTCCGCGCACCGTGTGGATCAGGGGCGGCAAGCCCGGCGCATCGACCTTGCCCCGCAGGTTGCGCACGTGGACGTCGATCAGGTTGTCGATACCGATCAGGTCAGCCTGCCAGATCTGCTCGGCCAGGCGCGCGCGGCTGACCACCTCGCCCGCCTGGCGCAGCAGGATCAGCAGAATCGCGTATTCCTTGGGCGTGAGCACCAGCGGCGCGCCGGCCCGCGTCGCCTGGTGGCTGACGGGATCGAGCGTCAGGTCGGCCAGCGCCAGCACCAGCGGGCGGCTGATGTCGGAGCGGCGCAGCAAGGCGCGGATGCGCGCCAGCAGCTCCTCGAATTCGAACGGCTTGGTCAGGTAATCGTCGGCGCCCGTGTTCAGGCCAGCCACCCGGTCGGCCGTGGCGTCGCGCGCCGTGAGCATCAGCACGGGCGTGTGGATGCCGCGCGCGCGCAAATCGCGGCAAAAATCGATGCCCTGCTTGCCCGGCAACATCCAGTCCAGCACGATCGCGTCGTAGTCGACGGCGTAGCTTTCATCCTCGCCCTCTTCCGCGCTGTGCGCCACGTCGACGACAAAGCCTTCTTCCTGCAAGCCACGGGCCAGCAGGCGCGCCGCCTTGCGGTCGTCTTCCACCAGGAGGATTCTCATGCCTGCCTTTCCCATTGTGCTGTGTTTTCCCGCATTTTCCATCCTTGCATTTTACCGCGCCATACCGCGCGCGCACGCAACCTGAAGAATGATTCAGGCGTTCTTGGGCGCTTCTTCAGGAGCACATTGCTATGCTTTTCCGGCGCTGTCATATCGCTGCCCGCGCTCCCCTCTGACCGCCCGCCTGGGCACGGCATCCACGCATGCCCCATCACCATCAATAACAAGGAAACACGGGATGAACACGACCACCCGCAACGCCCTGGGCGCCAGCTGCGCCCTCGCTCTCGCCTGCTCGGCCCTGGCCGGCTGCGCCAAACCGACGGCGGCAGCCATGCCGCCCGTCCAATCGATGCATCTCGACGACGGCAGCATCGCCGTCGACAAGATGTCGCCGCTGCGCCAGCGCCTGCAGATCGCCGCCGTGCAGGAACAGGAGATCGCCACGCAGACGGAGGCGCCGGGCAGCATCGAAGCGATGCCGGAGAAACTGGTGAAGATCACGCCGCCCCTGGCCGGGCGCATCACGCGCTTGCAGCGCGCGCTGGGCGACAGCGTGAAGGCGGGCGACCCGCTGTTCACGCTCGACTCAGCGGAACTCAGTGCCGCCTACGCGGACGACAGCAAGGCGAAGTCCGCCCTGCTGCAGGCGCGCCAGGAACTGGAGCGCCAGAAAACCCTGTTCGAGGCGGAAATCGCCGCGCGCAAGGAGTACGAGGCGGCCCAGGCGGCCTTTGCGCAGGCGGGCAGCGACGCCCAGGCCAGCGCCGACAAGCTGGCCCAGTACGGCGCCGGCGCGCGCGGCACACGCGGCACCCGCCGCGACTACGTGCTGCGTTCGCCCATCGCCGGCACCGTGATCGCCATGGAAGGCGCCCAGGGCGGCTACTGGAACGATATCAACGCGCCCGTCATGACGGTGGCGGATCTCTCCACCGTGTGGCTGTCGGCCAACGTGGCCGAAAGGGACCTGGCGCAGGTGGCCGTAGGCCAGACGGCCCGCATCACCGTCGATGCCTGGCCCGGCAAGGCTTTCGAGGGCAAGGTCGCGTATGTGGGCGCCGTGCTCGATCCCGAGACGCGGACGGTAAAAGTGCGCGTGGCCATCGACAACCGCACCGGCACCTTCAAGCCGGGCATGTTTGCCCACGCGGGATTCGCCGGCGCCAGCCGCCGCGCCCTCCTCGTGCCCGCGGCGGCCGTGCTGCAAAGCGGGCCATCGACGCGCGTGATGGTCGAGCGCAGCCCGCTGGTATTTACGCCGCGCACGGTGGAAGTGGGCGCCAGCCATGGAGAACAGGTGGAAATCCTCGCCGGCCTGAAAGCGGGCGAACGCATCGTCGTCAAGGAAGGAGTGCTGCTCAATGATTGACCGTTTCATCGCCACCTGCTGCCAGCGGCGCGGCATCGTCTGGCTGGTGCTGCTGTTCGTCGCCGTCTACGGCGTCTATTGCTGGAAGCAGCTGCCCATCGAAGCCTATCCCGACATCGCCGACGTCACCTCGCAGATCGTCACGCAGGTGCCGGGCCTGGGCGCCGAGGAAATCGAACAGCAGATCACCATTCCGCTCGAGCGCGCCCTGCTGGGCACGCCAGGCATGCACGTGCTGCGCACGCGCAGCCTGTTCGCGCTGTCGCTGATCACGGTGGTGTTCGAGGATGGCAGCGACGGCTACTTCACGCGCGAACGGCTGCAGGAGCGCCTGGCCAGCGTGAACCTGCCGTACAACGCCAAGCCGGGACTCGATCCCTACACCTCGCCCACGGGCGAGATCTACCGCTACACGCTGGAATCGAAAACGCGCTCCCTGCGCGAACTGTCCGAGCTGCAGTTCTGGACCGTGATCCCGCGCCTGCAGCAGGTGCGCGGCGTGGCCGACGTCAGCAATTTCGGCGGCCTGACGACGCAATTCATGCTGGAACTCGACCCCGCAAAACTGGACAGCTACGGTTTCTCGCTGGCGCAGGTGAAGGACGCCATCAACGCCAATAACCTCAGCGGCGGCGGCAGCGTCATCGACCGCGGCCAGCAATCGTACGTGGTGCGCGGCGTGGGCCTGCTGCATTCGCTCGATGACATGGGTAACGTCGTCGTCAGCAGCAAGGACGGCGTGCCCGTGCTGGTGAAGGACCTGGGCAAGCTCGCTTACGGCAACGTGGAGCGGCGCGGCATCCTCGGCAAGGACGACAACCCCGACACCATCGAAGGCATCACCCTGCTGCTGAAGGATTTCAACCCGTCCGAAGCGCTGGCCGGCATCCATGCGGCCGTGGACGATTTGAATGCGAATGTGCTGCCGAAGGACGTCAAGGTCGTGCCCTATCTGGACCGCAGCTCGCTGATCGACGCCACCCTGCACACGGTCAGTTATACCCTGGGCGAAGGCATGCTGCTCGTCGCCCTCGTGCTGCTGCTGTATCTGGGCAGCCCGCGCGCGGCCGCCATCGTCGCGCTGACGATCCCGCTGGCCCTGCTGATCGCCTTTATCTTCATGCACCACTTTAAGATTCCCGCCAATTTGCTGTCGCTGGGGGCGATCGACTTCGGCATCCTCGTCGACGGTTCCGTGGTGGTGCTGGAAAACATGCTGCGCCGCCGCGAGCGGGAACAGGAGCGGCCCCTCACCCTGCAGGACGCCATCGACGCGACCCTGCAGGTGGCGCGGCCCATCATGTTCGGCATGGCCGTCATCATCGCCGCCTACCTGCCCCTGTTCGCCTTCCAGCGCATCGAGTACAAGCTGTTCTCGCCGATGGCCTATGCGGTGGGCGCGGCGCTCGTGGGCGCGCTGGTGGTGGCGCTGGTGCTGATCCCGGGCCTGGCCTGGCTGGCCTTGCGCAAGCCGCGCCGCACCTTCCATAACCGCGCGCTGGACAAGCTGGCGGGCGCGTACGGGCGCTTCCTCGAACGCATGGTGGGCAAGAAGCGTTGGGTGGCGATGGTGTGCGCGGGATCGCTCGCAGCGCTTGCCATCCTGGGCGGCAGCATCGGCCGCGATTTTTTACCCTACCTCGATGAGGGTTCGCTGTGGCTGCAGGTGCAGATGCCGCCCGGGATCACCCTGGACAAGGCGTCGGAGATGGCCAGCGAACTGCGCCGCGCCGCGCTGGAATTCCCGGAAGTGTCGACCATCGTCACGCAGACGGGACGCAACGACGACGGCACCGATTACTGGACGCCGTCGCACATCGAGGCAAGCGTGGGACTGCATCCCTATAAAAGCTGGAAGTCGGGCATGAGCAAGCAGCAGCTGATCGCGAAAATGAACGCACGCTTCGCGCGCATGCCCGGAGTCACAGTCGCCTTCATGCAGCCGATGATCGATGGCGTGCAGGACAAATTGTCGGGCGCGCACAGCGACCTGACGGTGAAAATCTTCGGCAACGACCTCGATGAGGTGCGCGCCATCGCCGGCAAGGTGGCCAATGTGCTGAAGACTGTCCACGGCGCCTCCGACGTGGCGGTGGACGTGGAGCCGCCGCTGCCCAACCTGAAGGTGGAACTGGACCGCGCGAAGGCGGCCCGCTACGGCATCAACGCGGCCGACGTGGCCGACCTGATTGCCACCGGCATCGGCGGCGCGCCCATCGGCCAGGTCTACGTGGGCGAGAAAAGCTACGACATCGCCGTGCGCTTCCCGCCCGCCACGCGTTCCAGCCCGGACGCCATCGCCAGCCTGAAGCTCACGGCCGCCAACGGCGCGAGGATACCGCTGGCGCAGGTGGCCACCATCAGCACCACCTCGGGCGAAAGCGTGATCGTGCGCGAAATGGGGCGGCGCCACATCATCGTGCGCCTCAATGCCCGCGGACGCGACCTGGCCGGTTTCCTCGACGAAGCGCGCCCGCTGGTGGCGCAAGCCGTGGCGGGCGAGCACCAGCGCATCAGCGTCGAATGGGGCGGCCAGTTTGAAAACCTGCAGCGCGCGCAAAGCCGCCTGGCCCTGATCCTGCCGATGACCCTGGGCGCCATGTTTTTGCTGCTGTTTGGCCAGTTCCGCAACCTGCGCCAGCCTGCGCTGGTCTTGCTGGCCGTGCCGCTGGCCATGCTGGGCGGCCTGGCCGCGCTGCACCTGCGCGGCATGACCTTGAACGTGTCGAGCGCCGTCGGCTTCATCGCCCTGTTCGGCGTGGCCGTGCTCAATGCCGTGCTGATGCTGGCGCAGATCAACCGCTTGCGCGCCGACGAAGGCAGGAGCTTGCGCGAGGCCGTGCTGGAAGGCGCGCGCGACCGCATGCGTCCCGTGCTGATGACGGCCACCGTGGCCGCCCTGGGCCTGACGCCGGCCATGCTGGCGACGGGCCTGGGCAGCGACGTGCAGCGCCCGCTGGCCACCGTCGTGGTGGGCGGGCTGGTGACGGCGACGGCACTGACCCTGCTGCTGTTGCCGGCCCTGTATTACCTGATCGAGGCGTATGTACAACAACGCCGGACCGATACAGAAGGAGTGAACCATGACACGTTTTAATGTATTGCTGGCGGCCTGGCTGATCGCCCCCTGCGCCAGCGCCGCCCCGTTGAGCTTCGAGACCTATTTGTCCGCCGTGGAAAGCCACAGCCTGGAACTGCAGGCGCAGCAGGAAGACATCGTCTCGGCCAAGGCCGGCATCGGCATCGCCGGCCTGCGTCCCGATCCCGAATTCACGCTGGGCGCCACGCGCGAAACCGTGCGCAGCGTCGAGCACCGTCCCGTCACGTGGAATCCGGCCATCAGCATGGCCATCGAAACGGGCGGCAAGCGCGCCGCGCGCTTGAAGGCGGCGCACAGCCATGTCGCGCTGGCCGAGGAAACGGTGGCTGGCTTCAAAAGCGAACTGTATGGCACGGCCGCCGCCGCGTTCACGGAAGCGTGCCGCACGCGCGAGGTCCTCGCGCGCAAGGAGCAGACCATGGCGGCCCTGTCGAAAGTCGTCGACGCGAATGCCGTGCGGCGCAAGGCGGGCGACGTGGGCGGCATCGAGCTGCTGCAGTCGCGCGTGGAACGCGACCAGTTCCAGGCCGAGTTGGCGCAGGCGCGCAGCGAGGCCGACAGCGCCATGTTGAATTTGTCGCCCCCCTTGGGCCGCCAGTTCGACAGCCTGTTTCCGGACGCACAGCTGGCCTGCGACTTCGCCGCGTATGCCGACCAGGATGCCAGCACCCTGGTGCCGCAGGCGCTCGAGGCGCGCAGCGACGTGCGCATCGCCCGCGCCACCGTGGACAATCTGCGCGACGGCGCGGCGCTCGTGCGCGCCAACCGCTCGGTCGACCCGACCGTCACCGTGGGCCTGGCCGCCGCGCGCGGCTACCATGACGGCGTTGACGCCAGCGGCAATCCCGTCGACGGGTCGCCACGCTCGCGCGCCTTGAGCGTATCGCTGGCCATCCCCATCCCCCTGTCGCGGCGCGACAAGGGCGACGTGGTGCAGGCGGAAGCGGGCGTGACGCAAGCGATGCTGGCCCTGCGCCAGGCGGAACTGGCGGCGGAAACGCAGGTGCGCACGGCGCAGCGGCAGCTGCGTGCGGCGCAGGACAGGCTGGCGCGCTACCGCGACGGCGTGCTGGTCGATGCGCAAAAGGTGGTCGACGGCATGCGCCTGTCCTACTTCAGTGGCAATGCCTCGCTGCTGGAATGGCTGGCGGCGCAGCGTTCGGCCGATGAGGCGTATCAGGGTTATGTGCAGGCGCGCGCCGATGCGGCCATCGCCAGCACGCAGCTGCAACTGGCGATCGGCCAGCGGCCGCGCTTGTAGCGGGGGAAAGAAAAACGCGGGGAGACCGGCGCGGCCATGCCGCACCGGTCGTCAGAAACAGGGGAATTACTGCGGCTGGGCAGGAGCGTCGCCAGCGGCGGCTGGATCAGCGTCGACGTCTGCGTCGTCCGCTTCCGGCTCATCGCCCTCGCTGCCATCGGCCGGCTTCGGATTGTTTTTCGCTTCCAGCTTGCGCCTGGCTTTTTCCTCGGCTTTCTTCTTCTTTTCCAGCTCTTTTTGCCGTTTTTCGTATTGGAAATTTGTCTTGGCCATTTACTACCTCTTTAGTTTTTAGATGTTACAGATAAGCATATAAGGCACATTATGACGTAGTTGGAGCAAACTCCAAATGTTTAGCCTCGCGGATGATGCTGCGCATGCAGCAGTTTCAGCCGTTCACGGGCCACATGCGTGTAAATCTGCGTGGTGGAAATATCGGAGTGCCCCAGTAACAATTGCACAACACGCAAGTCCGCACCGTGGTTCAGCAAATGCGTGGCGAACGCGTGGCGCAAGGTATGCGGCGACAGCGGCGCCGTGATGCCCGCGTTCAGCGCGTGTTTCTTGATGATGACCCAGAACATTTGCCGCGTCATGGCGCCGCCGCGCCGCGTGACGAACAGCGCGTCGTCCATCTGCCCGTCGAGAATCACGCCGCGCGCCTCCTTCAGGTAGCGCTCGATCCACAGTCGCGCCTGTTCGCCGAACGGCACCAGCCGCGTCTTGCTGCCCTTGCCCGTGATGCGCAGCACGCCATCGTTCAGGCTCAGTTCCACCGATTGCAAGTCCACCAGTTCCGACACGCGCAAGCCGCTGGCATACATGAGTTCGAGCATCGTGCGCTCGCGCAAGCCCAGCGGCGTGCTCACGTCGGGCGCCGCCAGCAACGCTTCCACCTGCGCTTCGCTCAGGGTATGCACGAAGCGCGCCGGCTGCTTGGCCGACACCATCTTCAGGCACGGGTCGGCCGCGATATGCTTGTGCCGCAAGGCCAGCTGGTAAAACCGCTTGAGCACAGAGAGGCGCCGGTTCGACGACGTCGCCTTGCTTTCGTCGTGGCGGGCGGCAAAATACGCCTCGATGTCGGCCGTGGATACCTCATACAGGCCCTCGCGCCCGGGCCGCGCCACTTCCAGCCAGCGGGCGAACAGCCGCATGTCGCGCCGGTAGGCATCGAGCGAGTTTTTCGACAGGCCGTCTTCCAGCCACAGGCTGTCGCAGAATTCATCGATCAGGGTGGCGTTGTCGGGCGCCAGCAGACTGTTCATCATCGGTAAGCTTCCACGCCTTCATGCGCCAGCAGCCAGCGCTTGACGCCCAGGTGGAAGCCGGTCGCATCGTCATGGTGGGCAAAGCCGCCCAGACCGCCGGCGGCCGTCACGCGGTGGCAAGGGATCACCACGGGAAACCAGTTGGCGCCGCAGGCCTGGCCCACGGCGCGCGGCGCCGAACCGATCAGGCGCGCCACGTCGCCATACGTGCGCACCTGGCCGCGCGGGATACCGGCGATCGCCGCCCATACGCGTTGCTGGTAAGCGCTGCCCAGGCCCGCCAGCGGCAGGTCGAACGGCGCATCGGGGTCGCGGAAATAGCGCGCCAGTTGTTCGCACGCCCGCTCGGAGACGGCATCCTGCGGATCTTTCTCGGCAAAGTGCGGCGGCAAATACACGAGTTCGCGCAACTGGCCGTCCTGCGCGCGCACGCCCATGGCGCCGAACGGCGCGGCCACGATGGCGCTGAACAGTTCACTGCCCTGTTGTTTTTTCATCTGCTGATCATTATTCAAGTGTGGCATATATGCAACTTGCCGGCGCCGGAAACCGCGCCACGGGAATTATGCACCGACTTTGGGCGTGCCGGCGGACGTTTCCTGCGCACGAAAAAAAAGCGCACCAGCCGGTGCGCTTCAAATATTGCTTCACGTTCCCGGTCGTTTGGGTCCGCCGGTGCCGGCTTGTGGCCGCAGACAGCTATGACTCAACAACTTCTGTGAAACGTGTGTCTCCTCAATATATCCCCGGTATCAATACCGTTTTTATAGACCACTCCCCCACTAACCTTGTTGCCAATTCTGTATTTCAGCCTTGCTACCGGGGCGCATATGCATATACGTGTTTCCCCTTAAGGCTGCCCATCATAGCGCATTTGTTCGGCAGGATCGACTTTTTTTGCACCATGAAGGGGACAACTGTTTTAGTTGTAAATTAAATTTGGCAACCACAGCGAGATTTGTGGTACGTAGGTAATCAAGCCCAGGAAGGCCAGCATCGTCAGCAGCCATGGCATCACGGCCACGGTCAGCTCCGAGATGCCCATCTTGGTGATGCCGGACGCCACGTACAGGTTCAAGCCCACGGGCGGATGGCACATGCCCACTTCCATGTTGACCACGATCAGGATGCCGAAGTGCACGGGATCGATGCCCAGCTTCATGGCGACGGGGAACAAGATCGGCGCCATGATCAGCACGATGGACGACGGCTCCATGACGTTACCAGCCAACAACAACAGTACGTTGACCACCAGCAAGAAGCTGATCACGCCCAGGCCCTTGCCCGTGATCCATTCGGCCATCGCTTGCGGGATGTTCTCGCTGGTCATCAGGAACGAGAACAGCACGGCATTCGTGATGATGTACAACAGCATCGCCGACATGGCGGCCGAGTCGAGCAAGACCTTGCCCACTTGCTTGATCTTCAAGTCCTTGTAGACGAAGACGGCAATGATGAAGGCGTACACGGCAGCCATGGCGGCCGCTTCCGTGGGCGTAAACGCGCCCGAATAGATGCCGCCCATGACGATGACGATCAACAGCAGGCCCCAGGCGCTCTTCTTGAACGTGACGAAGCGTTCGCCCCAGCTGGCCTTCTGCATGCGCGGATAATTGTGCTTGCGCGCCAAAAACCACGTGGTCAGGCCCAGCAGCATGGCCAGCATCATGCCGGGAATCACGCCCGCCATGAACAGCTTGCCCACGGACGTGTTCGTGCTGACGGAATACATCACCATCACGATCGAGGGCGGGATCAGGATGCCCAGCGCGCCCGAAGTCGTGATGACGCCGGCGCCGAAACCGCGCGGATAGCCCTGCTTGACCATGGCCGGCAGGATGATGGAGCCGATCGCCACCACGGTGGCGGGGCTGGAGCCGGAAACGGCGGCAAACAGCGCGCACGCCATCACGCCGGCCAGCGCCAGGCCGCCGTGCCAGTGGCCGACCATGGAGCTGGCGAAGTTGATCATGCGCCGCGCCACCCCGCCATGCGTGAGGAAGTTACCCGCCAAAATGAAGAACGGGATGGCCATGATTTCGAATTTCTCGATGCCCGTGAAGATCTTCAGGGCCACCGATTCGATGGGCACGCTGGTCATGGTGAACAGGAACGTCAATACCGTCAGGCCCAGCGAGATGGAGATCGGCATGCCGGTCAGCATCAGTGCCAGCAGCAGCACAAAAATAATCAGCGCGTTCATGCCTTGGCTCCTTTTTCTTCCGCCGTCAGTTCATCTTCCAGGCCCTCGACGTGCGAGTGGTCGTGTTTCGGCAAGGCGCCCGTCTTGATGAAATGCACCATCACCTGCAGGAAACGGAAGCACATCAGGTAGGAACCGAGCGGCACGGCCAGGTAGACCAGCCACATCGGTATTTCCATGTCGGCCGAAGTCTGGTCCGTGTGGCCGATCGACCACACGAAGCTGGCGCCCAGGGTCCCGACGATGCCCGTAAACAGGGCGCCGGCGCCCAGGCCGAAGACGATGAAACGGTCGCGCCAGCGCGGGTTCATGCGGTTGATCAGCACGTCAACGCCCACGTGGATGCCCGTGCGCACGCCATACGCGGCGCCGAACTTGGCCATCCAGACGAACATGTAGATGCACAGTTCCTGGGCCCAGCTGGTGTTGATTTGAATCAGGAAGTCTTGCAGGCCCGGAATCGGCAAGCCTGCCAGGTAGCGGTGCACGACCGCGACGAAGATGATGAAGGTGGCCGCGCCCATCAGGGTCGCGATCAGCCACTCTTCCAGGTGATCCAGAAATTTCATGGTGGACTTTCAAAGAATGCGGGTGCACGCACTCCCGCGCAGGACGCGCGGGAGTCGTTCAAACGGACCGGCAGGGATGCCCTGCCTGCCGCGCCAGGCGGCGCGGCCAGCGCGGCTTACTTCGCGCTTTCCTTGTTGATGGCCGAGATCAGATCCTTGCCGATGCGCCCTTCCATGGCCTTCTGCACGGGTGCCAGCGCCTTGCGCCATTCGGCCTGTTCCTGCACCGTCAGCGTATAGATCTGCGTCTTGCCCGCTTTCTTGATGGCGTCGAGGGCCTGATCGTTGTCGCGCTGGGCGATGGCTTTTTCAAACGTGGTCGCCTCGCGCATGGCTTTTTCCAGCTGCGTGCGGATATCGGGCGGCAAGCCATCCCAGAATTTCTTGTTGACGATGACGGCATAGCCCAGGTAGCCGTGGTTCGACACGGTCACGTGCTTTTGCACTTCATGCATCTTTTGCGTGTACATATTCGATGGCGGATTTTCCGTGCCGTCGACCACGCCCGTCTGCAGCGCCTGATACACTTCCGAGAAGGCCAGCACCTGCGGGTTGGCGCCCAGCGCGCGCATTTGCGCGTCAAGCACCTTCGACGACTGGATGCGCATTTTCAGGCCCTTGAAGTCGGCCGGGGTATGCAGCGGCTTGTTGGCCGACATCACCTTGAAGCCATTGTCCCAGTAGGCCAGGCCCGTGATACCCTTGGGCTCGAGCTTTTTCAGCAGGCTCTTGCCGATTTCGCCTTCGGTGACGTTGTACAACGCCGTCTTGGTGGGGAAGATGTAGGGCAGGTCGAACGCTTCGAATTCCTTCACGCCCAGCGGGCCGAACTTGGCCAGCGATGGCGCCAGCATCTGCACGGCGCCCAGCTGCAGCGCTTCGAGTTCTTCCTTGTCCTTGTACAGCTGGCTGTTCGGGTACAGTTCGACCTTGACCTTGCCATTCGTGGCTTTTTCGGCCAGCTGCTTGAAGCGCTCGGCGGCCTGGCCTTTCGGCGTGTCCGTGGCGACGACGTGGCTGAACTTGATGACGATGGGGGCTTGCGCGTAAGCGTGGACGCCGGCGGTGGCGCCGATGGCCGCGCACAGCGCGACGAACATGGTTTTCATCTGCATTTTTGTCTCCTGAATGGTGTTTAGAAAAACTTTATTATTTGTCTACTTGAATATTGTGCCAAAGAAACTGCCTCGGCTATTGTGGTTAACCACAATAGCCGGTTCCCGATAAGCCGCTACCCTGCCAGCCATGCCGACTCCCCCCACCCTTGCGCGCCGCTTCAAGCTATCGAGTCCGATGCGCTGGCTGCTGCCCGTCATCCTGCTGCTGCTGTTCCTCTCCATCCTGTTCTGGCTACCCTGGCAGGCACGCCAGATGGAAAGCAACGAGCGCCAGGAGCAGCTGATCGCCGATACGCTGTGGGTGGAGCAGACCATCCGCTTCCAGCTGGCGCGCAACGAGGAAAGCCTGTTCAACCTGGGCGTGGACATCGCCAGCGGCTCCCTGTCGGCGGAAAAAGTGCACGAACGGCTGCAGCAGATGCTGCGCAATGGCCGCGAATTGCAGCGCGTGCTGTGGCTCGACACGAGCGGCAAGGTGCTGGCCACCAGCGACAACAATCTGCCGCACGCCCTGTCGTTTGCGCCGGCCTCGCTGACGGCGGCCGACAATGCGCGCCGCCTGCACCGGGGCCAATACGCCCAGCCTTCGCAGCAGACGGGCTTTCCCGATACGCCGCCGGGCGCCATGCTGATGGATTACCACCAGCCCCTGTTCGATGGTCAGCGCTATGTCGGCAGCCTGGTGGCCACCTATCAGATCAGCAGCCTGCTCGATGAAATGGTGCCGTGGTGGTTTGCGCAGGATAACCAGATTTCGCTGATCGACCGCGACGACAAGGTGCTGGCGCGGCGCGCCGCCGCCGGTCCCGGCCACGGCGTGTACACGCACAAGCGCGCGCTCGACGTGCCCGGCGCCACCATCACCCTGTTTACCGACAGCGTGAAAAGCCAGCCCAAGCTGCTGCCCAATCTGCTGGTCGGCTCCGTCATCGCCCTGTCGCTGGGGTTATTATGGAGCTTGCTGGCCCTGTGGCGGCATATTTCGCGCCGCCTGGTGGCCGAGGGCGCGCTGCGCCAGCAGATGCTGTTCCGCACGGCGATGGAAAACTCTTTGGTGACGGGCATGCGCGCGCGCGACCTGGAAGGAAGGGTCACCTACGTGAATCCCGCGTTTTGCCAGATCGTCGGCTATCCGCCCGAGGAAATCCTGGGCCGTCTGCCGCCCATGCCCTACTGGGTGCCCGAAGCGCTGGAGGAATACCAGCAGCGCTTCGTCAAGGCCCTGGCCGGCAATCCCACGCCGCAGTTCGAAACCTATTTCCAGCGCCCGGACGGCACGCGCGTGCCCGTGCTGATCTTCGAAGCGCCGCTGGTGGACAAGAACGGCCAGCAGACGGGCTGGATGGGTTCCGTGCTCGACATCTCGGACCGCAAGCGCGTCGAGGAACTCAATCGCCAGCAGCAAGAAAAGCTGCAAACGAGCTCGCGCCTGGCCACCATGGGCGAGCTGGCGTCGATGCTGGCGCATGAACTGAACCAGCCGCTGGCGGCCATTTCCAGCTACACGACAGGGGCCTTGAATTTGATCCGCCGCGCCATCGAGCATGACGCCCCCGTCGATCCGGGCACCCTGAAGCCGGCGCTGGAACAGGCCAGCGCGCAGGCGCAGCGGGCCGGCCAGATCATCCGCAGCGTGCACGATTTCGTGCGCAAGAGCGAACCGCAGCGCCAGGATATCGCCCTGCGCACCCTGATCGACGGCATCCGCGCGCTGATCGACCTGCAGGCGCGCAAATACTATGTCACCATCCAGGAAGAGCTGCCGCCGGACCTGCCGCTGCTGCGCGCCGACCCCGTGATGATCGAGCAAGTGCTGCTGAACCTGACGCGCAACGCCATCGAGGCGATGCAGGATGCGGCACCCGGACGGCGTATCATGCGTCTGCGGGCCAGCCACGACGCGCAGCAAGGCATGGTGACGGTGGACGTGATCGACCATGGCCACGGCATCCCGGTGGACGTGGCCGAGCGGCTGTTTTCGCCGTTTTTCTCGACCAAGTCCGAAGGCATGGGCATGGGCCTGAACATCTGCCGCACCGCCATCGAATTTCACGGCGGCGCGCTGACCTTCGGCGCCAACCCCGCTGGCGGTACCATCTTTACCTTCAGCGTGCCGGCCGCGCCGCGCGCCGCACCAGGTAATAACGAATAACGAATAACCGACAAGCCGGAGACACCATGCTACACATCATCGACGACGAAGAAGTCGTGCGCGACTCCCTCTCCTGGCTGGCCGCCTCGCGCAGCATCGAGGCGCGCAGCTACGCCAGCGCCCAGCAATTTCTCGATAGCCTGGACGGCGGCTTCGACGCCGCCGGCGACTGCGTGCTGCTCGACGTGCGCATGCCCGACATGAACGGCATCGCCCTGTTCGACCAGCTGGTCAAGCGCGACCTGACGGCGCGCCTGCCCGTGATTTTCCTCACCGGCCACGGCGACGTGCCGATGGCCGTCGACAGCCTGAAACGGGGGGCCTTCGATTTCTTTGAAAAGCCGTTCAACGACAACGACCTGATGGACCGCGTGCAGCAGGGCCTGGCCAACTCGCGCCAGGCGGGCGAACTGGCCGCCGTGCATGCGCGCCTGGCCACCCTGTCGTCACGCGAACGCGAAGTGCTGGACCTGATTTTGGCGGGCAAGATGAACAAGGTGGTGGCCGACAAGCTGGGCATCAGCATGCGCACCGTGGAAGTCCACCGCGCGCATATCTTCGACAAGATGCAGGTCAAGACGGCGGTGGAGCTGGCGGGGTTGTTGAAGTAATGGCGGTAACGTTGGATTACGCCGTATATTGCAACGCAGGTCGGCGTAGGTCGGGTTAGCGCAAAGCGCGTAACCCGACACCACCACCACCACCACCACCACCATCACGCATCGTGATGCTCATGGTGCTCCGCCGCCCCATGCTTCCAGTAACTGGCCACATGCAGATGCTGCTTCGGCACCCCGGCGTCGATAAAATGCCCGCGCAAGCCCTGCACCTGCGCGTGCTCGCACGCCACCCACACGTAGCCGTCGCCCTCTGACGGTAGCGCGATCTGGCGCAAGGCGTCGAGCAGCAGCGGGCCCTGGCGGCCATTGCGCGCCACCCAGCGCAGGTCCAGCTGCGCCGCGCACTCGAGCGCGATCTGCTCGCCGTCTTCGACGATCTCGATCACGGCGATGGCCCGTGCCGTGGCCGGCAGCTGCTCCAGGCGGCGGGCGATGGCCGGCAAGGCCGTCTGGTCGCCCACCAGCACATACCAGTCGAAGTCGAGCGGCACCAGCATCGAGCCGCGCGGCCCGCCCACGCCCAGGGTCTGGCCGGGCGCCGCTTGCGCCGCCCACAACGATGCAGGCCCGTCGCCATGCAGCACGAAGTCGATTTCCAGCTCGCGCCGTTCGGCGTCGTAGCGGCGCGGCGTGTAATTGCGGGCGATGGGGCGCGGCCCTTCCGCATACTCGATGGGATTGGCGCCATTGCCCAGCACGGGGAACACGGGCGTGGTCTGACCCGGGGCGGGGAAGAACAGTTTCACGTGGTCGTCGTGCGCGGGCGAGACAAAGCCATCCAGGTCGTCCCCCGCCAGCGTGATGCGGCGCATGTGCGGCGTCAGCTGTTCGGTACGCACGACGGTGAGCACGCGCAGTTTCAAGTCATGCCGCACGCGCTCGATGGCATGCGGACGTGGTGTTGCAGGTGAGGCAGTAGTCATTGCTTGTCCTTGTAAAGTGGGCTCAGTGGCCGTCGACGATGGCGTTCGCCGCCTGTTCCAGCACGGCGGACACGCGCTCGGCTTCCGCTTCGCTCCAGCTGGTCTTGTTCAGCAACAGCGCATGCTTGAGGGTGTGCATGGCCTGGCGCACGCGCTCGGGCAAGGCGTTGCGTGCCTGGACGCGGGCAAACATGTCGAGGCGGGCCAGGATGCCGTCCACCTGGGCGCGATTCTCGTCGAGATAGGCGCGCCCCAGCTCCGTGATCGTGTAGAGCTTCTTGCCGCTGGCGCTTTCGGAGGACGTCACATGATCCTGCTCTTCCAGCAAGGTCAAGGTCGGATACACGGCCCCTGGGCTGGGGGCATACGCGCCGCCGCAACGCTCTTCGATGGCCTTGATGATTTCGTAGCCGTGACGGGGGCTGATTTCGATCAGCGCCAGCACGATCAGTGGCAGATCGCCGCGGCCGAAGACGCGCTCGGCCCGTTCGCCGCGCCCGCCCCGGCCACCGGGGCCGCCATGGCCCATGCCGTCGCCGCGCTCGTCGAAGCCGCGCGGGCCGCGGCCGTGCATGAAGTATTCGTGACGGTCTTCGTGGCGATGCCCGCCTTGATGGTGATGGTGATGTTCGCCGCAATGGCCGTGTTCTGCGTGGTGTGAGTTTCTCATGTTTTCTCTTTAAAGATATATCGTTAGTAGGTATCGCTATTTTATAACGATATATCGATAAGTCAAGGAGAAATTTGTTATGCTCGTCTTTTCTCCCTCCACGCGTAAATGCCATGCCCGACAAAACCGTTGCTGAAAAAATGGTTGTGAAAAATGCCAGAGCCCTGGCCGTGCTCAATGACGGCGGCGAGCATGCCGCCCTGCTGGCGCAGTTGCCGGCCGAACGGCGGGTAAGCGAAGGAGAAAACGCCGACTGGCTACTGCTGTTCGCGCGCAGCCGCGCGGAACTGGAGCAGTTCCTGCCGGCGGCGCAGGCGCGCCTGGCGCCGGGCGGCGCGGTCTGGGTGGCGTACCGCAAGGGTGGCATCAAGGCGGGCAGCGATATCCACCGCGACGATATTCGCCTGTATGCGCAGGCAACAGGTCTCGACAGCGTGGCGATGATCGCCATCGACAGCGAGTGGTCGGCGCTGCGCCTGAAGCAGACTTAAACGCAGCTCAAGCGATGCCGTGCAAGGCCAGTGCCCATTCGACGTGTTCGCGCACGATGGCCGACGGATGCGCGCGGCGCGACAGCAGGGCCGCGACGATGTCGGCCTGGCCCCGGGCCTTGGCGGCCGCGTTGCCCATGCCGACGGCCAGGTTGCGCAGCCAGCGTTCGTGGCCGATGCGGCGGATCGCGCTGCCTTCCATGCGGCGGTTGAATTCCTCTTCCGTCCAGGCGAACAGTTCCACCATGCCGGCGCTGCCCAGGCTGTGGCGCTCGTCGAAGTCGGGCACGACGGCGCGCTGGGCGAACTTGTTCCACGGGCAGACGGTCTGGCAATCGTCGCAGCCGTACACCTTGTTGCCGATCAGGGGACGCATCTCGACGGGAATCGCGCCCTTCAGCTCAATCGTCAGGTAGGAGATACAGCGGCGCGCGTCAAGCTGGTACGGCCCCAGGATGGCTTGCGTCGGGCACACCGTGATGCACGCCGAGCACTGGCCGCAGCGCGGGGTCTCGGGCGGGTCGACGGGCAGCGGCACGTCGATGAGGATCTCGCCGAGGAAAAAGAAGGAACCGCCCTGTCGGTTGATCAGCAAGGTGTGCTTGCCGCGCCAGCCCAGGCCGCCCTTTTGCGCCAGCTCGACTTCCATCACGGGCGCCGAATCGCTGAAGACGCGGTAGCCGAAGTCGCCGATCTCGCCCTTGATGCGGTCGGCCAGCTGCTGCAGGCGCGAGCGCATCACCTTGTGATAGTCGCGGCCCCGCGCATACACGGAGATCACGGCCGCCGCGGGGTCGGCGTCGCGCGCCGCCTCGTGTGCGCGCCAGTCGGGGCCCAGCGCCGGCGGCAGGTAGTTCATGCGCGCGCTGATGGCACGCACCGTGCCCGGCACCAGTTCGGCCGGGCGCGCGCGCTTCATGCCGTGGCTGGCCATGTAATCCATTTCGCCGTGATACCCTGCATCGAGCCAGGCCTGCAACGGTGCTTCCATGTGCGACAGGTCCACGTCGGCGATGCGCACCTCGGCAAAACCCAGCTCGCGCCCCCATTCCTTGATGGTGCGCGCCAGGACGGCGAGATCGGTGGTGGTGGCGGACATAGGGGACTTTACGGAAAACGGCAGGCGCGCGGGCGGTTACAATGACAGCAGCCTCCATTTTATGCGATACGGAAGATCATGACCGAACACTTCACAGCCCACCTCCACGACGAAGCCGGCACCGCCGCGCTGGGCGCCGCGCTGGCGCGCGCGCTGGCGCCGGGCCTGGCGATCTACCTGCACGGCGACCTGGGCGCCGGCAAGACGGCCCTCACGCGCGCCCTGCTGCACGCGGCCGGCCACGCGGGCCACGTCAAAAGTCCCACCTACACCTTGTCCGAACCGTACACGGTGCAGCTCGACGGCCAGAGCGTCAACGTCATCCACTTCGACCTGTACCGCATGGGCAGTGCCGAAGAATTCCTCGACGCGGGCTTCCGCGAAGACTTCGACGGGCGCAATATCTGCATCGTCGAATGGCCGGAAAAAGCCGAACCGGTGCTGCCGCCGGCCGACCTGAATATTTATTTGAACGTTGCGGGTACAGGACGTGATGTAGAATTGCAAGCGTCTTCTGAATTGGGTCTGTCATGCCTTCACCGTCTCAAATTCGCCCCGAACCTTTGATCTCCTCGCCCATCACCCGGCGCACGGTGCTCAAGGCCGGCGGCACCCTGCTGTTGTCCGTGTTCGCGCCCATGTCGGCGATGGCGGCGCAAATTCTCGCCGTGCGCGTCTGGCCGGCCGAGGACTACACGCGCGTCACCCTGGAAAACGACAGCATCCTCAAGGCGACCCACTTCATCGTCAAGGACCCGGAACGGCTGGTGGTCGACATCGAAGGGCTGGAACTCAATCCCACCTTGAAGGGCCTGGTGGCGAAGATCCAGTCGAACGACCCGTACATCAAGCAGGTGCGCGTGGGCCAGAACCGGCCCAATGTGGTGCGCCTCGTGTTCGACCTGAAAGAGGAAGTCACGCCGCAGCTGTTTACCCTGCCGCCGGCCGGCTCCTACAATCACCGTTTGATCTTCGACCTGTATCCCGTGCGCGAGCCGGACCTGATCGCGCAAATGATCGAAAAGGGCGACTGGTCGAGCGACCCGGCCAAGCCGCCTATGGCCGACACGCATACGCCGCCGCCCGCGCTGCCGCTGCCCGAGAGCGGCAAGCCGCCCGTGGCCGCCGTGACGCCGCCGGCGCCCACCGTGCCGCCCGTGCCCGAACTGCGTCCGGAACAGCGCCCCGAAGCGCGCCCCCTGCCGGGCCAGAAAGTCGTGCGCATGATTACCATCGCGCTCGATCCCGGCCACGGCGGCGAAGACCCGGGCGCCATGGGCAGCCGGGGCAGCCGCGAAAAAGACGTGGTGCTGGCCATCGCCAAGCGCCTCAAGACCAAGCTGGAATTGCAGCCGAACATGCGCGTCATGCTCACGCGCGACGCCGACTTCTTCGTCCCGCTGGGCATGCGCGTGGAAAAGGCGCGCAAGGTGCAGGCCGACCTGTTCGTCTCGATCCACGCCGACGCCTTCATCCAGCCGACGGCGCGCGGCTCGTCCGTCTTCGTGCTGTCCGAAAAAGGCGCCACCTCGACGGCCGCGCGCTGGCTGGCCAACAAGGAAAACCAGGCCGACCTGATCGGCGGCGTGAACGTGAAGAACCACGACAAGCAGCTGGCCAGCGTGCTGCTCGACCTGTCGACGACGGCGCAGATCAATGACAGCATGAAGCTGGGCAAGGCCGTGCTGCGCGAAATCGGCGGCATCAACCGCCTGCACAAGGGTTCCGTCGAGCAGGCCGGCTTCGCCGTGCTCAAAGCGCCGGACATCCCGTCCATCCTGATCGAGACGGCCTTCATCTCGAATCCGGAGGAAGAAGCCAAGCTGACCGACAACGGCTACCAGGACCAGATGGCCGACGCCATCGTCACGGGCATCAAGAATTATTTTGCGAAGAATCCGCCGCTGGCGAAAAGCCGTTTGACCTGACATGAAAGCCTAGCATGAGCAACAGCACCTTTGGCCAGTTGCCGGCCGTGACCATCCGCGCCGCCGATGGCGCGCAGGCGACCGTCACCCTTTACGGCGGCCACCTGGTCTCGTGGCAAACCAGCGATGGCCAGGAGCGCCTGTTCTGCAGCCGCGATTCCGCCCTCGACGGCAGCCGCGCCATCCGGGGCGGCGTGCCCGTGATCTTCCCCCAGTTCGGCGCGCGCGGCACAGGCATGCGCCATGGCTTTGCGCGCGTGGCGACCTGGCAGCTGGAATCGACGGGCGACGCCGATGGCACCGCATGGGCGCAATTCATCCTGCAGCACACGGTCCTGCCGGAGGCGATCGCCGCCAGCTGGCCCTGGGCCTTCACCCTGCGCCTGCGCGTGGCGGTGCAAGGCCAATCGCTGGAACTGCACCTGTCCGTGCACAACACGGGCGAACAGGCGTTTCCGTTCTCGGCCGCCCTGCACAGCTATTTTGCGATCGATCGATTGAGCGAGGCCCGCGTTGGCGGCCTGCAGCGCGTGCGCTATTCGGATGAGACGCCGCAAGATGCCTTGCAGGCGGAAGAGGAGCTGCAATTTTCGGACAAACTGGACCGCATCTATTACCAGCTGCCGGGCGCCCTGACCCTGCAATCCGGCGGCCACACCTTGCGCCTGGAGCAGCAGGGCTTCACGGATGCCGTCGTGTGGAACCCCGGCGCGCAGGACGCGGCCGCCCTGCCCGACCTGGGCGACGACGAGTACCAGCGCTTCATCTGCATCGAGCCTGCCCTGATCCAGCCCGACCTGCTGGCCGCCGGCGCCGAATGGACCGGCCGCCAGCGCCTCGAATTTATGTAAGAGTGACTGAAAAAGTCCAGGGCTAGGCGCCTTGCCGAAGGCAGTACGCATGTACGACGAGGCATGGCAACAACGCCATGGGCTTTTTTCAGGCGCTCTTAGTTTGATTCCTTGATGATGCGTCCGTTACCGGCTTGCACCGGGCGCGCATTGAGCGGATACAAACGGCTGAACAGCGCCATCTGCGCCGGCGAAGCCTGCACCGGCTGCTTCATCACCAGCCACAGCACGCCCTCGCTGCACGGCGGCGAAGTCAGCGATCCCATATACGTGTAGTAGTCGCGCCGCGCCGGCAGCATCTCGGCCGGGTCGAGCAAAATGGTCGGCTGCATGGTGTCGAATTTTTCCAGCGGCAGGTTGTTCCATACGGTCTGGATGGTCGCTTGCGGCGCGCCCCGCTCCAGCAGCAGCGCCAGCACCGCCAGCCGGCCTTCCGCATCGCGATGCACCAGGTGCACCACCATTTCGAATGCCTTGCCATTGATGCGCTCTTCGGACGGACGGTGGAAATGGAATTGCTGCAGCTCGAACATGCGGTTCTGCACCGTGATGTAATTGCCGCCGCTCACGCCCACCTGCACCGTGTGGCCATTGTCGACCACATTGAACGACGACGGGTGGTAGTCAAAGCTGATCTGCTCGAGCTCGACCTTCATGCCATCGCGGATATCGATCGGCGACTGGCGGTTGCCATTGCCGCACTTGGCCCAGTCGACATTGATCTTGCTCCAGTTGGCCGGACCACTCTCCCCCTCGTACGACCAGTGCGTGCCGCGCGCCACGGGCGGCGGTGGCGGCGGCGCGGCCTTCACCACGGCGGCCCGCTTGGCGCGGGCGGCGGCGCGGGCCGCCTGGGTGGCGCGCATTTCCGCCAGGCGCGCCGCGATGCGTTCGGACAGGTCGACTTCGGCCGCTTCTTCCTTCTCGCGCGCCGTGGGCGCGACGACGACAGGCGCCTTGGCCTCCTTGCCCTTCACCGATTCGGTCAGGGTTTTCATGGCGGCCGCGCGCGCCGACGCCGACATCGGCGCGGAGGCGGCCGCGCGCGCCGAAGCGGGGGCATCTTTGGCGCTTGCCATGGCCGCCATCGCGGCAAGGCTGCAAGCTAACAGGGCGCTCAAATGTCGCATGGAAATCCAGAAAGTGAGAATACCTTCTGGTTTACGGCTGGAAAGCAACAAAACTTGAATCAGCGCAGGTGTAATACAGAAACAACGCGGAGAAAAACGGGATCCGGGGCCGGCTGCGGGCTGTGCCGCAGCGCGCTTGCCCCGGATCCATGCGGCCTTAGGCCGACTTGCCCACCATGCGCTTGTAGAGTTTCCACAAGCCGCCCAGTACCACCGGCACGACCGCGGCGCCGACACCGATCAGCACGATCAAGGTCAGGTGGTCGCGGATCCACGGAATATTGCCGAAGAAGTAGCCCGCCGTCACCAGACCGACCACCCACAACAGGGCGCCCGTCACGTTGTACATCTGGAAGCGCGCATGCGTCATGTCGGAAATGCCGGCCACGAACGGGGCGAAGGTGCGCACCACCGGCACGAAACGGGCCAGGATGATGGTCTTGCCGCCGTGCTTTTCAAAGAATTCATGCGTGCGGCGCATGGCATCCTTGTTGATCCAGCGGTAATCGTGGGTAAACACCCTTTGCCCGATGGCCTCGCCTATCCAGTAATTGAGCGTGTTGCCCGTGACGGCGGCCGTCACCAACAAGGCGATCAGCAAGCCCAGGTGCATCTGTCCCGTCGCGCAAAACGCGCCGGCGATAAACAATAAGGTATCCCCAGGGAAGAAAAACAGCACCACGAGGCCTGTCTCGCAAAAAATAATGGCAAACAGCACCGCATACACGAGGGTACCGTACTGCTCGATCAAGAGGCCCAGCGTCTTGTCGACATGCACGATCATGTCGAGGAATTGCACAAAATCCATATATTTTTCCCTAAAGGTAGCGGCGGAATCATACACCACCCGGCCAGCGCAACGGCAGTCCCCGGGCCGATATTTCGTGATTAATTCGGCAGCGCCCTTGGCGATGTGGCATTTTAAGTAAAGGTTAAGGAAACGCCATATCGGCAGGCAACTGTCAGGATTGCCATCTGCAATGTTTTTACAGCGAAATATTGCCATTCCGGTATACACTTTCTCCACGGCGCAACCCGCGCCCACCAGGAGAAAACATGTATCGACACCCATTGAGCGGCCTGACCATGGCCACCGTACTGGGCCTTGCACATCTGACGGCCCACGCGGCCCCTGTCCAGATCAAGGCGCCCGCCGAACTGCCCGCCAAGGCGACCTTGGCCGACGTGATCAAGGCCTCGAAGCCGTCCGACTGGCGTGCGCTGGACCCGGACAACACCCTGTACCTGGACATTCCCGCCGGCCGCGTGGTGATCGAACTGGCGCCCGACTTCGCACCGAAGCACGTGGCCAACATCAAGGCCCTGGTGGCGGAACAGTATTACGACGGCCTGGCCATCACGCGCGCGCAGGACAACTGGGTGGCCCAGTGGGGCGATCCGAACGAGAAAAATCCCAAGCCCATCCAGCACGCCCAGCGCACCCTGCCCGGCGAATTCACCGTGCCATTGAAAAACATCAAGAGCTTCACGCGCCTGCCGGACGTTGACGGCTATGCGCCGCAGGTCGGCCATTCGAACGGCTTCCCATCCGCGCGCGACCCGAAAACCGGCACGGCCTGGCTCACGCATTGCTATGCCACCGTGGGCGTGGGCCGCGACAGCGCCAGCGATAGCGGCGGCGGCACCGAGCTGTACGCCGTCATCGGCCAGTCGCCGCGCCACCTGGACCGCGACATCACGGTCGTCGGCCGGGTCGTCTCCGGCATGCCATTGCTGTCCACCCTGCCGCGCGGCACGGCGCCCATGGGCTTTTACGACAGCCCCGAGAAAAACGTGCCGATCAAGTCCATCCGCCTGGCCGCCAGCGTGCCACCGGAACAGCGCGTGAACCTGGAAGTGATGCGCACCGACAGCGCCGCCTACCAGGCCGTGCTGGAAGCCCAGCGCCACCGCGGCGGCCCGTGGAGCAAGGTCACGGCCGGCCACGTCGACCTGTGCAATGCGCCGATACCGGTGCGGGAGGTGGCGAAGTAAATATGGATCAAGGCTGGGGTCAGACCCCCGGGTACGTTAGCGCCAAATTTTGTGTTAACGGTGTTGAGGGTCTGACCCCAAGTACGTTGGCGCTACGCTTTGCGTAGGCGGCGTTGCGGGTCTGACCCCGGTATAATTAAGGCATGAACGCTCCCATCACGCCCCACCGCCCGATCCAGGCCCTGCCTGACCAGTTGATTTCGCAAATCGCCGCCGGCGAGGTGGTCGAGCGGCCGTCGGCCGTGGTCAAGGAGCTGCTGGAAAACGCGCTCGACTCGGGCGCCACGCAGATCACGGTGCGGCTGGAAGAAGGGGGCGTGAAACGCATCGCGATCACCGACAACGGGCGCGGCATCGACAAAGACCAGCTGCCGCTGGCCTTGGCGCGCCACGCCACCTCGAAGATCGCATCGCTGCACGACCTGGAAAACGTGGGCACCCTGGGCTTCCGGGGCGAGGCACTGGCCTCGATCGCCTCGGTGGCCGCCGTCACCGTGACCTCGCGCACGATGGATGCGGCCCATGCGTGGGAAATCGTCGGCTCGCACAACGGCAGCGTGTCGCCGTCGTCGGGCGCGCACGGCACCACGGTCGACGTGCAGGACCTGTATTTCAACACGCCCGCGCGGCGCAAATTCCTCAAATCCGAGCAGACGGAGTACGGCCACTGCGCCGAAGTCGTGCGCCGCATCGCGCTGGCGCGGCCCGACGTGTCGTTCTCGCTGTCGCACAACGGCCGCACCATCGACCAGTGGAATATCAGCGAACTGGCCAAGCGCAGCGCCCACATCCTGGGCAACGACTTCGCCGAAGCGCGCCTGGCGCTGGACGAGTCGGCCGGCAGCCTGCGCATTCACGGCTTTGCCGGCTTGCCGACGGCGTCGAAGGCGCGCGCCGACGGCCAGTTCTTTTACGTCAACGGGCGCTTCGTGCGCGACAAGCTGCTCGTGCACGCCGTGCGCATGGCCTACCAGGACGTGCTGCATGGCGACCGCTTCCCGTCGTACGTGCTGGCGCTCGACCTCGACCCGGCCCTGGTCGACGTCAACGTGCATCCGTCGAAGATCGAAGTACGCTTCCGCGACAGCCGCTCCGTGCACCAGTTCGTCTTCCACGCGGTGCAGCGCGCGCTGGCGCAGACATCGGCCACGGCGTTCGGCAGCGTGCCGGCACCGCTGCCGGCAGCCTCCACCCTGGGCGGCGGCGACGCCGGCTCAGCTAATGGCGGCCCCGGCATCTGGCGCCGCGAACAGACGCAGACCTCGTTCGGCGCGCAATTTACGAATACCTTCGCGCCCGCCTCGCCCGGCGCGGCCCGCCCCTTCTTTGCCGACGCGCCAGGCGTGGCCCAGGACACGGCGGCCTACGGCGCCCTGTTCGGCGGCGGCGCAGGTGCCGCCAACTCGCCGGTCACGCAGGCGGAGCCCTACATCGCCTCGCCCGAAGCGATGGCGCGCGAAGAATATCCGCTGGGCTTTGCCCTGGCCCAGCTGCACGGCATCTACATCCTGGCGCAGAACACCAAGGGCCTGGTGCTGGTCGACATGCACGCGGCGCACGAGCGCATCCTGTACGAACAGCTGAAAAACGCGCTGCAGGCGCAGGTCTCCGGCCAGGACATGCAGGTGCAATCCTTGCTGATCCCCGTGACGTTCTACGCGGACGCCATCGAAGTGTCGACGGCGAATGAAAACCAGGAGACGTTAAAAGCGCTGGGCTTCGATATCGCCGCCCTGTCGCCCACCACCCTGGCCGTGCGCTCCGTGCCGACCCTGCTCAAGAACGCGGACGCGCAAACCCTGGCGCGCGACGTGCTGCGCGACGTGCGCGAATACGGCGGCTCGCGCGTGCTGATCGAGCGCCAGAACGAATTGCTGGGCACCCTGGCCTGCCACACGGCCGTGCGCGCCAACCGGATCTTGTCGGTGCAAGAGATGAACGCCCTGCTGCGCCAGATGGAGAGCACGGAACGCGCCGACCAGTGCAACCATGGCCGACCCACCTGGGTGCAGGTCGAGATCAACGCGCTAGACAAGCTGTTCCTGCGCGGCCAGTAGGTCGGATTAGCGCAAGCGTAATCCGACACTGCAGCGGCGTCATCACGTCGGCTTACGCTTGCGCTAAGCCGACCTACGCATCACCTTACACGAGTCAACATGCAAAACACCCCACACCTCCCCCTGGCCGTCGCCATCATGGGCCCCACGGCCAGCGGCAAGACGGCCAGTGCGCTGGCCATCGCGCAAGCGATCCCGTCCGAGATCATTTCCGTCGATTCCGCCCTCGTCTACCGGGGCATGGATATCGGCACGGCCAAGCCGTCGCAAGAAGAACTGGCCCAGGTACCGCATCATCTGATCGACATCATCGACCCGCTCGATGCGTATTCCGTGGCCCAGTTCCGCAACGATACCCTGCGTCTGGTGGCGGACATCTCCGCGCGCGGCAAGCTGCCGCTGCTCGTCGGCGGCACCATGCTGTACTTCAAGGGCCTGGCCGATGGCCTCGACGACTTGCCCGGCGCCGATCCGGTGCTGCGCGCCCGGCTGGAAGAAGACGCGGCCGCCATCGGCTGGCCCGCCATGCATGCGCGCCTGGCCGAGCAGGACCCCGTCACGGCCGCGCGCCTGGCGCCGCAGGACGCGCAGCGCATCGGCCGCGCGCTGGAAATCATCGCCCTGTCCGGCCAGCCCATGTCGGCCCTGCTGGACCGCCGCGAAAAGACCGTGCTGCCATTTCAATTGCAATCGTTCGCGCTGGAGCCGTCCGACCGCGCCGTGCTGCACGCGCGCATCGCCACGCGCTTCGACCTGATGCTGAAAAACGACGCCCTGCTCGATGAAGTGGAGCAGCTGCGCCGGCGCGGCGACCTGCACCCGGGCCTGCCCTCGATGCGCTGCGTGGGCTACCGCCAGGCCTGGGAATACCTCGACGGCCGCATCGACCGCGCCGCGCTGCGCGAGACCGGCATCATCGCCACGCGCCAGCTGGCCAAGCGGCAGCTGACATGGCTGCGCTCGATGCCGGAGCGCATCGTCATCGATTGCCTGGGAGCTGATCCGGCCAATGCCATGCTGGCACAAATCGCCCCTTTGCTGACATAAGCGTCGCCACACAACAACTGGCCAAGCGCTAGGCTCGACTTAGGTTACGCTCGATGCCGGAACGCATCGTCATCGATTGCCTGGGACGTGACCCGGCCGCGGCCATGCTGGCGCAGATTCAAGCGTTGCTGAAATAGCCATACAACAATCCACCACGAAAAACCCGCACATTTTTTTGCGCCAGCATTGACAAGGAAATCGGAAGACTGGATAATGCTCGGCTGTTGGGTGATATAGCTCAGTTGGTTAGAGCACAGCATTCATAATGCTGGGGTCGGTGGTTCAAGTCCACCTATCACCACCAAAGAACATCGATCAGGTTTCACCTGGTCAAAACCAGCATCCGGTCTGACCGGTCTGTTTGGTGATATAGCTCAGTTGGTTAGAGCACAGCATTCATAATGCTGGGGTCGGTGGTTCAAGTCCACCTATCACCACCAAGAATTTGCAGCATTGATGAACCCGCCCTGCCCCGTGCAGCGGCGGGTTTTTTCATTTCCGGCCGCCGCGCATGCGGCCTGCGCGCAACACCCGCCCCCTCCGCATGCAATCGGGGATTGTGGCGAGACGCCGCTGGCGCTTACAATGAGAATAATTCTCATTTATATTATTCATTCCCCATGTCCGCCATCCAACCCAGCCTGCAACAGCAAGTGCAGTCGCTTTACAGCGAGCATCATGGCTGGCTGGTGGGCTGGCTGCGCAAAAAGCTCAGCTGTCCGCATGGCGCGGCCGATGTGGCACAAGACACGTTCGTGCGCATCATCGCCTCGCGCGACGCCCTGTTCGGCATGCGCGAGCCGCGCGCCTATCTGTCCACCACGGCGAAGCGCTTGCTGCTCGACCGCGCGCGCCGGCAGGTACTTGAACGCAGCTACCTGGCGGAACTGGCCCTGCTGGCCGACAGCCTGCCCGGCGCGCCGTCGCCGGACGAGATCCTGATGGCAGTGCAGGCGCTCGGGCAGATCGCCACGGCGCTGGCCGGCTTGTCCGCCAGGGCGCGCGACGCCTTCTTGCTGCACTACCTGGAAGAGCAGCCGCAGGCCGCCGTCGCCGCGCAGCTGAACGTCTCCACGCGCATGGTGCAAAAATACCTGGTGCAAGCCTTGCTGGCCTGCCGCCACGCCTGCCCGGCCATGGCGGCATGAAGGGCGCGCGCACCGACGCGACAGCCGAACAGGCCGCGCAGTGGATCGTGCGCCTGAGCGCCGACGACCCGGCCGAGCGCGAACAGGCACGCTCCGGCTTCGCCGCATGGAAGGCGGCCGACCCGCTGCACGCGAACGCAGCGGCCGGCATGGAAAACCTGCTGCGCCAGTTGCACGCCGTGCGCGAGCCGGCCGGCGGCGACCATCGCCCCGCCCGGGCCGCCCTGGCCGCCATCTCCCCCGATCGCCCCCGCCAGCGCCTGCGCCAGCTGGCCGCCGCCAGTGCCGTCGCCATGCTGGTGCTGGGCACGGCCATGGTCGCCAGCGAGCGCCCCGCCTACCTGCTGGCCGACCTGCGCAGCCCCACAGGGCAATGGCAGTCGCACATCCTGGCCGACGGCAGCCGGATCACCCTGGCCGGCGGCAGCGCCGTCAACGTGCGCTTTACTGCGGGCGAGCGGCACGTGGAACTGGTGCGTGGCGACATCCTCGTCGACGTCGCCAAGGATGTGCAGCGCCCCTTCATCGTCGACAGCAGGCAGGCGGCGATCCGCGCGCTGGGCACGCGCTTTAGCGTGCGCCGGGAAGACGGCGCCACCATCCTGAACATGCTGGAGTCGACAGTATCGGCGCAGGTGCCGCAACATCCTGCCGTCGTGGTGCGGGCGGGCCAGCGCACGCGCATCACGGGCGATGGCGTCGGACCGCTAACAACCATCGATGCGGTCAGCGTGCAGCAAGCGTGGCACGCGCACCAGCTGGTGGTCGACGACCAGCCATTGGCCGAGGTGCTCGACGAGCTGGCGCGCCACCGTCCCGGCCAGCTGCATTACGACCGCGCGCAGATCGCCGGCATCCGCGTGGCGGCCGTGCTGCCGCTGGACGACACGGACAAGGCGCTGCAGCTGTTGATCGACAATTTCCCGCAACTGCGCATCCGCATGCTGACGCGCTACCTGGTGATGGTCGACGCGCCAAGCACTGGCACCGCAAAAAAATAATTTGCCACGCAGGTTCGTGTTGGCGCATCTCGCGCGTCAAGGCAGCTGAGATCATTCAAAAAAGGCTGTCACCATGTACGCTCAAGTCGTTGCCGTTTCCTCCCCGAACACCCTGCGCACGCGTCTGCGCCCGCTGGCCCTGGCGGCCATGCTGCTCGCTGGCGCCGCCCTGCATGCCCAGGCAGCCGCCCAGGCCGTGCCGGCGGTCGCCAGCTACGCCATTCCCGCCGGCCCGCTGGCCGGCGCCCTGAACCGCTATGCACAGCAGGCGGGCGTGTCCATCGTCATCGACGCGGCCAAGGTGCAGGGGCTGCAGACGGCCGGCCTGCAAGGCAGCTACGCCATCGACGACGGCTTCGCCATGCTGCTGCGCGGCAGCGGCTATGCCATCGGCAAGACGTCCACCGGCTATGTGCTGGTGGCCGCACCGGCGTCCGCCCCCACGGCGGCGGCAAGCTCCGCTTCGGCGGGCGAGCGCACCATGCCCTCGATTACCATCGTCGGCCAGGCCGAACAAGGCGCCACCACGGAAGGCAGCGGTTCCTACACGGCGCGCAAGCTCACCATCGGCAAGGGTGAACAAGCGATGAAGGACATCCCGCAATCGGTCAGCGTGCTGACGCGCCAGCGCCTGGACGACCAGGGCATCACGGACTTGCGCGAAGCTGTCAACAACGTCACCGGCGTGGTGGGCGTGCATGGCGTGGGCCCGGGCGTGGTCATCACGGCGCGCGGCTTCCAGATCGACCAATGGCAATACGACGGCGTGCCGATCGACCGCAACACCTATGCGCTGGGTAACTGGGGCCAGGAAAACATGGTCATCTACGACCGCCTGGAAGTGCTGCGCGGCGCTTCCAGCATGCTCGTTGGCACGGGCAGCCCCGGCGGTTCCGTCAACCTGGTGCGCAAGCGCCCGCTGGCCACACGCGCGATCACGCTGACGGGGCGCGCCGGTTCCTGGGACCACTATGGCGCCCAGGTCGACATCAGCAGCCCCCTGAACGCGGAAGCTACCCTGCGCGGACGCGCCATCGTCGACGAGGACGACAGCCACTCCTTCATCGACCAGGTATGGAGCAAGAGCCGCACCCTGTACGCGGCAATCGACTACGACCTGGCGCCCGCCACCACGGTCGGCCTGGCCGCCAGCCACGTCAAGGCCCACGGCCGCCCCACGTTCATCGGCCTGCCCCGCTACGTCGACGGCAGCGCACTGCCGCTGCCGCGCTCCACCTTCACGGGCGCCGACTGGAACCGCAGCCTGGTGGAACAGAGCACCGTCTACCTGGACCTGGAACACCACTTCAATACGCAATGGAGCCTGAAGGCCTCGGCGCTGGGCATGAATGAAAGCACCAGCTCCACGCACCAACGCACGGCCTTCGCCATCAAACCCGATGGCAGCGGCGCGCGCTATGGCGACTTTTCCACCGATTTCGACAACCGCAAGCGCGGCATCGACGCTTTCGTGCGCGGCAAATTCGACGGCCTGGGCATCGCGCAGGAAGTCGTCGCCGGCGCCAGCTATGTCAGCATGACGTCGAACGACCGCTATGCGCGCGCGTGGGAAACAGGCGCGGATATCTTCAACATCAAGCACCATCGCCCGTGGCAGGACTTCGACAGCATCGCCGCGCGCGGCGTGAGCAGCTACAGCACCTACGACATGCGCCAGAAAGGGCTGTACGCCACCTGGAACGGCCAGCTGACGGGCAAGCTGAAAGCCCTGCTGGGCGGGCGCTTCAGCTGGTACGACTTCCTGTATGCCACACCGGACGGCTACCGCGACGCCACCCGCGCCACGGCCAAGTTCACGCCATCCGTGGGCCTGATCTATGCATTGACGCCGCAATGGTCGGCCTACGCCAGCTATGCGGACGTGTTCCAGCCGCAGACGAACCACGATGTGGCCGGCCGCACCCTCAAGCCGATCACGGGCAGCAGCTACGAAGGCGGCATCAAGGGTGAACTGCTGGACGGCAAGGTCAACACCTCGCTGGCCGTATTCCGCTATGACCACAAGGACCGCGCCGTCACCGACTACGCTGCCGGTTTCGCCTGCGACGGCTGGTACTGCTCGCGCGCCTCGGGCAAGGTGCGCAGCCAGGGCCTGGAAGCGGAGGTGTCGGGCGAAGTGGCGCGCGGCCTGCAGCTGTCGGCCGGCTATGCCTACACGACGACGACCTACCTCGACGATCCGGACAACAAGGGCCAGGTCTTTTCCACGTGGACGCCGAAGCACATGCTGCGCCTTTGGTCCAGCTATACCCTGCCCGGCGCGTGGGACAAGTTCAGCGTGGGCGCCGGCACCAGCCTGCAAAGCCATACGGTCGATACCGAACGCACGTTCAAGGTTGCCGGTTTCTCGATCTGGAATACACGCCTGGGCTGGCAAGCCACGCCGCAAGTGGCCCTGTCGGTCAACGTCAACAATCTGTTCGACAAGCGCTACATCATCCCGGCCTACAACACCACCGGGTCGAACAACTATTATGGCGACCCGCGCAACGTGCAGTTTACCCTGAAGTACACGCCGAAGTGGTAAGACGATTGAAAAGCTGAGGGCCGGCACGCCGGCCCGCGCCGCGTGACTGATAGTGCCACCGGCATTCAGTTCGCGCCGCGGCCGGGATTTTCGGCTAAGATGATGGCGCGGCGTTGCGCCGCACCGCATCGTGTATCGGCCTCTCAATCATCTACACCGTCAATGGAACAAAAAGACAAGTCCTGGGTCACTTCGATCGACGTCGCCAAACGGGCCGGCGTCTCGCGCTCCGCCGTCTCGCGCACATTCACGCCCGGCGCCAGCGTGGCACCCGAAACGCGGGCCCGCGTGATGGAAGCGGCGCAGTCGCTGGGCTACCAGGTCAACATCCTGGCGCGCAGCATGAACCAGGGGCAAAGCAATCTGGTGGGCGTCGTCATCACGGGCTTCACGGACCCGTTCCGCGTGGCCCTGCTGGGCGAAGTCACGCGCAGCCTGAGCGAACATGCGCTGGTGCCGCTGCTGATGAATGCGGAAGATCCCGAACGCCTCAGCGAACTGCTGCGCATCCTCCTCAGCTACAAGATTTCCGGCGTCATCATGACGTCCGGCTCGCCGCCGTCCGCCGTGGCGACGGAATACCTGCAGCGGCAAGTACCGGTGGCCATGATCAACCGCGCGCGCGACCTGAAGGGCGTGGACGTGGTCAACAGCGACAACCGCCATGGCGGCGAACTGGCGGCCAGCACCCTGCTCGACAGCGGCGCCAAACGGCTGGCCTTCGTCAACACGCGCGCCAGCAGTTTCAGCGGCATCGCGCGCGGCAAGGCCTTCCTCGACCACCTGGCGCCGGCCGTGGCGAAGAAGCGCTGCACGGCCGGCGAATACCTGGCCGACGCCATCGGCTACCAGGCGGGCCAGGAAGCGGCCGACGCCCTGCTCGCCTCGGGCAAGCTGCCCGACGGCGTCTTTTGCGCCACCGACCTGATCGCCTGCGGCTTCATCGACGCGGCGCGCAGCAAGTACGGCATCGACGTGCCCGCGCAATTGCAGGTGATCGGCTTCGACGACATTCCCATGGCGGCGCTCGACGCCTACCAGCTGACCACCATCCGCCAGGATGCGGGCGACTTGGCGCGTCGCGCCGTCAAGAGCCTGGTCGAGCGCATGGAAAAATTTGCCATGCCGGGCCGCCTGAAGGAAGTCCCCGTCACGCTGGTGCGGCGCGGCACGACGCGCTAAGCGACTCAATACGGCAGATGGCGCAACGCCGTCTGCCCGCCCCCACCGCCCCGCAGCGCCCGCCGTTCCCCGTTTTCCACACTTTTTCATCCTCCGCCTGTACTTGTTGACATCGAAAAAAATCCGGGTTACTGTTTGCACACGCGTGCTGCACACGTGTGCAATTTCTTCAAGAAGCCTGTTCTGGCCATACCACTAAAAAAAGCGCCCCGTCCACGGAGGCGTATCAAGGAGACCGTTATGTTGAACCACGTTCTAAGAATCGCCCTGTTCGGCGCCGGGGCCATCGGCCTGGCGGCCTGCACCACCCCCGCCGGCATGCAGCACAATACGGCTGCCAGTGCCGCCGCCGATCCGAAGCTGGCGAAGATCGGCCAGATCGTCGTCGTGTACATGGAAAACCGCAGCTTCGACCACCTGTTCGGTACCTTCCCCGGCGCCGACGGCATCGCCAATGGCCGCTCGCCGGACACCACCACGCAGACCGGTCCCGACGGCAAGCCCTATGCGATGCTGCCCGCCGTGGCGCTCGACAAGGGCGGCCTGGACCAGCGCTTCAAGGGCGACATCGCCAACGCGCCCTTCCACATGGAGCCGAGCGTGTCGCTGGGCGACAAGACGGCCAGTCCCGTGCACGCATTCTGGACGCACAAGCGCCAGATCAACGACGGCAAGAACGACCGCTTCGTCGTCGAGGGCAATACGGGCGCCCTGCCCATGGGCTATTTCGACGGCAGCAAGCTCAAACTGTGGGCCCTGGCGCAGCGCTACACCCTGGCCGACCGCTTCTTCCAGTCCGCCTACGGCGGTTCCTTCCTCAACCACATGTGGCTGACCTGCGCCTGCACGCCCGTGTTCCCGAACGCGCCCAAATCCATCGTCGCCCAGGATGAGCGCGGCACCGGCCACAAGAAGGGCGAGGAAGCAGAAGTGACGCAGGACGGCTACGCCGTCAACACCATGCAGGGCCCGCTGCTGTTCGATCCGACCAAGAAGCAGACCTTCCTGCCGCCGCAAACCATGCCCACCATCGGCGACCGCCTGACGGACAAGGGCATATCCTGGGTCTATTATGCGGACGGCTACGACATCGCCGTCGCCTCGACCAAGTCGGGCAAGAAGGCCGACGATTTCTCGTATCACCACCAGCCGTTCACCTACTTCAAGCGCTTCATCGACAGCCCGCAGCAGCGCGCCACGCACCTGAAGGACCGCTCCGACATGATCGCCGACGTCCAGGCGGGCAAGCTGCCGCCCGTCTCGTTCTACAAGCCCATGGGCAAGAAGAACATGCATCCGGGGATGGACAAATCGAGCGTGGCGGCCGGCGATGACGAGGGCGTGGCCATCATCAACGCCATCATGGAAGGCCCGCAATGGAAGGATACCGTCATCATCGTCACCACCGATGAAAACGGCGGCTTCTGGGACCACGTGGCGCCGCCCAAAGGCGACCGCTTCGGCCCGGCCACGCGCATCCCCGCCCTCGTCATCTCGCCGTTCAGCGAAGGCGGGCATATCGACCATACCGAGTATGAAACCGTGTCGATCCTGAAGTTCATCGAGGAACGCCATGGCCTGGCGCCATTGAGCGAGCGCGATGCGCGCGCCAACAGCCTGGCCAAGGCCCTCAAGCTCTAAATTCCACCATCCTGCCTGTCTGCCCTGGGTGCGCCGTCCTGCGCGGCGCGCCCGGGCAACTCACATCCAAAGGAAACGCCATGCTGCATGCACGCCATCTCCCCCTGTCCATCCTGATGCTCTCCCTGGCCGCCTGTGGCGGCGGCGAGACAACGCCTCCGGTGACGCCCCCTGTCACGCCGCCGGTGACACCCCCTGTGACGCCGCCGCCCGCCACCTATTACCAGACCAAGACGCCGTACACGCCGCAGCAGGAGGCGGCCACGTATGAAGCCGCGCCGGCCGGCTACGCGCCCGTGTTCACCGAACTGGTGGCGCGCCACGGTTCGCGCGGCCTGTCGAGCATGAAGTACGACGCCGCCTTCTACAACGTCTGGCAAAGGGCCGCCGCCGACGATGCGCTCACGCCGCTGGGGCAAAAGCTGGGCGCCGACATCCTGAAACTGATGAAGGCCAACGCGCTGCTCGGCTACGGCGTGGACGGCATCACGGCGCCCGGCTACGGCAACCTGTCGCAGACGGGCATCAATGAGCACAAGCAGCTGGCCGTGCGCATGCTGGCGCGCCTGCCCGCCCTGTTCACGCAACTGGGCGCGAACGCCGCCAGCGCGCCGCGCCAGATCGTCACCGTCAGTTCCGGCGTGGACCGCGCCAAGGACAGCGCCGCGTATTTTGCGCAGTCGCTGGCCGCCACGGCACCCAACGTCGCGCCGCTGATCACCCTGCCGCCCGCGCCCGCCGGCTACCCGGCCGGCAAGCCCGTGGCGCAGCCAGCTGGCACCAACCGCTTCCTGCTGTATGCGCACAAGCTGGTGCCCAAGACGGACCTCGTCACCGATGCCCTCGACGGCTACTACCAGACCTACCAGGACAGCCAGGCCTACCAGAACTACCTGAAAAGCCCCGACTTCCTGGCCAAGTACACGGCCATCGACACGGACGCCACGGCGCGCACCCTGGGCCGTGCAGTGCTGGAACGGCTGTTTAGCAAGGCGTTTGTCGACAAGATCGACAACGGCACCTACAGCTTCGCCAATACGGGTACTTACAGCTTCACCAGCGACGACGGCAAGTTCACCAACACTGTCACGGGCGACGGCGAGACCACCATCAAGGGCCTGGCCGATGCCGCGTCCGTGCTGTACAACCTGTACGCCATCATGGCCGGCATGACGAACGAGGTCAAAGCCGACTTCGTGCAGTACATGCCGTCGGACGCGGCCAAGTACCAGGCCTTCGTGCAGGATTACCAGGATTTCTACAACAAGGGTCCCGGCACCACGGAAAGCGCCGGCGTCACCTGGAACTACGTGCGCGCGCTGCGCGAGGACTTCTTCACGGAAGTGGACGCCATCGCGCGCGGCGACCTGTCGCACGGCGCCAAGCTGCGCTTCACGCATGCGGAAGCCATCATCCCGCTGGCCACGGCCATGGGCCTGAAGACCGTCGTCGGCGCGCTGCCGGCGGCGCAGACCTACAGTTATGACAACAGCAGCTGGCGCGGCCTGTACGTGGCGCCGATGGCGGCCAACATGCAGTGGGACGTGTACCGCGACGCCAGCGGCAATGTGCTGGTAAAAATGCTGTACAACGAAAAGGAAACCGACTTCCAGGCCGCCTGCGATGGCGCGCGCCATGCGGCCGGCAGCCATTTCTATGTATATGCGAAGCTGAAGACCTGCTACGGCCACGTGGCGCAGTAATCACGGAGTGCAGGCGGGCCGGCTCCCAGCCGTGCCCGCCAGTTTGGCGTTTGATGCTAGGCTTGCGCCCAGGAACTCATCACGTCACGGACTCCCATGCCTCCATCGCTTCCCCTGGCCAGCATCCCGCTGGCCCTGGCCCTCGCCATGTGCGCCGGTCCCACGCTGGCCGTCGAAGGCCATTACCAGACCAAGACGCCGTATGCGCCGCAGCAGGACCCGGCCACCTATGCCGCGCCGCCGGCCGGCTTCCAGCCCATCTTCACGCAACTGGTGGCGCGCCACGGTTCGCGCGGACTCACAAGCATGAAGAACGACGCGGCCCTGTATGCGATGTGGCAGCAGGCCGCCGCGCAGGATGCGCTCACGCCCCTGGGCCGCGAACTCGGCCCCGACATCCTGGCCCTGATGAAGGCCAATGCCTTGCTCGGTTATGGCGTGGCCGGCATCGAGCGGCCCGGCTACGGCAATCTGTCGCAGACGGGCATCGACGAGCACCGGCAGCTGGCCGTGCGCATGCTGGCGCGCCTGCCCACCCTGTTCGCGCAAGTGGGGCAAGACGCGGCGACGGCGCCGCGACAGCTCGTCACCATTCATTCCGGCGTGGACCGCGCGCGCGACAGTTCGCGCTTCTTCACGCAGTCGCTGCTCGAGCACGCGCCAGCGCTGACGCCCTTGCTGTACCTTCCGCCCGCGCCGGCGCCATATCCGCAAGGGCGCAAGCCCGCGGTACAGCCGATATTGCAGCCCGATGGCGTCAACCGCTTCCTGCTGTACGCGCACAAGCTGGCGCCGCAGACGGACCGTGTCACCGATCCGGCCAACCCGTATTACGCCACCTATGCCGCCAGCCAGGCCTACCAGTACTATGAACGAAGCAAGCAGCTGGATGCGCTGATGGGAACCCCGGCCAGGCTGCCTGCGGCGACCGCGCATGCGCGCCACGTGCTCGAACGGCTGTTTTCTCCCGCCTTCCTCGACCAGTTGGAAGGCGGCCGCGCCAGCTATGCGGACACGGGCAGCTACACCTTCACCAGCGCCGACGGCAAGTTCACGCGCACCATGACGGGCAGCGGCAAGACCGTGATCCGCAGCCTGAATGCGGCCGCGACAAAACTGTATGAGCTGTATGCGATCGCGGCCGGCATGCGGCATGAAGTGCCGGTCGATTTCAGCCGCTACATGCCTGCCGAGGATGCGCGCTACTACGCGTATATCGCCGACCACGAGGATTTTTACCAGAAGGGACCGGCCACCAAGGAAAGCAGCGGTGTGACGTGGCGCTTTGCGCTGGCCTTGCGCGACGATTTTTTCAATGAGGTCGATGCGCTGGCCAGGGGAGATGTGCGCCACGCGGCGAAGCTGCGCTTCACGCACGCCGAGATGATCATTCCGCTCGCTTCGGCCATGGGCTTGCAGCAGGCGCTGGCCCCCTTGCCGGCATCGGTCAGTTACAGTTATGAAAACAATCCATGGCGCGGCCAGAACGTCTCGCCGCTGGCGGCCAATATGCAGTGGGATGTGTACCGCAACGAGGCAGGGCAGCTCATCGTGCGCCTGCTGTACAACGAAAAGGAAACGGACTTCCAGGCCGCTTGCGACGGCGCCCGCATCGCGCCGGGCAGCGTCTTTTACGACTACGCAAAACTGAAAACCTGCTACGGACACGTGGCGGCGCGCTGACGCGCTGATACTGCGCGCCGCCAGCGCGCTTTACTTCAGGGTCGGCATGGCAAACTCGGCCCCGGCCGCCGTCGAGGCCGGCCAGCGCTGCGTCACCGCCTTCTGCTTCGTATAGAAACGTACCGATTCCGGGCCGTGCGCATGGTGGTCGCCGAACAGGCTGCGCTTCCAGCCGCCGAAGCTGTGGAAGGCCATCGGCACGGGAATCGGCACGTTCACCCCGACCATGCCCACCTGCACCCGGTGCGTGTATTCGCGCGCCGTGTTGCCGTCGCGCGTGTAGATGGCCGTGCCGTTGCCGTATTCATGCGCATTGACCAGGTCCAGCGCCGCCGTGAAATCGGGCACGCGCACGATGCACAGCACGGGGCCGAAGATTTCTTCCTTATAAATCGTCATGTCCGGCGTGACGTGGTCGAACAGGCTGCCGCCGAGGAAAAAGCCCTGCTCATGGCCGGGCAGGACAAAACCGCGCCCGTCGCAGATAAGCTTGGCGCCTTCCTTGACCCCCGTGGCGATATAGCCGGCGATCTTCTCCTTGTGCACCTGCGTGACGACCGGCCCCATTTCGGCCGACAGATCCATGCCCTGCGTGATCTTTAACGCCGCGATGCGCGGCACCAGGGCTTCCACCAACTGGTCCGCCACATTGCCGACCGCCACGACGACGGAAATGGCCATGCAGCGCTCGCCGGCCGAACCAAACGCGGCGCCCATCAGGGCATCGACCGTCTGGGGAATGTCCGCGTCGGGCATGACGACCATGTGGTTTTTCGCGCCACCGAGCGCCTGCACGCGCTTGCCCTGGGCGCAGCCCGTCGCATAGATATACTCGGCGATCGGCGTGGAACCGACGAAGCTGACGGCGCGCACGTCCGGGTGGTGCAATAAGCCATCGACGGCTTCCTTATCTCCCTGCACCACGTTGAAGACACCGTCGGGCAAGCCCGCGTCCGTCAGCAGCTGCGCCAGCAGCAGGCTGGCCGACGGGTCGCGTTCCGACGGTTTTAATACAAACGTGTTGCCGCAGGCAATGGCCATCGGGAACATCCACATCGGCACCATCACGGGAAAGTTGAACGGCGTGATGCCGACACAGACGCCGAGCGCCTGGCGGATCGACCAGGCGTCGATGCCGCCGGCCACCTGTTCCGAGTATTCTCCCTTCATCATCTGCGGGATGCCGCAGGCAAACTCCACCACTTCGATGCCGCGCGTCACTTCCCCTTTCGCATCCGTGAAAACTTTGCCGTGTTCACGCGTGATCAGCTCGGCCAGCTTGTCGGCGTTTTGCTCCAGCAATTCCTTGAATTTGAACATGACGCGGGCGCGGCGCAGGGGCGAGGTTTGCGACCAGGCGGGAAAGGCCGCATGGGCGGCAGCCACGGCCGCGTTCAGCTCGGCAGGCGTGGCCAGCGCCACCTTGGCCGTCACGGCGCCCGTGGCAGGATTAAACACATCGCTCGTGCGCTCGGTGCGCGAAGCCATCGGGTTGCCACCAATAAAGTGGCCGATCATCGGGGTCGTCATTGTCTTGTCCTTGGTTATTTCGTCATCAGCCAGTCATGGGCCGGGTCGTTTTTAAAATGCCACACGCGTTTCGGGCCGGCCATCACGTTCAGGTAATAGCCGTCGTAGCCATACGGCACGGTGACGGGGTGGTAGCCACGCGGCACCATCACCACGTCGTGGTTTTCCACGGCCATGGCTTCGTCAATGCTGCGGTCATCCGTGTAGACGCGCTGGTAGGCAAAGCCCTGCTCAGGATGGAGGCGGTGGTAATAGGTTTCTTCCAGCGAACTTTCGGTTGGAATATTGTCGCTGTCGTGCTTGTGCGGCGGATAGCTGGACGAATGGCCGGACGGCGTGACGACTTCCACCACCAGCAAGCCGTCCGCCTCGGCCGTCTGCGGCAGGATGTCGCACACATAGCGCGTGTTGGCGCCCTGGCCGCGCACGGAGCGCGTCATGGTGGAAGGTTCGATCAGGCGCGCCGGACGGTGGGTCGTGGCCGGGGCGCTGCACAAGGCCACCTCGGCGGCGCTCACGGCCGTGATACGCACCGTGGTTTCCAGCGGCACATACACGGCGTAGGGCGAGACGTCCTCGAAGACGCTGGCGCGCTTGCCGATGCCTTCCCATACGTGATCGCCCGCCTGCACCGTGACCGTGCCCGTCAGCACGACGAGGCACAGCTCGCGGTGGCCCGTCTCCAGGCTGATGTGTTCGCCGGCCTGCAACCTGTGCGCGGCAAAGCCCACGTGCGTCCAGCCGGCCGATTCCGGCGTGACTTCCACAATCTTGCCGCCGGCCTTGCCTGCTTTGACCAGCAGCGGGCTCATGCCGCCTCCCGACCCAGGCGCGGAATCGCATGGACCAGGCGCGCCAGGTAATCGTGGCCCATCTTCGCGTATGCGTAGCTGGGGGCGACGGCCGGGTCTTGCTCCGCCTCCACCACCAGCCAGCCCGCGTAGCCATGCAGATACAGCCGCGTCAGGATGGCCGGGAAGTCGATGCAGCCGTCGCCCGGCACGCTGAAGGCGCCATTGATGACGGCCTGCAAAAAACTCCAGTGGCCATTGCGGGCCAGTTTCACCACGTTCGGGCGCACATCCTTGCAATGCACGTGGCAAATCCTGTCGATATGTTTATTGAGCACCGCCAGCGCGTCGCCGCCGGCAAAGGTGATATGACCCGTATCAAACAACAAGCCCACTTCCGGCCCCGTCAAGGCCATCAGTTGATCCACGTCGGCCGGCGTTTCCACGTAGGCGCCCATGTGGTGGTGGTAGGCCAGGCGCACGCCGTGCGCCAGCAGGTGGGCGGCAAAGGCCGTGAGTTTATCGGCGTAGTCCTGCCATTGCTGGGCGGACTGGAAACGCGGGCGTTTATACAAGGGACGCGCTTCGCCCTGGATGGCGTCGGCCACTTCGCCGTAGACCATGACGGTGGCGCCGCTGTCGGCAAGTAAACGTAAATGCGGGCCAACAGAAGCGATCTCTTCTTCCACCGAGCGGTGCGCCAGGCGGCCCGAATACCAGCCCGAGACGCAGGCGAGATTGTATTTGCCCAGCACGGCGTTCAGCGCCGGGGCATCTTTCGGAAACTTGTTGCCCAGTTCAAAACCCACATAGCCGATCTCGGCGCCTTCCTTCAGCGCCGTTTCCAGGGGCGTCTCGCCGCCCAGGCTCGGTAAATCGTCGTTCATCCACGAGATCGGATTGATGCCGATGCGTACATTCCAGGTAGTCATTTCAATTCCTTTGTTTCAGGCGATCGTTTTCATAACGGGCACGCGCAGCTTGCACGCCGGGCTGGGTGGACACTTCCGGTACGGCCACTTCCCACCAGCAGCCGCCCTCCTGCGTCGTGCGCGTGTCGTCCGTGTCGATGCAGATCAGATACGTGCGGGAAGCTGCCCGGGCGCGCAGCATCGCCTGTTCGAGTTCGGCAATCGAACCCACATGTTCGGACAGCGCGCCCAAGGATTGCGCATGCAGGGCGAAGTCGATAGGCGGTGCGCTGTCGGGCAGCATATTGTTGAACGAGGCATTGCCGCAGGCCTGCTGCAATCGGTTGATGCAGCCATAGCCCCGGTTGTCGAGCACGACGATGATGAGTTTTTTGTCGAGCATGACGGAAGTGGCGATTTCCGAATTCATCATCAGATAGCTGCCGTCGCCCACCATGACGATGACTTCCGAGTCAGGCTTGGCCATCTTGACGCCGAGGCCGCCGGCGATCTCATAGCCCATGCACGAGTAGCCGTATTCCATGTGGTAGCCGCCCGGCGTTGACGTTCTCCACAGTTTATGCAACTCGGCCGGCAAGGTACCGGCCGCGCAGACGACGATGTCGCGCACAGTAGAATCCGGTGCGGAACGCTGCACGGCGCCGATGACTTCGCCGTCGTACGGCAAGCCGGCGACCTCGCGTTTGCCAGTAATGGACGCCACGGTGTCGCGCCAGGCATGCGCCGCCTGCTGCGCGCGGTCCAGCCACTGGCCCGCGCTATTCCAGCTGCCCAGCAGCCGCGACAGGCCCTGCAAGCCCAGGGTCGCGTCCGCTTGTACACCCAGGCCGCGGCGTTTCAGCGCATCAAAGTTGTTGACGTTCAGGCTGAGCAGTTGCGCCTGCGCAAACAGGGAGTTCGATCCTGTCGTGAAATCCTGCAGGCGCGTGCCGACGGCCAGCACCACGTCGGCCTGCGCCGCCAGCGCGTTGGCGGCGGGCGAACCGGTGACGCCGATGGCGCCCAGCTGCAAGGGGTGGTCCCACGGTAAAGAACTCTTGCCGGCCTGGGTTTCCGCCACGGGAATGCCGTGCCGTTCGGCAAACGCCTGCAAGGCGGCGCCGGCCTGGCCGTACAGCACGCCGCCGCCGGCGACGATCAGCGGCTGTTTTGCATTTTTCAACAGCAACGCGGCCTCTTCCAGTTCCTGCTCGACGGGCGGCACGGCGCGGAAACGCACGACTCTCGGTTCGAAAAAGTCGGCCGGATAGTCATACGCCATCGTCTGCACGTCTTGCGGCAGAGACAAGGTCACGGGGCCGCAAGCGGCCGGGTCCGTCAAGGCGGCGATCGCGCGCGGCAAGGCCGTGAGCAATTGTTCCGGATACACGATGCGGTCAAAGTAGCGCGACAGCGGTTTGAAGGCATCGTTGACCGACACGCTGCCATCCGTGCCATCTTCCAGCTGCTGCAAGACGGGATCCGGCGCGCGCGAGACGAACACGTCGCCTGGCAACAGCAACACAGGCAAACGGTTGACGTGGGCCAGCGCGGCGGCGGTGAGCAGATTCGTCGCACCCGGACCGATGGAACTGGTCACCGCCATCATGCGCCGGCGCATGTGGGCTTTCGCATAGGCGATGGCCGCATGCGCCATCGCCTGTTCATTGTGCGCGCGGAAAGTGGGGAACACATCCTTGTACTGGTACAGCGCCTCGCCCATGCCGGCGACGTTGCCGTGGCCAAAGATGGCGAAGGCGCCGCCGAACAGGGGCTGGCCATCCTCGGTGCGCAGGGCCGACAGGTAGCGCACCAGCGCCTGCGCCATGGTCAGGCGGATGGTTTTATGGATGGTCGCGCTCATGCCGCACGCTCCAGGCGGTTGCGCGTGCGCTGCCACAAGCTGATCAGCTGCTCGAAGTTGGCGCGCACGGCGGCGATCAGGCCCGCATCGTCGAGTTCGCCAGCCAGCCAGCGGCGGCTCGGTTCCTGGAAGATGGTGCGGCCCACCATGAAGCCGCGGCAGGTGGTGCTGGCACTGGCTTGCTCGAAACTGTCGGCCAGCGCGGCGATGGGGGCGTTCAAGCCCAGCAAGACGACGCCACGGCAATACGGATCGCGCTCATGCACGAGGGCATCGATGGCTTGCCATTGCTGGGCCGACATGCTTTCCAGCTTCCACCATTCGGGATAGATGCCGAGGTTGTACAGGCGTTTCACCGCGCGATACACGGTATCGTCGTGCTGGGGCAGTGACTTGGCAGGAATAATTTCCAGCAGCAATTCATGGCCCGTGATTTGCGCCGCGTCGTACAAGCCCTTGATTTGCGCTTCCTGTTCCAGCCGGTTTTCCGGCGTATCGTCGGGATGCAGCTGCACCAGGCACTTGATCACGTGCTCCTTCGGCCACTGCGTCAACCGCGACGCCAGCGAACGGCCCCAGTCGAACTGCAAGGGATTCGAACCCGGCATCTCGACGGGACGGCCGATCCACCAGCCGCGCCCCGTCGCATCGTTGAGCGCGTCGACACCATAGCGGTCATCGATCAGCACGCCCGTGCCGCCCTGCAAGCCGCGCGCCGCCTCCGTCTGGCCCACGGCTTGCACGAACAGTTGCTTGAGCCGCGCAATCTTTGCCTCGTCGGCACCGCCCTGCTGGGCCAGCTCAAAGAATTGCGTGCGGTGATCGAACGCGAATACGCACAGTTCATTCCACTGTTTGCGCGCCACCGTCGTGCGGTGCAGGCGCGCCAGCGTGGCATCCTGGTCAGGACGGGTCAGTTTGGCCGCATTGGCCAGGAAATAGTCGAGCTCGACGGGCGACGGCATGGCCGGCGCGCAGCCGTGGCGCGACACGACGAGGGCGCCGCAGCCATTCGCATAGCGGCAGCACGCCTCGTAATCCTCGCCGCGCAGCCAGCCTTTCAGGAAGCCCGACAGGAAAGCGTCGCCCGCGCCGAGCACGTTCAAGACTTCCACGCGCACGCCCTGATAGTTGAATGCCTGATCGAGACCGGCAGGGATGGCCGCCTCGATGACGGCGCAGCCCAGCGGTCCGCGCTTGACCACCAGGGTTGCACCGCTCACCTTGCGCACGGCGCGCAAGCTGGCCATGATGTCGGTGCCGCCGCCGGCGATCATGAATTCCTCTTCCGTGCCGACGATCAGGTCGAACTGCGGCAGGATGGCCTGCAAATGGCTGGTGACGCCGTCGTTCGAGACGAACCGCGTTTCGCCGTCCGCCTTGCCCGACAAGCCCCACAGCACGGGCCGGTAATCGATGTCGAGCACGGTGCGCACGTTGTTCGCGCGCGCCAATTTCAGAGCTTGCGTGCTGACGGCGTGCATGGCGCTAGTCGAGAAATGCGTGCCGGTGATTAATAACGCTTTGCTGGAAGCGACAAAGGCGGCGTCGACGCTGGACGCGTCGATGGCCATGTCGGCGCAATTTTCGCGATAAAAGATCAGCGGGAAGGTGTGCTTGTCCTTGATGCCGAGCATCACCAGGGCGGTGAGCCGTTCGCGGTCGATGCCGACATGGCTGACGTCGCAGCCCTCCTGCGCCAAGGTATCGGTGAGGAAACGGCCCATGTGGTCGTCGCCCACCTTCGACAGCATGGCCGATTTCAAGCCCAGCCGGGCCGTGCCGAAGGCGATGTTCGCCGACGAGCCACCCAGGTATTTGGCAAAGCTCGTCGCGTCTTCCAGGGTACTGCCGATCTGCTGCGCGTACAGGTCCACCGCCAGGCGGCCCAGGCAGATCACGTCGAGCGCGCGGCCCTGGGCAAATTCAGTCGTATTCTTCATGGCATTGTTTCCTTATGACAGTTGCACGATGCGCTGCTCGCGCCACGATACGGTGGCCGCCTCGGCCAGTTCCAGCGCCTTCAAGCCATCGTGGACGGTGGTGCGCAGCGCCGCGCCATGGGCAAAGGCGTCGAAAAAGTGCGCCATTTCGCTGGCGTAGGCGGCGCGGTAGCGTTCCAGGAAAAAGTCTTCCGGCTTGTCCACGCTGACGTTGACGGCACCATAGGCCGTCACTTCCGTTGGCTTGTGGTTGCCTGCCTGCAGCATGCCGGCGCTGCCCAGCACTTCGAAACGCTGGTCGTAGCCGTAGGCGGCGCGGCGCGTCGTATTGATCTGGCACAAGCGTCCCTTCGCCGTGCGGATGGTCACAGCCGTGCAGTCGAGATCGCCCGCCGCGCCGATGGCCGGATCGACCAGGCAGCTGCCCGTGGCATGCACGCTGACGGCTTCATCGTCGAGTATCCAGCGGAAGATGTCGAAATCGTGGATCAGCATATCCTTGAAGATGCCGCCCGACACCTGGATGTAGCTGACGGGCGGCGGGCCCGGATCGCGGCTGGTGACGATGAGCAACTCCGGCGTGCCGATTTCGCCCGCCGCGATGCGCTGCTTGACGGCGGCAAACGTGGGGTCGTAGCGGCGCTGGAAGCCGATCATGCACAGCACGCCCGCGTCCTTGACGGCAGCGGCGGCGGCGCGCGCGCGCTCCAGGGTCAGGTCGACGGGCTTTTCGCAAAAGATGGCCTTGCCGGCGGCGGCCGCGCGCACGATCAGGTCCGCATGCGTATCCGTGCTCGACGCGATCAGCACGGCCTTGACTGCCGGGTCGGCCAGCACAGCCTCCACGCTGGCGACGCTGGCGCCATGCAGGGCCGCCACTTCCGCCGCCGCGTCCGCATGCACGTCGACCACGTATTTCAGGCGCACGCCGGGCTGGCGTACCAGATTGCCGGCGTGAATGCGGCCGATGCGCCCGGCGCCGAACAATGCCACTTGAATCATTTCCATCTCCTTGATAGTCGGTATCGCTTGGCCCGGAAATGCACACGTGTGCAAATCCGGGCTAAAAAAGTTAAAACAGGTGGATGACGCCCAGCATTACGCCGCTGAGCTTGGCACCCTTCTTGGTGGCGGCGAAGGCATTGCCGCCAAACGTGTAGTTGGCGTTCTTGTCGTTATTGGTTTGCGTGTAGTAGGCGTAGACGGTGCTGCGCTTGGACAAGTAATACTCGTAGCCCAAAGTCGCCTGCTTGGCGCCGCTGTCGTCGCCGCGCACCAGGGTGGTGGCCTTGATGGTCACGCTGCTGCCGTTGGGCGCGCTGCCCGACACGTCGCCTGCCACGCCGAAACGGCCGATGAAGGCACCGCCGCCCGCCTTGTAGGCGCCCGTGATGGTGAAGTAGTCGCGCTGCAAGTCGCCGCCGGCCACGTCATACACCATGCGGTTCCAGGCCACGCCCACGTCGCCGCCGCCGAAGTTGTAATTGCCCACGGCGCGGAACATCTTTTCGCTGAAGCCGGGACGCAAGTCCTTGTGCTTTTCATAGCCGACGGCGCCCTTCACGGGACCGTTTGCGTATTGCACGATGCCCGAATAGATGCGGTCGCCGTTCGATGCCTCGTTTTCGCTGGCGCGGTAAATCGTGGCGCTGAATCCCTGTACCACGGGCGTGCGATAGCTGACGGCATTCGAACTGCGGCGGTTGAAGCCTTCGCCGCCCAGCTGCGAAATGTTGGCGTCATCCTGGATGCCTTCGCCCACGAAACGGTTGGTGTAGCCGTTGATCTGGCGGATCGGCGTGGCGAAGCGGCCCAGCGCGATGCGGCCATAGGCGGGGTTTTCCAGCCCGACAAAGGTATCCTTGCTATTGATGGCGCCCGTGCCATCGTCGAGCTTGGCGTTGCCTTCGATCTGGAAGAAGGCCGTGTTGCCATTGCCCAAATCTTCACGTCCACGGAAACCGATCTTCGAGGAATTGTCCGATACGCGCGACACCGACTCGCCATTCGGCGCCGTGGCCGAGCTCGACGTTTCGATACGGTCGAAGCCCGCGTGGATGCGGCCGTACACGACGACGCTCGATTCGGCCAGCACGCAGCCTGGCGCGACCAGCAACAATACGGCGGCGATCTTGTTCAACTGCATGGTGCTCTTTTTCATCCCGTTTTTCATTTTGTCTCCTGCTTGTTTTTATGGTGGTGGATTACTCATGATGCTCAACAGCGTGTTGCCACTACATGCGTCCCTCGCCGGACGCCTGTCCTCCCTTTCAGTCAATGTGTTCAGGTACAACGCGGCAAGGCCAGCGCCGCCAGTTGCGGATACAAGCGGGGGCCGCCCACCAGGATGGGGTTGCCCTTTTCCAGGCCGTTATCGGCCAGGAAATCATTGCAGCGCCCGCCCGCCTCGTTGACGAGCACGATGCCCGCCAGGCAATCCCAGGAATTGATGTGCGGCTCGAAATAGCCGATCAGGCGCCCGGCCGCCACGTAGGCGATCATCAGCGCGCCGGAACCGTTGCGGATGAACATGCCGCCCTCTTCCAGCACGTCGAGCAGGAAGGGCAAAAAGGTATCGGTGCCCACGCGGTGCGAAAAGCCCACGCCCAGCACGCCGCCCTGCAGGCTGGCCACGTCGTTGACGCGCAGCCGCGTTTCGCCCGCCTTCGCCGTCACATGCGCGCCCTGCCCCAGGCAGGCGTGGAACAGCTCGTCCGCATTCGGGTCGTACACGGCGCCGATGGCGGGCTGGCCGTCGACCAGCACGCCGATCGACACGCACCAGGCCAGCATGCCGTTGACGAAACAGGCCGTGCCGTCGATGGGATCGATGACCCACACGCAGCGCGCGTCGGACGCGCCGCCGCCCCGCTCCTCGCCCACCACGGCGTCTTCCGGGAAGCGCTCGGCGATCTGCGCACGCAGGAAATCCTCGACCATGCGGTCGGCGATGCTGACCATGTCCTGCAAGCCCTTTTCCTCGATCACCAGTTCCGTGCGGCGCTGGAACATGCCCAGCGCAATCTCGCCCGCCTGGCCGATGATGTGCCGGGCATAGGCATAGCGTTCCAGCGTGGCCGCATCGGCCAGTGCTGCCTGTGTCATATCTGTCATGCTTGTCCTCCAATGATGGCTGCGCCATGTTCGTGTACGGTCATGGCGACCGATGTGCCTTGCGTGAAAACCTGGCTCAAGTCGTGCGAGACGGCAAACAGTTCGCCGACCGGTGTCTCGAGCGTGTATTGCATTTCGCGTCCCAGGTAAGTGGCGCGCGCCACGCGCACCACCATGGCGCTGTCGGGCTGCGCGGGCGACAGCAGGATCGCTTCCGGACGCACGGCGAAACTCGCTTCGCCGCTGCGCTGGCTGCGACATGGCAGGCGCAGCCGCAGCTTGCCCATGACGCAGACGGCCTTGCCGTCGGCCACCGATTCGATCACGCCATCGACGATGTTCGCGTTGCAGATGAAGTCGGCGACGAACTTGTCGGCCGGCGACTCGAACAGCTCGTGCGGCGTGCCCTTTTGCGCGATCACCTGGCGGTTCATGACGATGATCTGGTCGGAAATGGCCAGCGCCTCTTCCTGGTCATGCGTGACGTACACGGCCGTCAAGCCCAGCTTGACCTGGATGTCGCGGATCTCGTCGCGCACGCGGCGGCGCAGTTTCGTGTCCAGATTCGACAGCGGCTCGTCCAGCAGCAAGACCTTGGGCTGCAGCACCAGCGAGCGGGCCACGGCCACCCTCTGCTGCTGGCCGCCCGACAACTCGTTGGGGAAGCGCGCGGCAAAATCGGCCAGGCCCACCAGGCGCAGGCTTTCCTGCGCCCGTTCGATGGCGCGCGGCTTGGTCTCGCCCGAGACGGTCAAGCCGTAGCACACGTTGTCGAGCACCGTCATGTGCGGAAACAGCGCATACGACTGGAACACCATGCTGACGTCGCGCTCGGCGGCGGAAGTCAAGGTGACGTCCTCGCCGGCCAGCAGGATGCGCCCGGCGCTGACGCGTTCCAGGCCCGCGATCAGGCGCAGGGTGGACGTCTTGCCGCAGCCGCTGGGGCCCAGCAGGGTGACCATGGTGCGCGGGGCGATCGTGAACGACACATCGTTCACGGCCAGGGCCTTGCCGTAGCGCTTGGTAACACCATCGAATTCCAGCGCGGCAAGCTCTGTTGCTTGGGTAGTAAAGTGGTTCATGCGTAGCTCTTTTCCAGGTTGGGAACGGCGGCCGGCAGCGTTTTTTCGGCGCTGACGCGGCGAAGGCGGCGCTTGCCGACCAGCAAATGGATCAATTGGATGCACAGCAGGATGATGACGATCAGCACCGTGGCGTAGGCGATGGCCGTGCCGTAGTTGCCGTTCGACACCAGGCCGATGATGTAGGACGTGGCCATGTCGTAATCGGCGCTGACGAGGAAGACGACGGCCGAGATCGACGTGATCGAACGCACGAAGCCATACACGAGGGCCGAGGCAATCGCCGGGCGCAGCAGCGGCAGGATGACCTTGCGCATGGTGGTCCAGCTGCTGGCGCCCAGGGTGATCGACGCCTCGTCCAGGCTGCCGTCGAGCTGGCGCATGGCGGCGATGCCCGTGCGCAAGCCCATCGGCATGTTGCGGAAGACAAAGCACAGGATCAGAATCGTCGCCGTGCCCGTCAATTCGATCGGCGCCGAGTTGAACGCCAGGATGTAGCTGATGCCGATGACGGTGCCGGGAATGGCAAAGCTGAGCATGGTGCCGAACTCGAACGCGCTTTTCAGGGCGAATTGCTGGCGCACCAGCAGCCAGGCCGACAGGATGCCGACAAAGGCCGTCAAGGGCGCGGCGATGGCCGAAATCGTCAAGGTGGTGAACAGCGACGGCCAGGCCTGGCCCGTCCAGTGCCAGCCGGCAGCGCCCGCCGTGATGCCGAAGGCGTCGATGTAATGGCGCAAGGTGAAGGCATTGTCCTGGCCCCAGTTGTTCACGAAGCCGCCCGCCACCACGGTGCCGTAGATCAGGGCCGTGAAGGCGAACCATGGCAGGGCGATGGTCCACAAGGTGGTTTTCAGGCGCGGATTGAGCGAGGCGTGGCCGCCGTGGTCGGCCTTGCCCGTCACCGTCACATACGATTTCTTGCCCAGCCACAGGTTCTGGATGAAGAAGGCACCCACGGCAAACGTCAGCAGCACGATGGCCAAAGTCGCCGCGCGGCCCTGGTCGTTCGAGGCACCCACCACGGAAAAGAAGATTTCCGTCGACAGCACGTGGAAGTTGCCGCCCAAGACCATCGGGTTGCCGAAGTCGGCCATGCTTTCGATAAAGCACAACAGGAAGGCATTGGCGATGCCGGGACGCATCAGCGGCAAGGAGACCTTGACGAAGGTTTGCCAGCTGCTGGCGCCCAGGGTGCCCGACGCTTCTTCCAGCGAGGGGCTGACGCCTTCGACCACGCCGATCAATGTCATGAAGGCGATCGGCGCAAAGGCCAGCATCTGCGACAGCCACACGCCCGTCATGCCGTACAGCCAGCGGCTTTGTTCGATGCCAAATAGTTCGCCGACGAGGCCCGTGATGGCGCCGTTGCGGCCGAACAGCAAGATCAGCGCCAGGCCCAGCACGAACGGCGGCGTGACGATGGGGAGAATCGTGATGGCGCGCATGGGGCGTACCCAGCGGCCATTCGTGCGTGTGACCAGCAGGGCGAACACGAGACCGAGGAAGGTGGCCGACACGCCCGTCAGCAAGGCCAGCGCCAGGGTGTTCCAGGCCACGCCGCAGCGGCCGGGACCGGCCACGCAATTGAGGCTCCAGATGCCAGGGTCCGCCAGACGGCGCGCCAGGGCGGCGGCGCCCGTGCCGCCATCGTCCAGGGGCTGGCCGGCGCTGACGAGGATCAGCGCGACGGGGAACAGCACGAACAGGGAAATGAGGCAGATGATGAGGCCGATGGCGCCGGCCACGAAGGCGTCGCCGCGGCACACGCCGCAGGCGGCGGCGCCCGAGGTGAGCAGGAACAGCAGGCACAGCGCCAGCAGCAGCGCGCCGAAACCGAGGCCGGTGCCGGCGGCCAGCGGCCCCCAGCCCAGCCATGCCAGCCACAGCAAGCCGGCGCCGCCGAGGGCGATCTGGCCCAGGCCCAGGGTCTTGCGGTGGGGATTGGCGGCCACCAGCGCGGCGCTGGCGGCGATCAGGGCAAAGAACACGCCCAGCGGCCAGGCGCCGAACGACAGCACGTGCAGCACGGCCGGCGCGCCACGTTCACTGAAGAACTGGCCGTCGCGCAGCCATTCGCCGGCGAACAGTCCCGCTTCCTGCTGCTGCCAGGGCAACAGGCACAACGCTGCCAAAGCGGCCAGCAGCCAGCCGTAAAATATCTTTTTCATGAGTTTCATCCAACTATGAACGTCTGAAATTCTGTTGCGCGGTGCGCCCTGTTTTCCAGACGTTTTGAACAATTGATATAGGTTTAACGCCTGCCAAAACTGTAGCGAGCGGCAGTGAGTTGCGGCCGAGACGCGCAGCTGTGCGCTAGCACAGTGAGCATCGCAGGCTGCAAATCGCGACGCGCAGTAAGTTTTGGCGCGCGTTAATTGCCGGCAGAATAAATCTGCGTGGTCCAGCGTTGCAGCAGGCGCTTGCGCGTGTCCGACGCGCCATACTTGGCGAAGTCGTAGTTGATGGTCTTGATGTTTTCCAGGCGCGGCGAGGCGGCGGGAATGGTGGCGGCCGCGTTGGACGGGATCTGGAAAGCCAGCGCCTTGACGGCTTCGCTCTGCACGTCGGGACGCAGGGCGAATTCATAGAATTTCTTTGCCTGTTCCATGTTTTTCGCGCCCTTGACGATGCTCATCGAGCCGATCTCGTAGCCCGTGCCTTCGCAGGGCGGCAAGACCTTCACGGGAAAGCCGGCCACGGTGAGTTTCATCAGGTCATGCATGAAGCCGATGGCCACGCCCGCTTCGCCGCGCCCCACGTCCTCGCCCGGCGCCACGCCCGCGTTCGGGTATTTGCTGACGTTCTGGCCCATTTTCGCCAGGAAATCGAAGGCTTCCTCTTCGCCGAACAGCTGCACCACGGTGGCCAGCGCGTTGTAGGCGGCGCCCGAGGAGTTCGGGTTGGCCATCTCGATCTCGCCCTTGTAGGCGGGCTTGACGAGGTCTTTCCAGCATTGAGGCGGCGGCAGGTTTTTCTTCTTCAGCACGTTTTCATTGTAGGCCAGGCCCAGGATGCCGATATAGATGCCGACGGTGCGGTACTTGGCCGTCTCGGCCTGCTTGAGCGCCCACGGCTGCAGCTTGGGCAGGGTGGGCGACTTGTATTCTTCCGTATAGCCTTCGGCGGCGGCCTGCAGGTGCGGGTCGCCCGTGCCGCCCCACCAGATGTCCGATTTCGGGTTCGACGCTTCGGCGCGGATCTTCGCGTAGGCTTCCCCGGCGCTCTTCCTGATCATCGATACCTTGATCTTGCTTTCCGCCTCGAAGCGGTTCTTCATCAACTGGCACCATTCCATGTCGGCCGAGCACAGCACGGACAGGCGTTCCTCGGCGGCCATGGCCGTCATCGGCAGGGCCAGGCTTATAGCAATCGCAACATTGCGCATCTTCATCGTCTCACTCCAAGTTCGTTGTCGTTGTGGTACTTCAGACCGCACCGCTATCTTGCGGTGTCACTGTCCCGGGATGTGCTTTGTAAGGCCTTGCACTGCATTGCACACGTGTGCACACCTTACCACCAGCCGATTTTGACTGTCAACAAGAATCTCGGCAGGCGTGCGGCGTGGCGTTTTACCGACAAAAAAAGCCGCCAGCTGGTTGCAGCTGGCGGCTTTCGGATGCTCCGGGATCAGAGGTGTGTTACTGCCAGGCTTCCTTGCCCGCGCGCGGCTTGCCCACCATCAGCAAGGCGCCCAGGGTCAGCACGGCCGCCAGCGACAGGTAATAGCCCACGTATTGCAGACCATAGTTGGTGGCCAGCCAGGTGGCGATGTACGGCGCCAGCGAGGCACCGAGGATGCCGGCCAGGTTGAACGTGAGCGAAGCGCCCGTGTAGCGCACTTCGGGCGGGAACAGCTCGGACAACATCGTGCCAAGCGGTCCGTAGGTCATGCCCATCAGGCCCAGGCCGACAGCCATGAAGACGGTCACTTCCCACGTCACGCCCGAGCCGAACATCGGCGCGAGCACCAGGCCGAAGATGGCGATGGCGACGGAGACCCAGATCAGGGTGGCGCGGCGGCCGCGGCGGTCGGCCAGCACGGCCGACAACGGTATCGTCAGGGCGAAGAACAGCACGGCAAACAGCTGCACGACGAGGAATTCCTTGCGCGTGAAGCCCAGCTTGGTCGTACCCCAGCTCAGCGCGAACACCGTCATCAGGTAGAACAGCACGAAGGTGGCCAGGGCGATGATGGTGCCCAGGAACAGCATGCGGCCATGCTGGCGGAACACGGTGGCCACGGGCAGCTTGACGACTTCGTTCTTGTCGATGACTTTCTGGAAGTCCGGCGTTTCCGTGATCTTCAGGCGCACGTACAGGCCGACGATGACCAGCAGCGCGCTGGCCAGGAACGGGATGCGCCAGCCGTAGCTGAAGAACTGCTCATCGGTCATGGTTTCGCTCAGCAGCAGGAAGATGCCGCCCGACAGGAAGAAGCCGATCGGCGCGCCCAGCTGCGGGAACATGCCGTACCAGGCGCGTTTGCCCGGTGGCGCGTTCTCGGTTGCCAGCAGCACCGCGCCGCCCCACTCGCCGCCCAGGCCCAGGCCCTGGCCGAAACGGCACAGCGCCAGCAGCAGCGGCGCCAGGGTGCCGATGGCGGCATACGTCGGCAGCAAGCCGATGATGACGGTGGAGATACCCATGGTCAGCAAGGCCGCCACGAGAGTGGCCTTGCGGCCGATGCGGTCGCCGAAGTGGCCGAACACGGCCGAACCGATGGGGCGGGCGAAGAAGGCGATGGCGAACGTGGCCAGCGACTGCAGCACGGCGGCCGACGGGTCGCCGGCGGGGAAGAACAGTTTCGGGAACACCAGCACGGCGGCGGTGGCGTAGATATAAAAGTCAAAGAACTCGATGGTGGTGCCGATCAGGCTGGCGAACAGCACCGTGCCGGGGGAATTTTTCTTGGGGGGGGTGCTCATTTACTGCGCTCCTTGGGGAGGGTGTCTAAAGGCCATTCTCTGGATGTTTTTTCAGGCAGCAGCACAGCACGTTGTCTAGGCGCGCGGTTCACATATCATAGCTGTGCGCGGGCGTATTTGCTGCGAAATTGCTATTAAATTCGCAAACAAATTCCACGCCACAACACGCCGTTGTTAACGGCAGACAACGGTGTACCAACGCGCGCTAACGCGCCGTGATCAGTGCTGATTTAGAGAAACAACGGTCGTGCGCCATCCGGTTACCCGGGGCACGGCAGGAAAGGCGTCAGGGGATGGGCGACGTGTATCAGGCCCGGCGTATCGCCAGGCATTCCGTACCAGACCCGCGCGTCGGCATCGCGGCATCGGTCATTTGTGGTGAATCCTTGCCTGCGGCCCCTCCGGGTGGAGCGGGCCGGCGATGATCGCGCTGCATCACGAAGGATGCGGTTGATCTTGCTGTAAGCGGCTTATCATACGCGCAGTGCTGCGGTGCGGCAAGAAGTTGTGATGGAGCATGTACGGTGGTGTCGGCTTACGCTGCGCTAAGCCGACCTACGCCGACCTACGCCCACCTATACTGACCTACGCATCGATCAATGCAAAAGTCTGCTCGATCTCGCGGCTGTCGAGCGGACGCACCAGGCGCGCCACTTCCTGGCCATCTTTCAGGAAAATCAGGGTCGGCCACAGTTTCACGCGGAATGAGCGCCCCAGCGCGCGGCCGGGGCCGTCTTCCACGCGAATATGCGCTACCCCGGGGTGCTGCGCCAACGCGGCGGCCAGCGGCGCCTCGGTGGCGCGGCAGTGGCCGCACCAGCCCGTGCCGAATTCCAGCAGGGCCGGCCCCGCCAGGGCGTCGATCTCGGCGCGCGTCGGTTGTGCTACGGAATATGTGTCGTTCATCATGCCGCCCTCCTTGTCCGCTCAGACCACTTTCACGCGCAGTTCGCCCAGGCCATCGATGGCGCCCACCAGCTCGTCGCCGCGCTGCACGGCCGCCACGCCGGCCGGCGTACCCGTGTAGATCAGGTCGCCCGGTTGCAAGGTGAAGTAGGTCGACAGGTCGGCGATGGTTTCGGCCACGTTCCAGATCAGCATATCGATGCTGCTGCTTTGACGCAGCTCGCCATTCACGTGCAGGGTGATGGCGGCATGCTGGACGTCACCTGCCTGCGCGGCCGGCGAGATGGGGCCGATGGGCGCCGAGTGTTCGAAGGCCTTGCCCGTGTCCCATGGACGGCCCAGTTTTTTCGCCGCGCCCTGCACGTCACGGCGCGTCATGTCCAGGCCGATCGCATAACCCCACACGTGGCTCAGCGCATCGGCCACGCCGATATCGCTGCCGCCCTTGCCGATGGCCACCACCAGCTCCATCTCGTGCTGGAAATCCTGCGTCTGCGCCGGATACGGCAGCTCGCCCGTCGTGCCGGCGGGCACGGGCAGCACGGCGTCAGCCGGCTTCATGAAGAAAAACGGCGCCTCGCGGCCCGTATGGCCCATTTCCTTGGCGTGCTCGACATAGTTGCGGCCTACGCAATAGATGCGGTGGACGGGGAAAGTATCAACGCTGCCCGTGACGGGAACGCTGGGCTGGATAGGTGCGGGAATGACATACGACATGAAAACTCCTGATCGGCACGATAAAAGGCGGCGATGAAAAAGGGACACCGCAGTGTCCCCCACGCAGTGCCACCCATTTTACGACAACGTTACTTCAGCAGTCCCGAGCGGCTCGGGTCCGGCATGCGGATGGCGACGATGAAGGAAATCAGGCACATGACGGTCACGTACCAATAGAAATACTCTTCCACGTGCCAGGCCTTGAACTGCAGCGCCACGTACTCGGCCGAACCGCCGAACATCGCGTTGGCGACCGCATACGACAGGCCCACGCCCAGCGCGCGCACTTCGACGGGGAACATTTCCGCCTTGATCAGGCCGCTGATCGACGTGTAGAAGCTGATGATGGCCAGCGCGATAATAATCAGGCCAAACGCCGCGTACGGGCTGGAAATATCCTTCAAGGCATGCATGATCGGCAACACGCACAGGGTGGCCAGGCCGCCGAAGAACAGCATCGAGGTGCGGCGGCCGATGCGGTCGGACAAGGCGCCGAACACCGGTTGCAGAATCATGTACACCAACAGCGCGCAGGTCATGACGGCGCTGGCCGTCTTGGTATCCATGCCGGCCGTGTTGACCAGGTATTTCTGCATGTAGGTGGTAAACGTGTAGAACACGAGCGAGCCGCCGGCCGTAAAGCCGAGTACCGTGATGAAGGCGCGCTTATGCTTGAGCAAACCGCGCAGGCTGCCCGCGTCCTTGTCCTTGCGCTCGCTGGCGGTGGTCGTTTCCGTCAGGGATTTACGCAGGTTCAGCGAGACGAGGGCCGCCAGGGCGCCAAACACGAACGGGATGCGCCAGCCCCAGGCGCGCAATTCTTCCAGGGTCAGCAGTTGCTGCAAGACCACCAGCACCAGCAAGGCCAGCAATTGGCCGCCGATCAGGGTCACGTACTGGAACGAGGCGAAGAAGCCGCGCTTGCCCGATTCCGACACTTCGCTCATGTAGGTGGCGCTGGTGCCGTATTCGCCGCCCACGGACAGGCCCTGGAACAGGCGCGCCACGAGCAGCAGGAACGGCGCGAAGGCGCCGATGGTGTCATACGTGGGCATGACGGCGATCATCAAGGAGCCGCCGCACATCATCAGCACGGAAATCATCATCGACTGGCGGCGGCCGTACTTGTCGGCGATGCGGCCGAACAGCCAGCCGCCCACGGGGCGCATCAGGAAGCCGGCGGCAAAGATGCCGGCCGTCTGCAGCAGCTGCGTGGTCGAGTTACCGGAAGGGAAGAAGGCGTGCGAGAAATACAGCGCGCAGAACGAGTAAATGTAGAAGTCGAACCATTCGACCAGGTTACCGGAAGAAGCGCCAATGATGGCCTTGATGCGCTGCTGGGAAGTCAGCTGCGCAACGTCATGCGGAGTATCGTGGGATGTCATATCAATCTTCTTGTTCGTGTGAAAAAGCCAACGCCAGCCGGGTTGCCCGGGCTGGTTTTGCATCATACGCCCTTGATCAGGGTCAAAAAGCCGTCCGGCATACGGGTTAATACGTATCGCCGGTAACTATTTTTCGCCTGCGGCCGCATGGAATCAGACCCGTTCCAGCACCAGCGCGATGCCCTGGCCCACGCCGATGCACATCGTACAGAGCGCATAGCGCCCGCCCGTGCGGTGCAGCTGGTTGACGGCCGTCATGGCCAGGCGCGCACCGGACGCGCCCAGCGGGTGACCGAGGGCGATGGCGCCGCCGTTCGGGTTGACGCGCGGATCGTCGTCGCGCAGACCCAGCTGGCGCAGCACGGCCAGGCCCTGGGCGGCAAATGCTTCGTTCAATTCGATGACGTCGAAATCGGCCAGGCTCAAGCCCGTCATGGCCAGCACTTTCAGGGTGGCGGGCGCGGGGCCGATGCCCATGATACGGGGCGCCACGCCGGCCGTCGCCATGGCCACCACGCGGGCGCGCGGCGTCAGGCCAAAGCGGGCCGCGTTCGCCTCGTCGGCCAGCAGCAGGGCCGCCGCGCCATCGTTGACGCCCGACGCGTTGCCGGCCGTGATCGTGCCGTCCGCGCGCACGACGGGTTTCAGCTTGGCCAAGGTATCGAGGGTGGTGGCGCGCGGATGCTCGTCGCGGGCGACGACGACGGGTTCGCCCTTCTTCTGCGCGATGCTGACGGGACAGATTTCGCTGTCGAACATGCCCGCCTGCTGCGCCGCCAGGGCTTTTACCTGGCTGGCCAGGGCAAACGCATCCTGGTCAGCGCGGCTGATGCCGAAGTCGGACGCCACGTTTTCCGCCGTCTCCGGCATCGAATCGACGCCGTACTGCGCCTTCATCAAGGGGTTGATGAAGCGCCAGCCGATGGTCGTGTCTTCCATTTTCATGCCGCGCGAAAAGGCGCTGTCCGCCTTGCCCATGACGAACGGCGCGCGGCTCATGCTTTCCACGCCGCCGGCGACCAGCAAGCCCGCTTCGCCGCTCTTGATGAAACGGGCGGCGCTGCCGATGGCATCCAGGCCCGAGCCGCACAGGCGGTTCAGGGTGGCGCCCGGTACGCTGTCGGGCAATCCCGCCAGCAAGGCGGCCATACGCGCCACGTTGCGATTGTCCTCGCCCGCCTGGTTGGCGCAGCCGTACAGCACGTCCGTGACGGCCGTCCAGTCCACGTTCGGGTTGCGCGCCATCAAGGCGCGGATGGGCACGGCGCCCAAGTCGTCGGTGCGCACGCCGGACAGGCCGCCGCCGTAGCGGCCGAATGGGGTGCGCTGGGCATCGCAGATAAACGCTGCAGTCATATTTTTTTCCTCCAAGAAATGTAGGTCGGGTTAGTGCGCAAGCGCGTAAGCCGACATTGCTGGCTTGCTAACGTCCGTCCAGCAGTGAAACCGGCGTCAACGCTTGCAGCTGCTCAAAACGCAGGCCATCGGCCAGTTCGACGACGGTGGCGCCGGCGGGTCCCAGGTCGAACACGGCCAGGTCGCTGTAGATGCGGCTCACGCACCCGATGCCCGTCAGCGGATAGCTGCAGGCCTGCACCAGCTTGCTTTCACCGCCCTTGGTCAGCAATTCCATCATGACCCAGGTTTTTTTCGCGCCGATGGCCAGGTCCATGGCTCCGCCCACGGCGGGAATGGCGTCGGGCGCGCCCGTGTGCCAGTTGGCCAGGTCGCCCGTGGCGGACACCTGGAAAGCGCCCAGCACGCAGATGTCCAGGTGGCCGCCGCGCATCATGGCGAAGCTGTCGGCGTGGTGGAAATAGCTGCCGCCGGCCAGCAAGGTGACGGGCTGCTTGCCCGCGTTGATCAGGTCGTAATCCTCCTCGCCCGGCGCGGGCGCGGGGCCCATGCCGATCACGCCGTTTTCGCTGTGCAGGATGATCTCCGCGCCAGCCGGCAAGTGGTTCGCCACCAGGGTCGGCAAGCCGATGCCCAGGTTCACGACGGCGCCTTCGTTGATATCGGCCGCCACACGGGCCGCCATCTGGTCTCGATTCCATTTATTCATGTTGATTTTCCTCAGGCTGCTTTGAAGCCGGCGGGGCCGGTGGCCGTGCGCGGCACTTGCACGATGCGCTGCACGAACAGGCCCGGCGTGATGACGTGTTCGGGGTCGATGCTGCCCAAGTCAAGCACCTCGTGCACGGAAGCAATGCTGACCTTGGCGGCCATGGCCATGATGGGGCCGAAGTTGCGCGCCGTCTTGCGGTAGGTCAGGTTGCCCCAGCGGTCGCCCTGCTCCGCCTTGATCAGCGCGAAGTCGGCGTGGATCGGCGACTCGAACACATACATGCGCCCGTCGATTTCGCGCGTTTCCTTGCCCTTGGCCAAGTCCGTGCCGTAGCCCGTGGGCGTAAAAAAGCCGCCGATGCCGGCGCCGGCGGCGCGGATGCGTTCGGCCAGGTTGCCCTGCGGCACCAATTCCAGCTCCAGCTTGCCCGCGCGGTACAGCCCATCGAAGACGTGGGAATCGGCCTGGCGCGGGAACGAGCAGATGATCTTGCGCACTTGCCCGTTTTTCAGCAGGGCGGCCAGGCCCGTGTCGCCATTGCCCGCATTGTTGTTGACGATGACGAGGTCGCGCGCGCCTTGGGCGATCAAGCCGTCGATCAGCTCGGCCGGCTGGCCCGCGCCGCCGAAGCCGCCAATCATGACGGTGGCGCCATCGTGGATATCGGCCAGCGCATCAAGCACGCTGGAACGCAGTTTGTCGATCATTGCGGTCTCCTCCCAATCAAACTCATTAGCCATTTGTTCGCATAACGAACAAATATTCGTATTTAGAACTTATTCGTGAGAATATGCCTGATCGGGGCGCTTGTCAATTTGCCGTTTTCGCCAGCGCCATGGCTATAATTGCCACCTTGCCCCATTGGAAATGCCATGACCGCACGCAGCAGCACCTCTCTTTCCACCGACGACACCGCCGATGCCGACGGCGCGCCGCGTCCCGGCGACAGCTATGTGCAATCGTTCGCGCGGGGCCTTGCCGTCTTGCGCAGCTTTGGCGCGGACGCGCCGCAGCAGACCTTGAGCGAAGTGGCGGAACGGGCGCAGCTGACGCGCGCGGGCGCGCGGCGCATCCTGCACACCTTGCTGCATCTCGGTTACGTGGAAGCGGATGGGCGGCTGTTCCGTTTGACGCCCAAGGTGCTCGACCTCGGTTACGCCTATCTGTCATCCTTGCCCGTGTGGACGCAGGCACAGCCGCTGCTGGAAGAATTGATGCAGACCTTGCGCCAGTCGTGCTCGGCCACCGTGCTCGACGGCGACGACATCGTGTATGTCGTGCGCCTGTCCGCGCACCGCACCATGTCGATCAACCTGGGCATCGGCAGCCGCCTGCCCGCCTACTGCACCTCGATGGGCAGAGTGTTGCTGTCGGGCCTGGCGCCCGACGCGTTGCGCGAACGGCTGTCGAAGATGGCGCTGCTGAAGATCACGCCGGCCACCAAGGTCGATATCGAGGTCCTGATGGAAGAGATTGCGCAAGTGCGGCGCCAGGGCTGGTGCCTGGTGCAGGAAGAGCTGGAACAGGGCTTGATCGCCCTGGCCGCGCCCGTGTTCGACCGGGCCGGCAAGGTGGTGGCGGCGATCAACGTCAGCGGCCAGACGGCGGGGCCGTCCGTGGCGCATCTGCTGGAACACAGCCTGCCGAAACTGCTCGACACGGCCAGCCGGGTCAGCGCCCTGGTGCGGGTGCAGCAGTGATTATTTCCTGAATTTGGCGCACAAGTCCGGGCGCGGCTGCGCCGGCATCGTTTGCGTCAAGTCGAACGTGCCCTGGTAGCCGGCGACGCCCTGTTCCAGGTAGCCGATGCTGCGCAGGTTCAGTTGCGGGTCGGCCAGCTTCAGCCAGCGGGGCACGCCGATATCCTTGCGCACATGCGCATTGCCGGCGATCAACACCACGTCGCGCGGCGCCTGGTCGCGGATCAGCTTGGCCATCCAGATATCGCGCGCCACCTGGGCGTTGACGACACCGTTGATCATCATGTCGGGCAGCATATTGCAGCGGGCCGCCTGGGCTTCCTTCTTTTGCCCTTCCAGAATATCGGCCGGCACGGGCGCGGCCAGGTACGTGGCGACCATCGCGGGCGGCATGGACCACTGGATACCGTCGCGCACGATGCGCGAGGCATCGGCCGGCGACAGGTTGCCGGCGACCAGGGTCAGCTGGTAGCTGATGACGAGGTCCAGCACGGGCCGGTACAAGCTCCAGTCCCAGCGCGGCTGTTCCATCACGCGGATGATGCAATCGGGGTCGGCGCAATCGCGCGCGGCGCGCGTCAGCAAGGCCTGGTTTTCGCGATCAAACTGCTCCATGACGATCACGGGACGCCAGCCGGCGGCCAGGCGGCGCTGCAATTCCGCGCCCCTCAGGCGATGGCCTTGCGCATTGTCATGCACTTCGCCGAGCAGCAGCACTTGCGGATTGGGCAAGGTGTCGGCCACGGGCGCGGGAGGGGGCGGCGCTTCCTTCTTCAGCAAGCCGCCGCAGGCGGACAGCGCCAGCACGCTGCACAGCAGGGCGGCGCGCGCGCCGGCGCGGAAAATCACGGTCTTCATGTAAGCAGTATCCAGAGTGGCGATGCGCCAGATTGTACCGTCTCAGGCCGGCGCGGGTGCCTTGCGGCGCTCCAGCACTTCAAAGAGAAGCATGCCGGCCAGCATGGCGCCGACAAACAACCACGCCTTCGGCTGACCGGCCAGCAACGACACGAGGGCGGGACCGGGACAGAAACCGGCGATGCCCCAGCCCGCGCCAAAGGCCAGGCTGCCCAGCAGCAAACGCCGGTCGATGCGCCGCGCCGCGGGCAATTGCATGGGGTCGCCCAGCAAAGACTTGCTGCGCCGCCGCGCCAGCCAGAAGGCGGGCAGGGCCACGCCGATGGCGCCGCCCATCACCAGCGCCAGCGATGGGTCCCAGGCGCCGGCCAGGTCGAGGAAACCGAGCACCTTGGCCGGGTTGGCCATGCCGGAGACGATCAGGCCCAGCCCAAAGACGAGGCCACTCAACAGGGAAAGGATGAGCTTGCTCATAAGCTTGCTCACAGATGGCGCAACAGATACACGGTGAGGAAACCGGCCGCCATGAAGGCACACGTGGCCGCCAATGAACGCGGTGACAGACGCGACAGGCCGCACACGCCGTGGCCGCTGGTGCAGCCGGCGCCGTAGCGCACGCCCACGCCCACCAGCAAGCCCGCCGCGATCAGGGCCGGCGTACCGGCGTCGATCTGCACGGGCGGCAAGGCTCGCCACAACTGCCACAGCAGGGGCGTGCCGATCAGGCCGGCGAGAAAGGCGATGCGCCAGCCCAGGTCGCCACTGCGCGGGCGCAGCAAGCCGCCGACGATGCCGCTGATGCCGGCGATGCGGCCATTGAACAAGATCAATAGTGCCGCCGCCAGGCCGATCAGCATGCCGCCGGCCAGCGCGGCCCATGGCGTGAAGTGTTGCCAGTCGATAGTCATGGCAGGATCAGTCGGCTTCGTCGTTGAACGTGGGGCGCGGCGCGCAAAATTGCGCGTACAGTACTTGCAGCACGGCCAGCACGGGCGCGCTGGCGACGCGGTAATAGATCTGCTTGCCGTCGCGCCGCGTGGCCACCAGCATCTCTTCGCGCAGCACGCCCAGCTGCTGCGACAGGGTCGGCTGGCCGATGCCCACTTTTTGCTCGAGGTCGCTGACGCAATGCTCGCCCTGCGATAGCTGGCACAGCAGCATCAACCGGTCGGCATTGCCCATGGCCTTGAGCAGCGAGCTGGCCTTGTAGGCCGAACCCCGCATGGCGTCGAGGTTGTATTCGGCGTGTTGTGTTGCGACTGTCTCCATCGTGCCCTCCCACAGGCGGTCATATTGAATAGCGTGCGATAAACAATATACTAATCAATATATTGTTTTCCTGCTGGCGATTCGCACAAAAAAACAACAGTGTTTTTCGGCGATAGCGTGCTTATGCAAAGTGTGCGGCAGCGATCATGCTTACGCTATCAAAATGACAAATATTCGTAATAAAGAGGAAATAAGCGTATCAAAAATGTCACGATCTATGCTGTAATGGGAGAACAGCAGAAAAATCATGATACGCCCCCTTACAGGCGAATTGTCCGTCCATGCGCTAGCCGGTTTCGGCTGCGCCGCGCGGTGAACAACAGGGAGAGCACGATGAGAATCTATCAGCCGTTATGCGTGGCCTTGCTGGCGCTGTCGGCCAGCACGGGGAGCATGGCGGCAGTCAGCGACACGACGGCCGGCAAGCAGGAAGCCGGCGAACGCGTGACGATCGATGAAAGCATCAGCTTGAATAACAATCCTGGCTGGGAAACGCCGGACTTGCCGTATGCACGCCTGCTGGCCAGCAGCACCGCGACGGCGACACCGCACTGGAGCAGCAGTGGCGCGCGCCATGCGGCCCTGGCGCCGCCCAGGCCCACGACGGCCGCGACCGCACAGCAAACCAGCGTACCGGCCGCCGTGCCGGAAGCGAGCATGTACTCGATGCTGCTGGTGGGATTGGGCCTGGTGGCCTTGAGCCTGCACGGCGAAAAACAGGAAAAATTCGACAACTGACGGCGCCTGCGCTGGCAAGTGCGCTGCTGCAAAACATTCCGCCTGGTGCGGAATGTTTTTTGATGGCGTCCTCATTTATCGAGCAGGCGGCAGACCCGTTCGATATTCCCCACCGGAATGCCGGACTTCAGGGCGCGCGCGATGCAGCCCGCCTTGTCCGGGCCCGAGGCGGAAATGAGCACGAAGGCCGTCACCACCGCGCTGATGGCGACGAGCACGATCAAGACGCCCTTGACGATATCCCAGTTCATGGCGTCTCAACAATGTCATACGTAAAATCATAATAATGCTTGCCCTCCTCGATGCGGATGGCCAGGCTGCCGGTGAGTCCTTGCAACTGGCCCGTGCCCGTATCGGGCACCACCGTCACGGACAAGGCGGGCGCGCCGCGCGTCATGCTGCCGCTGTGCTGCAAATAAAAACTGCCTTGGCGCCCGTCCAAAGTGCCTTCCACCCGTTCCAGCGCCACATAGCCTGCCGAACCGGTCACGCTGGCACGCGCGCTGAGCATCTCGCCCTGCGCGCTGGCGTCGAGGGCGCCGTGGTAGCGCTTGGCTAGCGACAAGCGTCCCAGCCCCGACTGCGTGGCCGTGTCAGACAAGGCTTCCGGACGGATGGTGACGTCGAATGTCCCTGAAATGGAAGGCATCAGTGCTCCTTGGTAAATGAGGATATGGCTGCCGCATCCGCTCCGTTCAGCAGCGCATGCAATTTCTGCATGGTGGCCCAGTTGCGCGAGGTGACGCCGTCGCCCAGCAGCACACCCAGCGCCGCCACCACCTTGCTGGCCAGCACGCCATCGGGACACCAGGCATACGCGGCCCAGCGGCCCAGCGCCAGCGCTTCGGGCTGCCACGACTGCTGCAAGAGCGGCGTCAGGCGCTGCACGTCGGCCGGATTGTTCAGCACCAAGGTCAGCAGGCGTGCCGCATCGGTCGCCGGCGCCAGGGTGTTTTGTTCGACCAGTTCGGCAAACTGGCTGGCCGACAGCACCGTCACCCTGGCCGCCACGCCCAGTTTCAGCACCAGCGCTTCCTCGATGCGGGCAGCGGCCTCGGCCGGCGCCACCGCTCCCCCGTCATACACGACGTTGCCGCTGTTGAGTACCGTACGCACCTGCGCAAAACCGAGGTCGCCCAGCAGCTTGCGCAGGTCGGCCATGGCCACGCGCTTGGCGCGCCCCACATTGATCCCGCGCAAAAGCGCCACTTGCTGACTGTTTTCTATCTGTGCCATGTCATCTCCTTGACTATGCCTGGCTGCTGGTGCTTTCCGGCAACGGCGTCACCGTGGGCAAGCGCAGCAGGAACGTCGCGCCCTGTCCCAAGGTGCTGCTGACCGTGATGGTGCCGCCAAACTGCTTGGCAATCAAGTTGAACACGATATTCAAGCCCAGTCCCGTGCCGCCCTGCCCGCGCCGCGTGGTGACAAACGGATCGAACACGCGGTCGAGCATGTCGGGCGCGATGCCGCGGCCGTTGTCGCGCACCTGCATGGCGATCGCGTCGCCGTCGCGGCGCACGCCGATATGGATATTGCCCGCCGTGTCCGCATCGAAGGCGTGCTCGACGCAGTTCAAGACCAGGTTGGTCAGCACCTGCGCCAGCGCACCCGGATAGCTGTCGAGCATGATGTCAGGCGGGCAATCGATATCGATGCTGATGCGCGTCTTTTTCAGGGTTGGCTGCAGGCTCGAGATCACTTCGCCGATATAGTCGCGCAATTCAAACAAACGGCGCGCCTCGCTGACCTGGTCGACGGCGATCTGCTTGAAGCTGTGGATCAGATGCGCGGCGCGGTAGGCATTGTTCATGATCAGCCGCGCGCTTTCGCCGGCCGTTTCCAGGTAGCGCACGATGTCGGTCTTCTTCACGCTGCCGCCAGCCACCGCCGCGCTGATGTCATCGGTGGCTTCCTTCAGCACCGAAGCGCTGGTCAGGGCGATGCCGACCGGGGTGTTGATTTCATGCGCCACACCGGCCACCAGGCTGCCCAGCGAGGCCAGGCGTTCCGACTGCAGCAACGATTCCTGCGCGCGGCGCAGCTCGTCCATGGCCTGCGCCGTTGCCTGCTGCGAACGGCGCGCCATGTCTTCCGCCTCGCGGCTGCCTTCGATGATGGACTTGAGCTTGCGCTGCACGGCATTGAAGCCGCGGATCACGTCGCCCAGTTCGTCGCGCCGGCTTTCCGGCAGCTCTTCGACCTCGTCGCTGCCGCGCGTGGCCAGGTCGAACAAGCCGTCGCGTAACTGCTTCAGGGGGTCGAAGACGATGCGCAGGCTCAGCGCCAGGGCGCCCACGAGGATGATGTCAAGCAGCAACACTTCCAGTACCTTGCGCCGCACTTCGCTGCGCAAGGCCGCATCGATCTGCGCGCGGCTGAAATTGACGATGACCTTGCCGACGATCACCGGCTTGCCGCCCGAGGCCGCCGCCACGGCGTCGCGGAACACCAGCGGCGCCTCGACGGGCGTGCCGCCCATGGCCACGTCCGCCTCAAGCGGCACCAGCGTGCCGGCCGCGTCGCGCACTTCGCCGGCGAACAAACCGACCGAGGCGTCATAGACGCGGATGCCGACCAGTTCCGGCGGCAGCATTTCGGCCGCCACGATGCTGTCGACCTTGGATTTGTCGAGGTCCCACAGGGCGGACGGCAAGCTGGTCTGCAAGCGCGTGAGCACGCCGCTGCGCAGGCGCGCGCTGCCCGATTCGAGTTCCTTGCTCAAGGTATATTGGGTATAGCTGCCGGAAATGCCCAGCACCAAGGTGACGATCACGACAAAAAGCAGGGTCAGCCGGACTTGGATACTCACCATCAATCAACACTCCCCGGGCCAGGCCAGCCGCCAGCCCGCGGCGCGGGCGCAGATACGTCAGCAATGCAAGGGCCTGATTCAAATGTACGGTATGACATGCTTATTGGCAAGATTTACAGCATTCCCAGTTTCGATAGAGACTTTGATGCAGGTTGAGACATTGCGTCATGGCAATGGTAATATCCCGCAATCATCTAAGGAGTCGTCATGGCGGTCACGCATCAACATCTACCCCTGGAACAAGTTCGTCCCGGCATGATCTTGTCGGATGTCTTGCTCGATGCGCATGGACAAGTGCTGTTGCCGCAAGGCGCGGTATTGACGGAAAACATGCTGGCTCTGATGCCCCGCCACAACATCGACATGCTGCCGATCCAGGCGCCGCCCCCGTCGCCGGAAGAAATCGCCGCGCAGCAGGCGGCCGACAGCGAACGGCTGGCCTACCTGTTCCGCAAGCATGACCCGGACGATCCCCTCGATGCGGCCACCACCTTGCTGCGCAACTATGTCACGGCTTACCGCCTGGGCACGGGAGAGGCCGCATGAGCACCCAGCTGACGCTCGACGATATCGTCGCCCACCTCGATGACCTGCCTTCGCTGCCCGCCGTCGTCATGGAACTGCTCAACAGCATAGACCAGGAAGACGTCGATATTTCCGTGCTGGCCAAAAAAGTGTCGTATGACCAGGCGCTGACGGCAAAAACCCTGCGCCTGGCCAACTCATCGCACTATGGCCTGCAAGTGAAGGCCACCACCATCCAGCAGGCGATCACTTACCTGGGCTTCCAGACCACGCGCAGCCTGATCACCTCGGCCGCCATCACGGGCTGCTTCCCGGAAGGCCGCTGCCCCGGTTTCGACGACAAGGCCTTCTGGCGCCATTCGGTGGCGACGGCCGCCTGCGCCAAAGTGCTGGCGCGGCAGATCCGTTTCAACCAGGATTACGCATTCACGGCTGGCTTGCTGCACAACATCGGACGGCTGGTGCTGGTCAGCAGCTTTCCCGCGCACTACGCGCAAGTCATCGCACACCAGGCCGCGCACGATTGCAGCCTGCTCGAAGCGGAGCAGGCCGTGCTGGGCGTGGACCACGTGCAGGCGGCCGTGGCCCTGGCCGAACACTGGAATTTTTCCGACACCATGCGCCTGGCGCTGGGCAACTACCTGCAGCCGGAAGCGCCGGGGGCAGGCTTTCTCGCGTCGCTGATCCACGTGGCCCATGCGATTGTCTGCGCGCTCGACCTGGCGCAGGCAGGCGACGACATGGTGCCGCGCGTCTCGCCGGTGGCCTGGGATGCGCTGGGCCTGGGCGAAGACGCGTATCTGCAACTGTTCCGCGAAACGGAACTGCGCTACGACGAAATCACCTCGGCACTGCTGAGCTAATCAAGATCCTCACAAGGCCACAAACGCAAACGGCTCTCGCTGCGAAGCGAAAGCCGTTATCGGTACTGCGATACATCCATGTTACCCGGTCCATGCTGCCCGGTCCACGCCAGCCTGTTGCCGCCAGCAGCTACGCAAGCGGCACAGTCAGCGCGCAACCGCCACATCAGTGCGCGTAATTCGATTCTTGCGCATCGCCGCGGTCTTCCGCTTTTGGACGGCCCTGGGCGTCGGACAGACGATACTTGGTGCGGCGGTCGCCCATCAAGTCGCGCAGGTCGCGGATGCTCATGCCCGTCACTTCGTGCATGCGGATCAGCAGCGAGGCGCCGACCGGCAAGCGGTGGTGGCGGATCTTGCTGATGACCGGTGGCGCCACTTCAAGCAGGCGCGACAGGGCTGCATCATTCTTCAGCTGCATCTTGCTCAGCAGAATATCCAGCAGGTGGTTCGGGTTGTAACTCTCTTGCGATGCTAATGCATGATGTGCCATGATTTTTCCTCGTCTGGTGAATGTAGAAAATAATGCCGATACGAACTTAAGGCTGGCTTAGAGTGTTTAAATAAACGTCTTTCCAACTGATTCAGCCTTCCCCCGCCTTTTTCCTTATCGCACTGCCCGCACAGGACTCGCACAGCCACGCCCGGCCAACGTACGCAACTTGCCGCGTGAGTAAAAGCACTGCAACCCACCAAAATGAATTGCATATAAGACAATATACTAGTCCAAACACGCAGCATCTGCGCCTCGCGCAAACTTCCTGATTGTTAAATATCAATCAATCTGCTGGTTGGCTTGGCAACGATGCTATTTCAACACATTAGGATGCCAGCGGGCGCACACAAGGCTTTGCAGCAACTTGTTACAAATCAATGGTGCCGTACAGCAATAAATGCTTTTCAGCATCGCCGTTCCGGGCGCCTTGTTCACATCGCAACCTTGCCGGCAAGATCAGCACGACATGGCCCGTGCCGGCGATTTACGCTAAACTATGGCCTGAACTTGCAGCGAGCCTGCCACCGGGCAGCCAGAGGCGCCCGGCCGGTCATCCACCGCGCCCAACCCTGAGCGGCCCCCTGCGCCGCAGCATCCTGCCCACCCATCTTGTTTGCCGCCACATTTACCGATAAGCGCCCGACTCCATGCAGAAAAAAGTATTCATTAAAACCTTCGGCTGCCAGATGAACGAGTATGACTCGGACAAGATGGCCGACGTGCTGGGCGCCTCCGATGGCCTGGTGCGCACCGACACGCCGGAAGACGCCGACGTCATCCTGCTCAACACCTGCTCCGTGCGCGAAAAGGCGCAGGAAAAAGTGTTTTCCGACCTGGGCCGTCTGCGCGAGCTGAAACTGGCCAAGCCGCACCTCCTGATCGGCGTGGGCGGCTGCGTGGCCTCGCAGGAAGGCGACGCCATCGTCAAGCGCGCGCCGTATGTCGACATGGTGTTCGGCCCGCAAACCCTGCACCGCCTGCCGCAGATGATCGAACTGCGCCGCGCCAGCGGCGATGCGCAAGTGGACATCAGCTTCCCGGAAATCGAAAAGTTCGACCACATGCCGCCGGCCAAGGTGGAAGGCGCTTCGGCGTTCGTCTCCATCATGGAAGGCTGCAGCAAATATTGCAGCTACTGCGTCGTGCCCTACACGCGCGGCGAGGAAGTGTCGCGCCGCTTCGAGGACGTGCTGACGGAGGTGGCGGGCCTGGCCGCCCAGGGCGTCAAGGAAATCACCCTGCTGGGGCAAAACGTGAATGCCTACCGGGGCGCGATGGAAGGCGGCGAGATCGCCGACTTCGCCCTGCTGCTCGAATACGTGGCCGACATTCCCGGCATCGAACGCATGCGCTTCGTCACCAGCCACCCGAAGGAATTCACGCAGCGCCTGATCGACGCCTACGCGAAGATCCCGCAGCTGGTCGACCATCTGTATCTGCCGGCGCAGCACGGTTCCGACAAGATCCTCGGCGCCATGAAGCGCGGCTACACGGGCCTCGAATACAAGTCCATCATCCGCCGCATCCGCGCCGTGCGCCCGAACATGGCCATTTCGTCCGACTTCATCGTGGGCTTTCCTGGCGAGACGCAGGCCGACTTCGACGCCATGATGAAGCTGATCGCGGACGTGGGCTTCGACAACAGCTACAGCTTCATCTTCAGCAAGCGCCCCGGCACGCCGGCCGCCAGCCTGGAAGACGACACGCCGCACGACGTGAAACTGGCCCGGCTGCAGCAGCTGCAGGCGGCCATCGACGCTAATACGCGCAAATACAGCCTGGCCATGGTGGGCACGGTGCAAACCATCGTCGTCGAAGGCCGCTCCAAAAAGGATACAGACGATAGCGAGCTGCAAGGCCGCACCGAGAACAACCGCGTGGTCAATTTCGACGCCGGCCCGGACGGTTTGCAATTGATCGGCCAGCTGGTCGACGTGCGCATCACCGAAAGCCATTCCTACACCCTGCGCGGCGAACTCGTCGCCAGCGCCCCCGCATTGAAAAGAGCCAGTTGAAAACCAAAGCCCCGATACAGCCGCATTACTTCATCCCCGAGCCGCTCGACAACACGCGCCTGGCGCATTTGTGCGGACCGCTCGATGAAAACCTGCGCCAGATTTCCGCCGCCCTCGACGTGACGATCTTCCGCCGCGGCGAGAAATTCATCGTCGGCGGCAGCAATGCCGAACGCGCCGTGGAAATCCTCGAACAGTTCTACGCCATCGCCAACAAGGTCGTGCCGCTGGAAGAAGTGCAACTGGCCCTGGTGGAACAGCGCGCGGGCCTGTCCGCCGCCTCGGAACACCACGCCAACGCGCCCGCCAGCACTTTTGTGGAACCGGACATCGCCAGCCCCGTCCTGAAAACGCGGCGCTCCGACCTGCGCGGACGCACGCCGCACCAGATCGCCTACCTGCGCGACATCCTCGAACACGACATCAGCTTCGGCGTGGGTCCGGCCGGCACGGGCAAGACCTATCTGGCCGTCGCCTGCGCCGTCGACGCGCTCGAGCGCGACGCCGTCAAGCGCATCATCCTGACGCGCCCCGCCGTCGAAGCGGGCGAGCGCCTGGGCTTTTTGCCGGGCGACCTGGCGCAAAAGGTCGACCCCTACCTGCGCCCCCTGTACGACGCGCTGTACGATTTGCTGGGCTTTGACCGCACGCAGAAGCTGTTTGAAAAACAGGTGATCGAGATCGCCCCGCTGGCCTACATGCGCGGGCGCACCCTGAACCACGCGTTTGTCATCCTCGACGAGGCGCAAAACACCACCGTCGAACAGATGAAGATGTTTTTGACGCGCATCGGCTTCGGCAGCAAGGCCGTGGTGACGGGCGACGTGACGCAAGTCGACCTGCACAAGAGCCAGACAAGCGGCCTGATCGACGCCGTGCACGTATTGAAAGACGTACGCGGTATCGGCTTCACGCAATTTAACAGCACCGACGTGGTACGCCATCCGCTTGTCGCGCGCATCGTCGACGCCTATGAAACGGCGCAGGCGGCCAATGCCGACGCCGCCCACCTGCCCTCCTTATTGAAACCAGCCGCCGCCAAAAATGTCCGAAAAAAATAAACTGTCCTTGTCCGTGCAATACCCGGATGCCCGTCTGGAAACCCTGATCACGCGCCCGAAAGTGCGCCGCTGGGTCAAGGCGGCCCTGTTCGCCCCGGCCGAATTCACCATCCGCTTCGTCGACGCGGAAGAAGGCCGCAGCCTGAACCGCGACTACCGCGAAAAGGACTACGCCACCAACGTGCTGACCTTCGCCTACAACGAAGGCGAAGAATTAAGCGACGACGAGCCAACGCGCGCCGACATCATCCTGTGCACGGACGTGCTGGAAAAGGAAGCGGCCGAGCAAAAGAAGAGCGTGGAAGAACACACGGCCCATCTGATCGTGCACGGCGTGCTGCATGCGCAGGGCTACGACCACATGGATGACGAGGAAGCGGCCGAGATGGAAGGGCTGGAGACGGAGATCCTGGCCAAACTCGGCATTGCCGATCCGTACGCGGACCCAAAATAAACCGCGCAGATTGGGGCGGTCGGTAGGTCGGGTAGGTCGGGTTAGCCCGCAGGGCGTAAGCCGACAACATCCGTCAATGTAACCGGAGCACCACAGTGTCAGATTACGCTGCGCTAATCTGACCTACGTACAAATAGCGCCAACGCGCGCACACAAGGACATACTATGGGCACTTGGGCCACTGACGCCTTCGGCAACGACTACGCCATGGATTGGGCGCAGGATTTGCACGAATATAAAACCCTGGAACTGGTCGAGACAACGCTCGACAACGTCATCGACAGCCAGGAAGCGGAACTGGAAGCGCCGTTCGCCGCCGAGGCGCTGGCCGCGCTGGAAGTGATCGCACGCCTGCTCGGCAAGCCGGGCGAGGACGACCCGGCCACGGCCGAGGTTGACGAATGGGTGGCCGCCTGCAAGAAGAAAGTCACGCCGCCGCTGCTGGAAAAGGCGCGCCTGGCCTTCGACAAGATCGCCGCCGAGACCTCGGAACTGCGCCAGCTGTGGCAGGACAGCGAACACTTTGCCGACTGGCAGGCCGACGTGGCGCACTTGCGCGCGCGCGTGCTGGGCCCGGAAGCGGCGTAAAAGATCGCGCAACGGCGCACTTCAACGTATTAAATTTGCATCAAAAGCGGGGAAATCCGGTATTCCCCCACTTTTGGTGTATCCTATATCCCTTCGCAACAACGGCTCACGCCTCCTATGCCCGAGCACCCTAGTGGCGTCAGAACTGACGTCAAGCCCCACCGGTCACTGTTTGAACGCCTGACCGCACTCATTTCCCCCGAGCCAGAGAACCGTGCAGAATTGCTCGAAGTTCTACACGATGCGCATGAACGCAAGCTGATCGACGCCGACGCCCTGTCGATGATCGAAGGCGTGTTCCAGGTGTCGGATCTCTGTGCGCGCGACATCATGATTCCCCGTTCGCAAATGGATGTCATCGACATCAGCAAGCCGATCGAGGAATGGATGCCGGAAGTCCTGTCCACCGCCCACTCGCGCTTCCCCGCGATCGAAGGCGAGCGCGACAAGGTCATCGGCATCCTGCTGGCGAAAGACTTGCTGCGTTATTACGCAGAAGAAACTTTCGACGTGCGTGACATGCTGCGCCCCGCCATCTTCATCCCCGAATCGAAACGCCTGAATGTGCTGCTGCGCGATTTCCGCGCCAACCACAATCACATGGCCATCGTCGTCGATGAATACAGCGGCGTCGCCGGCCTGATCACCATCGAAGACGTGCTGGAACAGATCGTCGGCGATATCGAGGACGAATACGACTTCGACGAAGCCGAGGACAATATCCTCTCGCTCAAGGAAGGCCAGTTCGGCCCCCGCTGGCGTGTCAAGGCATTGACCGAGATCGAACAGTTCAACGAAGAAGTGGGCAGCCACCTGGTCGACGACGACGTCGACACCATCGGCGGCCTCGTGTCGAAGTACCTGGGCCGCATGGCGCACAAGGGCGACATCTTCGACCTGGGCAATTTGCGCTTCGAGGTGCTGCGCGCCGATGCGCGCCAGGTGCACGTGCTGCTCGTCGAGCGCCTGCCCAATGTGCCGGAACTGGAACTCTGACATGCGCGTGCTGTAAATGCGTTTCAGACGCGCCGACCCCAACGCCCCCGCCAAACCGCCCCGCAGCACCTGGGCGCGCATGCTGACTGCCGCCATCGCCGGCGCCGTCGCCGTGCTGGCGTTCGCCCCTTTCGGCTACTGGCCGCTGCAAATCCTCAGCCTGGGCGTGCTGTTCTACCAGGTGCTGCGCGCGGCAAACGTCAAGGCCGGCGCGCTGATCGGCTGGGCCTACGGCTTCGGCTGGTGCGCGGCCGGCACGCACTGGCTGTATATCTCGATGCACCGCTATGGCGACATGGCCGCGCCGATCGCCGCCATCGCCGTGGCCTTGCTGGCCCTCTTGATGGCCATCTACGTGGCCCTGGCCATGGGCGTGGCCGCCTGGCTGCGCCAGCGCTGGGTGCTGTCCCTGCCCGCCATGACCTTGCTGGTGCTGCCCGCCACGTGGACCCTGTTCGAATGGACGCGCGGCTGGCTGTTTACGGGTTTTCCGTGGCTGGCCACCGGCTACGCCCACAATGCCAGCCCGCTGGGCGGCTTTGCCCCCATCGTCGGATCGTACGGCCTGGGCTGGCTGGCGGCGCTGTCCGCCGGCGCCCTGCTGCTACTGGTCCACCCCCTGCACCGCACGCGCTGGAGCGCGCTGGGCGGCGTCATCGCCCTGTACGCGGCCGGCGTTGGCTTGCAATACGTGAACTGGACCCACCCGGTCGGGCGCCCCATCACCGTGCGCCTGTTGCAGGGCAATGTGCCGCAGCAGCAGAAATTCGACCCCGGCTTCGTGCTGGGCGCCCTGCAGATGTACCAGAGCGCCATCACCAGCACGCCGGCCGACCTGATCGCCACGCCGGAAACGGCCGTCACCGTGCTGCCGCACCAGCTGCCGCCCGGCTATCTGGATAGCCTGGCGACGTATGCCCAGCAGACGGGCAGCACGATTTTGGTCGGCATGCCCGTGCTCGACGAGCAGCAGCGCTTCTACAATGCGGCCCTGGGGATTTCCCCCAACGGCGCGGGCGGTCCCTACTACCAGTACCGCAAGCACCATCTGGTGCCGTTCGGCGAATTCGTGCCGCCCGGCCTGCACTGGTTCGTCGCCATGATGGCCATCCCGCTGGGCGACATGGGCCGCGGCGCCGAGGTGCAGGCGCCGCTGCAGGTACGCGACCAGCTGGTGCTGCCGAATATCTGCTACGAAGACTTGTTTGGCGAGGAAATCGCCGGCCAGCTGGCCAGCGCCCACCGCCACGGCAAGCAGTCGGCGTCCGTGCTGCTCAATATCTCGAACCTGGCCTGGTTCGGTGACTCGATCGCCATCCCCCAGCATCTGCAGATTTCGCAGATGCGCAGCCTGGAAACGGGCCGCCCCATGCTGCGCTCGACGAACACGGGCGCCACCGCCGTCATCGACGGCAAGGGCAACGTGCAAAGCCTGCTGCCGCCGGAACAGCAAGCGACCTTGGCGGCCAAGGTGCAGGGCATGGGCGGCATGACGCCATACATTCTGTACGGCAACAAACTGGTGCTGGCCCTGGCCGCGCTGGCCCTGCTGACGGCCTTCCTGCTGTCGCGCGCCGCCCGCCGTGGCCGCGCCGCGCAGCAATAAGCGGCCGATATTGCCCGAAGAGTCACAGTGGGCCCGTAAAAACCGCTAAAATTAGCAAAACCCCGGCCCGGACGCGCTTGTTAGCGGCGTGCGGGCTTCAAGCAAACCTTAACAGCGCGCAGTCTCCCGCGCGGCGAACTCATACGATGCTCACATTTCAACAAATTATCCTGACCTTGCAAACCTATTGGGACAAGCAAGGTTGCGCCCTGCTCCAGCCATACGACATGGAAGTCGGCGCCGGCACCTTCCATACCGGTACCTTCCTGCGCGCGATCGGCCCGGAACCGTGGCGCGCCGCATATGTGCAGCCGTCGCGCCGCCCGAAAGATGGCCGCTATGGCGAAAACCCGAACCGCATGCAGCACTACTACCAGTACCAGGTGGTGTTGAAGCCGGCGCCGGAAAACATCCTCGACCTGTATCTGGGTTCGCTGGCCGCGCTGGGCCTGGACTTGAAGCAGAATGACGTGCGCTTCGTCGAAGACGACTGGGAAAGCCCGACCCTGGGCGCCTGGGGCCTGGGCTGGGAAGTCTGGCTGAACGGCATGGAAGTGACCCAATTTACCTACTTCCAGCAAGTGGGCGGCCTCGATTGCAAGCCCGTGCTGGGCGAGATTACCTACGGCATCGAACGCCTTGCCATGTATCTGCAGGGCGTGGAAAACGTGTATGACTTGGTGTGGACGGAGTGGGAAGAAAACGGTATTACGAAAAAACTGACGTACGGCGACGTCTTCCACCAGAACGAGGTGGAGCAATCGACCTACAACTTCGAGCACGCGAACACGGACCTGCTGTTCGAACAGTTCGGCAACTACGAAGCGGAAGCGAAGCGCCTGATCGAACTGCAACTGACCCTGCCCGCCTACGAGAAGATCATGAAGGCCTCGCACAGCTTCAATATGCTCGACGCGCGCGGCGCCATCTCGGTGACGGAACGCGCCGCCTACATCGGCCGCGTGCGCACCCTGTCGCGCCTGGTGGCGCAAGCGTATTACGACTCGCGCGAGCGCCTCGGTTTCCCGATGCTGCCCGCCGCAGACCAAACCGCCGCCTAATTCGAGCCTCTACACCGCCGTACCTGACAAGAACACCATGAACCAAACACTGCTCATCGAACTGCTGACCGAAGAACTGCCGCCGAAAGCGCTGACCAAACTGGGCGCCGCCTTCACGGCCGGCATCGTCAACGGCCTGAAAACGCGCGACTTCCTGGAAGCCGACAGCGTCGCCACCAGCTACGCCTCGCCGCGCCGCCTGGCCGTCTCCATCACCAACGTGCGCGAAGTCTCGCCCGATAAATCGATCCGCGAAAAAGTCCTGCCCGTCTCCGTGGCGCTGGACGCGAACGGCAACGGCACGCCACCGCTGGCCAAGAAACTGGCCGCGCTGGGCTTTCCCGATCTGACGGTGGCCGAGCTGGAACGCGCCGCCGACGGCAAGGCGGAAAGCTTCTTCTACACCTACACGGCGCCGGGCAGCCAGCTCGCCACAGGGGCGCAGGCCGCATTGACGGAATCGGCCGCCAAGCTGCCGATTCCAAAACTGATGAGCTATCAGCGCCCGGACGGCACCACCGTGCAATTCGTGCGCCCGGCCCACAGCCTGATCGCCCTGCACGGCATCAATATCCTGCCGTTGACCCTGCTGGGCTTGAGCGCCGGCCGCACCACTCTGGGCCACCGCTTCCTCACCGACGGCGAACCGATCACCATCGCGCACGCGGAAAACTATGCGCCGTCGCTGATTCTCAACGCCAGCGTCATCGCCAGCAACGAGGAACGCAAGGAGCGCATCCGCGCCCAGCTGCTGGACAAGGCCGGCGCCGACCAGGTGCTGATGCCCGAAGCGCTGCTCGATGAAGTTACGGCCCTGGTCGAATGGCCGGTCGTGTATGAGTGCCACTTCGAGGAAGAATTCCTGGCCGTGCCGCAGGAATGCCTGATCCTCACGATGCAGACGAACCAGAAATACTTCGCCCTGACGGACAGCGAAGGCAAGCTGCGCTCGCGCTTTTTGATCGTCTCGAACATCGAGACGGACACGCCCGAGCACATCATCGGCGGCAACGAGCGCGTCGTGCGCCCGCGCCTGTCCGACGCCAAGTTCTTCTTCGAGCAGGACAAGAAGAAGACCCTGGCATCGCGTCTGCCGCTGCTGGCCAACGTCGTCTACCACAACAAGCTGGGCACGCAAGCGGCCCGCACAGAGCGCGTCAAATCGCTGGCCGGCGCCATCGCCGCCAAGCTGGGCTACGACGTGGCGCTGGCCGAACGCGGCGCCCTGCTGGCCAAGGCCGATCTGCTGACCGACATGGTGGGCGAATTCCCCGAACTGCAAGGCATCATGGGCACGTACTACGCGCGCCATGACGGCGAACCGGAAGAAGTGGCGCTGGCCGCCTCCGAACACTACCAGCCGCGCTTTGCCGGCGACAGCCTGCCGTCCACCGCCACCGGCACCGCCGTGGCCCTGGCCGACAAGCTCGAAACCCTGGTCGGCATCTGGGCCATCGGCCTGGCGCCGACGGGCGACAAGGACCCGTTCGCGCTGCGCCGCCACGCCCTGGGCGTGCTGCGCATGCTGCTGGAAAAACGCCTGCCATTGTCGATCCAAGGCTTGCTGGCGGACGCCGCCGCGCAGTTCGCGTCGGTGCCCGGCTTCAAGGACCCCGTCGCGGATGTGACCACCTTCATGCTGGACCGCCTGCGCGGCATCCTGCGCGAGCGCGGTTTCTCGCCGAATGAAATCGAAGCCGTCGTGGCGCAGAACCCGGACCGCCTGGACGACATCGTGCAGCGCCTGGAAGCCGTGCAGGCGTTTGCCGCGCTGCCGGAAAGCGCCTCGCTGGCAGCGGCCAACAAGCGCATCACGAACATCCTGAAAAAGAACGAGGAAGCCGTGAGCCAGGTCGCCGCCGGTGGCGTCAACGTGGCGCTGCTGCAGGACGAGGCGGAGAAAAAACTGGCCGCCGCCGTCTCGCGCGTGCAGCCGGAAGTCGACGCGGCCTTTGCCAAGGGCGACTTCACCAGCACCCTGCAAACCCTGGCGCAGCTGCGCGATGACGTCGACGGCTTCTTCAACGACGTGATGGTGATGGCCGAGGATGTCGCCCTGCGCAACAACCGCCTGGCCTTGCTGTCTTCCTTGCACGGCATGATGAACCGCGTGGCCGACATTTCCAAGCTGGCGGCATAATGGGCACTCCGGCGCTGAAACTGATTATTCTCGACCGCGACGGCGTCATTAATCATGACTCGCCGGACTTCATCAAGTCGCCGGCCGAATGGCTGCCCATCCCCGGTTCGCTCGAAGCGATAGCCCGCCTGAACCAGGCCGGCTATCGCGTCGTCGTCGCCTCGAACCAGTCCGGCATCGCGCGCGAATACTTCGACATGACGGTGCTCAACGCGATCCACCAGAAGATGCACACCCTGGCGCAGCAGGTGGGCGCCGATATCGACGCCATCTTCTTTTGCCCGCATGCGGGCGCGGACAATTGCGACTGCCGCAAGCCGAAACCGGGCATGTTCCATGAAATCTCGCAGCGTTACAACACCAGCCTGCGAGGCGTGCCCACCGTTGGCGATTCGCTGCGCGACCTGCAGGCCGGCTTCATCAGCGGCTGCGTGCCCTACCTGGTCTTGACGGGCAAGGGCGAAAAAACCAACGAGACGGGTGGCCTGCCGCCCGGCACTCAGGTCTTCCCCGACCTGGCCGCCGTCGTGAACCACCTGCTCAAGGCGCCCGCCGCACCGGCGCCCACCGTGGCATTCAGTATCTAATCTTCGGAGAACCGCATTGCGTAATATTTCCCTGTTCCTGCGATCACTGCTGTTCATGATCATCATGATCGTGGCCACCATCGTCTGGGCCTGCGTGTGCTTTTTTGCCGCGCCATTGAGCTACAACAAGCGCTATTGGGTCACCTCGCGCTGGAATGTGTTTATCCTGTGGTGCGCCAAGGTCATTTGCGGCATCCGCTATGAAGTCAAGGGCGCCGAGAACTTCCCGGACGCGCCGGCCATCGTGCTGTCGAAGCACCAGTCGGCATGGGAAACCATCTTCTTGCTGCCAAGCCTGCCCCGTCCGCTCGTATATGTGTTCAAGAAGGAGATCCTGTACATCCCCTTCTTCGGCTGGGCCATGGCGCTGTTGCGCATGATCCCCATCGACCGCAAGCAGGGCAAGCATGCGTTCAAGAGCGTGGTCGCACATGGCAAGCGCCGGCTGGCCGATGGCCAATGGATTATCATGTTCCCTGAAGGTACCCGCATTCCCGTGGGCCAGGCGGGCAAGTACAAGAGCGGCGGCACGCGTCTGGCCATCGCCACGGGCGCCGTGGTGGTGCCGATTGCGCATAATTCAGGCGAGTGCTGGCCCAAGCAGTCATTCCTCAAACGCCCGGGACTGATCACCGTCTCGATAGGCAAACCGATTTCGCCGGAAGGGCAAACCCCGGACAGCATGATGCAACAGGTGGAAAATTGGATAGAATCAGAAATGCGCGTCATTTCGCCTCACGCCTACAACGCTGGCTAGACGGTATCAGCGCGGTCATCCAGGAGCCGACACTGCGCCAGCAGATGAAGACCATCAAGGTCGGCGACCAGCAACTGGATTTGTTCGCGCATGACGTCTCGACCAGCACGCCCCCGGCGGTGCGCCCCACGGCACCGCCAGCTCCGCCCGTGGCCCCACCGGTAGTGGCGCCCGCGCCGCCCATCGTTCGCCCTGCCCCGCCTCCCCTGCCTTCCCCGCCACGCTCCGCCGATGGCCCGCCGCTGCGCCAGCTGCAGCTGGGCAGCCACCTCGTCGAATTCGCCCTGCGCCGCTCCACGCGCCGTTCCATCGGCTTCATGATCGACGACAACGGCTTGCGCGTCACCGCGCCCAAGCGCGTCACCCTGGCCGAAATCGACAACGCCATCCGCGCCAAGCAAGGCTGGATCGTCTCGAAACTGCTGGAACGGGGCGAGCGCAAGGTGCAGCGCCAGCAGCGCCCGCCCGTGGCATGGGTCGATGGCGCCGTGCTGCCCTACCTCGGTGGCGAGATCACCTTGCGATTGCACCAGGCGCCGCGCCACCGCGCCAGCTTTCAGCGCGATACCAATGAGCTGCACGTGTGGGTCACGCCCACGGGCAGCGAACAGCAATTGAAGGAAAAAGTGAAGGGCTGGTTCCAGCACGAGGCGCGCCAGCTGTTCGAGGCGCGCCTGGACCTGTATGCGGACAAGCTGGGCGTGCGCTACGATTCGCTGTCGCTGTCGTCGGCCGGCACGCGCTGGGGCAGCTGCACCATCGAGCGCAAGATCCGCCTGAACTGGCGCCTGATCCACTTCGCCCTGCCGCTGATCGATTACGTCGTGGCGCACGAACTGTCGCACCTGCTGGAAATGAACCACAGCCCCCGCTTCTGGGCCACCGTGGAATCGATTTATCCCGATTACGATGGGGCCAAGCAGGCGCTCAGAAAACGCTCGCAGGAGTTGCCGGTGCTGTTCGCGTAAGCGATATTGTTGGCCACGACTGTCGGATTACGCGCCCTGCGCTAATCCGACCTACCTTCATCATGGCAGCAGTCGCGTAGGTTGGATTAGCGCTAGCGCGTAATCCGACAACATTATTGGCCGCGCCGCCGTCACCGCAGCAGCGGTTGAATCGCCGCGATGGTGCGCGGCGTGGCGCCCCGGTGCTGGCTGGCAAACGCCAGCGCCTTTTGACCCATCGACGATAAACGCGCCGGATCCTGCAGCAAGGCAGATGCCTGCGCCATCAGCGCGTCGGCATCCGCCACCAGCGCGGCGCCGCCGGCGGCGATCGCCTGCTCGGTGACCAGCGCGAAATTGAAGGTGTGCGGGCCGATCAGCACGGGCTTGCCCAGGGCCGCCGGCTCGATCAGGTTTTGTCCGCCCAGCGGCAGCAGGCTGCCGCCGACGAACGCGCAATCGCAGGCCGCGTAGTACGCAAACATCTCGCCCATCGAGTCGCCCAGCAGCACCTGCGTGCCCGCCGCCACCACATCCTCCTGCGCCAGGCCGGACCTGCGCTGCACGGCCAGGCCGTGCGCCGCGATCAATTTTTCCACCTCGTCGAAACGCTGCGGGTGGCGCGGCACGATCAGCAGCAGTGCATGCGCCGGCAAGCTGGCGCGGATATACGCATCGAGGATCAGCTGCTCTTCGCCTTCGCGCGTGCTGGCGCACAGCAGCACGGGGCGCGCACCGATGGCGGCGCGCAGCGCTGCCCCCGTCGCCAGGGCCGCCCCGGGCACGACGACGTCGAACTTGATGCTGCCCGTGACCACCACGTCCTGCACGCCCAGCTGGCGCACGCGATCGGCATCGTCCTGCGTCTGCGCCGCCACCATGGTGATGCCGCGCGCCGCATCGGCAATCAGCTTGCCCAGACGCTGCGCCTTGCCCAGCGAACGCTGCGACAAGCGCGCGTTGGCCAGCACCACGGGCACTTTGTAGCGAGTGCATTGGTGGATCAGATTCGGCCACACTTCCGTCTCCATCAGGATGCAGATGCGCGGGGCGAAATGGCGGATGAAACGGGCCGGCATGGCGCCCGTGTCGTAAGGCAGATAGCTTTGCACGAGGCGCGCGCCGTGTTTGGCGAACAGCGCCTTGCCCGTCGCGCGCCCCGTCGGCGTCATGTGCGTGAGGACGATGCGGCACCTGGGCCAGGCGGCCAGCAGCGCATCGATCAGCGGCTCGGCCGCGCGCGTCTCGCCGACGGAGACGGCGTGCAGCCAGATGGTGTCTGTAGCCGTTGTCGGCTGGCGGCCGTAAAAGCCCAGGCGCTCGCCCCAGTGCTGGCGGTAGCCGGGTTCCTGGCGTCCGCGCAGCCACAGCCGCGCCAGCACCAGGGGCAAGGCCAGCCACCAGGCAAGGGTATAAAGAAGTCGCATGATTGTTGAATGTTAAGGTCAGGCGGTTGAAGTCAGGCGGGAGGATGTTCGGTCAGCAGGCGTTGTGCCGCGGCCAGCACTTCCGGCACGCCGGGCGGCGCACCCTTGTCGCCCAGGTTGATGATGTTCGGCGACCAGTTGCCTTCCGTTTTCCACAGCGGAGAATCGGCATAGATTTCCACCGTCGGGCGCACGAAGGCGGCCGCGATATGCGTCAGGCCCGTGTCGACGCCGATCACCAGCGCCGCGTGGCGCGCCAGCAGGGTGGCGTCGTCCATCGACAGTTTCGGCAGCACGCGCGCGTTCGGCAGACCGGCCGCAAGTTGTTCGGCTTCCGCCTTTTCCCTGGGCGAACCCCATGGCAGCAAAATCGGCATCGGTGCCAAGGCACGGCCCAGGGCGATCCAGTTTTCCGGCGCCCATTTCTTGGCGTCGCGCGCCGTACCGTGGAAATACACGCAGTAGGGAGCTTCGCCCATCCAGTCCGGGCGCGGCTCGTTGCGCGAGACTTCCGGCAAGCCGAAATCGGCCGGCGTGTCGACCGTGTAGCCGAGTGCAGCGGCAGCGACCAGGCGGCCGCGCGCTACCGCATGCGTGCGCGGGTCGAGCGGAATGCTTTTGGTGTGGAACAGGCGCGAGATACCTTCATAGCCGGAACCTTCGCTGCCGTTGGCCAGGCCGACCTTCTGTCCGCCCGGCGCCAGGCGCGCGGCGCCCATGATGATGCCCGTCTTGAGCAAGCCCTGGGTATCGAACACATAATCGTAGCGCGTCTGGCGCAGGCTGCGGAAGAAGGCGGCGATTTCCGCACGCGTCTCTTTCTTGCCCAGGCTCTTGCGCCAGCGCCGCAGCGCGAACGGGAAAATGGTATTGACGCGCGCGTTCAGGCGCACCAGGCTGGTGTAGCCCTCTTCAACCACCCAGTCGATGGTCGCATTCGGGAAATGGCGGGCGATGTCCGCCACCATCGGCAGGTTATGCAGAACGTCGCCCAGCGAGGACACGCGCACCAGCAGGATTTTCAAGGGCGCCTGCGCGCCTGGTTGAGCGGCCATGCTGTCAGAACGGCAGCACGGCGTCAGGCTTGGCGGCCAGGATCACGCTCTTGAACTGTCCCTGGATGCGCGCCAGGGCTGCCGGCGTTTCCGCTTCGAAGCGCATGACGATCACTGGCGTGGTGTTCGACGAGCGGGCCAGGCCGAAGCCGTCCGCGTATTCCACGCGCAAGCCGTCGATGGTGATGATCTGTTCATTGCCGGGGAAGACGGCGTCGCGGCGCAGCATGTCCATCAGCGCGACGTTCTCGCCCTCCTTCAGCTCCAGGTGCAGTTCCGGCGTGCTGTCGGACTGCGGCAGGGAATTCAGCAAAGCCGACGGATCCGCTTCGCGCGTGAGGATTTCGAGCAGGCGCGCGGCCGAATACATGCCGTCGTCGAAACCGTACCAGCGGTCCTTGAAGAAGATATGGCCGCTCATTTCGCCGCCCAGCGGCGCACCCGTTTCGCGCAGCTTGGCTTTTACCAGCGAGTGGCCCGTCTTGTACATCAGCGGTACGCCGCCATGCTTGCTGATCCACAGCGCCAGGTGGCGCGTGCATTTCACATCGTACAAAATCTGCGCGCCAGGATGGCGGGTCAGCACGTCGGCCGCGAACAGCATCATCTGGCGGTCAGGGTAGATGATCTGGCCATCCTTGGTGACCACGCCCAGGCGGTCGCCGTCGCCGTCGAAGGCGATGCCGATTTCAGCATCCGTCTCGGCCAGGCAGCGGATCAGGTCCTGCAGGTTTTCCGGGTGCGCCGGGTCCGGATGGTGGTTCGGGAAGTGGCCATCGACTTCGCAGAACAGTTCGATGACTTCGCAGCCCATGCCGCGGAACAGGTCGCCCGCGAACGCGCCGGCCACGCCATTGCCGCAGTCGACAGCGATCTTGATCGGGCGCGCCAGTTTGACGTCGCCCAGGATGCGCGCCAGGTAGGCGGCGCGGATATCGTGCGTGGCATAGGTGCCCGGCTTGGCACTGGCGCTGCCGTCGTGCGCGACGATGCTGTGGTACAGCGCCTGGATCGCTTCGCCGTGGATCGCTTCACCGGCCAGCACCATCTTGAAGCCGTTGTAGTCGGGCGGATTGTGGCTGCCCGTGACCATGATGCCGGAGCGCGTGTCGAGCACATTCGTGCCGAAGTAGACCATCGGCGTGGCCACCACGCCCAGGTCGATCACGTCGACGCCCGCCGCTTGCAAGCCCTGCGCCAGCGCCGCCGTCAATTCCGGTCCCGACAGACGGCCGTCGCGGCCGATCACGACCCGCTGCTCGCCCTTGGCCAGGGCGGCCTGGCCAAATGCCTGACCGATCTTGTGGGCCACGCCGGCATCGAGGGTTTTAGCGATGATGCCGCGAATATCGTAGGCCTTGAAGATCGTTCTGGACAATGGGAGCATGGTGTGGCCGGTATAAGTAGGGTCAATAAGGTGCCTGGCAAGGTGCAGCGCGCGGCTGGCGGCTTGCCACTACGCCAAGAGTATACCGAATTATACGCGCAGCAGATCGATCGACTTGCCCGATTCCACCCACTGCCTGACCCACAGCGGCTGACGGCCACGGCCTGTCCATTGCTCGGTCGCATTCTCAGGATGGCGGTAACGCACCGCGACTTTGCCCGTGCGCGGGTGCAAGCCATCGAGTATCAGCTGTTTCAGCGGAATGCCGGCTTGCTGCGCGATGGCCATGATCTGTTCGCGCGCCTTGTTCAAGTCTTCGCGCTCGCGGCTGTTCAATTCCTGCTTGACATTATCTTCCAGTTTGCGCAATTCCAGCATCGTCATCGTAGACAGATCCATTGGTACATCCTTTATATTCATTTAAATAATAAAATCACGTGGAATATACTACATTGCATAAATATCTGTGCACCAACGCATAATCCATCATCAATTGAATCACGGCCCTCGATTTATTTGGCGGGCCAACATTAAGATTAAATGAAGAATATACCGGAAGCCCGCATGAAAAATGAATAAGCATGAATAAAATGGCATTCCCGCGTGCCTGAGGAACGGTTTAATAACTTAGCGGAAATTTAGTCGACGCAGCAGCAACGAACCCATGGCCAGGTAAATCATATTTTCCGAAACATCAAGGCGCTGCTCGTAGTCGCGCACCAAGCGCCGGTAACGCATCAGCCATGCAAACGTTCGCTCGACCACCCAGCGCCTGGGTTGAACAGCGAAACCTTGCTGCCCTTGCAGGCGCCGCACGACTTCCACCGTGAAGTCAAGAAACGCAGCCTTGTCCATCAACTGTTTGCGGTCATATGCCGCATCCCCAAACAGATGCTTCACCCATGGCCAGCGTTTAATCAGGCCGTCGAGCACCATCTGAGCACCAGTGGAGTCGGCAATATCGGCTGGGGTCAGGTTCATCGCCAGTAAGCGACCGTCCGTGTCGACCGCGATATGGCGTTTGCGCCCGCTGAGTTTCTTGTGGGCGTCATAGCCTCTTGTTCGTGCCCCTGGCGCTTTCACGCTCTGGCTATCGACAACACCGGCACTCGGCAGCACCTCCCGTTCATTGCACATACGATCGAGCATCAGCGCCAAGTCATGAATGGTACGAAACAGCATGCGCCGCATCAGCCGCCGAAACCAGTAATAAACCGTCTGATACGGCGGGAAATCATTTGGCAGCATGCGCCACTCGCATCCGGACCGTACCATGTAACGCAGCGCATTGATCACCGTGCGCAAATCCGTTTTGCGAGGTCTTCCCGTCTTCGCTTGCCTTGGCAGCAGCGGTGCGATCAGACGCCACTCTTCATCTTTCACATCTGTGGGATAGCCACGTTTAAGTGCCGTCCTCACCTGCTGATGCCGGCTTCGATTCTCTTGCGTCCACATCGTCAATCACTCCAAAACATCAAAGATGCTTTGACCTGAAAGTTGCTATAAAGTTTTTAAACCGTTACTGAACGGCATGCCGGCGGATTATTATTCCTATACGGCAGCGTGATACGGCAGCGTGACATACCGCTGAATCAAATTCCCATGCGGCATAATCGGCGCCCGCGTTTTTCTTCCCGCCGGCCATGCGCGCAATCGCGCACCTGCCAGAAATGCCCCAACGCCAAAGGGCGGGCATGCTTATAATGCAGGCGCGTAGTTCACTTCACCCCGGCACATATGAAAACTTACTTTATCGGCGATCTGCAAGGCTGTCATGCACAAACCGTCGAATTGATCGAACGGATCCAGGCGGCAGCGGGCGGTCCGTACCGCCTGCTGTTCGCGGGCGACTTGATCAATCGCGGCCCGGCCTCGCTGGCCACCCTGCGCCACGTGCACGCCCTGGCGCAGCAAGGCCTGGCCGACAGCGTCCTGGGCAACCATGACTTGCACTTGCTGGCCGTGGCCAACGGCATCCGGCCCGAGCATGCGTCCGACACCCTCGCCGACATCCTCGATGCACCCGACCGCGAGGAGTTGATCAACTGGCTGCGCCAGCGGCCACTGGCACTGGAACACGATGGCCATGTGCTCGTGCATGCGGGCTTGCTGCCGCAATGGAGCGCGGCCCAGGCCCTGTCCCTGAGCGGGGAGGTATCCGCCATGCTGCGCAGCGACGATTGGGTGGCGTTCCTGCGCACCATGTACGGCAACGAGCCGGCCGCCTGGCGCGACGACCTGCAGGGCGCCGACCGGCTGCGCTGCATCGTCAACGCCATGACGCGGCTGCGCTTTTGCACGCCGGACGGCGTGATGGATTTCAAGATGAAGGAAAGCGGCAGCCCGCCGCCAGGCTCCGGCCTGCTGCCCTGGTTCGACGTGCCGGGCCGGCGCAGCGCCGGCGACACCATCGTCTTCGGCCACTGGTCGGCGCTGGGACTGCTACTACGGCCGCACCTGATCGGGCTCGATAGCGGCTGCGTCTGGGGCGGGAAACTCTCGGCCGTGTGCCTGGAAGACCGCTCGCTGCTGCAAGTCGACTGCCCCGCGTTCCAGCAGCACAGCGGCAAGCAGTAAGCGCCAAGCTTGGCGCGCATATGCTTAGTCGAAATCGGTCGTTGGCCTTGCCGCGTCTGGCCCGTATGATGGAGCTTTTGCCTTTGCGATCCCATGCATCCTGATACCGACAGACTGGCGCGCTGGCTGCTCGGCAGCCTGGAACTCGACACCGCCGTCCTGCATGTGGGCCAGTACTGCGGCCGCTGGCGCGCTTCCACGGCGGGCCGGGAACTGGGCAGCTTTCACCTGGTGCTCGATGGCCATTGCTACTTGCACCTCGACGGCGCGGCGCCCATTGCGCTCGGCCCGCGCGACGGCGTCTTCCTGCTGCGCGACTTGCCGCACTTCCTCAGTCCCCACAGCGATCCGCTGCAGGCGGCGAGCGCGCAAGCGATGCTGCCGCTGCAAACGCCCACGCAGCAGCCGGCGACGGCGCTGGCCTGCGGCTTCTTTCAATTTCGCGGCGCCCTCTCCGCGCTGATCGTCGACTCGTTCCCGCCGTATCTGCTGATACGCGGCGACGCGCCCGCCTTCAGCGCCGCCGCCGCGCTGTTCGACCTGATCCTCGCCGAAGCAGGCGGCGATCCGGAACAGCCGTCGCCGCTCATCGCGCGCCTGGTCGAACTGCTGTTCTTTTACCTGATCCGCCATGTGGCGCAGGGCGAGCAGGTGGCGGCCGGCCTGCTGTCGCTGCTGCACCAGCCCGCATTTTCGCCACTGCTCGAACGCATGCTCGACGCCCCTGCCGACGACTGGTCGATCGAGAACATGGCCAAGGCAGCGTGCATGTCGCGCGCCAGCTTCTGCAAGCATTTCGCCAGCGCCAGCGGCCACTCGCCGGCCCAGTTCCTGCTCCTGCTGCGCATGAAGATCGCCGCGCGGCGCCTGCACGACGGCGTCTCCGTCGAACGCGCCGCCGAACTGGTGGGCTACCGCTCGCACGCCGCCTTTACGCGCGCCTTCAAGCGGGTCACGGGCGAGCAGCCGGGCGCCTACCGGCGCGACCAGCGATTGCGCCAGCTTGCCAGCTAAGAGCCTGCCGGAATCAAGGATCACACAATCGCAGACGAACGAGCACAAAAGGACGACGCTGACGTCTGTTGCGTGCACGGCATGGCCGATATAATGACCGGGTGACTTACTAACTTAGCAAGGTACCCCATGTCCCGTCTGACGCTGCACACTCTCGATACCGCCCCGGCCGACAGCCGCCCCTTCGTGGAAAAGGCCATCGCCAACAACGGCTTCCTGCCCAATCTGATCGGCGTGCTGGCCAATGCCCCGCTGGCACTGGAAACCTATCTGACCGTCTCCGGCATCAATGCGCGCGCCAGCCTGACCCTGATGGAGCGCGAAGTGGTGCAGATCACGGCCGCGCGCATCCATGGCTGCGATTTCTGCATCGCCGGCCATAGCGCCATCTCGCTGAAAAAAGCGGGCCAGACACCGGACACGGTGCGTGCCCTGCAGCACGGCCAGCCGACGGGCGATACGAAGCTCGACGCCGTCGCCGCCTTCGCCACGGCCGTCATCGCCACGCGCGGCGCCGTCAGCGACGCCGAATATCAAGCCTTCCTGGCCGCCGGCTACAACGAACAGCAGGCGCTCGAAGTCGTGCTGGGCATCAGCCTGGCCACCCTGTGCAATTTCTCCAACAGCCTGGCCGGCACGCCAGTCAATCCGCAATTGACGCCCTACCTGCCTGGCGCCGTCTGACATGGCGAACCTCACTCACTGGCTGCACATGCATGCCGACCAGCTCGACCAATCGCCGGAGCTGGCTGAAACCGTATTGCCGGCATTGGCCGGCGACAAGCTGCTGGCCATCGGCGTACCGCAGGAACACGGCGGCGCGGGCGGCGACGTGCGCGACGCCATCGACGCCATCGCCAAGGTGGCCGAGCAATCGGTGACGGCGGCCTTTGTCTTCTGGGGCCAGCGCTGCTTTATCGAATTCCTGCTGCAAAGCGAGAACCGCGCACTGGCCGAGCGCCGTTTGCCCGGCCTGCTGGCCGGCACGCAGGCAGGCGCCAGCGGTTTGTCGAACGCGATGAAATTCTTGTCCGGCATCGAACAGCTGCAAATCACGGGCGCGCGCCACGATGACGGCTTGCTCGTCGACGGCGGCCTGGCCTGGGTGACCAACCTGCGCAAGGCCGGCTTTGTCGCGGCAGCCGCCGTGGCGCCCGACGACGGCGCGCCGCCCGTCATCGTCGCCTTCGACAGCGGCACGGCGGGCGTCAAGCGCAGCGATGACCTGGACCTGATCGCCCTGCGAGGCAGCAATACGGCTTCCGTCAAGCTGGCGCAAGTGCACATCCCCGCCGCGGACATCATCAGCGACAACGCGCCGGCCTGGCTGCCGCAGGTGCGCCCATCGTTCCTCGGCATGCAATGCGGCCTGTCGATCGGCCTGGCGCGCGCCAGCCTGGCAAAGGCGGCGCAAATCTCGGCCGGCTCGCGCAACCAGCTCACGCCACGCATCGAAGCGCTGCAAGCGACACTGGAAAGCGCCGTCGCCACCCTGCTGGCCGGCGTGCACGACGGCCGCTTCAAGACGCAGGCGCCGGCCATGTTCCGCCTGCGCATACAACTGGCCGACGTGCTGCAGCAGGCGCTGATGCTGGAACTGCAAGCCATGGGCGGGCGCGCCTACCTGAACGCCGAGCAGCAGGGCTTTGCCCGCCGCTGGCGCGAATCGTCGTTCATCCCCATCGTCACCCCCAGCCTGACGCAGTTGCAATCGGCCTTGCAGCTGTTCGACAGCCAGCAGGCGGCAGCGGGAGCCCCGGCATGAGCGTTGCTGATTGGGCCTTGCAGGCGCAGGACCTGAGCTTTTCCTATGCGGGCAGCACGCCCGTGTTCCAGCACGTCTCGCTGGGCGTGCGCAAGCGCGAGATCGTCTGCCTGCTGGGCGGCAGCGGCTGCGGCAAATCGAGCCTGCTGCGCGTGCTGGCCGGCCTGCAGCCGCCATCGACGGGCGCCATTCAATTCCTCGATGCGCCCATGCGCGAACCGGACCCGCGCAGCGCCCTCGTGTTCCAGCAGGCGAGCCTTTTGCCCTGGCTGAACGTCACGGGCAACGCGGGTTTCGGTCTGGATTTCAAGCACCAGCCGCAGCTCACGCGCGCAGCGCACGAGGCGCGCGTGGCGCAAGCCATCGAAGCGGTGGGCCTGAAGGGCCGCGAAAAACTGTATCCGTCCGCGCTGTCGGGCGGCATGGCGCAGCGCGTGGCGCTGGCCCGCGCGCTGGCGCGCGAACCGGAACTGCTGTTCGCCGACGAACCGTTTTCCGCCCTCGACGCCATCACCCGCGCCGAGATGCAGTCGCTGCTGGTCGACGTAGTGCACCGCTGGCACACGGCCGTGCTGCTGGTCACGCACGATATCGACGAAGCCATCCTCGTCGCCGACCGCATCCTGCTCATGGGAGGCAAGCCGGGCAACATCGTGCGCGAATGGTCCGTCGCCATCGACCAGCCGCGCATCGGCCACAGCGCCGACGTCATCGCCCTCAAGATGGACATCCTCGACGCCCTGCAAGCGCTGCAACAGCAAGATCAGGCCCACGCCGCCCACTAATGCACTTTACTGGAACCTTCATGTCCCTCCCACACGATAACAAACCCCTGCATATCTGCGCCTCCTCCGATTGCGACTGCGGCCTGACGCGGCGCGACTTCCTGCGCATGTCGGCCCTGGCCACGGCCAGCGTCGCCTCTCCCCTGCTGTTCGCCGGCGACGCCATGGCCCAGCAAGGCCCGAAAGGCGATGACCAGCCCGTAAAAATCGGCTACCTGCCGATCACCGACGCCACCCCGCTGCTCGTCGCCCACGCCCGCAAGCTGTTCGAGGCGGAAGGCTTGCAGGCGGAAACGCCGCGCCTGTTCCGTAGCTGGGCGCAGATCATCGAAGCGTTCGTCGCCGGCCAGGTCAACGTCATCCACCTGCTGTCGCCGGCCACCCTGTGGGTGCGCTACGGCGCCAAGTTCCCCGCGAAAGTCGTCGCCTGGAACCACGTCAACGGCTCCGCGCTGACCGTGGCCAACGAGATCAACAAGGTCTCCGACCTGGGCGGACGCACGGTCGCGATTCCATTCTGGTACTCGATCCACAACATCCTGCTGCAGCAGATCCTGTCCTCGAATGGCCTGACGCCGGTCACGCGCGCGCGCAACGCGGCCATCAAGCCGAATGAAGTCAACCTGATCGTGCTGGCGCCGGCCGAAATGGTCTCGGCCCTGGCCAGCAAGTCGATTGCCGGCTACATCGTGGCCGAGCCTTTCAATGCGGCGGCGGAAAACGCCGGCATCGGCAAGATCCTTCGCTTCTCGGGCGACGTGTGGAAAAACCATGCGTGCTGCGTCACCTTCCTGTCCGAGCGCGACATCAACACGCGCCCGGAATGGGCGCAAAAGGTCACCAACGCCATCGTCAAGGCGCAGTTGTGGACGCGTTCGAACCAGGTCGATACGGCCAAGCTGCTGTCGAACGTGGGCGAGCACCGCTACACGCCCCATCCGCTGCAGGTGCTGACCAAGGTGCTGGCCACCACCGATTACGCCGGCTATGAAAAGCAGGGCCTGATCGTGCACAAGAACTGGCAGCAGCGCCGCATCGACTTCCAGCCCTATCCATTCGCCTCGTACACGGAAGAACTGGTGCGCGCCATCGGCCGCACCAAGGTGGAGGGCGATACGCGCTTCCTGGCGAATCTCGATCCGAAATTCGCCGCGCGCGACCTGGTCGATGACCGTTTCGTGCGCAAGGCCATCACGGCAGTCGGCGGACCGGCCGCCTTCGGCTTGCCGGCCAACCTGCTGCGCAGCGAAACCGTGGCGGTCTGACGATGGCAAGCAAGTTGTTCACGAAGTTCGGCCTGCCCCTGGTGGGGCTGGCCTGTGCCTTGCTGCTGTGGTCCATGGGTGTGACGGCACTGGAGAAATCCACGCCGATCGCCACCGCCTTCGCGCCCTTGCCCACGGCGCTGGCGTTCAGGGAAATGCTCGGTGGTTCGGATATCTGGCTGCACGTGGTCTTGAGCCTGCAAAGGGTCGCCGTGGGCCTGGGGCTGGCCATCGTCATCGGCGTGCCGCTGGGCGTGCTGGTGGCCATGTCGAAGAGCTTTTCCGGCGCGGCCATGCCGCTGTTCCAGCTGCTGCGCATGATTTCGCCGCTGTCGTGGATGCCGATCGCCGTGATGGTGCTCGGCGTCGGCGACGCGCCCGTGTACTTCCTGCTGGCGTTTGCGGCCGTCTGGCCGATTTTGCTCAATACGGCGGCCGGCGTGGCGCGGCTCGACCCGAACTGGCTGCTGCTGGCGCGCAGCCTGTCGGCCACGCGCAGCGAGATCGTCTTCAAGGTGATTTTGCCGGGCATCACGGCCGATATCCTGACGGGCGTGCGGCTGGCCATCGGCATCATCTGGATCGTGCTGGTGCCGGCGGAAATGCTGGGCGTATCGGCCGGCCTCGGCTACTTCATCCTCGACACGCGCGACCGCCTCGCGTATTCGGAGCTGATGGCCGCCATCGTGCTGATCGGGATGTTAGGCTTCATCCTCGACTACCTGGCCCGCGCCGCGCATGCGCGCTGGCTGCACGTCAAAAACTAGGCCGCCTTTTCCAGCGGCAGCGCAGCGGCCACGGCCGCCTGCGTTGCCGCCGCCAGTTCGCGCCGGTGCGCGTCGGACGTCGCCACTGGCGCCAGACAGGTCAGGCGCGCCGTGATCGGCGGGCCGCTCAGGATCGCCACCATGCTTTGCGCAAAGCTCATGTCGCCGATGAAGTCGACGGCGTGGTGCAGCGCCCCCTTGTCATCCACATACACGAGCGCGAACGGCTGCACCGGCACTTGCGCGTCGATGGCCGCCTCGAACAGGTTGGCGTGAAACGGCAGGATCTGCCCTTGCGCGGCGGTCGTGCCTTCGGGGAAAAACGCAATGCGTTCGCCCGCCGTCAATTTGTCCACCAGGCCCTGGAAGATCAGGCGCAGGTCGCGCTTGCTGCCGCGCGAAATGAAGATGGTGCCGGCGCGCCCCGCCAGCCAGCCGAGGATAGGCCAGGCGCGGATTTCCGCCTTGGCGACGAAACGGCAAGGGTGGACGGCATTGATGACGAAGATGTCGAGCCACGAGACGTGGTTCGCCACCATCATCGCATGGTCGAGTGCCGGCACGCTGTCCGCCGGCTGCGCCACGTGCACGCCGCAGATGTCGAGCAGCTGCGTCGACCAGCGGCGGATGCGCCGGTTGCGCCCTTCCAGGTCCAGCCAGGGAAAGAGCACGGCGCTCTTGGCCATGCCGCAGCTCAGGTGAATGGCGATGCGCGCGAGGCGGTAGGTAAGCAGAAGTTTCAAATGACACCAAGGTTGGAAGCAAAGCCATGCAGCTGCGTAGGTCGGCTTGGCAGCGCCCGCGAGGCGCTGCGTAAGCCGACAGGAGCCGCCATGGACTTGTCGGATTACGCGTACCGCTAATCCGACCTACGGCTCCGATACAAAAAATTAGCGCTGAAACGCCACCTGTCCGGCAACGATGGTCGCCTTGACGATGCCGCTCAGCTCATAGCCGAGGAAAGGCGTGTGCTTGCCCTGGCTGGCCAGCGACGCCGACGACACGGTCCAGCGCGCGGCGGGATCGAAGACGCAGATGTCGGCCGCTTCGCCCACGGCCAGGCTGCCGGCCGGGATGCCGGCGACACGCGCCGCATCGGACGTGACCTTGGCCACGGCGCGCGCCAGCGGACGCTCGCCCGCTTGCGGCTGGTTCAAGGCGTAGTCGTCGGCCCATTTCAGGGCCAGCGACAGCAGCAGTTCCAGGCCCGTGGCGCCGGGCGACGCTTCGCCGAACGGCAGCAGTTTTTCATCGTCATCGACAGGCGTGTGGTCCGAGCACATGGCGTCGACCGTGCCGTCGAGCAGGCCGGCGCGGATCGCATCGCGGTCGCGCTGGCTGCGGAACGGCGGCGTGACGCGCGCGTTCGGATCGAAGAAACCGATGTCGGCGTCCGTCAGGTGCACATGGTGCACGCCCACGTCGCAGGTGACGGGCAAGCCTTCGGCCTTGGCGGCGCGGATCAGTTCCAGGCCCGCCGCCGACGAGATGCGGCACAGGTGCACGCGCGCGCGGCTGGCGCGCATCAATTCGAAAATCGTGTGCAGGGCGATGGTTTCGGACATCACGGGCACGCCGGACAAGCCCAGGCGCGACGCCAGCGGGCCGCTGTGGGCGATGCCGCCACGGCCGATGTGCGGGTCTTGCGGGCGCAGCCAGACCGTGTAGCCGAAGGTGTTCGCGTATTGCATGGCGCGCAGCAACACGGTGGTGTCCTCGATCGGCTCTTCCGCCTGCGCGAAGCCGATGCAGCCCGCTTCCGTCAGTTCCGCCATTTCCGTCAGCGACTTGCCCTTCAAGCCCATGGTCAGCGCGCCCAGCGGGTGCACGTGGGCCTTGTTCTGCGTCTTGGCGCGGTATTTCAGCATCTCCACCAGGCCCGGCTCATCGAGCACGGGATCGGTGTCGGGCGGGCAGACCAGGCTCGTGACGCCGCCTTGCAGCGCCGCCTGCAGTTCCGATTCCAGGGTCGCCTTGTATTCGTAGCCCGGCTCGCGCAGGCGCGCGGACAGGTCGACCAGGCCGGGGGAAACCACCAGGCCGGCCGCGTCAAACGTGGTGTCGGCCTTGAAGCCGGCCGGGGCGCTGCCCACGGCCAGCACTTTGCCGTCGGCGATAAACAGGTCTTGCAAGCCATCGATGCCGTTGGCAGGGTCGATCAGGTGGCCGTTCTTGATATGTAGTGTCGTCATGCTCGCTTACTCGTCCTTGGGCTATCAGCCCTGATTACCAGCCAAAATACTCATCACCGCCATGCGCACGGCGATACCGAAGGTCACCTGCGGCAGGATCACCGCCTGCGGACCGTCGGCCACGGCCGAATCGATTTCCACGCCGCGGTTCATCGGGCCCGGATGCATGACGATGGCATCCGGTTTCGCCAGCGCCAGACGTTCGGGCGTGAGGCCATAGCTCTTGAAATATTCCTGCGCCGACGGCAGCAGCGCGCCGCTCATGCGTTCATTCTGCAGGCGCAGCATGATGATCACGTCCACGCCCTTGAGGCCTTCATCCATATTGGTGAAGGTGCGCACGCCCATCTGTTCCAGGCCGCCCGGCAGCAGGGTGTGCGGGCCGATGGCGCGCACTTCCGGCACGCCCAGCGTGGTCAGCGCATGGATGTCGGAACGGGCCACGCGGCTGTGCAAAATGTCGCCCACGATGGCCACCGTCAGGTTCGTGAAATCCTTCTTGTAATGGCGGATCGTGTACATGTCGAGCAAGCCCTGGGTCGGGTGCGCATGGCGTCCGTCGCCCGCGTTGACCACGTGGACGTGCGGCTGCTTGGTGTCGATCAGGTGCTTGGCGATCAGGTAGGGCGCGCCCGACTGCGCGTGGCGCACGACGAACATGTCGGCATGCATGGCCGACAGGTTGTCGATGGTGTCGAGCAGCGATTCGCCCTTGCTGGCCGACGAGGCCTGGATGTTCAGGTTGATGACGTCGGCCGACAGGCGCTTCGAGGCGATTTCGAAGGTGGTGCGGGTGCGCGTGGAGTTTTCAAAGAACAGGTTGAAAACGCTCTTGCCACGCATCAGCGGCACCTTTTTCACGTCGCGGTCGGAAATGCCGACAAACGAGGAAGCCGTGTCGAGGATATGGTTGACGATAGACTTCGGCAAGCCTTCGATCGTCAGCAGATGTTGCAGTTCGCCGTGTTTATTCAGTTGCGGATTAAGCATGGTTGTTATCTATGGTGAGCGTGAATTTTCCATCGTCGGCTTGCTTCAGGACCAGGGCCTGGCCCGGCGGCACGGCAGTGAAGGCGGCCACGAAATCGGCGGCCACCGGCAGCTGGCGTTCGCCGCGGTCGACCAGGGCCGCCAGCATGATCTTGGCCGGGCGGCCATAGTCGAACAATTCGTTGATGGCCGCGCGCGTGGTGCGGCCCGTGTACAGCACGTCGTCGACCAGCAGGATGGTGGCGCCGGCCACGTCGAAGCTGATTTGCGTCGGCTTGACGTCCGCATGCAAGCCCTTCTGGGCAAAGTCGTCGCGGTAGAAGGACACGTCGAGCACGCCCAGACGGTCGAGCAGATTCAGATCGCGCGCCAGGCGTTCAGCCAGCCAGGCGCCGCCCGAATGGATGCCGACGATGGCCACGTTGGGGATGCCCGCCAGGCCGCTCCGCACCTGCTGCAGCAAATCTGCATACAGGGCCTCGGCGTCGAGTTGGGAAGGATTCGCAGGATGCGGCATAGAGTTCTTAATCATTCAGGGAGGGAGTCTAGGGTCAGATTAATAATTCGCGTCGAAATACTGTTGCAGGATGATGGCGGCGGCGCGGTCATCGATCACTTCGCCGCGCTTGGCGGCGATCACGGCCGAGGAATAGCGCTCGTCGACCAGTTCCACGGGCAGGTTGAAGCGGCCATGCACCTGGTTGGCGAAACGGCGGCAGCGCGCGCTCATCTCGTGTTCCGTGCCATCGGGGTGGCTGGGCAAGCCCACCACGATGCGGCTGGCGCCCCACTCCTTGATCAGGTTATCGATGGCGGCAAACTTCGGCTCGTTCGCCGTGGCCGTGATCACGCTGAGCGGCTTGGCCTGGCAAATCATGGTATTGCCGATGGCCACGCCGATGCGTTTCAAGCCGAAATCGAAGGCAAGGATGGTGTCGATGGCGTCACCGCTCATGCGTGGCCAGCCTCGCTCGCCAGCATGAGGGGATCGATACCGAGCAACTTGATGGCCGCCACGTAGCGCTGTTCGATGGGGAAATCGAACAGGATATCGGCCGAGGCGCCTACCGTCAGCCAGCCGTTGCGGCCAATCTCGTCTTCCAGCTGGCCCGGGCTCCAGCCCGAGTAGCCGATCGAGACGAGCATGCGCTCGGGACCATCGCCCTTGGCGACGGCTTCGAGCACGTCGATCGAGGTGGTAAACGCCACTTCATCGGTCACCGTCAGCGACGAGGAATAGCGCGCGCCCGGCGTGTGCAGCACGAAGCCGCGGTCATCCTGCACGGGGCCGCCGAACATGATCGGCTCGTTGATGATGGGCGTGTCGCTGCCAGCCTCGAGTTTCAGGTCGATGCGGTCGAACAGCACTTCCATGGTCATGTCGGTGGGTTTGTTGATGACGACGCCCAGCACGCCGTTTTCATTGTGTTCACACACGTACACGACCGTGCCGCCGAAGATCGGATCTTGCATGGCCGGCATCGCAATCAGGAAATGGTTCGCCAGATTCAGGGTGGAGGAACCGGTCGCGGCCGGCTCTCCCACACCCTGCATCAGACGATGTCCTGGTAGAGTCTGGTCGATTTTACTCTTTTTCATACGCGATGCTCTCTCTGTGGGCTTGCTGGCAAGTCTCGCTTACCCCGCTATCGTACGCCCGGCGCAAGCGGCCGCATATCTTGGGCGGCGCGCACCGTGGTGCCAGGCGTTATTCTTGTTATGTTATAAATTAATGATCAATTCGCTATGCCTGCAGGCGCATTTCAATGCCAATTGTAAAATTGATTGCAAAATCGCTGTCGCACATAAAGTACCGCGAACATACCCGCTAGTTTACACTGAATTGCCGCCGCAGCGACGCCAAAGGCGCGACGCGAGCGGCCATAAAGCCCTGTTGACGGCAAAAAATCGCCTATCTTTGACCTTGAACACGCGAAATAATGACAATTAAGACTTCCCTGGTATGGTTCCGCCGCGATCTGCGCGCGTTTGACCATGCTGCACTGCATCACGCCCTGCGTCAAAGCCAGGCCGTGCATTGCGTCTTCGTATACGACACCGCCATCCTGGCAGCCCTGCCGCGCCGCGACCGGCGGGTCGACTTCATCCATGCCAGCGTGGCCGAGCTGGCCCATGAGCTGCGCCAGCTGGGCGGCGACCTGATCGTGCTGCACGCGGACGCGGCCGAGGCGATTCCGCGCCTGGCCGCCGAATTGAACGCCGACGCCGTCTTTGCCAACCACGACTACGAACCGCAGGCGATCGCCCGCGACGCCACGGTGGCCGCCGCGCTCACGCACGGCGCGCGTCTGTGGTTCAGCTTCAAGGACCAGGTCATCTTTGAAAAGGACGAGGTATTGACGCTCTCGGCCAAACCCTACACCGTCTATACGCCGTATAAAAATGCCTGGCTGAAGAAAATGCGCGCCGAACCCGCCTGCCTGGCGCCGTTCGCTATCGAGCCGCATGCGGCCAGCCTGGCGCCGCCCCGCGCCGGCACGCCGTCGCCCCTGCCCAGCTTGGGCGAACTGGGGTTCGAGGCCAGCAACCTGGCCGCACTGGCCATCCCCACCGGCATGTCGGGCGCCAGCGCGCTGTTCGAGGATTTTTTGCCGCGCGTGGCCCGCTATGACGTGGCGCGCGATTTTCCCGCCCTGAAGGGACCGTCCTACCTGTCCATGCATCTGCGCTTCGGCACCGTGTCGCTGCGCTATCTGGTGCGCACCGTGGTCGATCTGATGGACCGCGGCGGCGGCGGCGATGGCGCACCCGTGTGGCTGGCCGAACTGATCTGGCGCGATTTCTACGCCATGATTTTGTACCAGAACCCGCACGTGGAAGGCGGCGCCTTCAAACCGGCCTACGACGCCATCGCCTGGGAAACGGGAGCCGAGGCCGATGCCGCCTTTGCCGCCTGGTGCGAGGGGCGCACCGGCTATCCTCTGGTCGACGCGGCCATGGCACAGCTGAACCAGACGGGCTATATGCACAACCGCCTGCGCATGGTCACGGCCTGCTTTCTGATCAAGGATCTGGGCATCGACTGGCGCCGCGGCGAAGCGTATTTCGCGCGGCATCTGAACGACTTCGACCTGGCCTCGAACAACGGCGGCTGGCAATGGGCATCGTCGTCCGGCTGCGATGCGCAGCCTTACTTCCGCATCTTCAATCCCATCACGCAGTCGGAAAAATTCGACGCCGGCGGACGCTTCATCCGCCGCTACCTGCCGCAGCTGAAGGCGCTGGGCGACAAGGAAATCCACGCGCCCTGGCTGGTGCCGCGCATGCTGCTCGAGCAAAAAAACATCGTGCTGGGACGCGACTATCCGGAACCCATCGTGCAGCACGACGAGGCGCGCAAGGAGACCCTGGAGCGCTATGCCGTGGTGAAGGTGGTGGGGTAAGCAGGTAATTGATTGGCATTGCGGTGATGTCGGGTTACGCGCTGCGCGCTAACCCGACCTACCCGACCTACGCTGTGGTAAAGAGCGTAGGTCGGATTGGCGGGGCAAGGCCCCGCGTAATCCGACAACATCGTTGGCGCTTGTGACGGCGTCGTGTTACACCACGCCGTGGGCCAGCAAGCGTCCCACCTCGGCCAGCAATTCCTCTTCCTGGAACGGCTTGCCGAAATATGCATTCACGCCCAGTTCGAATGCATGCGCGCGGTGCTTGTCGGCGCTGCGCGAGGTGATCATGATGACGGGGATGGCGCGCGTCTTGTCGTCGCTGCGCACATTGCGCGTCAAATCAAAACCGTCCATGCGCGGCATTTCCACGTCGACCAGCAGCAGCGCCGGCATGGCGGCCGGTTCCAGCGCATGCAGCTGCTCCAGCGCATCGAGGCCATCCTTGGCCAGCAGCACCTGGTAGCCTTCGCGCTCGAACAGGCGCTGCATCACGCGGCGCACCGTCAGCGAATCGTCAACCACCATCACGCGCACGGCTGGCACGGCCAGCACGCTGGAAGCGGCGTGCTGCTCGCGGCTGGCCAGCGCATATTGCGACAGCAGTTCCGGATGGTGCTCGAGGTGCAGCGCCAGCGCCACCGGGTTGAGGATCAGCACGATGTCGCCCGTGCCCAGCACCGTGGCGCCGGCGATGCCCGGCATGCGCGCCAGTTGCGGCCCCACGTGCTTGACCACGACCTCGCGGTTGCCCACCACGTCATCGACCTGCAAGGCCAGCCTGTCATTGCCATTCCGGAGCAACAGCACCGGCGCATGGCGCTGCGTGGCCTGCTCCGCCGGCGTCTCGCCCAGCATGGCCGACAGGTGATGCAGCGCCAGCGACTGCCCGTGCGACTCGATGCGCCCGGCCGCCCGCACCTGCTCCAGCTGTTCCCCTTTCAGGTGCAGCACCTGCTCGACCAGCACCGACGGCAAGGCATACGTCTTGCCGTTCGCCGCCAGCAGCACCACCTGGGTGACGGCCAGGGTCAGCGGCAGGTGGATGGTGAAGCGCATGCCCAGGCCCGCCTGCGTCTGCGTTTCCACGCGCCCGCCCAGGGCCAGCGCTTCGGAGCGCACGATGTCCATGCCAAAACCGCGTCCTGCCAGTTCCGTCAGGCTGTCGGCGGTGGAAAATCCGGGCGTGAAAATCAGCTCGGCCGCCTGCGCGTCGCTCAAAGGCGCGTCCGTCGGCACCAGGCCGGCGCCGTGCGCCTTGGCGCGGATGCGTTCCAGGTCCAGCCCCGCGCCATCGTCGGAAAAAGCGATCGCCACTTCATTGCCCTGCTGGCTGACCTGCACCAGCAGCTCGCCCGTCTCGCTCTTGCCAGCAAGCAGGCGCGCATCGCGCGGCTCGACGCCGTGCACGATGGCGTTGCGCAGCAGGTGTTCGAAGGGCGCGGCCATGCGTTCGAGCACGCTGCGGTCGATTTCCACGCCGCCGCCGCGGATGTCGAGGTTGACGCGCTTGTCGACTTCCTTGGCGCTTTGCCGCGCCACGCGGAACAGGCGTTCGGCGATGCTGGCAAACGGCACCATGCGGATCTGCATCAGGTCGCGCTGCAGCTCGCGCGTCAGCCGCGCCTGCAGCACCAGGTCGTCCGTCACCGCATCGACACTGTGGCTGAGGTTTTCATGGAACGAGGCCACGTCGTTGACGCTTTCGGCCATCATGCGCGTGAGTTCCTGCAGGCGCGTAAAGCGGTCGAATTCGAGCGGGTCGAATTCGCGCTCGCTGCCGACCGCCATGCGCGAGGCGATCTGCGATTCGGCCTGCATTTCCACTTCGCGCAGCTGGCGCCGCAGGCGCGCCAGGTTATCGGAAAACTCGGACAGCGAAGCGCCCAGCACGCCCACTTCATTTTCCATCTTCGAGCGCGTGATCGACACTTCGCCGGCCTGGTTCACCAGGCGGTCGAGGATATCGGCGCGCACGCGCACCAGAGCCGCCTTCGGTTCGGCCACCGGGTTGTCTTCCATGCCCGGCAAGGGCAACAACGGTTGCTGCAGCTGCTCGAACAGGTGCAGCGCATGGTCGTAATGGGCCAGCAATTCCTCGAAGGCTTGCGGCGTGGCGGTACCGGCGTGCAGCATGTTTTCGATATGCGTCTCGATTTCATGCGCATGCTGGCCCAGGCGCATGGCGCCGGCCATGCGCGCGCTGCCCTTGACGGTGTGCAGGGTACGCAGCAGCATCTGCGCCTGGCCGCTGTCGTGCGGCTGCTGCTGCCAGCTGCGCAGCGCCTCGCCGATCTGCGGCAGCAGGTCGGCGCCCTCTTCCAGGAAGACGGACAATAAATCGAGGTCGAGTTCATCGCTGATACCGGCGCTCGCCGCCAGCAGCGCGGCCGCATCGGCCGGCATGATGGCCGGTGCCGGCGCTTCCGGCGCCGCATGCTCCAATGGCGGTGCGTGTTCGAAACCGGCATCGAACAGGTCGTCGCTGGCGCCGCTCTCCTGCGTCGGCGCCAGCGCCGGTGCCGGCACTTCGGCCAGCGGCTCGGCAGGCTGCGCCGGCGTACCGACGATGCTGGCGTAAGCGTCCGCAAACAGGGCGTCGAGGCGGTCTTCCTTGCTTTCGCCAGGCGGCGCCGTCAAGGCGCGCCACAGAGTGTTGAGCGCTTCGATCATGTCCGGCTGCGTTGGCGCCAGGTCGCCCAGCGCGAACGCCTGCAGCATTTGTCCGATGCGCTGCGTGGCCTGCTCCAGCACGTCGTGCTGTTCGGCGCGCAGGCCGGCCAGTGGCGGCACCACCGTTTCGATCACCGTTTCCAGCGCGTGCGCCAGGTCGCGCAGGGACTGGAAGCCCACCGTGCCGGACGTCCCCGCCAGCGTATGCACGGCTTGCAGCGCCTCGGCGCTGACGGCGCGCGGTTCATGGCGCCACTCGCCGAAATCGCGCGTGAGCACGCGCAGCAATTCATCCGTCTCGGCCAGGTAGATGTTGTACAAAGGCAGGCTGATGCGCAGTTCGCCCACGTGCTTGAGGTGATCGTCCGGCGCTTCGTGGAGCGCGGGCGCCGTGGCCAAAGGAAGTCCGATCACATTGCCATTGCCGGCCAACGGCGCGGCCGGGCGCGGCTTGCGCAGTTCGAACGGTCCCCCTTCGCGCACGCGCTCGGCCGCCGCCAGCAGCATGCCGGGCTCGCGCTCGCGCCCCGCGCCGCCTTCCAGTTCGGCCACCCATTCGCTGAGCTGGTACCAGCCGTAATTGAGCAAGGTAAACAAGTCGTCGCTGGCGGGACGCGCTTCGGCCAGCCAGGTATTCATGACGCGCTCGATGGCGCCGGCCGCTTCGGCAAACTGCACCAGGCCGATCATGCGGCTGCTGCCTTTCAGGGTATGGAACGAGCGGCGCAGCATGGCCAGGTGGTCGCCGCTGGCGGCCTGCTCGCGCGGCAAGGCCAGGGTGGTGTCGATGAAGGCCAGCACTTCGCGCGCTTCGGCGATGAAAATGTCGAGCATCTCCGCGTCGACATCGGTCACGGCCGGTGCGGCATCCATGCCGGCGGGTGCTGCGGGCGCCAGGGCCTGGTCGAGCAAAGGTACCGGTACAGCGCCGGCGGCGGCGACTTTTTCAAATGGCAGCGCGCGGAAAGTGCCGGCGGCCGCAGCGAAATGGAAACGCCCGCTGGCCGCCTGCGCGTTGCGGCCCAGCATATCGACAAAAAAGCCCAGCGCGCTGACATTTTGCGCGATCTCGTCGAGCGCTTCGGCGTGCGCATTGGCGTCGCCACCGGCCCGCTGCCGCACGGCGGCGTCAACCTGCAGCACGGCGGCGCGCGCGTCTTCCTGTCCCAGCCCGGCCAGCTGCCGCTGCAACTGCTCCAGCACGGGCGCGACGCCATCGAGTGCCCCCGCCGTCCCCGCACCCGCGGCATCCGCGTAGTAGGCGTTGAGCACCTTTTCCACCTGGCGCAGCCCCGTCTTCATGTCTTCGGCCAGCGCGGCCACGGTCTGGCCCTGCTCGATCTGGCGCGACAGCTCGCCCGCCGTGACGGGCGGCGGCGCTTCGCCGGCCAGCAGCGCCTGCAGGCGCGCGGCGATGGTTTCCGCATTGCCGGCGAAATCGTCGGGCAGGCGGCGCAGCTGCTCCAGTCCCGTGTCGGCAAACAGCAGCGCCATGCCGATTTCATTCTCCAGGGCCGCGCTGCGCCCGCTGGCCACGGCTTGCCGCGCCACGGCCGCGCATTCGCGCAGCAGGCTGGCCAGGGCGAGCTGCTTCAAGGTCTCCACATGTGCCGCCACCTGTTGCAGCGACGCTTCAAAATCCGGGCCCAGGGCAGGATCGAGGTCGGCTTGCGCCAGGCGGCTCCAGCTGGCGCGCGCCTGCGCCAGGGCCGCGCGGGCGCCTTGCAAGGCATCCTGGTCGACCTGGCCGTAGCGCCGCGTTTCCACGTCGGCGGGCAGCATGCCGTCCAGGGCGAAAGCGGCGCGCAGCTGGCGTGCCTCCGGCGTCGGCTCGGGCGCCGCGGCGATGAAGAACAGGGCGTCGCGCAGCATCGCTTCGGGCAGGCTGGCCGTGCCCTGCGCCAGGCGGCGCAACTGCAGGTTGATCAGGCCGAACAGCTGCTTGACGTTGAGCGTGCCCATGCCCTCGCCGCTGGCCGCCAGCCCCGCGAACGCCTGCATGGCGAACCAGAAGGTGCGCGCCGGCGCTTCCTGCTGCGCGTCGGCCACCAGGGTCAAGGTGGCGTGCAGCTCGCCCGCGTGCTGGCGCCGCGCCCCATCATCCTGCGCCTTCAGAAAGGGCAGCAGGGACTTTTCAAAGCGCCCGCGCCAGGCAGGATAGTCCGCCACGGGCGGCGTGTCGGCCAGCGCGATGGCCTGCCCTTCCAGCATGGCGGAGGGCGGAAAAAACAGGTCGGCCGGGTGGATGCGCTCGGCGCCCAGCAGGGTTTGCAGGTCGCGGTAGTAGGGGAACAAACGCGCCGGCTGCGGCGGCGTGCCGGCCACCAGGTCTTCCAGATATTCGGTCAGGGCCTGATACAGTGCGGCGATGATCTGCGCATGGTCCAGCGTGTATTCGAGGCTGCCGTCGCGAAAGCGCGCCAGCGCCCGTTCCGCGCCGTCCGTCAGCAGGCTGGCGCCGGCCACGTCCACCATCACCAGCGCGCCATGCGCCTGGTGCAGGTGCGAGCGCGCATGCTGCAGGGCCGTGGCGCGTTCCTCGCGTTCGCGGCCGCCCGCTTCGAACAGGGCCGTTTTCGAGCGGCCCAGCGCTTCGCGGATTTCCACCATCACCCAGGACAAAGGTTCGCTGTCGAACGGCTTGGACTGCTGTGGACTATCTGGTGTGCTCATGCATGCCTCGGTAAAGAAATCGCCCTGGCTTGGCGCGACGTTCAGGCGGCGACGCGGAAGCGCGACACCGAGTTTTTCAGTTCCTGCGCCAGCATCGACAGTTTATGGATCGACTGCGCCGTTTGCTGCGTGCCGTCCTGCGTCTGCTCCGTCACGCTCAGGATATGCTGGATATTCAAGGCCACGCCGCTGGCCGAACCGGCCTGCGTGCCGGTGGCGAACGAGATGCCCTGTATCAGTTCGGCCAGGTGTTTCGACACCTGGCTGATGTCGTTCAAGGCCGCGCCGGCCGCGTCGGACAGGCGCGCGCCCTCGACCACGCCCTGCGTGGACGTTTCCATCGCCCGCGTCGCATCCTGGGTATCGGCCTGGATGGTGCGCACCAGCGCGCCGATCTGCTTGGCGGCCGCGGCCGAGCGTTCGGCCAGGCGCTGCACTTCCTCGGCGACGACGGAAAAGCCGCGCCCCGCCTCGCCGGCCGATGCGGCCTGGATGGCGGCGTTCAGCGCCAGCACATTGGTCTGCTCGGTGATGTCGGAAATGAGCTCGGTGATTTCGCCGATTTCCTGCGACGATTCGCCCAGGCGCTTGATGCGCTTGGACGTATCCTGGATCTGCTCGCGGATTTCATGCATGCCCTTGATGGCGTTTTCCACCGCCGTCGAACCCTGCTGCGCCGCCGCCACCGACTGGCGCGCCACGTCGGCCGAGACGCTGGCCGACTTCGACACGTCGGTAATCGCATTGGCCATCTTGACCACGGTGGCGCTGACGCCCTGGATTTCGCGCGACTGCTGCTGCGACGCGATCAGCAGCTTGCTGGAGATGCTTTGCGCCTGCGTCGAGGCGCGGTTGACCTGTTCGGCCGTCGCCGTCACCCGTCCCACCAGGCCGCGCAATTCCTCGACCGTGTAGTTGACGGAATCGGCGATGGCGCCCGTGATGTCTTCCGACACGGTGGCCTGCACCGTCAGATCACCATCGGCGACCTTCTGCAATTCGTTCATCAGGCGCAGGATGGCTGCCTGGTTCTGGTCATTCCTGGCCTTCGCCGCTTCCTCTTTTCCCTGCGACTGGAGGCGCAGGATTTCCGCCTCCTGGCGCCGCCGCTCGGCGTCGCGCGTGCGGTTGACGGAGTCCTGCAGCAGCACCCTGCCGATGCCGGCCGCCGCGATCAGGGTCAGCAACACGCCGCCGACCATCATCCAGAAGGCCATGCCCAGGGTTTCCTGGTTCACGTGGTACATCTGCTGCAGCAGGGTCAAACGCTGGCGCAGATCTTCGTTCTCGTTGAAGATCAGCTGTTCGGCGCTTTTCGCCGAACTGAATTTATCGAGCCGGTCGAGTATCGACGACACCAGCTTCTGGTAAGTGTCGAAACTGGCTTTCAGCGCCACCAGCCGGTCGCGCAGTTCGGCGTCGCGCGTGGGCGCCAGTTGCAGCGGCACGCTGCCATTCAACAGCCCTTCGACGGCGGTGCGGAAATACGTCGTGTCGCGCCCCAGCGAAAACGCCGTTTCCGAGCTGATGCTGCCCGACGACAGGAACTCGCTGGCGCTACGGCTCATGCGCTGGCTCAGCATCATCAGGCGGCCGATGACGGCCAAGTCGCGCGCATTGCCGCCGCGCTGCACCTTCAGGGCCGCGACTTCCTCGGTCTGCGCCAGCAACGCCGGCGACAGTGCGTTCAATTGCTGCAAGGTCTTGTCGAATTCGCCCAGCTCAGGTTTCAGGCGCAGGATGGTGCTGGCCGCGCGGTCACTGCTGGCCCACTTCTTGCGCGCGTCGGCCACGGCCGCCAGCAGGGCGGAACGCGACTCGCCGATATCGCGGCCGTGATACGTCCCGCCGCGCAGCATCAGGCGGAAATCCTGGTTCAGTTCATTGCGGCTTTCCTCGAGCTGACGGAACGCTTCCGGATTGCCTTGCACGGCGTTCGGCGCGGCCTTGCCGATGCGCTGCGAATGCATCAGCGCATCACTGGCCAGCTGCGTCTGCGCCGAGGCGATATTGCCGCTGCGCGTGTTCAGTCCCACGAACAGCAGGCTGGCGGCCAGGCTCAGGGCCATCACCGTCGACAGGATGCTCAGCTGCTTTTGCAGCGGCAAATGGCCGATCAGCGGCAGCTTCAAGTCGCGCACCGGCGTGCTGGCCAGCGACTTGCGCCGTCCCAGCGCGTCGCGCAGGCGCAGCGGCAGGTCGGCCGCCGATGCCGGCTCGCCGGGCGCGTGCTCCGCTTCGGGCATGGCGGCCGCCAGGATGGGGGAATGGGCGCCCATCAGCAAATATCCTTGTAGTCGGCGAGGCCGCCAAAGCCGGCATCGAGGAAGCGTTCCGCTTGCGCCAGCTGCGCCAGGTCCAGGCGCAGCCACTGCTGCCCCTCGCTGTCGCGCAGCGCCTGCGCCGCCCATGACGGCGGTGCGTCCGGCACGGATACGGGCTGCATCGTGCGCAGCTGGCGCAAGCCCAGTACGCGCTCGACCAGCAGTGCGCAATTGAGGCCCAGGCGCGGAGAAAAAGTGATGATGCGGCAGTGATTGCCGGGCGCGCAAGCCGGTTCGCCCATGTAGCGGGCCAGGTCGACGACGCCCGTCAGGCGTCCGCGCATGGCCGCCAGGCCCAGGTACCAGTCCTGCGCCAGCGGCACGCCCTGGATCTGCACGCCGGCGGCAATGACGATTTCACCAAGCTGCGTCAGGTCGAGCAGGCAGGGCCGGCCACCGAGCATCACGCCCAGTTCCTTGCGCGCCGCCAGCGCGCCGCTGCGCGCAGCCTGTATCCGCTCGATCAATTGCAGCTGATACTGGCGCAAGCGCCCCTGCCGCGCGCCCGACTCGAAGGATGGCACGGCGGCAGCGGCAGGCGCAAAGGCCGCTGTAGGCACGCCGAGACCTGGCATCGTGTGCATGCTCAGGAAAGCGCGGCGATCTTGGCCAGCAGCTCGGCTTCGACCACCGGTTTGACCAGGTAATCGCGCGCGCCCTGGCGCAAGCCCCAGATGCGGTCCGTTTCCTGGCTCTTGCTGGAACAGATAATCACCGGCACGTCCTGCAGTTCGGGATCGCGCGCGATGGCGCGCGTGATCTGAAAGCCATTCGCACCGGGCATCACCACGTCCATCAGGATCAGGTCGGGCCTGGCCTCTTTGAGTTGCGCCAGCGCGTCGGCGCCGTCCTGCGCCGTGAGGACGGCATAACCGGCACGCACCAGCATCTCGCTCAGGTAGTAGCGTTCTGTCGGCGAGTCATCGACGATCAGAATTGTGTGTATGGCCATCTGCTTCCTTGCTGCGTTGTCAATCAATAAAAACACTTACTCAAAATGCCCGGCCAGGTGCAGCCGCACGGCCTCCAGCAGCGCCTCGCGCGCCAGCGGCTTGACCAGGCAGGCGCTGGCGCCCGCCATGGCGCCGCGCGCGCGGTCGAACAAGCCTTCCTTCGACGACAGCATCAGCACCGGCGTGGCGTGATACGCGGCGCTGGCCTTGATCAGCGCGCAGGTGCGGTAGCCGTCCAGGCGCGGCATCATAATGTCGCACACGATCAGCGCCGGCTGGCAGTCGGCGATCTTGGCCAGGGCCGCAAAGCCGTTTTCCGCCACCACCACGCGATAACCGGCCTCGCCCAGTATCTTCGCGGCCGCGCTGCGTATCGTCGCGCTGTCGTCGATGACGAGTACCGTGACGCCGGCACACACGGCATCGGACGGCGCCTCTGGCAAGGAAGATCGCGTCATGTGATTATTCGACAATTTTTCATACCATAGCACAGGCAGCCGCGACACCTGCGTGCGGCAGCGGCATCCCGTGGACCTGATTGATTACAGCGCTACCATCTCGAAATCATCCTTGCGCGCACCGCATTCAGGACAGGTCCAGTTCATCGGAACATCGGCCCAACGCGTGCCGGGAGCGATGTCTTCGTCGGGCAAGCCGGCCGCTTCATCATAAACCCAGCCGCAAATAAGACACATCCACGTTTGGAATTGCTGCGTTGTTTCGTTGCTACTCACGTTCTGCCACCCTTCAATCAAGTAAAATGCTGAATTAGGTATCTTAATCTACCCGCCGTGCAAAACCAAACTTCTCCCCTCATATTAAGCTTCGGCGTGTCCGATCCGGTCGGCGCGATCGGTATCCAGGCTGATCTGGCCACGTTTTCAGCCTTCGGCTGCCATGGCCTGTCGGTCACCACGGGCCTGCTGATCAGCGATACGGCGCGCGTGGAAGACGTGCAGGCGGTCGACCCGGACTGGGTTTCCGACCAGGCGCGCGTGCTGCTGGAAGACATGTCCGTGGCCGCCATCAAGATCGGCGCGCTGGGCAGCGTGGAAAACGTGACGGCCATCGCCGAAATCGTCTCCGACTATCCGAACGTGCCGCTGATCCTCGATCCCTTCATTTCGGCGCTGCCGGAACAGGGCATGGACGACGAGGACATCCTCACGGCCGTGCGCCAGCTGCTGATCCCGCAAACGACCCTGCTGGTGCTCTCGCCGGTGGAACTGGAGCGCCTGGCCGAGACCTGGCGCGACGCCGATCCGGACGACACCCTGCAAAACGACGTCGATTACCTGGTGGCGCTGGGCTGCGAGTACGTGCTTGTCACCGGCATGCCGGCCGACGCCAGCAAGTCCGGCATGGGCGAAGGCAAGCTGCGCGCCAATACCCTGTTCGGCGAGGACGGCGTGGTGCGCCACGACGAATGGCAGCACTTGCCCGGCATCTTCAACGGTGCCGGCAGCACCCTGTCGGCGGCGGCCACCGCCCTGCTGGCCCTGGCGGAAAACGAAGACGATGTGCCGCAAGTGGTCGTGGCGGCGCAGGAATTCACGGCCGGCGCGCTGGCGCACGCGCAGCGCCACGGCATGGGCAAGCTGGTGCCGAACCGGCTGTTCCGGCAGCAGCGCCAGCACGGCGCCCAATAATCCCGTCCAGACAAACACAGACGACACAGACAACGATCCACTCTCAAGGCACGATTATCATGACGACGACTTCACAGAACGACATCCTGTTTGCCCGCGCACAAAAAACCACGCCAGGCGGCGTCAACTCGCCCGTGCGCGCCTTCCGCTCCGTGGGCGGCACGCCGCGCTTCATCACGCGCGCCGAAGGCCCGTACTTCTGGGACGCGGACGGCAAGCGCTATATCGACTACATCGGCTCGTGGGGCCCGGCCATCGTCGGCCACGCCCACCCGGAAGTGGTAAAGGCGGTGCAGGATGCGGCCGCGCTGGGCCTGTCGTTCGGTGCGCCGACCGAAGGCGAAGTGCTGATGGCCGAGGAAATCACGCGTCTGGTGCCGTCGATCGAGCAGGTGCGCCTGGTGTCGTCGGGCACGGAAGCGACCATGAGCGCCCTGCGCCTGGCGCGCGGCGCCACGGGACGCGACAAGATCGTCAAGTTCGAAGGCTGCTACCACGGCCACGCCGATTCGCTGCTGGTCAAGGCGGGCAGCGGCCTGCTCACCTTCGGCAACCCGACGTCGGCCGGCGTGCCGGAAGATTTTGTCAAGCACACCCTGGTGCTCGACTATAACAACGTGGAACAGCTGAAGGACGCCTTCGACAGCTTCGGCGCGGAAATCGCCTGCGTCATCGTCGAACCGGTGGCCGGCAACATGAACCTGGTGAAAGCCACGCCGGCATTCCTGCAGGCGATGCGCGAGCTGTGCACGCAGCACGGCGCCCTGCTCATTTTCGATGAAGTCATGTGCGGCTTGCGCGTGGCCCTGGGCGGCGCGCAGGCGCTGTACGGCATCCAGCCCGACCTCACCGCGCTGGGCAAGGTGATCGGCGGCGGCATGCCGGTGGCGGCCTTCGGCGGCAGCGCGGCGCTGATGCACAACATGGCGCCGCTGGGCGCCGTCTACCAGGCCGGCACCTTGTCCGGCAACCCGGTCGCCGTGGCGGCCGGCATGGCCACCCTGAAACTGATCCAGCAGCCTGGCTTCTACGAGCAGCTGGGCGCCACGGCCAAGCGCCTGGCCGAAGGCCTGACCGCCGCCGCCAAGGAGGCAGGCGTGGTGTTCTGCGCCGACTACATCGGCGGCATGTTCGGCATCTACTTCAGCGAAACACCGCCGACCAGCTACGCGGAAATGATGGCGGGCGACCGCAGCAAGTTCAACGCCTTCTTCCACGCCATGCTGGACGAAGGCGTGTACTTCGCGCCCGCCGCCTTCGAGGCGGGCTTCGTCTCGGCGCAGCACGATGACGCCGTCATCGACGCCACCATCGCTGCCGCGCGCAAGGTCTTTGCTAAATTAGCATAAGCACAATCAGACGGTCGCGGTGTCCATCACCGCGGCCACCAGCGCCGGCAGCCTGGCCATGTCGTTGAACACGACATGCGCGCCGGCCGCTTTCAACCTATCTTCCTGGCCGGCGGCGATATGCCCGCCGCCGATGAATCCCAATACCGTCATGCCCGCCGCCACGGCGGCCGTCACGCCCGTGACGCTGTCTTCCAGCACCAGGCATTGGCTTGGCGGCACGCCAAACGCGGCAGCCGCTGCCAGGTAGACGCCCGGATGCGGCTTGGCATGGCCCACTAGGTCCGGCGTAAACACGCGCTTGTCGAACAGCGGCGCCATGCTGGTCCGCTCGAGCGCCGACAGCACGCGCGCGCTGACGCTGTTCGAGGCCACGGCCTTGGGCAGCGCAATGGCGGCCAGCGCCTGCGCCACGCCGGGCACGGCGCGCAATTGCGCGTCGCAAGCGGCATCGACGGCGTTGCCGATGGCCATGATCTCGTCGGCCGGCAATTGCGGCAAGCCCAGCTCCTTGTAGATATCCTGCATCAGCGGCACCAGGCGCTGGCCCAGGCGCGGCTCGATCAAGCCTTGCAGGGTGACGCCCTCGGGCAGGTTCGGCAGGCGCGGCCCCAGCAACTCCAGCAGCGCTTGCAGGGCCACGGCTTCGCTGTCGATCAGCACGCCATCGCAGTCGCTGATCAGATGGGTAAAGCGCGGTGGGGTGATGGCGGTATCAGGCATGGACTCTCCAGAAGACAACGGTGACGGGAAATGCGGCGGCCAGCCGGCCAAGGCTGGCATCGCAACGATCATAGGTGGAACAGGCGGACGCTGCCACGCAGAAAACGGCTCAATGACGATACTTTTCTGCAAAAGACAGACTACGGGGAAAAGACTGGCTCAACACAGGCAACGTAGATACCAATTCAATACCACGCGATACCAGTGATTATCGCTGATTTTTGAATTTGCTGCGCTCGCCTTGAAACCGGGACGCGGGAGCGTCCCGGCGATGCTGCTTATTTCAGCCAGCCGCGGTGGCGGAAGTACAGGAAGGGCGCGATGGCGCTGGTGATCATCAAGCCCCAGGCCCATGGATAGCCGAACGACCATTCCAGCTCCGGCATCAGCTTGAAGTTCATGCCGTACACGCTGGCGATCAGGGTAGGCGGCAGGAAGGCCACGCTGGCCACCGAGAAGATCTTGATGATCTTGTTCTGGTTGATGTTGATGAAACCGACGGTGGCGTCCATCAGGAAGTTGATCTTGTCGAACAGGAACGAGGTGTGGCCATCGAGCGATTCGATGTCGCGCAAAATCTGGCGCGCTTCCTCGAACTGCTCGGAATTGAGCAAACGGCCGCGCATCAGGAAGCTCACGGCACGGCGCGTATCCATCATGTTGCGGCGGATACGGCCATTCAAATCTTCCTCGTGGGCAATGGCATTCAGCGCTTCGGCCGCGTGCGCATCGGTAAATTCCTTTTGCAGTACGCGCGTGCTGACTTCTTCCAGATTCTGGTAGATGCCTTCGAGCACGTCGGCCGAATATTCGGCATCGGTGGCGTACAGGTCGAGCAGCACGTCCATGTAGTCGGCAATCGAGCCGGGCCGCGAACGGGCGCGCATGCGTACCAGGCGGAACACGGGCAAGTCGTCCGTATGCATGGAAAACAGGATCTTGCGGGCCAGAATGAAGGCCACGGTGATGACGCGCGACGGGCCGTCGTCCTCTTCGCGCAAGAAATCCGTGCGCAGGTGCAAGTCGCCGTTTTCCGCTTCGTAATAGCGGGCCGACGCTTCAATATCCTTGACTTCGTCTTCGCCCGGCAGGGTGACGTTGTAGATGGCTTTGACCCAGGCCCGTTCATCATCGGTAGGGTCGGTCAGGTCGACCCACACCGGTTCGGCATTTTCGAGGTCTGCGCGGCTGTCGATCGGCACCTGGTTGAGCCGGCCATTCTGTAATACAAAGACATTGATCATGCGCGCTCTCAGCCGGATGTGGGGTTATCGTGATGTGCTGGCGCTGGCGCCAAAAATGAAAACAGCGCAAGTGTACCCGCAAAGGCCTTTTCACGACCACCCCCGGCACGGCTTTTTCACGGAAAAAGTGCGGCGTTGCACCAAGGGAGGCGATTAAGATGCTGCGCCGCAATAGTGCCAATCAGGCAGCTTTAACTTTATGCAAAGGAATCGCCCCGCCATCAAGGCAATTCCGCCGCCCCCATGCGGCGCAGGATGACGCCCGTACGCCGGTTCAGATAGCCCGTGTCGCGGTGGCGGTCGTAAAAGCGGGGGTTCGGCAGCATCACGGCCAGTTTCGCCGCCTGCGCCGCGCTCAAGCCCGCCGCGCTGACCTTGTAATAGTGGCGCGCGGCCGCCTCGGCGCCGAAGGTGCCCGTGCCAAATTCCACCACGTTCAGATAAATCTCGAAAATGCGCTGCTTTTCCATCAGGTTTTCCAGCATATACGTGATGATCAGTTCCTGGCCCTTGCGCACATAGCTGCGCGAACCGGACAGGAACAGATTCTTCGCCAGCTGCTGCGTGATCGTGGAGCCGCCCGCCACGACTTTCTGCTTCTTGCTGTTCTTTTCATATGCCTTTTGCAAGGCTTCCCAGTCCACGCCTTCGTGCTCGGAAAAATTCGCGTCTTCCGAGGCGATGATGGCCCGTTTCAGATTGTTCGAAATGCGGTTGTACGGCACCCACGTCTGCTGGATCGTGGCATTCGGATTCTTTTCCTGCAAGACAGACAACTGTTCGCGCATGAAAGCCGTGCTGGACGGGTTATGGTCGACCCACCACCAGATTTGCAGGAAGAAATACAGTTGCACGACGATAAAGGCCAGCACGGGCACGATGAACAGCCACTTGATCCAGCCATAGCCACGGCCGCTCTTGCGCGCGCCCTTCTTGCCGGCGCTCACAGGCTGCCCCGCAATTGCGCCAGCAAATCCTGCGTCTGCGGCCGCACGCCACGCCACACGTAAAACGCTTCGGCCGCCTGCTCCACCAGCATGCCCAGGCCGTCGCGCACCTGCGCGCCATGCTGGGCGGCAAAATCCATGAAGACGGTGGGCTGGGCACCGTACATCATGTCCAGCGCCAGGGTGCGGCTGCCGAAGATACCGGGCGGCACGGGCGGCAAGTCGCCCGCCAGGCTGGCCGAGGTGGCATTGATGACGATGTCGAAGACGCCTTCAGGCTGCGTGAAGCCGCCGGCGCGCAGCTGGCCGGGGTGCGCCAGCGCATCGGCAAACTGCGCCACCAGCGCCTCGGCCGTGGCCACGGTGCGGTTGGCAATGAACATTTCCTGCGGCCCCTGTTCCAGCAAGGGCAGCACGACGCCGCGCGCCGCGCCGCCCGCCCCCAGCAGCAGGACGCGCTTGCCGGCGATGGCCACGCCCGCGTTGCGCACGATGTCGGCCACCAGGCCCGCGCCATCGGTATTGTCGCCAAGAATGATGTCGCCATCAAAACGCAGGGTATTGACGGCGCCGGCGGCCCTGGCCCGCGGCGTCAGCGCGGTGGCCAGCGCGCACGCGTCGAGCTTGAAGGGCACCGTCACGTTCGCGCCCTTACCGCCCTCGACCGCAAACGTGCGGGCGGCCAGCGCAAAGCCGTCGAGCGGCGCCAGCCGGCGTTCGTAGACCAACGCTTGTCCTGTCTGCTGGGCAAACGCGGCGTGGATCAGGGGGGACTTGCTGTGGGCGATGGGATTGCCGAAGACGCAATATTGATCGGGGTTCATCTCTTGCTTGTTCAATTGCTGCCGCCAGTCAGGTTAGCTTCCATTTTTTCTTCGCGGGTAAATTTGAAACGGGTGATGACGACCCACAGGTCATCTTTATCACTCGACAACATATTCGGTGGGAAACGGCCGAACGGCGCCGCGCGGCGCACGATGGCCAGGGCTGCCGCGTCCAGCGCGGGATTACCCGAGCTTTTTTCCACGCGGACGCCGCCCTCTTTCTGGTAAATCGTGCCATCCTGGAAGATGGGGATGTAGACGACCAGTTCGCCATACATCTTGCGGCCATTGTTTTGCGGGAAATTCAGGGTGCCGATTTCCTCGATACGCTTTTGCAGGGTCTTGTAATACATGGCATAGCCGACCTCCTGCGTACTGGGCGTAATAAAGGTCTTGCGCGGGCGCTTGTTCTGGTCTTCCACGGTCTGGCTGATCTCGGCCGCCATGCGGGCGATGGCCTTGCTGCTTTCCATCAAGTCCGAACCGGAGGCCAGGGGATTGGGCTTGTCTTTTTCCGTGACGGGCGCGGCGCTGTAGGGCGTCGCCTTGGCCGCCTGCGTCAGCAGTTCCTGCTGCTTCTGCTCGAGTTCGGCGATGCGCCGGGCGCTGGCCTTGACGCTGTCGCCCTCTTCCACCTTGCGCATGTCGGGCAAGGGCGACTTGGCGCGCCCCTTGTCCGCTTGTCCACCGCCGTCGAGGTTGGCTTGCGCCAGTGCATCGGCCTTCAGCGGCTTGTCCGCATGCTTGGCATTGACCAGTATCACTTCCAGGCCGGGATCGGTGGCGACGGCCCGCTGCGGGGCCGGGGCGACAAAATGCATCGCCAGCAAGGCGCCGTGCGCCAGCAGCGATACCGCCACGGCGATCATCAGGAAACGATTCTCTCGGAAAGACTTCACGCGCAACCCAGTTAGCAACAAGCACACCATACAAGATGGCTGAATTCTACGTCAAAGGGCGACGCGGGAAACAGTTTTAGTCCCGTTTTTCACGCCGCCCCGCAGCCTTACTTGACCTCGGGCTCGCTGACCACGTCTTCGCTGGCCAGTTCCGCCACTTCCGCGTCCGCGTCGCTGACCTGGTTCGCCGCTTCCGGCGAAGCTTCCGCCGCCGCGTCGCCCTCTTCCGCACCTTCGTCGCCCGATTCCTCTTCGTAGTCGAGCTCGGCATCGGCCGCCGTATCGGGCACGGCAGCGATTTCCAGCAGGCGCGCTTCGATGCTCAGGTCGACTTCATCCCAGCGCAAGAGATCCAGCTTGACCTGCGCACCGCGCGCCACCGATGGCATGCCCGGCAGCTTGATGACCAGCGGAATGTCGACCAGGCGCAGGATTTCATCTTTCAGCACGACGGCATCGACCTGGCGCGCGTTTTCCTGGTGCAGCCAGCGCAAGCACCAGTAGCGTTCCATATTCGACTGGAAATCGCCATACGCGGCATACGCGGCGTCGAAGGCCGAGACGATGGCGAACAGATTCGCATCGCGCGGCTTGAACGGGGCCACCAGCGGCGCCGTCACGCCATGCTCGGCGCAGGCGATGATTTGCCACTGGTTCACCAGGTCCGTGTAGCGGCGCAAGGGCGAGGTGCTCCACGCGTATTGATCCACGCCCAGGCCCTGATGCGGCGCCGCATGGGTGACCATGCGCACCTGCATCTTTGCCGCCCAGCTATTGCCGCTGCCGCCGCCCTGGCTGCGGTAGATGCCCGGTACGCCATGGTCGTGCAGCATCTTGCCCCAGGTACTGTTGGCAAAGATCATCAATTCGGCGACGATCTTGTCCAGCGGCGCGCCACGCTTGCGGCGCGCCACGGTGACGATGTCGTTTTCCACATAAAAGTTGAAATCGACGCGGTTATTCTGTTCCGGCTTCAGGCCAAACGCTTCGCGCTTCTTCATGCGGCCCTGTTCCAGCTGCTGCGCCCATTGCCACAGCACAGCGAAATCGGCCTTGTGCGGGTATTCTCCTTCGCCGCTGGCCAGGGTTTCCTCGTTGACCAGGTCGTCGAGCTGGTTGTGGCGCAAGTTGCTGGCAATCGGCACCAGCTCGGCGCGCGTCTGCGTGCTGACCACGGCCCAGTCGGCTTTCGGGTCCAGGGTCGCATACAGCGACAGGGCCGGGCACGTCGTGCCTTCCGCCAGGGTAAACGCATTGACGATTTCGTCCGGCAGCATGGTGATCTTGTCGCCCGGCATGTAGACGGTCGACATGCGCTGGCGCGCCATCTTGTCGATCACGTCTTCCGGACGGATGCCCAGGCCCGGCGCGGCGATGTGAATACCCACTTTCACGGTGCCGTCCGGCAAGGACTGCACGGAGAAAGCATCGTCGATCTCGGTCGTGGTCACGTCGTCGATCGAGAAGGCGGCCACGTCGGCCAGCGGCAGCTTGGCTGTCACGGACGGCACGGGCACGCTCGGGAAACCGGCGCCCTTGGGGAAATTTTCGAAGAGGAACTTCGACAGGTGCAAGTCTTTCGGCGAAGCGATACCACCGACAGCCAGCATCAGGCGCGGCGGCGTCGTGTGCAATTCCGTGCACGCCGCTTCCAGCGCCTTATATTCAATCGTGTTCTTGTCCGGCTTGAACAGCAATTGCAGCACCATGGGTTGCATCGAAGCGGGCAAACGGTTCTGTTTCAGCTCTTCCACATAGCCTGCCTGCACCAGGGCCTGCTGCTTTTTCTTTTCGATGCCGGCCAATGCCGCCTTCAAGGACGCTTCCGGCGCCGCCTTGTAACGGCCACGGCCCTTCTTGTAGAAATACACGGGTGCCGAATGCAGGGCGAGGATCAGGCCGGCCGCTTCCGGCGGCAAGGGGGCATGGCCGAAATACTCGGCGCCCAGCTCGGCAAAGCCGAACTCGTCTTCGCCCGCCACTTCCCACAGGAAATCGAGGTCGATCTCGGCGGCGACGGCCTTGGCCTGTTCCAGCAGCTCGGCCGGGGCCGGCTTTTCATACTGCAGCAGCACATCCTTGACCTTGACCTTGGTGCGCTTGCCGCTGGCCATTTCGACCTGGTACGCTTCACCCGCTTGCGACAGGACCGTGCCGACCTTGAAATCGCCGGATTCTTCAAAAAATAGATTCATTATTATGCTTTGTTTATTAGTGTGTCGGTTGCAGCGGTGCGAGCGACGGACGTCAACTCGAGCACCGCCGGCAAAAATACTTCGGTTACCAGCAGCAATCCCTGGTGACGCTGGTACAGGCAGCGGCGGGCAAAAAACAGCGACTTGGCATCAAAGCGCCTCCCTTCCAATGCCAGTGCCGCCTGCGCCCGCTGCACCAGCGGATGGCCGGCGCGCAAACGGGCAAATTCCAGTGCACCGCGGCGTACCATGCGGTCGCCAAACAGGGTCGTGCCCAGCGAACGCTCGCCCAGCGCGGAAAACAGGGGCCAGTCCGTGGCCGTCGCCTGCATGGGCACGACGGTATGGCCAAACACGGCCGGTCTGTTATCACAACGCAACAGCACTTCGCGCTCCCATACCCGGCCCGCGCGGTGCAAACCAATGATGGCGGCCTCGTCGCTCAAGCAGCGTGCCGTTTCCTGATGCAAACATTGCACGCGGAACGCCTGGCTATGCGCTTTTAGCTTGGCCGTCAGCGAACCGCCGCCCGTGAGCCAGTGGCGCAAGGCCGGCGGCGCATTGACGGCATTGACGTGCGCATGCCATTGCGCCTGCCGCAGCGAACCCGGCCTCACTGGGCAGAGTCCGCGTCGATGCCGCAAAAGGCCAGCACGGGCGCCAGGTATGCGGCAAATTCGCTGATGCCATGGTCGCTGCCGTCGATGACGCACTGCCGCGCACCCTGATAATGCGCCACCATGTCGCGGTAGTCGAGCACTTCATCGCCGGTGGCGGCGATCAGGAAGTAACGTTGCGACTCAGTAATTTTCTCTACAGCAAAGGTTCCAAGTTCGGCGATGTATTCGCGCTTGAACTCGAATGGCTTGTCCGAATGGAACTCCGTCGTCACGCCCACATGCTGCTCCAGGTCGATCAGGGGCACGATGGCAGGATTGAGCAGCACGGCGCGGCAACCGAGCCGCTCGGCCAGCCAGGTGGCGTAATAGCCGCCCAGCGAGGAGCCGATAATCGTCAGGTCGGCCGGCGCCACGTCTTTCACTAATGACAAGGCCAATTCAATGGCCAGCTTGGGCGAGGCCGGCAATTGCGGGCACAGCCACTGTGCTTCGCGGCCCAGCGCCTGCATCTGCGCGGCCAGCAGGCGCGACTTCATCGACAGGGGCGACGAGCGGAATCCATGCAGGTACAGAATCATCGACCCAGCGCCTCCAGCAATTTCTGGTGCACGCCGCCAAAGCCGCCGTTGCTCATGACGACGATCTGGTCGCCGGGACGGGCGCTGGCGGCCACGGCGGCCACGAGGGTATCGATGTCTTCATAGGCGCTGGCAATCTTGCCCAGCGGCGCCAGCGCGTCGCCCAGACTCCAGCCCAGCGCGGCATGACTGCCAAAACCGAAGACCAGGTCCGCATCCTTGAGGCTGCCCGGCAACGCCTCTTTCATGGCGCCCAGCTTCATGGTGTTCGAGCGCGGTTCCAGCACGGCCAGGATGCGGCCGCTGTCGCCTATCTTCTGGCGCAAGCCGCCCACGGTGGTGGCAATGGCCGTCGGATGGTGCGCGAAATCGTCGTACACGGTGATGTCGTTGACCACGCCGCGCACTTCCATGCGGCGCTTGACGCTCTCGAACGTGGCCAGCGAAGCGCACGCCTGGGCAATGGGCACGCCCACGTGGCGCGCGGCGGCGATGGCCGCCAGCGCATTGCTGCGGTTGTGCTTGCCCGTGAGCGCCCAGGCCACATGGCCTTCCTGCTGGCCATTGAAATACACATCGAAGCTGCCGTCGGCCTGCTCTTGCAGTTGCCAGTTAGCATCTTGACCAAAACTTTCCTGTTCGCTCCAGCAACCGCGTGCCAGCACGCGCTGCAGCGACACTTCGTCGCCGTTGTACACGAGGCGGCCGATGCCGGGCACGGTGCGCACCAGATGGTGAAATTGCGTCTCGATCGCGTGCAGATCGGGGAAGATGTCGGCGTGATCGTATTCCAGGTTATTCATGACGGCCGTCTTCGCGTGGTAATGCACGAATTTGCTGCGCTTGTCGAAGAAGGCCGTATCGTATTCGTCGGCTTCGATGACGAAGAAGTCCGACTCGGCGCTCTTGCCGTCGATCTTGCCGGACAGGCGGGCGGAAATGCCAAAGTTCATCGGCACGCCGCCGATCAAAAAGCCCGGCGCGTAGCCCGCGTCTTCGAGTATCCAGGCCAGCATGGCCGAAGTTGTCGTCTTGCCATGCGTGCCGGCCACGGCCAGCACCCACCGATTGCGCAGGATGTGTTCGCCGATCCATTGCGGGCCCGATACATACGGCAGGCTGCGGTTGAGGATTTCTTCCACCAGCGGGTTGCCGCGCGAGACCACATTGCCAATCACATACAAATCCGGGTTCAGCTTGGTCTGTTCCGGATCAAACCCCTGGATCAGTTCGATTCCTTGCGCTTCCAGCTGGGTGCTCATCGGCGGATAGACGTTGGCATCGCAACCGGTGACTTTATGGCCGGCTTCCTTGGCCAGGACAGCCAGGCCGCCCATGAAGGTACCGCAAATACCGAGAATATGAATATGCATGTGATCAGTGCGAAAGGTGCACGCTTAAGTAAGTAAGACGGTGAGATAAAAAACAGCAAGTGCAGGATTTTACCTGACGCCATGACTTTTTCCGCTTCGGAGTATCATCTCGCTCATGACGAACGATGCATTTGACGATAGCGCGCAGTTGCGCCTGGAAATCGCCGCCGCTGCCGCGCGCCTCGTGGCGCAGGATGGCGCCGACTATGGCAGCGCCAAGCGCAAGGCGGCGCGGCAAGTCCTCGGTGACGCGCCGAACCTGACCAATGTACTGCCTGACAACGACATGATCGAAGAACAGGTGCGGCAATACAATGCCCTGTTCCTGGCCGACAGCCAGCCGGCACGGCTGTTCCAGCTGCGCACGATTGCGCTGCAGGTCATGGAAGCGTTGCAACAATTTCATCCCCTGCTCAGCGGCCCCGTGCTCAATGGCACGGCCGGCCCCCATGACGAGATCTATCTGCAGCTGTTTGCCGAGAGCGCCAAGGAAATCCACATCTTCCTGCTGAATAAAAATGTCGTGCTCGACATGTCGGAAAGCCCGCATTTCAAGGGAGCGCGTTATGATGCGGTCGAGACAGCCAGTTTCTTGTGGAAAAACGAAGGCGTGCACGCCGCCATGTATGAGCTCGACGATATGCGCGGCGCGCTGAAAGCCAAGGCGGACGGCAAGGTGCTGCGCACCGATATCGCCGGGCTGCGCAGCCTGCTGGCCGCCAGCCTTGCCGATGGCGTGCCGGCTGCCGACTAACATTGATATAGATAAAGTTATGACAAAAAAGAATTGGATCGCCTGCGCCATCGTCGCGCTGATGTTTGGCGGCATGGGCGCCTACGTCGGTTTAAGCAAGGAAAAAGCGAAAGCAGCGGGACCGCTGACGACCACGATCGCGCCAGGCGCGACGGGCCCCGTCAATGAGCTGTATGCGCTGTCCTTGCCGGACGCGGCGGGCGCCACGCAAGCCTTGTCGCAATGGAAAGGCAAGAATTTGCTGGTCAATTTCTGGGCGCCGTGGTGCCCTCCTTGCGTGGAAGAAATGCCGGAGTTATCCGAAGTGCAAGGCCACTATGCGGCAAAAAACCTGCAGGTGATCGGCATCGGCATCGATTCGGCCAGCAATATTGCCACTTTTGCCAGCAAATTCAAGATTGCCTATCCCGTGTATGTCTCCGGCATGAGCGGCACCGACCTGTCGCGCCATTTTGGCAATGCCACGGGCGGTTTGCCCTTTACGGTGCTGATCGGCGCCGATGGCGAAGTCAAAAAGACCTATCTGGGCCGCTTGAAATTTGATCAGTTACGCGCCGATCTGGATAAATTGTAAATTCGGAGCGTGCTTTTTTCTCTTGCCAATGCGTATCTTTGGCGGCAAAATGCGGAACTTTCGCTAAAACGGTCTTCCATACATGGCAAAAAACCTCCTTCTGCTCAACGGTCCCAACCTGAATTTGCTGGGAACGCGCGAGCCTGAGGTCTACGGCGCCAGCACCTTGGCCGATATCGAACAGGCAGCAATGGCGCAAGCCATGGCGGCCGGTGCCGACCTGGTCTGCTTTCAAAGCAACCACGAAGGCGCGCTGATCGACCGCATCCATGCCGCGCGAGCGGAAGGGATCGATGCCATCGTCATCAATCCGGGCGGCCTGACCCATACCAGTGTTGCCTTGCGCGATGCGCTGGCCGGGGTCGCCATCCCGTTCGTGGAAGTCCATATCTCGAATATTTATCAACGCGAAACGTTTCGACATCACTCATTTCTCAGCGCGATCGCGCAGGGGACGATCTGCGGGCTAGGTATCGATGGATATCGGTTTGCCATCGACTTTGCGCTTAAAAAACGTTAATCTACGCGATCTGCACGCATTTAGCGCGGCGATAGGCTCTTGGACATCACCGCATCACTCATAAAACAAACTACATTCCTAGGGGTTTTACATGGATCTACGAAAACTCAAGACCTTGATCGACCTGGTCGCCGAATCGGATATCGCAGAGCTGGAAGTTACCGAAGGCGAAAGCAAGGTTCGCATCGTCAAATCGTCGGCCATGCCGCAAAACCAGATGGTCATGATGCAGCCGCAAGGCATGCAAGCCCAATACCAGCCAGCCGCGCCAGCCGCCGCTCCCGCTGCGGCACCTGCCGTCGTGGTCGCCGCCGAGCCAACGGGCTATGTGGTCAAGTCGCCGATGGTCGGTACCTTCTACCGTTCCTCCGCTCCTGGCAGCGCCGCCTATGTTGAAGTGGGCTCGACCGTCAAGGAAGGTGATACCCTGTGCATCATCGAAGCGATGAAGCTCCTGAATGAAATCGACTCCGATAAAGCCGGCGTCGTGACCCAGATCCTGGTCGAAAACGGCCAACCGGTCGAATTCGGTCAACCCTTGTTTGTGATCGGCTAAAACCCAGTCCACACGGCCGGCAACGGCCGTTTGCAGTTTTAGCCCCTCACACTTGTTGTTTCGCCGGCTCGCCGGCTCTCACAGACATACGCGAACCTACCATGTTTGAAAAAATCCTGATTGCCAACCGTGGTGAAATTGCCCTCCGTATTCAGCGCGCCTGCCGCGAAATGGGCATTAAAACGGTTGTAGTCCACTCCGAAGCCGACAAGGACGCGAAATACGTCAAGCTGGCCGACGAATCCGTTTGTATCGGCCCGGCACAGTCGACCCTGAGCTACCTGAACATGCCCGCCATCATCAGCGCCGCTGAAGTGACGGATGCGCAAGCGATTCACCCAGGCTATGGCTTCCTGTCGGAAAATGCCGACTTTGCCGAACGCGTCGAGAAATCGGGCTTCGTCTTCATCGGTCCCCGCTCCGAATCGATCCGCCTGATGGGCGATAAAGTATCGGCCAAGCAAACCATGATCAAGGCTGGCGTACCGTGCGTACCCGGCTCCGAAGGCGCGTTGCCGGACGATCCGAAAGCGATCGTGCAAATTGCCCGCAAGATCGGCTACCCGGTCATCATCAAGGCCGCCGGCGGCGGTGGCGGACGCGGCATGCGCGTGGTGCACACGGAAGCGGCCCTGATCAACGCCGTGGCGATGACCAAGACGGAAGCGGGCACCGCTTTCGGCAACCCTGAAGTGTATATGGAGAAGTACCTGGAAAATCCGCGCCACGTGGAAATCCAGATCCTCGCCGACGAACACAAGAACGCCGTCTGGCTGGGCGAGCGCGACTGCTCCATGCAGCGCCGCCACCAGAAAGTGATCGAAGAAGCACCGGCGCCGGGCATCCCGCGCAAACTGATCGAGAAAATTGGCGACCGTTGCGCCGAAGCATGCCGCAAGATCGGCTACCGCGGCGCCGGCACGTTTGAATTCCTGTACGAAAACGGCGAGTTCTATTTCATTGAAATGAATACCCGCGTGCAAGTGGAGCATCCCGTCACCGAGATGATCACCGGCATCGACATCGTGCAAGAACAGATCCGCATCGCCGCCGGCGAAAAACTGCGTTTCCGCCAGCGCGACGTCTTGCTGTCGGGCCACGCCATCGAGTGCCGCATCAATGCGGAAGACCCGTTCAAGTTCACGCCATCGCCAGGCAAGATCGTGTCCTGGCATGCGCCGGGCGGCCCTGGCATCCGCGTCGACTCACACGCCTACGCCGGCTACTATGTGCCGCCGCATTACGACTCGATGATCGGCAAAGTGATCGCTTACGGCGCCACGCGCGAACAAGCGATCCGCCGCATGCAGATCGCCCTGTCCGAAATGGTGGTCGAAGGCATCAACACGAATATCGCCCTGCACCGCGAACTGATGATCGACGCGCGCTTCATCGAAGGCGGCACCAACATTCACTATCTGGAACAGAAGCTGGCCGACATGCCGGACCTGGGCAAGAACCTGAATGGCGGCAGCCCCAGCATCGCCAAGAAGTCCGAAATCAAGGCGGGCGCATGAGCTGGACGGAAATCGTCATCGAAATCGCCCGTGACAACGCCGAGGCCATGTCCGACGCGTTGATGGAAGCCGGTGCCCTGTCGGTATCGGTGGAAGACGCCGATGAAGGCACGGATGCCGAGCAGCCGCTGTTTGGCGAGCCCGGCATGGAACCGAAGGAAGCGGCGTGGGAACGCAGCCGCGTGGTGGCGCTGACCGACGTCGACGCAGACCAGGCCGCCATCGTGGCCGCCGCTGCGCAAGCGGTCGGCATGACGGAAGTGCCCGCCTTTAGCATGCGCCCCGTGGAAGAGCAGGACTGGGTGCGGTTGACCCAGTCGCAATTCGCGCCGATTCACATCGGCAAGAACATCTGGGTCGTGCCCAGCTGGCACGAGGCACCGGACCCAAGCGGTCTGATCCTGGAACTGGATCCGGGCCTGGCCTTCGGCACGGGCAGCCACCCGACCACGCGTTTGTGCATGGAATGGCTGGAAGCCCATCCTGCCCCAGGCAAGACCGTGCTCGACTACGGTTGCGGTTCCGGCATCCTGGCCATGGTGGCCAAGAAACTCGGTGCGCAAACGGTGGCCGGCGTCGATATCGACCCGCAAGCGATCGAATCGGCGCGCGACAATGCCGAGCGCAACCAGTGCGAGATCGAATATTTCTTGCCAGACACGTTTGCCACGTCGGCACACGCCACGGCCAAGTTTGACATCGTCGTCGCCAATATCCTGTCGAGTCCATTGAAGCTGATGGCGCCGATGCTCTCGGGCCGTGTCGCCGACGGCGGCGCGCTGATCCTGTCCGGCGTGCTGGCGCGCCAGGCGGAAGAAGTGGCCGCTGCCTACGCACCATTCATCGAGCTGGGTGTATGGGCCGAGCAAGACGGCTGGGTGGCCCTGCATGGCCGCCTGGGTGCAACGCAAGCGCCTGCGCCCCGCGCGGAAGGTGCATAAGCACAGCAATGGCCCTCGCCACCAAATGCCCCCATTGCAACACGATATTTCGGGTCGCTGCTGACCAGTTGAAGTTACGTGGGGGCATCGTGCGCTGTGGCACGTGCAGGGAAGTGTTTGACGGCAATGCCGCGCTGGTCGATCCAGCTGCGGCATCGCCGTTTTTAACATCCGCTCCCGGTACTGCCGCCCCGTCGTCAAGCAGTTATCTGGCCGACAACAGCCTGCTGTCCGCCACGGACGACGAACCCATCTACTCCCTCGACTTCGACACCTCGTTCGACCCGTTTGGCATCCTGCCGGAAACGGCGAAGCTCAAGGACGACGCGGACGATGGCGAGCACATCGAGCTGGACCTCGACGTCAGCCTGCCTGAAGAGGCAGCAGCCGACGCACCGCCCGAACTCCCCGAAGAAACACCGGCAGAAACACCGGCCGAGCTGCCCGAAGCACCGTTGCCCCAGCCAATGGCGCCCTTCAAGCGCCGCCAGGTCGATGACGCGCCCGCCTTTGCCACGTATCTGCGCGACAGCCGCCGCGAACCGAATCTGGAAACTGGCGCCGCAGCGGCGCCGCCCGCGACCGAAAAAGTCAGCCTGGACAAGCCCATGCCGCCTGCGCCTGCCGCAGCCAGCCCCGCGCGCCGCGAACCCACGCTGGCCGACCATGCCTTCACGCCGCTGCCCGCCGCCGTTGCGCCGGCGCCAGCCGATGAGCAGGAAGAACCGGTCCTGCCGCCAGCCGACGACGAACCGGCTTTCGTCACCCAGGGCCGGCGCCGCGAACAGAGCAGCAAGGCCCTGCGCGTGGCCATGGCCGCCGGCTCGGTGGTACTGCTGCTTTTATTATTCCTGCAGGTAATGACCACCTTCCGCAATCCGCTGGCGGCGCAATTTCCGCAGTGGAAGCCGACCCTGGTCACGCTGTGCAAGCTCAGCGGCTGCCAGGTCGACTTGCCGGCGCAGATCGAGGCGCTGGCCATCGAGCAGGGCGAGCTGCAGACCCTGAAGGAACAGACGTTTTCCTACGTCTCGCTGCTGCGCAACCAGAGCCGCAGCGTGCAAGCCTGGCCCAGCATCGAACTGATTCTCAACGACGCGAACGACAAGCCCCTCTTGCGCCGCGTGATCGCGCCGCGCGACTATCTGCCGGCCACTATCGACGTGAACACGGGGTTTGCGCCGCGCTCGGAACAAACCATCAAACTGTATTTTGCATTAGACCAGCTCACGGCGTCTGGCTACCATATCGCCATCTTTTACCCTTAACAGGCACTATCATGACCAAAACATCGCTGATCTGCGGCTCGCTTGCCACCGACACCATCATGCAATTCCCTGGCCGCTTCGGCGAATCCCTGCTGGCCGACCAGCTGCACAAGGTGAACGTCTCCTTCCTCGTGCCCACCATGCGCACGGAGTTCGGCGGTTGCTCGGGCAACATCGCCTACAGCCTGAAAATGCTGGGCGGCGACCCGCGCATCGTCGGCGTGATGGGGCAAGACAGTGCCGCCTACCTGGAGCGCCTGCAAAAGCTGGGCATTTCCACCGCCAACATCCTGATCAAGGCCGACAGCTACAACGCGCAGTGCTTCGTCACGGCCGATGCGGACAATAATCAGATCAACGCCTTCCACCCGGGCGCCATGTCGTTCGCGCATGAAAACCCGATCGCCAATGCAGGCCCGGCCAAGGTCGCCATCATTTCACCGGACGGCGACCAGGGCATGCTCAAGCACGCCGCCGACCTGGCCGAGCTGGGCATTCCCTTCATGTTCGATCCGGGCCAGCAGTTGCCACGCTTCAATGGCGAACAGTTGATCGACTTCATCAACAAGGCCACGTATGTGTCGGCCAACGATTATGAGATGGAAATGTTGATGGAACGCACGGGCTTGACCCTGCCGGACATCGCCAGCCGCCTGGAAGCGCTGATCGTCACGCGTGGCGAAAAAGGTTCGGAGATCTATACGGACGGCAAGCGCATCGACATTCCTGTCGTGACCGCCAAGGAAGTGCTGGACCCGACCGGCTGCGGCGACGCCTACCGTGCCGGCTTGCTGTTCGGCATCACCAACGACCTGGGCTGGGAAACCAGCGGCCGCCTGGCCAGCTTGCTGGGCGCCATCAAGATCGCCACCCAGGGCGCGCAAAACCATGTGTTTACGCCGGAGAGCATCGCCGAGCAGTTCGAAGCGGCGTTTGGTTACCGCTATTAATATGTAGGTCGGGTTCGTGGGGGATGTCGGGTTACGCTACGCTAACCCGACCTACGCCCTCACATCACCATCATCGCAGCACAATAATCATCCCCACCAGCACTTGCGCAATCTGCAACAGGATCAGCGCCACCAGCAGCGACAAATCCAGACTGCCCACCAGCGGCACCACCTTGCGGATCGGACGCAGCAGCGGCTCGTTCAGGGCCCGTACGAACGGCGCCAGCGGCGCATGCGGGTTGACCCAGCTGAAGATGGCTTCGATGATCAGCAAGGCCATGAAACCGTAGAGTATCCATTGCAGGAAGCGTTGCAGCGACTTGAGCAGCACAACTTCGACGGGAGCGCCGGAAATAAACAGCACCGAGCTGGCCAGCAGCACGATCAGGAAGGCGCCGATCAGGCTGGCCCAGTCATACCCGCCCACGCCCGGCACCACGCGGCGCAGGGGGCGCACCAGCCAGTCGGACAATTGAAACGTGAATTGCGCCACCGACGAGGGCGGCCGCACGCGCACCGCCTGCATCCAGAAGCGCAGCAGCAACACGCCGCCCAGCAAGGTGGCGATGGTATCAACGATCAATGTAAGGATAACGATCAGCACGACTAATTCTCCAAAAAAAAACCGCTGTGTGATTGAGTCACACAGCGGCGTGTTGCCTCATCCAGGCACCCGAATCGTTGGAATTACGATGGGCGGGTGCTGGTTGGGAATGGCCAGGCTGCAGCCGGTGCCAACACGGTTTTTGCTACAGGTGCGATAGGTGCCGATGGCTTGGCGACAGGAGCTGCCTTCTTCGGTGCGGCCTTTTTAGGCGCGGCCTTCTTGGCGGCTGGCTTGGCGGCCACGGCGGCTGGTGCCGCTGGAGCTGCTGCCGGCGCTGCTGCTGGTGCGGCTGCCACGACTGGTGCTGCGGCTGGCTTGGCGGCAGGTTTCGCTGCTGCTTTTGCTGCCGGCTTGGCCGCTGGCTTGGCTGCAACTTTTGCTGCCGGCTTCGCTGCTACCTTGGCCGCTGGCTTCGCTGCTGGCTTGGCTGCTGGCTTCGCCGCTGCTTTGGCCGCTGGCTTGGCTGCAGGTTTCGCTGCTGCTTTTGCCGCAGGCTTGGCTGCAGGTTTCGCTGCGACCTTGGCCGCTGGCTTGGCTGCAGGCTTGGCTGCAGCTTTTGCTGCTGGCTTCGCTGCTACCTTGGCTGCTGGCTTGGCTGCCGCTTTTGCTGCTGGCTTGGCCGCTGGCTTCGCCGCAGCTTTTGCTGCTGGCTTGGCTGCTGCTTTGGCCGCTGGCTTGGCTGCCGCTTTGGCTGCTGGCTTCGCTGCTGCCTTGGCGACGACTTTTTTCGCTGCTGGCTTGGCTGCCGCTTTGGCGGCCGGTTTCGCTGCTGCCTTGGCTGCAGGTTTCGCTGCGGCTTTTTTCACTGCTGGCTTGGCTGCTGCCTTGGCCGCTGGCTTGGCTGCTGCCTTGGCTGCAGCTTTTGCTGCTGGCTTCGCTGCTGCCTTGGCGACGACTTTTTTCGCTGCTGGCTTGGCTGCTGCCTTGGCGGCCGGTTTCGCTGCCACCTTGGCTGCAGGTTTCGCTGCGGCTTTTTTCACTACTGGTTTGGCTGCTGCCTTGGCGGCCGGTTTTGCTGCGGCTTTTGCTGCTGGCTTGGCGGCCGGTTTGGCTGCGGCTTTTTTCGCGACAGGCTTGGCTGCCGGTTTCGCTGCGGCTTTCGCTGCTGGCTTGGCTGCCGGTTTTGCTGCTGCCTTGGCCGCAGGTTTCGCTGCGGCTTTCGCTACTGGCTTGGCAGCCACTTTTGCTGCAGGCTTGGCTGCGGCTTTGGCAGCCGGTTTTGCTGCTGGTTTCGCTGCGGCTTTGGCAGCTGGTTTAGCGGCAACCGTCTTCGCTGCGGCTGCCGGCTTCTTCGCGGCAGGAGCAGCCTTGGCGGCTGGTTTCTTTACTTCTGATTTCTTAGCGGCTGTTGCCATTTGTCTCTCCTTCATCTGAGATGAGAAATTTAAGCTACAAGATTTAAACCCGTCCGACCCACCACAGGGATAGGCCAGGCGAATTATTCATCGGCACAAACGGTCGTTTGCGCTAATGAATTCGGCACCAGCTGAACTGCTGCAACTCCTCACGTTTGCAGCACTTCAGCCATCGTCGGTGCCACCCTGCTTTATCTCGCAGCTGGTGGCAAAGTCTGAATTCGGTCATTCGTTTTCGATGCCGTGCGTTTTTTCGCTCCTCGCATCGCGCTCGCCACAACACCGATGCGTCAAATAAAAAACCGCCATGCCTGAAAAAATTCGGGCACGGCGGCAGACGAAAACGGTGTGGTTTTGTGCATATCCGTGTAAATCTGTATCCCTGTTTTGCGAGGTTTTTTCGCTACCGCGCTGGTTAAAAAACCCCGCATTCTAACGCTCGCATTTGCAATCTCATAAAGTACACGAAAACCTTGTCAATGCGCAACCGGCACGACACGTTTTCGCCCGCTTTTTTGCACGATACGCGTGCTATCGCACAATCGCGCGGCAAATGCCGCCGCCAGCGTCTCCGGAAATGCTTTTTCGGGTGTGCGATGCGGCCATGCGCGGCATCCGGAAATCCTGGCGCAGGCCTCGTCGCATGCACCGATGATGCGCGCATTTTTGCGCCGCCACGCACGCAAAAAAAAAAGCGCCGTCACGATGACGGCGCTTGTTGGCGTAGCCTGAAAAAGGATTACTCCCAGTTCAACGCACCACCCGTTTGATACTCGGTCACGCGGGTCTCGAAGAAGTTGCGTTCCTTCTTCATGTCGATCATTTCGCTCATCCACGGGAATGGATTTTCTTCCTGGGCGAACAGCGGCTCGATGCCGATCTGCTGCGCGCGGCGGTTGGCGATGAAGCGCAAATAGCCCTTGAACATCGGCGCGTTCAGACCCAGCACGCCGCGCGGCATGGTGTCTTCCGCGTACGCGTATTCCAGTTCCACGGCCTTCATGAACAGATCCTTGATCTCTTCGCGGAAGGCGGCCGTCCACAACTGCGGATTTTCCATCTTGATCGTGTTGATCAAGTCGATGCCGAAGTTACAGTGCATCGATTCGTCGCGCAGGATGTACTGGTACTGCTCGGCCGCGCCCATCATCTTGTTCTGGCGGCCCAGCGCCAGGATCTGCGTGAAGCCGACATAGAAGAACAGGCCTTCCATCAGGCAGGCAAACACGATCAGGGATTTCAGCAGCTTCTGGTCGTTTTCCACCGTGCCGGTGACGAAGGCCGGGTCGGTCAGGGTGTTGATGAACGGGATCAGGAATTCATCCTTGTCGCGGATCGACTTGACTTCGTTGTAGGCGTTGAAGATCTCGCCTTCGTCCAGGCCCAGCGATTCGACGATGTACTGGTAGGCGTGCGTGTGGATCGCTTCCTCGAACGCCTGGCGCAGCAGGTACTGGCGGCACTCGGGCGCCGTGATGTGGCGGTAGGTACCCAGCACGATGTTGTTGGCGGCCAGCGAGTCGGCCGTCACGAAGAAGCCCAGGTTGCGCTTGACCAGGCGGCGCTCGTCGTCCGTCAGGCCGTTCGGGTTTTTCCACAGCTCGATATCGCGCTGCATGTTCACTTCCTGCGGCATCCAGTGGTTGGCGCAGCCGGCCAGGTATTTGTCCCACGCCCACTTGTACTTGAACGGCACCAGCTGGTTGACGTCCGTCTTGCCGTTGATGATGCGCTTGTCGTCGGCATTCACGCGGCGCGCCACTTGCTCGGCGTTCGCTTCGGACGGCTCGGCGCCGGCCGGCAGGTTCAAATCGGTATTTCCCAACGGCGCTTGCTGCGCCGGACGCGGCACAGCTGCCGACGTGGTTTCATCATCCCAAGACAACGACATATTCTTCTTCCTTTCCATGCCGGCGAGCCGGCGATCCGCAACAGGCCCGTTGAATCGGACAATACGGACATTGACAACATTGAATCAGCCCGACCGTGCCGGGCTGACAACTAAAATCTTACTGGCAGGCTTCGCACTCTTCGAAACCGTCATCACCGGGACGCAGGTAGCAGGCTTCGCCATCGGCATCGTCCGCCGCCGCTGCCACTACCGGCGCCACGGCCACTGCTGCTGCCGCCACGACGGCTGCCTGGGCGCTCTGTGCGCTGGCCGACATGCCGCCATCGACTGCCACGGCGTTCAGCGCGCCCGTCTTGGAAGTCGATTTCTCCATGTGGGTGGCGGCGATGGTGCGCAGGTAGTAGGTGGTTTTCAGGCCACGCAGCCATGCCAGCTTGTAGGTCTCGTCCAGTTTCTTGCCCGAAGCGCCAGCCATGTAGATGTTCAGCGACTGGGCCTGGTCGATCCACTTCTGGCGACGCGAAGCCGCTTCCACCAGCCAGCTTGGCGACACTTCAAAGGCGGTGGCGTAGATGTCGCGCAGGTCTTGCGGGATGCGGTCGATCTTCACCAGCGAGCCGTCGAAGTACTTCAGGTCCGAGATCATGACTTCATCCCACAGGTCGCGCGCCTTCAGGTCGCGCACCAGGTAGCCGTTGATCTCGGTGAATTCGCCCGACAGGTTCGATTTCACGTACAGGTTCTGGAACGTCGGCTCGATACAGGCCGAGACGCCGATGATGTTCGAAATCGTCGCCGTCGGGGCGATCGCCACGCAGTTCGAGTTGCGCATGCCGAACTTGGCGATGCGCTCGCGCACCGGCGTCCAGTCCATGGCCGACGAGGAATCGACTTCCAGGTAACCGCCGCGCTCTTCGGCCAGCAATTTGACCGAGTCCTGTGGCAGGATGCCGCGGTCCCACAGCGAACCGGCGTACGATTCATAGCGGCCGCGCTCTTCGGCCAGTTCCGTCGACGCCAGGTAGGCGTAGTAGCAGACGGCTTCCATCGAGGTGTCGGCGAAGCTGACAGCCGCGTCCGAGGCGAACGGCACGCGCATCATGTGCAGGCAGTCCTGGAAGCCCATGATGCCCATGCCGACCGGACGGTGGCGCATGTTCGAGTTGCGCGCCTTGTCGACGGCGTAGTAGTTGATGTCGATGACGTTGTCGAGCATGCGCATGGCGGTGCGGATGGTCTTGGCCAGCTTGACGTGATCGAGCTTGCCTTCCTTCATGTGCGCCGGCATGTTCACGGAACCGAGGTTGCAGACGGCGATTTCGTCAGGGCCCGTGTTCAGCGTGATTTCCGTGCACAGGTTCGAGCTGTGGACGACGCCGACGTGCGACTGCGGGCTGCGGATGTTGCACGGATCCTTGAACGTGATCCATGGGTGGCCCGTTTCAAACAGCATCGACAGCATCTTGCGCCACAGGTCCAGCGCCGCGATCTTCTTGAAGACGCGGATTTCGCCGGCGGCGGCCTTGGCTTCGTAGCCCAGGTAAGCCTGTTCAAAAGCCTTGCCGACCTTGTCGTGCAAGTCAGGCGTGTCCGACGGCGAGAACAGGGTCCAATCGCCTTTTTCCATGACGCGCTTCATGAACATGTCGGGAATCCAGTTCGCCGTGTTCATGTCGTGCGTGCGGCGGCGGTCGTCGCCCGTGTTCTTGCGCAGGTCGAGGAATTCCTCGATGTCCATGTGCCAGGTTTCCAGGTAGGCGCAGACGGCGCCCTTGCGCTTGCCGCCCTGGTTGACTGCCACGGCCGTGTCGTTGACCACTTTCAGGAACGGCACCACGCCTTGCGACTTGCCGTTGGTGCCCTTGATGTGGGCGCCCAGGGCGCGCACTGGCGTCCAGTCGTTACCCAGGCCGCCGGCAAACTTGGCCAGCAGCGCGTTGTCCTTGATGGCGTCGTAGATGCCTTCCAGGTCATCGGAGACGGTGCTCAGGTAGCACGACGACAGCTGCGAGCGCAGGGTGCCCGAATTGAACAGGGTCGGGGTCGAACTCATGAAGTCGAACGAGGACAGCAGGCTGTAGAACTCGATGGCGCGCGCTTCGCGGTCCGCCTCGTTCAGCGCCAGGCCCATGGCCACGCGCATGTAGAACGCCTGCGGCATTTCGATGCGCACGTCCTGGATGTGCAGGAAGTAGCGGTCGTACAGGGTTTGCAGGCCGATGTAGCCGAATTGCAAGTCGCGGTCGGCGACGATGGCTTTGGCCAGGCGCTCCAGGTCGAAACTGGCGAGTACCGGGTTCAGCAGCTCGGCGGCGATGCCCTTGGCGATATATTGCGGGAAATACGTCAGATATTCGGCGGCGGCGGCCGCTTGCGGCACTTCCTTGCCGAACACTTCCTTGCGCACCGTGTGCAGCAGGATGCGGGCCGTGACCTGGCTGTAGGCCGGGTCTTTTTCCATCAGCGCGCGCGCCGCCAGGATGGCCGACTTGTGCAGCTCTTCGACGGGCACGCCGTCGTACAGGTTCTTCACCGTTTCAGCCAGGATGGCGTCGGCATCGACGTGCTTTTCCAGGCCGGCGCAGGCGGCGTTGATCAGGTCGCGCACTTCCTGCATGTCCAGCAGGCGGCGCACGCCGTTGTCGGTGACATTTAATTGTGGTGCGGAAACTTGTGCGGACGCGCCTTGCGCTTCCTTCTGCAGGCGGCGCTCTTCCATATGCTTGGCGCGGTACAGCACGTAGGCACGCGCCACGTCGTGCTCGCCCGAACGCATCAGCGACAGTTCCACCTGGTCTTGCACGTCTTCGATATGGAAGGTGCCGCCGCCCGGATGGCGACGCACCAGCGCGGCGACGACGCCGTCCGTCAGTTGCTCCACCAGTTCGCGGATGCGTGCCGAGGCGGCGCCCTGGCCGCCGTTAACGGCCAAAAACGCCTTAGTCATGGCGATGGCGATCTTCGAAGGCTCAAATGCCACCACCGCGCCGTTGCGGCGGATGATGCGATAGTCGCCCAGTGCCGCGCCCGTGCTCGCCACGCTGTTGGCCGCGCCTGGCGCTGGCGATACTGGCGTTGGATGGATGGAAATATCTTGTGGTGATTGCATTGAAGCTCCCGTTGTCAGCTAAAGTCAGCCTGCAGTTTTGCTGCCGCGTATGTTGTTGAATAGAACGCCCGATGGTCAGGGTTTCTTCAGGTGTTTGTTGCTAAATAGTAAATTTATAATGCATAAAACAGGTCAGTATCCATAGCGCCACACCGTACTGCCCGGCTGGCGCGAAACACGATCAAGGGTGATAAACCGCCAGTTCCAGTGCTTTATCAGCAATCCGGATAGCTTTGACAATAATTCTGAAAACGTCTGTGATGGCACTAGATATAGTCTTTACATCCAACTTCTGCACTAATTGTAGTGCCCATCGAAGGGCGATGCAATAGTTTTCCAGCATCCGCCGGCGTAATTTTTTGTATTTTCATATACGATTTCGGTTGACTTTTCAGGGCATGGATGGAAAGCCCAATCCCCGCGAAGTAAGCGCTAACGCAGCCTGCCCGCGCAGGGTTTCCAGCCAGCACTCTTGATAAAAATGCCAGTCAAAAAACGGCCCCGGATCCGTCTTCCTTCCCGGTGCGATATGCTCGTGGCCGCGCACATGGGACAGCCCGTGGCGCGCCACCAGCGCCGCCGTCAGCGCCGCCAGCACATGGTATTGCCGCCGCTGGAAAGGCACATCGTCCGCGCCCTCCATTTCGATACCGATGGAATAGCCATTGCACTGCGGGCGTCCTTCGAACACGGACGCGCCCGCATGCCAGGCACGTTGATCAGTAGAAACATATTGCAACAACGCACCATCGCGCCGCACAAAAAAGTGCGCCGACACCTGCAAGCCACGCAGGTCGGCGAAGGAAGGATCGGCATTATAATCTACCCGGCCCGTAAACAAGTCCGACACATGCGGCCCGCCAAAGCGGCCACCCGGCAAGCTGATGTTATGAATCACCAGCAAGTCGACTTGCGCACCGTCCGGACGCGCATCGCAGTACGGCGAGTCATAGCGCAGCGCGCCGTCGCACCAGCCGTCTTCATCTATCGTCCATCCGCTCATCAAGTAATGCTTCCTGTATCGTCAATTTCTGCATGCGGTAACGCAGCTGGCGCACGCTCAGGCCCAGCTGGCGCGCCGCCCGTGCGCGGTGATAACGCGCCTGGACCAGCGCCTGCATGATCATGTCGCGCTCGGCCTGACGCAAATACACGTCCAGCGGCAGGACCGAGCCCACGCCATATGCCGCCATGCCGGGCAGGCACAGTTGCCGTTCCGGCAAGTCCGGCAATGCCGGCGCCGCCCGCAACGGCATGCTGCCCGGCGCGGATGGCAAGGCCAGCCCGTCGAGCGCGATCACGCCGCCGTCGGCAAAGGCCAGTGCCCGCTCCAGCACGTTTTCCAGTTCGCGCACATTGCCGGGAAACGCATACCCGGCCAGGGCCGCCAGCACGGGCGGCGCCAAGCTCACGGCCCGGCGTGGCGACAGGCGCGCCAGGATCACCTCACATAATACCTGCAGATCGCCGCGCCGTTCGCGCAGCGGCGGCAGCGCCAGTTCGATCACATTGAGGCGGTAAAACAGATCCTGGCGAAAGGTGCCGGCGGCCACGCCGCGCGCCAGGCCATGCTGGCTGGCGCACAGGATGCGCACGTCGACGGCTTCGTCGGCACTGCCGCCCAGCTTGCGCACGCGGCGCTCCTGCAGCACGCGCAACAGTTTCACCTGCATGGCCAGCGGCAGATCGTCGACTTCGTCGAGCAGCAGGCTGCCGCCATGGGCCGCCTGGAACAAGCCCTGGCGCTCGTGCAGCGCGCCCGTGTAGGCGCCCGGGCGGCAGCCGAAGAATTCCGCTTCCATCAGCGCTTCGGGTATGGCGCCGCAGTTGACGGCGATAAACGGGAAGCCGGCGCGCGCGCCCTGCGCATGGATGGCGCGCGCCGCCAGTTCCTTGCCCGTGCCTGATTCGCCGCGGATGGCCACCGGCGCGCCGCAGCGGGCGATGCGGCTTATCTGCGCACGCAGCGCCTGCATGGGCAAGGAATTACCGCTCAGTTGCGGCGCCGGCGGCATGCCGGTGGTGGTCACGGTCTGCTGGCTGGTGCGGGGACTGGACATGGGAGCGCGCCTTTCTGCAATGGCGGTGGCGAACCGCCTGCTGCAGATGCTACGCCGGACGAATGCCGGAGGTCGTTACGATACGGATGAGCAACGCGCGCGAAGCTGCGCGCTTGCCCTTACACGGTGGCGTGCGCGTGGCTGCAGTAATCGTGCCCCTTGGCCTGCACGTTTTCCGAGGCCGGATAGTAGACGCCGCAATGGGCGCAGCACAGCATCAGCTCGGCATCGGGCAATTCCTGCGGCCGGCCCGGCGGCGCAAACGGATTCGGCGGCTGCTGCGCGCGGGCGCGCTGCTGCATGCCCCGGATCTTGCTGCGGATAGCAAACAGCACCAGGAACACCAGTGCCAGCCAGAATAAAACACGTGTCATGCGAATCCTCGGTGTAAAACCACTTCCAGTACAAAACGGCTGCCGACATAGGCCAGCAACAAGGTGGCGAAACCGGCCAGGGTGAAGCTCAGGGCCGTCTTGCCGCGCCAGCCGCGAAAGCGGCGCCCCGCCAGCAGGGCGGCAAACAATAACCACGACAGCATGGTAAACACGGATTTGTGATCCCAGTTGAGCGCCTTGCCAAATAATTGCTCGGAGAACACGATGCCCGACAGCACGGTCAAGCTGAGCAAAATAAAACCGAGGCCAATCATGCGGAATAGCAGCTTTTCCATCGTCAGCAGGGCGGGCAGCTGGTCCAGCGCGCTGCCGATAAAGCCGCGGCTTTCACTGCGCGTATGCAGCCGCGATTCCTGCAGCGCCATCAGCACGGCGTGAAAGGCGGCGATCGTCAAGGTGCTGTAGGCGAGCACGGCCACGGCGATATGCCAGCCGAAGACAGCCGACTTGCCTTCCATGCTGACCTGGCTGCCGGGAAAGGCCCAGGCCAGGCCGATGGCGATGACGGCGCTGGGCATGACCATGCGGCGCAGTCCGTCCAGGCTGAAATTGCGGTTCTCTATCCAGTAGGCGCCGACCGAAACCCATAGCGCGGCCGACAGCATGGCGGAAAAACCGAAGCGCAAGGTGCCCGGCGCCATCAGGTCGAACCACAGGGTGGCGGCGTGCGCCAGCCAGGCGACGCCGGTCAGGCCGGCAATGAGCCGGGCACGGGACGAGGGAAGCACCGCGCACGCCGCGTACAACAGGGCGGCGATGAAAAAGAAATAGATCTGCATAGTTTAAGTTTACACCATAGCCGGCAAGCGCGATTCAAGCGACAGTATGGGCTGCAGGCAATTCGCCGCCAGCCGATACCGCAAGCCTGCCATGATATCGTGCCTCGGGCGCGGCGGGGTGGCGCACCCTCAAGATTTCGGCAATCTTTCCTGCGGCGCACTGCCACCGCGTCACGGCCACGTTGCCATCTGGATGAGCCAGCCCTATAATTATGTCCATAGAGCAACAATCTTTCACTTTTCGCCACTCGCCCCCCCACCGCCATGTTTTCTTTCAAAAAAATTTCCTGGACCTGCCTGCTGCTGGCCGCCTGCACTGTATTAAGCGGTTGCATGAAAGATGCGCCGTCCCAGTCCACCTACGAAGAGTATTTCCGTACCTCGATCCAAAGCTATGACCTGTACAAGGAGTACTTCGACATCGCGAAGCTGGAAAAGCTCAATGGCTGGAAAGAGAACGAGCAATATGAAATCAAGGGCTCGGCCGTGCTGCGCGCCAAGGTGGGCTACCTGGAATTGCTGGCCGACGTGGCCGACAAGCTCGAAGCGCAGGCCAAGACGGACGGCTCCGTGGGCATGACCATGGGTTTGGGCCTGATGGCGCGCGGCATGGGCGGCGAAAACAAGGTGTTCCGCGAATTCTGGACGCAGCAGCAGGAAAAGAAGGCGATTCCCGCACCGCTGCTGGCGCGCCAGGCGGCGATGACGGCCGAGCGTTTCGAGAACCTGCTGCAATGGTCGGACCAGCTCGTGCAAGACAATTACGGCGCCATCATCAGCCGCCAGTTGAAGAAAGGCGATGAACTGACGCGCATCTACACCTTGAGCTTCCGGCAAACGGAAAAAGGCTGGATGGGTTTTAACGCCCGCTAAGGCCACGCCTCCACAAAAAAAACCTCCGCGCCATCGCTGGCACGGAGGTTTTTTTAATGGTTGCCTGATTTACTTCACGTTCAGGCTCTTTTTCGCCTGCTCCAGCAAGTCCGTCTTGACCCAGTCCTTGGCCACGGGCGGCTTCGTCATGCGGCCCACGCCCGTTTTCACCATCACGTCCGTGGTGACCTGGATATGCTCGGGCGAGATGTCATACGAATACGGCGAATTGCTGATCGCGTCGTCGAAGTCATCCTTCGTGATCTGACCGCGGAACACGACTTCGCGCACATACTTTTCCGCCGTCGCCTTGTTGTCGATAAAGGTTTTCGTCGCTTCGACGAAGCAGCGCATGAATTTTTCCGCCACAGGACGGCGTTCCTTGTAGAACTTTTCCGTCATCACCATGGTCCGCACAGGCTCGCCGATCGGCGTGTCGTACGGTTTGATGACTTCGGTGCCAAAACCCTTGTTGATCGCCTGCGACGATTGCGGTTCCGACTGCATCATGGCGTCGAGATTCTTGCCCATCAGCGCCTGGTTCAAGTCGGCGTAGGCGAGGAACACCAGCTGCACGTCCTTGCCCTTGGTTTCCGAATACGTCAGACCCGCCTGCGACAGCTCGGCCAGCAGCAGCACTTCCTGGATGCCGCCGCGCGTCACGCCCACGCGCTTGCCCTTGAGTTCCTTGACGCTGGCGATCTTTTGCCCGGCGCCCGCCACCAGGCGCGCGCCGCCCTTGGCAAAACCGGCCACCACATAGATCGGCGCGCCGCCGGCGCGGCCGGAAATGGCCGCTTCGGACGCCGTCGCACCCACGTCCAGCTCGCCCGCGATAATCGCCTGCATCACGTCGAGGCCCTTGGCGAAGACATGCTCTTCGACCTTGATGCCGCACTTGGGCGCGATTTCCTTGATGTACGACACGGCGCCGTAGTGGGCGAATTTCAAGTTACCCAGGCGCACGACTTCCTGCGCCTGCGCCTGCACGGCGCCCATGCCGAACGCCAGCACGAGGGCGGCGGCGATACCGGTCTTCAAGGTTGATTTTTTCTGCATCGGGTTCTCCTGTGGTGGTTGACGTGTGCCCGCCAGGGCACAGCTATGCGAAACACGGCTTCTTATTATGGGGAGATAGTACCGTGTGTTGAGTCAGGAGCAATCTTTTTTATGGAAAGCCTGCCTTGGCGCTGTTGCAGCAGCGCAAAGACAGGCGAATCCGGGAGCAGCAAGCCCGGCTGCATGAAGCGTTACTGTCCCGCCAGCGCCACCACCGGATCGAGTCCCGACGCCTTGCGCGCCGGCATGAAGCCGAACACCAGCCCCGTCACCACGGCGCAGGCAAAGGCCCCGGCGATGGCGCTCAGGGAAAAGATCACCGGCACGTCCCAGACCAGCAGCAGGCCTGCCACCGTCACGCCGACCACGATGCCGGCCACGCCGCCCACCACCGACACCAGCACGGCTTCGGTGAGGAACTGGCGCAGGATATCGCGCCGGCGCGCGCCCGTCGCCATGCGGATGCCGATTTCGCGCGTGCGCTCGCGCACCGTCATCAGCATCACGTTCATGACGCCGATGCCGCCCACCACCAGCGAGACGGCGGCGATCAGGCTGAGCATCATGGTCATGTTGTCCTGCGTCTTGGCTTCGGCGGCGATCGACGCGGCCGCATTGCTGATGCCGTAGTCGCGGATGCGGTGGCGCTCGAACATGGTGGCGTCGACCGCCGCCTCCACCTCCGTCACGCGCTTGACGTCGTCCACGGCCATCACCGTGTACGTCGGCTCGCGCTGGCCGAAGACGCGGATGCCGGCCGTGGAAAACGGCAGCAGCAGCACGTCGTCTTCATCCTTCTCGCCCGTCAGCGCGCCTTTCGCGCTCATCACGCCGATCACCTGGAACGGCACGTTGCCGATCAGGATGCTCTGCCCCACGGGGTTGGGCACGTCGGGCATCAGCTTTTCGGCCAGGTGCGCGCCCAGCACGGCCACGGTGGCCATCTCGCGCTCGTCTTCCTCGGTAAAGAAACCGCCCTTGGCCACGGGCCAGGTCTGGATCTGCGGCAGGGCCGGCCCCGTGCCGCGCACATAGGTCTGCACGTCGAGGTTACCGTGGCGTATCACCTTGTTGCCCGTGACATTCGGCAGCACGTGGGAAATGCCCGGCACGTCCTTGAGCGCATCGAGGTCGGCCAGGGTGATGCTGCGCCCGGGGATGCGCGAGCTTTCGCCGCGCGACGCCATGTACAGCAGGTTCGAGCCGAAGGCGCCCAGTTGCGCCATCACTTGCTGGCGCGTGCCCAGGCCGATGGCCAGCATGACGATCACGGAAGCGACGCCGATGACGATGCCCAGCAAGGTCAAGCCCGTGCGGAAACGGTTGATCCACAGCACGCGCCAGGCGGCGCGCGCCGCGTCGAGCAATTCCGTGCCCAGCGACGCGCCCGTGTCATGGGCGGCGCGCGACATGTCCAGCGGCGGCAGGGCCGTCGATGTGGCGGGAATGGCGATGGCGCCCGAGTCCGCGATGATTTCGCCGTCGCTGATCTCGATCACGCGGCGCGCCTGGGCCGCCACCTTGCGGTCATGCGTGATGAGGATGATGGTATGGCCCGCGTCGGCCAGTTCGCCCAAGAGGGCCATGACTTCGGCACCGCTGCTGCTATCTAACGCCCCCGTCGGTTCATCGGCGAGGATGATGCGCCCGCCATTCATCAGGGCACGCGCGATCGACACGCGCTGCTGCTGCCCGCCCGACAATTGATTCGGCCGGTGGTCGAGCCGCTCGCCCAGGCCCAGGCGCTTGAGCAGCGCTTCCGAGCGGGCGTGGCGGGCCGCGGCCGGCATGCCCGCGTACAGGGCCGGCACTTCCACGTTTTCGCGCGCCGATTCGGTGGCGATCAGGTGATACCCCTGGAAGACGAAACCGAACGCTTCGCGCCGCAGCCACGCCAGTTCATCGGGATTCAGGCTGGCCACGTCCTGGCCGGCGAAGCGGTAAGTGCCGTCGCTGGGCCTGTCCAGGCACCCGAGCAAGTGCATCAGGGTCGATTTGCCGGAACCGGACGCACCGACGATGGCGACGAATTCGCCGGCGCCAATCGACAAGGTCAGACCGCGCAGCACTTCCACGGCCGGCGCGCCATCGTGGCCGCCGTAGCGCTTGCGGATGCCTTGCAATTCAATCAACGGCGCCGCTTGGTCCGGCTGTCCCGCTTGTCCCAGCGACGCGGCCTCACTCATGGCACTCATAGCTGGAACCTGCTGCTGCCGCTGCCGGCCGGCTGTTCGCCCGTGACCAGCAATTCGCCTTCGCGCAAGCCTTGCAGCACTTCCGCGCTGAGGCGGTTGCGCACGCCCACGGTGACGGCGCGCGTATCGACCTTGCCGTCCGCATCCATCACGCGGGCCGTGAACTGCCCCGGCTTGGCGCCTTCTTCCGTCGATGGTTTCAGGGCCGGCAAGGGCACGGCCAGCACATTGTTCGCCGCGGCCGTGACAAACACCACTTGCGCCGTCATCTGCGGCATCAATTCGCCATCGGCGTTATCGACGTCGAACAGCACGGTATACAAGATCACCTTGCTGGTCGACGGCGCCAGGGCCGTGCCGGCGGCGGCACCACCGGGCACCGGCGGCGCGGGCAGCACTTGCCGCACCTTGCCGCTCCAGCGCCGCTGATCGCCGCCCAGGGTGGTGAAGTAGACGGGCATGTCCGGGCGCACGCGGCGCACGTCCGCTTCCGACACTTCCGTCCATACCGTCATGGCCGACAAATCGGCGATACGCAGAATGTTCGGCGTCTGGTAGGTGGCGTTCAGGGTTTGCCCTTCCTTCGCGTCCAGGCCCACGACCTTGCCGGCCATGGGCGCGTAGATGCGCGTATAGCCGAGGCGCGCCTCGTCCGCCTTCAGGCTGGCCTGCGTCTGGTCGATCTGCGCCTTCAGGTGGTCGATCTTGGCGCCGGCCGAGGCCAGGGTGGCTTCGGCCGTCTCCAGGTCGGCCAGCGGCGTCGAATCGAACTTGGCCATCTGCTTCTGGCGCACGTGCTGCTGGCCCGCCAGGCGATGCTGCGCCTGCTGGTCGGCCAGCTGCGCGCGCAAGCCCGCCAGCGCGGCACGGCCCGCGTCGACCGTGGCTTGCTGCACGCTGGGGTCGATCTCTGCCAGCAACTGGCCTTTTTCCACGGCGCTGCCGGGCTGCACGTGCAGGCGCGTGATCTGGCCCGACACCTGCGCACCCACGTCGACATAGGTTTGCGGCTGCAGGGTGCCGATGGCCGTGACGCTGGCCTCGATATTGCCGCGCTTGACGGGCGCCGTGTCGAACACGGTTTTCGGACCGCGCGTTGCCCATAGAAAGCCGGCGCCGAACAGCGCCAGCAAGACCACGCCGCCGAGGATGCGGGCGCGGCGCGAAGGCAGGCGGGCCGCCATCAGGAAGCCGCCTTGCGGTTACAAGTACAGTAAAACGGTGTCGCCAAACGTGAAAAATACATCGGTCTATCCTTGAAAATAGCGGTGGACATCACCGCAGGAACGTCACAAGACCTGCCAGCGCGGCGACGGCTGCCAGCAGGGAACTACGCAACAGCAATCGGGGCGCATATGGCAGCAGCAGGGCCACCAGCAGCGCGCCGGCCGAAATGAACCCCAGCCAGGCGACGACGCCGACGGTGGCGCTCCAGCCGGCCACGCAAGGCCAGATGGCCAGCGCCAGCAGGACGGCACCCGCCAGCTGCAGCGCGCGCCGCACGTTCGGCGCCGCGTCCCTGCCCCAGACCTGGCCATGGTGGCGGTCCATCGCCAGGGAGAGGCTGGCCATGCCCGCATACGACAGGCCCAGCGCGCACAGGATGGTGTTAATCATGACTGTCCTTCCGTAGTGACGTGCAGGCTGACCGATGGTGTTTCCTTGCTTGCCGTCTTTTTGAGCGGTTTTTCCTTGCGCTGGTGAACTTTCCACGCGCCCCAGGCGGCCAGCAGGCCGAAGGCCATGCTGGCCAGCTCCACGCCGGCGCTTTCCCAGTCGCCGCGCGCGATCTGCGCCGCCAGGTTGTCGCCCGTGCTCAGGACATTGAGCACCGGCAGCAGCAGGCACAGGGCGGCCAGCAAGCCCAGTTGCTCGATCCACGCGCGCTTTTCCGCGCGCACGCAGGCGTGCACGAGCATCAAAAACCACACGCCGAAGAAGGCGCGCACTTCCCAGCCGGCGCGGTGCTCGAGGCCGACGGGGATCAAACGGTTCGCCCACAGGAAGCCCACGCAGGCGATGGACAGGCCGGCAATCGCCGCCACGTTCAGGCATTCGATGACGCGGTAGACGCGCTGCGTGTAAGCGCCGAACTCGCCGCCCGACTTCTGGCGGCGCTTGACCATGAACATGATCGCGCCCGTGCCCATCATGGCCGTGCCGGCCAGGCCGCAGAAGAAGTACAGCCAGCGCATGGGCGTGCCGCCAAAACCCACCATGTGCAGATTCGACATGACGGAGCGCGTCAGGCCCGCGCCGCCCGTGTCGGACGCTCCGGGCAGGCGCAAGGCGGTCTGCTCGCCCGTGGCCAGCGCATAGCAAGCCCTGCCCGTGTTGGCGCTGATGCGTTCCATCGTGTCCGTCTCTTCATTCCAGCCGTACATGCACACGCGCATGGAGGCGTCGTTCGGATTGTCCAGCACCACGGCGCGGATTTCCTGGCCGATGGACTGTTCGGCGCGCAGCGCGAACGCTTCCAGCGCGGGAATGGCCAGCGGCTGGCCCGTCTTCACGGGTTTGCCCGCGTCGTTCCAGTCGCTCAAAAAGGCTTTCTTGGGATTGTCCATGCCGTATTGCGCGGCCACGGGGGCCGGCACATAGTCATCGCTGAAGAATGCCAGGCCCGTGTAGGCGATCATGAACTGGAACGGCAAGGTCAGCACGGCCACGGCGTTGTGCGCGTCGAGCCACGAGCGCTGGCCCTTGGCCGGGCGGAAGGTGAAGAAATCCTTGAAGATGCGCTTGTGCGTGATGACGCCGCTCACCAGCGCCACCAGCATGATCATGGTGGTGATGCCGACGATCCAGACGCCGATGCGCCCCGCGTGCAGCTCGTAGTGGAAATCGACGAAATGGTGGCCGCCGATGGTTTCCCGTTCCGTTGCCTCGCGCGCATGTTCGATGACGGCGCCCGTCAGCGGATCGAGCTCCGCCGAGCCATAGCCGCCGCTGGGCTGGAACCAGTAGGCGGACAGGCCGTGGCCGGGACGCTGCACGGGCCAGATTTCCCACATGTCCGCCTTCGGATGTTCCTTGGCCATGAAGTCGAGCGCCAGCTCCAGGCGGTGGCCACGGTCCGTGACCTTCGGCAACGGCGGATCGTTCGCATGCGCCGCTTCTTCCAACGCGTGTTCGGGCGTCATCCAGTGCCCGATCGGGTCGTCGAAGACGGCCAGGGTGCCGGTCAGGAAGATGGCGAACAGCAGCCAGGAAATCCACAGGCCGCTCCACGTATGCAGCCAGGCCATGGCCTGGCGCAGGCCGCCCTGCTGCGGCGTTTTCACCACTTTGTCTGCCTTGACGGCGTTCATGCGGCACCCCGCGACAGCAGCAGGCCGATGCCGCCGCACAGGATCGCTGGCAACAGCATGCCCAGCCAGGCGCGGCGCAGGTCCTGCACGGCAAAGACCCAGATCACGGCGCAGGTGTAGACGACAAAGGCGCTCAGGGTCGCCGTCAGCACGGCTTCGGCGCGCGACAGCGGCAGCACGGCCGCCAGCAGCACGGCCACGCCGGACGTGAGCGCATAGCCGCCAAAGACGGCGGCAAGCACGCGCGAAAACAACATCATGTTGGCCGACTTCATCATCGCGGCACTCCCCGTGGCATACGCCGGCTCACGCCATTACTGGCGTGGGCCAGATTCAACTGCACATCCATAAGCCATGCATCCTTCATCAAGATAGGTCATTCAAAAGTGATTGTTTACAGTTTGTAGTTCAATGTCAGCATCACGTTGCGCGGCGCCCCGACCAGGTTGCCGAAGACATCGGAATAGATGCTCTGGTAATAGTGCTTGTCCAGCGCATTGTTGACGTTCAGGCGCAGCTCGGCGCGGCTGTCGATCTGCCAGGCCGCGTTCAGGCCCACGATCGCGTAGCGGCCCTGGCGCAGATGGTAGGTGCCGTCGCTCGACTCGGTCGCGCCCTGCCCGTACACCGACGCGCCGACGCGCCAGCCCTGTGCGGCGCCGGACAGGCGGTAGCTGGTGGCCAGCTTGAGCTGCTGGCGCGGATAGCGGCTGTTGAAATCCTTGCCGATATTGGCCGGATCGCTGTCGCGCGTGAATTGCGCCTTCACATACGTAAAACCGGCCGACAGCTGCCAGTCCGGCGTCAGCGCGCCCGCCACGTCCAGCTCCACGCCTTCGCTGCGCACTTCGCCCGACGCGCGCTGGCAATAGCCCCAGGTACTGCCGGGGCAGGGATTCGGACCGGCCAGGTCGTCCACGCCGCGGTTCTGCTGGCGGATCTGGAACACGGCCGCGCTGGCATTGAGGGCGCCGCCGAAGTATTCGCCTTTCACGCCCGCTTCATAGTTGGTGCCGCTGATCGGTTTCAGGGGCCGCGCATTGGCATCGGTGGACGCCTGCGGCTGGAAGATCTCGGTCCAGCTGGCGTACACGGAATGCTGCTTGTCGAGGTCATACACGACACCGGCGTACGGCGTGAATTCGCGCGCCACCGAGTAGCCGGCATCGTCCTTGTACCAGCTCACGCGCCCGCCCAGCACCAGCGACAGCGGCTCGGTCAGGCGCAGGCGCGTGCCCGCATACACGCCGCTTTGCTCGGTAATGCTGGCCGTGCGCCACTGCGCGTAATTGATGACGGGGCGCGCCACGCTGCCCGCGTCCCAGTGGAACGGGTCGAGCACGGGCGCAGCCGCGCCCCAGCTGTACGGCGCCCAGCCGCCATAGCTGTTTTTCGACGAACGGCGGTGGCTGGCGCCGACGGTCAGCTCGTGCTCGCGGCCGAACAGGCTGTAGCTGCCGCTGGCATACGCGTCATAGCTGGTGTTGGCCAGTTCGGCGCGGTAGCTTTGCGAATTGAAGCGCAGGGTGTCGCCGCGGCGGTTGATGCCGGAAAACGTCGTGTCGATCTCGGGCGTCTTGCGCGTGGCCGCCAGCTTGGCCTTCCAGCCGTTGGCGAAGCGGTGTTCCAGTTCGGCGAAGATGGTTTTATCGGTCTGGCGCCAGCCGTCGAAATCGCTGCCCAGGTAGGTGGAGCGGGGCAAATTCAAAAAGCGGCCGTCGGCGGCCGTCACCACGCCCGTCGTCACGCCGTCGTTATCGGTCTTGCGGTAGTGGGCGCCCACGGTCAACGTGGTATCGGGACGCAGATCGGCCTCGATGATGCCGTACAGCTGGTGATTGCGTCCATGCAGCACGTCGACAAAATCCTTCTTGTCCTGCACCGTGACGACCATGCGCCCGCGCAGGGTCTTCGCTGCGTTGAGCGCGTTGGCCGCATCGGCTTCCAGACGGTAGTTGCTCCAGCTGCCGATGCTGGCCGAGAACGACGCTTGCGGCGTGGCCGTCGGGCGCTTGCGCACCATGTTGATGGCCGCGCTGGGCGTGCCGCTGCCCGTCATCAAGCCCGTGGCGCCGCGCACCACCTCGATGCGGTCATAGATGGCCAGGTCGTCATTGTCGCCATTGAACGTGCCGTTCGCGCCCAGGCTGGTAGGCAAGCCGTCGAACAGGATGTTGTCGATTGGAAAGCCCCGCGCGCTGAAACTGCCCGAATCGCCCGTAAAGTTGCCCTTTTGCATGACAAGACCCGTGATCGACTGCACGGCATCGTCCAGGGTCGTGATGCCGAGGTCGTCGATCTGCTGGCGCGTCAGCACGCTGACCGACTGCGGCGTTTCGCGCAGCGACAGGTTCAGCTTGGTTGCCGTGTTGCTCACGCCCGTCGTGTAGGAGCCGCTGCCTTCCGTCGTCGCATCGCGCCCCGCAGTGACGGACACGCCGAGCATGGTTTGCTCGGTCGCGGGAATGGCTGGCGCCTGCTGCGCCAGCGCCGGCAGGCTGGTGGCCAGGCACAGGGCCGCGGCGGCTTGCGCCAGCGGACGCAGTGAGGAGTGAGAGGATGGCAAACTGACAAAAGGCAAAGCGTGCGACATGAAAGTTCCTGATAGTAATGGCGTCATGAGACGGTAAAAAACAGGCGCCTACCTTGTAGGTGCCGCGAAAACGAAAAACGGGCAGCCGGATGGCTAAATATTTCTGCGCAGCGTGCTATGACGCCGGCTCGACGCTGACCCAATAGCGCGTGCGGCTGCGGACCTGCACCGGCAGCGAGTTGGGCAGCATGTTCAAAATGCGCTGCGTGTCGGCCAGCGGGAACACGCCCGACAGGCGCAGCTGGGCCACTGCCGGCGCGCAGTCGATCACGCCGGGGCGGTAGCGGGCCAGGTCGGCCAGGAAATCGCCCAGGGTCACGTCGTCGACGATCAGCTGCCCGCGCGACCAGGCATGCGCATACGCAGCGATGGCGTGCGGCGCGTCCAGCGTCTGGCGGGAAAATGCCACGCCGCGCCCGGCCGCCAGCAGCATTGGCGCGCCGGCACTGTCGCGGGGACGGATTTCCACGGCGCTTTCCAACACGTCCACCGTGCTGTAGTCATCCTGCTGGCGTACGGCAAAGCGCGTACCCAGCGCGCGCACCAGGCCTTCGCGCGTGGCTACCACCAAAGGCGCGGCGCTGCCGGCACCGTGGCCGCTAACGACGAGGATCTCGCCGGCCAGCAGCTCGATCAGGCGGCGGCTGGCGTCGAAACGCACGTTGACGGCCGATCCCGTATTCAGGCTGAGCACGCTGCCATCGTCCAATATCACCTCACGCCGCTCGCCCGTGGCCGTGCGGTAGTCGGCACGCAGGGCGCGCATATCATCCCAGGCGCCCGTCTGCGCGGCCAGCATGCCGCCGCCGGCCGCCACGCCCAGCCACGCCAGCACCTGGCGCCGCTTGCCGTTGACGGCTTTGCGCTGCGTGCCGGCCAGCGCCTGCGCGGCCGCGCCGCGGTGCAAGCCGTTGAAGCGCCGCGATACCGCTTCGATATGCCGCCAGGCCTGTTCATGTTCCGGGTCGGCGGCGCGCCAGCGCTGCCAGGCGGCCTGCTGCGCTTCGCTGGCCTCGCTCGACATCAGCACGGTCAGCCACTCGGCCGCCTGCTGCTGCACGTCCTCGCGAATGGCTGGCGGTGCCGCCGGTTCTGCCGCCGTGCTCATGCCGGCAGCGAGAAAAACACCTGGCGGTTGGCGCGCGTCAGGTATTGCTTGACCGAGCTGGCCGATACGTTCAGGCGCGCGGCGATCTCGGCATAGCTGAGGCCTTCGAGCTGCGCCAGCAAGAACGCCGTGCGCACGGGACCCGGCAAGCCGTCGAGGGCCTGGTCGATCTCCTGCAAGGCTTCCAGCGCCAGCAGCCGCGCTTCCGGCGCGGGCACCACCTCGGGCGGCAGGCAGGCGAGCGCCTCTAGGTAGGCGTCTTCCAGCACCTGCCGGCGGTAGCGGTGCGCCACCAGGCGGCGCGCGACGGTGGCGAGAAACGGCCGCGCTTCGCGGATCTGCGGCGCGGAAGCGGCCGTCAGCACGCTGATGAAGGTGTCTTGCGCCAGGTCCGCCGCGTCGCCCGCATTGCCCAGCTTATGCCGCAGCCAGCCCTGCAGCCAGCCGTGATGGCTGCTGTAGAGCGCGTGCAGGTCTTGTTGCTGTGCAAAATCGGCGGCCGACATGGCATTCCTTTCCGGTCTGGCGCGACGCGCCCACGAATGTAAATAAGAATTATTCTCATTTTAACCGTGTTTTTGACTTTCATGCAATCGCGGCATTGGCAGAAATACCAACTCATTCAAAAGCCGGCCAACCGCCAGGCGCTGCCGCGCGGGACCGCCAGCCACCCGCGATAAGGTAAAATGACGGCCATCGTCCGGCTTGCGCCGCCCACTCCCAAGCTTTTCATTGCAGGTTCATCATGCTAGATAATCTCACCCAACGGCTTGCCAAAGTCGTCAAGACCATGCGCGGCGAGGCGCGCCTGACCGAAGCGAACACCGCTGACATGCTGCGCGAAGTGCGCCTGGCGCTGCTCGAAGCCGACGTCGCCCTGCCCGCCGTGCGCGAATTCATCGCCAAAGTCAAAGAAAAAGCCATGGGCGAGGATGTCATTTCCTCGCTGACGCCAGGCCAGGCCCTCGTTGGCGTGGTGCAGCGCGAGCTGGCCGCCCTGATGGGCGCCGACCTGGGACCGGAAGCGTCGCAGATCAGCTTTGCGCAGCAGCCGCCCGCCATCATCCTGATGGCCGGTCTGCAGGGTGTGGGTAAAACCACCACCGTCGGCAAGCTGGCGAAGTACCTGAAGGAAGAAAAGAAGAAGAAAGTGCTGACCGTCTCGGCCGACGTGTACCGTCCCGCCGCGATCGCCCAGCTGCAATCGGTCACCGCCCAGGTCGGCGCCGACTTCTTCCCGTCCACCAGCACGGACAAGCCGGTTGATATCGCCCTGGCCGCGCTGGACTGGGCGAAAAAGCACTACCACGACGTGCTGATCATCGATACGGCGGGCCGTCTCGGTATCGACGAAGAGATGATGCGCGAAATCGCCGCCGTCCACGGCGCCGTGAAACCGATCGAAACCCTGTTCGTCGTCGACGCCATGCTGGGCCAGGACGCCATCAATACGGCCAAGGCCTTCAATGATGCGCTGCCGCTGACCGGTATCGTGCTGACCAAGCTCGATGGCGATGCGCGCGGCGGTGCCGCCCTGTCCGTGCGCCACATCACGGGCAAGCCGATCAAGTTTGCCGGTGTCTCGGAAAAACTCGACGGCCTGGAAGCGTTCGATCCGACCCGCATGGCCAACCGCATCCTCGGCATGGGCGACATCCTCGCCCTGGTCGAAGAAGCGCGCAAGGGCGTCGACAGCAAGGCAGCGGCCGATCTGGCGCAAAAGATCAAGGTCGGCGGCAAGTTCGACATGAACGACTTCAAGGCGCAATTGGGCCAGATGAAGAAAATGGGCGGCATGGCCAACCTGATGGACAAGCTGCCGGCCCAGTTCCAGCAGGCGGCAGGCGGCAAGAACATGGATCAGGCCGATAAGCAGGTGCGCCGCATGTGCGGCATCATCGATTCGATGACGCCGCAGGAACGCGCCAAGCCTGAACTGATCAAGGCCACGCGCAAGCGCCGCATCGCCGCCGGCGCCGGCGTGCAGGTGCAGGAAGTGAACCGCATGCTGACGCAATTCGAGCAGATGCAGACGATGATGAAGAAATTGTCGGGCGGCGGCATGATGAAGATGATGCGCAGTATGAAAGGCATGATGCCCGGGATGAGGTAAGGCTTCAAAATCCGCTGCGCGGTGGTTCTTGCGGCCGGCGATGCTCACCGTACTTTAGTACGGTTGCGCTTCTCGGCCACAAATACCATCCGCTCGCTGTGATTTTGAAGGCCTTTTTTACGCCGCGTGAGACGTAGTTCAAGTCAAAAAACACCGTTCCAAATAATGCCGGATTGCATTTTCATGTGTCCGGCATCACGCTTCCCGCCCTCCGCAGCGCCCCTCCCCGCATAGCCAGCAACCATGCCATTTACGGGTAAAAACGCCGTTCTGCGCTCCCAAGCGGTGCGCCCGGGCGACAGCATTGCCATTTCCCTGCTTTTTCCTCGTGAAAACGTGAAAAACACTTGCATACAAGGTAAATCCACACCAATATTAGCCGTGCGATTAATTGCGCAATTTCCCATGTGTTTGTTAAGGAGGCTCGAAGATGGCAACAGCCAAAAAAACCCCAGTAGCAGCGCCAGCCAAAGCAGCAGCAGCCAAGCCTGCAGCCGCCAAGAAAGCAGCACCCGCAGCCAAGGCAGCAGCTAAACCAGCAGCGGCGAAGAAAGCGGCAGCACCGGCAACACCACGCAAGCCAAACGCAGCATTCATGAAAGCAATGACGCCATCGAAAGATCTGGCCGCCGTTGTTGGCGCAGCACCACTGCCGCGCACGGAAGTGACCAAAAAGGTATGGGATTACATCAAAAAACTCGATCTGCAAGATCCGGCCAACCGCCGCATGATCAATGCGGACGACAAGCTGAAAGCTGTTTTCGGCGGCAAAGCCCAAGTCTCCATGTTTGAAATGACGAAACTGATCTCCGATCATTTGAAATAATCAGATACGCACAGGGCGTCTACGCCGTGTGAGTGCCCCGCCGCTTTACTGCGAGCGGGGCATTTTTTTGCTGCGGGGGTCAACCATGTTGTCGGATGACGGTCTTTCAGACCTAATCCGACCTACGTCCGCCCCATTCACCCGGGATCATTCCCTCAACACCGTTAATACAGAGCTCTGCGCCAACGCTGCCGGGGGTCTGACCCCAGCCTTTATTTGACTTCCCACTGCTTCCAAGCCGCCCTTACCGCATTCGGATACTCGGCCCTGCCCCGGCTGCCGTTGTAGCGCCCCAGCGCCAGGTATAAATCACCCTTTTCCATATCCAGGTACATGCGCAGGATCGCGCAGCCGTAGCGCAGGTTTGTCTGCATGTGGAACAGCTTGCTGCGGTCATGGTCGCCGATGACGCCCGTCCAGAATGGCATCACCTGCATGTAGCCGCGGGCGCCGGCCAGCGAAACGGCATATTTGCGGTAAGCCGATTCCACCTGGATCAGACCCAGCACCAGGGCCGGTTCCAGGCCCGCGCGGCGCGCTTCGTACCAGACGGTTTCCAGGAATTCCGTGCGCAGCTGGGCGTCCGGCAGCTTTCGCTGCAGGCGTTGCGACATCTGCGCCAGCCATTGCTGGTAGCGCTGCAGGTCGGCGGGCGTGGCAAATTTGGGCTGCGGCGGGCGTTCGTCGCGGATCGCATGCGACAGGGCCAGGCGGACGGAGTCGGCCAGCGCCTCCTCTTTCTGGTTGCCGGCCTGCGCCGGAGAGACGCAGGCCAGGCCGGCGGCCAGCGCGAGCGCGCCAGCCGTTTTACTTACCGATAGGCGCTTCACTGCGCCATTTTGCCCTGGATGAAGGCGACGATCTCGTCCGGCGCCACGCCGGTCGCTTCCGCATCGCGGCGGCCCTGGTATTCCAGCTTGCCTTCTTTCAGGCCGCGCTCGCCGATGACGATGCGGTGCGGCACGCCAATCAGTTCCCAGTCAGCAAACATGGCGCCAGGGCGCAAGCCGCGGTCGTCGACGATGACGTCCACGCCAGCGCCTTGCAGCGCCGCGTACAGCTTCTCCGTCTCTTCCTTGACCAGTTCGCTGCGGTCCATGCCCATCGGGCACAGCACGACTTCGAACGGCGCGATCGACGCAGGCCAGATGATGCCCTTGTCGTCGAAGTTCTGTTCGATGGCGGCGCCCAGGATGCGCGTCACGCCGATGCCGTAGCAGCCCATCTGCAGCGGCGCAGGCTTGCCGTTTTCGTCGAGGAAGGTGGCTTTCATGCTTTCCGAGTACGCCGTACCCAGCTGGAACACGTGACCCACTTCGATGCCGCGCTCGATGGCCAGGGCGCCCTGGCCGTCCGGCGACGCGTCGCCGGCGACGACGTTGCGCAAGTCGGCCACGATGGCAGGCTCGGCCACGTCACGGCCCCAGTTGGCGCCCGTGTAGTGGAAACCGGCCTCATTCGCGCCGCAGACGAAGTCGCTCATGTGGGCGACCGTGCGGTCCGCCACCACGGTGACCGGCGCCTTCGTGCCGATCGGGCCCAGGTAGCCGGGGATGGTGCCGTAGACTTCCAGGATTTCCGCTTCCGTCGAGAAACGGTGACCGGCCAGGCCGGCAACCTTGCCCACCTTGATCTCGTTCAATTCATGGTCGCCGCGCAGCAGCAGCATGAAGTGCTGTTTCGTGACTTTTTCATCCTTGCCCGTCGTCTCCACCGTCAGGGCGATGGTTTTCACGGTGCGCGACAGCTCGATGCCCAGCAAGGCGGCCACGGTTTCGCACTTGACGGTGTCCGGCGTGGCCGTTTTCGTCAGCGCCTGGCTGGCGGCCGGGCGCTCGCCCGCTGGCGGCAGCGCTTCGGCCGCTTCCATGTTGGCGGCGTAGTCGGAGGTCGGGCAGTACACGAGCGCGTCTTCACCCGTGTGGGCGATGACGTGGAATTCATGCGAACCGGAACCGCCGATGGCGCCGTTGTCGGCTGCCACGGCGCGGAATTTCAGGCCGAAACGCGTGAAGATGCGCGTGTAGGCATCAAACATGACCTTGTACGACGCCTGCATGCCGGCCAGGTCGCGGTCGAACGAATACGCGTCCTTCATCGTGAATTCGCGGCCGCGCATCAGGCCGAAGCGTGGGCGGCGCTCGTCGCGGAACTTGGTCTGGATATGATAAAAGTTCAACGGCAACTGGCGGTAGGACTTGATTTCCGTGCGCACGACGTCCGTGATGACTTCTTCCGACGTCGGCTGGATCGCGTATTCGCGGCCGTGGCGGTCTTTCACGCGCATCAGTTCGTCGCCCATCTTGGTCCAGCGGCCCGTTTCCTGCCACAGTTCGGCCGGCTGCACGAGCGGCATCAGCAGTTCGATGGCGGCGGCTTTGTTCATCTCGTCACGGATGATGGCTTCCACCTTGCGGATCACGCGCAAGCCCATCGGCATGTAGGTATAGATGCCGGAACCGAGGCGTTTGATCATGCCTGCACGCATCATCAATTGGTGGCTGACGATTTCCGCGTCAGAAGGTGCATCTTTAAGTGTGGAAATAAAAAAACGGGAGGCGCGCATAACGGTGAATTCTTTTTAAAAAGAGAGGGTTATAATCAACCTAATTTTAAAGGATTAGCTGGCTGATGCGTCCATACTTTACACAAATGCGCTCAATTGGTGCGATTCCGGCGCTTTTCGCACCCCGAAAAGGTCACCGGCTTGCGAAGTTGTGGGTAATTATGTAAAAAAGGACGCACTGTCGCAGAAAGTTTGAGGTGCATTATGCTCGACCGTGAAGGGTTTCGGCCCAACGTCGGCATCATCCTGCTAAACGCCCAGAACGAGGTGTGGTGGGGCAAGCGGGTGCGCGAGCACTCATGGCAGTTTCCGCAAGGCGGTATCAAATATGGCGAAACACCGGAACAAGCCATGTTTCGCGAACTTGAAGAGGAAATCGGACTCAGACAGGAACACGTCAAAATTGTCGGCCGCACCCGCGACTGGCTGCGCTATGAAGTGCCAGACCACTTCATCAAGCGCGAGATTCGTGGCCATTACCGTGGCCAGAAGCAGATTTGGTTTCTGCTGAGAATGTGCGCGCGCGATAACGACGTCAATCTGCGCCTGACCGACCATCCGGAGTTCGACGCCTGGCGCTGGCATGAATACTGGGTCCCGCTCGATGTCGTCATTGAATTTAAACGCGATGTGTACCAGCGCGCCTTGCAGGAGCTGTCCCGCTTCCTGACCTGGCCCGTGCATGGCAACGCACAGCAAGCGCACCGCCACACGTCGCGCTACCTGCGCCAGCCCCATGCGCCACGGGCACAGGACGGCGCGGCACTGGCCAAGCCTTGCGACGGCATCGCCGCCGAAGGGTGTACGCCGGAGCTGATCTTGCCGGGCAAGGAGTAGTCAGCCGCAATGAACGCACGCTCCCACGCAAAAGGGGCAGCCTGAACAGGCTGCCCCTTTTTTCATGCCGGCAGGAAACTCCCCTGCCGGTCAGGCTGGCTTAGTTTGCCGCCGGCGCTGGCGCAGCAGCGGGAACGTCGAGCGTGATGGCTTTCAAGCCCAGGATATTGCTGCTGTAATGGCGGATCTTGTTGGCCAGGGCCGGGTCGTTGTTCAGCTTTTGACCGTACGACGGCACCATTTCCACCATCTTCGCTTGCCATTCCGGCGTGGCCAGGCGGCTCTTGAAGGCCGTTTGCAGCACCTTGATCATGATCGGCGGCGCGGTCGAGGCGCCTGGCGAAGCACCCAGCAAGGCGACGATGCTGCCATCGGCGGCGCCGACGACTTCCGTGCCGAACTGCAGCAAGCCGCCTTTGACCGGGTCATCCTTGACGATCTGCACGCGCTGGCCGGCGTTTTGCAAGGTCCAGTCTTCCATCTTGGCGTTCGGCAAGTATTCGCGCAGGGTCTTCAGGCGGTCTTCCGGCGTATTCATGACCTGTTCGACCAGGTATTTCGTCAGTGGAATATTGTCGTAACCGGCTTGCAGCATCGGTTTCACATTGCCCGTGCCGATCGAGGCAGGCAAGTCGATCCACGAACCATTTTTCAGGAACTTCGTCGAGAAGGTGGCGAACGGGCCAAACAGCAAGGCTTTCTTGCCATCAATGATGCGCGTGTCCAGATGCGGCACGGACATCGGCGGCGAACCGACGGACGCCTTGCCGTACACCTTGGCCGCATGCGCCGCCACCAGTTCCGGATTGGTGGTCACCAGCCATTGGCCGCCGACCGGCACGCCGCCGTAGCCCTTGGCTTCAGGAATACCCGATTTTTCCAGCAGCGGCAGCGAACCGCCGCCGGCGCCGATGAAGACGAACTTGGCGCGCATGGTTTCTTCCTTGCCGGCAGCCAGGTCTTTCACCGTCACGTTCCATACGCCGTCGGCGCCGCGCCGGATGTCTTCCACCTGGTGGCGCAGGTGCAGCACCATGCCGTGGCTGTCCGTCAGGTATTTCACGAGACCGCGCGTGAGGTTGCCGAAATTGACGTCGGTACCGATGTCCATGCGCGTCGCGGCCACTTTCTGGCCCTTGTCGCGCCCTTGCATGACGAGCGGCGCCCATTGTTCGATCTGCGCCTGGTCTTCCGAGTATAGCATGCCCTTGAACAGGTTTTCCTTTTGCAGCGCGGCGTAGCGCTTCTTCAAAAAGGCAATATTGTCGTCGCCCCACACAAAGGCCATGTGCGGCACGTTGTTGATGAAGGTTTGCGGCGCACCCAGGTGCTTGTTGGCCACCTGATAGGCCCAGAATTGCTTGGAAATTTCGAATTGCTCGTTGATGGCAACGGCTTTCTTGGTCTCGATGCTGCCGTCGGCCGCTTCGGGCGTGTAGTTCAGTTCGGCAAATGCCGAGTGGCCCGTGCCTGCGTTGTTCATCGCATCCGAGCTTTCGGCGGCCACGGAATCGAGGCGCTCGACCATTTCCATCGTCAGCGAGGGATCGAGTTCCTTGAGCATGCTGCCCAGGGTGGCGCTCATGGTGCCGGCGCCGATCAGCAGCACGTCGACCGGTTTTTCGGACGAGGCCGGAGGGGTCTTGTTACATGCCGCCAGGATCAGGCACGACATCAAAAGTAATAGCGATTTACGCATACGTAACTCCGTTTATGAATACTGAAGGATGATTCTTGCGCGCCACCGTGGCGGCACCATCGCTGTGTTGAATGAAAAACAGCCGGCCAGCCGGAACGCCAGAGCGGCCGGACAGGTCAAGGTTGATGGTGATAGGCATGCTGCCGCGCTCCGGGATAAGCCAGGAGCAAGATCTGGTGGCAAAGGTGCGGGCAATGGAAGCACGCAATGGCAACAAAATCGCCATCGTGTCCAGAGCAAATATCAAGAGCGGCGATTTTATCACCGTTATTTGGCGCCGCCGGGCCGTGGCGGTAGTGGATAATACTTACTGCAGGGTATTAAATTGCGGTGACTATCGGGTCACGAAAGCGGACGCCGGACGGCAAAAAGGGCATCCCCGATGCCTTGAATTGATGTACGCGGTACAATGCCGGCTGCCCCTTAGCCATAGTCCTACAGCCATGTTCAACCCCTCTTCCGACGACGTGCGCCGCTTCTTTTGCGACACCTTGCGCAAGCACCGCGCCCACGAAATCCTCACGCCGATGGAAGCCATCGCGCTCGACTGGATCCTCGAACATCCCGAGTATGAAAACGAGCTCTCCGACGTCGAAGCGGCGCTGGCGCGCGATTACTCCGTCGAAGGGGGCCAGGCCAATCCTTTCCTGCACCTGTCCATGCATCTGTCGATCACGGAGCAGGTACAGGTGGACCAGCCGCGCGGCATCCGCCCGGCCGTCCAGCAGCTGACCCAGCGCCTCGATTCGGCCCATGCGGCCCAGCACGAAGTGATGGAATGCCTGGGCCAGATGATCTGGGCTTCGCAGCGCTCGGGCTTGCCGCCGGATACGGACGCGTATATCGACTGCGTCCGCAGGCGTTAACCGGGCTATGCCGCTGAAGGCTGCAGTACAGCTGCCTTCGGCGCCTTGTCCAGCAACCCCAGCACCACCTGCAGTGCCATGGCGACGGCGCCGACGATGAACACCACGTCACCGAAGGTGCGTATCCATCGCAGGTTCTGCAACAGCGGCTGCTGCATGAAGCCTTCGCTGCGCGCATACCACAGGCCTTCCGTCACGCTGGCATGGAACTGGATGATGCCAATCGGCAGCAAGCTGGTAAAGATCATCAGCGCCAGTCCCCCGTTCAAACCCCAGAACGCCGTCTTCATCAACGCAGGGCTGAAGCGGTAATCGGGCCGCAGGTAGCGCAGCACCAGCAAGGTAAAGCCCAGCGCGAGGAAGCCGTACACGCCGAACAGCGCCGCATGCGCATGCACGGGAGTCGTGTTCAGGCCCTGGATATAGTACAAGGCCACGGGCGGATTGATCATGAAGCCCAGCACCCCGGCGCCCAGCATGTTCCAGAAGGCGACGGCGACAAAGCACATCAGGGGCCAGCGCAGGTTTTCCATCCACGGCGCGCGTTCCTTCAGGCGCCAGTTTTCCCACGCTTCGTGGCCCAAGACGATCAGCGGCACCACTTCCAGCGCACTGAAGCTCGCGCCGATGGCCATCACGGGCGTGGTGGTGCCGGCAAAGTACAGGTGGTGGAAGGTGCCGGGTATGCCACCCAGCATGAACAGCGAGGCCGACGCCAGGCTGGCCGTCGTGGCCATGCGCACCGACACCAGGCCCAGGGTCGAGAAGATGAAGGCCAGCGCCGTCGTGGCGAACACTTCAAAGAAGCCTTCCACCCACAGGTGCACCACCCACCAGCGCCAGTACTCCATCACGGATAAATGCGTGCGTTCGCCGTAGAACAGGCCGGCCCCATAGAACAGGCCGATGGCGCCCACGGACGCGGTCAGCAGCGCCAGCAGGTTCCTGTCGCCGCCCGGCTGGCGCAGTGCCGGCACCACGCCGCGCAGCATCAGCACAAGCCACAGCAGGATGCCGGCGAATTTGCCGATCTGCCACAAACGTCCCAGGTCCACATATTCATAACCCTGATGGCCGAGCCAGAAATTCCACTCGGGCGGCATCACTTGCGCGATGGCCAGGTAATTGCCGATGAACGAGCCGACGACGACCGCGACGAGGGCCCAGAACAGCACGTCGACACCGAGGCGCTGCCACTTGGGGTCCTTGCCGCCATTGATCAGCGGGGCGAGGAACAGGCCGGCGGCCAGGAAGCCGGTGGCGATCCAGAACAGCGCGGCCTGGATATGCCAGGTGCGCGTGAGCGCATACGGGAACCAGCGCGACACGTCGATGCCGTAGAACTGCTGTCCTTCCACCGTGTAGTGCGCCGTAAAGCCGCCGATGAAGACCTGGAAGATGAACAGCGCCACCACCAGGAACAGGTACTTGCCCAGTCCCCGCTGCGAAGGCGTCAGCGCGAAAGTGGTGAGCGGATCGCGCGGACCGGCCGCCGGCAGCGCTTCGTCGTGGTCGCGCAAGAAGGCCCAGCCCCAGACGAGGAAGCCCACGCCGGCCAGCAGCACCACCACGCTGGCGACCGACCAGACGAGGTTTTCGCCACTGGGCTGGTTGCCGATCAGCGGTTCGTGCGGCCAGTTGTTCGTATAGGTCACTTTCTGGCCCGGACGTTCGGTGGCGGCGGCCCACGCCGTCCAGAAGAAGAACTGCGTCATCTGCGCGCGCCGCGCGGCACTGGGCAGGGTGTTTTCCTTCATGGCGAAATGCTCGCGGCTGGCGTGCAGCGCAGGCGCGTCCGAGAACAGCTGGTCGTAATAGTGCGCCGTGCTGGCGATGGCTTGCACGCGGCGCGCCGACAGGCGCAGCACTTGCGCATCATCGGTACGGTTGCCGCGGTATTCCAGCTTGAGCGCTTCGCGCAGCGCCGCCTGCGCGGGGCCGTCGAGCGCCGCGTACGCCTTGCCATGCTGCTCTTGCGCGGCCAGTTCCAGCCAGGCCGTCAGTTCGCGGTGCAGCCAGTCGGCCGTCCAGTCGGGCGCCTGGTAGGCGCCGTGGCCCCAGATGGAGCCCAGCTGCATGCCGCCGACCGATTGCCAGGCCGTCTGGCCGTCGAGGATGCCCTCGCGGTCGAACAGCTGCCGGCCATCCTGCGCCAGCACTTGCGCGGGGATGGGCGGCGCTTGCCGATACACTTCCGTGCCGTAGTAGCCGAGCAGCGAAAACGTCACGATCAGCACACCGATCAGGGTGAACCAGAGTTTTTTGTAGGGACCCATGGGTCTTTCCTTTGTCAGTGCACCACGGCCGGCGCAAAGCGCTCGAACAGGATATTGTTTTCAGTATGGATGTGCGCCATCAGGTCTTCGCGGAAGGTGCGCAGGCCCGTGTACAGCGCGCGCCAGGTGGTGCAGGCGCCGGTTGGTGCGGTGATATCGTTCGTCATCGCCTCCATGGCGCGCAAGGCCACGCCATGGTCGTCGTGCTCCATGCGCATCACGTTGATGGGCGCGCCGGCCCGGGGGCCCTGGCCGCGCACGATCATGGGGAACAGCACGTCTTCCTCCTTGCGCATATGGCTTTCCAGTTCCTGCGCCATGGCCGACAGGTGTTCCGCCAGCCCGTGCGGACAGTCGGCGCGGTCGCCATGCACCTGCTCGACCTTGCGCGCCAGGCGTATCAGCTCGGGCAGCTGCTCGCGATGCACGGCGTGGTAGCGCGCCAGGATGTGTTCCACCAGCTCGGCGGCCGGGGCATCCTGCCAGTCACGCGCGCCGCTGGCGTCAATCCGTCCGGCCAGCACTTGCAGTTCCTTGACGATGGGCGCCGCGTCCACGCCGGCCGCTTCGGCCGCCGCGCGCAGGGTCTTGTTGCCGCCGCAGCAGAAATCGAGGCGGTGCGCATCGAACAGGCGCGTGGCGCCGGGGATGCGGCGGGCCAGCTGGCCCAGGGATAGGTCGATCATTTCCATAGCAATTCCTTGATGATGAATGGGGGGTTGTTTTATTGGACGGCGCCCGCGTGGTAGACGCCGGGTACGGCTTCGCCCGTCACTTCCAGCACGCCCACGGCGCCCTTGCCGGCGCGCGACAGCGCATGGTCGACCAGCAGATAGCTGCCAGGATGCTGTACCTTCAGTTCGACGATGGTCGCGCCGCCCGGCGCCACCAGCGTGGTTTGCACGTCGTTTTTCGGGCTGCTGATCGAGCCTTCGCTGTACACCTTGTCGAAGATCTCGCCGATGATGTGGAACGACGAAATCTTGTTCGGGCCGCCGACACCGAAATAGATGCGCACGGTCTCGCCGACTTTCGCCTGCAGTTTGTGCGTCTTGCTCAGGGCGCCCACTTCGCCGTTGAAGACGTAGTAGTCGGGCAGCTCATTGGCCATTTTTTCCAGGTTCGGTTCCTGGTGCACGGGGGCGCCGTGCGGACGGCCCGTGTACATCTCGCCCTGCATCACGTAATACTCGCGGTCGACTTTTGACAGGCCACCTTCCGGTTCGACGAGGATCATGCCGTACATGCCGGCCGCGATATGCTGCGGCACCAGCGGCGTGGCGCAGTGGTAGACGAACAGGCCCGGATTGAGCGCCTTGAAGGTCACCGTCTTTTCCTGCCCCGGCGCCACCTGCGTGTGCTGTCCGCCGCCATGGCCGCCCGTCACCGCGTGCAGGTCGATCGAGTGGATCATCTTGCTGTCTTTCGCATTGAACAGGGTCAGTTCCACCGTGTCGCCCACCTTCGCGCGCAGCATCGGGCCCGGTACTTGCCGGTTGAAGGTCCAGTAGGTAAAGCTGGTGCCGTCATCGAGCTTGCCCGGCAGTTCCACCGTCTCCATCCGGTATTTCAGCGTTTGCGGCGCGCGCGCGCCGATGGCGGAAGGCACCTGCGCCGGATTGGCGGCCACGCTGACGGCCGAAGGATCGGGGCCGCGCATCGGCGACGGCGCAGGCGTGTACAGGGCCAGCGCCGCGGCCTGGCTCGATTCGCCGGCAGCGCTGCCGGCGCCAGCGGCCTTCTGTGCCCCGGCTTCGGCCAGCGAGATGCCGGCGACTTCCAGCTTGCCTTCCATGCCGATCTGGCGGTGGCCGGGAATCGAGCAGTAATAGGTGAACGTGCCCGCGCGCGTGACCTTGAAGCGCACGGTGGTGCTGCCGCTGTTGGCGCTGAACTTGTTTGATGCCACGTTCAGTTCCGGGATCAGCAGGTCGTGCTCGGCGCCTTCGCCGCTTTTCAGCACCAGTTCGACCGTGTCGCCCACCTTGGCCTTCAGCACGGGGTTGACCTGGCCCTTGGCATCGATGAACACCATCTTGCCGTCGACGATATTGGTTTGCAGTTCATAGCGCTTGAGCGCGGCGGCGGCAGAGGGTTGGCTGACAGCGGCCGCAGTGGCGGCGGCGCTGGCCGGCAGGCTCGCCTGGGCTTGCACGGACAGGGGCATGGCCAGTACGCAGACGGCGGCGGCAATGGCGCGGAGGGAGGGAGTCGTTTTCATCAGGCTTTCCTTGGTCTTGTATGCCGGTTCGGCACCCTTACCTAGGCAAACGGTGTGCCAGGAAAAACTTGTTTTAAATCAACGATTTGAAAAATGCAGGGTCGATATGACCCTGCTCAAGCGTGGTCCGTTGTACCCTGCATGGTAGTTATGACCACCACCGCCATCCACCTGCTGCTGCTCACCGACCTGGTCGCCGACTTGCCCGTGGCCGTGCGCCTGCAGCGCCTGGTCGGCAGCCTGCGCGCGCACTTCGGCTGCGAGGCCGTGGCCTTGCTGAAACTCGACGGCGAGCATCTGCGCCCCGTGGCGATGGCGGGCCTGGCCAGCGATGCGCTGGGACGCCGCTTTTCCGTCGCCGACCATCCGCGCCTGGCCGCCATCCTGCAGCGGCGCGGCGTGTTGTGCTTTCATCACGACAGTTCCCTGCCCGATCCCTATGATGGCTTGATCGCCGAGCGGGCCGGCGAGCCGCTGCCTGTGCATGACTGCATGGGCATGGCACTGGACCTCGAAGGCGAGCGCTGGGGCGTCATCACCCTCGACGCCCTGCGCGTCGGCACCTTCGATACCACTGCGCAGCGCGAACTCGCAGAACTGGCTTGCGCCATCGAGGCGGCCGTGCGCGTGACCCGGCTGGAGACGGAAATCCGCGCCCTGCGCCTGTCGGGCGGCGCCATGCTGGCCGATGCGCAGGCGCCGCGCGAAGAACACGATTTCGTCGGCCAGAGCAGCACCATCACGCACTTGCTGCACGAATTGCAGGTGGTCGCCGATGCCGAGCTGCCCGTGCTGCTGCTGGGCGAGACGGGCGTGGGCAAGGAATTGTGCGCGCACCGCCTGCACCGGCTGTCGCGCCGCGCCGGCAAACCATTGATCCACGTCAATTGCGCGGCCTTGCCGGAATCGCTGGCCGAGAGCGAATTGTTTGGCCATGTGCGCGGTGCGTTTTCCGGCGCCGTCAGCGACCGGCCCGGGCGTTTCGAGGCGGCCGAAGGGGGCACCCTGTTTCTCGATGAAGTGGGGGAATTGCCGCTGTCGATACAGGCCAAGCTGCTGCGCACCTTGCAAAATGGCGAAATCCAGCGCCTGGGCGCGGACCGGCCGCGCCGGGTCAACGTGCGCGTGATCGCCGCCACCAACCGCAGCCTGCGCGAACATGTGCGCGACGGCTCGTTCCGCGCCGATCTGTACCACCGTTTATCCGTCTATCCCGTGCCGATTCCGCCGCTGCGCGAGCGGGGCAACGACGTGCTGCTGCTGGCGGGCGGCTTCCTGGAACTGAACCGCGCGCGCCTGGGCTTGCGCAGCCTGCGCCTGTCGGCCGCGGCGGAAAACGCTCTGTGCCACTACCGCTGGCCCGGCAACGTGCGCGAACTGGAACATGTGATCAGCCGGGCCGCGCTGAAAGCCGTGATCCGCGGCGCGGACCGCAAAGAGATAGTAACGCTGGAAACGGATATGCTCGACCTCGATGCGCTGGAAGCGCCGGCCGGCACGGACGCGCTGCCGCTGGCGCCAGCCGCGTGCGGCACGCCGGCGGCGCCGCTGCTATCGATGCATCAGATCGTCGAAGCGAGCCAGCGCCAGGCCATCCGGCAAGCGCTGGTGCTGCATCAGGATAACTGGGCCGCTGCGGCGCGGCAACTGGGGCTCGACGCCAGCAATCTGCACAAGCTGGCGCGCCGGGTCGGACTGAAAGCCTGAACCGAACTCAAACGTAAATTCAAACTCAGCGGTGGGTCACCAGGCTGCTCGGCAAGCTGTGCAGGTAGGCGGCCAGGTCCTTGATGTCCTGGTTGCTCAGCGGTTTTACCTGGCCCGTCATGATGGCGTTGTTGCGGCCGTTGGCCTTGTCGCCCCGTTTATACGCCGTCAACGCGTGTTCCAGGTAATCCCTGTGCTGACCAGCCAGCTTCGGGTAGGACGGGTCGATGGGCGAACCGTAATCCTTGCCGTGGCAGGTGGCGCAGCTGTATTTTTCGGCCAGGGCCTTGCCCGTGTTGATATTGCCGGCGGCGCTGGCGGAAAACGAGACGGTGGCGCAAACGAGGGCGGCGAGTAGTGTTTTCATCATCTGGCTGGTCCTCAGTTCGGCTTGGCTTGTTGCGCATAGTACGCGGCGACATCGGCGATATCCTGGTCGGACAGGCTGCTGGCGATGCCCTTCATGCTGGGGTGCTTGCGGTCGCCCTTCTTGTAGGCTTGCAGCGCATTCTCGATATATTTTGCCGGCTGGCCGCCGATCATCGGCACCTGGAACACTTCGGGGAAGGTTGCCTTGTAACCGGGGATGCCGTGGCAGCCGATACACATTTCCACCTTGGCAGGGGCTGCCTTGGCGTTTCCTACAATGTCAGCCGCTGTGACGGCATTTGCTATGCCGGCAAGCACGAGAAGTGCAAATATTTTTTTCATAGTGGCAATGTGAACAAAGGTAATCGGAGAAACGCCAGTGCTGGTTTTTATTGATTTTATGTGTTGACAATTAAGGTTGACAATTAATCTGCTGCTTGCCGATTCTAGCCAAGATATTCTTGCAAGTCCACCTATAAAACCCGCATTGTCGGCAGGCAGGCACAGGCCGTCCGCGTGGCAGCGCGCCACAGTTCTGTTTATACTCACCATTTCCCTACTTTGGCAGACCGCTCATGCAAGCACAGCACACCCAGCAAGGCCAACGCTTCGAAGGTTCCGACAGCTATGTCGCCACCGCCGACCTGAAACTGGCCGTGAATGCGGCGCTGACCCTGCAACGCCCGCTGCTGATCAAGGGCGAACCGGGCACGGGCAAGACCATGCTGGCCGAGGAAGTGGCCGCCGCGCTGAACATGCCGCTGATGCAATGGCATATCAAATCGACCACCAAGGCGCAGCAGGGCCTGTACGAATACGACGCCGTATCGCGCCTGCGCGATTCGCAGCTGGGCGACGAGCGCGTGCGCGACATCCAGAACTATATCGTCAAGGGCGTGCTGTGGCAGGCGTTCACGGCGCCCGAACCGGTGGTGCTGCTGATCGACGAGATCGACAAGGCCGACATCGAATTCCCGAACGACCTGCTGCGCGAACTGGACCGCATGGAATTCTATGTGTATGAGACGCGCGAAATGGTCTCGGCGCGCCACCGACCGCTCGTCATCATCACCTCGAACAACGAGAAGGAATTGCCGGACGCCTTCCTGCGCCGCTGCTTCTTCCACTACATCAAATTCCCGGACAAGGACACGATGGAGCAGATCGTCGCCGTCCACTACCCGCACCTGAAACAGGAATTGCTGGCGCAGGCGCTGCAAACCTTCTATGAAGTGCGCGACGTGCCGGGCCTGAAGAAAAAGCCGTCGACGTCGGAATTCCTCGACTGGCTCAAGCTCCTGCTGGCCGAGGACATCCCAGCCGAAGCGCTGCGCAGCAAGGACAACAAGGCCGTCGTGCCGCCGCTGCACGGCGCGCTGCTGAAAAACGAGCAGGACGTGCACCTGTTCGAGCGCCTGATGTTCATGTCGCGCACCAACCGCTAAGGAGCGCCGGTGAACGATATCAGCCCGGACAAGGTCTTCGTCCCCCTGGAACTGCACGGCATCCGCCTCGAAGCGCTGGCGCCGCACCACGCGCCCGGCCTGCGCGCGGCAGCCATGGATGGGGAACTGTGGAATCTGCGCGTCACCTCCGTGCCCGAGCCGGACCAGGTGGACCAGTACATTTTCAAGGGCATCGAGATGCGCCCCACGCGCTTCGCCTTTGCCGTCATCGACGCGGCCAGCGGCGAGGTGCTCGGCACCACCAGCTATCACGACGTGGTGCCGGCCATCGGACGCCTGGAAATCGGCTACACCTGGTATGCGAAGCGCTGCCAGCGCAGCCACGTCAACACCACCTGCAAATTGCTGCTGCTGGCGCACGCCTTCGATAACCTCGGCTGCGCGCTGGTGGGCCTGCGCACCGACAATTTCAACCACGCCTCGCAGGCGGCCATCGAGCGCCTGGGCGCGAAAAAGGATGGCGTGCTGCGCCACCATGCGCTGCGCCGCGACGGCACCGTGCGCGACACCGTCATGTACAGCATCACGCGCGGAGAGTGGCCGGAAATTGCCGCCCACCTGCGCTACAAGCTGGCGCAGCGCCCCATCGCCGCTCTGCCCCGCGCGGGAGAGCGGGCGCCATGCTAATCGATTTCTTCTTCACGCTCAAGGATGCGAAGATTCCCGTCTCGATCAAGGAATTTCTGACCCTTCTTGAAGCGCTGCAAAAGAACGTCATCGACGCCTCGATGGACGATTTCTACTATCTGGCGCGTTTGACCCTGGTCAAGGATGAAGCCCATTTCGACAAGTTCGACCGCGCCTTTGGCCAGTACTTCAAGGGCGTCAGCGCGGCTTTCGACACGAACGCGGCGATTCCCCTCGACTGGCTGCTCAAACGCATGCAGCGCGAGCTTTCCGAGGAGCAGAAGGCGCAGCTGGAAAAATTCGGCTACGACAAGCTGATGGACCGCCTGAACGAGCTGCTGAAGGAACAGAAGGAGCGCCACGAGGGCGGCAGCAAGTGGATCGGCACGGGCGGCACCTCGCCGTTCGGCAATGGCGGCACGAATCCGGAAGGCATCCGCATCGGCGGCAAGGGCGGCAACCGCACGGCCGTGAAGGTGTGGGAAGCGCGCAGCTACAAGGATTATGACGGCGAGCGCGAACTGGGCACGCGCAACATCAAGGTGGCCTTGCGCCGCCTGCGCAAGTTCGCGCGCGAAGGCGCGGAAGATGAACTGGCGCTCGACGCCACCATCGCCGCCACGGCCAACAACGCGGGCTACCTCGACATCAGGATGCGGCCCGAGCGCAAGAACCGCATCAAGGTGCTGATGCTGCTCGACGTGGGCGGCAGCATGGACGACCATATCGAGCGCACCGAAGAACTGTTTTCGGCGGCGAAGACGGAATTCAAGAACATGGAATTCTTTTACTTCCATAACTGCGTCTACGACTATCTGTGGAAGAACAACCGGCGCCGCAATGCCGAGCGTTTTCCCACTTGGGACGTGCTGCGCAAATACCCGCCCGACACCAAGCTGATTTTCGTCGGCGACGCCACCATGAGCCCCTACGAAATCCTGCAGCCGGGCGGCAGCGTGGAATACAACAACGAGGAAGCGGGATCGGCGTGGCTGGCGCGCTTTACCCAGGCGTTCCCGAAATTCATCTGGCTCAACCCCGAAGCGGAAGGATTGTGGCAGTACCGCCAGTCGATCGGCGTGATGCGGCAGTTGATGAACAACCGCATGTTCCCCCTGTCGATCGATGGGCTGGAACGGGGCATGCGTCTGCTCAGTAAATAAAAGCACGCAACAAAAAGTCCATGGCGGCATGAGCCCGCCATGCCGTACACTGCGACACGGCACTACCGTGCGGAGCATCTCCGCCGCGGGCGGGTAGCATACGCCGGTACCAGCCCTGCCCCACCCTGCTGCATCCCGTGCGCGGCCGCCATGGTCGCGACACTGTTCGATTGCGCACATCGTGCGCGCCTTCTGCTCCGGTAGAATCGGCGCATCGCTCTGCGCAAACTATGCACCACCGCTGCACCAAGACCTTGCCGCGCCAGCCCCCGTGCTGCCGGCCGGTGCCAGCGCCAATTTCAAAGGAATGAGCATGCAAAGTCTGATCTCGATCGCCGCCGACCTGTCCTGGCCGTTCGCCATTACCCTGGCCTGGGTGGTGGGCGAATTCGGCCACCGCTGGACTGGCCTGCCGCGCATCAGTTTTTACGGCGTGATCGGTTTCGTCCTCGCGCAGACGCAGGTAGGCATCCTGCCGCAGACGGACGCCGGCCCCATGCTGGTGCTGGCCGACGTGGCTTTCGGCCTGATCCTGTTCGAGGTCGGCTACCGCATCAACCTGCGCTGGCTGAAGAACAATCCGTGGATCGCCGTCACGGGCCTGGTCGAATCCCTGCTGACCTTTGCCGTCGTCTACTTCATCGGCATCGAATTCGGCAGCACCTCGATGACGGCGCTGCTGCTCGCATCACTGGCCATGTCCACCTCGCCGGCCACCATCATGCGCGTCATCAACGAGGAACGCAGCTCGGGCCAGGTCACGGAACGCATCGTCCACCTCACTGCCCTGAACTGCGTGCTGGCCGTCTTCACGTTCAACATCATCGTCGGCTTCTGGATGTTCCAGAGTTCCACCGACCTGATCGAGGCGAGCAGCAGCAGCGCCGCCGTGCTGGCCGCCTCCGTGGCCGCCGGCACCGTCTTCGGCATCGTCGTGCCGGCCATGCTGCGCCGCTTGGGCAACATGGCGCAGGACGCCACCGTGGCGTTCGCGCTGTCGGTGATGCTGCTCGTCGCCCTGACCTACACCACCAGCCTGTCGCCGCTGCTGGCCACCCTCACCTTCGGCCTGGTGGCGCGCCACCGCAGGGTCGCCTTCAGCCAGGCGCAGCGCAATTTCGGCGCCATGGGCGAGCTGCTGACGGTGCTGCTGTTCGTATATGCCGCCTCGACCCTGGAATGGGCCAGCGTGACGGCCGGCGCGGGACTGGCCCTGGCCGTCGTCGGCGGACGATTGCTGACGAAGGTCGCCGGCGTGGCCGCGTTCTCGCATGTGAGCGGCATTTCCTGGCGCAAGGGCGTGCTGACGGGCGTGGCCCTGACGCCCGTCTCCGTCTTCATCATCCTGCTGCTCGAGCACGCGCGCCAGCACGGCGTGAACTTCGGCGACGAATTGAACGCCCTGGCCGCCATCACCCTGGGCCTGGAACTGATCGGCCCCGTGCTGGTGCAGCGCGTGCTGATGCTGGCCAAAGAAACCCACGAAATCAAGGAGCGCTAAATGCCGCTGGAACCTTTTGGCCAATCGGCCGCGCTGACCTTCGGCGTCGAACTCGAACTGCAACTGGTGAACCTGTCGGACTATGACTTGACGGCCGCCAGCCCAGACCTGCTGCATCTGCTGAACAAGAAACCGTTTCCCGGCAACGTCACGCCGGAAATCACCGAGAGCATGATCGAGATCAACTCGAGCGTGCACACGCATCACGGCCCCCTGCTGGAGCAGCTGCAGGAAATCCGCGACACCTTGATCACGGCCGGCGACAAGCTCAATATCGGCATCGCGGGCGGCGGCACGCACCCGTTCCAGCAATGGTCGTCGCAAAAGATCTTTTCCAAGCCCCGGTTCCAGGAGATTTCGGAACTGTACGGCTACCTGGCCAAGCAGTTCACCATCTTCGGCCAGCACGTGCACATCGGCTGCGCCTCGGGCGACGACGCCATGTTCCTGCTGCATTCGCTGAACCGCTACATCCCCCACTTCATCGCCCTGTCGGCTTCCTCGCCCTATGTGCAGGGCCGCGACACCCTGTTCGATTCCGCCCGTTTGAACTCCGTGTTCGCCTTCCCCATGAGCGGACGCGCGCCGTTCACCCTCAGCTGGGATCAGTTCTCCAACGAGTATTTCGCCAAGATGGAGAACACGGGCATCATCAAGAGCATGAAGGATTTTTACTGGGATATCCGTCCCAAGCCGGAATTCGGCACCATCGAACTGCGCGTGTGCGACACGCCGCTGACGGTGGAGCGGGCCGCCGCGCTGGCCGCCTACCTGCAGGCGCTGTGCCGCTACCTGCTCGAACGCCGCGAAACCCCGCCCGTGGAAGACGATTACCTCGTATATAACTACAACCGCTTCCAGGCCTGCCGCTTCGGCCTCGATGGCGCCATCACGCATCCGAAAACCTACGAAACGATGTCGCTGCGCGAAGACATCATGACCACCCTGCGCAAGATGGAACCGCACGCCGAGGCGCTGGGCAGCACGCCGGCCCTGAAACACCTGTCGGACGTGGCCAAGCAGTGGAGCGACGCGCAATACCTGCGCAAGCAGCACAGCCTGCAGGGCAGCGCCGAGGGCATGGTCGATTCGGCCATCCGCTGCTTCCGTGGCGAGCCCATGAACTACTGACGTTGCTGCCTGGTAACGTAGGTCGGATTAGCGGCGTAGCCGCGTAATCCGACAACATCGTTAGCGCCGGTGGTGGCGTCGGATTACGCGCTTGCGCGCCTCGGCGGCCCCGCTAATCCGACCTACCGTTCGTCAACCAAAAAACCACAGCGCGCCTGCCCGTCATTTACAGCCGCCGTCCCCGCTTGCTACAATGAGAATGATTCTTATTATTGTTTAAAAACGCAAGGGGAATGCGATGCCGCTGGCAAAGCCGCTACAACGCCAGGACATCGCGACACTGTATGCCGACCACCACGGCTGGCTGCAGGGCTGGCTGCGCAAAAAACTCGGCAGCACGGCGTGCGCGGCCGATGTGGCGCACGATACTTTCATGCGCCTGCTCGACCGCGAAGACGCCGTCGCCGCGCGCGAGCCGCGCGCCTTTCTCGCCACCGTCGCCCAGCGCGTGCTGTTCAACCATTACCGCCGCCAGAAACTGGAACAGGCGTACCTCGACGTGCTGGCCCAGCTGCCGCCCCTGCATGCCCCCTCGCCCGAGGAACGCGCGCTGCTGCTGGCCACCGTGTTTGAACTGGACAGCATGCTCGACGGCTTGCCGCCTCCCGTCAAACGGGCTTTTTTACTGCGCCAGCTCGACGAACTGCCGCAGGAAGACATCGCGCACCGGCTCGGCATCTCGCTGGCCACCGTGAAACGCCATCTGCAGCGGGCCGGCAGCGCCACGCAGGCGTGGCAGCAGCTGCAAATACAGCACGAGCATCTGCCGCCTGCGGCGCACGCGAGCCTGCTGCGCGCCTGCGTGCAGGCGAACGCGCCGCGCCGCCACGCCGTCAAGACGCTGGCCCTGCTGCTGGCTTGCGGCGCCTCGCTGTATGCATTCGAACGCCGTGGCCCATGGCGCAGCTGGACGGCTGACTACCGCACGGGCATCAATCAGCGCCGCGTCGTGACCCTGGCCGACGGCACGCGGCTCACCCTCAATACCAATAGCGCCGTGAATATCGCTTACGACGGCACACAGCGCCGCATCGACCTGCTGGCCGGCGAAATCTTCATCGCCACCGGCAAGGATGCGGCGCGGCGGCCGTTCTTCGTCGGCACGCCGCATGGCAGCCTGCAGGCGCTGGGCACGCGTTTCACCGTGCGCCTGCACGATGGCTATGCCAGCGCCGGCGTGCTCGAAGGGGCCGTCGCCGTGCTGGGCGGTGACGGCAGCCAGCGCCTGCTGCTGCGCCCCGGCGAAGGCGCCCATTTCGACAGTGACGGTTATCACCGCCAGGCGCTGGCGCCGTACGGCGGCGCCTGGCTCGATGGCATGCTGGTGGCGCGCGACATGCGCCTGGCCGATTTCCTCGCCGAGCTGTCGCGCTACAGCGAGCAGCCGCTGGACTGCACGCCCGCCGTCGCCGGTTTGCGCGTGTCCGGCTCCTACCCGCTGGCCGACGTCGATGCCATCGTCGACGCCGTCAGCGCCAGCCTGCAATTGCGGCGCAATACCGTCACGCGCTTCTGGGGCCATCAGGTGGTGCGCATCGAACTGGCGGCCCGCTGAAAAATATTTTCTGCAAAGTGAGCTGTTTTACCGTGCTCGCGTGACCTGGAAGATAGGCAGTCTCCATCTTGCGCATCCACGAAAGGCTTTATTCCATGCACCACGCTTCGCGTTCCCTCCTTACCCGTACCGTTCTGGCCTGCGCCCTGGCGCAGATCGGCATGGCCCTGGCCCTGCCGACGCCAGCCCAGGCGCAAAGCCGGCAAGTACGCGCCTACAGCATTCCGGCCGGCGCGCTGGGCGACGTGCTGACGCGCTTCGGCAGCGACAGCGCCATTTTGTTGTCCTTCTCCAGCGATACCACACAAGGCTTGCGCAGCGCCGGCCTGCAAGGCAGCTACAGCCTGCACGATGGCTTCCGCGTGCTGCTGGCCGGCAGCGGCTTGCAAGCCGTGCCGCAGGCGAATGGCGGCTACCTGCTGCAAAAGATCCCCGCCGGCGCGACTACTCCCACGGCGGACAGCCGCGGCATGGCCGTCATGAGCGGCGTCACCGTGGTGGCGTCGGCCGAGCGCAGCGCCGCCACCAGCGGCACGGGCAGCTATACAGGCGGCCCCGCCAGCGGCGCCACGGGCCTGGCCCTGACGCAGCGCGAAACGCCGCAGTCGCTGACCATCGTCACGCGCCAGCAGATGGATGACCAAAACAGCAACGCCGTCTCCGACGTCATGAAGAACGTCAATGGCGTGAGCGTGCAAAACTATGACAGCGACCGCTGGAGCTTTCAGGCGCGCGGCTTTGCCGTCACCAATTTCCAGTACGACGGCGTCTCGGCCATCTATGACGGCGTCTACGACTGGGGCACGACCAACAGCGACATGGCCATCTACGACCGCATCGAAGTGCTGAAGGGCGCGACGGGCCTGATGAGCGGCTCGGGCGACCCGTCGGCCACCGTCAACATGGTGCGCAAGCGCCCCACCGCCGACTTCGAAGGCGCGGCCACCCTGGGCGCGGGATCGTGGGACAATTACCGGGGCGAGGCAGATGTCTCCGGTCCCCTGAACGACAGCCGCACGGTGCGCGGCCGCCTGGTCGGCGCCTATCAGGACAAGCACTCCTACCTGGACCGCTACACGCAGCAAAAATCCGTCGCCTACGGCATCGTCGAGGCGGACCTGACACCCGTGACCCTGCTGACGGCCGGCTTTACGCACCAGGATTACAAGCCGCGCGGCTCGACCTGGACGGGCTTCCCCGTGCTGCTGGCCGACGGCTCGCGCACGGATTTCCCCACCGCGTGGAATCCGGCCACGGACTGGAGCCGCCGCGACATGCAGAACACCACGCTGTTCACCTCAGTCGAGCATAGCTTCGCCAACGCGTGGAAACTGACACTGAGCGCCAACCAGCTGCGCAGCAAGCATGACAGCGTGCTCGGTTCGGCCAGCGGCGGCAATCCCGATCCCGTCACGGGCGAAGGCGCCTATTTCTTCATGGGCAAATACAAGGGTGACCGCCGCCAGACCACCGTCAACGTCGACGCCAGCGGGCCGTTTACCGCCTTCGGCCGCCGCCATGAAGCGATGCTCGGCTATTCCCATTCGACGGCAAAGCAGGATGGCCCCGTCTACGAATCGGTCTATCCCCCCGTCGAAGGCAGCTATTTCGACTGGCGCGGCCAGTATGCGGAACCCGCATTTAGCCGTATGGGCAACGACAACGACAGCACGCGCCAGAGCGGCCTGTATGGCGCCGTGCGCCTGCATCCGGCCGACGCGCTGTCCGTCATCGTCGGCGCGCGCGTGAGCAACTACAAGCAGGAGCAGGACCGCAGCTTCTTCGACCCCAAGACCGCGCGCATCACCTCGCGCATCGAGGAAAGCAACGTCATCACCCCGTATGCGGGCGTCGTGTATGACCTCGACAAGACGTATTCCCTCTTCGGCAGCTATACCAGCATCTTCGCTCCGCAAAGCAACCGCGATGTGAACCGCAACTTCCTCGCCCCCGTGCGCGGCAAAGGTATCGAGGCGGGCGTGAAAGCCGAATACCTCGATGGCAAGGTCAATGCCAGCGCGTCCCTGTTCCAGATCCGCCAGAGCAATGTGGCCAGCTCCGTGGGTGAAGTCAACGGCGAGGAAGCGTATCGAGCCATCGACGGCGTCACCAGCCGCGGCGTGGAAATGGAAGTGACGGGCGAAGTGATGCAGGATGTGAAGCTGAGCGCCGGCTATACCTACACCCACGTGCGCGACGCGGATGGCAAGGATGTCTTTTCCACCATGCTGCAAACCACGCAGCCTGCCCATTTGGTGCGCGTGCAAGGCTCGTGGCGCCTGCCGGCCAGCCTGGACAAGCTGACCGTCGGTGGCGGCATCAACTGGCAAAGCAGCTACTACGGCAATATCTGGAATCCCGCCATCGAGGATTATTCACGCATCAAGCAGGGCGGCTACGCGCTGGTCAACCTGATGGCGCGCTACGAGATCAGCAAGAACGTCACGGCCAGCCTGAACGTGAACAACCTGCTGGACAAGAAGTACTTCACGGGCCTGGGCCTGTTCCAGACGGGCTTTTACGGCGAACCGCGCAACGTGATGTTCACCGTGCGCACGAAGTTTTAACCAGCAAGTTTTAACTCACTGCCGTACAGCGCCAGCGCCCAGGCGGGCGGGCGCAAGTCCAGCGCCAGGGACAGGTAAGCGGGATCGAAGCGCGCCGCCAGCAGATACACATTGGCGGCGCCCTTGGTCTCCCAGTTCCCCGTAAAGCCCTTTTCGCCGGCGGCCACGCGCTTGCGGTCGAAGGGCACGGCGCTTTTCGCGAACTCCTCGTGCGTCTTTTTGCCCTGCGCATACGGCGCCAGCCAGGCCAGCGCCTCGGCCAGGCGCCGCGCTTCCGGCGCGCCATACCAGTCGTCGCCATGCGCCTGCGCCATCAGGGCCGTCGTCAGCAGCGGCTCCAGGCTGTAGGTGGTGTAGTGCAGGGCGTCGCGCTGCTCGAAGTCGAAGGGCACGCCGCCGGCGCCGATATTGCGCGGCACGTGCGCCAGGAAGCGTTCCTTCGCCCGCGCGACCAGCAGGGCGTCGCCCGTGACATACGCGGCGGCCGTGCCGATCTTGATGCGGTGGCTGTGCCAGTTGTTGCGCGCCGTGGACGGGCCGCCCACCTTGACGGGATCGCTCAGATACCCGTGCGCCAGGGTGCGGCAAAACGCCTGCACCTGCTCGCGCTCGATACCGTTCAAGCGCTCCTGTACCAGGTCAAATCCCATCAGCAGGCTGGCCAGTTCCGTCTCGTCGACGGGGCTGAACGAGGGCTGATAGCTGCCGCTCCAGGCCAGCAGCAGCTGGCGCGCCGCCTCGAAATGCGGCATCTCGCCCGACAGCCGCCAGGCCAGCGCCTGCAAGCGCGCCTGGCGCCAGTCTTCCTGCGCCTGCTGGCTGGTCTCGCGCCCGCCCTCTCCCTTCAGCAAGCCGCCCGTGCGCACTTCCGCCATCAGGTGCACGGGCCGCGCCGCGTCCTTGCGCGCCGCCTTGACCACCTGTTCCGCGATGGCCGGCGCCACCCGCGCCTTGAGCGTGCGGGCGCGCGCGGCGGACGTCAGCGCAAACGTCAGCGCGCCCTCATGCGGGCGCGGCGCCGCGTGCAAGCCCGCCAGGGGCAGCGCCAGCAGGCCGGCCAGCACGGCGCGCCGGCGGATCAGATGCGTACTCAAAACCGCGTCTCCCGCGCCGCGCGCAAAAAGTTATCGAGGATGGGCGTGCAATCGAGCAGCTCGACGCCGCCCGCCGAATGGAATTCCGGGTGCCACTGCAAGCCCATGACGAAGCGGGCACGCTGGTAGCGGATGGCCTCGACGATGTTGTCCCCTTGCGAATAGGCTTCCACAGTGACGTCGCGCCCCAGGTCCTTGACCGACTGGTGGTGGATGGAATTGACGAGCGCCTCGCCCGTCTTCGGGAACATGCCCGCCAGGGACGAGCCTTTCGGGAAGACGATGGTGTGGCGGTGGCGGTCATACAGGTCGTTGACGTGGGAGGCCGCACCTTCCACGTCCGAGGCGATGTCCTGGTACAGGGTGCCGCCAAAGCCCACGTTGATCAGTTGGCAGCCGCGGCAAATGCCCAGCACGGGTTTGCCCGCGTCGACGAATTCATGCAGCAGTTCCAGCTCGTACAGGTCACGCGCGCGGTCGCCGTTCCATTCGGGCCGAGTGGCTGCCTCGGAATACGTCTGCGGCGAGACGTCGGCGCCGCCCTGCAGCACCAGACCGTCCAGATGGCGCGCATAGTGGCGCAGGGTGATGTTGCTCGGGTGTAGCTGGCCGCTGGTATTGACCGTCGGGATCATGAACACGAGCACGTCGCGCGACATGACCCACTGGGCGATCGACTCTTCCAGGTATTGCAGGTTCTTGCTGCGCAGGCCAGTGGCGCCCGGCTCGGGGTGGAAAATGCGCGCCGAGATGCCGATGCGCAGGGTGCGCCGCATGAAATCGCGGCTGGCCTTGTCGCGCATGGAACGGTAGCGCGACGAGATCACCCGCCAGGCCAGCGCCAGCGGCGTGTCGTTATCCTTCAAATAGCGGGGGGCGGCGTCGCGCGCGCGGTGCTCATCATCGGGCGCCCGGCGGCCTACCCGGTCGGGCCGGGACGGCGTTGGCGCTGCGGGATCGGTGGATGGGGGCTGCTGGGGATCTTTTTCGTCTGACATGGCGGGGCTGACTGAAAGCGGAGACGTTTTCAATATAAACCCCTGTCTCCGAAAGCACGATTCAATTTTGTAACAAAAGCCCACGCGCGGGGCCTCTGCGCAACACACTCACGCCGCCTGCATACAGCCCGTTTACGCCGGGGGCCCCGCTTTTTAGAGAATCTTTACGCCCCCGCTGCTAATCTTGAACGTACCTCAACCACCGCTGCAAAGCCACCATGGAACCCCATTCACGCATGCCATCGCATCAAGCACTGCCCCACCGCCACCCCCGCCTGCCCACCTTCCTCATGCACATCACAGTCGACAAAGCCTGCCTGGCCGAGCTGCGCCGGCTGGTCGTCAGGACCTGCGGCGGCATGCTGTCGTTCATGCGCGTCGAAGCGGTCGATCATGCCGAGCGCATGAAAGTCTGGCTGTGCGTCACGGAACCGGCCCTGCGCCTGACCATGGATGCCGTCATGCGCCTGCTGCCGGCGGCGGAATTTGGCCGTATCAGCCAGGGGAAATCGCTATGAACCAGTACTCCTGCGAGCAGGCGATGTCGTCATCGCGCATCACCGCGCACTTCCAGGGCATCTGGGTGCCGATGGTCACGCCATTTTGCGACGGCGATGGCGACATCGACTTCGATGCGGCCCAGCAGCTGGCGTGCGAACTGGCCGCCAGCGGCGTCGATGGCCTGGTGGTATGCGGCACCACGGGCGAAGCGGCCATGCTGAGCGCCGCGGAACAGACCATGCTGCTCGACAGCGTGCTCGAAGCCGTCGGCCCCCGCTTTCCCGTCGTGATGGGTATCGGCGGCAGCGATACGCGCAGCGTCGTCTCCGCCGTGCAGCGCTACAACGACCATCCGCTGGCCGGCCTGCTGGTCTCGGCGCCCGCGTATGTGCGCCCGTCGCAGGGCGGCATCGTGCGCCACTTCCAGGCCATCGCCGCCGCCACCGACCAGTCCATCGTGCTGTACAACGTGCCGGCCCGCACGGGCGTCAATATCGAACCGCAAACGGCGGCACTGCTGGCGCGCGACTCGCACTTCGTCGCCATCAAGGAAGCGGGCGGCAAGCTGCAGCAGCTGGGCGAACTGCTGCTCGACACGCGCCTGGACGTGCTGTGCGGCGACGACGCGCTGCTGCTGGCCAGCCTGTCCATGGGCGGCCACGGCGCCATGTCGGCCGCCGCCCAGGTACGCCCCGACCTGTATGCGCAGCTGTACCACCTCGTCAGGCAGGGCCGCCACGGCGCCGCCGGCGCCCTGTTCAAGACCATGCTGCCCGTCATCCGCCTGCTGTTTGCCGAACCGAATCCCGCTCCCGTGAAGGCGGCGCTGGCCATGCAGGGCAAGGTGCGCGACGCATTGCGACTGCCGATGACGCCGATGTCGGCCGCCGGCCAGGCCGCCCTGGCCGAAGCGCTGGAGCCCCTGATGGAACTGCCCGCATGGACCGCGGGCGACAGGGATGCGCCGCGCGAAGGCTGTCTGCTGCAGCTGGTTTCCCCTGCCAACATCATGCCAGCCGTGCGCCAAGATGATCATCGCCATCACGGATGACCGCGGAGGGATGGAGAAATCCATCCTGGCCGGGCGGCTGGCCGCCTCGCGCGCGCTGGCCGGCCGCAAGGTGCTGCTGCTCGATGCCGATCCGCGTCAGGGCGCCATGGCGCAGGCCAGGAACATGCACGACGGCGCCATGCACGGCAGCCTGACGCGGCCGCGCCTGATGGCGCGCGCCATCAGCGCCAAGGGCTTGCAGCCGGAGCTCGAGCACCTGGTGCACTGCTACCACGACATCGTCATCGACAGCGAAGGCCGCGACTCCATGGGCAGCCGCTCGGCCCTGATCGCCGCGCGCGTACTGGTGGTGCCGCTAGCCGGCGTCGCCGACGCCGGCGCGCAGGCGGGCCTGGCGCGCCGCATCGCGCACGCGCGCAGCGTCAATCCCGGCCTGCGCGTCCTGCTGGCAACGGACACGCAGGCGGCGCCCGCCCATGCCCTGGCCACGCAGATTCCAGCCGCCCGCGTGGTCGGCCTGGGGCAGCTGTATTGCGCCGTCTTCGACAACCATCACCGCGCAGCATAGCTCTCGACAGCTGGGGTCAGACCCGACGGGTCTGACCCCGTGGCGCAAAAAAAGGCGGCGCATGCGCCGCCTCTCCTTTCAGTCAACTCAGTCCATTAAAACGTCTTGCTGACCGTCAGCTGCAGCGCCGTCTTGCCCATGAATTTGCCATTCACGGGCGAGGCATACGCCGCCTTGCCCGCGTTCGTGCCGATCACGGCCAGCGCGCCCGAAACAAAACCGAAGTCGCGCGTAACGCCCACTTTCCAGTCCGTGTAGCTCGATGCATCATTGTTTTTCACTTTCTGGTGGCCCGCATGCAGGTTGCCGGTCCAGCCGTTCGTCAGGTCGATATTCGCGCCGATATCGAGGTAGCCGCTGTTCTTGCTGTTGACGATGCCGAACAGGTTCGAGACGGCGTGCGAATATTTGATATAGGCGGGGCCGTACGACAGCTGGCCGTAAACTTCCTGCGTGTCCGCGTCGGCCAGGCCGGCGACGTGCTTCAAGCCGTTGTCCGCGTACACATAGGCGAGCACGCCGACGTCATAGCCAACATCGCCGCCCAACTGGCCGCGCTTGCCCGCATACAGATCGACTTCCACGTCGCCGCTGCCGCCCGCATCCTTGGTCCACTTGATGGTGGAAGCCCAGGCGCCCGCATACAGGCCCGTCGGGTTGTTGATGTAATCCACGCCGCCCTGCAGCGCGGGCTTCAAGCGCGTCTGCGAGATGCCCCGGTAACGGTAATCGGACACGCCGGCCACGTTGAAACTGACTTCATTGTCGGGCTTGGCCTCTTCCGCGTGGGCAAGGCTGCCGGTAAAGGCGGTCGCGACGGCAAGTGCAAGTAGCATTTTATTCATGGTTTTTTCTTCTTCATGGGTGGTATGGGCCTTTGCCAACATGGCGCAGCTGGCCCGCCGCTGCAAAAATTCGCTGCAAAAATTTAAAGTAAAGCGTCCCCCCGGCGCGCGCGGCGCCTGTTTTCAAACAGGGGAAATAACAGGTGTTAGAGCGGCAGCAGCAAGCGGTAACCGACAGCCGTTTCCGTCAGCAGGTACTGCGGCTGGGCCGGATCGGCTTCCAGCTTCTGGCGCAGATGGCCCATGTAGATGCGCAGGTAATGGCCGTTTTCGCTGTTCGACGGTCCCCACACTTCGCGCAGCAGCTGCGGATTGGTGACCACCCTGCCCGCATTCTTCACGAGCACCGACAGCAGGCGGAACTCCGTCGGCGTCATGTGCACCAGCTGCTTGTTGCGCGTCACCAGCCGGTCCTTCAGGTCGACGCGCACGTCGCCGAACTGCACCACGCCATCATCGCTGGCGGCAGGCTGGCGCTGGCGGCGCAAGGTGGCGCGCACGCGGGCCAGCAGCTCGCCCACGCCGAACGGCTTGGTCAAGTAGTCATCGGCGCCGGCATCGAGCGCGCGGATCTTGTCCTGCTCGTCGACCCGCGCCGACAGCACGATGATGGGCACGGCCGACCATTTGCGGATGTCGGCGATGAAATCGATGCCGTCGCCGTCGGGCAGCCCCAGGTCCAGCACGATCAGGTCGGGCCGGCGCGTGCCCGCGTCGATCAGGCCCCGCTGCATGGTGGCGGATTCGAAAATCTGCCAGCCCTCGTCTTCCAGCGCGGCGCGCACGAAGCGGCGGATTTGCGGTTCATCCTCGACCAGCAAGGCGGTGGCGGAAGGTTCGTTCATGTTGGTTTTCCTGTTTCATGGTCGTTGGCGTCATCGAGCTCGATCTCCGGCGGCGCCGGCGGCGTGCCCAGCGGCAGGCTGAAGACGATGGCGGCGCCCTGCCCCGGCGTGTGGGGCTGCGCATGGATGGTGCCGCCATGAGCTTCGACGATGGCGCGGCAAATGGCCAGCCCCAGCCCGACGCCCGGCTTGTTCGATTCGCGCTCGCCGCGCGTGAATTTTTCAAAGATGGCTTCTTCGCGGCCGGGCGGCAGGCCCGGGCCATCGTCAAGCACCGTCACCTGCAGGAACTGGCCATGCACGCCGGCGGCGACCGTGATGGTGCTGCCGGGCGGCGTGTACTTGGCCGCGTTTTCCAGCAGGTTGCACAGCACGCGCTCGATCAGCACGGCATCGTAGCGCACCAGCGGCAGGTCCGGCGCCAACTGTGTCTGCACGGCGTGCTGCTGCAATTGCGGGCCGCTGGCGCGCAGCGCGCTGCCCACCACTTCTTCCAGCGCCTGCCATTGCAAATTCAGGCGCACCTGGCCGCTCTCGATGCGCGCCATGTCCAGCAGGTTCGCCACGAGGGCGCTCATGCGCACGGTTTCGGACTGCAGCGAGCGCGCCATGTCCAGCTGCGCGGGCGACAGCGCAGGCCGGGACAGCGCCAGCGATTCGGCCAGGCCCACCAGCGACGTCAAGGGCGTGCGCAAGTCGTGCGACAGGGCCGCCAGCAGCGAATTGCGCAGCCGCTCCGATTCCATCTGCAGCAGCGCGCCCTGCGCCACGTCGATGTAGTGCACGCGTTCGAGGGCGATGGCCGCCAGCGCGGCAAAGGTATCGAGGTGCTGGCGCTGTTCCGGCACCAGCAGCCAGCGACCGTGCGCTGGCGCCTCCAGGGGCAACAGCGCCAGCACGCCCCGCGTACGCATCGGCGCGATCAGCGGCAGGTAGAAAATGGGCGAAGCCGGCAAGGTATCGGTGCCCGTTCCCGCCGCCTGCGCATGGTCGAAGGCCCACTGCGCGATGCCGATATCGAGCGGTTCGCCGCCGTTCGCGGCCTGCAAGCTGCCCTCGTCATCGGGCAGCAGCAAGGTGGCGCGCGCGCGGAACGCCCGTTCGATGGCGCTTTTCGTGATGTCGAAAATCTGCTCCGTCTGCAGCACGCCGGACAATTCGCGCGAGAATTCGTATAAGGCGCGGGCGCGCGCTTCGCGGTGCGAGGCCACGCGCGCCTGGAAGCGCAGACCGGCCGTCAGGTGGCCCGTGATCAGGCCCACGGCCAGCATCACGCCAAACGTGATCACATACTGGAAATCGCCCACGGCAAACGAGAAACGGGGCGGCACGAAGATGAAATCGAAGCAGGCCACGCCCACCAGGCTGGCCAATGCCGCCGGCCCGCGCCCCAGGCGCACGGCCAGCAGCACCACCGTCAGCAAGGACAGCATGGCGATGTTGGCCAGGTCCAGGTAGGGCTGCAGCGGCACCGAGGCGAGGGCCGTGCCCAGGCTGGCGCCAGCGGCCAGGATATAACGCCAGTGACGCGCGGGCCGGCGCGGCGCGTCCGCGTCGTCGCCCGCCGCGCGCCGGGGCGCCGCATCGGCCGGCGGCAAGCCCACCTCGATCAAATCGATATCGGGCGCCAGGCTGGCCATGCGGGCGGCCGGCGGCGCCTGCCACAGGCGCGCCAGCGCACGGCCGCGGCCACGGCCCACGATGACTTTCGAGATATTCGCGCCGCGCGCATACTCGACCACGGCGCCGGCGATGTCGGCGGACGGCACAATGGCCGTGCGCGCGCCCAGGTCCTGCGCCAGTTTCAGGGTTTTCAGGATGCGTTCGCGCTGGCCCGCCGGCAAGCGCTGCAAGCGCGGCGTTTCCACGTACAGCGCGTGCCATTCCGCGTTCAGCTGGCTGGCCAGGCGCGCCGTGCTGCGGATCACGTGTTCGCCCCCCGCGTGCGGTCCCACGCAGGCCAGCAGCGCGGCGCCCGTCTTCCATACGGGGTTGATCGATTTTTCAACGCGGTAGGCCTGCACGTCATCCTGGATCCGGTCCGCCGTGCGGCGCAAGGCCAGCTCGCGCAGGGCGATCAGGTTACCCTTGCGGAAAAAATGCTGCGATGCGCGTTCGGCCTGCTGCGGCTGATACACCTTGCCCTGCTTCAGGCGGCGCAGCAGTTCATCGGCGGGGATATCGACCAGCACCACTTCATCGGCGCGGTCGAACACCGTGTCGGGCAGGGTCTCGGCCACGCGCACGCCCGTGATCCCGCCCACCACGTCGTTCAGGCTTTCCAGGTGCTGCACGTTCACGGTCGACAGCACGTCGATGCCAGCCGCCAGCAATTCCTCGACGTCCTGCCAGCGCTTCGGATGGCGCGAACCGGCCACGTTCGAATGGGCCAGTTCATCCATCAATATCAGCGGCGGCGCGCGGCGCAGGGCCTCGTCCAGGTCGAACTCGTACAGGGTCTTGCCCCGGTACTCGATGGCTTTGAGCGGAAGCACGGGCAAGCCGTCCAGCTGGGCCGCCGTATCCTGGCGCCCATGCGTCTCCACCACGCCCACCAGCAAGTCCTGGCCGTCGGCCAGCAATTTGCGCGCGGCCGCCAGCATCGCGTAAGTCTTGCCGACGCCGGCCGAGGCGCCGAAATAGATGCGCAGCCGGCCGCGCGCGGCTTTCTGTTCCTGCGCCTGCACTTGCGCCAGCAGGGCATCAGGGTCGGGGCGTTGGCTGTCGTTGGGGAGCATGTTGTATTTTAATCTTCTTGGGCATTGTAGGTCGGATTAGCGCGTCCGAAGGGCGCGCGTAATCCGACAACATCGTTGGCCTGGCTGGGGCTATGGGTGATGTCGGCTTACGCTGCGCTAAGCCGACCTACGCCGACCTACGCCGATCCAGGCCAACGTTTGCCGACCTACGCACCGTTGCCAGCTTACTTTGCCATGGCATCCAACGCCAGATTCAGTTCCAGCACATTTACGCGCGGTTCGCCGAAAAAGCCGATATACGCGGTTTTCTGCACCTTGGCGATGGCGTTTTCCACCTGCGCCAGCGGCACGGCGCGCACGCGGGCCACGCGGGGCGCCTGGTACAGGGCGCCCGCCAGGCTGATTTCCGGGTCCAGGCCGCTGCTCGACGCCGTCACCAGGTCAACGGGGATCGGCTTGCGGTTGCCGGGATCGGCTTCCTTCAGGGCGGCGATGCGCGCCTTGACGGCGTCCACCAGGGCCGGATTGGTCGGCCCCTGGTTCGAGCCGCCCGAACCGGCGCCGTTATTGGCCATCGGCGCGGTGGCCGACGGCCGGCCCCAGAAATACTTGGGCGAGGTAAAGGACTGGCCGATCAGCATCGAGCCGACGGGCTTGCCCCCACGCTCGACGATGCTGCCGTTGACTTCATCGTTGAAGGCCAGCTGGCCGATACCGGCCGTGGCAAACGGATAGACGACGCCGCAGATCACGGTCAGCGCGGCAAACAGGACCAGGGCGGGACGGACGATAGTGCTCATGATGGTTCCTTTAGACTAAATTGAGGGCGGACAGCAGCATGTCGATCAGCTTGATCCCGATGAAGGGCAAAATAATCCCGCCCAGGCCGTAGATCAGCAGGTTGCGGCGCAACAGGCTGGCCGCGCCGATGGCCCGGTACTGCACGCCTTTCAGCGCCAGCGGAATGAGCACGACGATGATCAGGGCATTGAAGATCACGGCCGACATGATGGCCGAGGCGGGGCTGGCCAAATGCATGATGTCGAGCGCCTTCAATTGCGGATAGGTGCCCACGAAGGCGGCCGGGATGATGGCGAAGTACTTGGCGATGTCGTTCGAGATCGAGAACGTCGTCAGCGAACCGCGCGTCATCAGCATCTGCTTGCCGATTTCAACGATTTCCAGCAGCTTGGTCGGGTTCGAATCGAGGTCGACCATGTTGCCCGCCTCCTTCGCCGCCTGCGTGCCCGAGTTCATGGCCACGGCCACGTCGGCCTGGGCCAGCGCGGGCGCATCGTTGGTGCCGTCGCCCGTCATCGCCACAAGGCGGCCTTCGGACTGGTAGCTGCGAATCAGTTTGAGCTTGTCTTCCGGCGTCGCTTCGGCGAGGAAATCGTCCACGCCCGCTTCGGCGGCAATCGCGGCCGCCGTCAGCTTGTTGTCGCCCGTGATCATGACGGTCTTGATGCCCATGCGGCGCAATTCCGCGAAGCGCTCCTTGATGCCGCCCTTGACGATATCCTTCAGTTCCACGGCGCCCATGACGCGGCCGTCGTCCACCACCACCAGCGGCGTGCTGCCGCGGCGCGCGATGTCGTCGACGGCGCGTCCCACCTCGGCCGGATACGGCTGGCCCAGCGCTTCCACATACTTTTTCATGGAATCGGCCGCGCCCTTGCGCAACTGGCGCACCTGCTGTTCGCCCGGGATATCCACGCCGCTCATGCGCGTCTGCGCCGTGAACGGGACGAAGGTGGCGTGCAGGCTGGCCATCTCGCGTTCGCGGATATTGAATTTCTGCTTGGCCAGCACGACGATGCTGCGCCCTTCCGGCGTTTCATCGGCCAGCGAAGCCAGCTGCGCCGCATCGGCCAGCTGCTGTTCCGTCACGCCGGGCGCCGGCACGAAGCTCGACGCCTGGCGGTTGCCCAGGGTGATGGTGCCCGTCTTATCGAGCAGCAGCACGTCCACGTCGCCGGCCGCTTCCACGGCGCGCCCCGACGTGGCGATCACATTGGCCTGCATCATGCGGCTCATGCCGGCCACGCCGATGGCCGACAGCAGGCCGCCGATGGTGGTCGGAATCAGACACACGAGCAGCGCGATCAGCACGGTGATCGTCACCGGCGTGCCGCTGCCAGCCGCCGCCACGGAAAACAGCGAGTACGGCAGCAGGGTCACGGTGACGATCAGGAACACGATCGACAGGGCGACGAGTAAAATCGTCAGGGCGATCTCGTTCGGCGTCTTCTGGCGCTTGGCGCCTTCGACCATGGCGATCATGCGGTCGATGAAGGCTTCGCCCGGGTTGACGGAAACGCGCACCAGCAGCCAGTCGGACAGCACGCGGGTGCCGCCCGTGACGGCGGAAAAGTCGCCGCCCGATTCGCGGATGACGGGCGCCGATTCGCCCGTGATGGCGCTCTCGTCGACGGAAGCCACGCCGGCCGTCACCTCGCCGTCGGCGGGAATCACGTCGCCCGCTTCGACCAGCACCGTCATGCCCTTGCGCAGGTCGGTCGCCGGCGTGGGCAGCCAGGAGGTGCCGTACTTCGGCGTCTGCATTTTCTTCGCCATCACCGTCTGCTTGAGCGCGCGCAGGGACGCTGCCTGCGCCTTGCTGCGGCCTTCGGCCAGCGCTTCGGCGAAGTTCGCGAACAGCACGGTAAACCACAGCCACACGGCGACGGCGACGATGAAGCCGAACGGCGCTTCACCCTGGCCACCGCTGATCCCGGCCTGGGTCGCCAGCAAGGTCGTGATGATGCTGCCGACATAGACGACGAACATCACGGGGCTGCGCCACTGCGTGCGGGGGTCGAGTTTTTTGAACGCATCGACGATGGCGGGGCCAATCAGTGCGGAATCGAACAGAGTCAGGCTTGTGCGTGACATGGTAGCCTCTTATTTGATGAAAAGTTGCAGGTGTTCGACGATCGGGCCCAGGGCCAGCGCGGGAACGTAATTGAGCACGCCGACGAGCACGACGACGCCGATCAGCAGGCCGATGAACATGGGGCCGTGCGTGGGCATGGTGCCCGCGTTGGCCGACAGGCGCTGCTTGGCCGCCAGCGAACCGGCCACCGCCAGCACGGGCACGATCACGCCGAAGCGGCCGAACCACATGGCGATCGCCAGCATCACGTTGTAGAACGGCGTGTTGGCGGACAGGCCCGCAAACGCGCTGCCGTTGTTGTTGGCCGCCGACGTGAAGGCGTACAGGATCTCGGAGAAACCGTGGGCGCCCGGATTGGCCACGCCGATCTTGCCCGGTTCGACCATCACGGCGATCGCCGTGCCCGTCAATACGAGGGCGGGCGTGATCAGGATGGCCAGCGACACCATCTTCATTTCATACGCCTGGATTTTCTTGCCCAGGTATTCAGGCGTGCGGCCTATCATCAGGCCGGCGATGAAGACGGCCAGGATGGCGAACATCAGCATGCCGTACAGGCCCGTGCCCACGCCGCCGAAGATCACTTCGCCGAACTGCATCAGCAGCAGCGGCACCATGCCGCCCAGGGGCATGTAGGAATCGTGCATGGAATTGACGGCGCCGCACGACGCGGCCGTCGTCACCGCCGCGAACAAGGTCGAGGAGCTGATGCCGAAGCGCGTTTCCTTGCCTTCCATATTACCTCCCGATTGCAGGCTGCTGGCCTGCTGGTCCACGCCCAGCGATTGCAAGGCCGGATTGGCTTGCTGCTCGGCGCTCATCACGCCGGCCGTCATGACGACAAAGATCAGGGTCATCGCGGCCAGCACGGCCCAGCCCTGGCGCATGTCGCCCACCATGCGGCCGAAGGTGAAGCACAGGCCGGCGGGAATGATGAAGATGGCCAGCATCTGCAGGAAGTTCGACAGCACGGTCGGGTTTTCGTACGGATGCGAGGAGTTGGCATTGAAGAAGCCGCCGCCATTCGTGCCCAGCAGCTTGATCGATTCCTGCGACGCGACGGGGCCCATGGCGATCGTCTGCGTGGCCGCCACTTGCGCTTCCATCACGGGTTTGCCGGCGGCGTCCAGCACGGGCTGGCCGTCGGCCGTCACCTTCGGCGTTTCATACGCCACGTGGTCGAGCAGGGTCACTTCCTTATAGGCGGAAAAATTCTGGATCATGCCTTCGCCCATGAAGACGACGGACAGGGCCAGGGACAGCGGCAGCAGGATGTACAGGGTCGAGCGCACCAGGTCGACCCAGAAATTGCCGATCGATTTGCCCGAGCGCGAGGCGAAGCCGCGCACCAGCGCGAAGATCACGGCGATGCCGGTGGCCGCCGAAAAGAAATTCTGGCAGGCCATGCCCAGCATCTGCGTCAGATAGCTCATGGTCTGTTCGCCGCCGTAGCCCTGCCAGTTGGTGTTGGCGACGAAGCTGACGGTGGTATTGAACGAGGAATCGGGGCTGACGGCGCCCAGGCCCTGGGGATTGAGGGGCAGGAAGCCCTGCAGGCGCTGCAGGCCGTAGACGAAGACGGCGCCCACCGTGTTAAACACGATCAGGGCGATGGCATAGCTTTTCCAGCCCATGGCCTTGTCGGCGGGAAGGCCGGACCAGCGGTACAGCAGGTTTTCCAGCTTTTGCAGCCAGCCCAGGCCGCGCACGGGGCCATCGCCGGCCACCTTGGCCATGTACAGGCCCAGCGGATAGCCGGCGGCCAGCAGCACGGCCAGGAAGGCCACCAACAACAATATCGATTGCGTCGTCATCACAGTTCCTCCGCCTTCAGCAGCGCCACCAGCAAATACACGAGCAGGCCGGCCGAGACGACGGCGCCCAGCACATAAAACGCGTTCATTTGACGCTCCCTAATTTGTCGCAGGCGACGGCAAAGCCGGCCGCCACGACGAAAAACACGGCAATCAAGCCGAGATACACGAGATCCATTCCCACCCTCATTCAGGTTTGTTTTGATAGTGAGCAGATTAGCCAAAAGGGTCTAAAAAATTCGTAAAGACTGGGAAGGCAGCTGTAAACAAGATGTAAAAAAGGCGGCTTTACCGCATAAAATCCATCACAATTGGCGCAAAACCACGCGCGCGGCGCACTGTTGTTGCCTTGGAGTAGCGCTATTGCTCGCCGGACAAGATAGAATGCGCGAGCGTCCGCACAAGGACGCCAAGCCTGCCGCACTGCCCTCTCCCAGTGACGCTGGACGGGATATACTGTATATTCATACAGTTATCGCCGCCGCTGTCATTGCGCCCGCAGTGCCCTGGCCTGGCGTTCCAACCACTGTCTTTACTTAGCTTGAACACGTATGGCCACTAAAAAACCAGCATCCGACTACAGCGAATCATCCATCCGTGTCCTGAAAGGACTGGAACCCGTCAAGCAGCGCCCGGGGATGTACACCCGCACTGAAAATCCGCTGCACATCATTCAGGAAGTGATCGACAATGCCTCCGACGAGGCGCTGGGCGGTCATTGCACGCATATCGCCGTGACGCAGAACACGGATGGCAGCATCACCGTCGAAGACAATGGCCGCGGCATTCCCGTCGGCCTGCACCCGGAAGAAGGCGTGCCGACGGTGGAAATCGTGTTTACACGGCTGCACGCGGGCGGCAAGTTCGACAAGGGTTCGGGCGGCGCCTACGCGTTCTCGGGCGGCTTGCACGGCGTCGGCGTGTCCGTCACCAATGCGCTGTCGACGCGCCTGGAAATCACCGTCTGGCGCAAGGAAAGCGATGGCAATGGCCTGCACCACATGGTGTTTGCCAACGGCGACGTGATCGAGCCCCTGAGTTCCCGCCCCGCCCCGCGCGACGGCAAAAAATCCGGCACGCGCGTCACCGCCTGGCCCGATGCGAAATACTTTGATTCGCCGAACATCTCGCAAACGGAGCTGCAACGCCTGCTGCGCTCGAAAGCCGTGCTGCTGCCGGGCGTGACCGTCACGCTGACCAACGCGAAGACGGGCGATACGCAGACCTGGCAGTACGCGGAAGGCTTGCGCGGCTACCTGACCGAAACGCTGGCGCAGGTATCGAACGGCGAAACCCTGATTCCCCTGTTCGAAGGCGCGCAATACGCGGGCCCGGACTCGGAAGGCTTTGCCGAAGGCGAAGGCGCGGCCTGGGTCGTGGCTTGGACGGAAGAAGGCGCCATCGTGCGCGAATCGTACGTCAACCTGATTCCCACCTCGAATGGCGGCACGCACGAATCGGGCTTGCGCGACGGCCTGTTCGGCGCCGTGAAAAACTTCGTCGAAATGCACTCGCTGCTGCCCAAAGGCGTGAAGCTGCTGCCGGAAGACGTGTTCGCGCGCGCATCGTTCGTGCTGTCGGCCAAGGTGCTGGACCCGCAATTCCAGGGCCAGATCAAGGAACGCCTCAATTCGCGCGACGCCGTGCGCCTCGTGTCGACCTTTACCAAGCCGCCGCTGGAACTGTGGCTGAACCAGCACGTCGACTATGGCAAGAAGCTGGCCGAGCTCGTGATCAAGCAGGCGCAGTCGCGCCAGCGCTCGCTGCAAAAAGTGGAAAAGAAAAAATCCTCGGGCGTGGCCGTGTTGCCGGGCAAGCTGACCGACTGCGAATCGTCGGACATCGCGCGCAATGAACTGTTCCTCGTCGAGGGCGACTCGGCGGGCGGTTCGGCCAAGATGGGCCGCGACAAGGAATTCCAGGCGATCCTGCCCCTGCGCGGCAAGGTCCTGAACTCGTGGGAGACGGACCGCGACCGCCTGTTCGCCAATAACGAGATCCATGACATTGCGGTGGCCATCGGCGTCGATCCGCACAGCGTGGGCGACTCTCCCGACCTGTCGGGCCTGCGCTACGGCAAGATCTGCATCCTGTCGGATGCGGACGTGGACGGCTCGCACATCCAGGTACTGCTGCTGACCCTGTTCTTCAAGCACTTCCCGGTCCTGATCAACAAGGGCCACATCTGCATCGCCCGTCCGCCGTTGTACCGCGTGGACGCGCCGGCGCGCGGCAAGAAGCCGATGCAGAAAATCTATGCGCTCGACGACGGCGAGCTGGTCGCCATCGAGGACAAGCTGCGCAAGGAAGGCGTGAAACAGGGCGCCTGGTCGATCTCGCGCTTCAAGGGCCTGGGCGAGATGAACGCCGAGCAGCTGTGGGAAACGACGATGAATCCGGACACGCGCCGTTTGCTGCCCGTCACGCTCGGTGAAATCGACCACATGGCCTCGGCGTCCCGCTTCAATATGTTGATGGGCAAGGGCGAGGCGGCAGGACGCCGCGCCTGGATCGAGGAACACGGCAATGAGGCGGAGGCGGATATCTGATGATCATCGGCATCGACCTGGGCACCACCAACAGCCTGGTCGCCATCTGGCGCGACGGCAAGGCATCCATCATCCCGAATGCGCTCGGTGAACACCTGACGCCGTCATGCGTGAGCATCGACGACGACGGCACCGTGCTGGTGGGCCGCGCCGCGCGCGAACGGCTGCAGACGCACCCGCAGCTGACGGCGGCCGTCTTCAAGCGCTACATGGGCAGCGAAAAGAAGATCACCCTCGGCACGCAGCAATTCCGCCCGGAAGAACTGTCGTCGATGGTGCTGCGCGCGCTGAAGGAAGATGCCGAAGCCTTCCTCGGCCACAAGGTCGAGGAAGCCATCATCACCGTGCCCGCGTATTTCAGCGATGCGCAGCGCAAGGCCACGCGCATCGCCGGCCAGCTGGCGGGCCTGCGCGTGGAGCGCCTGCTCAACGAGCCGACGGCAGCCGCGCTGGCCTACGGCATCCGCGACAAGGAACAGGAAAGCAAATTCCTCGTCTTCGACCTGGGCGGCGGCACGTTCGACGTGTCGATCCTGGAACTGTTCGAAGGCGTGATGGAAGTGCGCGCCTCGGCCGGCGACAATTTTTTGGGCGGTGAAGACTTCGTCACCGTGCTGGTCGACGCTTTCATGGAAGGCAGCGGCCTGCGCGACGCCGTCGGCAGCCGCCTGCTCGACCCGCGCCAGCAGCAGCTGCTGCGCGATGAAGCCGAGCGCGTCAAGCGATTGCTGTCGGACCAGCCGTCCGTGCGCATGGCCACGCGCTACCAGGACAAGGAATACAGCTGGGAGATCGGCGAAGACAAGCTGGCGCAGTTGTGCGAACCGCTGCTGGCCCGTTTGCGCCTGCCCGTGGAACGGGCGCTGCGCGACGCCACCATCCGCGCGGCGGAATTGAATGAAGTGGTGCTGGCCGGCGGCGCCACGCGTATGCCGCTGGTACGTAAACTGGTCTCGCGCATGTTCGGCCGCTTCCCCGCCATCCACCTGGACCCGGACGAAGCCGTGGCGCTGGGCGCCGCCGTGCAGGCGGGTCTGAAGATGCGCGACGCGGCCCTCGACGAAGTGGTCATGACGGACGTGGCGCCGTATTCGCTGGGCATTTCGATTTCGCGCCAGATCGGCGCGAACCAGTATGAGGGCGGGCATTACCTGCCCATCATCGAGCGCAACTCCGTGGTACCCGTCTCGCGCACGGAAAACATCACCACCATCCACGACAACCAGAAAGAAATCAACGTGGCGATCTTCCAGGGCGAGTCGCGCCTGGTGGCCGACAACGTCTTCCTCGGCAAGATCAGCTTCCCGATCCCCGCCAAAAAGGCGGGCGAGATCGGCATCGACGTGCGCTTCACCTATGACGTCAGCGGCGTGCTGGAAGCGGAAGTGACGGTGCTGGCCACGCAGGAAAAGCACAAGATGATCATCAGCGACAATGCGGGCGTGATGACGCCGGAACAGATCGAGCAGCGCTTTGCGGAACTGGCCGACCTGAAGATCCACCCGCGCGAGCAGATGGAAAACCGCACCCTCGTCACGCGCGCCGACCGCCTGTATGAACAGTCGCTGGGCGACGTGCGCCAGTACCTGGCGGCGCACACGGCGAATTTCCAGGCCGCGCTGGAAACGCAGGACCCGGCCACCATCCGCAAGGCGCGCCAGGCGCTCGACGAGGTGCTGCGCCAGGTCGAGAGCGAGAGCTTCCTGTAAATGGACGGCGGCATGCACAACGGCCAGCGCAGCCTGTGGGATATCCTCGGCACGGAGCCGACCGGCGACGAGCGCGCCCTCAAGCGCGCGTACGCGAAGCGCCTGAAGGTGACGCGGCCCGAGGACGATCCTGCCGCCTTCCAGGAGCTGCGCGAAGCGTATGAATACGCGCTGCGCCATGCGCATCTGTTTGCTGATGAACTGCCGGAAGCGCAAGCGGCCGAAGCCGAAACGGCAGCGGCGCAAGCGCCAGAAGCGCCGCCCATGGAACCGGCCGACCTGTGGGGCGTCATCGACGAGCCCGCACAAGAAGCACCTGCGGAACTGTGGGGCGTCATCGCCCAGGACCAGGCACCGCCGCCGGAACTATGGGGCGTGGTCGCCATCGATCCGGTGCAGGAAGCCATCAGCCTGTGGCATGCATTCCTGGAGCAGTCGCGGCGCCGCAACGCGGCCGCCCTGCTGCCCGGTTTCCTCGAGCGCGAAGAATTGCTCAACCTCGACGTGCGCGAGGAATTCGAGCTGTGCGCGCTGCGCTATTGCGCCAGCGCCGGCTATGACCTGGCGCTGCGTCAGGCCCTGTTCGAGCAGCTGGGCTGGGACCACGACTTTTCCTACCTGGCGCGCAGCCATGCGGACCTGGTGCGCAGTGCCGTGCAGCGCTACCGGGCCGACCGCTCGTTCGCCCATTTCAGCGACAACCGCGACAGCTACCCCGGCCTGGACTGCATCATGTCGCAGCAGGCACCAAGCGCCTATGCGCGCCAGCTGTTCGACCAAAAATTCACGCTGCAGCTGCGCGAACTGCTGCACGCGATACGCTGGCAGCATGGCGAGATGCTGGCCTACAAGCTCGATACGGACCTGTTCGAGCAGTGGGAACACGCCGTGCATGGCAAACGCTACTTCAAGCAGACGGCGCTCGCGTCGGGCGGCCTGGGCTTCGTGCTGCACTTCATGCTTGCGGGCGTGCTCGATGCGGCCGGCTTCAAGCTCGGCGACGCGGCCGCCTATGCCAGCCTGCTCGGTTTCCAGGCGCTGGCCTTTGCTCTGCTGGCCATGCATGCCTTGCGCTGGCCGGCGCCCCTGTTCGCGCGCCTGGATTCGCTGCAGGAAGCGCTGCAGGACCGCCTGCCCGTGCTGTGGCAGCGGCCCGGCTTGCGGCAACTGGGCTGGATCGCGCCCTATCTGCTGCTGACGCTGATGCTGTTCCTGCCCGAACGCAGCGACACCGTGCGCCTCGTCACTGCGGCCGGCTTGTGCGCGTCGGCCCTGCTCGCGTATGCGATGAACCGCCAGCTGCTGCATGGCATGCTGCTGCTCCTGGTTCTGGGCATGTCGCTGTTCGCCGCCATGTTCATGAGCGGCAAGGGCCAGTCGGCGCTGGCCATCGGCGACGCCATGCCGATGATGTTTTGCCTGGCTGCGCTGGCCCTGCGCAGCGCCACCGGCCTGTATGGCGATTGCGGCTGGCCGGAGGCGCTTTTGCCCCGCCTGCGCGCGGCATGGCTGATCGGCTGTGCGGGCTTGCTGTTGCAACTGTATTTGCAATTGCTGCCGGCCGCCCTCGTGGGCGCCGCGCTGTATGCCTGGTCGTGCGCCGGCCTGCTGTTTTCCCCCACCGATTTCAAATGGAAGACGATCTGGCCGGTGGTGCTGGTGCCGTCCCTCGCCAGCGTCGTGCTGGCCGGCCAGGCCCCGGCCATCCGCGCCATGCAGATGATGCACAACAGCGTGGAGCTGGCCCTGGCCGTGCTGTATTTCACCATGTGCTACATCTACAAGACCTACGGCAAATCCTTTTCCAAATCCGGGCTGTCATAATCGCCCCCATGAATTCAACCGCAACCACTTAACACCGAAACAAGCGCCATGTCCACACAAACCAATTTATTTGACGATGCCCAGCCTGAGCCGATCGAGCCGGATGAACCGGTATTCGACGGCGAAGCGCTGACCCTGTCCACCTTTGCCGAGCGCGCCTATCTCGATTACGCCATCTCCGTCGTCAAGGGCCGCGCCCTGCCCGACGTGTGCGACGGCCAGAAACCCGTGCAGCGCCGCATCCTGTATGCGATGAATGAGCTGGGCTTGAATTCCACGGCCAAGCCGCGCAAATCGGCGGCCGTGGTCGGCGACGTGCTGGGTAAATTGCATCCGCACGGCGACCAGTCCGTGTACGACGCGCTGGTGCGCATGGCGCAGGATTTCTCCCTGCGCTACCCGCTGATCGACGGCCAGGGCAACTTCGGCTCGCGCGACGGCGACGGCGCCGCGGCCATGCGTTACACGGAAGCGCGTCTGACGCCGATCGCCAAGCTGCTGATGGATGAAATCGGCATGGGCACGGTGGACTTCCAGCCCAACTACGACGGTTCGACGGAAGAACCGAAGCTGCTGCCGGCCCGTCTGCCGATGGTGCTGCTCAATGGCGCCTCCGGCATCGCCGTGGGCCTGGCGACGGAAATCCCGTCGCACAACCTGACCGAAGTGGCGAAAGCGGCCGTCGCCATGATCCGCGATCCGAAGATGACGCACGCCGAGCTGATGGCCATCATGCCCGGCCCCGACTTCCCCGGCGGCGGCCAGATCATCACGCCGCCCTCGCAGATCGCCGACATGTACGCGAGCGGCCGTGGCAGCATGAAGGTGCGCGCGCGCTGGAAGATCGAGGAACTGGCGCGCGGCCAGTGGCAAGCCGTCGTGACGGAACTGCCGCCGGGCACCTCCTCGCAAAAGGTGCTGGAAGAAATCGAGGAACTGACCAATCCGAAGATCAAGCTGGGCAAGAAGGCGCTGTCGCCGGACCAGGTGGCCCTGAAAGCGCTGATCCTCAATTCGCTCGACACCATCCGCGACGAATCGGGCCGCGCCGCGCCCGTGCGCCTCGTGTTCGAACCGAAGTCGAAGAACCAGGACCAGACGGAATTCATGCTGATGCTGCTGGCGCATACGTCGCTGGAATCGTCGACCTCGATCAACCTGGTGATGATAGGCGGCGACGGCCGTCCGCGCCAGAAAGGCCTGGGCGACATCCTGCGCGAGTGGATCGATTTCCGCTTCGAAACCGTCACGCGCCGCACCGGCTACAAACTGGGCAAGGTCAAGGACCGCATCCATATCCTGGAAGGACGCGAAGCGATCCTGCTCAATATCGACAAGGTGATCCAGATCATCCGCAATTCGGATGAGCCGAAAGCGGCCCTGATCGAGGCGTTCAAGCTGTCCGAGCGCCAGGCCGACGATATCCTGGAAATCCGTTTGCGCCAGCTGGCGCGCCTGGAAACGATCAAGATCCAGCAGGAACTGGCCGAGCTGCGCAAGGAAGAAAAGTCGCTGCAAGACCTGCTCGACAACCCGGGCTCGATGAAGCGCGCCATCATCCGCGAGATCGAAGCGGACGCCAAGCAGTTCGGCGACGCGCGCCGCACCCTGATCGAGGAAGCGCAGAAAGCCGTGGCCGAGCAAAAAGTGGTCGATGAACCGGTCACCGTCATCATCTCGGAAAAAGGCTGGGTGCGCGCGCGTACCGGCATCGGCCACGATGCGGCGCAGTTCACGTTCAAGGCGGGCGACAGCCTGCATGGCGCCTTCGAGTGCCGCACGGTCGACACCCTGCTGGGATTTGGCAACAACGGCAAGATCTACTCGGTGCCCGTCTCGGCGCTGCCCAACGCGCGCGGCGACGGCGTGCCGATCACGACCTTGTGCGACCTGAGCGGCGGCACGCCGGGCAACGCCGTGCGCATCCTCCATTACTTTGCGGGCAATGGCGCCACCAATTTGCTGCTGGCGTCGAGCGCCGGCTACGGCTTCATCGCCAAGGCGGGCGACATGACGAGCCGCCTGAAAGGCGGCAAGGCCTTCATCACCCTGGACGATGGCGACGTGCCTTTGGCGCCGAAAGTCATCCCCGAGGCGGCCAGCGCCCTGGCCTGTTTGACGGAAGGCGCGCGCCTGCTGGTGTTCGGCCTCGATGAAATGAAAACCCTGTCCAAGGGCGGCACCGGCGTCAAGCTGATCGACCTCGATGCCAAGGACAAGCTGCTGGCCGTGCAGCCGATCACGCAGCGCGGCGTGGTGGTCTCGGGCATCGGCCGGGCCTCGAAACCGCAGGATGCGTCGCTGGGCGCCACGGCCCTGGCCGAGCACTTCGGCAAGCGCGCCAAGAAGGGCAAGGCGCTGGCGGCCAAGCTGAAGCCTGTCTCGATGGCAGCCATCGGCTGAGCGCCACCCAGCCACACGAAAAGACAGGTACGCCTGTCTTTTTTTTCGCCCATCGCATCTGGCAGCAGAGAAAATAATTTTACAGATAGGCGCCGTGCTCCCGTTATCCCTGCAGGCATGCCACCGGCATGCCGCTTACGGACAGGAGAGCAGGGATGACACACAACGTTTCAGGCAGGCTGCCATGCAGCGCCTGACGCCGGCAGAACGGCTGGTGGCGGCCATGGCGGCGGAAGGCTTGCCGTATAAAAGCATCGCCAGGGAACTGGGCAAGTCGCCGGCCACCGTGCGCAACCAACTGCATGCGATTTACCAGAAACTGGGCGTGGGCAACCGCACGGCGCTCGCGCACAAGCTGCGCGGCCAGCCTTAACGCCGCGCCAGGCGCAGCACGTCGGGCGTCGCTTCGACGATGTCGATCACGTCCTGCGCCCCGCCAGCATCACTCAGGGCATAGCGGCCCATGCCCAGGGGCACCAGCTTGGCAACGGGGCCGGCGCGGGGACGGTCGTCGGGGCCGGGTGCCATGGACGTCAATGTCGCCGCCCCTTGCGCCATGGCGCCGGCGGACGGGCCAAACTCCAGCACCTTGCGCCCCTTGCGGCTGGGAGGAAAGACGAAGGTGGCCGTGGGCCGGTACACCTCGATACCGTCTGCATCCTCCTCGAAGGAATGCGTCCAGCTGCCGCTGGGCAAAGCCGTTGTCATGCCGTGCATGCCGCCTCCCGTTTCACGCATTGACGCATTGACGTCAGAAACACGATACCACGCCGCCCAGGCTTTCATAGCCGCTCACGGAAGGCGACCACGCCGTGCCGTTCCAGGCCTTGTGGAACAGGGCGCCATTCGTGCCCGTGACAAACACGTCGAGGCGGTTCGCCGCCCAGGCCGTGGCGCGCGGGCGCGAAGTGCACACGCCGCCCAGGCTTTCAAAGCCCGTCAGCGACGGCGTCCAGGCGCTGCCGTTCCACGCCTTGTGGTACAGGGCGCTATCGGTGCCGATGACGAACAGGTCGAGCCGGTTGGGCGCCCACGACACGGCTTCCACCTCGCCCACGCACATGCCGCCCAGCCGTTCGAAGCCGTCGTTGGAAGGCCCCCATTTCGCGCCATCCCACCACTTGTGGTACAGCGCGCCATCGGTGCCCGTGACAAAGACGTCGAGCCGGTTCGGTCCCCACGCCACCGCCTTCGGCGACGAGGTGCAAATGCCGCCCAGGCGCTCGTAGCCCGTCAGCGACGGTCCCCAGGCCGTGCCGTCCCACCACTTGTGGTACAGCGCCCGGTCCGTGCCGATGACGAAGACATCGAGGCGGTTCGGCCCCCAGGCCACGGCTTCCGGCTGACCCAGGCAGATGCCGCCCATGGCTTCGTAGCCCGTCAGCGACGGCCCCCAGGCGGACCCGTTCCACCACTTGTGATACAGGCCGCGGTCCGTGCCGACGACAAACACGTCGAGGCGGTTCGGCCCCCACGCCACGGCGCGCGGGTCGCCCACGCACAGCCCGCCCATCGCTTCATAGCCGGTCAGGGACGGCCCCCAGGCCGTGCCGTTCCACCATTTGTGGAACAAGCCGCTGTCGGTGCCCGTGACGAACACGTCGAGCCGGTTCGGCGCCCACGACACCACCTGCGGCGCACTGGTGCAAATGCCGCCCTGCCCTTCATAGCCGGTGACGGACGGCGCCCAGGCCGTGCCGTTCCAGGCCTTGTGGTACAGCGCGCGGTCCGTGCCCAGCACGAAGACGTCGAGGCGGTTCGCGCCCCAGGCCACGACGGGGGAGGAACTCTGGCGCGGCGTGGCGCCCGTGCCGCCCGTCCCCGTGCCGATGCTGGCGCGCGGACCGTCGAGACAGGCCTGCATGCGCGCCACCTGGCCCGCCGTGAACATGAACATGGCGGGATCGTCGACGTAATCCATGTAGTTCATGAACATGTCGCCATTCGGCCCGTTGCTGCAGGAAATGTGGGGGAACGAAGGCTGGCCCGTGTTCGGTCCGCCCTGGTTCGGCGTGTCGGCCACGTTGTCCGTGCCCGAGCAGCCGGTGCCGTCGTCGCCCCAGATATGGTTCAGGTTCAGCCAGTGGCCGATTTCATGCGTGGCCGTGCGCCCCAGGTGGAACGGCGGCGCCGCCGTGCCCGTCGTGCCGAAGGCCGATTGCAGGATCACCACGCCGTCGGTGGCGGCCGGGCCGCCGGGAAACTGCGCGTAGCCGAGCAAGCCGCCGCCCAGCTGGCAGACCCAGATATTCAGGTAGCTGTCGGCCGGCCAGGCATCCATGCCGCCCGTCGCCTGCGATTTGACGGCATCGTCGGCGCCAAACGAGGCCACGGTCGTCTGGCGCCGCTCGATGCCGCTGGTGGCCGCGCCATGCGGATCGATGGTGGCCAGCGCGAACTCCACGCGCGCATCGGCCGTCAGCGGCAGGAACGGCGCCGGCGTGCTGTTCACATCGGGATTGACGCGCCGGAAATCACGGTTCAGTACATCGATCTGGCTGGCGATCTGCGCATCCGAAATATTCTGCGCGGCCGTATTCCACACCACGTGCACGACCACCGGTATCTGCGTCACGCCGGAACGCCCGGCGCTGCTGCCGGCGCCCTCGTACATGCCAGCCTGGTTTTCAATATCGGCGCGGATGCTCGCATACGATGGATCTTCCGTCAGCAGGCGGCGATGCACGTCCATCGTGGCGCAGGTGCGCACCTGCGGCGTGCCGCCGCCCTGGCCGCCGCCGTCGCCGCCCATGCCGCCTCCACCGCCCCCGCCATCGCGGTCGCCCCCCATGCCGCCGCCATCGCCCACGTGCATGCAACTGGCGCCGGCCATGCCCTGCGATGCCTGCTGCATGCCGCCGCCCGGCATGTCGCCGCCGTTCGCCGCGGCCGCGCCCTGCGCGAGCGCCGCCTGGTCCGCGTACGACATGCCCAGGCGCGGCCCCGGCATGGCGTCGGCGCCCGCCGCATCAGTACCGGCATGCACGTCGCCCTCGACCGGCATGGACTGCATGGACTGCATGGCCGGCGCGCCTTCGGCCGAACCGGTGGCCGGTAATTTTTTCGTTTTAGCGGTGCTCATGGTGTCTCCTTCGTCTGTTTGCCAATTCACTATGGCACGGCGAAAAGAGGAGCATTTGTGCCAGATCAAGACTGACAAGCGGTGCCCGAAAAAAGTGGCAGACGAAAAAAAGACAGCCGAAGCTGTCTTTTTGGCTTGCGGGCCGTGGCCCGCAAACGGGGAATTACTTGGCGGCGGCGGCCTTGACTTCAGCGTCGGCTTTGGCCTTGGCTTCTTCCGTCTTGGTGGCGGCGAGGGCTTTGTCGGCATTCGCTTCCACTTTTTCCTTGGCGACCTTGGCGTTCGCTTTTACGGCAGCCTTGGTGGCTTTCGCATCGGCCTTGGCATCGGTTTTGTCTGCCTTGGCTTCCGCTTTCAGCTTGTCTTCCGCATCGGCGTTGACGACTTTGTCATGGGCCTTGGCTTTGGTTTTGTTCGCCTTGTGATGGGCGTCAGCTTTCTTTTCGTCAGCCTTCATCTCGGCCTTGGCGACATTGGCGTCAGCCTTGGCATCGACTTTGGCTTCCGAAGCGGCAGCCTTGTTGACGTCTTTTTGCGCGGAAGCCTGGGCTTTCACGACAGCTTCCGTGGCCGGCGCGGTTTGAGCGAAGGCGGCGGTAGCAAACAGGGTAGCGATCAGTGCGGCGAGTAATTTGTTCATGATGAGACCTTTCAATATGGTTTAATTTTATTCTTACTAAAGGCGGGCAAAATGTTCAAAATTTGCCAGGCATCGCGCTGTTTCTTGATGTAGCGCAATGGCATGACTTCATAGTAAAGATAACTGGCAAACCACACAGTGCGGTAGCGCACTCAACGAGAAATATATGCAAATCGGCAAATTTCCCATCGAGCGCGGCCTGACGCTTCAGATCCTCATGCGCCCACGGCCAGCGCTGCATGGCGCGCCGCCACCCACTCCTCGTTGGCCGGCTCCACGCCCACCACGATGCGGCTGGCATCGGTGGAAATACGGCTGGCGTTGCGCGCATTGGCCTGCGCATCGAGCACGGGGCCGATAAAACCGAGCTCGGCGCAGATGCGCTGGCGCAATTCGGCGCTGTGCTCGCCGATACCGGCCGTAAACACCAGCATGTCCAGTCCCCCCAGCACGGCCGTCAGGGCGCCGATCTCGCGCACGATGCGGCGGATATATAAAGCCAGCGCGGCGCGGATGCGTTCGCCCGTCGCATCCTGCCGGTCCTGCTGCGCCAGCAAGACCGGCGGGTCGGCCGACACGCCGGACACGCCCAGCAAGCCCGACTCGTGGTACAGCACATGCGCCACTTTTTCCAGCGACAGCTTTTCGATTTCCATCAGGTAGATCACGGCGCCAGGATCGAGCGAACCGCAGCGCGTGCCCATCATCAGGCCGTCGAGCGCGGAAAATCCCATGGTGGTGGCCACGCTGTGCAAATTGTCCATGGCGCACAGGCTGGCGCCGCTGCCCAGGTGGGCCACGATGACCTTGCCGCGCGCGACAGGGCCAAAACGCTGTTCCAGCACCAGCGACTGGTATTCGTACGACAGGCCGTGGAAACCATAGCGGCGCAAGCCCCGCTCCCACGCATCGTAAGGCAGGGCCAGCATCTGCTCGACCTGCGGCACCGTGTGGTGGAAGGCCGTGTCGAAGCACGCCACCTGGGCGATGTCGGGCCGCGATGTGAGCAGCACCTCGATCGCCTCGAGCGCGAACGGCTGGTGCAGGGGCGCCAGGGGCACATAGCTTTTCAGGTCGGCCAGCACGGTGAAATCGATGCGCACGGGAGCGAAGTACTTGCTGCCGCCATGCACCACGCGGTGCGCCACGGCGCGCAGCGCACGCCCGTCCAGCTGCGCCACCACTTGCGCGCGGATGTATTCGAGCGCCGCGTGATGCGGCTGCTCCGGGTCCAGCTGCAAGGCGACCGCCGGCAGGCCGCCGGCGCGGTAGGTGGCGCTTTCGCGGCCGATGCCTTCGACCTTGCCGCTCCATTGCGCCTGCTGCGGCAGCACGCCGCCCGCCTGCTCGAACAGGGCGAACTTGATGCTCGACGAGCCGCAATTGAGCACCAGGATCAAGGCACCGTCGGCGTGGGTGATTGGCGCGTTCATGGCGGCGTGCTCCGGTAATGGTTGGCCAGCATCACGGCGATGGCGCACGAGGCGATGCGGCTGGCGCGCGAATCGGCGCGGCTGGTGAGGATGACGGGGATCTTCGCGCCCAGCACGATGCCGGCGCTGTCCGCGTCGCCCATGTACTCGAGCTGCTTGGCGAGCATGTTGCCGCTTTCCAGGTCGGGCACCAGCAGGATGTCGGCGCGGCCCGCCACTTCCGAGACGATACCCTTGACGGTGGCGGCGGCGATCGACACGGCGTTATCAAAAGCCAGCGGGCCGTCGAGGATGGCCCCCGTGATCTGTCCGCGGTCGGCCATCTTGCACAGGGCGGCCGCGTCCAAAGTCGCCGGCATGTCCGCGTTCACCGTTTCCACGGCGGCCAGGATGGCCACGCGCGGGCAGGCCACGCCGATCACGTGCGCCAGGTCGATGGCGTTGCGCACGATGTCGGCCTTCATGGCCAGGTTGGGCGCGATATTGATGGCGGCATCCGTGATGATGAAAGGGCGCGGATAGGCGGGCGTCTGCATCAGGAAGCAGTGGCTGATGCGGCGCTTGGTGCGCAGGCCGGCGCTGGCCGACAGCACGGCCGACATCAGTTCGTCCGTATGCAGGCTGCCCTTCATCAGCGCCTCCACTTCGCCCTTGCCCGCCAGTTCGGCGCCGCGCGCGGCGGCAGCATGGCTATGCTCGACGTCCTCGATGGCGATGCCGGCCAGGCTCAGGCCCGCTTCGGCCGCCACCGCTTCCAGGCGCGCGCGCGGCGCCACCAGCACGGGCGTGATCAGGCCGGCCGCATGCGCGTCCAGCGCGCCCGACAGGCTCAGTTCATCGCAGGGGTGGATCACGGCGACCCGGATCGGCCCCAGCGTACGTGCGTGCTCGAGCAGGCGCCGCGTGCCGTCGCCGTTATGCAGGCGCACTTCGGGCAAGGTGGCGCGCGCCCGCTCGATCTGCTCGGCCGGCGCGATCACCTGCGCCTCGCCGTCGAGCACCACGGCGCCATGCTGGTTGACGCAGCGGCAAGCCAGGGTCACGTGGCGGCTGCGCGGCTCGCGCGCCGTGACGGTGACGCTGATGGCCAAGGTATCGCCCACGCGCACGGGTTGCAAAAAACGCAGGGTCTGGCCCGTGTAGACGGTGCCGGCGCCGGGCAGGCGCGTGCCCAGCACGGCGGATATGAGGGAAGCGCCCCACATGCCGTGCGCGATCACGCCCTGGTAGCGGGTGGCGGCGGCAAATTCCGTATCGAGGTGCTGCGGGTTGTCATCGCCCGACATCACCGCGAACAGGGCGATATCGTCCATGCTCAGGGTGCGCGTGATGCTGGCGGTATCGCCGATGGCGATCTGGTCGAAGGTGCGGTTACGCACGATATGCAGATCATCGTCTTGGGTAGTAGTCATCGTGGTCTTCTAGGCAGAGGTAATATGTTTGGCCGGTTTGGCTTTGGGTCCGGCATGGGATGCGCGCGCGTCCGGCGGCAGCGCCTGCGCCTGCGCCTGCTGCTTGACTGCGCGGTCGAAGACGTCCAGCATCTGCTGCAGGCTCGCTTCCTCGTCCGGCGTCGGCGCCTCGGGCACCTGCAGCACTTGCTGCAGCCATTCGGCCAGCGCGCCGATGTCGTCCGGATCGGCGCGCGACAGCAAGGCCGGCAAGGCGGCGATGGCGGCATCGAAATCATGCAGCATCAGGCGCGCCTGCTGGCGCACGATGCCGCGGAATTCCTCCATGCTGACCTCCTGCCGGTATTGCGGCTTGATCAATTTGAGGGCCAGGTTGACCCTGCGCTCGTCGGCGATCATGCGGAAGCGGTAGATGTAGAACAGCGCGCGCACGGCCGCTTCCACCAGGCCGCCCCGCTGCATGTCCTCGTCCATCTTGCGCGTTTCGCAGCGCACGTATTCGCAATGCTCGGGCGAGATGCCGGGATGGGGGCGCGGCGGCGTGGCATCGCCGATGGTCTGTCCCGTCAGCGCCTGCACCAGGGGCGAGCCGTACACCAGGTCGAAGGTGGTTTCCTGCACAGTATCGCGCCAGTCGCGCCAGCCGTTCAAACCGGCCGTGATGGCGCCGGAGACGGCTTCCTGCATGGCCAGCAGCGGGTTGTCGGGCGATACCGGCTGGCGGTGGGCGCGCACTTTTTCCGCCTCCCTGGCCACCAGCCTGGCCAGCGGATTGTGGTCGGTCCAGCGCTCGTACGACACGCGCAGCGGATGCGCAAGCTGCAGGAAGCGCGCGGTCTGCGGCGTGACCATGGCGCGCACCCACGGCTGCGCGAACGTGCGGTACAGGGCCAGGTTCACCTCGGACACGCGCGCGGCGGCGGCGAACTTGCGGTCGTTTTCCACGCTAGGCTGCACGATGGCGCGCACGTCCTCGATGCCGCGGTGCTCGACCTGCAGCACATAATCGCCGCTGGCCAGGTCGGCATTCGGCGTGTCGGGCGTCTTGTCGACGATCCGTGCTTCGTAGATACCGGCCGGCAGGAGGTTGATCAGGTCGATATTGCTGGCGAATTTCTGGTGTTCCTTGTGCCCCACCTTGGCCGAGACGAAGATGCCCAGGTGGCCGATGCTGTCATGCACGGCGTAGACGATGGTCTGATCGTGCATCAGCACGTCCTTGTCGTCGCGGTAAAGGTCCGTGATCCAGCCCAGCGCCTGCGGCGGCGGCGTGATGTTGTCGCCATTCGAGCAGAACACGACGATGGGCGAACGGATATTGCGCAAGTCCAGGCGCACGCCGTCGGAGGTGATCAATTCGGCCGTGGCCAGGCGGTTGCCGATGAACAGATTGTCGACGATGTACTGCATCTCGACGTCGTTGAGGAAGACGTGGCCGCCCCAGTATTTTTCAAATTCCAGGTAACGGGGCGCTTCCGTGTCGATGTTCGCGTACAGGTTGTACTGCTTGCTCCACAGGGTATTGGCCGGGTTGAGCTTCTCGAAATTTTGCACCAGGCTGGCGCCGTCGAAACGGCCGTTGCCCAGGTCGCCCGCCAGCGCCGTGGCCCAGCTGCCGCCCATCAGGCCGCCCGCGTAGCGCATCGGGTTGCGGCCATGCCAGCCGGCCCAGTAGGACACGGGCGCGCCGGCCACGATGATGGGACCGAACAATTCCGGGCGCATGGCCGCCGTCATGAGGATTTGCCAGCCCGCCTGGCAATTGCCGATGACGACGGGCTTGCCTTCGCTGCGCGGATGCAGGGCGATGACTTTTTCCAGGAAGGCCGCCTCCGCGTGCATCACGTCTTCCACCGTCTGTCCCGGCACGGGATCGGGCAGGAAGCCGATGAAGTAGCACGGGTGGCCGGCGCGCAGGGCCACGCCGATCTCGCTCTCGGCCTTGAAGCCGCCGATGCCGGGACCGTGGCCGGCGCGCGGGTCGACGACGACAAACGGCCGTTTCGATGGCTCAGGTTCGGGCGCATCGGGCGTCAAAATGCGCGCCAGGCCGTAGTTGACGGGGCGCGCCAGCTCCAGGCCCGACATCACCAGTTCGGCGGGGAAGTCGAGCACGTTCGGCACTTCCTCGGCCAGGTGCTCCTGGTACTGGTTGCCGCGCCGGCGCATCACGTCCGCGTACAGCACGATGCGCTGCCACGAGTCGCGCGCATAATCGCCCAGCATGCCCAGCGACGGCAAGCCGCCGGTGGAGAAAAATGGTGCAGCTTCGGTTGTCATGGCTATCCTTTTCATGCAAAAAACGCCGGACCATTCCGGCGTGGGGGCTACGCCATCTGGCTGATGGTCTTGCGAAAACGCGCCAGCGCGAAGGTAAACAGGGCCGTGCCGATGGCCAGCAGGGCCAGGAACGGTTTCCACACCACGTCGATGCCGGCGCCCCGGTACAGGATCGCCTGGCTCAATTCGACGAAATGCGTGGTCGGGGCGATCAGCATGATGTTCTGCACCAGCTCGGGCATGCTTTCGCGCGGCGTGCTGCCGCCCGACAGCATCTGCAGCGGCAGCAGCACGAGGATCAGGAGCATGCCGAACTGCGGCATGCTGCGCGCCACGGTGGCCAGAAAAATCCCCATCGAGGTGGTGGCAAACAGGTGCAGGGCCGCGCCGCACAGGAACAGCGCGATCGAGCCTTCGATCGGCACGTGCAGCATGCCGCGCACCACCAGGTTCAGCGACAGGGCGGCGGCCAGCAGCACCACCAGGCCCATCGACCAGACCTTGCCCAGCATGATCTCGGCCGGCGTCACGGGCATCACCAGCAAATGCTCGATGGTGCCATGTTCGCGCTCGCGTATCAGGGCCGCGCCCGTGAGGATGATCGACAGCATCGTCACCTGGTTGATCAGCTCCATCAGCGAGCCGAACCACGCCTGGCTCAGCGAGGGATTGAAGCGCGCGCGCATCACCAGCTCCACGGGCGAGACCGTCGCGCCCCGGTAGCGCTTGGCGAATTCCGATATCTCGCCAGCGACAATCTGCTGGATGTAGCCGCTGCCGCTGAAGGCCTGGCTCATGCGCGTGGCGTCGACGTTCAGCTGCAATTCCGCCTGGCGCCCGCCCAGCACGTCGGCCTGCAGCTTGGGCGGGATCGTCAGCACGAAGGTGTACCGGCCCGCATCGAGGCCCGCATCGACCTGGCTCTGGTTGATCATGGCCGGCGGCGTGAACTGGGGCGGGAAGAAGGCCGAGGCGATGCGCGCGGACAGCGGCGAGCCATCCTCGTCGACGATGGCGATCGAGGCCATGTGCAGGGTTTCCGGCTTGGCCGTGGCGGCCACGTAGATGGCCAGGGTGAACGTGTAGAGGATCAGGATCAGCATCATCGGGTCGCGGATCAGGCTCCAGATTTCCTTCACGCCCAGGCGGTAGATGTTTTCAAGGTGGCGCATGTCAGCTCTCCTGTTTCTTCAGCAGCGCCACCGTCACGCCGAGGATCACGGGAATGGCGACGAGCAGGGGCCAGAACGAGGCGTGCAGGTCGCCGAAGCCCAGCGCCTTGTTGAATACGCCGCGGCTGATATTGAGCATGTGCGTGGCCGGGTACATCAGGCCGATGGCCTTGCCCACGCCTTCCATCGACGAGACGGGATTGAGCAGGCCGGAAAACTGGATGGCCGGGATCATGGTACCGATCATGGTCACGAACAGGGCCGCGATCTGGCTGCGCGTAAAGGTCGAGGCGAACAGGCCGATGCCCGTGGCGCAGATATTGAAGATGAAGGTGGCGCCGATCAGGGTCGGCAAGCTGCCCTTGATCGGCACGCCGAAGGCCGTGACCGCCAGCAGGGCCATGAGGACGAAGTTGAACATGGCCAGCACGACGTAGGGCACCTGCTTGCCGAGCAAGAATTCCAGGCGCGTGACGGGCGTCACGTACAGGTTGATGATGGAGCCGAGTTCCTTTTCGCGCACCACGGACAGCGCCGCCAGCATGGCCGGCAGCATCAGCAGCAGCAGGGGAATCACGGCCGGCACCATGGCGGGCAGGCTTTTCACGTCCGGGTTGTAGCGGTAGCGCGTCTGGATGGCGACGGGATTGCTCATCGTGATGCCGTAGCGGTGCAAGGCCTGGTCGGCCAGCCACAGCTGATGCATGCCCTGCACGTAGCCCTGCACGGTTTCGGCGCGCATCGGCATGGCGCCGTCGATCCACGCGCCCACCTGCGCCGGCGCGCCGCGCTGCACGTCGCGCGCGAAGCCGGGCGGGATCTCGATGGCCAGCGACAGTTCGCCGCTGCGCATGCGCTTGTCGATATCGGCATAGTCGCGCAACGGCGGGCGCTCGACGAAGTAGCGCGAGCCGGCCAGGTTGTTCGTGTAATTCTGGCTCAGGGTCGTCTGGTCGTGGTCGAGCACCGCATAGCTCAAGTCTTCGACGTCCAGACTGATGCCGAAGCCGATGACGAACAGCAGCAGCACGGAGCCGCCCAGCGCCAGGGTCAGGCGCACGGGGTCGCGGCGCAATTCCAGCGCCTCGCGCCACATGTAGCTGAGCATGCGGCTCACGCTGAAACGGCTGCGGCGGTGCTGCGGTGCGGCCGCTTCAGCCTTCTGCACGGGCGCTTCGGCTTCGCTTTCCTGCGCCGCCGCTGCCGTACCGCCGCCCGCCTCTTCCAGGTAGGCGATGAAGGCCGCCTCCAGCGACGGCGCGCCCTTCTTGCGCACCAGTTCGGCCGGCGCATCGCTGACCAGCACTTTACCCGCGTGCATCAGCGAGATGCGGTCGCAGCGCTCGGCCTCGTTCATGAAGTGGGTGGAAATGAAGATGGTGACGCGGTCGCGCCGCGCCAGCTCGATCATCAGGCGCCAGAAATTGTCGCGTGCGATGGGGTCGACGCCGGACGTCGGTTCGTCGAGGATCAGCATTTCCGGCTTGTGCACCATGGCTACGGCCAGCGACAGCCGCTGGCGTATGCCCAGCGGCAGGCTGTCGGGCAAGTCGTCCATCACGGCGCGCAAGTCGAAGCGCTGCGCCATTTCGTCGATCCTCGCCGGGATCTCGCCCTCCGGCACGTGGAACAGGCGCGCGTGCAGCACCAGGTTCTGGCGCACCGTCAGTTCGCTGTACAGGGAAAACGCCTGCGACATGTAGCCGACCCTGCGGCGCGTGTCGATGTCGTTGGAATCGACTTCCTTGCCGAACAGCCAGGCCTTGCCTTCCGTGGCCGGCAGCAGACCCGTGAGCATCTTCATGGTGGTCGATTTGCCGCAGCCGTTCGAACCGAGAAAACCGAAGATCTCGCCGCGGCCGATGCGGAAATTCACATGGTCGACGGCGGTAAAATCGCCGAAGCGCATGGTCAGGTCTTTGGCCTCGATGGCGACGTCCTGCGCGCTGGCGGCGTCCAGCGGCGTGATCACGACGGGCTGGTGGCCGGCGCGCTTGGCCTCGGGCAGCAGCTTGATAAAGGCCGCTTCCAGATTGCCGCTTTCTGTGCGCGCCAGCAGTTCGGCCGGCGTGCCCGTATCGAGCACCTTGCCGTCATCCATGGCGACTAACCAGTCGAAACGCTGCGCCTCGTCCATGTAGGCGGTGGCCACCATCACGCTCATTTGCGGGCGCTGCACGCGGATGCCGGCGATCAGGTCCCAGAACTGGGCGCGCGCCAGCGGATCGACGCCGGTGGTCGGCTCATCGAGAATGAGCAGGTCGGGATCGTGGATCAGGGCGCAGCACAGGCCCAGCTTCTGCTTCATGCCGCCCGACAGCTTGCCCGCCGGGCGCGCGAGGAAGGGTTGCAAGCCCGTGCTGCGGGTCAGCTGGTCGATGCGGCGGCGGCGCTCGGCCGCGTCATGGCCGAACAGGCGCGCGAAAAACTGCAGGTTTTCCTCGACCGACAGGGTCGGATACAGATTCTTGCCCAGGCCTTGCGGCATGTAGGCGATGCGCGGGCAGACATCGTCGCGGTGGCGCGCATCGCGCATGTCGCCGCCCAGCGCCATCACGCTGCCCTGCTGCACGGCGCGCGCGCCGGCCACCAGCGACAGCAGGCTCGATTTGCCCACGCCATCGGGGCCGATCAGTCCCACCATGCGGCCGGCCGGCACGTCGAGGTCGATGCCGTCGAGCGCCACCGTCTTGCCGTAATGCTGGCTGACGCCCTGGATGCTGACGACAAAGGAAGTCACGTCCATGCTCACTGCGGAACCTTCGCCGTCAGTTCAGCGGGCCATGGCTGCTTCGCATCGAGGCGCACCCAGGCCACGCCCGGCAAACCCACTTTGACCAGGGCCAGGTGCTTTTGCAGCAGCTCGCGGCTGATCTGCGCCTTCACGCGGAACATCAGTTTTTGGCGCTCGCTGGCCGTTTCCACCGTCTTCGGCGTGAACTGCGCGCTGGCGGCGACAAACGAAATCGTCGCGGGAATCACGTAATTGGGCGCCGCGTCGAGGATGAGGCGCACCTCGCCGCCCATCGCCACCTTGCCGGCCGCCGTCTCGGGCAGGAAGAAGGTCATGTAGACGTCCGACAGGTCGACCAAGTTGAGCACCTTGCCGCCACCGGCCAATACTTCGCCCTGCTGCGCCACCAGGTATTGCACGCGGCCGTCGCGCGGCGCCGTCAGCTGGCCATCGGCCAGGTCGGAATCGATGCGCGCCGTGGTCGCCTCGGCGGCGACGACGGCGGAACGCGAACCGACCACCTGCGCTTTTGCCGCATCGATGGCCGCCTGCGCCGCCGTCACCTGCGCCTTGGCCGCATTCAGGGCGGCGGCGACGCTGCGCACGCGGGCGCGGTCGTCGTCGAGCTCCTGCACCGAGGAAGCGCCTTCCTTCGACAGGGTTTCGGAACGGGCCAGGCGGCGCCTGGCCGCATCGAGTTCGCTTTCGCGCTGCGCCACCATGGCCAGCGCGGCCGCCTTGTCGCTTTCGCGCACGGCCACCTGCGCCTGCGCGCCGACCACGGCATCGGACGCCTGCTGCTGGCGCGCGCGCGCCTCGTCGCGCTGGGCCGTCAGCGAGTCGACCTGCATGGTGGCCAGCGGCTGGCCCGCCTTGACGAAGTCGCCCTCGCGCACGAGGATCTCCTTGACCCGGCCGGCCAGCTTGGTGGCGACGTCGACTTCCGTCGCCTCGATGCGGCCATTGCCGCTGACAAAACCTTCGCCAGGGCCCGTGGGGCGCATTTTTTGCCAGGCCACGTAGCCCAGCACGAGCACGGCCACGACGAGCGCCGCGGGGATGAGTTTTTTCTTCAGTTGAGCATTCATGGTATCGGGGCGATCAAATTAGTGGGTGGAAGCGGCGGCGGGTGCGGGTGCGCCGCCGCCCAGGGCCGCGTACAGGCTGACCTGGCTGGACAGCAGCGCGCGGCGCGTCTGCACCAGCTGCTGCTCGACCGTCAGCAGGTCGCGCTGTGCATCGAGCACTTCCAGGTAGGGCGCGGCGCCATTGTCGTAGCGCAGCTTGGCCAGGCGCGCGCGTTCGCTCTGCGCGGCCAAGGTGGTCTTGCCGATATCGACCTGCAGCGCCAGCCAGCGCCGGTTCGACAGCGCGTCGGCCACTTCGCGGAAGGCGCCCTGCACGCTCTTTTCATAATTGGCCACGGCCACGTCGCGGCGCACCTCGGCCAGGTCCATATTGGCGCGGATGCGTCCCGCGTCAAAGATCGGCAGCACCAGGCGCGGCGCGAAATTCCAGGCGCCGCTGCCCGAGTCGAACAGGCCGCTCAATTCCGCGCTGGCCGTGCCATAAGCCGCCGTCAGCGAAATGGCGGGGAAGAAGGCGGCGCGCGCGGCGCCGATATTGGCTTGCGCGGCGCGCAGCTGGTGCTCGGCGGCGATCAGGTCGGGACGCTGCGTGAGCAAGGCCGAAGGCAGGCCCGCATGCAGCGGCTGCAGCACGCTGGCGTCGTCGAAGCGGCGCACCTCGCCAGCGACCGGCGTCAGGTCGACGGGGCCGCCCACCAGCTGGGCCAGCGCATGCGCCTGCACGGCGCGCGCCTGCTCCAGCTGGGCCGACAGCGACAGGGCCTGGCTGAGCAGGGTTTCCACCTGCGTCAGGTCCAGCTTGGAAATCGACCCCACCTCGAAGCGGCGCGTGAAGATGCGCAGCGATTCGGCGCGGCTGTCGACGGTGGCGCGCGCCAGTTCCACGCGCTCGTCGAGTTCGCGCAAGCCCAGGTAGCCATTGGCCACCTGCGCCACCAGGGCCACGCCGACGGCGCGGCGCGCCTCGTCGCTGGCCAGCAGGGTTTGCAGCGCGCTGTCCTTCAGGCTGCGCACCCTGCCCCAGAAATCGAGTTCCCAGGCGCTCACGTTCAAGCCCGCCTGGTACTGCGCGCTCGTCATGGCGCGGCCCGTCGGACTCAGGTCGTCTGGCACGCGCGCGCGGCTGCCGGAGGCGCCCAGCGCGATGGTGGGGAACTGCTCCGCGCGCTGGATGCCATACGCGGCGCGCGCCTCTTCCACGCGCAGGGCGGCGATGCGGATGTCGCGGTTGCCGGCCAGCGCCTGCGCAATGAGCGCCTGCAGGCGCGGGTCGGCAAAGTAGGCTTGCCAGGCGACGTCGGGCGCCTGCGCGCCGGCCGGATCGGCTTCCGGATACTGCGCCGCCACGGGCAGCGGCGGCGGCGCGTACGGCGGCGCCAGCGAGGCGCAGCCGGCCAGGGCCAGCGCGGTGGCCAGCGCGGCCATCCTGGCGCGGTTGGACAAAGTAGAAACAGCCATGGTCATCTTCTTCCAGTCAATTCAGAATGTTGTAGCCGCCATCGACATACAGGGTGCCGCCCGTGATCGCGCGCGCGCCGTCGCCGGCGAGGAAGGCGCACAGCGCGCCCACGTCCTCGATGGTGGCCAGGCGGCGCATGGGCGAGCGTTCGATGGCGTCGGCCATCAGGCGGTCGAAATGGGCGATGCCGGAAGCGGCCCGCGTCTCCAGTGGGCCCGGCGAAATGGCGTTGACGCGGATGCCTTGCGGCCCCAGTTCGGCGGCCAGGTAGCGCACCGACGCTTCCAGCGCCGCCTTCACGGGCCCCATCAGGCCGTAGTCGGCGATGACTTCCTCGGCGCCTAAATAACTCATGGTGGTCAAACTGCCGCCGTCCCGCATCAGGGGTTCGGCCAGCTTCGCCATGCGCATGAAGGAATGGCAGGAAATATCCATCGCCTGCGCGAAACCGTCGGCCGAACTGTCCGTGACCCTGCCATGCAAATCGTGTTTCGGCGCGTAGGCAATGGAATGGACGACGAAATCGATGGCGCCCCACTGCCGTCCGATCTGCGCGAACAGCGCCTCCAATTGACCCGGCACGGCCACGTCGAGCGGTGCCATGATGGCCGCCTGCACTTGCTGCGCCAGCGGCTCCACGTGCGCTCTGGCCTTGTCATTAAGCCAGGTCACGGCCAGTTCGGCACCGGCCGCGCGCAGCGCGCTGGCGCAGCCCCAGGCGATGCTTTGCGCATTGGCGATGCCCACCACCAGCCCACGCTTGCCCTGCAAAGGCAAGTGCGGGTGCAAGCCGGCCGTCATGCCTGGACCGGACGCAAGGCGGGCCACGGCGTGGCCGCCTGCACGCAGCGCACCGCGCCGGCACGCGTGGCGGCCGCGCTCATGGCCAGGGTCACGCCGCCGGCGCGCGCATACGGCAAGGCAATCGGTGTGTGGGGATGGAGGGTATTGCACGCGTCAGGCGCGGGGGTCTGCATCTTCATGAATCGGCTTCCGTCACTGAAATTCGAGGCCGGCACCAGTGCATTCTCGGGGAACTGGTACAGGGCGAAAATTACTCTACAGCATTTAGATACGTGATTCGCGATGAGTCCGGTCCGCATGCTTATCGTTTTTGAGCTAGGTCAACTATAAGTGCGATTGCGGCGATGCAACATTGATATACATCAAATTCTACATCAATATTATTTAAATGAACTAATTGACAAGCAATCGAATCGCGGTGCTTATTTAATAATATCGCGGGGCTGGCGCACAGAAAGGCGGCCGAGCAAAAGAAGGGGGAATTGCCTGAAAAACAAACTACGCGGCGCCGTGGCGGGCGGCGCAAGGCGGGGAACGGTGAAACGGGGGGCCATGCTATTGCGATGCAACATGGCCCGCCATGCTTACTCCAACGACATGAACGGCATTATTTTCCCGACACCGGGGCGGGACGCGAATACAGGTCGATGATGGTGCTGATCCCATCCTGGCATACGGAACAGAAGGTCTCGCTGCGGTCGAACATGATGCACTGCATCTCGGGACGGTAGTAGCCGGACGATTCATAGTTCGCGCCTTCGAAGGCGCCCACCGCATGGCGCTGCGGCGCCTTCGAGAACAGCTGCTGCGTGTATGCCAGGTCGGCCTTGAACAAATCGCTCATCTCGCTTTCCGGGCGGTTGGCCGCGCGCAGGGCCGCGCGCTGCTTCTGGTATTCGCGCGCATGGCTGTCGTACGCTTCCTTCGGCCAGGGCGTCGGCAGCGGCGTGCCGGCCTTGACGTGGCTCTTCCATTTCAGCTTGGCCGGATCGCGCAGCGCCGTGGCGTTCGGCTCCCACGGCTCCTGGCGCTCGCCGTTCGACTGGTAGGCCACGGGCGAAGTGTAGTACTCGTCGGCCAGGCCGGCGAAATGGTGGCCGAATTCATGCACGAACAGGTAGTTGGCCCAGTCGTTGTTCGCTGCCGCCGTGCTGAACTGGCCGAAGATGCCGCCGCCGCCGTAGGTATCGTTATTGACGAGGATTTCGATGAATTCGTACGGCGCGTACTGCGCCAGGTCGCGCAATGCGCGGTTGTCCGTCGTCAGCACATAGCGCTCGCTGCCGAAGATGTTGTAGCGCGTGCCCAGCGGCGAGGCGTGATGCACGCCCGTCGATGGGCGCGACACGCCCGATTCCGGCGTCGGCGCGGCCATGGCCCAGACATTGAAATCTTTGGCCCGCTCGCGAAATGGCGAGACGGTAAACAGGTGCTCGGCCAATTTGCGCGCCGTCGCTTCGAACTTGCCCATTTCGACAGCCGTGTAGCCATCGCCCATGATCAGGAGATCGACCTTCTCGGACGAGGGGCCTTCGACACGGATCGGGATCGGCTTGACGGGCGCCGGCGGCTGCTTGCGGATCACGTCCTGCGCGGCAGGATCGACATCGGTGCTCCACACAATGGAAAACAGGCCGCGTTCGTCGCGCTTGAGGATGCGCACGCGCACGGGGTGCTCGGGCTGCGGGAAGCGCACGGATTCCTGAAACGCGCGCGTGGTGGTTTTCGCTTCGTCGGTGCTGGCCCACTCGCCGAAGATGGTGGAAAAGCCGCGCGAGTACAGCACCTTGCCCGACTTGATGTCGACCACTTCCAGCATATTGTTGCCGCGGTTGCTGTCGTCGATGGGACGCGCCAGGTTACCGGCCCATGGCAGGGGCTCGACCAGCACGCGTTCGACCGCATAGTGCTCGCCCAGCGCATTGCCGCTGTGCTGGTAATCGAGGCGCATGGTGGCCGGCTGGGCAGCATTGGCCGCTTGCGCGGCAGGGACGATGCCGGCGGCCAGCGCCAGCGCGCACAGGAAGGATCGAATCGGGGTCTGCTGCATCTCATTCCTAACACGGTAGAAAAACGGGTAAAAGAAGCGGTTTTCCGAACAAACAGCGGCGCCAGCGGCGGGCATGGAAAAATCCGGTGCGGCACATTGTAGCGACAGGAATCGGCACTGCAAAGCATCCAGCTTGACCGCGCCGCGCAATCCATTTATATTAGACTGACTAGTCGATTAATTAAAGAGCAAAACCATGCGCACCATCGATCCCGATAAACACGCGGCCCGCCGCGACGCCATTCTCGCCGCCGCGCGCCACTGCTTCGCGCGCAAGGGCTTTCACCAGACCAGCACCGCCGCCATTTGCGCGCAGGCGGGCATGAGTCCCGGTAACCTGTTTCACTATTTCCCCACCAAGCAAGCCATCATCGCCGCCATCGTCGACCAGGAAGGCAGCGAGACGGCCGCCTATTTCGCCGGCGTGCAAGGCAGCGCCGATGCATACGGCGCCCTGCTCGACTTCATGGACCTGGTGCTGGCGCTGGCGGCCGACGAGGACTTTGCGGGACTGGCGCTGGACATTGCCGCCGAGGCGATGCGCGACACGGACATCGCGGCCAGGGTGGCGCGCAACGACGCCAGCCTGCGCGGCGGCCTGCAAACATTGCTGGCAGAGGCGGCGGCGGCAGGCCAGATCGACGCCGCGCTGGACGCCGCGCAAACGGCCGGCTGGATCGCCGCGCTGATCGACGGCATCTTCAACCGGGTCGCCGTCGATCCCGATTACGCGCCGCTGGCGCAGCGCGCCAGTTTGCACCTGCTGCTGGCGCGTTTCCTGCGCCCTGCCCTGGCATGAGCGCCGCCATGCCAACCCCGCCCGCGCGCATTGCCGATGTCGACGCCCTGCGCGGCTGCGCCCTGTTCGGCATTTTGGTGGTCAATATCGGCGCCTTCGCCACACCGTGGTTCGGTCTGGGCATGACCGATCCCGCCTTTCACGGCGGCGTCGACCGCGCCACGCATTTCCTCGTCGCGCTGCTGTTCGAGACCAAGTTCTACCTGCTGTTTTCCTTCCTGTTCGGCTACAGCTTCACATTGCAGATGCAGGCGGCCGCGCGCGCCGACGCGCCGTTCGTGCCGCGCATGCTGCGCCGGCAGGCGGGCCTGTGGCTGATCGGCGCCCTGCATGCCGTGTTCCTGTTTCATGGCGACATACTGACCACCTACGCCGTGCTGGGCATCGTGCTGCTGGCGCTGCACCGTTGCGGCGAACGCCAGGCACTGTGCCTGGCCCTGGTGCTCGTCACCGTCTGCGCCGCGTTCTGGGCAGGCATGGCCTGGCTGCAAAGCCTGCAGCCGGCGGGCGACGCGGCGGACAACGCCGTGGCGATGGCGCAAAAGGCGGCAACGGCGCTGGCCGCCTACCGCGCCACGCCGGCCGCCGTCGTCAATCAGCACTTGCGCGAACTGAGCGACATCTGGATCGTCCTGCTGCTGGTGCAGGCACCGTGCGCGCTGGCCATGTTCCTGTGCGGCCTGGCCGCCGGCAAGCGCGAGATGCTGCTGCACGCGGCCGACTATCTGCCGCTGCGCCGCCGCCTGCTGTGGGCCGGCGCGCTGGCAGGCCTGCCCGGCGCCGCCGTATATGCCTGGACCTCCGTGTATGGCGAGAGCCAGGCATGGCAGGTGGCGGGACTGGCCGTGGGCCTGGCAAGCGCGCCCCTGCTGGCGGGCGCCTACCTGGCATGCGCGCTGACCCTGTTCGAACGGCTGCGCGACGGCACGCTGTTTGCGCTGCTGGCCGATGCGGGCCGCATGGCCCTGTCGAACTACCTGCTGCAGTCGGCCGTCTGCGCCTGGCTGTTCCTCGCGTATGGCGCGCGCTTGATGGGCAGCGTCTCGCCGCTCGGCGCGCTGGCGCTGGCCGTCATCATCTTCAGCCTGCAGCTGCCCCTGAGCCGCTGGTGGCTGCGCGGCCACGCCTATGGCCCCGTCGAATGGCTGCTGCGGGCCCTGACGATCGCCGCGTGGCCGCGCTGGCGGCGCGCCAGTGCAAGCTACTTGTAGCGGTACAGCGGCTGGCGCAGCTGGATGGGGCGGATGTCGAGGCGCAGCTTGAGCACCGAATACGCTTCCGCCTCGGTCGAGCTGTAGCCGACGCTGTTGACCGTTTTACTGAAGCGGAACTCGAAGCCCAGCTCCGGGTACGGGTCGCGCGGGTTGCCGAAGGCGATGCCGATGGCTTCCTGCTGCGCGTTGTCGATCAGGTTGCCCATCAGGTCGAGCACGGCGTTGTTGCCGAGGATATCGTTGGTAAACACGGGCTCGCGCATGTCGGGCTGGTTCGGATCGAGCTTGTTGTCGGCCTTGTCCGGCGAGGGCGTAAACACGCGCGTGACGAGGTTGAATTTGTCGCCCCGGTCCAGATAGCTGATGGCAGCATTGCTGATATTGAAATTTTTCACGCCGCGGTCGCTGATGGCGCCCGACAGGTCGATCAGCAGGGCGCCGCTGTAGCCGATCACTTCCACGTCGCGCATGGCGTCGACCACCATGGCGCTGTTTTCATCGATACCCAGTCCCAGGTGATAGCCTTTTTTCAGCATCACGGGAATCATGCGCGCAAAGCGCCCGCGCACCAGCAGATGCTGGTCCACAAAAACGTCGCTGCCGATGAAGCCCAGTCCGGGCGCGATCTCGCGGCCATCCGTGACGCCCATCTTGAGCATGTCGAGCACGGGTTTGGCATCGTAGAACATGGTGGTGCTCATGATGGCCGCGCCGGCGCTGGAACCGGCGATCACGCCGCCGTTGCGGTAGACCGACCAGATGGCTTCCAGCGCGGCCGTGCGGCTGCCGTCCGGGCGCAGCAACGCTTGCGTGATGCGCCCCTGGTCGCCGCCGGCAAAATAGATGCCGGTGGCCGACTTGATCTGCGTGACGATGGCCGGATCTTCGGCCGCCTTGCGGTAATCGCGATTGGCCAGCTTGACGGCCAGCGGCACGAAAAAGGCGTCCGCACCATATTGATTGAGCTTCCTGATGATGCTTTCACCCGATTTTTCCGGGTTCATCGCGGCCGAGGCCAGCACGGCGATGCGCGCGCCCGGACCGCCCGACAACTTGACGATGCGCTGCCACACTTCGGCATTGTCGGCGCGCAGGCCGCCGCCGATGATGACGAGCGTACCCTGCGGCGCGCTGCCGATGGCGCTGCCGCCGGGCGCCGCCACGGCATGGAAGCTGCACAATGCCAGCGCGAACAGCAGCGCGGCGCAAAAGGTGTGGTACCGGATTGAGAATAATTTCATGATGCCTTTCGAATACAAGGAAAGGGGCGCGCACTTGTTGATACCGGCGCGCGCCCTTGCTGCCAAAACTGCTGCCTGCCACCCAACTGCATCGAACTACGATACTACTTGCCGCATATGACAGCGTTGTTGCGGTATCTCCAGTTTTTTACTTGAAGCTGTAATTGGCGCTGGCGTAGAAGCGCCGGCCGCGCGGGTCGGCGTAGCTGGGGTCATAGCCGGACAGGAAGAAAAATGCCTGGTTCGAGTATGGCGGACTGGTATTGAACAGATTCTGTATGCCGGCGCGCAGCTTGAACTGCTGGCTGACCGCATACGCGCCCGACATGTCCCACAGCGTGTAGGCCTTCACGCGGTTCGGCTTGACCACGCTGCCGTCGTCCGTGTTGATGGCCGAGTTCTGGTCATCGTAGCCGCTCGAATACGTGTTCGACAGGCTGGCCGAATACGGGCCATTGTCCCAGTCGAGGGTGATCGTATGGCGCCAGCGCTGCACCACGCCGTCCGTGACGAACTTGTTCAGATTGCTGATGAAGACATCGCCAGGGCTGGTCTGGATTTTTGAGCCGAGCACATAGGTGCCGCTCAGATGTCCGCCAAAGCGTCCCCACGCCGTTTTCACGCCATGCAGATCGGCCGTGATATCGATGCCCGAGGCTTTTTGCGCACCGCGGTTTTCCTTGCGCAGCTCGATGTAGCGGATTCCATTGTCTTCGTCGCGGTGTACGAGATTGCCGTACTTGGACAGGTTGGACAGGATGATGTCGTCGCCGATTTCGCTGATCAAATCCGTGCGCCTGATGTTCCAGTAGTCGGCACTGAAGGTCCAGTGCTGGCCGGGTTCGAGCACCACGCCGGCCGTGAACTGGCGGCTGCGCTCCGGTTTCAGCTTGTCGTTGCTGTAGCGGCGCGTACGCCAGTTGTCGGCGCAGACGGAGTAGTCGTTGTTCTCGGCTTCGCAGTACACGGGATCAGGCAGGGTCGCCGTCTGGCTGTAGACAGTGGGCCGATGCAGGTCCGACATCGACGGCGCGCGGAAGCCCTTGCCGGCCGAGGCGCGCAGCAGCACCTCCTTGCTGGGCATGTAGGTCAGGCCGATCTTCGGACTGAGGGCGCCGCCCACTTGCTGGTAATGGTCATAGCGGCCGGACAGCTGCGCCTGCCATTGCTTGCTAAACGGCAATAGCAATTCACTATAGATGGCCTGCACGTTGCGGCTGTCGCTGGTGGCCACGCCGCCTTCGGGCGCGTCATCGTTGGTGATGTTACCGCTCATTAGCAATGCGGATGGCCGGAAATCCGTGCGCTCGCGCCGCACTTCGCCGCCCACCGCCAACGCCATGTCGCCGCCGCCCATGGACATCAAGGCACGCGACACCTTGAAATCGAGCGCATCCATGACGCCGCGCGCGTGCCGCACTTCGTCGTTGACCTGGATGCTCTCGAGCAGCGCCTTGCCCGCCGCACTGGAGGGGCCGAAGGGATTGATGGTGCCATCCGTGATGCCCTTTTGTAGCTGGTCTGCCAGGAGGTAGCCGTGCGTGTCCTTGTCCCTGACCACATTGACACTGTGATTCAAGCCCACGTCGTAATCCCAGCCGCCCACGGTGCCGGTGGCGCCCACCACGTAACGCTGGCTTTCGCTGGTCAATTCGCTGGTGCGCATGCCCGCTTCGTTCAGGCGAATGCGCAGGGCCAGCGTGCCGGTCAACCCGACAGCGTTCAGCTGCGGCACCATGCTGGCGTCGATTTCGCCATCCGGCCGCGCTGTCGATCCCACGTAATAGCTGCGCGAGCGGCTCAGTGCCACTTCCGCATACAACTGGTGATCGTTATTCAGTTTCAGCACGCCGCGCGTGAGCAGGTTCTGCTTGTCCGTTTTCGGATACAGCTCTGTGTCGCCCATGTAGTTATAGGTACACGCATCGACGCCGCCCGTGCCGGCAGGCAGGTACACATTGGCCGGTCCGCTGCAGCCTGGAATCGACAGATTAATCAGGCGATTCGTGATCGGCTGGCCATTGAGCAGGAAGCCCTGCTCCTGCAGGTAGTCGCGCTGGTCGCTGGAGAGGCGGATATTTGCCGGACTGGTGTAACTGGACAGCAAATGGCCGAGGCGTTCCGGCACCTGCAGGTGCGGAATGAACTTGCGCTGCGAGGTGCTCAGACGGTCGGTTTTTTGCAGGTCGACCACGGCAAAGATATTGTAGCCATCCGTGGCCAGGTCGCCCGTGCCGGCCGTGATGCTGGCCGTGCGCTTGCCGGCGCCGCCTTCCTGCGTGCCGCTGCCGTAGGCGTTCAGCTCCACGCCCTGGTAATCCTTGCGCGTAATAAAATTGATGACGCCGCCGATGGCGTCCGTGCCGTACAGGGCCGAGGCGCCGTCGAGCAGCACTTCCACGCGCTGCAGGGCGGCGGCGGGAATGTTATTGAGGTCCACGCCCGCATCATCGCCAGGCGAGGCAAAGTTGGCCATGCGCCGGCCATTGAGCAGCACCAGGGTCGACGAGGTGCCCACGCCGCGCAGGTTGGCGCTGTTGAAGCCGCGCTGGTCGCCGCCCACGTTGATGCTAACGCCATCGGTCAGGCCGCCCACGTTGGCCGAGACGCGCGCCATCAGCTCGGCCGCCGTCGTCACGCCCGCCTTTTCGATCTCGGCCCGCGTGATGATCTGCACGGGCAGCGCCGTCTCCGACTCCAGCCGCTTGATGGCCGACCCCGTGATTTCCACGCGCTGCATTTTTTTCGGCGCCGGCTCCACATCCGGTCCCTGCTCTTGCGCCTGCGCGCCGCCGGCCAGCATGCCCAGCGCCGCCGACACGCTCAGGGCCCCCAGCGCCAGCCGCACGCCTTGCGCCAGCACTGATTCGCGTGGCAAGGAGCCGCCGTCCTGTTTTTTCATCTGCATTGTCATTCTCCCCGGATGTTGATGCCTGATTTTTATAATGATTTTGGGACTGCCTTGCGTTGCTTTGAAGCTGTTTTCCGCGCGCCTTGCACCCCATGTTCGCCGCCATACAGATAGGCGGAGATGACTTCGCTCAAGCGGGCCGCTTTTTCTACGTTCTTCCTGTTCGATACCATCAGCGCCACGGCCAGTGCCTCGATCATGGCCAGCGCCGTGCTGGCGCTGCTGGGCAGGACGGGATGCGCGCTTTGCGCATACAGCGCGTGGTCGGCCAGTTCGGCCAGGGGCGACGCGGGCGAGTCGGTAAGCGCCACGATGCAGGCGCCGCGGTCGCGCGCAAAGCTGGCCAGGCCGATGCAGTCGAGCGTGTAGCGGGGGAACGAGATCACCACGAGCACGTCCTGCGCCGTCAGGTTGACCAGGTGACCGGCCGCCACTTCCGAGCCGCCGATGCCCACCACTTCCACCACGTGCGGGCAAAACGGCTGCAGATGCTGCACCAGCATGCCCGCCAGGTTGGCCGACAGGCCGAAACCCATCACGTACACGACCTTGGCGCGCGTCAGGCGGCGCACAACGGCCAGCATGGCGGGCGGCGACAGGGCATCGGACGTGGCGGCGATGTTCGCGGCCGCATATTCCAGGCTTTCCGTGATGGGCGAGGTGGCGCGCGCGCGCCGTTCTATCGTGCGGCGCAGTTTGTCGACCGGCTGCAGCAGCGATTGCAGGGTTTCGGCCATGGCGCCGCGCATGGCCGAGTAATTCTTCTGACCGATATCGCGCGCGAAGCGACTGATGGTGGCCGTCGACACCTGGCAGCTGTCGGCCAGTTCCTCGATGCCCAGCGCCGTCACGCGCATCTGGTTGCGCAGCAGGTAATCGGCGATCTGCCGCTGCGAAGCCGAGCCGCCGGCCAGCACGTGCATCAGCGCCTGCCCCAGCGGCGATTGCGCGAAGGCGGCATCGGGCGACGCCAGCGTGGTGGCAAGTGGCGTGGGGGCGCTGCTTCTGGCAGGACTGGCGGATGCTCTCATATCACTGGCGGCCTGTATTCTTGGGCACTGCTGATCACTGGCGGAGGGGGAAATCGGGTCGCTGGAACTTACTGTACTCATATCAAAAAGAAAACTCAACAAATATTTGTAAAAGGATTTTCATTGATTTACTTCGTGAAAATATTGCTACATAATCGACCGGAATCCATCAACCATGCACCTTTTCGGGGCGCCCACCATGCAAGTACAGCAGCATTCCATCTCCACCGCGCACGCCAGCATGTCATGCCAATTGAGCAGCTTCCACTTCGGCACCGCGGCCGCCACCAGCTGCAGCGGCAAGAAGGTCTACATCCAGGCGGCCCTGCACGCGGACGAGGTACCGGGCATGCTGGTGTCGCAATTTTTGCGCCGCGAACTGCTGGCGCTGGAAGCGGCCGGCAAGGTGCACGGCGAAATCATCCTGGTACCGGCCGCCAACCCGATCGGCCTGGCGCAAGCCATCCATGGCGCGCCGTTCGGCCGTTTCGACCTGACCACCGGCATCAACTTCAACCGCGCCTACCGCCACGTGGCTAATGAACTGAAAACCACGCTCGATGGCCAGCTGGGGCAGGATGCGCAAGCCAACGTGGCGCTGATACGCGAGCACGCGCGCGCCGCCGTCGCCGCCTGGCGGCCGGGCACGGATGCGGAGACGCTGAAGAAAACACTGCTGGGCATGGCCATCGACGCCGACATCGTGCTCGACCTGCATTGCGATAACGAAGCGGCCCTGCACATCTATACGGGCACGCCGCTGGCGGCACAGATCGCGCCCCTGTCCGCGCTCCTGGGTGCGCGCGCCGTGCTGCTGGAACTGGCGGCAGGCGAAGAGCCGTTCGACGAAGCCTGCAGCCGCTTGTGGTGGGATCTTGACGCGCACTTCGGCGGCCGCTATCCGATTCCCGCCGCCTGCCTGTCGACCACCGTCGAACTGCGCGGCGAGGTGGAGGTGAGCTACGCCCTGGCCGAACGCGACGCCGCCGCCCTGCTGCGCTTTCTCGCCATCGAGGGCGTGCTGGACATCGCCGGCGCCGGCGACGACCTGCCCGTGCCGCAATGTACGCCAACGCCGCTGGCGGGCGTGGAACCGATTCTCGCGCCGCATCACGGCGTGCTGGTCTACCTGCGGGAAATGGGCGACGTGCTGGCCGCCGGCGACGCGGTGGCCGACCTGATCGACCCCGTCAGCGGCGAGACGACGACCTTGCGCTGCACGGTCGCCGGCGTCTTTTTTGCGCGCAGCGCCCACCGCCACGTCCTGCGCGGCATGAACGTCGGCAAGGTCGCAGGCAGCATCGCCTTCCGCGGCGGCAGCCTGCTGAGCCAATAAATGTCACAAAAAAGCGCCATGAGAACATTCAAGCTCCCCAATACCTTCGTCCTGCTGTGCGCCATCCTGGCCATGATCGCCCTGGCGACCTGGCTGGTGCCGGGCGGGAAATTCGACACCCAGCTGGTCAACGGCAAGCAGCTGATCATCCCCGGCACGTTTCATTACGTAGCCAACAAGCCGCAGGGCCTGGCCGCGCTGATGATGGCGCCCATCAAGGGCTTCGTCGACGCCAGCCTGATCATCGGCTTCGTGCTGATCGTCGGCGGCGCCTTCGCCGTGCTGCAAAAAACGGAAGCCTTCGATTCGCTGATCAAGGCCATCGCCAAGGCGCACACCAGTTCGCGCTTCGTGCGCGCCGCCATCATCCCCGTCTTCTTCACCATGTTTTCGCTGGGCGGCGCCACCTTCGGCATGAACGAGGAAGCGATTCCCTTCATCCTGATCTTCGTGCCGCTGGCCCTGGCCCTGGGCTACGACACCATCACGGGCGTGTCGATTCCCTTCATCGGCTCGCAGGTGGGCTTTTCCGCCGCCTTTTTAAATCCGTTCAACGTCGGCATCGCGCAGGGCATCGCCGGCGTGCCGATCTTTTCCGGCATCGGCTACCGCCTGATCGTGTGGGCCATCGCCACGGCGGTCAGCATCGTGTTTTTGATGTGGTACGCGGCGCGCATCAAGCGCCATCCGGAAAAAAGCCCGACCTACCTGCTCGATATCGAAAAGCGCAGCGAACATTCGATGGACCTGGACAGCTTTGCCGGCATGACGCGCACGCACCGCGCCGTGCTGTGGATCTTCATGGCAACCTTGCTGACGATGGTCGTCGGCGTCGTCAAGTACGACTGGTTCATCGATGAAATCGCCGCGTTGTTCCTGGTGATGGCCATCATCGTCGGCCTGGTCGGCCGGCTCGACATGGACAGCCTGGTCGCATCCTTCGTGCAGGGCGCGCGCGACATGGTCAGCGTAGCGCTGGTCATCGCGCTGGCGCGCGGCACCATGATCCTGGCGCGCGACGCGCAGATCATCGACACCATACTTCATGCATTGACGCCCCTGGTGGCCTCGTCGAGTCCCGTCTTCGCCGCGCAAAAGATGTTCTTCATGCAGTCGGTGATCAACTTCTTCATCCACTCGGGCAGCGGCCAGGCGGCGCTGACCATGCCCATCATGGCGCCGCTGGCCGACCTGGTCGGCGTGACGCGCCAGACGGCCATCCTGGCCTTCCAGTTCGGCGAATTCACCACGCCGATGATCCCCACGTCCGGCATCACCGTCGGCGTGCTGGCGCTGGCGCGCGTGCCCTGGATCACGTGGGCCAAGTGGATGATCCCGCTGCAGCTGATCTACCTGGTGCTGGCGCTGCTGCTCTTGATTCCGCCCTGCCTGATGCACTGGCAGTGAGCGCCGGTCCAGCTGCTCAGGCAATCAATGCTGGTAGATATCCGACACATACCGCTCCATCAGCGTCTCCGGCCTGAGCGGCGCCGTAAAGCCGTAGCGTGCATACAAATCATGCGCCGTGCTGGTGGCCAGCATGAAACGGCGCAAGCCCTGCAAACCGGGATGCGCCGTCACGGCCTCCATCAGGCGCTGGCTGTAGCCACGGCCGCGGTATTCTTCCAGCACATACACGTCGACCAGATAGGCAAACGTGGCGTAGTCGGTGACCACGCGGGCGAACGCCACCTGACGGCCGGCCAGCGTGCCGCCAAAGCAGAGCGAATGGTCGATCGCGCGCTGTACGGTAGCCAACGGGATGCCGATGGCCCATGTCGATTGCGTGCTGAGAAAATGGTGAATGGCTGGAACGTCGAGTTCCGCCTTGTCGGTGCTGATCATCAAATGTGACATCGCGCTGGCCCTGCTATCGTTGAAAAACACGATCATCGGCCTTTTTGCTGCGGCTGTCACCAGGGCTCGATAGAACCGGGGGCGCCGCCCGTTCTGCCTGTCCGTGATGCGGTGTTGCTGTTTGCTGCCAATGCTTCTTGTACTGCCTGCAATCCCATCGCCACGCTTACAGGGCAGCTTTTTCTTCGGCGCTCAAGTGCTTGGCGCTGACGTACACCGTGTGCATGGTGGCTTGATCGGCGCTGGCGGCGATGGGGGCCGGCGCGGCGCGGAACTTCGGCACGGCGGCGGTGGCCAGGCTGGTGGCGGCAGCGACGGCGATGATGGCAACGAAGATGGCTTCCATGTTTTTAGCGATGTTCATGATGGTGTCCTGTGAGTGGCTGGTTGTGTGCTGCGATGATTGAACTGTAGGCCGATCCCCCCTGAACCGCCATCGGATTGCGACCAAACGCACGATTCGCGGGACAGAATACAAAAAGCCCGGATGAAACGCACAACAGGCACCCGGCGTGGCATTTGAGGCTGGCCAGCCCCATTCCTGGCCATTTCAGCGCCCTGCAAACCCCTAAAAGCCCTACCGCCGGCCAACCTTGTTTATAATCGCCGTACACTAAAGGACTTCTTTCATGACTGATCAATTCTCCAAAAAGGGCGAAGCCTGGTCGGCCCGGTTTTCCGAACCGGTCTCGGACCTCGTCAAGCGCTACACAGCTTCTGTATTTTTTGACAAGCGCCTGGCGCTGTTCGACATCGAAGGTTCGCTGGCCCATGCGGAAATGCTGCATGCGCAAGCCATCATCAGCCCGGCCGACTACGCTGAAATCCAGCGCGGCATGGCGCAAATTTCGCAGGAAATCGCCGCCGGCCAGTTCGAATGGCTGCTGGACCTGGAAGATGTCCACCTGAATATCGAAAAACGCCTGACCGAACTGGTAGGCGATGCGGGCAAGCGCCTGCACACGGGCCGTTCGCGCAACGACCAGGTGGCCACCGACATCCGCCTGTACGTGCGTTCCGCCATCGACGACATCAGCGCCCTGCTGGCGACGTTGCGCAGCGCGCTGACGGACCTGGCCGAACAGCATGCCGACACCATCATGCCGGGCTTCACCCACATGCAGGTGGCCCAGCCGATCACTTTCGGCCACCACATGCTGGCGTACGTCGAAATGTTCGGCCGCGACGCCGAGCGCATGGCCGACTGCCGCAAGCGCGTCAACCGCCTGCCGCTGGGCGCCGCCGCCCTGGCCGGCACCACCTTCCCCATCGACCGCCTGCGCGTGGCAAAAACGCTGGGCTTTGACGACGTGTGCCACAACTCGCTCGACGCCGTCTCGGACCGCGACTTCGCCATCGAATTTTGCGCCGCCTCCGCCGTGCTGATGATGCACGTGTCGCGCATGGCCGAAGAGCTGGTGATCTGGATGAGCCCACGCATCGGCTTCATCGACATCGCCGACCGCTTCTGCACCGGCTCGTCGATCATGCCGCAAAAGAAAAACCCGGACGTGCCGGAACTGGCGCGTGGCAAGACGGGCCGCGTCTACGGCCACCTGATTGGCCTCTTGACCCTGATGAAAGGCCAGCCGCTGGCCTACAACAAGGACAACCAGGAAGACAAGGAACCGCTGTTCGACACCGTCGATACCGTCATCGACACACTGCGCATCTTCGCCGACATGGCCGGCGGCATCACGGTGAAACCGGAAGCGATGCGCGCGGCGGCCCTGCAAGGCTACGCCACGGCGACCGACCTGGCCGACTATCTGGTCAAGAAAGGCTTGCCATTCCGCGACGCCCATGAAGCGGTGGCCCTGGCCGTGCGCGCCTGCGTCGACGCCGGTTGCGACCTGGCCGACCTGTCTTTGGCCCAGCTGCGCGCGTTTTCGCCGCTGACCGGCGAAGACGTTTTCGAGGTGCTGACCCTGGAAGGCTCCGTTGCCGCGCGCGACCACGTGGGCGGCACCGCGCCACGCCAGGTACGCGAAGCGATCGCCCGCGTGCGCACGCAGCTGGAAAAATAAAACCGGTTCTTGCCGGCAAGCGCCCCGCTGCAGCGATGCAGCGGGGCGTTTTTCATTGGCTATGTCACCATCAGATGTGGGAATGCTCCCAGAGTTGCCTTCAATAATGTTTCCGGCGACCGGATACGCCCGGCGTCCAGTATCCAGCGCCAGCCCAGGTAATTCGGCAGATAGCGCGTCGCCACGCCGTGAAAGGGGCGTAGCCATGCCCGCAGGCGGCTGTGATATGCATTGACGTTCTGTACATGCGCGGCGCCCTGCACGCGGATGCCTGCGCGCAAATTGACGGCCTGGTGGCTGATCCCCGCTTCCTTGGCAAAGGCGCGATAGGCGGCATGGCCATCGGTGAGCAACAGGATATCCTTGTCGATCATGGGCAACAAATAATGGCGCACCTGCGCCTTCGTCAGCGCCCCTTTTCCGGTGACGAAATCGAGGGTTTGTCCCGTACGGTCGCGCGCCACCAAGATGCAGACCTGCTCATTGGAAATGCCACGCCGGCGGGCATGACCGCCACGGCGGCGCGCCGGACGGGTCAGATGCCGCGATCCCTTTTCCGACTCCAGCACATACAGCTCGTCCGCTTCGGCGATGCCATGCAGGCAATGGGGCCGGTCCGTCTTGGCCAGGCTTAAAAACCGGTGGCGCCAGCGAAAGGTGGTGTTGCGGTGCACGCCCAGCTGTAACGCCGCCTTGCGCACGGAATCTGATGCCAGCAGGCAATCGGCGTAATCAAGCCACAGTGATTTATGGCGCAAGCGCGCCAGCGGCGTGCCGGTGAGTGCATTGAAGGTGCGGCCGCACGGCACGCAACGGTAGCGCTGCAGTCCGTGCGCATGACCATGCAGGTGAGCATGACTGCTATTGCAGGCAGGACAGTGCAACCGCTGCCGGGCCACGCTTTCGATCAGTGCCGCAGCAGCGCCCTGCGGTGCGCTTCCTCGCAGCAGAGCGATGCCCGCCAGGCGCTGGCGACGGTTCAGTACGGCGAACTGGGCGATGAAGGTTTTCCATTGAGCTATCTGCATGAAAGGCTCCCGTTTGTCTGCGATGCACAGTCAGACAGCGGGGATACAGGAAGATTCCTGAACTTCCCCTACTTAACGGGGACAGAGCCTTTTCATTGTGCGACGATTTTCGACAATACGGAAAAGGCCGCGCCCGTCTGCGACGCTTCCAGCAGCAAGGTCAGTTCCGTATACGTGCAAATGATGTTGATCAGGTTGATGCGCTCCCAGGCCAGGCGCTTGAGGATGGCGTGATACACGCCCGGCGTATAGCAGGTTTCGGCCGCCAGGTGCAGGGTCACGGCCGTCACCCGCTCCAGGCGCGCCAGTTCCTGCTCTTCACCGAACACCTCCTCCACCAGCGCGTGCAGCGAACGGCTGCAGATCACCATCACCTCGTTGACGCCGCGCGTAATGGTGATGAATGTGCCCCGCTGGGGCGCTGCCAGCGCCAGCAACTGGCGCTGGCAGGCATACGTCTGGTCGGAATAGCGGTAGGTAACAACCATCAATTCGCTGCGCGTGGACAGTTCGCCCGCGCGGTGCGCCAGCACAATCTCGCCGTTTTTCTGCTGCGGCATCCGCTCGGCCAGGCGGCGCAGCGCCATCACCACGGCGGCCTGCCCCACCGGTTTCCATAAGTCGGTCTGCAATTGCGGCTGCAGCTGGCGCGCCAGCTCCGACAGGTTGAGCAAGCCACGGCCCAATCCCTCGCTGAGAAAGGCCGATTCCATCACGATCTGTTCCACTTTGGTCGCTATCGAAAGCATAGTTCGTCGGGCCGGTGATTCCGGTGCACGCACCAGGAGCCGGCAACCCTTCCTGAAAAAAAGATGCACTGCGCCAGCGGCCGCGCCGGGCGGCGCGGTCGGACTTACAGAAAAGAATCCCCTCGCGGGGGAAGAGCCGGCTGGCGGCCGCTAGGAAGGCGGATGCAGCATGAGTGCCGCTCCAGAGGGGAAATGGCTGAAACCAACAGCAGAAAACAGAACTGACGTCATGTGAAACTCCCGATTTTTTTCCCGATGCGCTGTATCTGGACGCGGTCATTGCCGCGTGCGCTTTTTTTGTCTTCGCGTGCTCCGCTGGGGGCAATGCGAAGAGCTAGTGTAGATCGCAACATTTAGAAAAGGCAACAGTGTTTTTCCAACAGAGCGCGCCAATAGGGGTAGTAGTCCAAAACAAAAGTTGCAGCTTGTGGTAGATCAAACTTTCCAACGATGCGACGCCGATAAATGTTCAATTCTTAACAAAAAATCGCCTGGTGACCCATTTCTTGAATTTTTTGACATGGCGATCTCGACAAGTTTAGTGTCCCCCTACCCGGCGTCATGCCATCACAAAACGGCAGGCTATCCGCCCGCCGCCAGGCGCGCCGGGGTGGCCATCAGGCATCGCGGCCAGCTCATTCACCATTTCCTTAACCGATACCATGGAGCAGAAATGAATTTACGTTTGACGATAGTTGCCGCATCCATCGCCGCCCTGCCGCTGATGGCCACCACGGCCGATGCCGCCACCCCGCTGCCACAGACCCTGATGGCCGCGCCGGTCGCCCTGGCTTCTCCACAAGAGACCGCCAGCCTGGTCAACAAGCTGGCCGCGCAGGCACGCAGCCGCGGTCTGAATACCGAGCATGGCTTTGCCGTCGGCGCCCAGCATCCGGGCGTCAGCGGCACGCGCGTGAGCCGCGTACAGCACACCTACAAGGGCTTGCCCGTCTTCGGTTCCGAGACGGTGGTGGTCAGCAACAGCGCCGGCGACATCGTCAGCGAATCCGTGTCGGACCGCGCGTCGGGCCTCGGCAGCGGCGGCGTCAATTCCGTCACCCGCAGCGCCACCACCGATATCGACACCACGCCGGCCGTCAGCGCCGCCGCCGCCATCGCCGCTGCCGTAAAAAGCATCGGCGTGCCGGCCGTCGACCATGTGCCGCCGCATGCGCAGCTGCTGATCTATCCCGTGATGAAAACCGTGCGCGTGGCCGGCGCCGAGAACAAATCGGAAGCCGCGCTGAACGCCCTCGACGTGCAGGACGTGGTCGACCACTACGAGCTGGCCTACCTGGTGCAGACGCGCATGATCAGCGGCAGCAAGCCCGTCTACTACGACACCATCGTCAGCGCCCGGGATGGCCGCATCCTGCGGCAGTGGAAAGCCCTGAAAACCGTCGCCGGCATCGGCAACAGCCAGTACAACGGCCAGGTGCCGCTCAACACCACGCTCACGGGCAGCACCTACACCATGAAGGATCCCAGCCGCGGCACGGGCGGCAGCTTCGGCGGCATGGCCATCACGAATGCCAACCACGGCACCACCTCGGGCAGCGTGTACAGCAACACCAGCAATACCTGGGGCGACGGCCAGCAATACATCAGCGGCGGCAGCACCACCAACGCCAACGGTCAGACGGCGGCCGTCAATGCGATGTGGGGCTTGATGAACACCTACGACACGCACAAGAACGTGCTGGGCTGGTCCAGCCTGGACGGCAACAACACGGCCACCCACATCGCCGCCCACGTCAACACGGCCTACGACAACGCCTATTACGACAGCAACTGCAAATGCATGTACATCGGCGACGGCGGCAGCGCGTTCAACAACCTCGGCTCCATTGACGTGATCGGCCATGAGATGGGTCACGGCATCACGGACGCCACCTCGGGCCTGATCTACTCGCAGGAGTCGGGCGGCTTGAACGAATCGAGCTCGGACATCGCCGGCGAGATGGTGGAAGCGTATGCGCGCGCCGGCGGCACGGGCACCACGATTCCGAACACGGGCAACGATTGGATGACGGGCAAGGAGATCGCCAAGAACGGCCAGCCGCTGCGCTGGCTGTACAAGCCGAGCAAGGATGGCAGCAGCCCGAATGCGTGGAGCAGCACCATCAAGAACCTCGACGTCCACTACAGCAGCGGCCCGAACAACCGCATGTTCTACTTCCTGTCGCAAGGCTCGAATTCCACGTCCAGCAGCGACTACTACAGCTCCTACCTGAACAAAAGCCCGCTGGCCATGACCGGTATCGGCAGCGACAAGGCTTACCGCATCTGGTTCAAGGCCGCCACCACCAAGTTCACCTCGTCGACCAACTATGCCGACGCGCGCAACAAGGTGCTGCAGGCAGCCGAGGAACTGTATGGCGTGGGCAGCGCGGAATCGATCGCCGTCAAGCGCGCGTATGCGGCCATCAACGTGGGTACCGACGTCGATGAATCGACGACGGGCGGCGCGGTGACCATCACCAGCCAGCCGGCCAGCATCACCGTCGCACCGGGCGCCACCGCCTCGTTCGCCGTGGGCGCGGGCGGCGGCACGGCGCCGTACACCTACAAGTGGTACCGCAACGGCGCCGTGATCAGCGGCGCCACGTCGCCGGCCTACAGCTTCACGGCCGTGGCGGCCGACAGCGGCGCCGTGTTCAAGGCCACGGTGACGGATTCCTCGTCGCCCGCCGTGACGGCCACGTCGAACAACGCCACCTTGACGGTGGGCACCAGCAGCGCCACCGAAAGAGTGACGAACGGCGGCTTCGAGGCCGGCGCCACGGGCTGGAGCGGCACCACCGGCGCCATCGGCACATTTACGGGGCAAACCGCGTACGAAGGCACGCAGTACGCCTGGCTGGGCGGCAATGGCGTCACGGCCAGCGAATCGCTGACGCAAAGCGTGGCCATTCCGGCCGCCGCCACGTCCGCCAGCTTGAGCTTCGCGCTGCATATCGACACGGCGGAAACGGGCAATACCGTGTACGACAAGCTGGTCGTCACCGTGAAGAACAGCGCCGGCACGGTGCTGGGCACCCTGGCCTCGTACTCGAACGTGAACAAGGCGGCCGGCTACCAGATCCGCACTTTCGACCTGATCGCCTACAAGGGCCAGACCGTGCAGATCTCGTTCGCCGCCACCGAGGACGCTTCGCTGCAAACCTCGTTCGTGATCGACAAGGTCAGCCTGGTTACCCAGTAAGCGGCTGAACATGCGGGCAAGCCATCGAAACGATGGCTTGCCCGCACAGCACGATTGATTTCCTGGCAATTCCAGTCTACCCTGAGGCAGTGATTGCATCTTGCCTGCTGCCGGTACCCGCGACGAATTGAACTTTTTTGGATGGTTCCTGACCGATGCCTACTTCGACCTTGTCCGCACGCGCTTTCCCCCATTCCAGCCTGTCCATTTTTACGCCTGCCACCATGCTCGCCTGAGCCGGCCATGCAGTTCCACCTCCAGGTGCAGGGCCCGGCGGGCAGCCAGGCGCTGGCCATCGACGCCGCCAGCGAGGCCGAGGCGATCCGCGCGGCCGTGCGCGGCGGCTGGCGCGTGCTGGCCGTCGACGACGGCGCCGCGCCGGACGCGGGCGCCGCGCTGCGCCCCGGCAAACAAGGCTTGCCCCTGCTGCAATTCAGCCAGGAGCTGCTGGCCCTTCTCGAAGCGGGCCTGAACCTGGGCGAGGCCATGGCCACCCTCCACAACAAGGAAACGCGCCCGGGCGCGAGGAGCACCCTGGCCGCCATCGTGCTCACCCTGCAGCAGGGGCAAAGCTTCTCCGACACCCTGGCCGGTTTCCCCGATATCTTCCCCGACATTTACATCGCCACCGTGCACGCGGCCGAACGCTCGGGCAACCTGCCCGAGGCGCTGGCGCGCTTCGTCGCCTACCAGCTGCAGTTCGACGCCATCCGCAAAAAACTCATTTCCGCCGCCATTTACCCGTGCATGCTGCTCGTCGTCGGCGGCCTGGTGACCCTGTTCCTGCTCGGCTATGTGGTGCCCAAATTCAGCGTCGTCTACGAAAGCTCGGGCCGCGAAATTCCCTGGATGTCGCAGATGCTGCTCGGTTTTGGTCAGACCCTGGCCGCGCATCCGCTGCTGTGCGCCGGCGCGCTGGCCGCGGCCGTCGGCGCCGTGGTCTTCGGCGTCGCCAACCGCGCCATGCGCATGGCGCTGGTGCTGCGCCTCTTGCGCCTGCCCGTACTGGCGGAGAAGGCGGCCGAATTCCGCCTGGCCCGCTTCTACCGCGCCCTGAGCCTGCTGCTGCACGCGGGCATCCCGCTGCACAAGGCGCTGGCCATGGTCGGCCCCATGCTGCTGCCGGCGCAGCAGGAGCAGCTGACGCAGGCGCGCCGCGCGGTGCAGGAAGGCATGCCGTTTTCCACCGCGCTGGAACAGGCCGGCATGGCAACGCCGGTGGCGCAATCGCTGCTGAAGGTGGGCGAGAACACGGGCCGCCTGGGCGACATGCTGGAACGCTCGGCCAAGTTCCACGACGAGGAATTCGCCCGCTGGGTGGACTGGGCTTCGCGCCTGCTTGAGCCGCTCTTGATGACCATCATCGGCGTGGTGATCGGCGGCGTGGTGGTGCTGATGTACATGCCGATCTTTGAACTGGCGGGGAGCTTGTCTTGAACCTTATCGTGAAGGTGCGGCCATGAACGCGCGCGACGAAGAACGGGCCGTGCTCGATGCGGCCATGCTGCGCCGCGCCCATGCCAGTGCGCTGGAACAGGGCCGCCCGCAGATGACCGTGCTGCAGGAAACGGCGGCCCTGCCGCCCGAGGTCTTCCTGCGCCAGCTGGCCGCCCTGTTCCGCTATCCGGCCTGGACGATGGCCGAACTGCAGGCCGCCCTGCCCGCCTTTGCCCTGCTGCCCTACACCGATTGCGCCCAGCGCGACTGCGTGCTGCTGCAACCTGGCGTTCCGGGCGCGCCGCCCGTGCTCGTCATCGGCAATCCCTTCAGCGAGGACCTGCTGCAATGGGCCGACTTCGCCCTGTCCACGCCCTTCACGGTGGCGCTGGCGCATCCGGACGACCTGGCCGCCTACCTGCAGCAGCAGGAAAGCGTGCAGCAGGCGATGCAGGAAATGCAGCACGGGGATGACGTGCCAGGACTCGACCAGAGCATCGAAGACATCTCGCTCATCCGCATCAGCGAAGACAGCAGCCCGGTCGTGAAACTGGTGAACTCCACCATCTACGATGCCCTGAAATTCCAGGCCAGCGACATCCACCTCGAATGCGACGTGGCCAGCCTGGTCATCAAATACCGCGTCGACGGCGTGCTGGTGCAGGCGGGCCAGGTGCAGGGGCTGCAGATGGCCGAGCAGATCATCTCGCGCATCAAGGTGATGGCCGACCTCGACATCGCCGAGCGCCGCATCCCGCAGGACGGCCGCTTCAAGGTGCGCGTAAAGGGGGCGGAGATCGACTTTCGCGTTTCCATCATGCCCAATATCTTTGGCGAGGATGCCGTGCTGCGCCTGCTCGACCGGCGCGCGCTGACGGAAGCGGCGCAGGCGCTGCGCCTGGAAAGCCTGGGCCTGAACGAGGATGCCATCGAACAGATCCGCCGCCTGGCCGCCAAGCCGCACGGCATGCTGCTGGTGACGGGCCCCACAGGCTCGGGCAAGACCACCACGCTGTACGCGGCCATCACGGAAATCAATACGGGCCGCGACAAGATCGTCACCATCGAAGACCCCGTCGAATACCGGCTGCCGCGCGTGCTGCAGATACCCGTCAACGAAAAGAAGGGGCTGACGTTCGCGCGCGGCCTGCGTTCCATCCTGCGCCACGATCCCGACAAGATCATGATCGGCGAAATCCGCGACGACGAAACGGCGCAGATCGCCGTGCAGGCGGCGCTCACGGGCCACCTGGTATTTACCACCGTGCACGCGAACAACGTGTTCGATGTGGTCGGCCGCTTCCTGCACATGGGCGTCGATGCCTACAGCTTTGCGGCCGCCCTGAACGGCATCGTGGCGCAGCGCCTGCTGCGCCTCAATTGCGCCCATTGCGCCATCGACGCCAGCGCCGAGGTGCTGGCCGACGCGCAGCAGCTGCGCGACAGCGGCCTGGCCCTGCATCAGGTGCAGGACTGGCAATTCATGGCCGGCAAGGGCTGCGGCCACTGCCGCGGCACCGGCTACAAGGGCCGCAAGGCCGTCGCCGAGGTCTTGATGCTCAGCGATACGATGCGCGAAATGATCTGCACGCGCGCGCCCCTGAGCCAGATGAAGGAAGAGGCGGCGCGCAACGGCTTCCGCCTGGCGCGCGAGGCGGGCCTGGACCTGGTGCGGCGCGGAGAAACCACTTTAGCGGAGCTCAATCGTGTCACTTATTGAACGCCTTACCCGCGCCACCGTGTGCCTGCACCTGGCCCCGCACGGGCTGCACGGCGTGCTGCGCCGCGCCGGCCGCCCCTTGCCCGACAGCGCCTTCCACCTGCCCATTGCGAATCCCGACGCCAGCTGGGAAGTCGCGCTGGCCGCCCTGCGCGGCTGGCTCGAACACGATGGCGGCAAAAAAATGCCGCTGGCCGTCAGCCTGGCCAGCCGCTGGTGCGCCATGCTGATGGTACCGTGGAGCGGTGCCTTGCTCGACCGGAGCAGCGCCCAGCGCTTCCTGCACAGCCAGTTCGGCGCCGTGTATGGCGAGGGGGCGCGCGCCTGGCGCCTGGTCGCCGACGACGCCCCATACGGCACGCCGCGCCTGGCCTGCGGCATCGATGCGGCCCTGCTGCAAGGCGTGCAGGACGCGGCCGCCGCACATGGCCGGCGCTGCCTGTCCATCGAACCGATCGCCGGGCCGGCCTGGCGCAGCATCGCCGGGGGAAAACCCGCCGCCTTCGCCCTGGTGGAAGCGGGACGGCTGCTGCTGGCAACGACGGGCGGCGGACGCATCACGGCCCTGCACAGCCAGTCCTGCGCCGCGGCCTGGGGCGACGAACTGGACCGGGCATGGCGGCGCTGGAACTTGCGCGCACCGCAGCTCGACGCCATCGAACACGTGACCCTGATCGACTTGAGCGGCGTGCCGCAGGCGAACGTGCCCGAACGCTTCGCGCCCATCGCCGTGGCCGGCCCCGCCCACCTGATGCGGGAGGCCGCATGGGCCTGAGCCGCCTGGAATTCCTGCCGCCCGGCGCCGCGCAGACGTTCAAGGGCTGGCGCCTGGCCCTGTGCCTGGCGGGCGGCTTGCTGTTGCTGCCGGCCGCCGTGTACTGGCTGGTGCAGGCGCAGGAAACGCGGCGCCTGGAGGCGCAGTTGGCGCAGCTGCAGCCCGCGCGTCCCGTGCGTGCTCCGCTCTCGGCAAGCCAGCAGCGCGAGCGCGACCTCGAACTGAAACAGGTGGCCGCCGCCGTGCGCCAGCTCAACCTGCCCGTCACGCGCCTGGTCAGGACGGTGCAGGCGCCGCGCGACGTGCGCGTGGCCCTGCTGGGGCTGGACCTGAATGCGCAGCAGGGACAGGATGGCGCCAGCGTGCTGAAAATCGCCGCCGAGGCGGAAACCCCGCAAGACATGCTCAACTACCTGGCCTTCCTGAACCAGCAGCCCATGTTCAGCTCCGTGTATCTGCTCAAGCACGAGATGAACAGTCACGCGAACGCGCCCGCACACCCTTACCGTTTTCAGCTGGAGGCGCAATGGCGGCAATAAAACCCCTGTTAAAAGCCGGCACGCCCGTGGCCCGGCCGCGCCTGCAACTGCGCCTGCCCCCGCGCCTGGCGTGGGAAACGGCGCGTCTGTGGCGTGCCCTGGGCTGGCCCAGCGCCATCGGCGCGGCAAGCCTGGCGCTGGCCGCCGTCGCCATGCAGCAGGGCGAGGCCCTGGCGGGACGCCAGCAGCCATTGCGCGCGCAACTGGCCGTGATGGCGAAACAGGCGGCGCTGCCGCCGGCGCCCGTCACGCTCGACGCCGATGCCGATGCCGACAGCCTGGCCGCCTTTCACGCCTACCTGCCCGCGCACGACAGCATTCCCGAGCAGCTGAAGGCCTTGCTGGAAGTGGCGCAGAAGAGCGGCGTTACCCTGGCCAAGGCCGACTACAAGCCGCAGGAAGACGGCAACACGGCCTTTTTGCGCTACCAGATCACCTTGCCCGTAAAGGCCGAATACGCGCAGCTGCAAACCTTTATCGTCGACGCCCTGCAAGCGTTGCCCACGCTGACGCTCGACTCCGTGCTGTTCAAACGCGAGCAGATCGAAGCGGGCGAGATCGATGCACGCATCCAGTTCATCCTGCTGGTCAAGAAGCCGGAGGCGCGCCGATGAAAAAAGCCGTACTGGGGGGTGCCGCCGTGGCGACCTTGCTGGCCGCCCTCTTCGCACCGGAGGACGAAGGCAGCATCGTGGGGCCGGCCACGGCCACGCCGCGCCAGGTGGAACGGGTGGCGGTCGCGCCCCTCGTCGTCGCCACTGCCGCTGCGCCAGCCAATCGCGCGCTGGCCATCGAACCGCGCCGGGGCCTCGACGACGAGGAAGCGGCCACCCTGTTCGCCAAGCAAAGCTGGCAGCCGGAGACGCCGAAAAAGATCATGCTCGACCAGCAGGCGGCGCAGGCCACGCGCACTGTCGCCGCCGTCGATGCGAACGCACCGCCACCTTTGCCCTTCCAGTTCCTGGGCCGTTTCGTCGACGAAGGCAAGGCCGCCTATTTCCTGCAGGCGGGCGAACGCAACGTGGTGGCGCGGCCCGGCGACACGCTCGAAGAGCGCTACCGCTTCGACGGCGTGGTGCAGGGCGCCCTGCAATTTACCTATCTGCCGCTCAACCTGAAACAGACACTCGCCGTAGGGGATATCAATTGAAACGACGCACACCACGTACTGGCATCACCCTGCTGCCGATGCTGTCCCTGCTGGCCGCCTGCGCCGGCAACCAGGCCTATACCGACGGCCAGGCCATGCTGGGCGCCGGCCGCACGGAACAGGGCCTGGCCCTGCTGGAACAGGCGGCGCAGGCCGAACCGACCAACGCCAAGTACCGCATCGCCGTCACCAACGGCAGGATGCGCGCGCTGAACAACCTCAATGGCCGCGCCGAGGCGCTGCGCCAGCAGGGCAAGCTGCCCGAAGCGCAAGCGCTGTACCAGCAGGCGCTGGCGCTGGACGCCAGCAACGACGTGGCGCAGCGGGGCCTGGCCGGCGTGGCGCAGGATGAACGGCACCGCAAGCTGGTGCAGGAGGCGCAGTCCAGCTACCAGCGCGGCGGCGAAGCGAATGTCGCGCAGGCGCAGGAAGCCTTGCGCCAGGTGCTGCAGGAACGTCCGGCGCAGCGCGAGGCGCTGGCCCTGAAAGGCCGCATCGGCGACGAGCTGGCCAAAAGCCGTCCGGCCGGCGGCAAGCTGGCGGCCGCCTACCGCAAACCCGTGACCCTGGAATTTCGCGACGCGCCCCTGCGCTCCGTGTTCGATCTTCTCAGCAAGGTGTCGGGCCTGAACTTCGTCTTCGACAAGGAGGTCGACCCGGCCCTGCGCGCCACCATTTCCGTGCGCGACACCAGCATCGAGGAAGCGATCGCCATGCTGCTGGGCGCCAACCAGCTCGAGCAAAGCGTCACCAGCGACAAGTCGATCACGATCTACCCGAACACGCCGCAAAAGGTAAAGGATTACCAGCAGCTGGTGGTACGCACTTTTTTCCTCGCCAATGCGGACGTCAAGACGGTGGCGTTTTCCATCAAGACCCTGCTCAAGGCCAAGGATGTCGTCACCGATGAACGGCTGGGCATCATCATGCTGCGCGATACGCCGGAAATGGTGCGCATGGCCGAGCGCATCATCAACGTGCAGGACCTGGCCGACCCGGAAGTGATGCTGGAAGTGGAGGTGCTGGAGGTCAAGCGCACGCGCCTGATGGAACTGGGCGTGCGCTGGCCCGACCAGGCCAGCCTGACCCTGGCCGGCGTCGCAGGCAGCACGGGTGGCCTGGGCGGCCTGAAGGTGGCGGACCTGCACCGCATCAATGGCGACAATATCAACCTGGGCATCGGCGGCGTCACCCTCAACGCCAACAAGACGGACAGCGACAGCAATATCCTGGCCAACCCGCGCATCCGCGTGCGCAACAAGGAAAAGGCGAAGATCCTCATCGGCGACCGCGTGCCGGTCATTACCGTCACGACGAATAACGGCGTCAGTTCCGACAGCGTCAACTACATCGACGTGGGTCTGAAACTCGACGTGGAACCGAACGTCTACCTGGACGATGAAGTGGCCATCAAGATCAACCTGGAAGTATCGAACGTCGTCAAGGAGGTGATCAGCAAAACGGGCACGCAGGCTTACCAGATCGGCACGCGCAGCGCCTCGACCGTGTTGCGTTTGAAAGATGGCGAGACGCAGGTGCTGGCGGGCCTGATCAGCGACGAAGACCGGGGCACGGCCAACAAGGTGCCCGGCGTGGGCGAGCTGCCCGTGCTGAACCGCCTGTTCGGCAGCCAGAAGGATGACGCCATGCGCAGCGAGATCGTGCTGTCGATCACGCCGCGCCTGCTGCGCAGCATCCGCCGCCCGGACCTGATGACGGCCGAATTCAACTCGGGCACCGAGGCGTCCGTGGGCGGGCGCGCCAGCGTGGGCGGCACGCCGGAAGCCATCGCCGCGCCCGAGCAGGCCGCGCCACGCGCCGGCTCGCCCATGACGGGCGGCGACGAGGCGCCCGCCGCCGACAAGACAAGCAAAGGTGGCCAGTGAAGCATAAAGGCTTTACCTTCATCGAACTGATGATCACCCTGGCCATCATGGCGACCCTGGCCACGGTGGCCGTGCCGATGGCGCAGGTGGCCTTGCAACGGGCCAAGGAGCAGCAATTGCGCAGCGCCCTGATCGAGATGCGCGAAGCGATCGACGCCTACAAGCGCGCGTCGGACAATGGCCGCATCAAGCTGTCGCTGGGCGCATCGGGCTATCCGAAAAAACTCGAGGAACTGGTCGAGGGCGTGCCTGACCAGCGCAGCCCGTCGAAGCAGAACATCTACTTTTTGCGCCGCCTGCCGCGCGACCCGTTCCAGCCAAGGGAAGCCGGCAGCGCGGCCGACAGCTGGAGCAAGCGCGCCTATGCCTCGCCGCCCGACAATCCCAGCGAAGGCGAAGACGTGTTCGACGTCGCCTCGCGCTCGACCAAGGTGGGCCTGAACGGCGTGCCGCTCAATCAATGGTGACCGCCATGCATACCCCGACCATACGCCGCGGCTTTACCCTGGTCGAACTGCTGGTGGTGCTGGCGATCATCTCGCTGCTGCTGACGATCGCCATCCCCCGCTATTTCGGCTCCGTGGAAAAGTCGAAGGAAGTCGCCCTGAAGGAAAACCTGCAGGTACTCAGGAGCGGCCTCGATAAATACTATGCCGACAAGGGAGAATACCCGGCCGCCCTGGCCGACCTGGTGACCCACCATTACTTCCGCAGCGTGCCGCTGGACCCCGTCACGGAATCCAGCGCCACCTGGCAGCTGATCCCTTCGCCCAATGGCGAGATCGGCGGCGTGGCCGACGTGCGCAGCGGCGCCAAGGGCAAGACGCGCGAGGGCATCCCGTTTGAACAGCTCTAGTTTCCAGCGCCGCACGCGGGGCTTCGCGTATATCTGGACCCTGATGCTGGTGGCCTTCATGGGCGTGGGCCTGGTGCTGGCCGGCGAACTGTTTGCCACGGCCGCGCGGCGCGACAAGGAACGCGAGCTGCTGTTCATCGGTCATGAATTCCGCAACGCGCTGGGCCGCTACTACGACAGCACGCCGGCCGACGGGCGGCCCCGCTATCCCTTGACCCTGCAGGAACTGCTGCGCGACCCGCGCTTTGCCAACGCCCGGCGCCATTTGCGCCGCCTGTATGCGGACCCCGTCACGGGCAAGGCGGAATGGGGCGTGCTGCGGCAGGAGGGACGCATCGTCGGCATCCATTCGCTGTCGCCGCAGCTGCCCATCAAGCAGGACAACTTTCTTGACGAAGACGCCAGCCTGCGCCGCAAGCAGCGCTACGCGGACTGGCACTTCACGTATCCGCACGACCTGGTGCTGGCTCCGCCCGATACGGCCGGCGGCGCGCCCGGCCTCAAGCCGAAAGGCGCGAACTGATATCATGCCCGCATTCCATATTCAGCATCGAGCAAAGGAGCAGGCATGAGCATAGGTGGCACTTCCATCGAACAGGCATTGGCATCGCTGTCGGACATGACGGGAGGCATGGTCGCCATCGGCAAGGAGGAACATGCGCAACGCATCGCCAGGGCGCAAGCGTTCATGCGCGAACAGGGCATCGCCGCCATCTACCTGAACGCGGGCGCCAACCTCACCTATTTCACGGGCACCAAATGGTATGCCAGCGAACGCATGGTGGGCGCCATCCTGCCGGCCAGCGGCGACATCGAATACATCGCTCCCGCCTTCGAGGAAAGCACCCTGCAAGGCTTCATGCTCATCGAGGGCAAGGTCAATTGCTGGGAAGAGCATGAAAGCCCGTACCAGCTGTTCGTCGACGTGCTGGCGCGCATGGGAATCGCCCAGGATGCGGCCGCGCCGCCGCGCGTGGGCATCTGCGAAAGCGCCGCCTTCTTCATCTACGACGGCATCAAGCCGCTGGCCCCCGGCTACGCGCTGGAAAACGCGCGCACCGTGACGGCTTACTGCCGCAGCAGAAAATCACAAGCGGAAATCGCCCTAATGCAGCGCGTGATGGACATGACCCTGGCCGTGCACGTGGCCACGGCCAGCATGCTGTACGAAGGCATCACGACGGTGGAAGTGGAGGAATTCATCCAGCGCGCGCACCGCAAGGTTGGCGCCCCCCGCTCGTACTTCTGCATCGTGCTGTTCGGCGAAGCGACCGCCTACCCGCATGGCGTCAACTACGTGCAAACCCTGAATGCGGGCGACACGGTGCTGATCGACACAGGCTGCCAGGTGATGAACTACATCTCCGACATCACGCGCACCTATGTTTTCGGACAGATCAGCGAGCGCCAGCGCAGCGTATGGAACAGCGAAAAGGCCGCGCAAGCCGCCGCATTCGCGGCCGCCCAACTGGGCGTGCCGTGCGGCGACGTGGACCGCGCCGCGCGCGTCTCGCTGGAAGCGGACGGCTACGGCCCCGGCTACAAGCTGCCCGGACTGCCGCACCGCACGGGCCACGGCATCGGACTCGATATCCACGAGTGGCCTTACCTGGTGGGCAACGACACGACGCCGCTCGACGTGGGCATGTGCTTCTCGAACGAGCCGATGATCTGCATCCCCGGCGAATTCGGCATCCGCCACGAGGACCATTTCTACATGACGGAAAACGGACCGCGCTGGTTCACGCAACCGGCGCACAGCATCGACGATCCGTTCGGCTTGCGCGCATAAGCCGGCGCTCCTGTGTTGGATTACGCTGCGCTAATCCAACCTACGCATACGCCAATACCTGGTAGGTCGGATTAGCGCGCAGCGCGTAATCCGACACAGCACCCTGCGCCAGCTTGAACACGGCCAGCGCCGTACCCAACTGCACGGCCTGTTCCTGCAGCGATTCAGCCGCCGCCGACGCTTCTTCCACCAGCGCGGAATTCTGCTGCGTCATCTGATCCATGCTGCCGATGGCCACGCCGATGTCGCCGATGCCGGCACTCTGCGCCTGGCTCGCGGCGCTGATCTCGGCCATGATGTCGGCCACCTTTTTCACGGAATCGACGATCTGGCCCATGGTCAGACCCGCCTCGTCCACCAGCTTCGAGCCGACATTCACCCTGGCCACCGAATCGCCGATCAGTTGCTTGATCTCGCGCGCCGCTGCCGCGCTGCGCTGCGCCAGATTGCGCACTTCGGACGCCACCACGGCAAAGCCACGCCCCTGTTCGCCGGCGCGCGCCGCTTCCACGGCCGCATTCAAGGCCAGGATGTTCGTCTGGAAGGCGATGCCGTCGATGACGCCGATGATGTCGACAATGCGTTTGGATGCATCGTTGATCTCGCCCATGGTGGTGACCACCTGGCTGACCACCTGCCCGCCCTTCACGGCAACCGACGATGCCGACACCACCAGCGCATGCGCCTGGCCCGCGTTGGCGGCGTTGTCGCGCACGGTGGAAGTCAGGCTGTCCATGCTGCGCGCCGTCTGGTCCAGGCTGCCCGCCTGCGATTCCGTGCGCGCGGCCAGGTCCGCATTGCCCTGGGCGATTTCCGCGCTCGCCACCTGGATGGTTTCGGCCGACGCCTTGATATCGGAGACCATGCCGCCAAGCTTGGCGCGCATGTCCTTCAGCGCCGCCAGCAGGCTGTCCTGGTCGCCCGCCTCGGTCACGATGTGCATCGACAGGTCGCCATCGGCCACGGCGCGCGCGATCTGGCGCGCATATTCGGGTTCGCCGCCCAGTTGCTGCCAGATGGCGCGCACGACGAAATGCGACACGGCCACCAGGCAAACGATGACGGCCAGCGCCACGGCGATGCTGGTATTGAGCGCATTGCGCACATTGGCCGCGCTGCGCTCGATGCCCTGCCTGAACTGCGCTTGCGCCTGTTCATTGGTCTTTGCCAGGTCGGCATTGAGCACCGCCAGCGCGCCCTGCATGCGCGCCACGGTCGCTTGCGGGTCGCCCTCTTCCATTTCCAGCATGATGCGCGCCGCGCTCAGGGCCGGCGCATAGTAGGCATCGAATTCCTTGGCCAGCCGCGCGCCGTGCTCGCGCTGGCCGGGGATCGCCGCAAAGTCGCCCAGCCTGGCGCGCAGCTTGGTAGCCTGGCCGCCGACTTGCCCGATACGTTCCTTGTCGCCTTCGCTGACGGCGTCGCGCAGGGCGTCGCCGACGGCGGCCACGTCCAGGGTCAGCGACTTGGCCATGTCAAGCACGGGATAGTCCGCGCTTTCCGTGGCGTGGATGGAATTGAGCGTGGCCGTGGACAGGTAGGCGCTGACGGCCAGTCCCAGTCCGAAAATCACGGCCGAGACGACAGGCAGCGCCCATATCTTGCGTTTGATGCTCATTGCTGTCTCCTGATTCTGATGAATTATCGGGCCGCCGCATGGCGTGCGGCCCGGGCCGGCTTTATGGCGCCGTCAGCACCACTTTGACGCTGGCGTCGACGGCACTCTTTTCGATATAGCCGATGGCTTTCGGATCGGCAGCCACGGCCTTCTTCACGTCGGCGCTGTTGGCCACTTCCTTCGGCAAGGTGGCCTTGCCCGTGAAGACCAGCTTGGACCACAGGGCCTTCGCTTGCGACGGTTCCTTGTCCGTCACCTTCTTGTAGAACTCGGCGCGCACGGGGGCGCTTTCCGGCTGGTCGATCGGCGTCATGGCCGTCGATTTGCCGAGGAAGAATTGCGCCACCTGTTCATTCGTCATGGCGCCAGCGGCGCTTTTCGGATTGACCACCACGACCACTTCGGCCATGGCGGGAACGGCGGTCGACAGCGCCAGCAAGGCAGCCACATTCAAGATCAATGGTTTCATGCGGCGCTCCTCAGAAAACGAAATCGATGGCGGCGGCAGCCACCGTGACGGGACCATGGAAGCCCGGCTTGGCTTGCACGAACAGGCCAGGGCCATTCTTCGGCTTGATGCGGTCGATCTGCACTTTCAGCGCGGCCGAACGGTGGAAGTCCCAGCGCACGCCGATGCTGTCCGTCGATTGCTCGAGCTGGTTGCGCATGGTGGCCAGGGTCTCGACGCCGGCCGACAGGGCGCGCAGGGTCGGCGTACAGGCGGCCGGATAGCCGGCAGGGCAGGATGCGGGCACGGTGTTGTTCACGCGGCCATCGGCCTTCAGGCTGGCGTGGCTGTAGTAGGGCAGGAAGGCACCGATGCGGTAGCCGCCCATCACATACCACGAGGTGCTGTCGCTGACATAGCTGTCCGTCTTGCGCTTCGCATATTCCGACTGCAGCAGCACATTGTTCCAGTCCAGGCCCAGGCCCACGGAGGTAAACGACGCCTTCTTGTCCTTGACTTCCAGCGCATCGGCCAGGGCGCCCAGCTGGGCGATCCGGTAGCCGCTGCCGGCCGCGCGCAAGCTGCCCATCAAGGTGTTCAGGCTCGGCGAATCGTTGATCGTCAACCTGGTCTCGGCCCGGCCGAAGCGCACGGTGACGGGGCCATGTTCAGCCACCACGTTGAGGGCGACGATGGACTTGCCCTCCACCTGCACGGTCGAAGCGGGACCCGTGGCCAGGGTGGCCTTGGTGCGACCCAGCGCCAGCTGCGTGGTGATGCTGGTATCGCCCGCGCTGAACTGGTAGGTGCCGTCGATGCCGTCGATGCTGTTCAGCGGTACCTGCGAATACATTTCGCCGGGCGGGCGCAGCATGGTGTTGGCATAGCCCACGTTGCGATAATCGGAAATCATGAAGACGGGCAGGCCCATGCGGCCGACGCGCACGCTGAAGCTGTCCGATACCTTGGCCTTGGCGAAGGCCCACGCCAGTTCGGCGCCGACATCATCCTCGCCATCCTTGCGCGCCAGGCCCTGCACGGTGGCCGACAGCCACGGGTTGACGGTGACATTGGCTTGCAAGCCCAGGTTGGAATCGACGCCCGTGCGGGCGGTGCGGCCGGCGCCGGCAGCCTGGTTCGGGCGCGCGAACTGCGCGTTGTCCGTATCGGCCATGGTCAGGGCGGCCGTGCCGTAACCGCTGATCTTGACGGCGGGGCCAACGGCCTCTTCGGCGTAGGCATGGCTGATGGCCAGGGGCATGGCCAACAGGAAAATCAGGACGTGTTTATTCATAGTAATTAAATACCCGTAGCGGTGAACGTTAATCGTGGAATGGAACTCGCGGTCGAGGGTTCACCAGCCGCAAAAGGCCGGGTCCGTTTTTTTTCGCGCCACCATCGCCTTGGGCGTGCATGGCGACGTGACCAGTGAGTAAATCCATGCTACATAGAAAAGGTTTTACGTTGGAAAGTTTTCTTGCGGCAATGAGCGAATTCGCCGCTTTTGATGAAAAAAGCACGCGTTCTAGAGGGGTTTATCTAAATAGCACGCTGTGCAAAACCACACTTAGCCTATATTTTTCATACACTTATGGATAATTCAAGACCAAAAGAACCCCCATAAAAAAAGCGCCACCCGCGCGAAGTTCGCGGGTGGCGCCATTCACACCGGTCCTGCCGGAGACGCTTACTCTCGGACTTACTCGCGCTTGGAGACCAGGGTCAGAATGTCATAGCTGGCCACCAGTTCCTCGTTCTGGTTGGTCACCTGCACGTCCCACGCGACCACGCCCTGGCCCACGCCAAACACGTCCTTGCGGTTGCGGTCGACCTTGCGCTTGCACGTCAGGCGGGCGCGGATGGTGTCGCCAATCGCCACCGGCGCGACGAAGCGCAGGTTGTCCAGACCGTAGTTGGCCAGCACGGGACCGACACCGGGCGAGACGAACAGGCCGGCGGCGGCGGACAGCACGAAGTAGCCGTGGGCGATGCGCTTGCCGAACTGCGATTCCTTCGCCGCGATTTCATCGAAGTGCATGTAGAAGAAATCGCCCGAGATGCCGCCGAAGGCGACGATGTCCGCTTCGCTGACCGTGCGGCGGTGCGTGAGCAGCGAGTCGCCCGTCTTCAAGTCCTCGAAGTGCTTGCGGAACGGGTGGATCGGACTTTCGTTGACGTCCGCGCCGCGCACGTATTCGCCCGTGATGGCCGCCAGCATGGTCGGCGAGCCTTGCACGGCCGCCCGTTGCAGATAGTGGCGCACGGCGCGCACGCCGCCCAGTTCCTCGCCGCCGCCCGCGCGGCCAGGTCCGCCATGCTTCAGCTGCGGCAGGGGCGAGCCATGGCCCGTCGAATCGACGGAAGCCACGCGCTCGAGCACGTGCACGCGGCCATGCGTAGCCGCCACCTGCGGCACCACGCGCGCGGCGATCTTCGGATCGCGCGTCACCAGGGTGCTCACCAGGCTGCCCTTGCCGCGCGCGGCCAGGGCCAGCGCTTCATCGATATCCTTGTAACCCATCATGGTGCTGACGGGGCCGAACGCTTCCACGTCATGCACGGCATCGTTGCCGAAGGCGTCGCGACACATCAGCAAGGTCGGCGAGAAGAAACTGCCGTCCTGCGCGCCATCGCCGAGCGGATTGAATCCGTCGGCCGCACCGAACACCACTTCATTACCCTGCGACAGGGTGGCGACACGCTCGGCCACGTCGTTCTGCTGCTCTTTCGACGCCAGCGCGCCCATGCGCACGCCTTCGATGGACGGGTCGCCCACCACCACCTTGGCCAGGCGCTCGCGCAGGCGCGAGCCGACGGCGTCCATCAGGTGCTCGGGTACGATGATGCGGCGGATCGCCGTGCACTTCTGGCCCGACTTGCCCGTCATTTCGCGCACGACTTCCTTGACGAACAGGTCGAATTCCACGTCGTCGGGCGTGACATCCGGCGCCAGGATGGCGCAATTGAGCGAATCGGCTTCGCCATTGAACGGTACGGACTGGGCGATCAGGTTGGAATTCGTGCGCAGCTTGGCGGCCGTGGCGGCCGACCCTGTAAACGTGACGAAATCCTGGCCATTCAGGCGGTCCAGCAAGTCGCCCGTGGAACCGATCACCAGCTGCAAGCTGCCGGCCGGCAGCAAGCCCGATTCATGCATCATGCGCACGACGGCCTGCGTCAGATAGCTGGTCGCCGTGGCCGGCTTGGCGATGCAGGGCATGGCCGCCAGGAAGCTGGGCGCGAATTTTTCCAGCAGACCCCAGATGGGGAAGTTGAAGGCGTTGATATGCACGGCCAGGCCGCCGCGCGGCACCAGGATGTGCGTGCCGGCGAAGCCGCCTTTTTTACCGAGCGCGATGGCCGGGCCTTCGTGCAGCACGTTCGACGACGGCAGCTCGTTGCTGCCCATGCTGGCATAGGCGAACAGGGTGCCCGTGCCGCCTTCGATGTCGACCCAGCTGTCGGCGCGCGTGGCGCCCGACAGGTGCGAGATCGCATACAGTTCTTCCTTGCGCTCGACCAGGTACAGGGCCAGCGCCTTCAGGCGCGCGGCGCGCTGCTGGAAATCGAGCGCCATCAGGCCCGGCACGCCCGTCTTGCGCGCATACGTGACGGCTTCGTCGAAGTCGATCTTTTCCGCATGCGTATGATAGATGACGCGGTTGTTCAAGGCACTGTGCAGGGGCACGGCGGCGCTTTCGCCCAGCCAGCGGCCGGCGATCAGGCTTTGCAGGGTGGATATGTGAGCCATGTGGTTTCTCCGTAAAACGAGGGTGTTGGTGACGTTGGTGGTGGTGTCGGATGACGCGGGGCGCTGCCCCGCTAATCCGACCTACGCTCATATGGTTTATTGCGCCGAGGCGTTCTTGTGCAAATGCAGCGGCAAGGCCGATTCGAAATTGAGGCGCTGGCGGTTCGCCTCGACTTGCGTCAGCGCTTCCACTTCGCGCATCGTCTGCATCGAGCGCACGGCCAGTTCGTGGTACTGGCCCGTGCCCGAGCTTTTCCATTTGATTTCATCGTCGGTCAGCGTGCGGATCACCTTGGCGGGCGTGCCCACGACCATGCTGCGCGGTGCGACGACCATGCCCGCCTTGACGAAACTCATGGCGGCGACGATGGATTCCTCGCCGATGACGGCGTTGTCCATCACCACGGCGTTCATGCCGACGAGCGCATTGCGGCCGATGCGGCAGCCGTGCAGCACGGCGCCATGGCCGATATGGCCATCGACTTCGACTACCGTGTCGCAGCCGGGGAAGCCGTGCATGACGCACGTGTCCTGCAGGTTCGCCCCCTCTTCCAGGATCAATCGGCCGAAGTCGCCGCGGATCGAAGCGAGCGGACCGATATAGCAGCGCGGACCGACGATCACGTCGCCGATCAGCACGGCCGACGGGTGCACATAGGCGCTGGGGTGGACGACGGGGGTGACGCCGTTGATTTCGTAGACTTTGACCATGCAAACTCCTATTCATCTGCGCGCCATGCACGCTATTACTAGACGCAGCGGAAAACTGGGGTCAGACCCGGCGGGTCTGACCCCGGCCCTCCGCTGCTGTCTTCACATACCCAGGTACGCGCTCTGTACCTGCTCGTTGTGCAGCAACTCGGGACCGGGACCGGACAGGGTAATCGCGCCCGTCTCGATCACATAGCCCACGTCCGCGATCGACAAGGCGGCGTGCGCGTTCTGCTCGACGAGGAAGATGGTGATGCCCTGGTCGCGCAGCTCGGCCACGATGCGGAAGATTTCCGCGATCAGGAGCGGCGCCAGGCCCATGCTCGGTTCATCGAGCACCAGCAGTTGCGGGCGGCCCATCAGCGCGCGCGCCATGGCCAGCATCTGCTGCTGTCCTCCGGAGAGCGTGCCGGCCAGCAGCAGGCGCTTTTCCTTCAGGATCGGGAACAGGCCGTACATGCGCTCCATGTCGCCCGCCACGTCCTGTGCGGGGCGTGTAAACGCGCCCAGGCGCAGATTGTCTTCCACCGTCATGGGGCCGAACACTTGCCGCCCTTCCGGCACCTGGCAGATGCCGGCGCGCACGCGCTTGTCGGCGCTCATGCGGCTCACGTCCTGGCCGGCGAAGGCGATGCTGCCGGCGCTGATCGGCTGCACGCCGGAGATCGCCCGCAGCAAGGTCGTCTTGCCGGCGCCATTGGCGCCCACCAGCGCCACCAGCTGGCCCTGGCGCACCTGCAGGTCGATGCCGTGCAGGGCCTGGATGCGGCCGTAATGGCTGGTCAGGCCGGCGATATCGAGCACCAGCGGTGTCTGGGGTTTTTCCATCTTCATCATGCCGCCACTCCCAGGTATGCCGCCACCACGTCGGGATTGGCGCGCACTTCGGCGGCGGTCCCTTCGGCCAGCTTCTTGCCATAGTCGAGCACCAGGATATGGTCCGACAGATTCATCACCAGTTTCATGTCATGCTCGACGAGCACCACCGTCACACCCGATTGCGCCACCTTGCGGATCAGGGCTTCGATCTCGCCCGTCTCCGTGTGGTTCAGACCCGCCGCCGGTTCGTCGAGCAGCAGCACTTTCGGCTTGGCCGCCAGCGCGCGGGCGATTTCCAGGCGTTTTAATGCGCCATACGACATCTGCCCCGCCTCGTCGCCGATGTGGCGGCCGACGCCGACAAACTCCATCAGGCCCGCCGCCTCGTCGCGGCAGGCCGCGTCCGCGCGGCGCACGGACGGCAGGCGCAGCATGGAGGCGAACAGGTTCTGGTTCAGGCGCAGGTGCGCGCCCACCATCACATTGTCGATGGCCGTCATGTTCATGCACACCTGCAGATTCTGGAAAGTGCGGCTCATGCCACGCCGCGCCAGCGCATCGGGCGACATGGCGGCCACGTTCTCGCCATTGAGCAGGATCTCGCCTTTGGTCGGCGTATAGACACCGGTGATCAGGTTGAACAGGGTCGTCTTGCCGGCGCCGTTCGGCCCGATCACGGAGTGGATATTGCCTTCCTTGACGGTAAAGCTCACGTCCTGCACCGCATGCACGCCGCCGAAGCTCTTGCTCAGGTTGTTAATCGTCAGCATCTCACACCTCCCGTGCAGATTGAGGCGGTGCTTTCGGCGTGGCAGAACGCTTGCGCGAACGGCTGGCCAGGCTCGGCACCAGGCCCTTGGGCATGAAGATCATGGTCGCCATCAGGATCACGCCGAACACCACCGTTTCCCAGCCTTCAAAACTGGACAGCAGTTGCGGCAAGACCGTCAGCAGCGCGGCGCCGATGATGGAACCGAAGATCGACGCCATGCCGCCCACCACCACCATCGTCACCAGCTCGATCGAGTGGAAGAAACCGGCCAGGTTGGGCGTGATGAAGCCGATGTAATGGGCGCTGATGCTGCCCGCGATGCTGGCAATCACCGCCGACAGCACGAACACGCGCACCTTGAAGCGCGTCGTATCGACGCCGACGACGCGGGCCGCCACTTCCGAACCGTGGATGGCCTGCAGCGCGCGGCCGACGGGCGAATCGATGAGGTTCAGGGCCAGCCACGTGACCAGCAACAGCAGCACGGCGCACACCAGGTACCATGATTTTTCGCCGGCGATTTCCAGGCCGGCGACACTGAAGGCGGAGACGCCGATGCCGTCCGGACCGCCCGTCCATTGCGTCTCGTTGTTGATGACAATGGAAATGATGATGCCCAGTCCCAGCGTCGCCATGGCCAGGGTATGGCCCTTGAGTTTCAGTACGGGACGGGCCAGCAGCAGCGCCAGCAGGCCCGTGGCAACGGCGCCGGCGGCCAGGGCGGCCAGCGGCGGCCAGCCATAGTGCGTGGTCAGCACGGCCGACGCATACGCGCCCAGGCCATAGAAGCCCGCGTGACCGAGGCTGATCTGGCCCGTATAGCCCATCAAGAGGTTCAGGCCGATGACGACGATGGCGTTCAGCGCGATGCGGATCGCCACGTCATAGTAGAACGCATTGCTGAGGAACAGCGGCAAGATGGCCAGCACGAGCGCCAGCAAGAGCAGGCCGCCATGGCGCGAGCGGGTAAGGAAATTCTTCATACACGCTCCGAATTTTTAGCGCCAAACAAGCCTTGCGGCAGGAAGAACAGGATCAATAGAATCAGCACGAACGGCACCGCATCCTTGTAGGCCGACGAGATGTAGCCGGCCGTCATGGCTTCGGCGATGCCGAGGATCAGGCCGCCGGCAATCGCGCCTGCGCCGCCACCGAGGCCACCCAATACGGCGGCGACAAAACCTTTCAGGCCCAGCATGATGCCCGCGTCATACGAGGTATACGTGATCGGTGCGACGAGGATGCCGCCCGCCGCGCCCAGCAGGGCCGACAGGCCGAACGAGAACAGCAGGACCTTGCGCGTGTTGATGCCCACCAGTTGCGCGGCCAGCTTGTTGTGCGAGGTGGCCAGCATGGCCTTGCCCATCAGCGTGCGGCCGAAGAACCAGCCCAGCACCAGCACGATGACGACCGTCACGCCCAGCACCCACAGGCTTTGCGGCAGCAGGCTCGCACCCAGAAATTCGATCGGCGCGTCGCCGGAAAAGGCCGGCAGCGAGTGCGTATCCTTGCCCAGCCAGATTTGCACGAGGCCGCGCAGCACCAGCGAGGCGCCGATGGTGATGATCAAGAGCGTGATGACCTGCGCGTTTTGCGCCGGTTCGATCACGGCTTTTTCCATCAACAGGCCAACGATGCCGGTGGCGATGACGGCCAGGATGATGGCCAGCGGCAGCGGCACGCCGGCGGCCGACATCACGGCGGCCAGCATCCCGCCCAGCATGATGAATTCGCCTTGCGCGAAATTGATCACGCCGCTGGTGTTGTAGATGATGGTAAAGCCCAGCGCCGCCAGCGCGTAGGCGGAACCGACCGTCATCCCGGAATACAGAAATTGTAGAAATTGTGCGACTTCCATGGTGTCTCCATTATGTTCGGCTATGCGCGGGCCGCCTTCGAGGGCGGCCTCGCGCAGGTACTCTGGCTTACATCACTTCGACAATTGCCATTCGCCGTTCTTCACTTCCACCATGCGGAAAGCCGACAGGTCCAGGCCCATGTGGTCTTTGGCCGACATGTTGAACACGCCGGTGGTGCCCACAAAACCCTTGGTCTGCTCCAGCGCCGTGCGCACTTTTTCGCGGTCCGTACCGCCGGCGCGCTTGATGGCGTCCACCGACAGGTTCAGGGCGTCGAGCGCATAGCCGCCAAAGGTCGACGGATCGATCTTGTAGCGCTCTTTATACGTCTTGTCGTAGCCGACGACGACGGCCTTCTGCGCGTCGCTGTCGGGCAGCATGGCGCCGATCAAGAGGGCCGGCGTCGGCAGCCGCACGCCTTCGGCAGCCTTGCCCGACAGCTTCAGGTATTCGTCCGACGCCACGCCATGCGACTGGTACAGCGGCAGCGCGGCCATGCCCAGCTGGCCGTAGTTCTTGGTCACGACCGCCGGGCCCTGGCCCAGGCCGAACACGAAGACGGCCTGCACACCGGCCGTATTCTTGATGCGCGTGAGCTGCGCCGTGATGTCCGTGTCTTTCGGGCCGTAGGTTTCATCGGCCACCAGGGTGATGCCATACTTCGAGGCGACGATCTGCGACTCCTTGCGGCCCGAGGCGCCGAAGCCGCTCGTTTCCGACAGCAGGCCCACCTTGCTGATGCCGCGCTTCTTCATGTCCTCGAACACCTTCTCGGCCGCCATGCGGTCCGTATGCGGCGTCTTGAAGACCCACTTCTTGACCGGATCGATGATGACCACGGCGCCCGCCAGCGAGATGAACGGCATGCTGGCGCGGTCCACCAGCGGCGCCATCGCCATCGTCGCGCCGGTGGTGGTGCCGCCGATCAGCACGTCGACCTTGTCCGACTCGATCAGGCGCTTGGTAAAACCGTTGGCCTTGGCCGCATCGCTGCCGTCGTCGTAATGCACGAGTTCCAGCTTGCGTCCCAGCACGCCGCCGGCCGCATTGATTTTCTCGATATACAGCTGCAGGGTTTTCAGTTCCGGGTCGCCCAGGAAGGCGGCAGGGCCCGTGACGGACAGCACGGAACCGATCTTGATGTTGTCGGCCGCGTACGCACCCGCGGCAGTCATTGCCAGCACGCCGGCGATCAGGGTTTTCTTGAAGATATTGGCAATCATTATGGTCTCCACCAGGTTGGCACTACGGTCAATTATGGTTGGCGCTTTTTTTGCAAGCCTGCGCCTTTTTTGTTGTTTTACTTTTTTATACGCGTTCAATGACGACAGCAATACCCTGCCCCACGCCAATGCACATGGTGCACAGCGCATAGCGCCCGCCCGTGCGTTCCAGCTGGTTCAGCGCGGCCATCACCAGGCGCGCGCCCGATGCGCCCAGCGGGTGGCCGATGGCAATCGCGCCGCCATTCGGGTTCACGTGGGCCGCATCGTCGGCCAGGCCCAGGTCGCGCGTGACGGCCAGGGCCTGCGCGGCAAACGCTTCATTGAGTTCGATCACGTCCATCTGCTCGATGGTGAGGCCGGTCTGCGCCAGCACCTTGCGCGACGCCGGCGAGGGACCAAAGCCCATGATGCGCGGTGCCAGGCCGGCCGTGGCCATGCCCAGCACCTTTGCGCGCGGCGTCAATTTGTATTTATCCACGGCGGCGGCGGACGCCAGCAAGATCGCGCAGGCGCCGTCGTTCAAGCCCGAGGCATTGCCGGCCGTGACCGTGCCATCCGCCTTCACCACGCCTTTCAGTTTCGCCAGCATTTCCAGCGAGGTGTCCGGACGCGGATGTTCATCCATCGTCACCATCTTCGGCTCGCCCTTTTTTTGCGGCACGGCGACGGGCACGATTTCGCGATCGAACACGCCGGCCGCGTTGGCGGCGGCCCAGCGCTGCTGGCTGCGCAAGGCCAGCGCGTCCTGGTCGGCGCGGCTGATGCCAAATTCCACGGCCACGTTTTCCGCCGTTTCCGGCATGGTATCGATGCCGTACTGCGCCTTCATTTTGCCGTTGACGAAGCGCCAGCCCAGGGTCGTGTCTTCGATTTTCGCCGCGCGCGAGAACGCGCTGTCGGCCTTGCCCATCACGAACGGTGCGCGCGTCATGCTTTCCACGCCGCCGGCGACGATCAGCTCCGCCTCGCCCGCCTTGATCGAGCGGGCGGCCATGCCCACGGCGTCCAGGCTGGAGCCGCACAGGCGGTTGATGGTATTGGCCGGCACTGCCGCCGGCAAGCCCGCCAGCAGCGCGGCCATGCGGCCCACGTTGCGGTTGTCTTCGCCCGCCTGGTTGGCGCAGCCATAGAACACGTCGTCGATGGCGGACCAGTCGACGGACGGGTTGCGGGCGATCAGCGCGGCGATCGGCAGCGCGCCCAGGTCGTCGGCGCGCACGCTGGACAAGGCACCGCCGTAGCGGCCGAAAGGTGTGCGCACGGCGTCACAGATAAAGGCTTCGTTCATGTTTGCTTCCTTGTTCGGGCTATCAGGAGAAAATCTTCGGGCGCTGGTCGACCACGCGGCGGGCCTTGCCCGTCAGCGTGCGTTCGATGCCGGCGGCGGCCACCAGGCGCACGCGCGTGCTCACGCCCACGTGCGTCTTGATGCGGTGTTCCAGCTCGCGCGCCAGGGCGTCCGTTTCGCTCGCCGAGAGGGTGGCCGTCAGGTCGATGCGCAGCTCGGCGATCACTTCGAGCTTGTCGAGGTGGCCGTCGCGCGTGACGACCAGCTGGTACTGCGGCGCCAGCTTCGGCATTTTGAGGATCAGCTCTTCGATCTGCGTGGGGAAAACGTTCACGCCGCGGATGATCAGCATGTCGTCGGAGCGGCCCGTGATCTTGCCGATGCGGCGCATGGCCCGCGAGGTCGGCGGCAGCAAGCGGGTCAGGTCGCGCGTGCGGTAGCGGATGATGGGCAGCGCCTCTTTCGACAAGGAGGTAAACACCAGTTCGCCCTCTTCGCCGTCCGGCAGCACTTCGCCCGTTTCCGGATCGATGATCTCGGGATAGAAATGGTCTTCCCAGATGACGGGACCGTCCTTGCTCTCGATGCATTCGGACGCCACGCCAGGTCCCATCACTTCGGACAGGCCGTAGATGTCGACGGCGTCGATGCCGGCGCGCGCTTCGATTTCCGAACGCATGGCGTCCGTCCACGGTTCGGCGCCGAAAATGCCCACCTTCAGCGACGATTCGGCCGGGTCCAGGCCCTGGCGCGTGAATTCCTCGATGATGTTGAGCATGTACGACGGCGTGACCATGATGATGGACGGCTTGAAATCCTGGATCAGCTGCACCTGCTTTTCCGTCTGCCCGCCGGACATCGGGATGACCGTGCAGCCTAGGCGCTCGGCGCCGTAGTGCGCGCCCAGGCCGCCCGTGAACAGGCCGTAGCCATACGAGATATGCACCATATCGCCCGCGCGGCCGCCGCCGGCGCGGATCGAGCGCGCCACCACGTTGGCCCAGGCGTCGATATCGTTCTGCGTGTAGCCGACCACCGTGGCCTTGCCCGTGGTGCCGCTCGAGGCGTGGATGCGCACCACCTGCTCGCGCGGCACGGCAAACAGGCCAAACGGGTAATTGTCGCGCAAGACTTTTTTGTCCGTGAACGGGAATTTGGAAAGATCGGACAAGGATTTGAGATCGTCCGGATGCACGCCCGCTTCGTCAAAAGCGGCACGGTAATGTGGCACGTTGTCATACGCGTGCTTGAGTGTCCATTTCATGCGTTCGAGCTGCAGCGCCTGCAGTTCATCCTTGCTGGCGCGCTCGATCGGCTCGAGGTCATTCGGGGAAGGCGTACGTTGGACCATCATTGTCTCCTCTAGTAACGCCTGACCAAACCTGCTGCGCGTCGTGATTTGCGGCCTGCGATGCTCACTGTGCCACAGCACAGTTGCGCTTCTCGGCCACAACTCACTTCCGCTCGCGACGGTTTTGTCGAGGCGTTTTTAATCTTAAAAAAAATCTAAAACAGTTCCGGCAGTTCAAGCCTGCTCTTGTATGACTTCGCCCGCCACGCGGATCGACTTGCCCCGGAAGAGCGCGACGGCGCGGCCTTCCTGGTTGCTGACCTTGACGTCATAGACGCCGCTCTTGCCCGCCAGCGCCTGTTCGACGGCGTGCGCCGTCAGCACGTCGCCTTCGCGGCCCGGCGCCAGGTAGTCGATGGTGCAGCCGGCACCCACGGTATTCATGTTGTAGCTGTTGCAGGCGAAGGCGAAGGCGCTGTCGGCCAGGGCAAAAATGAAACCGCCGTGGCAGGTCTGGTGGCCGTTGAGCATGTCGGCGCGCACCGTCATCGTCATGCGCGCATGGCCGGGACCCACGTCGGCCAGGGCGATGCCCATGGCGGCGGTGGCGTTATCGCGCGACAGCATGGAGGCGGCAGCCGCTTCGGCCAAAGCCTGGGCAGCGTGAATATGGTCTTCCTTATGCATGAAACGGTGCTCCATTGGCGAGTTTGCGGCGCAGCAGCGGCGAGACCCGGTAGCGGTCTTCGCCATAGCCTTGCGCCAGGTGGTGCAGCACGGTCACGATCTGTTGAACGCCGACCGCATCGGCCCAGGCCAGCGGTCCGCGCGGATAATTGACGCCCTTCTGCATGGCGATATCGACGGCATCCGCCGTGCACACGCCCTGGTTGACGGCGTCGGCCGCCTCGTTGGCCAGCATGGCGACGGTGCGCATGACGGCCAGGCCAGGCACGTCGTCCAGGCGCGTGACGGTGAAACCGGCCGCCTGGAACAGGCCGACGACGGCCGCGTAGGCGTCGTCGCTGCACTGGTCGGCACGGGCCACGGCGATGCGCTTTGCACTGGCGTAATCGAGCGCCAGGTCGAACAGCACCGTGTCCGGATGCTGGTTGTCGTGCGCGCGCTGGGTGGCGCTGCGCCCATCGGTCAGATAGATCGCGGCGCCATGGCAATGCAGGGCCGGCGCCTCGTCATGCGCCTGGCCTTCCTGCATGACGCGGCGGCTGACGGTGACGCCCGCCTGCTCCAGCCGCTGCACCAGGCTGCGGATGATGCCGCTGTGGCCACGGCCATCGCCGCCGATGGCGGCCGACAGGGCGACGAATTCCGGGGCCGCTTGCGCGCTTTCCGCCTGCGCCACGGGTGCAGCCGCGCCTTCGCCGTACAGATAAAAGCCTCGGCCCGATTTGCGGCCAAGGAATCCCGCGTTGACCATTTCCTGCTGCAGCACGGATGGCGTGAAGCGCGGGTCGTTGAAGTAGGCGCCGAACACGGATTGCGTGACGGAGAAATTCACGTCGTGGCCGATCAGGTCCATCAGCTCGAATGGCCCCATGCGGAAGCCGCCCGCTTCGCGCAGCACGGCGTCGATGGTGGCGGGGTCGCCCGCCTGCTCGTTCAACAGGCGCCAGCCTTCCGCATAAAACGGACGGGCGACACGGTTGACGATGAAGCCCGGTGTCGATTTCGCATGCACGGGCTTCTTGCCCCAGGCGATCGAGGTGTCGTAGACGGTGGCGGCAACTTGTTCACTGGTGGCCAGGCCACTGATCACTTCCACCAGCGCCATCAGGGGCACGGGATTAAAGAAGTGCATGCCGACCAGGCGTTCCGGCCGGCGCAGCTTGGCGGCGATGGCCGTGACGGAGATCGACGAGGTATTCGTCGCCAGGATGCAGTCGTCGCTGACCAACGCTTCGAGTTCGGCGAACAGGCCGCGCTTGACGTCGAGGTTTTCCACGATGGCTTCCACCACCAGGGCGCAATCACTCACATCGGCCAGGCTGCCGGCCGCCTGCAGGCGCGCGGTGGCGGCCGTGGCTTCGTCCAACGTCATGCGGCCCTTCTCGGCCAGCTTCGCATACATCTTGCCGATATCAAGCAAAGCCTTGCTCACCGCTTCCGCGCGCGTGTCGTACAGTTTGACTCTGTAGCCGGCGGCAGCGGCCACCTGCGCGATGCCGGCGCCCATGGCGCCGCTGCCGATGACGGCGACGATACTGTTGTTGTCCAAAGCTGCCATATCAGTGTCCCTTGAATTGCGGTGTGCGTTTTTCCATGAAGGCGGCCACGCCTTCGCGGTAATCGTCGCTGTTACCGAGATCGCTCATCATGCGCGCTTCCAGCGCAAGCTGCTGCGGCAGGGTATTGGCGCCACTGAGAGCCAGCGCCTGCTTGGTGTACGCCAGGCCCTTGGTCGGTGCGGTAGAAAAGTGCACGGCCAGCTTGCGCGTCTCTTCCGCCAGCTGCGCGTCATCCACGCATTTCCAGATCAAACCCCAGTCCTCGGCCTTTTCCGCCGTCAGTTTTTCGCCGAGCATGGCCAGTCCCATGGCGCGTGCCGAACCGATCAGCCGTGGCAGGAAAAAGGTACCGCCCGTGTCCGGAATCAGGCCCAGCTTGCAGAACACTTCGACGAAACTGGCCGACTTGCCGGCGATGACGATGTCGCAAGCCAGCGCCAGGTTGGCGCCCGCGCCGGCGGCCACGCCGTTGACGGCGCAGATCACGGGCATAGCCAGGGCTTTCAAGGCCAGCACCAGCGGCGCATAGTTTTTTTCCACCGATTCGCCCAGGTCCACGCCCTTCGAACCCGGTTCCACGGCGCGGTCGGACAAGTCCTGGCCCGCGCAAAAGCCGCGGCCCGCGCCCGTCAGCACGAAGACGCGCACGGTGCTGTCGGCGTTCACTTGCGCAATCGCGTCGCGCACTTCCTCGTGCATGGCTTGCGTAAAGCTATTGAGCTTGTCGGGACGGTTCAGGGTGAGCGTCGCGATACCCTGCTCGATGGTGAAGAGGATGTTTTGGTAGGTCATGGCATCTCGCTATTTTTATTTATTGGCCCGCAGCGGAAATCTGGGGTCAGACCCGGCGGGTCTGACCCCGGCTTTTATTCTGCCTGATCGAAGTCGACGACGACCTTGTCGGTCAGCGGGAAACTCTGGCAGCTGAGGACGAAGCCGCGCGCCACTTCATAGTCTTCCAGCGCGTAGTTGACGTCCATCTCGACCTTGCCGTCGAGTATCTTGCAGCGGCAGGTCGAGCATACGCCGCCCTTGCACGAGTAGCGCATGTCGATGCCCTGACGCAGTCCCGCGTCGAGGATGGACTCCTTGTCCTTGTCCATCATGAAGGTGGTATGGTTGCCGTCCATGATGACGGTCACTTCCGTTTCCTGCACAGCATCCGCAGCCAGCTGGGCGCGCGGCTTGTGGGCGTTTTTCGGGATGCTGGCGGCGAACAGTTCGATCTTGATATTCTGCTTGGGCATGCCGGCCGCCTGCAGGGCAGCGGACACGCCGAGCATCATGTCTTCCGGGCCGCAAATAAACGCGTTGTCGTAGTCTTCGACTTTGATCCAGTGCTGCAGGAACTGTTCGCATTTTTCTTGCGTGATGCGGCCGTTGAACAATTCGATGTCCTGCTGCTCGCGGCTCATCACGTAGACGAGGTTCAAACGCTCCAGGTACACATCCTTCAGGTCCGTCAATTCTTCCTTGAAGATGACGGAGGACGAGGCGCGGTTGCCGTAGAACAGGGTGAAGCGGCTCAGGGGTTCCGTCAGCAGGGTCGTCTTGATGATGGAGAGGATGGGCGTGATGCCGCTGCCGGCCGCGAATGCCAGGTAGTGCTTGCGGTTGACGCAGTCGAGCGGTACGTTGAAGTGTCCCATGGGCGGCATCACCTCGATGGTGGCGCCGGCTTTCAGGGTGTCGTTGGCCCAGGTGGAGAAAGCGCCGCCCGGCGTGCGCTTGATGGCCACGCGCAGGGTGCCGTCCTGCACCGCCGAACAGATGGAATACGAACGGCGCACGTCTTCCGCATTGATATTGGTGCGCAGGGTCAGGTGCTGGCCCTGCTGGAAGCGGAACTGCTGCTGCAGTTCAGACGGCACGTCGAACGTGACGGCGATGGTGTCGCGTGTTTCGTTGCGCACGTTCGCTACGCGCAGCGGATAAAATTTACTCATGCTTCATCTCCAGTTTCTTCGGAACGTGTGCCTGATTTTTTTAGTGGCACTTGAAGTAGTCAAACGGTTCGCGGCAAGCCAGGCATTTGTACAGGGCCTTGCACGGCGTGGAGCCGAACTGGCTGGTCAGCTGCGTATGCGTCGAGCCGCAGTTCGGGCAAATGACGTCCAGCTTGGGCATCGGTTGCCGTTTCACGCCACCACGCAAGCCGCTGATATCGATCACCTGCTGCTGCGGCGGGGCGATGCCGTAGCCTTTCAGCTTGGCCTTGCCCGCCTCGCTCATCCAGTCCGTGGTCCAGGCGGGCGCCAGCTGGTTCACCAGGGTCACCTTGGCCACGCCATGGCTGCGCAAGGCATCGGTGACGGCGTCGGCGATCACCTGCATCGCCGGACAACCCGAATACGTGGGCGTGATCGTCACGGTACACGCGTCGCCCGCCGTGACGTCGACGGCGCGCACGATGCCCAGGTCCACCACCGAAATGACGGGGATTTCCGGGTCAGGCACATCGCCGAGCCAGGCCCAGACCTGGGCCGCGTCCAGCGCTGCCATGGGCGTGTTCATTACCACTCCGCCCCGGGATAGGCGCGCTGCAGGAACTGCATCTCGGCCAGAATAAAACCCAGGTGCTCCGTGTGCGTGCCCTGCTTGCCGCCCTTTTGCATCCAGGCGTCAGGCGCCGGCATGGTCAATGTCGCTTCGGCGAAGATCTCGGCCACGTGCTCGAGGAAGGCCCGGCGCAGCACGTCCGATGGCGGCGCGATGCCGGCGGCGACCATGGCCTGGTCGACGGCGTCGTACTTGAACATCTCGCCCGTGTACATCCACAGCTTGTCGGCCGCGGCCTGCGTTTTCGCATGGCTGTCCGCCGTGCCGTCGCCGAGGCGCACGATCAGGTCACCGCTGCGGCGCAGGTGATACGTCACTTCCTTGATCGACTTTTGCGCCACATCGACGATGCGACCATCCGTCGATTTCGTCAGTTCCAGCAGCTGGAAGTAGTGCCAGCTGTCGAAGAAGAACTGGCGCATCATGGTGTCGGCGTAATTGCCGTTCGGCTGTTCGACCAGCAGGCAGTTCTTGAAATCGTGGGCGTCGCGCAAGAAGGCGATGTCGTCCTCGTCGCGGCCCGCGTTTTCCAGTTCCGCCGCATAGCTGAACCACAAGCGCGTCTGGCCCAACAGATCGAGCGCCACGTTGGTCAGCGCCATGTCTTCTTCCAGCGCCGGTCCCTTGCCGCACAGCTGCGACAGCTGCTGGCTGAGGATCAGGGCGTTGTCGCCCAGGCGCAAAAGGTAGTTGACCTTGTCATCCATTGCAGGCGCTCCCATCACAGGTTCTTGACTTCTTCCGGCATCGGGAAGAAGGTGGGATGGCGGTACACCTTGCTGTTCGACGGTTCGAACAGGGCGCCCTTGTCGCCGGGGCTGCTGGCGACGATATCGGCCGCGCGCACCACCCAGATGCTCACGCCTTCATTGCGGCGCGTGTAGACGTCGCGCGCATGGTTGACCGCCATCGCGGCGTCGGAGGCGTGCAGGCTGCCTACATGCTTGTGCGCCAGGCCGTGCTGGCTGCGGATGAACACTTCCCACAAAGGCCATTCTTTGCTCATGTTGCTATCCCCTATCTGTCTTATGTAATTACGCTGCTGCTTTGTTAGCGGCTTGCTTGTCGGCATAGGCGACCAAGGCATCGCGGAACCATGCGCCGTCTTCATACGCTTTCACGCGCGTTTGCAAACGTTCGCGGTTGCACGGGCCATTGCCCTTCAGGACATTGTTGAACTCGGACCAGTCGATCTCGCCAAATTCATAGTGGCCCGTCTCCGCATTGAACTTCAGGTCGGGATCGGGCACCGTCAAGCCCAGGTATTCGATTTGCGGCACGGTCTGGTCGACCATGCGCTGGCGCAATTCATCGTTCGAGAACAGCTTGATGCGCCATTGCGCCGATTGGGCGCTGTTGACGGAGGCGGCGTCGGACGGGCCGAACATCATCAGCGATGGCCACCACCAGCGGTTCAAGGCATCTTGCGCCATGGCTTTCTGTTCGGGCGTACCCTTGCACAGCGACATCATGATGTCGTAGCCCTGGCGCGCATGGAACGATTCTTCCTTGCAGACGCGGATCATGGCGCGCGCATACGGACCGTAGGAACAGCGGCACAGGGGAATCTGGTTGATGATGGCGGAACCGTCGACCAGCCAGCCGATGGCGCCCATGTCGGCCCACGACAGGGTGGGATAGTTGAAGATGCTGGAATACTTGGCTTTGCCCGAGTGCAAGGCAGCGAGCAAATCGTCGCGCGACACGCCCAGGGTTTCCGCGGCGCTGTACAGGTACAGGCCGTGGCCCGCTTCGTCCTGGATCTTCGCCAGCAGGATCGACTTGCGTTTCAGGGTCGGTGCGCGCGTGACCCAGTTACCTTCGGGCAATTGGCCGACGATTTCCGAGTGCGCGTGCTGCGAAATCTGGCGGATCAGGGTCTTGCGGTAGGCGTCCGGCATCCAGTCCTTGGCCTCGATCTTGATGCCTTCGTCGATGCGCGCCTGGAAAGCGCGCTCTTCCTGGCCCATGTCGTCGATGGAGCGGACGTTCTTGAGGCCGGTTTCAACCATTTGTGCGTACATGATGTGTCTCCCATGTCTTTGATTTTGCGCAGCAACGCGGTGCGATAAACAGATAATACGATACAAAAAACGATTTGCATACACTTGATGTGAATCATTTTAAAAAATCGTATCTTGTGCAGCTTTTTTGTGCGTATGATATTGCTTATGAGAAAACACCATGGGGCGCTACCCGCGCTTCCGGCAAATTATTGCCGCGCTACCCGCGCAGCCAAGTAAACTGCTGCTTTTATTGAACCGACCGCAACACGGCCAGACCGGAACCACATGAAGAACACCCGCTGCACGGCATGGATAGCCGATTTCCTGGAAAGCGACCCACCGCGCTCGAAGTCCCTGGTGATGACCATCTTCGGCGACGCCATCGTGCCGCGCGGCGGCGCCATCTGGCTGGGGAGCCTGATCGAACTGCTGGCGCCATTCGGCGTCAATGACCGGCTATTGCGCACCAGCGTGTTCCGCCTGGCGCAGGAAGGCTGGCTCAGCTCGCAGCGCGACGGCCGCCGCAGCGCCTATGCGATACGCCCGGAGGCGCTGGCCCGCTTCGAACGCGCCTACCGCCGCATCTACGCGCCGCTGGTCGTGCACTGGGATGGCAGCTGGACCCTGGTGATCGGTCCGGCCGGCAGCATCGGCGCCGCCGAACGGGGCGCGCTGCGCAAGGAATTATTGTGGGCGGGCTACGGCTTGATCTCTCCCGGCATCTTTGGCCATCCGGCCAGCAATGCGGAGGCGCTGGAAGATATCCTCGTGCGCAACGAGGTGCAGGGCAAGCTGTATGTCTGCCACACCACGGAATTGCCAGGCGTCAGCACGCGTCCCCTGCGCGACATGGTGGGCGACTGCTGGGACTTGTCGGAAGTGATGGCCGGCTACGAAAAATTCATCGCCAGTTTCCAGCCGCTGCTGACCCTGCTGCAGGAAGAACCCGTGTTCGATGCGGAGCAGGCGTTCGTCATCCGCTCGCTGCTGACGCACGCCTACCGCCGCGTGCAGTTGCACGACCCGCAACTGCCCGTCGAACTGCTGCCCGAACCGTGGCCTGGCACGCAAGCCTATGCGCTGGCGCGCGACCTGTACCGCATCACGTATGCACCTGCTGAGGAACACATCCTGGCCACCCTGCGTCGCGAGGATGAGCACGCGCCGGACGTGGAGCCGTGGTTTTACGAACGCTTCGGCGGACTGAACACCTGATAAAACGTCCATGGCGGCGTTGCAGGGCCTGGGCGTACGTTCGTACTGCCTGCGGCCCTGCGCCTTGCCCTGGCCATTTTTCAGGTGTTCAGGAATAAGAACACCTATCAAAACCTACTGCGCGTCGGTATTTGCGGCCTGCGATGCTCACTGTACCTTCGTACAGTTGCGCTTCTCAACCACAACTCCCTTCCGCTCGCTACGGTTTTGTTAGGTGTTGTAAGTCACCGCCTGCTCACTGTTTTGCCACCACCTGCTTGGCCCCCGCCAGCAAATCCTGCCCCAGCTTTTCCAGCGCATTGGCCTGCACCAGCATGGTGTCGAGGATGGCGACGTTGAAGGTGAATTCGGCCGGCGTCGTGTAGCCGGGGAAACGTATGATGCGCAGCAATTCCTGCAAGGTCGTGCCCTTGCCCAGGTGCGCCAGCGCGTCGCTGAGGGCGCTGATTTTCTTTTCCAGTTCGCGTATGTGGTTGCTATGGTCGTCCATGATGATCTCCCCATGTCGGAGCTTCCACGTTAGCAAAGCATGTCCGTCATCGTTTGCGCCAGCACAAAGGCCACCGCAAAACAGGTATCATCGCGCCATTGCACACGATGCAAAACCCATACGTTTTTATCAGGAACACTCATGACCATTAAAATCAGCCAGCAATTCGACGCCGGCGCGATCGAGGTGCTGCGCGCCGACGATGCCCAGTCCATCGAACTGAACATCCGCAAGGATTCCCACGCCGACATCACGCAGTGGTTTTACTTCCGCCTGCAAGGCGCGCAAGGCGAGGCGTGCACGATCCGCTTCATGAATGCCGGCAAGTCCGCCTACCCGGACGGCTGGAAAGACTACCAGGCCGTGGCCAGCTACGACCGCGAAACCTGGTTCCGCGTGCCGACCAGCTTTGACGGCACGGTGATGACCATCGAACACACCCCCGAGGAAGAAAGCGTCTACTACGCCTATTTCGAACCGTACCCATGGGACCGCCACCTGGCCCTGATCGACAGCGCGCAAGCGTCGCCGCTCGTGCGCCTGATCGACCTGGGCAGCACGGTGGAAGGCCGCGACATGAATCTGCTGGTCGTCGGCGACGCCGATGCCGAGAAAAAAGTCTGGGTCATCGCGCGCCAGCATCCGGGCGAGACGATGGCCGAGTGGTTTGTCGAAGGCATGCTTGAAGCCTTGCTGGACCAGGCCAATCCCTTTGCCCGCCAGTGCCTGCAGGACGCCGTTTTCTACGTGGTGCCGAACATGAACCCGGACGGTTCCGTGCACGGCAACCTGCGCACCAACGCGGCCGGCGCCAACCTGAACCGCGAATGGATGACGCCGACCATGGAGCGCAGCCCGGAAGTATTCCTGGTGAAACAGAAAATGCATGAAATCGGTTGCGACCTGTTCCTCGACGTGCATGGCGACGAAGGCTTGCCCTACGTCTTCGTGGCCGGCAGCGATGCGCTGGAAAATTTCACGCCAGCACAAAAGGCCGAGCAAGACCGCTTCATCGCCGACTTCAAGGTGGCCAGCCCCGACTTCCAGGATGAGCATGGCTATGAAGACGGCCCGTTCACGCCGGAAGTGCTGACCATGGGCTCGCCCCACATCACGCACGCCTTCGGCTGCCTGTCGCTGACCCTGGAATTGCCGTTCAAGGACAACGCCAACGATCCCGACCCGCAAACGGGCTGGAGCGGCGCCCGCAGCGCCGCACTGGGCGCGGCCGTGCTGCAACCTATCCTGTCCACCTTGCGCGCCTGAGCGCCTGGGCCGACACGGCCCGCTTGATCCCTTGCCCCGCTCGCCGGGGCATTTTTTTTGACCGCACGACAAGCGTTGCTGGCCGAGCGGATTTTTTTCCTAACATCTTGCCTGTCAGAAATTATCGTCCTACACTAAGCAACAGAATCGGGCCGCGCCACGCTGCGCTGCCCCGCAAGAATATCTCGCCGGGCGGGTCGCCATGACTTCCCGGCCACCGGCAATACGCATCCACGGCCCTGTCCCTGCCGAATTAGCTTTCTGTAACGCAAACTGACCGCATCAGCATCGTCTTGAATGGACACAGCCTGTCCGCAGGACGATTCCCTGCGCACGCTTTCCGCTTTTCGCCGAGGATGAATGACCTATGTATAAGCTTAAAATCAGTACCCGCCTGGCCGTCAGTTTTGGCTTGATCATTGTCCTGCTTGCCATGGTGGCATTTGTTTCCATTAGCCGCATTCGCAACATCAACACCTCGACGGAAAAAATTCTCAACGACCGCTATGTCAAGGTCATGTTGTCGAATACGATACAGTCCGAGGTCAATATCCAGGCCCGCCTGCTGAGCATCGCCATCATCGGCGCCAACGATGCCGACGAAGTCAGCAGTTCCGTGGCCAAGATTCAGGCCTCGATCAAAAAGAACGCGGAGCTGCTGGCGCGCCTGAAAACCATGATCAACACGCCCAAGGGCCAGGAACTGCTCCAGGCCGTGATGAGCAGCCGCGAAAGCTATGCCAGGACGCGCGATGCGAACATCAAACTATTACAAGAAGGCAAATCGGAAACGGCGGGCATCTTCCTGTTGACGCAGTTGCGCTATCCGCAAGAAAAATTCTTGACGGCCCTGGCGGCCATGACCAGCTTCCAGGAATCGCTGATGGAAAGCGAAGGCAAGCAAGCCGCCGCCGATGGGCGCATGGCCATCATCCTGACCTTGTCCCTGTCCATCGCGGCGACGGCCATTGCCATCGCGCTGGCCATCCTGATCAGCCGTTCTATCAGCCGGCCCATCGCCGAAGCCGTCAAGGTGGCGCAACGGGTGGCGGCCGGCGACTTGTCGGTCAGCATCGACGCGCGCGGCAACGATGAAACGGGCCAGCTGCTGCGCGCCTTGAAAGAGATGAATGACAATCTGCAAGGCATCGTGGCCCGCGTGCGCCATGGCACGGACGCCATCGCCCACGGCTCGCGTGAAATCGCCTCCGGCAATATGGACCTGTCTTCGCGCACGGAACAGCAAGCCAGCTCGCTGGAAGAAACGGCCTCGTCGATGGAAGAACTGACGTCCACCGTCAAGCAAAATGGCGAAAACGCGCGCCAGGCCAACCAGATGGCGCAATCGGCCTCCAGCGTGGCCAGCAAGGGCGGCAAGGTGGTGGCGGAAGTGATCACCACCATGGATTCCATCAATGCCTCGTCGAAGAAAATCGTCGACATCATCAGCGTTATCGACGGCATTGCCTTCCAGACCAATATCCTGGCGCTGAATGCGGCCGTGGAAGCAGCCAGGGCAGGCGAACAGGGACGGGGCTTTGCCGTGGTCGCCACGGAAGTGCGCAACCTGGCCCACCGCTCCGCCTCCGCCGCCAAGGAAATCAAGATCCTCATCGACGATTCCGTGCACCAGGTCAGTCTTGGCAGCACCCTCGTGAACCAGGCGGGCAGCACCATGGAGGAAATCGTCAATAGCGTGCGGCGCGTCACGGATATCATGGCCGAGATCACGTCCGCCAGCAACGAGCAGGAAGCGGGCATTGAACAGATCAACCAGGCCATCACGGAAATGGACGCCGTGACCCAGCAAAATGCAGCCCTCGTGGAAGAGGCGGCCGCCGCGTCCGAAGCGCTGCAGGATCAAGCGGGCATCCTGGCCGAAGCCGTCAGCGTGTTCAAACTCGACGGCACACAGGCGCTGGCGCCAGCCGCGCCAGCATCGCGGCCGGAGCCAAAGCCGGCGCCACGGCCCGCAGCCGCCACGGCGGCCCAGCCACGGCTCGTCGCCAACGCCCCCGCCAGCCGCAAGAGCGCCGCGCCCGCCATGGTGGCGGAAGGCGAGTGGGAACAATACTGACCTGACCGGGCAGCAGCCAGCCGCCCGTGCCGCCCTCCGGCACGGCGGGCGGCACCAAGAGCCTATCCCAGTAGATGAATACATCCCCTGCTGGCGGCCCTCAGAAGCGGGAACTGCGTTGATCGTCGTCGCGTGGCTCGCCACGCGTCCTCCTCATGCCTTGTCCGCGCTCCTGATGAACTGCCAGCAAAAGACGCTCCCTACTGGGATAGGCTCTAAACCATGGCGCAGCGCAGCATCGTAAATCGTTGCCACGCCGGCTATTGCTGCCTATACTGGGCGCAGCATTGTTCGTTCCTCCCCTTGCCGATAACCATCCCGCATATGACCATCAAAGACCAGCCACGCGCTGAGGCGCGATTTTCACCGACCCGATTTGCACACGTGTGCATATCTTTGTTGCTTGGCTTGCCCGGCATGCCAGGCGCAGCGGCCGAACTCAGCCCTGCCGCACAGCTGGGGCGGCGCATCTTCCACGATGCCAGCCTGTCCGCCTCGGGCAAGCAGTCGTGCGCCAGTTGCCATGACCCGGCCCATGCTTACGCGCCAGCCAACAAGCTGGCCGTGCAACTGGGGGGCGCCGACGGCCAGGCGCACGGCTACCGCGCCACGCCATCGCTGCGCTACCTGGAACACACTCCGCCCTTCCGCTTTGATGGGGAAGGCGCACCCAACGGCGGCATCAACTGGGACGGCCGCGCCGCCAGCCTCGCGGAACAGGCGGAACGGCCTTTCCTGGCACCGCACGAAATGGCCAATGCCAGCACGGATGAAGTGGTGGAACGGCTGCGCAACGGCAGTTACGCGGAAGCATTCCGGCACGTCTTTGGCGCTGCCATCTTTACGCAACCGCAACAAGCATTCCGCCGCATCACCTATGCCTTGCAGCAATTCCAGCAGGAAGAGCCGGACTTCCACCGCTACGATTCCAAATATGACCTCTACCTGGCCAACAAGGTTCCGCTGGAGCTGGCGGAATTGCGTGGCCTGGCCCTGTTCAACGATGAACGCAAGGGCAATTGCGCCGCTTGCCACCCCAGCGGGCGGGGCGAACATGGCGCGCCGCCCTTGTTTACGGACTTCAGTTTCGACAATCTGGGCGTGCCGCGCAATACGCGCATTCCCGCCACGGCCGACCCCGCGTATTTCGATCTGGGCTTGTGCGGTCCCGACCGCACGGACCTGGCGCTGAAAGGCGAGCTGTGCGGCGCCTTCAAGGTGCCCAGCCTGCGCAATGTGGCCACGCGCCAGGTGTTTTTCCACAACGGCGTGTTCGACAACCTGACGGATGCCCTGCGCTTCTATGTGCGGCGCGATACGCATCCGCAAGAATGGTATCCGCGCGACCAACGAGGGAAAGTGCAGAAATTCAATGACGTACCCGCGAGGTACCGCGCCAACGTCAACGTCAGCGAAGCGCCGTTCGACCGCAAGCGCGGCATGGCGCCGGCGCTGACGGCGGGCGAGATCGAGGATATGGTGAAATTTTTGGCCACCCTGACGGATGGCTATCAAGTCCAGCAGTAAAGCATGGGGCGCCTGCGCGGCGTTGCCGCGGCGGGCCCCCAAGCACTCAGCCGCCGGCCACCACCATGCTCTCGATGAGGATGGAACCCGTCTCTTTGGTGCCGCGACGCAAGACGTCGGCGCCTACGGCGACGATGTTGCGCAGCATGTCTTTCATGTTGCCGGCAATCGTGATTTCTTCCACCGGATACTGGATCACGCCATTTTCCACCCAGAAACCGGACGCGCCGCGCGAATAGTCGCCTGTCACGTAATTGGTTCCTTGTCCCATCAGTTCCGTCACCAGCAAGCCCGTGCCCAGCTTTTTCAGCATGGCACTAAAATCGTCGCTGGCGGCCGTCAGGCTAGAGGTCAGGTACAGATTGTGCGAACCGCCCGCGTTGCCCGTCGTCTGCATGCCCAGCTTGCGGGCCGTATAGGTCGACAGGAAATAGCCTTGCACCACGCCATCCCTGACGACGTCGCGGCTGACGGTTTTCACACCTTCTTCGTCGAACGGCGCCGAACCGACGCCGCCGATCACGTGCGGATCTTCAAAGATCTGCACGTGCGACGGCAGCACCTGCGTGCCCAGTGAATCGTTCAGGAATGTGGATTTGCGGTACAGGGCGCCGCCCGAGGTCGCTTGCACATAGGTACCGAGCAAACCGGCCGCCAGCGGCGCCTCGAACAGCACGGGGCAAGTGCGCGTGCCCAGCTTGCGCGCGTTCAGGCGCGACAGCGCGCGCTCGGCGGCATAGCGGCCGATGGCTTCCGGGCTCGACATCTTGGCGGCGTCGCGCACGGACGAATACCAGTCGTCGCGCTGCATCTTCGCGCCCTTGCCGGCGATGGGTGCCACGGACAGCGTGTGGCGCGAAAACGGGTAGCCGCCGATGAAGCCGCGCGAATTGGCGGACACAAAGTGCGATTGCTGCACGTGCACGCTGGCGCCCTCGCTGTTCGTGATGCGCGGATCGACGGCAAACGCGGCCGCTTCGGCACGTTGGGCCAGTGCGACGGCTTCCTCGGTCGAAATAAGCCAGGGATAGAACAGTTGCAAATCGCGGGGGAACATTTCCAGCATGTCGGCGTCGGCCAGGCCCGCGCAATCGTCCTCGGCCGTGAAGCGCGCAATATTGTAGGCGGCGTCCACCGTGGCGCGCAGGGCGGACGGCGAAAAGTCGGAGGTGCTGGCATTGCCGCGTTTCTTGCCGACAAACACGGTCACGCCCATGCCCTTGTCCTTGTTTTGCTCGATCGTCTCGATCTTGCCTTTTCGTACAGAAACGGACAGGCCGCCGCCTTCGCTGACCTCGACGGCAGCGTCGGTGCCGCCCGCTTCCCGCGCAAAAGACAACACATCACGGGCCAGTTGCTGCAATTGCTCTTGACTATGGGTAAATACGGAGTCGTTCATGCGCTGTTTTCTTCGGAAAGCCGCTAAAAAGGTTATCATAGCAGTCGTTTACAGTTTACAGGTGCGGCCTACGCGGCCAATCCCGCCTTATCATGCCAAATCCAAACCGGGGAGCTTGCGGCTTCCAATCCACCGAATTCGAACAGGAATATGAACGTCCGTCGAAATCGGAACTCAAGCGCCAGATGACCGTCCTGCAAAAGCTGGGCGAAGAACTCGTCAATGAGGCACGCGACCGCGTCAAGCGCGTCCCGATGCCGGAAGACGTGCGCGACGCCATTCTCGAATGCCAGCAAATCAAGGATCACGAAGGCCGCCGCCGCCAGCTGCAATACGTGGGCAAGAAAATGCGTACCCTGGATGAAGAAGAAGTTGCCGCCATCCAACGCACCATCGATAGCTGGAAAGGCTTGTCGAAAGCCGACACGGCCAATATGCACGCGATGGAACGCCGCCGCGACAAGCTGTTGACGGATGACAAGGCGCTGACCGTCTTGCTGTCGGAAAACCCGGAACTGGACGTGCAACACCTGCGCACCCTGATCCGCAATGCCCGCAAGGAGCAAGCCGAGAACAAGCCGCCGAAAGCCTACCGCGAAATCTTCCAGATCTTGAAAGAGATCGCCAAGAAGAACAACAGCGGCAAGAAAGATGCCGATGAAGATGGCGTTGAGCAAGAAGAAGACGAATAAGCAACTGGGGTCAGACCCGGCGGGTCTGACCCCGAAAGTAGCGAAAAACCGGGATCATCCCGGTTTTTTTACGACATAGACAGGTGCCCCATGACCACGATAGAAGACGAATTGATTATCGGCCTCGTGTCGATCTCGGACCGCGCCAGCGGCGGCGTGTATGAAGACCTGGGCATCCCCGCCCTGGAAAGCTGGCTGTCCGCCGCCATCCGCACGCCGTTCCGCCTGGAAAAGCGCCTGATCCCGGACGAGCGCTCGCAGATTGAAAACACCTTGATCGACATGGTCGACCTGAACCACTGCCATCTGATCCTGACGACGGGCGGCACGGGTCCTGCGCGGCGCGACGTCACGCCGGACGCCACGCTCAGCGTGGGCACCAAGGAAATGCCCGGTTTCGGCGAACAGATGCGCCAGATCAGCCTGCAATTCGTGCCGACGGCCATCCTGTCGCGCCAGGTGGCCGTGATCCGCGAAACGCCCGAGCGCGCTTGCCTGATCATGAACTTGCCGGGCCAGCCGAAAGCCATCAAGGAAACCCTGGAAGGCTTGAAAGACGCCGACGGCGTGCAACTGGTGAACGGCATCTTTGCCGCCGTGCCGTATTGCATCGACCTCATCGGAGGTCCCTACATGGAAACCGACCCGGCCATCTGCAAGGCCTTCCGTCCCAAATCGGCGCTGCGTCCGGCGCAACCATTACCTGAGGAAAATACATGAGCACCTTGCTGGAAACCATAGAACTCGACAGCGCACCGAATCCCACCGTTTCCATCATCTGGATGCACGGCCTGGGCGCCGACGGCAACGATTTCGTGCCACTGGTGAAAGAACTCGATTTGCGCGGCTGCCCCGCCATCCGCTTCATCTTTCCCAGCGCCGGCACCATGCCCGTCACCATCAACAACGGTTATGTGATGCGCGCCTGGTACGACATCCTCGTAAACGACCTCGTACGCCGCGAAGATGAGGGCGGCCTGCGCGCCTCGCAGGCGCAGATCGAAGCGCTGATCGCGCGCGAAAAGGCGCGCGGCATTCCCGCCAGCCGCATCATCCTGGCCGGCTTCTCGCAAGGCTGCGCCATGACCTTGCAAACGGGTTTGCGCCACGCGGAACCGCTGGCCGGCCTGATGTGCTTGTCCGGCTACCTGCCCCTGGCCGACAAGACGGCTCTTGAGCGCACGCCGGCCAGCCTGGAAACACCGATCTTCATGGCGCATGGCACGGCCGACCCCGTGGTGCCGATCGGCCGCGCGCAGCAGTCGCGCGACTTGCTCACCGGTATGGGTTACAAAGTGGAATGGCATGAATACATGATGCAGCACTCGCTGTGCCAGGAAGAAATCGACGCCATCGGCGCGTGGCTGAAAAAAGTGCTGGCATAAAATAAAACAGGCGCGGTGTGCGCCGCGCCTGTTGTTGTACCTGTACGTAAAGTACGAAGCGCCGGGAACGATCAGTTCGCCGGCGTTTTTTCGTTCCAGATTTTCAGCATGTCGGCCGACGCTTCCGAGCGGATACCGTTGTCCGTCAGCACCGATTCCGTCGCGGCCAGCATCTCCTTGCGGGGCACGACGACCATTTCCGCATCGCGCTGCTGAAAGCGGAATGTCAGCAATTCATCGGTCTGGTCGCGCAGCAAGGCCACCAGGTGCGCCAGGCTGCGCACGCGCACGCCATTGACGGAATCGACGACCGAGAAGAAACGGGTGCTGTAGCCATTCATCAGCTTGTGCGGGAAGAACGGCGCGGCGATCACCACCAGCTCTTCGCGCTCGGCATCGGGCGCATCGCCGCGCCGCGTGGCCAGCGGATTGCCGGCGAACGCCATGCCGCCCAAGATCGCCGGGTTGCCATTGGGCGCCGCCATGAATTCCGTCGTGGCGCGCGAAAACACCATGGGGCCGAAGATGAAATAGGAAGGATAACTGCCCTGCAGGCCGCTGATGAGCATCGGGTGCGCCGCCGAGACGGGCACCTTGATTTTCAGGGGCGCGCCCTGGCGCACCACCGTCAACGGCAATTCGCCGTCTTTCGCCAACTGCTGCACGCGGTACTGGAAGCGCACGCGGCTGTTGGCATTCAGCTTGACCATGCCTTGGTTATCGACCGGAAAATCGCCGATATGCGTGATGACATCCCACTCCTTGAGTGGATAGGCGGCATCCTTGCTGGCCGGCGTCATCACGACGGCGCCCTCGACACCCTTGGCCAGTTTCAGGTAGGTGCGCAACGCGGGGTTTTCCAGCGTTTGCGTCACGTCGCGCATGGCCGGCTTGCCCTTGGGTGCGCCGCCTTCCTGGTCGCGCAGGAACAGCTCGATTTCCTCGTTGGGGATGATGTAGCCGATGTTTTGCGCATTGAGCATGCCCGCAAAGGCCAGGCCGATCATCTTGTCACCGGCAATCACGGGGCCGCCGCTATTGCCCGGATTGATGGCCGCATCGATCTGGATGCGCAGGCCGGAGACGGGAAAGTTGTAGCGCACGAATTCGATGCGCGACACGATACCCTTGGTGATCGACAGCGAGGTGCCGCCCGTCGGATAACCATACGCCAGCACGGCATCGCGCACGTCGGGCAAGACATTGGCGCGCGGCACCGCCTTGTGGCTGGCGAAAAAACTGTCGTCGTCGATCTTCAGCAAGGCCAGGTCCATGCCGCGCGAAATGGCCAGCACGGTGGCCGGTATCTTGTCGCCCGCGCCATTGGCCTGGATCTGCACCTGGCTGGCATAGCCGACCACGTGCGCATTGGTGAGGATGCGGCGGCCTTCGATGACGACGCCCGAGCCCGTCACCTCCTGCGGCGCGGCCTTGCTCCACGGTTTATACGGGTCCGGCCCGCGCAGGGTGGAAAACACCTTGACGACGGAATTTTCCAGGGCGGAAGCGCTGGCGTTCGCCGTAGCGGCGGTCTCGGCGGCAAGCGCCCGCAGCGTCATCAAGGGGGAAACAGAAAGGGCCAGCGCCAGGAAGGCGCGGCCCATCAGGGTGATGCACGGACGAGTTTTCATTGAGCTAATTGGCAATGGAAGGGAAGCAAAATTATATATTGAATAATTGCAACTTCATTACACTTTGTCCATCTTTGCCGAAGAACTATTCTAATCGGGCAAAGGCGTGACGCCCAAGGCCGGCACGGCCGTCTGCGCGCCATTCATCACCATGGCCAGGAAGGTGTAATAGCCATTGATGCCCATCAAGTCGACCACGCCGTGCTCGCCAAACAACGCCAGCGCGCGCGCATACGTGGCGTCGCTGACGCGCTTGTTTTGCTGCAGCTCGATGCAGAAGTCGTGCACGGCTTGCTCGTCTTCCTTCAGGGCAAGCGGCGCGCGCCGCGCGGCGATGGCGTCCACGGCCGCTTGCGCGATACAGTTCTGCACGGCCAGCGGCGCGTGGATGGCCCACTCGACTTGCTGGTCCCACTGGCGCGCCGTCACCAGGATCGCCAGCTCCGACAGCCGCGTGCCGATGGCGCTGCGGTAGCGCAAGTATTCGCCCATGCGCTGCGCCGCTTCCATCAGCTCGGGGCTGCGGATCAGCGGCACGAAGGGGCCGTACAGGGCCCCGCGCGGACCATCGATGATGGCTTGCGCGGCGGCGCGCTGCTGCGGGTCCAGCTGCGCCAAAGGCAGCGCGGGCAAGCGGTCGATATCGCTACCGGCCATCAGGCAGTCCAGGCGACCACGTCCTGCTGCTGTTCACCCAGGCCGGCGATGCCCAGGCGCAGGCTGTCGCCTTTTTTGAGGAAGCGCTGCGGCTTGCGACCCTGGCCCACACCCGGCGGCGTGCCCGTGGCGATCACGTCGCCCGGTTCCAGGGTCATGAATTGCGACAGGTAGCTGACGATCTGCGCCACCGTGAAAATCATGGTTTGCGTATTGCCAGTCTGCATGCGCTTGCCGTTGACTTCCAGGTACAGGTCCAGGTCCTGCTCGTCGATGACTTCATCGCGCGTCACCAGCCACGGGCCGACAGGGCCGAAGGTATCGCAGCCCTTGCCTTTATCCCATTGGCCGCCCCGTTCCAGCTGGAACGAGCGCTCGGAAATATCGTTGACGACGCAATAGCCGGCCACGTATTTCAAGGCGTCCTCTTCGCTCACGTACTGCGCGCGCGTGCCGATGATCACGCCCAGCTCCACTTCCCAGTCCGTCTTTTTCGAGCCTTTCGGCAACACGACATTGTCGTCCGGGCCGTTCAGGCAAGTGATCGCCTTCATGAACACGATGGGTTCGGCCGGGATCGGCATGCCCGATTCGGCCGCGTGGTCCGCGTAGTTCAGGCCGATGCCGATGAACTTGCCGACATTGGCCAGCGGCACGCCGAAGCGCGGGTTGCCGCGCACGAGGGGCAAGGTCTTTTCGTCGAGCTTGGCCAGCTTGCGCAAGGCCTTGTCGGACAGTTGTGCGCCGTCAATATCGGCAATCACGCCGGACAGGTCGCGCAGTTTGCCTTCTTCATCGATCAGGCCCGGTTTTTCCTTGCCTGGACGTCCATAACGAACGAGTTTCATAGTCTTCCTTGGAGTTGATCATTGCCGCTGTGCAGGCTGCCATTTTACCGGATGGCCCGGCACGCCTGTAGCGGTTGATGAAAAACATCGCAAGTCCCGGCAGTTGCAAGGCTGCCAGCACGCCAAACGCCACCTGGTACGCCTGCGGCGGGTACTGCTGCTGGCTGTTCAGGGGCCAGCAGCCGAGGATCAGGCCAAAACCCGCCTGCACCAGGAAGGCGCCCGTAAAAATGAGCAAATTCAGACAGGTGGCCGCCCTGCCCGTCAGGCTGGCCGGCATGCTTTGCGCGACGATCGCATACTCGAGGCCCGTCACCGTGCCCAGCAAGGTAAATAGCACGGACAGCAACGGCAGGCCGGGCACGACATTGCACGCCATCGCCGCTTGCACGGCGACAAACAGGACGATACCGGCGGCCGCCACTTGCATGGGCGCAATGCCACGCCGCCCGGCCCATTCCGTCAGCATGCCCATGCCGATGGCGCCGAAGATGACGGCCGCCATGCCCAGGTACAACAAATACGCCACGCTGTCATCGGACAAGCCGCCCACGTCGGCCAGCCAGCGCCCCACCCACAAGCCCTGCACGCCAAAGAACACCGTGTGCGGCAACAGGATCAGCGCGATGGTGCAGCGAAAGCCGGGATCGCGGTACACGCTCCAGACGCTGACCTTGCTCACCTTGTGCATGCCTGCGGCAGGCGCGGGCATGGCCGGCGACAGCAGGCGGATCAGCAAGCCGACGGCCAGCGCCGCCAGCGCCAGCCCCAGGAACACGCCGCGCCAGTCCGTGTAATGCAGGGCCAGCTTGACGGGCATGGTGGCCGTGGCCGCGCCCAAGCCGCCCACGGCGATCAAATAGCCATGCACGGAAGGCAGGCGCGACGGCGCGATGGCGCACGAAATCGCTTTCACGGCAGCCATGAAACAGCCGCCCAGCCCGGCGCCCATGATGGCGCGCGCCCACATCAGCTCGGCAAAGCTGTGGCCCCGGCTGAACAGCCACACGCCCAGAGCCGCCAGCGCCAGCAGCCACAGTTGCACCGTGCGAGGGCCGTAGCGGTCCAGCGCCATGCCGACCGGTAATTGCACCAGCGCAAAGGCGAGAAAAAAGGCGCTGGTCAGCAGGCCCAGCTGCGCTGGCGTCAGGGCGATGGCGCCCAGCAATTCCGCCGTCAGCACGGCATTGACGCCGCGCAACAGGCACGACAGGTAATGCCCGAGCGCGAATGGCAGGAACACCAGGCAAAACACGGCCACGCCGGAACGGGCGGGCGCACCGGCCGCGTGCATGCTCAGGCAGCCTGTGCCAGGGGGATGATTTTATGCGGCAGCTGCGGCACAGGTTCATCCGTCTCGAAGAAGAATTTATCGTGGCCGAACGCGGGCTTCAAATCGTCCATCCACGTCGCTTCCGCATCGAATTTCGCAAAGAACGGCCGGCGCACCCAGTCCGGGTTGCGTGCCTGCAAGAATTGCAGGGCAAACAGTTTTTCGCCATTGATGGTGACGATGCCGTCGATGACGATCTTGCCGGGAAAGGCGCTCATGGACGGTCCCCGCACCGTGCGCGACAGGCCCGACACCATCTGGTAGGCGGCCTGGAAAATTGCGTGCGCCTTCGCCAGCGGCAACTCGAAATAGCCGCGCGGGCCCGTATCCCGTTCCACAAACATGTAATACGGAATCGCCCCCAGGCGCGTACCCGTCTGCCACAGCTCAGCCCAGCTTGCCGGGTCTTCGTTGATGTGGCGGATCAGCGGCCCCTGCATGCGCAAGGTGGCGCCCGTGGAAACGATGCGTTTCACGGCTTGCTGCGCGATGTCCTGGCGCAACTCGACGGCATGGCTGTAATGGCCCATCACGGCCAGGTTCTTGCCCGCCTTGACGATGCGCTCGAACAGGCGCATCAAGTCATCCGCATCGCGGTCCGAGACAAAGCGCTGCGGCCAATACGCCACCGCCTTGGTGCCGATGCGGATGTTCTGGATGTGTTCCAGGCCCGGCGCCAGCAGCGGCTCCAGGTAGGCCGCCAGTTGCCGCGTGTTCATGATCATCGGATCGCCGCCCGTGATCAGCACGTCCGTCACTTCCGGATGCAGTTTCAGGTAGGCGGCCAGCTCGTTCGATTCGCGCGCATCGAACTTCATGTCGTCCATGCCGACGAATTGGGGCCAGCGAAAACAGAAAGTGCAATACGCGTGGCAGGTCTGGCCCGCGCTGGGAAAAAACAGCACCGTCTGCGCATATTTATGCTGCAGGCCGCGCACGGGCGCATCGTTGACCCTCGGCACGTTATGCGTCATCTGCCCGGCAGGATGGGGATTCATTCCCAGGCGCAAGCCATGCACATAGGCGTCGATGGCCGCCTTGTCGCGCTGCACCAGCACCAGGTCGCGCAGGTGCGCGTACTGCTCCGGCGGCAGCATGTCGCGGTGGGGAAAGACGAGGCGGTAGATGGGATCGTCAGGGATGTTGTTCCAGTCGATCAATTGATCAAGCACATATTCATTGGTGCGAAACGGCAAGACGTGCGAGACCACCTGTACGGCTTCACGCTGCTCTTCCGGCAGCCATTCCCACTGCCGCGCCTGTTGAATGGTTTGCCGCGTGTACGGCTTGAACTTGGGTGCAAACGGCTCGGTAATGAGTGCGGACACGATCAGCTCCTTGCCTGTAAATGGCGACAACTTTCATGAAATCGGCCGTATATCGGCCAATTCCAGCTTTTTCCTCTCCATGCCAGTCCAGCTCGGCATGCTGTGAAAGTCATCATAGTTCTTGCCTATAAGAACCAAATTGCTACATATCAACAAGCAGTCGATACGTTGCATGCTGCCTACAAGCAACACCTAAGTTTGTTCCACCGCAATTTGATGGGACTGTCGGCGACGTAAATTACGGCTTGGCAACACATCCCTCGATATCACAAGGAGCTTTCATGAAACGCTTATTCACGGGTAGCCTGCTGTGCCTGGCATTTGCCGGCGGCAGCGTCAGTGCCGCGGTCGAACCAACGGAAAAAGACGCCATCGCCATGGCCGAACGGGGCGCCGCCTTCATGAAGGCGCATGGCAAGGAAGAAATGATGAAGAAAATCACGGCGAAAGACCCGGACTTCGTGCAGGGCTCGCTGTACGTGGACATGCGCGACATCAAGACGGGCATCGTGCTGGCCCACCCGATCAATCCTTCCATCGTGGGCAAGGATTTGACGGATGTGCCCGATGCGAATGGCAAGAAATATCGGCGTGAAATCATCGAGCTGGCGCAAAAACAGGGCAAGGGCTGGGTCGATTACCAGTACAAGAATCCCACCAGCGGCAAGATCGAGCCGAAAACCACGTACATCCTGCGCGTCAACGATGTGGTGCTGGAAGCGGGCATCTACAAAAAATAAGGCAGGGGCGGCGTGCACGCCGCGCGCCGCCTGCGGTTTGATCAGCCATAGCCAGGAGTCAAGCATGCTCAATCAATTACGCATCGGACCAAAATTATTGCTGGCGCCCACCCTGGTCTTGCTGTTGCTGATACTCAGCTCGAGCGGTGCCTGGTATGGCATGGTGCGGCAAAATGCCTCGCTGGAAAACATGGTGCGGGTACGCATCACGCATTTGAAGGCGGCCGCGGACGTACTAGGCGAGGCCAAGCACGTACATGGCAATATGTACCAGCTGCTGTCATGGACGAATGGCAGCTTCGCCAAGGCCCGCCTCGATGCGCTGGAGCAACAGATCAAGGCGCGCCACGCGGCCATCGGCGCCCAGCTGGGCACGCTGCGTTCCACGGCCACGGGTGCCGAGCGCACCCTGGTCGATGCGGCCATCACGGCCCTGGCCGGTTATCGCAAGGCCGTACTGGAAACCATGGAAATGGCGCAGATGGACCAGTCGATCGCCACCAACTCCATGCTCAAGGCGGAAACCCAATTCGTCCAGTTCAATACGCAGCTGGCGCAACTGTCTGCCCTGGAAACAACGCTCAGCAGCCAGGCCCACGCGACGGCCAGCGCCGAGTTCCGCAGCCTGGGCTGGAGCCTGCTGCTGACGGTGGCGCTATCGATCCTCGTCTCCATCGTGGTGACCATGCTGGTGCGCCGCGCCATGCTGGTGGAAATCCGCGGCATTGCCGACGCCGTGCAAGACCTGGCGGCGGGCAAGCTGATGGCCGGCGCCCCCAAGCCGGGCAATGACGAAATCGCCGCCACGTCGCGCGTGCTGGACCAGACCATCGCCCACCTGAACCAGACCTTGCGCACCATCGCGGGCGCCGTGCAATCGATCGACACGGCCTCGCGCGAAATTGCCACCGGCAACCTGGACCTGTCGGCGCGCACGGAAATGCAAGCCAGTTCGCTGGAAGAAACATCAAGCGCCATGGAAACCTTGACGGCAGCCGTCAACAACAATGCGGACAATGCCCAGCTGGCTTGCGAGCTGGCGGGACAAGCGTCGACCCTGGCCGTGCAAGGGGGAGCATCGATGCAGCAAGCGGTGGCGACAATGGCGACGATACGCGCCAATTCGCGCCAGATCGTGGATATTATCGGCGTGATCGATGGTATTTCCTTCCAGACCAATATCCTCGCGCTGAATGCGGCGGTGGAGGCGGCGCGCGCGGGCGAACAAGGCCGGGGCTTTGCCGTGGTGGCGTCGGAAGTGCGCACCCTGGCGCAGCGCTCGGCGCAGGCGGCCAAGGAAATCAAGACCCTGATCGCCACCTCCGTCACCACCATCGACGGCGGCAGCGTGGCCGTGCAGCAGGCGGGCGACAGCATGGGCGCCATCGTGGCCTCGGTGCAGCAAGTCAACGAGATCATCCAGCGCGTGAAAGAGGCCAGCGCCGAGCAGGCGTCGGGCATCACGGAAGTAAACCAGGCCGTCGCGCAAATGGATGACGTCACGCAGCAAAACGCGGCCCTGGTGGAGCAGGCGGCAGCGGCGGCGGCCAGTTTGCAGGACCAGGCCGTCAAACTGTCGGCGGCGGTCAGCGTCTTTACCCTGGATCCAGCCGCGCCGGCCACGCCCGCCGGCGCGGACGACGACGCCTTTCAAGACCCCGCCAGGACGCCGCCCCAGGACCGGCGCGCGCTGCACAGTCCGCTGCGCGGCAAGCCCGGCATGCGTAACGTCAAGGATGCGCCCCAGCGCCGGCGTGGCTAGCGAGGTAACTCGATGACAGGCGCGCGCATCGGCTTGCTCAGGTAGGGCGAGCCTGCCAGCACGAAACGCCACGGCGTCTCCATCGCCTTGGAAATGCCGATGCGCGGCCCCGCCTGTACCGCAACCTCATCCTCGCGGGCCAGCAGCATGAACGGCGGCGCATCGAGCGCCAGCCGGTTCTGCAGATGGCTCACACCGAGCGCCTGGCACACCTTGCCCGGCCCAGAACACAGCTGCCGGGAATCCTCGACGCCGCGCCGTTCGCGCATGGTATCGAGTCCCACGAGCGGTTCGATGGCGCGGATCAACACGCCCGCGCCATGGCCCGCTTCGCGGCACACAAAGTTCAGGCACCAGTGAATGCCGTACGAGCGGTAGACATAGGCGTGCGCGGGCGGGCCGAACATGGCCGCATTACGCGGCGTCATGCCGCCATACGTGTGCGAGGCCGGGTCCAGCCGGTCATACGCTTCCGTTTCCACGATGCGCCCGCCCACGCCGTCCACCAGCACGGTCACGCCGATCAGCTGGCGCGCCACGCTGCTGGAATTGTCCGCAAAATCGATACCCGCGAGGATTTTTTTCATCCGGCAATTGTATCGCCGCCCTGTTGCCGCACGCCTCACTCCCGCCTTAAAAACAAATAAAACTTGATCTTTTAATCATTATTTCCTGGATGAATAACGTCCTGACATGACGGAAATCGCAACGGGAGCAGGCCAAAACAGGGATTTTTGCGACAATATATTGCAGATGTGAACTATTGCCGCCCATAAACAGCGATAATCGTCGGGCACTGCGCCAGACGCTCATGAAGCGGGCAGCGGCAGCGCGCACAGAATAAGCACCGGGCACAAAAATGATGATGAAAGCGTGATGATGAGAGCGGCAGCGCAAAAGCAGGTAGTGCAGGAAGATCCGGTTGACGCCTTGATGCGTTCCATCCGTATCCCGCCGCGTCCCAGCCTGCTGGTCGACTTGCAGCGCGAACTGGCCGAACAAGACCCGTCGCCGCGCCGCATCGCGCGCATCATCGCCGACGATGTCGGCATGTCGGGCGCCCTGCTGAAACTGGCGAATTCGCCGTTCTATGGCGCCGCGCGCAAGGCCAAATCCGTCGAGCAAGGCATCAACTTTCTCGGCATCAACCAGTGCAGCGCCATGATGACGGGCTTGCTGGCGCGTCAGGCGCTGGAAGCGGAAGGCGTGGAACTGACCCACTTCTGGGATGTATCGGCCAAGCGCGCGCGCGCCCTGGTATTTACCTCGCGCAAGCTGCGCATCGCCCCGCCCGATATCGCGCATACCTTCGGCCTGTTCTGCGACATCGGCGTGCCCCTGCTGATGAACCGCTTCCCCGACTATGTCAACACGTACGCGGCGGCGGCCAACGATGCGCACAATTGTTTTACGGCCCTGGAAGACGCGCGCCACCAGACCAACCACGCAGCCATCGGCTGCTTGCTGGCACGCAACTGGGGCCTGTCCTCCGACGTTTCCTGGGCGATTTTGCACCACCACGACTACACGGTGCTGGCCGACCCGTCCACGGACGATGCCATCCGCTCGCTCGTCGCCCTGTCGCTGCTGGCCGAAAAGGGCATTCAGCGCTACCATGGGAACAGTACCTCGCTCGAGTGGGACAAGGGCGGTGAGCTTGCATGCCAGCATCTTGGCCTGTCGCAGGAAGAAGCCGCCGACCTGCTCGACGAGCTGCACGAGATGTTCGATACCGACCATTGAAGTATCAGGCGGCCGCGTCCGCCTGTATGATCCGTTCCGGCGCCAGGCAAAGCCTTGGCGCCCGTTTCCGTTTGCCTGACCCGTATTCCTTAACCTGTTGATCGCCATGCCCAAAAATAAGCGCCCTGTCCCCCGTAAATCCGCCAACACGCCTGAAGACAAGGACGAATCCGTCACGCGCATGCTGTGCACGATGGCCCTGAACCTGGCCGAGCAGGAAGACAGCGAATCGCAGGGCACGGTGCTGGCCGAGCAAGCCGTCGAATTCGGCCGCCTGATCCGCAAGGCCTTGAATCAAAAGAAGGATGAAATCCTGTACGACGCCATCGAGCGTTCCAAGTACGAAGACGTGGGCGCCTACCAGTATTTGCGCAGCCATATCGAGGAAGCGGCGTCCATTTCCGTGATCCGCCGCGAAAACGCCCCGGCCATGGAAATCAACGCCTTCGTCGTGCCCTTGCTGGTGCAAAGCACGGGCGGCCTGAAAGAAGCGGACAGTTTCCAGGACCAGGACGCGTTCGAAGCGCTGGTAAAAAGTTTCCAGCAAGCAGAACTGGAAAGCGCCAAGGCCAAGGTGGTCTTGATGAGCCATGCCTATGACCTCGATGAAATCGACCGCATTACCTATAGCCATCTGCATGAGATGGTGCGCGATGCCTATTCGTCGATGACGGACAAGAAGATCGTCGCCACGCCGGGCCTGGAAAGCAGCATCGTCGGCTGGAGCGAGACGGCTTTCGGCCCGCAGGACACGGCCGTCGAACTGCGCTTCCTGCTGGGCTTTGCCCTGAAGCGCGTGGACGACCCGTTCTATGCGGAACCGAAGGATGAAGCGGCGCTCGACGCCTGGTTTGACGCGCGCATGGCTCGCTACCAGCAGTGGACGACGGAAGTGGGCGACCTGGTGAAACGCTGCCTGGCGCCGGCCGGCAGCGCGCTGGAAGTGAGCTTCCTCTACCAGGACTTGTTCCACGGCGGCAAGGAACAAGGCATGAGCGAATATGCGATGCTGCAGATGATGTCCGGCATCAACCATGCCTTGGCGGAAAACAAGGTGGATGCGGGCGACGTCTCGGTGGTCGTCGGCCCGGCCGATGAACATGGCGAAATGCTGTTGCGCGTCAACGTCAGCACGGCGGACGGCGCACTGCTGCACAGCGCCGACAAGCCGCTGGACCTGGCCGCCGACCTGCAGGACGAAGTCGACGACATCTGCGACGCGCTGGCCACCATCGGCGTCACCAACTTGTCCGTGGCGCTGAGATTCGATGCCAAGGGGCAACCACTGGAAGCGCAGCCGTACGCGCCTGCGTAAAGGCCGGCAACACGATTAACGCGCGGCCGGCTCCGGTTGGCCACGCAGCGACAGCCACGCCTGCAATTTCTGCGCATACGCGAGCGTGTACGCCGGGCTGCTCGACGGCAAGCTGACGATGCGGTAACGCTGCGCGTGCTCACCCAGCACCTTGACGCCCAGCTTCGCGGCCGTGCCGCCGTTGAAGGCGATCGTGTGCAGCTGCGGCAGGCTGGCGGCCAGGGCCACCAGGTCATTGTCGTCGCGGGCGCGGATATTGCTGTCCAGGCTGCCCGTGCGCTGCGCCTGCGCCACCACGTCCCACAGGCCCACGCCGTGCGCCAGCAAGGTGCTCAAGCGTATCTCATAGGGCAGGCTGCTCAAGTCCACGCCCAGCACTTCTCCCAGCAGCATCCAGAACTTGTTTTGCGGGTGCGCATAGTACTGGCTATGCGCCAGCGATTTTTCGCCGGGCAAGCTGCCCAGTATCAGCAGGCGCGTGCCGGCATCGACGACAGGGGCGAAACAGCGCTTGCGCGGGTCCGGCATGGCCGGTTCAACAGACAATAAGCGGGTCAAAAGCGGCATCCTGCAGGATTGGGGACAGCGTCTATTTTACTGGGGCCATTGCACGGGCACAGACATGATGCCCTTGTCATCCCACACCAGTACCTGTGCCGTATGAAATCTGCCTTGCGGTGTGACGGCATTGCCGACGCCGTTGACATGGTATTGGTAGCCCGATCCATAGCGTTGCGCCACGATCGCACGCGCCTGCGTAGCCGTGTCTCCATGCGAGGCATGCAGCTGGAAAGCCACGCCAGCCATGCCGAGAATCAGGCCGCAGATGGCAGGGATGCGCATATCGCGTCGCTTGTAGCCCCTGGCATCGCAGGCGGCCATGACGGCAGGCATACCCAGCTGACGATACAGGTAATGAATGACCCACAATGACAGCACGGCTTCCAGCACCGACCAGATACGATAGCCGGGTGCGAGCTTGAATTGCATCACCGTCAGGGACATCGGCTGCAGAAACAGGAAATCGATCGCCAGCACGGCTGGCACGATCCAGAATATCGCCAGCCAGCGCAGCCATACTGCCGCGCGCAGCTTGCCGCGCACCAGGCAGGCACCAAAGATCAACAAACCGAGATTGCCAAACACATAGGTCCGGCTACCTGTCTGCAAGGTTTCCAGCAAGCCCGCAACTCGCAACACCACCCATGCGAACAGCAACACATAGCCCGCAGACCGCAGAAAGGGGCCGGCTGCTTCCTTGAGCGCGGCAGTGGCCGGATCGAGCGGCTTGTCCTGCGGCCGCGCGGCCCACTGGCGCTGTTCTGCCGCATGGTCATCCTGCTGGCGCTGGGCAATTTCCGCTTCGATGCGCTGGCGCCGTGCCGCATCGGCTCCGTCGGCGCCGGACAGGGCTTGTTGCAGGGACGCCATCGAATAGCGCTGGTAATCAGGGTGGCTGGCTTGCAATGTCACGGATACCTTTATTCCATCTGTGCAGTGAGTGAAAACATTTCCAATTGGAAATAATAGCCCAGAATTTCCAATACAACAATTCTGCGGGCGGTTCGCTGCGTTCGGTTGCCTGAGTTCCGGTGTAGAATTTCCAGCCAGAACACCACACAAGAGACCGCCCATGCGCACCATCGACACCCTGCTGGCCCAGTATGGCGAAAGCCACCGCAACCATGTCAATGAATGGGTGCACATCGTGTGCGTGCCGCTGATCGTTTTCAGCTTGCTGGGGCTGCTGTGGAGCGTGCATCCCAGCGTGGCGCTGCTCGGCAGTATCCTGGCCTTATACTATTACTACAAGCTGTCGCGCCCGTTTGCGGCGGGCATGCTGGCGATGCTGGCCGCCATGCTGGGCCTGTTGCTGCTCATGCCGCCGCTGACCATCCTGCCCGCGTCGCTGGCGCTGTTCGTGCTGGCCTGGATAGGCCAGTTCATCGGCCACCAGATCGAAGGCAAGAAGCCGTCGTTTCTCGACGACTTGCGCTTTTTGCTGGTGGGTCCGCTCTTCGTGCTGGGATTTTTGTACCGGCGCCTGCGGCTGGCGTATTGAGCGGCAGGCGGTCACGTGGCCACTCGGTCACGCGAGGCCAGTAACAGATTTTTACTATTCGCAACTAGTTATCTTAGGCAAGTGTCCTTATGATAAGTCATCATCTGCCGGTCGACGCAATCGGCAACCAACTTTTGTCCAAGGGAGTCCTACATGAAAGCACCAATTATTGCAGTGGCATTGCTCGCCACCCTGGCCGGCTGCGCCGTACAACCGAACTCGGCAAATGTCTACAACGCGCGCCAGGCGCAGAATGAACAATCGGTTCGCATGGGCACGGTTGAATCCGTGCGCCAGGTAACCATCGACAAGGGCGAAACGGGCACGGGCGTGCTGGCTGGCGCGGCGCTGGGCGGCGTGGCCGGCTCGACAGTCGGGGGCGGCAAGGGCGCCATTGCGGCCAGCATCCTCGGCGCCGTCGCCGGCGGCATGGCCGGCAAGAGCATAGAAGCGAACGCGTCCAACAAACCCGGCCTGGAAATCACCGTGCGCCTGGACAATGGCGACATGCGCGCCATCGTGCAAGACGCCGACGAGCTGTTCCGCCCCGGCGAGCGCGTGCGCCTGCTGTCGGACGGCCGCAAGACCCGCGTCACCCACTGATCTGCTTGCCGGCGCATGCGCTCAGCCGAATGCGCCGGCAGCGAGCAAGGCAGAAGGGTGCAGCCAGATGGCAATCACAGCAGTCACGACGACATACACAAGCACGCTCCATACTTTGATGTGCAGTGAGGCTGGCATGGCGGTCCCCTTCAAAGATGCAATCCGGAAAATATTTACTTGATATTAATGTAAATATTTTCATAAATTCAATATTTTTCAGAAGCACTGCGCTGGCTCAATGCCTGGTGTTTCTTGGCAACACATCGAGCAAGCTCGACCGCACTCGCCATCGCTGCACTATGCCCGCTCGCCATCGCTGCGCGATGCCCGTATACTTGCGCGATGTCCTCTCCTCTCCTGTTCATCATTGCCTGCCTGATCTGGGGCTCCACCTTCTGGGCCATCACCTTGCAGCTGGGCGACGTCGCCCCCGCCGTTTCCGTGGTCTACCGCTTTGGTCTCGCGTCCGCCACCCTGTTTGCCTGGTGCGCCGTGCGCGGCGACCGCCTGCGCCTGCCCTGGCGCGCGCAAAAATGGATGCTGCTGCAGGGCCTGGCCTCGTTTGCCCTCAGCTATGTGTGTACGTATAGTTCGGAGCAATACCTGGTGTCGGCCCTCGTCAGCGTGCTGTTCGCGCTAATGGTGTTCTGGACGCCCTTGCTCAACCGCATTGCCTTCGGCACACCGATCACCTGGAGCACCTGCTGCGCCGCGTTCGTTGCCATCTGCGGCATCGTGCTGCTGTTTTACCAGTCCATCGGCGCGGCGCTGCACGACATCCTCGGTGGCGGCAATGGTCATTTCCTGCTCGGATTCATGCTGGCCCTGGTGGCCACCGTCTCCAGCACGGCAGGCAACGCCCTCGTCATGAAAGTGCGCGAACAGTCAGGCAATGTGATGCTGACCATGGCCTGGACCATGCTGTGGGGCACCTTGATGGTGGCCTGCTGGGCCATCGCCACAGGCCAGTCCTGGCAGCTGCCCACGCGCCCCAGTTACTGGATGGGATTGTTGTACCTGGCCCTCTTCGGCTCGGTGATCGCCTTCAGCGCGTATTTCACCCTGATCGCCCGCATCGGCACGCAAAAGACCGTGTATATCGGCGTCGTCACGCCCGTCATTTCCGTGCTGCTGTCTGTGCAGTTCGAACATTACCGGCCCGCCCCCATCGAATGGGTGGGCATGGTGCTGTGCCTGTCCAGCGTGGCATGGGCCCTGACGTCGGGCGCGCGCAAGACGGCTGCCGTTTCCTCTCTTTCCACCACTTCATCCGCAAAGGCAACATGAGCACCTCTTCCTCCCTCGCCATCCGTCCCGCGACCGCATCCGACGTGGCGGCCATCTTCGGCATGATCCATGAACTGGCCGTGTTTGAAAAACTCGAACACATGATGATCGCCAAGGAATCCATGCTGCACGACAGCCTGTTCGGCAAGCACCCCGCGTGCGAAGCGCTGGTCGGTGAGGAACATGGTGAAGTAGTGACGTTCGCCCTGTTCTTCCACAACTTTTCCACCTTCCTGTGCCGCAAGGGCCTGTATCTGGAAGACCTGTACGTGAAGCAATCGGTGCGCGGCAAGGGCTATGGCAAGCAGATGCTCGTGGCGCTGGCGCAACTGGCCGTCGAACGCGATTGCGGCCGCTTCGAATGGTCGGTGCTGGACTGGAATGAAAACGCGATCAACTTCTACCAGGGCATGGGCGCGGACGTGATGCCGGACTGGCGCATCTGCCGCGTGGCTGGCGATGCCTTGACGCAATTGTCGGCGGGCACGCCGAAAGCCATTGCATTGGAACCGTCAGAGTAAGTTCCCCAAAAAAAATCCCCGCAGGCTAGCGGCACCGCGGGGTGAACCCATTGTCAAGTGGGAGGGGGAGAATGCAATCAACGGTTATCAATATAAACGCAGCCGCTTGCGATGGCGCAGACCTTTACATTTGCTTACCGGGCCTTACATTTGACTTAAATCTGCTAACCAAGTGTCACCAAGTGTCGCTCGGATGACACTGATTATTTCCGTGGTTCAATCAATGTGCCGTGCAAGCCGATATGTTGTTGCGCAACCCCACTGCCACCCTGCGAATTTTTATAGATTTGGTACACTGTCAGGCAGGCGATGCAGCCAGCAACCACGGCAAAAATGACCATGCGACGCTCCTTGAGTATGCTTGATGGGATCAGGGCTCGCGGCTGATGATGTCCAGGCGAGCAGGGAAGATTCAGTGTGGCATCTGCGACGTTGGGGGCATTGCGCAATGTCAAACGCGCCAATTTGACGGGGTCATGGCGTTTGATATGACGCAAAGTGGCGGCATTCCGCTCACACAAAATGAACGCATCATTTCGCATCCGGGAGCCACATCATGAATGTCTCTGCCAAACCGCTCGTCATGAAGATCTACCGCGCCTACCTGCGTTCCCGCCTGGAACGCTACACGCGCGACTTGCAAGCCATCGCCGAACAGCGCGAAAACGACTTCCAGGCCGAACGCATCCTGCACCAGGCCGTCGTCTCGGTGCGCTCGAAACTGCATTCGCTGTAACCGTGATGCCGTCAGCGCTGCCGGCCGGCCACGGCCCAACGCTCCACCAGTTCGAACAGGCCTTGCGTCAGCAGGGCCAGCACGGCTGCGGGGATCGCGCCGGCCAGCAGCATGTCGTTGTCATTCAGCGCCAGGCCGATGGTGATGCGTTCGCCATAGCCGCCCGCGCCGATGAAGGCGGCGATGGTGGCCGTGCCCACGCTCATCACGGCCGCCGTTTTCACGCCCGCCAGCATCACGGGCAAGGCCAGCGGCAAGTCCACATGCAGCAGGCGGTCGCGCCGGCTCAAGCCCAGCGCCAGCGCCGCCATGCGCAAGCCTTGCGGCACCTGCAAGATGCCCGTGCACGTGTTGCGCACGATGGGCAGCAAGGCGTACACGAATAACGCCACCAGCGCCGGCACCAATCCGATCATGCCCAGCACGGGAATCAATATCGCCAGCAGGGCCAGCGACGGCACCGTCTGCAGCACGCCGACGAAGGCCAGCACGGTTTGCCGCAGCGGCGCCGAAAACGCCGCCAGCACGCCCAGCGGAATGCCGATCATGCACGCCAGGGCCACCGACAGCAGCACCAGCGTCAAGTGCTGGCGCGTCAGGGTCCACAGATCGTCGCCGATGATTTTATCGAGCAAACCGCTGCGCGCGGCGGCCGGTGTGTTCGCCCGCGTGCCCGATGCCAGCCACTGCCGCGCCACGCCGGCAAAGCTCTTGCCGTCGATTTCCACGGCCGCATTCATGGCGATCATGTCGCCCTCGCTGATGCGCCCCTGCAACCCTTGCAAGGCTTGCCAGGCAGCAGGAAAACGCTGCGGCAGGTCGAGCCGGTACAGCAGCATGGCGTCGTAGCGGGGAAAATACTGCTGCGTGTCAGCCAGCACGCGCAAGCCGTACTGGCGGATCTTCGCGTCCGTCGAATAGATGTCGATCACATCCACCTGGCGCTGCGCCAGCGCTTCATAGGCGATGCCGTGATCGAGTCCGCGCGGGCGCTGCGGCAGTCCATAGCGCGCGGCCAGGCCAGGCCAGCCATCGATCCTGCCGATGAATTCATGCGACAGGCCGAATGTCAGGGCCGGGTGCTGCGCCAGCTGCGCCAGGCTCGTGATGGATGTTTCATCGCCGCGCATGGCCAGCGCATACGTATTGTTAAAGCCCAGCGGCACGGCCACGCCCAGCCCCAGCGCCGCCAGCTCGCGCCGCATCTGCGCCAGGTCGATGGCTTTGTCGTGCTTGAGAATTTCGCTGGCGATGGTGCCCATGTATTCGGCATATACGTCGATGCTGCCCGCCTGCAGCGCGGCGAGCACGATGGCCGTGTTGCCCAGGCCCTGGCGGTGCTGCGCCCTGACGTGCGGCGCGGCGCTCTGCTGGACGATTTCGCCGAGGATGTACGATTCCGTAAAGCGCTTCGAACCCACCTTCAGGGTGCCGCCGTCCATGGCAAGGGAGGACATGGGCGCGGCGGAGAAGACTAGTAACAACAGCAAGTAAAACGGCAAATAAGCAGCACGCACGCGGCGCTCCAGGACGGATGATCAATCCGGCAAGCTTACCACCGGCGCGCGCCAGACACCGCCGTGCACCACGCCCGCGCACGGGTTCAGGCCCAGCGCATACGCCAGGTCGGCCGGGCGCGCGATGCGCCACAGGGCGAAATCGGCGCGCTTGCCCACTGCCAGGCTGCCCGTTTCCTGCTGCAAGCCCAGCGCGCGCGCCGCATGGCACGTAACACCGGCCAGCGCTTCCTGCGGCGTCAAGCGCCACAAGGTGCACGCCATGTTCATCGCCAGCAGCAATGACGTCATCGGCGACGTGCCCGGGTTGCAATCGGTGGACACGGCCATCGGCACGCCGGCCGCGCGCAAATCTGAGATGGGAGGTTGCTGTACTTCGCGCAAAAAATAATACGCGCCCGGCAGCAGCACGGCCACCGTGCCATGCCGCGCCATGGCGGCGATGCCCTCGTCCGACAGGAATTCCAGGTGGTCGGCCGACAGGCCGCCGTAGCGGGCCACCAGCGCCGCGCCGCCCAAATCCGACAGCTGCTCCGCATGCAGTTTGACGGGCAGGCCCAGCGCCTGCGCCGCCTCGAACACCGTTTCGGTTTGCGCCAGCGTAAAGCCGATGCGCTCGCAAAAGGCGTCGACGGCGTCAACCAGTCCATCGCCGGCCAGCCGGGGCAGCATCTGCGCGCACAGCAGCTCGATATACGCATCGGCCTGTCCCGCGTATTCGGGCGGCAGCGCGTGCGCGCCAAGAAACGTGGTGCGCACGGTGACCGGCAGCTCTTGCCCGATGCGGCGCGCCACGCGCAGCATCTTCGCCTCGCTGTCCGCATCGAGGCCGTAGCCGGACTTGATCTCCAGCGTGGTCATGCCTTCGGCCAGCAGCGCCAGCACGCGGGGCAGGCTTTGCCGCAGCAATTCATCGTCGCTGGCCGCGCGCGTGGCGCGCACGGTGGACATGATGCCGCCGCCGGCGCGGCTGATGTCTTCATAGCTGGCGCCATTCAGGCGCGCCTCGAATTCGTCGCTGCGGTTGCCCGCGTGGACGATGTGCGTATGGCAGTCGATCAGGCCGGGCGTCAGCCAGCAGCCCTGGCCGTCGTGCAGCACCGCGCCGCTGGCCGGCAGCTCGTCGCCGGGACCGAACCAGGCGATGCGGCCATCCTTGACGGCGATGGCCGCGTCGAGCAGTTCGCCATAGCCATGTTCCATGGTGGCCAGGTGGACGTTGTGGATGACCATATCCCAGTCTTGCATCGCTTTTCTCTCCTAGATGAACAGGTCGACGCGGAACACGGCCGTGCGCTGCAAGGCGTCGAGCCGCCAGTCCGGCGCGTCGTCGGCGTCCAGCAGCAGCGCGTCATGGCGGGCCAGAGCGAACTGCTGCTCGCCACCGCGCGCCAGCACGTGGCCTTCGCCGGCGACGAACAGCAGGGTCGCCGCACTGCGCCGTACCAGCCTGCCCGGCGCCGTGATTTTTTCCAGCTGGTGGCGGCAGCGGTCGCGCCGCGTCATCACATTGAAATCCGTCGTCGGCCCCTTGACCTGCGCCTCCACGGCGGCCTCGCCGGGAAACCACAGCATCGGTTGCGCCGCGCTCAAAACCACCTTGCGCGTGCCGTCGAGCGTCAGCTGCACGCTGTCGCCATCGACCAGCATCAGGCTGCGGTCAATGCCGGGAAAGCTGGAAAACGGCCCGCTGGCCGTGATCGTCGCCAGGCTGATACGCCAGTCAAAATCGTCGAAACCGGCGTCCGGCGGAGAAATGGCGATTTCCGTCGTGCTGCCGCCGCCGTTTTTCCACGGCGCGGCGCGCAGGTATTCCTGTGGGATGAAGGTCGCCATCAGAGCGCCCTCAGTTGTGCCAGGGTGCGCTTGTAGGCGGTGGCGATGGCGTCCTGCGCCACGTGGCGCCCGTCGCGCACCTGCCACTGGCCGCCGCACAGCACGTCGCGCACCAGCTTGTCGTTGCCGCAGAAGATAAAACTGCCCAGCACGTCGGCGATGGCCACGCCGCACAGGTTCACATGCGCGTCGTCGAGCACCAGCACATCGGCGCGGCAGCCCGGTGCCAAAGCACCGAGCTTGCGTCCGGCCGCCTGCGCGCCGCCCCGCAAGGCTGCCTGCCACAGATAGTCGCCCACATGGCGCTGCTCCGGCGTGGCGGCCACATTGCGCTGCTGGCGCTGCAAGCGCTGGCCGTATTCGAGCCAGCGCAATTCTTCCACGGGCGACTGCGACACGTGGCTGTCGCTGCCGACGCCGAAACGCCCGCCGGCGGCGATGAATTCGGCCAGCGGGAACAGGCCATCGCCCAGGTTCGCTTCCGTCGTCGGGCACAGGCCCGCGACCGCGCCGCTGGCGGCCATCCGCGCCACCTCGTCGGGCTGCACATGCGTGGCATGCACTAGGCACCAGCGCGCATCGACGTCGACCTGGTCGTACAAATACTGCACCGGGCGCCGGCCGCTGTAGTCGAGGCACTGGCGCACCTCGCCCTGCTGCTCGGCGATGTGGATGTGGATAGGGCGATCTGCGGGCAGCGCTTGCGCCACTTCGCGGATCTGCGCCACGCCGGCGGCGCGCAGCGAATGCGGCGCAAAGCCCACTTCCACCTGCCCGCCGCGCTGCGGCGCCAGCGCCTCGATGATGCGCAAGACATCGTCCGCACCGGTGCGGAAGCGCGCCTGCTCGGGTTTGAGGGGCTGTGCGCCGAAGCCCGCATGGCTGTACAGCACGGGCAGCATGGTCATGCCGATGCCGCTGATGCGCGCCGCGGCCAGCACCCGTTCAGCCGTTTCGGCGGGACGCGCATACAGGTCGCCAGCCGCATCGCGCTGCAGGTAGTGAAATTCGCACACGGACGTGTAGCCATGGCGCAGGCATTCGGCAAACAGCTGCGCGGCGATGGCTTCCATCTGTTCCGGCGTGATGTGGCGCGCGAAGCGGTACATCAGCTCGCGCCAGGTCCAGAAGCTGTCCGCTACCTGATTAACCTCGTCACCCGCAACCTCCGTCATGCCGCCCAGCGCGCGCTGGAAGGCATGCGAATGCAGGTTGACCATGCCGGGCAAGACATACTCGGCCACTTCCGCGCCGGGCGGCGGCGCGACGCTCTCTGTAATCTGCGTCAAGTCGCCGGCCGCATCCCATTCCAGCAGCACGTCGCGGCGCCAGCCTTGCGGCAGCAGCGCGTGGCGCGCGAACAGACAGGTACTCAACGCGCCACCCATGCCACGGCCGCTTCCATCATCTGGCGCAGCAGCGGCTGCACCCGGGCCGCCAGGTCGGGCCGGTAGCCGAATGGCGCCGCCTCGTCCATGCCAGGTTCATTCATGTACAGGCACTGGCACATCTCGAGCTGGATCGCATGCACGCGCTTGTCCGGCTGGCCGTAATGGCGCGTGATATGCCCGCCCTTGAAGCGGCCATTCAAGGCCACGGTAAATGCATCCTGCGCGCGCGCGATATCGACCACGGCGGACGTCAGGCCCGCATCGCAGCTGGCGCCATCGGCCGTGCCGAAGTTCAGGTCGGGCAGCTTGCCGTCGAAGAAGCGCGGCACATGCGAGGCGATGGAATGGGCATCCCACAGCACCACGGCGCCATGCACGCGCAGCAGGCGGTCCAGTTCCGCGCGCAGCTGCGCATGATACGGCGCCCAGTAGCGCTGCAACCGGCGCTGCACGTCGGCCGCATCGGGCTCCTTGCCGGCCAGGTACAGCGGCTCGCGGTGGAAGGTATCGTTGGGCAGCAAGCCCGTCGTGTCCTGCCCCGGATACAGATTCGTGTCTTCCTGCGGGCGGTTCAAGTCGATGGTGTAGCGCGACCAGCGCGCCGACAGCACGGACGCGTCCATCTCCTGCAAAAAGCCGTACAGCTCGCGCAAATGCCAGTCCGTGTCGGCCTTGATGAGGGCCTGCGGCGTCATGCGCGCGGCGATATCGTCCGGTATGTCGGTGCCCACATGGGGCATCGACACGAGCAGCGGGATGCTGCCTTCGTTGAAGCGGAAATCCATGCTTGTCTCCTTGCTCCCGCTTAAGCGTACAGCGGGGCGAACAAATTCTTGCAGGTGCTGCTCAATTCACCCTGCAACACCATCTGCTTGGCCGCTTCGATATCGGGCGCAAAGAAGCGGTCGGCGTCGAAGAACGGCACTTTCTGGCGCAGCTGGTGGTGCACGTGCTCCAGGTGCGGCGAGGTTTTCAGCGGACGGTGGAAATCGATGCCCTGCGCGGCGGCCAGCAGTTCGATGCCGACGATGACGGCCGTGTTGTGCGCCATGTCGTCCAGGCGGCGCCCGGCGAACGTGGCCATGCTCACGTGGTCTTCCTGGTTGGCGGACGTGGGCAGGCTGTCGACGCTGGCCGGATGGGCCAGCGACTTGTTTTCCGACGCCAGCGCGGCGGCCGTCACGTGGGCGATCATGAAGCCGGAATTGACGCCCGGATCGCGCACGAGAAACGGCGGCAGGCCGGACAGCGTCGCGTCGATCAGCAGCGCGATGCGGCGCTCGGCCAGCGCGCCGATTTCGGCGATCGCCAGCGCCAGCGTGTCGGCGGCAAAGGCCACCGGCTCGGCATGGAAGTTCCCGCCCGAGACGATTTCCGCCTGCCCGTTGGGGCCATCCTGGAAGATCAGCGGATTGTCCGTGACGGCATTGGCTTCGATCAGCAGGGTACGGCCCACGTTGCCGATCAGATCGAGGCAGGCGCCCATGACTTGCGGCTGGCAGCGCAGGCTGTACGGGTCCTGCACGCGCTCGTCGCCTTCCAGGTGCGAGGCGCGGATCGCGCTGTTGGCTACCAGCTGGCGGTACATCTGCGCGGCCAGTATCTGCCCCGGCTGTCCCCGCACGGCGTGCACGCGCGTGTCGAACGGCGCATCGCTGCCCTTGGCCGCATCGAGCGACAGCGCGCCCGTGACCATGGCCGCTTCCAGCAGGCGCTCGGCCATGAACAGGCCATGCAGCGCCAGCGCGTTCGACACTTGCGTGCCGTTGATCAGCGCCAGGCCCTCTTTCGCCGCCAGCACGACGGGCGCGATGCCTGCCTGCGCCAGCGCCTCGGGCGCCGCCATCAATTCGCCGTTGACGCGCACCTCGCCCACGCCCAGCATGGCCAGGGTCATGTGCGACAGCGGTGCCAGGTCGCCCGAGGCGCCGACGGAGCCCTTGGCGGGAATGGCCGGCATGATGCCCGCGTTGTACAGAGCGATCAAGGTATCGACGATCAGCGGGCGCACGCCGGAAAAGCCGCGCGCCAGGCTGCCGATCTTCATCAGCATGATCAGGCGCACGACGGCGTCCGACAGCAGTTCTCCCGTGCCGACGGAATGCGACAGGATCAGGTTGCGCTGCAATTGCTCCAGTTTTTCATCGGGGATGCGCGTCTTGGCGAGCAGGCCGAAACCCGTGTTGATGCCGTAGGCCGCATCGCCCTTGGCAACGATGGCTTGCACGGCGGCGGCCGACGCCTCGATGACGGGATAGGCCTCGGCGGCGAGGATCAGTTTTGCGGGTGCGGCCCAGACGGCGCGCAGGTCGCCCAGGGTCATCGCGCCCGGCTTCAGGGTCCAACTTTTGGCGTGCTGTGTCATCTTCGCTTTCACTTCATCATGGGGAGAATCAGGCCGTTGCGCTTGGCGCAGGCGGCCGCGGTTTCATAGCCGGCATCGGCATGGCGCATCACGCCCGAGCCGCTGTCGTTGACCAGCACCCGGGCCAGGCGTTTCGCCGCCCCTTCCGTGCCGTCGGCCACGATGACCATGCCCGCATGCTGAGAATACCCCATTCCCACGCCGCCGCCATGGTGCAGCGAGACCCAGGTGGCGCCGCCGGCCGTGTTCAGCATGGCGTTCAGCAGCGGCCAGTCGGAGACGGCGTCCGTGCCGTCCTTCATGCTTTCCGTCTCGCGGTTCGGGCTGGCGACGGAACCCGTGTCCAGGTGGTCGCGGCCGATGACGATAGGCGCCTTCAGCTCGCCCGTGCGCACCATCTCGTTGAAGGCCAGGCCGGCGATGTGGCGCTCGCCCAGTCCCAGCCAGCAGATGCGCGCCGGCAGGCCCTGGAAAGCGATGCGCTCGCGCGCCATGTCCAGCCAGTGGTGCACCTGCTTGTGGTGCGGGAACAGCTCCTTGATCTTCGCATCCGTTTTATAGATGTCTTCCGGGTCGCCCGACAGGGCCACCCAGCGGAACGGGCCACGTCCTTCGCAGAACTGCGGGCGGATATACGCGGGCACGAAGCCGGGGAAGTCGAAGGCGTTCTGCACGCCCTGGTCGAACGCCACCTGGCGGATGTTGTTGCCGTAATCGACCGTATGCACGCCCATGGCGTGGAAATCGAGCATGGCTTGCACGTGGGCGGCGCAGGAATCGGCGGCGGCCACCGTCAGACGCGCGTGGCGCTGCGGGTCCTGCTGCGCCGCCTTCCAGTCCGACACGCTCCAGCCGCGCGGCAGGTAGCCGTTGACCAAATCATGCGCGGACGTCTGGTCCGTCACCAGGTCCGGCACCAGGCCGCCCGCCTTGGCGCGGCGCACCAGTTCCGGCAGCACTTCGGCCGCGTTGCCCAGCAGGCCAATCGAAATGGCTTCCTTGCGCTCCGTATGGTATTTGACCAGCGTCAAAGCTTCGTCCAGGCTGGCCGCCTGCTTGTCCAGATAGCGCGTGCGCAGGCGGAAATCGATGCTGCTTTGCTGGCATTCGATGTTGAGCGAAACGGCGCCGGCCATGGTGGCGGCCAGCGGCTGCGCGCCGCCCATGCCGCCCAGGCCCGCCGTCAGGATCCAGCGCCCGGCCCAGTCGCCGCCGAAATGCTGGCGGCCCGCCTCGGCGAAGGTTTCATACGTGCCCTGCACGATGCCCTGCGTACCGATGTAGATCCAGCTGCCGGCCGTCATCTGGCCGTACATGAACAGGCCCTGGCGATCGAGTTCGTTGAAGTGTTCCCAGTTCGCCCATTTCGGCACCAGGTTGGAGTTCGCGATCAGCACGCGCGGCGCATCCGCGTGGGTCCGGAACACGCCCACCGGCTTGCCGGACTGGATCAGGAGAGTCTGGTCGTCTTCCAGTTCGCGCAGCGAGGCGAGGATCTGGTCGAAACAGGCCCAGTTGCGGGCCGCGCGGCCGATGCCGCCGTAGACGACCAGGTGCTGCGGATTTTCCGCCACTTCCGGGTCCAGGTTGTTTTGCAACATGCGGTAGGCCGCCTCGGCCTGCCAACTCTTGCAAGCCATGACCGTGCCGCGCGGAGCGCGGATGGTACGGCTGGCATCAAAGCGTGGATCGGTGTCCATTGTGCTGTTCATGCTGTCTCCTCGTAGGGTGCGAGCGGGCGTACCTGGCCCGCTCTGGTACTCCCAGCATAGGTTGTCTATACAACCAAGTCAACAGATTTTCTTTTGGGGTCAGACCCGACGGGTCTGACCCCGGCCCTCATTTTTTCTCGAACACGCGCTTGCCCGCCACCCACGTCTGCAGCACCTGCGTCTTGCCGATGGCGGCTGGTGACACCTTGAACAGGTCCTGGTCGACGACGATGAAATCCGCCCATTTGCCCGTTTCCAGCGTGCCGATGACCTTTTCCTGGTGCGCCGCCCAGGCCGCGTCCAAGGTGAAGCAGCGCAGCGCTTCCGTCACCGTCATGGCTTGCTGCGGATACCAGCCGTCGGCAGGGAAACCTTCGCTGTTTTGCCGCGTGACGGCCGCGTGGATGCCCTCGAACGGATTCGGCGACTCGATGGGGAAGTCGGAGCCGCAGGCAATGCGCGAACCCTGCTGGAGGAAGGTGCGCCACGCATACGCGCCCTTGATGCGCTCGTGGCCCACGCGCTGCTCCGCCATGTTCTGGTCGGACGTGGCGTGCGTGGGCTGCATCGAAGGGACGATGCCCAGCACCTTGAAACGGGGGATGTCGGATAATTGCACCACCTGCGCATGCTCCATACGGTGGCGCAGGCCCACGCTATGGTATTGCGCGGTCAAGGCCTGGTAGCCGTCGAGGATTTGATGGTTGCCCGCGTCGCCGATGGCGTGCACGTTCACCTGGTAGCCGGCGCGCATGGCTTTTTCCATTTTCGCGCGCATGGCGGCGTCCTTGTAGAACAGCAGGCCGCGGGTGGAAGGATCGTCGCTGTACGGCGCCAGCAGGGCCGCGCCGCGGCTGCCCAGGGCGCCGTCGGACAGCAGTTTGACGGCGCGCAAGGCGTACATGTCGCGCGCATAGCTTTTTAATGGGCCGCTTTTCGACAGCGCGTCGAAATCTTCCGTGGTATCGGCAATCATGCCGTAGACGCGCACCGTCAGCTTGCCGTGGTCCGCGTAGTCGCGGAACAGCCGGTCCTGCATCTGGCCGATGCCCGCATCGTGCACGCTGGTCAGGCCCGCCTGCGACAGCTGCGCCAGCGCGCCATCGAGGGCGGCGCGGTTATCCACGTCGCCCGGCTTGGGTAGCACGGCGTCCATCAAGTCCATGGCGCTGTCGACCAGCACGCCGGTGGCGTTGCCGTCCGCATCGCGGACTATCTTGCCGCCGGCCGGGTCTTGCGTGGCGCGCGTGATGCCGGCCAGCGCCAGCGCGCGGCTGTTGGCCCAGCCCGCGTGGCCATCGACCCGGCGCAGCCACACTGGCCGCGCGCTTTCCACCGCATCGAGTTCTGCGGCCGTGGGAAAGCGGCCCAGCTTCCAGATTTCCTGGTTCCAGCCGCTGCCGACGACCCAGCTGCGCTCGGGATGCGCGCGGGCGAAGTCGCCCACGGCCTGCACGGCGGCCGGCAGCGACGACGAACCGTACAGCATCACGCCGCTGGCGATCGTCCCCAGGCCGAACACGTGGCCGTGCGCGTCGATCAGGCCGGGCAACACGGTTTTTCCCCGCACGTCGACGTGCAGGGCGCCCTTGGCCGCCTTGCGCTTCACCTGCGCGGCGCTGCCGACGGCAAGGAGTTTTCCAGCGTCGTCAAAGGCCAGCGCCGTGAAGCGCACCACCTTGCCATTCGCGTCGAGCGTGTAGCCATTCGCATTGTCGATGACCGTGTCGGCATGGGCCTGGCCCAAGGTGCCCAGGCAGGCGAGAACGAGCAGGGTACGGCGCAGTGGCAGGGTCGGCATTTCCATCTCCAGGTCTTTTAATAAATGAGTGAAAAGACGAGTGTATAGAAATTGGCAAAATGGTCAATCAGGCAGCAGTGGGTTGCCGCAGCATCAGCCAGTAATCGCAGCCCGTGACGGCTTCCGCATAACGCCCTGCCACCACGAAGCCCAGGCGGGCATAAAACGGCAGGCTGCGCTCGTTGTAGGTCTCCAGGAAGCACGCGGCGCCCGCCGCATCGACGGCCGCCAGGCCAGGCGCCAGCACGGACGCGCCCAATCCCCGCCCCTGCGCGTCCGGGGCGATGCCGGCGATCGACAGATACCACGCGTCCTGCAGGGCATGCGGCGCCAGCGCGTGCTCCATGTTCCCGACGATGGCCGTGAAATGGGTGTAGCCCTGCTCTCCCAGCAGCACTCGCAAGGCATCCTCGCGCTGCGCGTAGGCGGCCTGACGCTGGGCTGCCGGCGCATCCGTCGTCCAGATGGCGGCGCCATTGCCCCCGTCGTCAGCCAGGTCGACGCGCCCCGCCTGCTCGCCCTCGGCCAGCGCCAGCGCGAAGTAGGCTTCCAGCATGGCCAGCCGCGCCGCTTCGTCGTCGCCGCAGGCCACCGTGACGGCGCGGTAAAACGGGTCGCCGATCAGGGCGGCAGCCAGGCTGAGGGCGGCTTGCGATGCTTCAGTATGGGGGGTGCTGGACATGGGTTCTCTTTCTGTTCGTTGTATCTTTTCATTGCGACGCCCGGCATCTTAACGCAAGCGCCCAAGCATTGCGCCCAGTCAATACCTCCCCGCCGCCGCTGGCCTACGCTGGCGTTTTATCGAGGAGGTTCCATGGCCAGGCACCATGTCATCAGCACCACCGCGTGCGACGTGTTCTTCAAGCTCGTGGCCCACCAAAAGAAAAGCCTGGGCGCGCGCTTCGACAGCATGATCGTCACCTTCAGTGCCGACGGCCAGCCCGTGCTGGGCGCCACCCTGCGCAACGCGACTAGCGGCTGCGAACTGCACCGCCTGGCCGGCCAGCCCGACGAATGCTGGTGCTGCGGCTACGACGAACAGCTGGAATTCGTCTCGCAAAACAAGGTGCCGCTGGCGCACGCCGACTACCGGCTCACCTTGAGCAATGGCGAAACGTGGACGGGGACGACGGATGCGAAGGGACGCACGGGGCGCATCGCCAGCAAGCGGGAAGAGCAAATTACCCAGGCCGAATTCCTGCCGCACGCGGACAAATCGCCATGCTGCGCCGCCGCCCCGAAACACGCGGCGCCAGCCGTCAAGCTCGTCCCGCTGGAAGGCATCAAGACGACCGACAAGGACGTCGGTTCGTCCGTCAAGCAGGTGAAAGTGAAGGACAAGGTTCGCCCGCTGACCAGGGGCGAGATCGACATGGCGTGGATGCTGTTCCAGGATGCGATCGACTATGGCAAGGTCAAGGTGCATGGCGAACCGTATTTGTGGTTCGGTTTACAGCCGAAGAACGTGGCCATGACGCCGGATGGGGAGATATATTTTCATGAGTCGGAGTATCGGGAGGATTTCTCAAAGGAGGATGATCATCGGAAGCATTGGTTCATCCACGAAATGGTTCATATTTGGCAGTATCAACTCAACTATCCAGTAAAGATACGTGGTGCCATTCGTCTCGGCCTGGACTATACATACATTTTGCTAGCAAATCAAAAACTGGCCGATCACAATATGGAAGCTCAAGGAGATTTAATTGCAGACTACTTTGTGCTGAAATTTTTAGATTCTACTGAAGCAATGGTCCAACAGAAATATAAGAACTCTCAAAAAACTTTTGAAGAGGTACTCGGTGATTTCTTTAAAAATCGAAAAAGTCCAAAAAATCTTCCTGGCAATAATATCGACCATGAGCCTTTATTCGATATCCCCTGACGGATCCGCCTTTTCACGTATGGCATATGCTGTCGTCACTACTTCAAACGGAATACCGTGCTTTTCCATTACAAAAAAGGAGGAGGCACGCAATGGCACACCAATGCTCGGGGCATTAATCGTTTCCGATCTGTCCGTTCAACCCGTCAAGAAGGTATGGTCTTTCTCTGTACCTCCAGATTGGCCTATTCCAATCCATGCAGATTCGTGCATTCGTTATGGAGATTTGCCCCCTACTGCTACAGGAATTAAACCAAAAATTCTTATTCCAGGACATTTCTATAGCGTATTTCTGAATGGCCGCCCCAAAGATCCGTCCGATCCAACCTATGGCTACCAAGGAAAATTCTGCGTGAGAGCTACGGCGGATGGCGGCCAGCAAGTCATCCCCATCAACAGCGACATGCAGGCCTGGATCGATGAAGTCTGCCCGACGCCCCGCTAGCATCAATCCAACGCTGTTCATACTGCTCGCGCTCTCAAGTATGAACGGCTACGCGCGCTCACGCATGGCCGATGCCGAAGTTACCTCGATCAATGGCGTGCCCTGCTTTAGCATTTCCAAACAGGAAGAGAGGCGCAACGGCCAGCCCTTCCTCGGCGCCTTGAGCGTGTCCGACGTGACGGTCAAGCCAACGACGGAAATATGGGGGTTTCTCATGACGGACAGTAAGAAAGTTCCGCTGTCTTCAACAAATTGCATTCCCTATGGGAATATTCCGGCACATGCCGACGCCGTGCCCGCGCCTGAATTGAAGACCGGCAGGGTGTACGAGGTATTTCTGAATGGCAGGCCAGCCGATCCTGCCGATCCTACCTATGGATATGTGGCAAAGTTCTGTCTCGTACAGCAGGTCTCTGCCAAGCCACGCCTCGTCGTCATCAAAAGCGATACACAAGCCTGGATGGATGATACGTGCCCAGCCAGAAATTCTTCCCGATAGCGCAAGGCATGCCATGAATCATCGCCACCTTATTCTTTGTCTGCTGGCGACCTTGACGAGCATGGATGCCTCGGCGTGGTCGCGCATGGCCGAAGCCGAGATTAGCGCTTTCAAAGGCATACCATGCTTTACCATTTCAAAAAAAGAAGAACGCCGCAATGGAACGCCAATGCTGGGCGCACTCATGGTTTACGATATCTCCATAAAGCCGCCTGTAGAGGTCTGGTCCTTCATTCTCCTTGGAGCGACGCCCCTACCCATGCATGCAAAAACCTGCTATTTGTATGGCCAAGTACCAGCAGGAGCCGAATCGACTGCCGCGACGATGTTGAAAACAGGCAGGATGTACAGCGTCTTCTTGAATGGCAGGCCGGATGACCCGTCTGACTCGACCCGTGGTTACAAAGGGAAATTCTGTCTCATCGCGACAACTAACGGTGGTCAACAGGTCATTCCCATCAAACGCGATATGCAGGCCTGGATAGACGAAATTTGCCCGGCAAACACCCCAGCACAAAAAGGCCAATAATGCCCATCTGCCACAAGAGCCTATTGGTACTCGCCTTGATGACCTGCATGAGTGCCTCGGCCACCTCCCGCATGGCATACGCGGAAGTACAGCTAAAAAATGGCATTCCCTGTTTCACCATTTCGCAACAAGAAGAAGCACGCAACGGGCTTCCGCAGATTAGTGCGGTCGTACTGACAGATGTATCCGCCAAGCCCGCAGTCAAAGTATGGTCTTTTCTTTTACCGGGAACAGCAACTATTCCTGTGCATGCCAAGTCCTGCCTTTTGTATGGGCTTGCTCCAGCAAAGGCAGAGGTCAAGCCGCCCAAAGCGCCGCCGCTGAAAACGGGGCGCATGTATGACGTCTTCCTGAACGGTAGGCCAGCCGATCCTTCAGATCCTACTCGCGGCTACGTCGGGAAATTTTGCTTAATCACCGGCATCTCCGGGGAGCGCAAGATTCTTCGTATCGACAGAGATAGCCAAGCCTGGATAGATGAAATCTGCCCCGTTCAGAAATAGGAAAAACATGATGTCCTTGCAGCAGAATGCCCTGTTCATATTGCTCATGTTCCTCAGTCTGCATGCCTGTGCAACATCACGCATCGCCGATGCTGAAATCAGTTCAGTGAATGGCACCCCCTGCTTCACAATCTCGCAGACGGAAGAACAGCGTAACGGCCAGTCACTCCTGGGAGCACTCAGCATTTCAAACCTGTCAGAAAAGCCCGTCGTTGGTGTGTGGAGTTTTTATATGACTGGTGGAAAAAAAGTACCGCTCTCGTCAAAAAGCTGCCTTCGGTATGGTGACCTTCCCCAAGGAGCGAACGGCATGCCCGCCCCTGAACTGCACACAGAACGGGTCTACAGCATTTTCCTCAATGGAAGACCAAATGATCCTGCAGACCCTACCTATGGCTACATGGGAAAGTTTTGCATAGTAGCCACGGCCACTGGTGAACGAAAAATCATCGCCATTGGCAGCGACACGCCAGCGTGGAAACAGGATAGTTGCCCGGAGCATTCGCACATCAGATAGTGCAAGGATCGCCATGCCATATCGTCACACACTGCTATTCCTGCTTGCCACGCTGACGACTATCAATGCCTCGGCGTGGTCGCGCATCGCTGATGCCCTCATTCACTCTGGCAACGGCATGCCGTGCTTCTCCATTACAAAAAAGGAAGAGACGCGCAATGGCCTGCCATTTCTTGGCGCACTCATGGTTTCAGACATGTCCGTGCAACCAGTAAAAGAAGTATGGGGATTCTCCATGCCTCCAGAGATGCCGCTACCCATCCGCGCCAGCATATGCATCCGCTATGGAATCGTGCCTGCCGGTGCGACGGGCATGCGCGCTGAAAAACTGATGCCCGGGCATTTTTATCATGTGTTCCTGAATGGCAGCCCCAAAGATCCGTCCGATCCAACCTATGGCTATCAAGGCAAATTCTGCGTGAAAACTACGGCGACTGGCGGCCAGCAAATCATTCCCATCAACAGCGACATGCAGGCCTGGATCGATGAAGTCTGCCCAACGCCCCGCTAGCATCAATCCAACGCTGTTCATACTGCTCGCGCTCTCAAGTATGAACGGCTACGCGCGCTCACGCATGGCCGATGCCGAAGTTACCTCGGTCAATGGCGTGCCCTGCTTTAGCATTTCCAAACAGGAAGAGGGGCGCAACGGCCAGCCCTTCCTCGGCGCCTTGAGCGTGTCCGACGTGACGGTCAAGCCAACGACGGAAATATGGGGGTTTCTCATGACGGACGGTAAGAAAATTCCGCTGTCTTCAACAAATTGCATTCCCTATGGGAATATTCCGGCACATGCCGACGCCGTGCCCGCGCCTGAATTGAAGACCGGCAGGGTGTACGAGGTATTTCTGAATGGCAGGCCAGCCGATCCTGCCGATCCAACCTATGGATATGTGGCAAAGTTCTGTCTCGTACAGCAGGTCTCTGCCAAGCCACGCCTCGTCGTCATCAAAAGCGATACACAGGCCTGGATGGATGATACGTGCCCAGCCAGAAATTCTTCCCGATAACGCAAGGCATGCCATGAATCATCGCCACCTTATTCTTTGTCTGCTGGCGACCTTGACGAGCATGGATGCCTCGGCGTGGTCGCGCATGGGCACTGCCGCCGTCATGACGGAGGCGGGCCTTCCCTGCTTCAAAATTGCCAGCGAAGAGGAACGCTCAAGGGGGCCAGTCAGCCTGAAGATGCTGACGATCAGCACGGCTGGGCCGAATGGCTGGAAAGATGTATGGACGGTCATGTTTCCGAATGCCTCGTTTGGCGATCCCAGCTATCGTCTGCCAAACAAGGGATGCGTGCGCTATGGCAAGGCTCCCGAGGGGGCCGAGAGCAGCGCCGCCGCGCCGCTGGTGGCGGGAAAAGTGTATGGCGTATCCTTCCTGGGAAGGCCGCCATCCGCGTCCGATCCCACTTCGCGCTACTCGGCAGATTTCTGCCTGCTCGCGGCACCCGCCGGGGGATTCCAGGTGATTCAGCTGACAAATGGCAAGAATACCTGCGCTCCCGAGGAAAAACCAAGATAGCGCGTGCCATTGCATCCGTCACGTACAGACCACGCCTCGCGTTCAAGACTTGGGCGGAACCACCTCAATCGATTCCTCCACCCGCTTCGCCGGCGCCCTGAACCATTCACCGGGCGGCACCACCTGCGACTCTTTCGGGTCGTCGATGTAGTGCGGCGAGGTGATCTGCACGTCGAATTCGTTGAAGACGTCGATGATGTTCTGGTGCAAGCGGTTCAGCACTTCGGCGCGTTGGCGGGGGACTTCGGCGCTGGCGTAGGCGACGAGGCGGTATTGCACGTAGTAATCTTGCAAGGCCAGCTGCATCACGTACGGTTTCGGCGTGGTCGACAGTTCCGTCGTGCGCGACGCCGCCAGTTCCAGCATGGCGTGCACTTGCCGCCACGGCGTGGCGTAGCCGATGGTGACGGTGGAGTCGAGCACGAAGCCGCCGCCGGGCTGGGCGCGCGAATAATTCTTGGTCGTTTGCGACATCACCCAGGCGTTCGGCAAGGCCACCTCTTCGCCCAGGCCCGTGCGCAGGCGCGTCTCGAACATGCCCAACTCGACCACGGTGCCTTCGCAGTCACCCACGCGCACATATTCTCCCTTGCGCAGGGCGCGCGTGTACATCAGGATCAGGCCGCTGGCGCCCTGGCCCACGATGCTCGACGCGCCGATCGACACCATCAAGCCCACCAGCACGGACAGCCCCTGGAAAGCGGCCGTGTGCGAACCGGGCAAATACGGATACGCCATGGCCAGCGCGAACAGCCAGATCACCACGCTGGCGATGCGGCGCGTGGGCAGGGCCGTGTCCTTGTCGAGCCAGCCGATCTGCAATTCGCCGCTTTCCACGCGCTTGAACAGCGAAGCGGCCGTGGCGGCGATCAGGCGCGCGATGGCGAAGATCACGCACACCAGCACCAGCCCCGGCAAGGCACCGATGATGGCGTGGAAGACGTCGGCCGCCACGTCGAACAGGTAGCCGCTCAGGCTTTCGCCCCACGAGCGCGTGTACGGCAGGCGGCCCAGCACGAAGGCGGCCCACAGATACGTGGCCATCAGGCGCAAGCCCCACAGCACGGCGCTGAGCAGTTGATACGCGAAGGCGATGTAGTGTTCGGCGTCGAGCACGCGCACATTTTTCAGGCGCACGTCGCGCAGGCGCGAAGCGAGCAGGATGCCGCTGCGGCGCTTGGCCCAGCGGTACAAGCGCGTCAAGCCCATCCACACCAGCCAGAACACGAGCGTGGCGGCCGCGCACACGGCGGCGGCGATCGCCAGGTAGCGCCAGCTGCTCTGCTCGCGATAGTCGAGCACGGCCTTGCTCAACTCGCCGGCCGCCGTTTTCGCCACGCTTTCCGTCGTATCGCCGGCCAGCTGGTTGACGTCGCCAGGCACGACGACGAACAGCTGCACGCCGTCGAGCAGCACTTGCGTGCCTTCGGGAATCATGCGCGTGCTCGCCTGCAGCGGACCGTTTTTCGCCAGCACGCTTTCCAGGCGGCGCTGCGCGCCGATGGCCCGTTCATCGGGCGGATAGCCGGCCAGCGCGGCGCGGAAGACGAATACCTTGCGGTTGGCAAACATCAATGGCGCCGTCTTGACGGGGGCGGCCTGCGACGGCGCGATGGCGGTCGCGGCTTCCGCAACGAGCGAGGATGCGCCCTCGTCCGCATGGGCTGCGGGCAGCAGGAAGATGATCAACAGGCACAACAGGCGGAGCAACGCGGACATGGCAACAGTGAGAAGTGACAGGGAGTAACCATCATGCCATGTAATTGCGGAAACTCAAGCGCCGCACCTACCGTTCAGCTCGCATCATGAAAAATGATGCCCAGGGTGTGGCGCATGCCCGAGCGCAGGCGCGACACGCCATGGCGCATGTTGACGCGGTAACTGCCGCGCTTGCCGTTGACGGGGCGCTGCGCCACGGGAAAGATCACGGCGTCGCCCTGCATCAAGGGCACGACCTCCAAGCGCGACTGCATGCGCGGGCGCTGCTCCGTCAGCACGAACTCGCCGCCCGTGAAATCGTCCTGCGGGCGCGACAGCAGCACGGCCAGCTGCAGCGGAAACACGTGCTCGCCATACAGGTCCTGGTGCAGGCAGTTGTAATCGCCTTCGCGGTAGCGCAGCAGCAAGGGCGTGGGCCGCGTTTGCCCCGCCGCATGGCAGCGCGCGAGGAAATCGGCGTGGCTGGAGGGAAAGCGCGTCTCCAGACCCATGCTGGCGTGCCAGCGGTTGGCAATCGCCGCCAGCGGTCCGTACAGCTGTTCGCGCAGGCCGGCCACCACATCGGGCAGCGGATGCGCCCAATACTGGTACTCGCCCTGTCCAAAGCCATGGCGCTGCATCACCACACGGCTGCGAAAGCGCGACGCATCGTCATACTGCGCTGCCAGCGCCGCGCACTGCGCAGGATTGAGCAAGCCCGGCACGACGGCGCAGCCATATTGATTCAGCTCATCCTCGATCTGCCGCCAATCGAGCGCCCTCACCGTTCGCCCTCGCGTTCCAGCAGCGCCTGCTTGCGTTCCACGCCCCAGCGGTAACCGGACAAGGCGCCATCGTTGCGCACCACCCTGTGGCAGGGGATGGCGACGGCCAGGGCATTGGCGGCGCAGGCGCCCGCCACGGCGCGCGCGCCTTTCGGCGCACCGATGCGGCGGGCCAGCTCGGCATAGCTGACCGTGCTGCCGGCGGGAATTTCGCGCAAGGCTTGCCACACGCGCTGCTGGAACACGGTGCCGCGCACGTCCAGCGGCAAGTCCAGTCCGATCGCCGGCGCCTCGACCAGGCCCACCACCTGCGCCACCGTCTGTTCATAGTCAGGCTCGGCGCCGCGCAGCTCGGCTTGCGGAAAGCGGTCCTGCAAGTCGCGCAGCAGCAGTTCCGGGTCGTCGTCGATCAAAATGGCGCAGATGCCCTTGTCCGTGCTGGCCACGAGGATGGCGCCCAGCGAACAGGCGCCGATGGCAAAGCGGATCACGGCGCCGCTGCCGCCGGCACGGAATGCGCCCGGCGTCATGCCCAGCAAGCCGGGCGTGGCGGCATACAGACGGCCGCTGGAGTTGAAGCCGGCCGCATATAACGTTTCCGTGACGTTCGCCGCGCCTTGCAAGCCGGCCTTCAGGCGCTCGCCGCGCCGCGCCGCCGCGTAGGCTTTCGGCGTGATGCCCGTGTGCGCCTTGAAGACGCGGTGAAAGTGAAAGCGGCTCATGCCGGCCGCCTGCGCCAGCGCGTCCAGGTCGGGCAGCTCGTCGCTGGCATCGATCAAACGGCAGATGTCGGCCACGATGGCCGCCTGGCGCTGGGCCAGGGGCGGCAAGTTCGGCTTGCAGCGCAGGCAGGGGCGGAAACCGGCCGCCTCCGCCTGCTCGCACGTGGCGTGAAAAGCCACGTTGCGGCGCAAGGCGGGACGCGCCGCGCAGGAAGGGCGGCAATACACGCCCGTCGTGCGCACCGAGTAATAAAAGACGCCGTCGGCATCGGGCGCGCGCCGCTGCAGGGCGTCCCAGCGTTCATCGTCAGTCAGGTAAGCGTGTTCCATGGCGAACTCCGTGCAAATCAATAATAAGTCACCAGCATAGCCAGCACCCGCGCGCGCCACACTCCGGCGCTTGCTTTTGAATTCAAAAAAAGGCTGGCGGCAGGCATCGTGCTCGGTGCTAAAATCGGCCATCGCGCCTCCAGCCGGCGGCGCGCCCTGCCCGCGCCTCGGAGAAACCGCATTGGACGATCATACTACCCAGGAAAATACGCCCATTTTCCAGCGCATCAAGGATTTTCTGCTGGCCGGCATCGCCGCCGGACGCTGGAAGGAAGGCGACGTGATTCCCTCCGAGCAAGCCCTCGTGAAACAATTCGGCGTCTCGCGCATGACGGTCAACCGCGCCGTGCGCGAACTGACCAGCGAACAGGTGCTGACGCGGCGCCAGGGTTCCGGCACCTATGTGGCGCAGCAAAAATACCAGGCGACCTTGTTGGAAATCAAGAGTATCGCCGATGAAGTGCGGGCGCGCGGACATATCCACCGCAGCAGCCTGCAATTGCTGGAACGTACGAAAGCCTCGGATTTGCTGGCCAAGCAATTCGGCCTGCCGCCGGAACACCCGCTGTTCCACTCGCTGATCGTGCATTTTGAAAACGGCGTGCCGATCCAGGTGGAAGACCGCTGGGTCAACCCCGAGTGCGCACCAGACTACATGACGCAGGATTTTTCCAGCATCACGCCGAACGAATACCTGATGGCCGCCGCGCCCCTGCAAGGCGCCACCTACAGCATCGAAGCGCTGTCGGCACCGCGCGACATCGCGGAAATGCTGGCCATCGACACGAAACAGGCGTGCCTGGTCCTGCGCCGCCAGACGCGCTCGGGCGGCAAGATCGCCTCGATCGCCACCATGTGGCATCCCGGGCACCGATATCAGTTTGCCGGCAGTTTCACCTGAGAACACCTGAAAAAACCTACTGCGCGTCGCGCTTTGCGGCCTGTGATGCTCACCGTGCTCAAGCACGGTTGCGCTTCTCGGCCACAAATCGCTGCCGCTCGCTACGGTTTTATCAGGTGTTCTACAGATCGCTGATTCCGTAGCACGATTTCGCGCCGACTTTCTCTCAGATTCTCACCAAATCGCGAAAAAAACAGCCATTCCGGGGCAAAAAAAATCCCGTTTTGGCTGTTTCAGAACTTAAATACCCCGAGCAAATATTCGATGCTATAGTTGCCGCCAGAAAGCGCCGCAGGCGTTTATTTGAGCGCGCATCATGCACTGTCAGCCCAGTTCCATCATGCCCCAGAAAGGGATGCATTTGTCGTATTGCAGCCACACGAGTTTCAGCGCATCACGCCGACGGCGCCCTGCGCTGCATCGTCTCGCTCATACGATGCTGGCGGCAGGCATGACGCTTTCCTTGCCGGTGCAGGCGGCGGTACACGGCATGGCGCCGACACTGCTATGGCCTTACGCTGCCGCCAGCGCCACCGCCCTGGCGGGAGTGGCTTGCTGGCAAGCCTGGCGGCTGCGGCAACAGTTGCGCCGCCTGCTGCTGCCCGCGCATGCCCTGGCCGAACAGGACGCCGGGCAAGCCTTGCGCGGCGCGGCCATGGCTGGCTGGACCTGGCGGCGACAGGCCGACCGGCTGCAGTTCGCGCCCCAGTACCAGGACGTGCTGGGCGACAAAAGCGCCAGGCTCGACCATGCACTGGACGAGTGGCTGGCCGAAGTGCACCGCGACGACCGCGCGCGCCTGAGCCTGGCCTTTCGCCAGCATCTGGATGGCCAGGCGCCCGGCACCTTCAATTGCGAATTCCGCTTGCGCCACAGCGACGGCCACTGGCGCTGGCTGCTGGCGCGCGGCGCCGTGCTGACACGCGCCTCGGATGGCGCCGCCACGCAGGCCAGCGGCATCGTCTGCGATATCAGCGAACGCAAACAGGATGAGCAATCGCGCATGCGCTCGATGCTGGAAGCGGCACCCGAAGCCATGCTGGTGGCCGACGTCGAAGGCAAGGTGCACTACGCCAACCAGATCGGCGCGCGCTGCTTCGGCTATCCGCTGGCCGAATTGACGGGCATGTCGTTGGAGCAATTGGTACCGGAAAGCACGGCCAGCCACTCCGTGGGCGACCCGCAAGCGCGGCACAGCCTGCCGGGGCGGGTGATGATGGCGCGCCGCCGCGACGGCACGCACTTCCCGGCCAAGGTCAGCCTGTCGCCGCTGCGCATGGCCGGGCAAGTATTTTCCATCGTCTCGCTGCGCGACATGACGCAGCGGCAACGCGCCGAGGAAGCGCTGCACGCCAGTTCCGAACGCTACCGCCTGATCGTGCAGACGGCCGCCGAAGGCATCTGGATGACGGATGCGGATGGCAAGACCACCTTCGTCAACCCGAAGATGGCGCACATGCTCGGCTACACGGTGCAGGAAATGCTGGGCCGTCCCCTGCTCGACTTCATGGACCGCGACAGCCAGCTGCTGATGCAGCGCCGCCTGGCCAGCCACGGCAGCGCCGCCAGCCAGCCGGACCAGGTCGATTTCCGCTTCTTCCGCAAAGATCAGTCGAGCCTGTGGGGCTTGCTGTCGAGCACCAGCATCCAGTCGGACAACGGCGAGCCGGGCGGCACCCTGGCGATGATCACCGACATCACGGAGCGGCGCCAGGCGTCGATCGCCCTGTCGAACTCGAGCCAGCGCATGGCGTCCGTGTTCGGCGCCGTGACGAACGGGCTGGTGGTGCAGGACAGCCACGGCCACATACTGGAAAGCAATGCCGCTGCCGAGCGCATGCTGGCGGCCAGTCCAGCCGGCAACAGCCTGTGGCAAGCGATCCACGAAGACGGTTCTCCCTTCGACCAGCGCAGCCATCCCGTGCACATCACCCTGTCGACGGGTGTCGCCATGCGCGACGTGCTGATGGGCGTGCAACAGCCCGACGGCAGCCTGTCGTGGCTGTCCGTAAATACCGAGGCCATCCGCGATGAATACGGCAAGGTGGGCATGGTGGTGGCCAGCCTGACGGACATCACGTATCACAAGCGCAGCGAGAGCGCCTTGCGCGAACTCAATGAACATCTGGAAGAGCGCGTGGCGCAGCGCACGGAGCAGCTGGACCAGGCCAAGCAGGTGGCCGAAGAAGCGAGCCTGGCGAAGGGGCAATTCCTGGCCAACATGAGCCATGAAATCCGCACGCCGATGAATGGCGTGATCGGTATGGCCTATCTGGCCCTGAAAACGGACCTGGAACCGCGCCAGCGCGATTACCTGGAAAAAATCCGTTTTGCCGGCGAACATCTGCTGGGCATCATCGACGACATTCTCGACATTTCGAAAATCGAGGCGGGCAAGCTGGAAATCGAGCGCGTCAACTTCAGTTTCGACCACGTCGTGCAAACGCTGATGACGGTAGTGGCGCCGCGCGCCGCCGGCAAGAACCTGGAGTTGCTGTTTGAAATCGACCCGCAATTACCGGCCGTGCTCGTGGGCGACCCGCTGCGCCTGGGACAAGTGCTGATCAACTACGCCAATAACGCCATCAAGTTCAGCGAACAGGGCAGCATCACCGTGAAAGTGCGCAAGGTGGTGGCGGACGCCAGGCACTGCCTGGTGCGCTTTGAAGTATGCGACCACGGCATCGGCCTGTCGCAGGATGAAATGAGCAAGCTGTTCCAGTCCTTCCAGCAGGCCGACACGTCCACCACGCGCGAATATGGCGGCACGGGCCTGGGCCTGGCCATCTGCAAGCAGCTGGCGCAGCTGATGGGCGGCGACGTGGGCGTCGACAGCCGTCCCGGCGCCGGCAGCACCTTCTGGTTCACGGCCAACCTGGGCATTTCCGACCAGGCGGCACCCGCCATGCTCGACAGCATGGTGCAGACGGCGGCGGCCATGCGCGCCAGCGCCGACGCGGCCCTGGTGATGCGCACGCTCAAGCATGCGCGCATCCTGCTGGTGGAAGACAACACGTTTAATCAGCAGGTGGCGCTGGAATTGCTGGAAGAAGCGGGCGCCTCCGTCTGCCTGGCCAACAATGGCGAGGAAGCGCTCGACCTGCTGCGCCAGACCCAGTTCGACTGCGTGCTGATGGACGTGCAGATGCCGCTGATGGATGGCTTGCAGGCGACGCGCCACATCCGCGCCGACCCGCAGCTGGCGCACCTGCGCGTGCTGGCCATGACGGCCACGGCCACCAGCGAAGACCGCGTGCGTTGCCTGGACGCGGGCATGGACGATTTCATTTCCAAGCCCATCCAGCCGGCCATGATGTACCAGACCATCGCCAGCTGGCTGCCGGCGCGCGACACGCCGCCACCACCCGCACGCAGCCGCGCCGCGCCCGCCTTCAAGACGACGCTGGCGGGCGACCCGCAGGTGATCGACCTGTCGATCCTGGCCAAGTTGCTGGGCTATAACCCGGAAAAGGTGCGCAAATTCGCCTTCAAGTTCCTGCAGACGACGCAGGACGGCTTTGGCGACATCGATGCGGCCCTGGCGCGCGGCGACGTGCACCAGGTGCGCGAACTGGGACACCGCATCAAGTCGTCAGCGCGCACCGTGGGGGCCCTGGGACTGGCCGAGCTGTGCCACAACCTGGAAACCCTGGCGCCGGGCGAAGCGGCCGACGAGGCAGAACGGGCCCGGCACATCGTCGCGCGCCTGTGGCCCCTGCTGGAACAGATTACCGAACAAATTATGAATAACACCAGCTTTGCCAATGACGATTAGCTACCGCCAAATTCCGTTAAGGCAAGGTATCGGCATCGACAGCGATGCAGCATATCAATAGGAAGACAGGACGATGACTACTGTATCAAACCAAGCAAGCCGTGAACACAGCGAAGCAGGCCTGGCGCCATTGCGCGTATTGCTGCTGGACGACGACGTTTTCATGCTCGACGTGCTCAGCGACATGCTCGAACAAATGGGCCCGTTCGACATCCGCTGCGAGTCGCACAGCGAACAGGCGCTGGCCACCCTGAAGCAGCACCAGCCCGACCTGCTGATCTGCGACCTGTCCATGCCCGACATCGACGGCATCGAATTTTTGCGCATGGCGGCTGAAAACGGCTTTCGCGGCGGCGTAGTACTGCTGTCGGGACTGCATTCGGCCGTGCGCCTGGCGGCCGAACGCCTGGCCATGGCCAACGGCCTGCATATATTAGGCACCTTCCGCAAGCCGATGGAAAGCGCGGAATTGCAGCTCATGGTGAACTTGCAACTGCAGCACACGGCGCGTCAGGCCGGCGCGCAAGCCTGAGCGCGGAGCCAGGCCGGGAGGCGGGACACGGCGCCGCAAGCCAGCAGGCATGCGGCTTTGCCGCCCTGGCGGCACGCGCTGGAGCGATATGCTGGCGATATGCCTCAAGTTTTTCTGCAATAATCGCCACGCTTTGAAAAAATGGGTTATTATTTCAGCCATCCCCGCCTGCATACCTCTGGTCGCACCTTCCAAGAACATTGAATTTGTGCCCATTGCCCCCATCTTCTCACTGCATTCCAGGAAGCATGGATGGCGAACCAGCGTATGGTGAATTCCAGGCATTATTGATCCCACCCTCATTTGAGGAAAATATGAGCGAAAATATCAAACACATTAGCGATGCATCTTTTGAAGCAGACGTCCTGAAATCCGAGTTGCCAGTACTGGTCGACTTCTGGGCAGAATGGTGCGGTCCCTGCAAGGCCATCGCCCCGATCCTGGAAGAAGTGGCCAAGGAATACGCCGGCCGCATCGTGATCGCCAAGATGGACGTGGACGCCAACCAGGCGGTACCTGCCAAGTTCGGCATCCGCGGCATCCCGACCCTGATCCTGTTCAAGGATGGTGCTGCAGCTGCTCAAAAAGTGGGCGCCATGGCCAAGGGCCAGTTGACCGCTTTCGTCGACAGCAACATTTAATGTATGATGGGCAGCGCTGCGCCCGCAGCGCCGCCTGACTGGATAGACCGGGAAGCGGCTTTGCCTCATTCGTGCACAGCCTTCCCCAATAATTAATCAACGCCACGCAGTCCCCTCCCCTACCTTTACATCCCGTCTCGGGACACTCAACACATATGCATTTATCCGAACTAAAGGCCCTACACGTATCCGCCCTGCTTGAGATGGCGATCGGTCTTGACATTGACAACGCAGCCCGCTTGCGCAAACAGGAGCTGATGTTCGCTATCCTGAAAAAACGCGCCAAGTCCGGCGAACAGATTTTTGGCGACGGCGCCCTGGAAGTGCTGCCTGACGGCTTCGGCTTCCTGCGCTCGCCTGACGCCAGCTACATGGCGTCCACCGACGATATTTACATCTCCCCTTCGCAAATCCGCCGCTTCAATCTGCACACCGGCGATTCGATCGAAGGCGAGGTACGGACCCCGAAAGATGGCGAACGCTATTTCGCACTGGTCAAAGTCGACAAGGTCAACGGCGAATCGCCGGAGATGTCGAAACACCGCATCCTGTTTGAAAACCTGACGCCGCTGCACCCGAACGAGCCGCTGCGCCTGGAACGTGAAATGAATGGCCAGGAAAACATCACCGGCCGCATCATCGACCTGATCGCCCCGATCGGCAAAGGCCAGCGCGGCTTGCTGGTGGCGTCGCCGAAATCCGGCAAATCCGTAATCCTGCAGCACATCGCCCATGCGATCACGGCCAACCACCCGGATATCACCCTGATCGTGCTGCTGATCGACGAACGTCCGGAAGAAGTGACCGAAATGCAACGCTCGGTACGCGGCGAAGTCGTCGCCTCGACCTTCGACGAGCCGGCCACGCGCCACGTGCAAGTGGCCGAGATGGTGCTGGAAAAAGCCAAGCGCCTGGTCGAAATGAAAAAAGACGTGGTCATCCTGCTCGACTCGATCACCCGCCTGGCACGCGCCTACAATACCGTCATCCCTGCCTCGGGCAAGGTCCTGACCGGCGGTGTCGACGCGAACGCGCTGCAACGTCCAAAACGCTTCTTCGGCGCCGCGCGCAATATCGAAGAAGGCGGCTCGCTGACCATCATCGCCACGGCGCTGATCGAAACGGGTTCGCGCATGGATGACGTGATCTTTGAAGAATTCAAGGGTACCGGCAACATGGAAGTGCATCTGGAACGCCGTTTGGCCGAAAAACGCGTCTACCCGGCAATCAACCTGAACAAATCGGGTACCCGCCGCGAAGAACTGCTGATCAAGCCGAACGAGCTGCAAAAAATCTGGATCCTGCGTAAGTTGCTGTACTCGATGGACGAGATCGAGGCGATGGAGTTCATTCTCGACAAGATGAAGGCGACCAAAAACAACGCCGAATTCTTCGACATGATGCGCCGGGGCGGCTAAATTCCCCTGCCGTGTATCGTAGGTCGGATTAGGCCCGCAGGGCTGTAATCCGACAACATTGTTGGCGAAGACGGTGGTGGTGTCGGATTACGCGCTAGCGCGCTAATCCGACCTACGTTGCGCCCGGCGTAAGCACACGCGATCATGCAAAGCCGCTTTCGGGCGGCTTTTTTATTGCCTGCGCCCCGAAAGCGCTATATAATCGACGGTTGCATTATTTTAAACCTGGCAAGTGATCGGCAATCGGGTCAAGAAGCAGGACGACCGACGAAGTGCTGTTTGGCTACCAAACTAGAGAGAAGACCATGAAAGTCGATACCCATCCAGAATACCGCGAAGTTGTTTTCCACGATCTGTCGTGCGATTTCAAATTCGTTACCCGCTCGACCATCCAAACCCGCGAAAAAATCACCCACGACGGTAAAGAATACCCTCTGGTGAAGATCGAGGTTTCGGCTGAATCGCACCCATTCTTCACGGGCAAGCACAAAATCGTCGATACCGCCGGTCGCGTCGAGAAGTTCCGTCAGAAGTTCGGTTCGGTTGGTTCGAAAACCGCAGTCGCAGCAGGCTGATTTTTGCCGCTTTGCGGCAAAACAGGGCAGCTCCGGCTGCCAGAGAAAAGGCAGCCACGGCTGCCTTTTTTGTCTTTGGCCGCTTTACTTTATACTCGCGCATACCCGACGCCATTCGTCGCGTCTTGCCACTATTCTGATACCGATTATCGATGAAGCCAGTCCGCCTTCCCGCCGCTGCCACACTCGCGCTGCCACGATGGGCCTTGTTTGCGCTCGGCCTGCTGTACATCCTGCCTGGCCTGATCGGCCGCGAACCGTGGAAGAACGATGATGCCGCCAGTTTCGGCATCATGTGGACCATGGCGCATGGCGGCCTGAACGACTGGCTGTGGCCCAACATCGCCGGCCTGTCGCTGCTCGATGAAGGCCCGCTGGCCTTCTGGCTGGGCGCCATCTTCATCAAGCTGTTCAGCTGGATCGACGGCGACGTCTTTGGCGCGCGCATGTCGACCATCGGCATCTTCGTCGTCAGCACCCTGTCCGTCTGGTACACCGCCTTCAACCTGGGCCGGCGCAACGACGCCCAGCCGCTGCGCCTGGCCTTCGGCGGCCAACCCGAGCCGGACGATTTCGGCCGCACCCTGGCCGATGCCGCCGTGCTCATCTACCTGGGCTGCCTGGGCCTGCTGCAGCACAGCCACGACATCACGGCCGAAGCGCTGTACGTGTCCCTGATGGCCTATTTGCTGTACCGCGCCGTGCGCTACGTGGAAGGCCCGTCCGTGCGCAATGCGGCCCTGCTGGGCCTGGCGCTGGGCGGCCTGACCCTCGCGCGCGGCTGGATCACGCCGGCGGCGCTGAGCATCGCCTTGCTGCTGTGCACCGTCTTCCTGCGCCTGCCGCTGCTGCGCAGCGTGCGCCACCTGGCGCTGGCCATCCTGATTGGCATCGCGCTGACCCTGGTCTGGCTGCTGCCGGGCGAACTGCTGCAGCCATACGGCCATTCGCCGCTGCAAGCGTGGATGGAATGGAATTACCGCCAGTTCAGCGCCCCCAGCCTGAAGAGCCTGCAATACTTCTGGCGTGTCGGCATCTGGTTCTTCTGGCCCGCCTGGCCGTTCGCCGCCTGGGCCGTGTATGCCTGGCGCCGCCAGCACCACGTGCTGCACATCGTCGTGCCGCTGACCTTTGTCGCCATGCTGGCCATCCTGGGCCTGTGCCATCCCGATCCCGACCCGAGCCAGCTGCTGCCGCTGCTGCCGCCGCTGGCCGTGATGGCCGCGTTCGGCTTGCTGACCATGAAACGGGGCGCCATCAACGCCATCGACTGGTTCTCCGTGATGGTGCTGACCATCTGCGCCCTCGCGCTGTGGCTGTTCTGGTTCGCCATCCTGACCGGCTGGCCGCCGAAACTGTCGCATAACGCCCTGAAACTCATGCCAGGTTTCAAGCCCGCACTGGACTTGCTGGCCTTCTTCGTCGCCGCCTGCGCCAGCGCGGGCTGGGTGGCGCTGGTGCACTGGCGCATCTCGCGCCAGCCAGCCGTGCTGTGGCGCGCCGTGGTGCTGTCGTCCGGCGGCCTGATCCTGATCTGGGTGCTGATCATGACCCTGTTCCTGCCGCCGCTGAACTACAGCAAGAGCTACGCCAGCGTCGCGCACCAGATTTCCGTCCACCTGCCGCCGGGCACTACTTGCATCAACAGCAATGTCGGCGCCGCCCAGCGCGCCTCGTTCGCCTACTACGGCCACCTGCCGTTTGCCAATGTGGGCCAACAGCATTGCGACGTGTTCTTGTTGCAAGACAGCATTAAAGTTCCGGATAACAAGGAAAAGCTGCCGGAACACCACGGTGCGGACTGGATCAAGCTGTGGGAAGGACGCCGCCCCACGGATGACGTGGAACGCTTCCGCCTGTACCAGCGCGTCAGATAAACAGCAAAAAACCGGGCCAGCCCCGGTTTTTTTATGTCCGCCAGACAATTGCTGACTATAGGAAAAGTGTTGCCTTAAAATATAGTTAATTACCTAAATTGAACTAACATTGTTTTTTATATTATAATAGCCGGCTGCGCGATGGCGGTGTGTTGCTTTCCCGCCCGAATCGTCCCCTAATTTGACTATGAGATTGTCCATGAAATTATTTGCTACCCGTACCTTGCCGCTCATCAGCGCCGCCCTGTTCGCCTTCGCCTTCAGCGCTTCGGCCCAAGCCACCGTGGTCGACCTCGGCGTCGCCAATGGCTATTCGGCCTTTATCTTTGGCAACATCGGCAGCAGCGGCGCCAGCGGTTTTACCAGCGTCGGCGGCAGCATTGCCGCTGGCGGCAATATCTATCTGGACAACTACAATGTCGGCACGAATAAAAAGCCAGGCAGCGCCGTCAATTCGGTCGTTGCTGGCGGCAACCTGAACACGGGCTGGGGCACGCTCAGCGGTTCGGCCGTGTACGGCGTCAGCAACCCCAACGCCACCCTGACGGCGCCACAATGGTTTCCAAAAGACAACATCAGCAAAGGCAATGCCTCCACCCTGGACTTCGCGGGCGCCAAGCAGCAACTGACGACCCTGTCGGGCGACGTGGCCAAGCTGCAATCGAACGGCACCGTGATCTCGCAGTACGGCAACATGACCCTGGTCGGCAATGTCAACGCCGACGTGAATATTTTCAACATCGATGCGTCGAATCTGCATAACCTGACGCTGGACCTGTCCTCGCTGAAAAGTACGGCCAGCATCATCATCAACGGCACGGCCACCGACATCACCATGAGCGGCGGCTTCGACAATTTCGCCAGTTTCGCCAACCGCACGCTGTTCAACTTCGCCAACGCCACCACCACTAACCTGCAGAACGTCGGCATCAACGGCAGCATCCTGGCGCCGCACAGCGCGTTCTCCGGTTCGGGCGACATGAACGGCACCCTGATCGCCAATTCGGTCAGCTCGATCAATCGTGGCCACGTCGCGATGAACGGTTCCGGCTTCAACACGGTCAACGTGTCGGCCGTACCTGAGCCAGGCACCTACGCCATGCTGCTGGCCGGCCTGGGCTTGCTGGCCTTCATGCGCCGCCGCACGCCAGCGCGCGCACCGCAAGCCGCGATGGCCTGAGCTTGACGCCGCATCAATAAAAAACACCGGGCCGCGCGAGCATCCCGGTGTTTTTTTATGGGCGGGCGAAAAACTTATTCCGTGCTCAAGCCCAGATCCGTCGCCACCTGCTTGCGCAATACATATTTCTGGATCTTGCCCGTCACCGTCATGGGGAATTCCTCGACGAAGCGCACATAGCGGGGAATCTTGTAATAGGCGATTTGCCCGTCGCAAAAGGCGCGGATATCCTCGCTGGTGGCCTGCGTGCCCGGGCGCAGGATGATGCAGGCGCACAGTTCTTCACCATACTTGGCGTCCGGCACGCCCACGCATTGCACGTCGAGCACGCTCGGGTGGCGGTACAGGAATTCTTCGACTTCGCGCGGGTAGATGTTTTCGCCGCCGCGTATCACCATGTCCTTCGAACGGCCGACGATGCTGCAAAAGCCGTTTGCGTCGATAACGGCCAGGTCGCCCGTGTGCATCCAGCGCGCCGCGTCAATGGCTTCGCTGGTTTTTTCAGGATCGCCCCAGTAGCCCTGCATCACGGAATAGCCGCGCGTGAGCAATTCGCCCTTTTCGCCGCGCGGCACGATGCGGCCTTCCGCATCGATGATTTTCACTTCCAGGTGCGGGTGAACCCGGCCGATGGACGAGACGCGCATCTCGCGCGGGTCTTCGATCGACGTCTGGAAGCTGACGGGCGACGTTTCCGTCATGCCATACGCAATCGTGATTTCCGCCATGTGCATCAATTCGATAACACGCGTCATGACTTCCATCGGACAAGGCGAACCGGCCATGATGCCGGTGCGCAAATTCGACAGGTCGTATTGCTTGAAATCAGGATGGTCGAGGATGGCGATGAACATGGTCGGCACGCCATGCAAGCCCGTGCAGCGCTCGGCCTGCACCGTTTCCAGCACGGCTTTCGGGTCGAAGCCTTCACCGGGAAACACCATGGCCGCGCCATGCGTGACGCAGGCCAGGTTGCCCAGCACCATGCCGAAGCAGTGGTACAGGGGCACGGGAATGCACAAGCGGTCCTGCTGCGTCAGGCGCATGGCTTCGCCGATGAAGAAACCGTTGTTCAGGATATTGTGGTGCGTCAAGGTGGCGCCCTTCGGCGCGCCCGTGGTGCCGGACGTGAACTGAATGTTGACGGCGTCGTCAAACTGCAAGGTGGCGCTCACTTCTTCCAGGTGCGCCAGGTCGGCGTCGGCAATGCCGTCCATCACCGCGTCGAAATTGTGCATGCCGGGGGTGGCGGCCGCGCCCAGGCGGATGACGTGGCGCAATTGCGGCAAGCGCGGCGACTGCAGGGCGCCGGCGCGCGAACGGGCGATTTCCGGCACCACGTCTTGCACGATGGCCAGGTAATCGCTGGACTTGAAGCTGGGCGACAGGATCAGCGCGCTGCACTGCACCTTGTCGAGCACGTATTCGAGTTCCGAGCGCCGGTAGGCGGGGTTGATGTTGACCATGATCAAGCCGGCTTTCGCCGTGGCAAACTGGGTCAGCACCCATTCGGCGCAATTCTGCGACCAGATGCCGACCCGGTCGCCCGGCTGCAAGCCCAGTTTCAACAGGCCGGCGGCCAGGCGGTGCACGCGCTGCTGGAATTCCAGATACGTCCAGCGCACGTTCTGGTGCGCCACGATCAGGGCGTCGTGCTGGCCGTAGCGGGCGGCGATGCCGTCCAGGTAAGCGCCTATCGTTTCGCCGATCAACGGCGTCTCGTGGGCGCCATGTACATAACTCATTGCTTGCATGCTGTCTCCAGGGTAACGGCGCGACGCGCTCTTCTTATGGTCATCGACTACAAAAATTATAGCCGCAACCGCAACCGCCCTGCACCAGCTTGCTGTAATGTGCAGGCCAGCACACCCGACATTCACGGCACCATGACAGGCAACACGCAGCACCCGCCCGAACAGGGCTTCATCCTGACCCGCCACTGGCGCGACACGCCCGCCGGCACGGAGGTCGATTTCTGGCTGGCAACGGACGCCGGGCCCCGCCACGTGCGCCTGCCCGTGCAGACGGCCGTCGCCTTTATCCCCATGGAGCAGCAGGAGCAAGCGCAACAGCTGCTGCGCGGCGAGCGCCATGCCGAACTGCGGCCCCTGTCGCTGTGCGATTTTCACCACCGTCCCGTGCTGGGCCTGTACTGCAAGCAATACCGGCATTTGCTGAAGCTGGAAAAGCAGTTGCGCGCGCACGGCATCGACGTGTACGAAGCGGACATCCGCCCGCCCGAGCGCTACCTGATGGAGCGTTTCATTACGGCGCCGGTAACGTTCAGCGCGGAAACAGGGCAGGACGTGCAGCTGAAACCGGCGCCCGGCTACCGGCCAAGCTTGAAACTGGCCTCGCTCGATATCGAGACGACGGCCCATGGCGAGCTGTATTCGCTGGCCCTGGAAGGCTGCGGCCAGCGCCAGGTCTACATGCTGGGGCCGCAAAACGGCGGCGATGAGCTACTCGACTTCGACCTCGAATACTGCGACAGCCGCGCACAGATCCTCGAGCGCCTGAACACGTGGATGGAGCGGCACGATCCGGACGCCATCATCGGCTGGAACCTGGTGCAGTTCGACTTGCGCGTGCTGCGCGAACACGCTGAGCGTTATCAAGTGCCCTTGAAACTGGGGCGCGGCGGCGCCGTGATGGAATGGCGCGAGCATGGCGGCAAGCAAGAGCATTACTTTGCCGCCGCCGCAGGACGCCTGATCATCGACGGCATCGAAGCCCTGCGCTCGGCGACGTGGAATTTTTCCTCGTTCAGCCTGGAAAACGTGGCGCAGACCTTGCTGGGTGAAGGCAAATCCATCGACAATCCCTACCAGCGCATGGCCGAGATCGACCGGCGGTTCCGCGAAGACAAGCCCGCGCTGGCCCGCTACAACCTCAAGGATTGCGAGCTGGTCACGCGCATCTTCGCCAAGACCGAGTTGCTGACCTTCCTGCTGGAACGGGCCAGCGTGACGGGCCTGGCGGCCGACCGCAGCGGCGGCTCCGTGGCCGCTTTCGAACATTTGTATTTGCCGCTGATGCACCGGCAGGGTTACGTGGCGCCCAACCTGGGCGATGTCTCCGGCGAAAACAGCCCCGGCGGCTTCGTCATGGATTCCCAGTCGGGCCTGTACGATTCCGTACTGGTGCTCGACTATAAAAGCCTGTACCCGTCCATCATCCGCACTTTCCTGATCGACCCCGTGGGCCTGGTGGTGGGCACCAGCGGCGACGAGGCCGATACCGTGCCCGGCTACCGGGGTGCGCAGTTTTCACGCGTAAAACATTGCCTGCCTGCCATCGTGAAACAGGTGTGGCAAGGGCGCGAGGCGGCCAAGCGCGAGCGCAACGCGCCGCTGTCGCAAGCGTTAAAGATCATCATGAACGCGTTTTATGGCGTGCTGGGCTCGAGCGGCTGCCGCTTTTTCGACCCGCGCCTGGCCTCGTCGATCACCCTGCGCGGCCACGACATCATGCACCGCACGCGCGAGCTGATCACCGAGCAAGGTTATCAGGTGATCTATGGCGACACGGATTCCACGTTTGTGTGGCTCAAAACAGCGCATACGGATGAAGAGGCGGGCAAGATCGGCAGCGCCCTGGTGGCGCACGTGAACGCCTGGTGGGAGCGGCACTTGCGCGAGGAATTCGGCCTCGAAAATGCGCTGGAACTGGAATTCGAGACGCATTACCGGCGCTTCCTGATGCCCACCATCCGCGGCTCGGAAGAAGGCAGCAAGAAGCGCTACGCGGGCCTCGTGGGCAAGCCCGACGGCAGCGAACAGATGGTCTACAAGGGCCTGGAAACGGTGCGCAGCGACTGGACGCCGCTGGCACAGCAATTCCAGCAGGATTTGTACCGCCGCATCTTCCAGCGCGCCGCCTACCAGGACTATGTGCGCGACTACGTGGCGCGCACGGTGCGCGGCGAGTTTGACGCCTTATTGGTCTACCGCAAGAGATTGCGCCGCCCGCTCGACGATTACCAGCGCAACGTGCCGCCCCACGTGCGCGCGGCGCGCACGGCCGACGCCTACAACCTGGCGCAAGGACGGCCATTGCAATACCAGAACGGCGGCTGGATCAGCTATGTCATCACGGTGGCGGGGCCGGAACCGCTGGAAACGCAGCGCTCGCCCATCGACTACCAGCATTACCTGACGCGCCAGCTGCAGCCGGTGGCCGACGCGATACTGCCCTTCCTGGGCGACGATTTTTCGCGCCTCGTGTCGGGGCAGCAGGATTTGTTTTAGATCAATTTTACTGACCTGCGCGGCCAAGCTGAGGTAATATCGGCGCCTGCCGGGCCAGTCCGCGGGCGCTGTGCGCCGGGGCAGCGTAAAATACGCCTTGGCGAAAGAATAAGAGCTGCATGAAGAAGAAGATGCCATTCCAGACGAGAATCATTCGCAAGAAGATTTTCCCCGCTGAAATGGCGCATAATTTCACACTATGTTGAACCAGCGGGCAGCAGCACCAGCCGTCTGCCCTGCTAATTTTTGAATGAATTGACACCATGACCGAGATCACGTCCCTGAGAGACATCCCGCAAAAAAATATCTTCCGCAAGGGCGACACCTTTGTGCTGTTCGGCGAGCTGTTCGGCCGCGGCTATGTGAATGGTTTGCTGGACGAAGCGCGCAAGGCGGGCATGAATATCGTCGGCATGACGGTCGGCCGCCGCGATGAAAACATGGCGCTGCGCCCGCTGAACGCGGAAGAGCTGGCCGAAGCCGAAGCCAACCTGGGCGGCCGCATCATCAATGTGCCGCTGATGGCCGGTTTCGACCTCGACGCGCCCGCCGGCGAACCGACGCCGACGGCCCTGCTGGCCGACATGACCCTGAAAAGCTGGCAAGAAGACAAGCTGGACTGGGCGCAGATCGAACGCTGCCGCGAAGCCGGCATCGCCCGCTTCAGCGCGTCCGTGGCCAAAGCCATGGCCGAGCTGGATAGCCTGATTCCTGACGGCAGCAATGTGTATTTCGCCCACACCATGGCCGGCGGCATTCCAAAGGTCAAGGTCTTCCTGGCGATCGCCAACCGCATCTACAAAGGCCGCGGCGAGCGCTTCATGTCTTCGCGCGCCCTGCTCGACAGCGACCTGGGTAAATTGATCCTGATGAACTTCGACGAAGTCACGGCCAACACCCTGCAGCACCTGATCGACGGCAGCGCCGCCATCCGCGCCCGCATCGAGCAAACGGGCGGCCAGGTGCGCTACAGCGCCTACGGCTACCACGGCACCGAGATCTTGATCGACGGCAAATACCAGTGGCAAACCTACAGCAACTACACGCAAGGCCTGGCCAAGATGCGCCTGGAAAACGTGGCCAAGGCCGCGTGGGAAAAAGGCATCAAGGCGACCGTCTTCAATTGCCCGGAAATCCGCACGAATTCGTCCGACATTTTCGTCGGCGTGGAACTGTCCCTGTTCCCCCTGCTCGACGCGCTGAAAAAAGAAGGCGGCGCAGCCTGGGCCGAAGAGCAATGGAAAATCTGCCAGGGCTTGCTGGAAGACGGCGTGTCGCTGCAAGACTTGCTCGACCGTATCGCCGCCTACAATGGCGACGCCACGAGCGTGCAGTTCCGCAACTTCGCCGCCTGGCCGATGGACAACACGCCTGAGCTGGCCGACGTCATGATCGGTACCTCGGACGACATCACCAAGCTGCACAAGGACCGCAAGGAACTGATCACCGACCACCTGAGCTCGCTGGTGCTGGAAGGCACGGGCCCGCTGATGTTCCACACCATGTCGGAGCCGCCAGCGCCCGTCATCTGGCTCAACCACGACATCATCGCGCGTCAGCTGAACTCGGTTCACAACTGAGCTTGATGTAGCGCACACAACCGACGGCCCGGCTCATCCCCGGGCCGTCGGCGTTTCTGCGCGTGCTTTATGCGCGCACGATGGACACGCCGCCATCGGCCAGCAGCGCCGTGCCGGTGGTGAAGCTCGAGGCATCGGACGCCAGGTACAGCGCCGAGCGGGCGATCTCGTCCGGCGTAGCCAGACGTTTTAACGCATGCAAGCCCGCCACGAAGGCCAGCGCTTCGGGCGTATTCGCCACTGCGCGCCCCATGGGCGTATCGGTGCCGCCCGGCAGCAGGGCATTCACGCGGATACCCGCCGTGCCATACTCGGCCGCCAGGGCCTTGGTCAAGCCGATCACGCCTGCCTTGCTGGCCGCATACGCGGCCATGCCGGACATGCCCAGCGTATGACCGACAAAGGTCGAGGTAAAAATCAGCGAGCCGCCGCCGCGCGCCGCCATGGCGGGCAGCTGATATTTGGCCGCCAGGAAGGCACTGGTGAGATTGGTGTCGACCGCCGCCCGCCAGTCTTCCAGGGCAACTTCCTGCGTGGGCCCCATGGGTCCCAGGGTGCCCGCATTATTGAAGGCGATATCGAGGCCGCCAAAGCGTTGCAGCGCCAGCGCCACGGCCGCTTGCGCGCATGCCGCGTCGGCCACATCGCCGGCACAGGCCACGGCTTGCGCGCCCCCTTCCGCCAGCTGCGCCACCAGCGCATCGAGTTCCTTCCGCCGCCGCGCCACCAGCACCAGCCGCGCCCCCTCGCGCGCGAACAGGCGCGCCGCCGCATGGCCGATGCCCGAGCTGGCGCCCGTGATGATGGCGACCTTATTTTCCAGTTGTAACATTTGCTTCCCCTTCATGTGGTTGAAAGGGAAAAGATAGGCCGGCAAGCCGGGCGCGGCACTCCGCTTCTTGCGCTGGAATCGGCATCGTCACAGATTCTGCAGGCTTGGGCAAAACACACGCCAAGCATAAAACTTGCCAGATTGTGACAAATCAGTGATAATGCGTCTCGCGTTGCCGGGATGGCGGAATAGGTAGACGCACGGGACTCAAAATCCCGCGCTGGAAACAGCGTGCCGGTTCGATTCCGGCTCCCGGCACCACAGAACACTTTAGTTGCACCTGATCAAACCCGCCCATCGACAGATGCTGCGGGTTTTTTTATGGCGTTTATGTAAACGCCCTGGCCGCGCCCGGTTTGTCGCTCAGCTCGTCGCAGGCCACGGCACACGCAAGCCGATCCCCCTCGCTTGCTCGATCCCCTTATCCAAACGGCCGCACGCCAAACAGCACGCCATGCAGCCAGAACGCCAGCAGCAGCCACAGCGCACAGCCCGCGGCTATGGCGATCAGCGTGCCTTGGATGGTGCCGCCCTGGTAGGCGACGCCGGCCGCGCGGTCGCGCTGCACGGCGGAAACCATATCCACCGACGACCAGACGAGGAAGCCGCCGAACAGCAGCACGTCGGCCACGTTGCCGTTGGCCAGCAGATGCGCGACGGCCCAGAGTTGCGTGCCGAGCAGCATGGGGTGGTGCACCAGGGTCTTGATGCGGTTGCGCGGCACATTGGCCGCCGCCAGCAAAATCAGCGAGAACAGCATCAGCAGGCCGCTGGCGTGGCGCAAGCCCATAGGCGGCGTCCACAGCACCTGCGGCTGCTGGCGCGCCAGGGAGTAACCCCAGATGATCAGGCCCAGGCCGGCAAACGCCACGAGCGAGTACAGCCCCTTCCAGCGCTTTTCGCCCAGGCGCGCCAGCTGGGCGCTGCGCCAGCCGTCGGCGACGATGCGTACCGAGTGCAAGCCCAGGAACAGCAGCAAACCGAGTATCAGCACCGTCATCTTATTCTCCCCCAGTCAATGCCCGCTATCGAGCATACGCGACGCCGTGGCTGGCGCCGTCCGCGCAGATCAACGTTCTTCGCGATAGTAGTCGCAGCCCTCGAACGTGGTGCGCAGCGCCTGCTGCAGCTGGGCGTAGCGCTCGGACGTCAAGTTGAAACGCACGTCGATCTGGCCGTCGTCATCCATCTGCATGGCGGCCTCGGCATCCATCTGCACGGACAGGCGGTTCGGATGCAGGATCACGGCGTGCATGTGGCCATACCACGCAAATTCCTGGCCGCCATATTCAATATACGGTTCGTCCATGCCCGTGGCGACGTCCTGCTCGTCGTATTCATCGGCGCGCTGCAGCATCAGGTAGACGGGCTCGCCTTTGCCCGCTGGCGCGGCCAGGGTGGTGATCAGGGCGTCGTCTTCATGGATGACGGACAACTCGGTGGCGGTAAATCCTGCGGACATGGCATGCTTTCAACAAATAAATGAATGACGCCACCATAGCGCAAAAGCGCCGCGCACGACATAGGGCGCGGCGAATAAAGCGTGCCGCCGCCGGCCGCGCTCGCCGCCTATAATGGCCATTCCATCCATATTGCACAGGAGACCGTCTTGACTGCCGCATCGCCCTACACCACCCGCCTGGCCATTCCCTCCATCGCCACCTATCAGCAGCTGCGCGTCGCCGCCGGGCTGAGCGCAAAAACCGCGGAGGCGGCGGCCAAGGGCTTGCCGAATTCCCTGTTTGCCGTGCAAGTGCTGCATGGCGACGAGGTCGTCGGCATGGGCAGGGTCATCGGCGATGGCGGCTGTTTTTACCAGGTCGTCGATATCGCCGTGCTGCCGGCCCACCAGGGCAAGGGCTTGGGCAAGCTGATCATGCGCGAAATCCGCCAGTTCATCGACAGCGACGTGCCGGAAAGCGCGTACGTCAGCCTGATCGCCGATGGCCAGGCGCAAGACCTGTACGCGCAGTTCGGTTTCAAGCATACGGCGCCCGCCTCCGTCGGCATGGCGCTGAAGCGCTAGGCGCCCGATGCCGGTCTGGCTGCTGTGCTGCATGGCGCTGGCGCTGGCGCTGCTGTTGAGCGCTACCGCCTGGCGCGCCGAGCGCGCGCGGCAACGGCGCGGGCGCACGACACGCTGGCTGTGGCTGGCGGCCATCGCCGCGTCCGTCATCTTGCCCCTGGCGTGGCTGCCCGGCGTGCTGAAGGCCATGCCGGCGGAGCAGGCGCAGCTGAAACTGGGCTGGTTTGTCTTATCGAGCGGCATGCTCTTGCTGCTGGCGCTGCGCAGCATCTGGCTGCTGTCGCACCAGCGCCGCTGGCAGAAAACATCGCTGCTGGGCACGCCAGTGTACTTGAGCGGCGGCATCGGCCCCTGCGTGGCGGGGCTGCTGCGACCGCGCATCGTGATGCCCGTCTGGCTGCAACTGATTCCTCCCCAACAACAAGCGCTGCTGCTGGCGCATGCACAATGCCGGCTAGCCACGCGCGATCCGCAGTTGCTGGCCCTGGCCTACGGCTTGATCGTGATCATGCCGTGGAATGTGCCCCTGTGGTGGCAGCTGCACCGGCTGCGCTTTGCCATCGAGGTCGATTGCGATGCGCGCATGCTGGCGCACGGCCACGCGCTGCGCGACTATGCCTTCGTCCTGCGCCGGCACGGCCAGTATTATTCGGGCTTGACGGGCGCCTCGCCCATCGTGCTGAACGATCCGCTGGCGCTGCGCCGGCGGCGTCATCTGATGGCCAGATTTACCCGGGACCGGGCGGCGAACTTGCTATAGTAGCGGCAACGCCGCGCGGCATGCCCGCGATCCCGGCTTCCCCCTTCGAAATCAGAGAGATACCATGCTTTACCTGCTTGCCATCGTGATCGTCATCGCCCTGCTGTACTACGTCTTCAGCGGCCGCACGCCCGTCAAACCGCTGCACAAGCCGCTCGTCTCCGTGCGCCAGTACGTGCCGGCGATCCCTGCGGGCGCACCGGCGCACCACTGGAGCGATGAAGGGCGCTTTGCGTCGGAAGTGGAAAACGAAGCGATGTACCAACCCGCCATCGCCAGGCTGGCCGGCGAACACGGCCCCGGCAACGCGGAAGAAAAATGCCTGGCCCTGCTCGTCTGCGACGATGCCAACCCGTTCCAGGACAAGGCCATCGCCGTCTTCATCGACGGCCTGCTGGTGGGCTACCTGTCGCACAACGACGCCCTGCGCCTGCGCCGCAACCTGGGCCGCATGGATCTGGTAGGCCAGCTGACCTCGTGCGACGCCGTCATCCGCGGCGGCGGCCTGTGGAACGGTAAGCGCCTGTCGTACGCCGTCTGGCTGGACTTGCAGCCGTACAACTAATGATCGCTATACCGCGCGCGCCAGCCTGACGGCCCGCGTGGCAATAAAGCTGGGCAGGAATTTTTCAATTTCAAAGCGCGGGTGGGGATGCATTTCCTCGTGGTAACCGGCCAGCACGAAGCCCGCCGCCAGCTGGCCGCCGATCTGGCTGTCCAGGCTGTGGCCGAAGACCAGCGCCTCGCCCTTTTCCATGCGCGCCGCCAGCGCATCGGCATCCATATCCTCCACATCCGAATACGGCAGCACGAAACGTGGCCGTATCAAGCCCTGCTGTGCCCATTGCGGATCGCGGTCGCCGATGAAGACGGCTGGGTTGAAGAAACTGCTCAGCAGCACGCCGCCATCGGCCAGCACGCGCGCGCATTCGCGCCACACGGGAGCGATATCGGGCACGTACTGGTTCGACACGGGGTGGATGATGACATCGAAGCTGGCGTCGGAAAAGCAGGCCAGATCGCGCATATCGCCCTGGACGGTGGCCAGTTGCAAGCCGTCGCGTTCGGCCACCATGCGGTCTTGCGCCAGTTGCTGTTCAGACAGATCGAAGACGGTGACGTGCGCGCCGGCGGCAGCCAGCACGGGCGCCTGCTGCCCGCCGGCACCGGCCAGGCACAGGATGCGCTTGCCGCGCACCTCGCCCAGCCAGCCGGCTGGCAAGGGACCGGGCGTCAGATGGATTTGCCACTGCCCGGCACGGGCCGCGGCGATGGTGGCGCTATCGACGGGTTGCGACCACGGGCTGTTCCGTGCAGCCTGGGCATCCCAGGCTTGCTGATTGTGCTGCAAGAAGTTGTTACCGTTATTACCTAAAGGCATCGTCATCCTTTCAGAAAAACAGGACGCGAATGTAGCATGACTCCAGGCAAGGCGCCGAGAATTGAACTCCCGCCACGGCCAGCGTTGTTGCGTCACACAAGGAAGTGCCGGACAGATGGCGCCGGCGCCGATGCAGACCACTGGAAGGGCAAGGAGTTCAAGGCCATTATGGCTGGTGGCGGACCCCGCATTTTGATGCACATCAAACAGCTCGCAATCTCCTGGCTATCGCCTTGCGAAAGGCCCTCGCCCGTGTTTTTTTGACCCACGTCAAGCCCCGCATAAGAAAACCGCCCGCCGGCACGGCAATGCTGGACTTGCCCGTGTTGCCGTTCTAGCCTTGTTGCCACCCTGACTAGCGAATGACACCATGGCTTACAAATCCATCCTCGTCCACGCCGACCTGTCGCGCCATGCGCCGCAGCGCGTCGCCATCGCGGCGCGGCTGGCGCACACGCACCAGGCGCACCTGATCGGCGCCGCCATGACGGGCGTGTCGCGCTTTACCCTGGAAAACAACCGCGGCATGCGCGGCGGCGCCGTGGCGGCGCAAATTACCGCCCTGCACGGACAGGCGGAGCAGGCGCTGGACCAGTTTGAAACGCTGGCGCGCCAGGCGGGCGCCGTTTCGCTCGAGCGGCGCCTGATCGAAGACGACGAGGATGGCGGCCTGGCCGTCAGCGCCCGCTACAGCGACTTGACGGTGCTCAGCCAGCACGACGCCAGCGAAGCGCTGCCCGGCGCCATGAGCGACCTGGTGCCCTACGTCATGCTGAACGCGGCCCGTCCCGTGCTGATCGTGCCGCGCAGCGGTCAATTCGCGCAAGTGGACAACACCGTGGTGGTGGCCTGGGATGGCAGCATGGAAGCGACGCGCGCCATCGGCCACGCCCTGCCCCTGCTGCGCGCGGCGCGCCTGGTGGTGCTGGCCCTGCTGCACCCGCCGGCCGGCCACGCACAGCCGGCCCGCCATCCGGGCGCCGACATCGCCGCCTACCTGAGCCGCCATGGCGTACCCGTGGAGGTGCGCCCCGCCGTCACCACGGGCGACGTCGGCGCGGCGCTGCTGGCCATGACGGCCGAAGTGCATGCGGACCTGCTGGGCATGGGCGGCTACGGCCACGCCCGCTTCCGCGAAATCCTGCTGGGCGGCGTGACGGAAACGGTGCTGCGCCAGATGACCTTGCCCGTGCTGATGGCGCACTGAGGTCCCGCGCGCCACGTTCTGTTGCACAATGGCTATACTTGCCTGATTTTCCATATCAAGGCAATGTAGATGAAGCAACAAATGATCAATTGGGGCAGCAGCCTGGCGCCGTTCGGCAGTGAACTGCTGTGGACCGCCCTGCCATCGATGCTGCTGTATGGCATGCTCGGCTTTGTGCTGGCGCTCGGCATCTGCTACCAGCTGGCCAGAAAATGCCTGCTCGTGCGCCGTCCGCGCGCCTGGCATGTGGCCGCCAAGCTCAGCTATGTGTTGATCCTGCTCGCGCTGCCGCTCCTCGGCGGCGGGTTTGGCGCCGTGCACAGCGCACACCGCATGGTCAACCAGGCCCTCGAGCGCGACCTGCAGCCGGTGGTCGAAGCGCAGATGCCGGCGCTGCGCGTCTACCTGGAGCAGCAGGTCAAGCTGATCGCCCCGGGCCAGCCCATCAGCGTGCGCAGCCTGCTCGAACCCTACGTGCAAGGCATGTATTACCAGCCCACGTCCAGCAGCTACTGGGAACGCAGCAAGGCGCACTGGATCAATGAATTCATCCTGCGCCGCGGCAGCGTGCTGCTGACGCAAGTGCTGCAGGAACAGCTGATCGCCAGGGTCGGCCTGCTCGGCGAAGCGCTCAAGGGCGCCAACTTCCGTGGCCAGGCGACGGGCGAGCTGGCCGCGCTGGGCACCGACCTGGCCGTGCGCCTGACCACCGACGTGGCGCGCCAGGCCGACTTCAGCAAACTCGACAAGTCAGTGCCGATGATTTTCGTCGACGCCATCAAGCGCCAGGCCGGCGCGTATTTCAACTCGCTCAAGATCACGCTGGCCCTGTTCGCGCTGGTCGCGCTGCTGCTGGTATGGGGCGAGATCATGCTGTACCGCCACTATTACCTGCGCCGCCATCCGGCCGCCACGGCCCTGCCCGTGCCACCGACGTAAAAAAGCCGCCCCTCCTTGCGGATGGGGCGGCTTTTCATGTGCAGCTAACGCTTAGACCTTACGCTGGGCCACTGCGTCGACCACGCACAAGGCCGTCATGTTGACGATGCGGCGCACGGTGGCCGATGGCGTCAGAATGTGCACGGGCTTGGCGCAGCCGAGCAGGATCGGACCCACGGCGATGCCGTTGCCGGCCGCCGTCTTCACCAGGTTGTAGGCGATGTTGGCCGATTCGATGTTCGGCATGACGAGCAGGTTGGCGTCGTTCTTCAGTGCCGAATTCGGCATGATCTTTTGACGCAGCTTGCTGTCGAGGGCCGTATCGCCGTGCATTTCGCCGTCGATTTCCAGGTCCGGCGCACGTTCCTTGACGATGGCCAGGGCGGCGCGCATCTTTTGCGCCGAGGCGCTGTCGCTGGAACCGAAGTTCGAGTGCGACAGCAGGGCCGCGCGCGGCGACAGGCCGAAACGGGTCATCTCTTCGGCGGCCATGATGGTGATCTCGGCCAGCTGCTCGGCGTCCGGGTTTTCATTGACGTGCGTGTCGACCATCACCAGCTGGCGCTCCGGCATGATCAAGACGTTCATGGCGGCATACACGTTGCTGCCGGCGCGCTTGCCCAGCACCTGGTCGATGTATTTCAGGTGCAGCTGGGTGGTGCCGAAGGTGCCGCAGATCATGCCGTCCGCGTCGCCCTTGTGGATCATCATCGAGCCGATCAGGGTGTGGCGGCGGCGCATTTCCAGCTTCGCGTATTCCTCGGTAACGCCCTTGCGGCTGGTCATGGCGTAGTACGTGTTCCAGTAATCGCGATAGCGCTCGTCGAAGTCCGGGTTGATGACGTCGAAATCGACGCCTTGCTTGAGACGCAGGCCGAACTTCTGGATGCGCGCTTCGAGCACGGGCGGACGGCCCACCAGGATGGGACGCGCCAGTTTTTCATCGACCACCACTTGCACGGCGCGCAGCACGCGCTCTTCTTCGCCTTCGGCGTAGACGATGCGTTTCAGTTCGGCCGGCGTGGATTTGGCCATCAGGAACAGCGGCTTCATGAAGGTGCCGCTGCGGTAGACGAATTGCTGCAGGCTGTCCGCGTACGCCTGCAAGTCCTTGATCGGACGCGTGGCGACGCCGGAATCCTCGGCCGCCTTGGCCACGGCCGGCGCGATCTTGATCAGCAAACGCGGATCGAAGGGCATCGGGATCAGGTATTCAGGACCGAACGACAGGTTGCTGATGCCGTAGGTGGTGGCGACGATGTCGGACTGCTCGGCATGCGCCAGGTCGGCGATCGCGTGCACCACGGCGATTTCCATCTCGCGCGTGATGGTGGTGGCGCCGCAATCGAGGGCGCCGCGGAAGATGTACGGGAAGCACAGCACGTTGTTGACCTGGTTCGGATAGTCCGAACGGCCCGTGGCGATGATGGCGTCGCTGCGCACGGCCTTGACTTCTTCCGGCAGGATTTCCGGATTCGGGTTGGCCAGCGCCAGGATCAGCGGGTTCGGCGCCATCTTGCGCACCATGTCCTGTTTCAGCACGCCCGCGGCGGAAACGCCGAGGAAGATGTCGGCGTCCGGGATGACTTCGCCCAGGGTGCGCAGCGGCGTGTCTTGCGCGAAGCGTTCCTTGTCCGGATCCATCAGTTCCGCGCGGCCCTTGTAGACCACGCCGGCCAGATCGGTGACGTAGATGTTTTTCAACGGGAAGCCCAGGTCGACGATCAGGTCCAGGCAGGCCAGCGCCGCGGCGCCCGCGCCCGAGACCACCAGCTTGCAGTCCTCGATCTTCTTGCCGACGGCTTTCAGGCCGTTCAGGATGGCCGCGCCGACGATGATGGCGGTGCCGTGCTGGTCATCATGGAAGACGGGAATCTTCATGCGGTCGCGCAGCTGGCGCTCGATGTAGAAGCACTCGGGCGCCTTGATGTCTTCCAGGTTCACGCCGCCGAAGGTCGGTTCCAGCGACGCGATGATGTCGACCAGTTTATCGGGATCCGATTCGTTGATTTCGATGTCGAAGACGTCGATGCCGGCGAATTTCTTGAACAGCACGCCCTTGCCTTCCATCACCGGCTTGGCGGCCAGCGGGCCGATATTGCCCAGTCCCAGCACGGCCGTGCCGTTGGTGATGACGGCCACCAGGTTGCCGCGCGCCGTGTATTTATAGGCATTCGCCGGATCGATGACGATTTCTTCGCACGGTGCCGCCACGCCTGGCGAGTAGGCCAGTGCCAGGTCGCGCTGGTTGGTCAGTTGTTTGGTCGGCGTCACGCTGATTTTGCCGGGGCGCGGGCACTCGTGATACTCGAGTGCGGCCAAGCGCAATTGTTGACGCAATTCTTCTTTTTTATCAGATGACGAATCCATGCTGTGCTGCCTTCCTGTTTGGTCGATCGGGTGTTCCGGATTTTATCAGACCGATTCTTTCAATTAGCTAGGTATTTTCCGCTAGCCACAGTCTGATATCACGAAAACGCATAACCTAGCATTGTAAGGCCGTCCGGCGGCACAAACGTCCTGAACAGGAAAAACTATCAAATTTTAGATTTCAATTAGTTTTTATGATCAGTCACCGGGAGCACGCCACAGCGGCAGCGCGGCGACGGCGCGCTCGAGATCGTCCATGTCGTCGTGGCCCAGGCTGGTGTCGAAGGGGGCGGACAGGATGCGCCGCATCAGCGCCAGGCGCGTCGTCGCTTGCTCCTCGTCGATGAAGCGCGTCGTCTCCGCGCAATACCGGGCGCGGCGCAGGGCATCGGCGCCGTCATCGTCGCCGTCGGGATAATAATGGCGGCCGATGTGCTGCAGCGACTGCAGCAGGAATTCGATCTCGCGCAGGATGCGCAGCGCATCCTCGCCGGACAGCACGATGCGGCGGTTGGCAGGCAGCAGGGACGGCGGCGCGGCGCGCTTATTCGAAATTGTCATCGATCAGGAAGCCGTAGCCGTCATCGATCAGCATCTGCAGATACGCGTCGAAGCTGTCGGCGATGACCAGGTAGCTATCAGGATCGTGCAGGAAGCGCACGACCTGCCCCACCTTGCCCGACGCCGTGGGCGTGAAATCGACATACAGGCGCGACGAGCCGCCATTGTTCATGCAATGCGAAAAACACAGGCGCTGGCCCTGTTGGATGCCCGCGTCGATGCGGGTATCGACGATGCCGGGGTCGTCGTCCAGGTAATGGCCGTAGATATCGGCGATGCTGCGCTGGTTCGCTTGCCGGTCTTCCAGGATCTGTTCGACGGAACTCAGGTAATACGGGTACTCGAACACGTCCGAGCCCAGCATGTACACCAGTACCATGCCGCCCGCATACTCCTGATAATACGTGCCGTTGTACTGGCCCAGCAGGCGCAGCAGGCTGTCCGGGCACAGCGGATACGCCTGGCGCAAGCTGGCCAGTTGCGCCGCGCTGGCGCCGCTGGCCAGCGCCAGCTCCGCCAGCGGTTCCGGCGGCATGGCCTGGCGCAAGCCGGCTAAATAGTGGTCGACGATGTTCATAGCCGAAATATATCAGCTGGCCGATACGCCATGCGCACGCTAGCGCGCACCGGCCAGCCGCGCCCCCGGCGCGAAGCGCACGGCGATCAGCAGCAACAGCACCACGCCGCCCGCCATCACCATCCACGCCTGGGCCAGGCTGGACGAATGCTGGCGGATCAGGCCGGCGATGAAGGGCATGCTGCTGGCGATGATGTAGCCGCCGCCCTGGACGAAGCCGAGCAAGGCGCCGGCGCCGGCAGGGTCACGCACGTGGTCCATGCTGACGATCAGCGACAGGGGGAACAGCGCGCCGATGCCGCAGCCGAGCAGGATCACGGCGGGAATGGCCAGCTGCGCGGGCGCCACGATCAGACAAGCCAGGCCGGCCAGCACGGCCAGCAAGACCGACAATAACAGGATGCGGCGGTCGGGGAAGCGGTGGATGATGCTGGAAATCACCAGTCCCGCCAGCACTTCCACCAGGGTCAGGCCACCGAGCAGCAAGCCGCTGTCGGCCGCGCTCCAGCCCAGTTCCGTATAAAACGGCGGCAGCCAGGCCAGCACCAGCGTGTACGCCCCCGTGCCGATGCCAAAGAACACCATCAGCAGCCAGGCGCGGCGGCTGCCCACGGGCAGGCTGGCGCCCGCGCCGCCGGTCACCTCCACGCGCGAGGCGGCGGCGCGGCGCCACAGCAGCGCGGCGGCCACGGCGGGCAGCGCCCACAGGGCCAGCAGCGCTTGCCAGCCCCAGCTTTGCGCCAAGGGCGAAGCGGAGGCGGCCGCGATGGCCGCGCCGCCCATGATGCCCGTCGTATAAAAGCCCATCAACTGGCCCGCCCGTTCGGGGAAATGGCGCTTGATGAAGGCCGGCAGCAGCGCCTGCACCAGCGCGATGCCCAGGCCGCCCAGGGCCGCCGTGGCGATCAGGCCGCCGCTGCCGTGCAAGGGCCAGCGCAAGGCGCAGGCGGCAGCGATGATGGCGATGCCGAGGCTGATGCCGCGCGCCACGCCCAAGCGGCGCTGCAGCTGGGCGCCCGCCAGCGCGCACACGCCCATGGCGAACACGGGCACGGTGGTCAGCAAGCCCGCGTCGGCATTGCTGAGGCCCGTGCTGGCCTGGATGCTGTCGAGCAAGGGGCCGATGGCGGCCAGGATGGGGCGCAAATTCAGGCCCAGCAGGATGATGGCGGCCACCAGCAGGGTGGACGAGGGCAGCGGGGAAGAGACGGGGCGTTCAACAGGCATGGCAGAGTAGTCCTTGCCTCGCAGGGAGGCACATGGTTTAATGCGTGACATAATCACTTGATGAAAAGTATCTTAACATAAAGATAGAAATCTATCTTGATGTCGAGATAAATGCCTACACCATGACGGATACCCCGCAAGAACACACGCGCGCGCAATTTGCCGCCGCACAATGGCAGCGCGAGCTGCCGCAGATGGATACGCGCGCCATGCAGCTGGTGGGACAGTTGGGCACGGTGGCGCAGTTGATGGCGCGTGACTGGCTCAATCCCCTGTTCGCCGAACACGGCTTGCAGCCGGGCGAATTCGACGTGCTGGCGACATTGCGCCGCTCGGGCGCGCCCTACAGCCTGACGCCGACGGCCCTGTACGAGGCGGCCATGCTGTCTTCGGGCGGCATGACCAACCGCATCGACCGGCTGGAAGCGGCCGGCCTGATCGAACGCCAGAAGCACCCGACGGACCGGCGCGGCGTGCTGGTGGCCCTGACACCCCAGGGACTGGCCTTGATTGAAAAGCTGGTGCTGCTGCACGTGGAGAACGAGCGCGCCATGCTGTCGGCCTTGAGCGCGGACGAGCAGCGCCAGCTCGACCAGTTGCTGGCCAAGCTGCTGCAAGGCATGGCACAGGCGAAGAAGGGCTAAGCAGCGAGCAGCTGCGCCAGCTCGCGCAGCGCTGCATTGCCGCGCCGGGCCAGGCGCTGCAGGTCGGCAGGATCGCGGCTGTCGTACAGGGCCTGGACATGGCCCACGCTGGCCGCGCGCAAGTCGATATCGCTGTCGCGGTCCGCAAGCTCGGCGTCGGCCACGTGCCCTTCGACCAGGGTCAGATAGTAATGGCGGGGCTTGCCGCGCAAGTTGGCGGCAAACTGCAGCACCAGGCCGCTGTCGAACAGCAGGGCGCCGCTGCGGCCGCCCTGTTCCAGCAGCACGCGAAACGCGGGCAAGGGCTGCCGCGCGGCGCGCAGGAAACCGGCCAGGTGCACCTGATAACCGAGGTCCAGGCCATTCGCGCCCAGCTGGCCGCGCTGCAGATACGCCTTGAACGACGCCTGCACGGGCCGCTTGCCCCTGCGGAACATACGCTCGTCCTCGTACAGGCACAGCTGGCCACCGTCGCTGATGGCGTCGAAGCCATGCGCTACCAGCTCCTGCGCCTCGAAGGTGTTCAAGCCGACGGCTTGCGGGTCGCGCAGCCAGCCGTGGTCGAGCCAGGATTGCAGTAGAACGTGAATATCGGAAAGGGGCATGGCAAGTTGCTCGGCAGTGACAAAGGCCTGTATTGTAGGCCAGCCTATAATAGCCGGGCCACACCATCACTCAACGAACTGACCACGCCATGGCCCCACACGACGCGCTTTCCGAATTCGACCTGATCAAACACTATTTCGTGCGCCAGCGCCCCGGCCGCGCCACCCTGGGCATCGGCGACGATTGCGCGCTGATGACGCCAGCGGCCGGCAAGCAGATCGCCATCTCGTCGGACATGCTGGTCGAGGACCGGCACTTCTTTGCCGGCGCCGATGCGCGCATGCTCGGTCATAAAAGCCTGGCCGTGAACCTGTCCGACCTGGCCGCCATGGGCGCGCGTCCCGTGGCATTCACGTTGGCCCTGGCCCTGCCGCAAGCGGAACGCGCCTGGCTGGCCGGCTTTGCCGACGGCCTGTTCGCGCTGGCCGACGCGTTTGATTGCGAACTCATCGGCGGCGACACCACCAAGGGCTCCTTAAATATCTGCATCACCGTGTTTGGCGAACTGGCGCCGGGCCAGGCCCTGCGCCGCAGCGCGGCCGTGGCGGGCGACGACATCTGGGTCAGCGGCACCCTGGGCGACGCGCGCCTGGCGCTGGCCGGCTACCGCATGGAGCAGGAATTGTCGCCAGCCGACCTGGCCACTGCAGGCGCGCGCATGCACACACCGACGCCGCGCGTGGCGCTCGGTTGCGCGCTGGCCGAAGCGGGCCTCGCGCATGCCGCCATCGACATTTCGGACGGTCTGGTCGGCGACCTCGGTCACATCTTGAAAGCGTCGCGGGTGGGCGCCACGCTCGACGTCGACGCCCTGCCGGCCGGCCCCGTGCTGGCGCGGCAGGAAACAGGCCTGCGCCGCCGCTACACGGCCGCCGGCGGCGACGACTATGAACTGTGCTTCACGGCGCCCGCATCGTCGCGCGACGCCATCGCCGCACTGGCGATCAGCTGCGGCACGCCCGCCACGCGCGTGGGCCGCATCGAGACGCAAGCAGGCTTGCGGCTGGTGGATGCGGCCGGACAGCCGCTGGATTTACAACTAAGCTCGTTCGACCACTTCAGCGACTGAGCTAGCGTACCGCCACGCGCGCCAGCCCCGGCTGGTTCACCATCCAGTAGTGCTGGAAGGCCAGGCGGATGTTGTCGCGCAGCTGGGTGTCGTCCCACGGCTTCGTGTAAAAACGGTAGATGGCGCCCCGGTTGATCGAGTCGAGCACGGCTTCCAGGCCCGTGTAGCCGGACAGGATGATGCGGATGGTTTCCGGGTACAGCTCTTTTACTTTGCTGAGGAATTCCGTGCCGCTCATGCTCGGCATGCGCTGGTCGCAGACGATGACGTGCACCCGGTGCAGGGCCAGCATCTCGAATCCTTCGGCCGGCGTGCTGGCCGTGAGGATCTGGTAGCCCTCGGGACGGAACAGGCGGTGCAGCGACGACAGCACGTTGACGTCGTCGTCGACGATGAGCAGGGTTTGCGCCGGCTGGGCGGCCGGGTCGTGGCCAGGCGGCAGGCCGGCGCCCGCGGCGATCATCTGCCCCAGTTCCAGTGCCGGCAGGGCGCGGCTGAAATAAAAGCCCTGGATCTCGTCGCAGCGGTTGCGCCGCAGGTATTCGAGCTGCGGGCGCGATTCCACGCCCTCGGCCACCACGCTCAGTTTCAGGCTGTGCGCCATGCTGACGATGGCCAGCGCGATGGCCGCGTCGTTCGGGTTGCTGGTGATGTTGCGCACGAAGGCGATGTCGATTTTCAGCTTGTCGATGGGGAAGCGCTGCAGATACGCGAGGCTCGAGTAACCGGTGCCGAAATCGTCGATGGCCACCTTCACGCCGATTTTTTTCAGCTTGCCCAGCACGACGATGGTGCGCTCGGCGTTCGACATCAGCGCCGTTTCCGTCAGTTCCAATTCCAGCAGCTCGGGCGCCACGTTGTGCCGTGTCAGCGCGCGCGTCACTTCGCCTTCCAGGTCGCCTTCGGCAAACTGGCGGCTCGACACGTTCACGGCCACGTGCACGGGGCCCACTTCGCTGTCGCGCCACTCGGCGATCTGGCGGCAGGCGGCCTGGATCACCCAGGCGCCCACGCGCACGATCAGGCCCGTGTCTTCCAGCACGGGCACGAATTCGGCCGGCGCCACCAGGCCGTAGCCGGGGCGGCGCCAGCGCAGCAGCGCTTCCACGCCGCTGATGCGGCCCGTGCGCAAATCCACCTTCGGCTGGTAATACAGGATGAACTGCTCGTGTTCGAGCGCATGGCGCAGCGCCAGTTCCAGGTCCAGGCGCGCCAGCACCTGCACGTTCATGCCGGCCGTGAAAAAACGGTAGCCGTCGCGGCCCGCCTGCTTGGCGCCGCCCATGGCCGTATTCGCGTATTTGATCAGCGTTTCCGGGTCGGTGGCGTCGTCCGGATACATGGCGATGCCGATGCTGGCCGTCAGGGTGGCCGCGTGGCCGCGCAAGTCGAACGGCGCGCGCAGGGCTTCGCGCACCTGGTTGGCCACGGCCACGGCTTCCTGCTGGTTGCGGCTCATGGTCAGTATCAGCGCGAATTCGTCGTTGCCCAGGCGCCCCACCGTGTCGCGCAGGCGCACGCATTCGACCAGGCGGTTGCTGAACTGGCGCAACAGTTCGTCGCCCAGCGCCGCGCCCAGGGTGTCGTTGATGCTTTTGAAGCGGTCCAGCGCGATGAACAGCACCACGATGCGCCAGCTTTTTTCCTGCGCCAGTTCGACGGCCTGGGCCAGGGTCTGGTAGAACAGGCTGCGGTTCGGCAGGCCCGTCAAGCCATCGTAATGGGCCAGGTGCTTCAGGCGCTCCTGCGCCTGGCGCCGCTCGCTGATGTCGCGCGCCACGGCGATCAGCAGCAGGCCGCCCGCAGCCTGCCCGCCCATCACGGGCGCCTGCGCATACCAGTGCCAGCCCAGTTCCACGGGTATCAAGCTCAGGTCGCGCCGCACCAGTTCGCATTCCGTCACTTCCGTGGCCAGGTGGGCCTGGCCGCCCGGCAGCGCGGCCAGCGGCGGGGCCGGCGGCGACGGCAGCAGGCTGCCGGGCGCCAGCGCCAGCAGTTCGGCGCGCGCATAGCCGAGCAGGCGGCACGCGCCGTCGTTGACGTCGACCAGGGTCATGCCCAGCACGTCGACGAGGAAGATGGCGTCCGTGGTGGCGTCCATGGCGCCGCGAAAGCGCTGCAGTTCGGCCGTGCGCTGGCTCACCGTGCGTTCGAGCAAGGTGTTGTAGTGGCGCGCGGCGCGGTGCAGCAGCCGCACTTCAAGCATGTTGCGGATGCGCGTGAGCACTTCGAGCGCGTCGAAGGGCTTGCTGATAAAGTCGCGCGCGCCCGCTTCCAGCGCCGCCAGCTTGGCGTCCGGGTCGGCGGCGATCACCAGCACGGGCAGATAGCCTTCCCGCTCCAGCGGACGCAAGGCATCCATCACCTCATAGCCGCTCATGCCGGGCATCACGAGGTCGAGGATGATCAAGTCGAACTGGTGCCGCTGGTGCAGGCCGGCCACGGCGCGCGCGTCGAGGGTGCTGCTGATGGCCGTGTAGCCGCCGCTTTGCAGCAAATGCTCGAGCAGGCGCAAATTGACGTCCTGGTCGTCCACGATGAGAATTTTCGCCGCATAGATATCGGCCTGGCTGATCATGGCGCGCCTGTTCCCTTCTGCCGGCGCTGCTGCGCCACATAGGCCAGGGTGCTGTTGATCGCCTCGGTAAATTCATCGAGGTTGATCGGCTTGGTCAGGTAGCGGTAAAAGCCCAGCGCCATGCTGCGCTCGACGTCGCCCGGCATAGCGTTGGCCGTCAGGGCGATGACGGGAATGTGCGCCGTGCGGGGATCGGCGCGCAGCAGCTTCAGCGCTTCCGTGCCGTTCACGTGCGGCAGATTGATGTCCATCAGGATCAGCTGCGGCAGGTGCGTGCGCGCCATTTCCACGCCCAGGCGGCCATCCGTGGCCGTCAGCAGCTGCAATTGCGGGCAGTAGCGGACGATTTCCTCGACCAGGGTCAGGTTGGCGGGATTGTCTTCCACGTACAGCAAGGTCACGGGGGCGCTGTGATCGAGCAGCGCCCCGGCCAGGTCGGGCCGCGGCAAGGCCAGCAGGTCGGGTGCGGGCAAGGCGTCGACCACGCGCAGCTCGATCCAGAAGGTGCTGCCCTCGCCGGGCGCGCTGCTCACTCCGATGCTGCCATCCATCAGCTCCACCAGGCGCTTGGTGACCACCAGGCCGATGCCGCTGCCTTCTTCCGTGCCGCCCTCCTGCCCCAGCCGGTTGAAGGGCTGGAACAGCAGCGCCACCTGTTCGCCGTCCAGGCCCACGCCCGTATCGCGCACGCTGATGCGCACCCGTCCGTCCGCCTGCGGCGCGCAATCGATGGCCACCTGTCCCTGCTCGCGGTTGTACTTGAGCGCGTTCGACAGCAGGTTCAACAGAATCTGCTTGAGGCGCGTGCGGTCGGCCAGCACGTTCAGGGGGCAAGCGTCGGGAAAGGTCATGCCGATGCCGCGCTGGCTGGCCAGCGGCGCGATCATGTCGCGGCACTCCTGCAAGATGGCGTCCAGGCCCACCGGTTCGAGCGACAGGCTGACGGTGCCCGATTCCACCTTCGCCAGGTCGAGGATTTCATTGATCAAGGTCAGCAGGTGGCGCCCCGATTTCAGGATATGCCCGGCGAACTCCTTCTTTTGCTCCAGGGTCGACGGCAGGCGGTCGGAACTGAGGATTTGCGCGAAGCCCAGGATGGCGTTGAGCGGCGTGCGCAATTCATGGCTCATCGACGACAAAAACGCCGACTTGGCATAGTTGGCGCTGCGCGCCTCTTCCATCGCCATGGCCAGTTCGCCATTCGTCATTTCCAGCTGCATCGTGCGCTCGTGCACGCGTACTTCCAGCTCCTGGTTCAGGCGCATGACTTCCTGCTGCGCCTGGGTGCGCTGCTCGCCCTCGCGCGCCAGCTCGCCGTTCGAGCGCTCCAGCGCCTGCGTGCGCAGCTCGATCTCGGCCAGCATCTTGTTGAAGGAATCGACCAGCTGCGCCACCTCGTCGACGCTGAGCTTGCGCGCGCGGCGCGAGTAGTCGCCCGTCTCGATCACTTCGCGCGCCACGTCGGCGATGTCGAGGATGGGCTGCGTGATGACGAAATCGAGGCGGCGCAGCAGCAGCAAGGCCACCAGCAGCGCCAGCACCGTCACGCCCAGCGCGATGGCCAGGTAATCGGCCGTGCGGCCTGCCAGTTCGTAATCGGCGCGCAGATACACGGTGCCCAGCAGCTCGCCATTGTCGACGATGGGCTTGAACAATTCGACGGATTTGCCCGCGATGCTGACGCCTTCCTTGCCCGCCTTCGCCGGCAGCTCGCCCAAGCGTTCATTCGCGCGGTAGCTGGCAAACAGGCTGCCGTCGGCCTTGTACAGGGCGCCGGCCGTCACGCGCGGGCGGATGCGCATCAGATTGAGGTTTTCCAGCGCCAGGCGCTCGTCGTCGAAGGCCAGCGCGGCCGAACTCATGTGCCCGAGCAGTTCGGCCTGGGTACTGATGTCGGCCACCAGGTTGCGGTGGTAGGCGCGCAAGTCATAGGCGACGATGGTGCCCAGCGAAATGACGAGCGCCACCAGGGTGGTCAGCAAGACCACCGACATCAGCTTGTGGCGGATGGAACGCAGTCGTATCATCTAGGCGCCTCCCGTCTGCACGCGGTAGGCGGCCAGCAGCATGCGTGCGCTGATGCGGATATGCGCCTGCGCCACGGGTTTCAGCGCCACGTCGAAGCGCACCTTGTCTTCGGCCATCACAAAATTGATCATGCTGCCCATCGCGTAGACCTCATCCGAATCGGACACCGTCAGCAACGCCAGGCCACGGCTGGCGGCCAGCATTTCCTGCAGCGCCATTTTATCCAGCGCGCCCAGGTACAGCACGTGCAGCCCGGCCAGCGCGTCGCCGCGGCGCACTTTTTTCACCTGCACGGCGCGGCCGTTGACGCTGTGCCCGGCCACGCTCTGTTCGAGCTGCTCGGCCAGCGCATCGGCGCCCGCCACGCCGATCACCAGCGGGGAGTCGGGCCGGGCAAAGCTGCCGTCGGGCCACTCGACATAGCCGGCAAACTTGTACAGATATCCGGCCTTCACCTGGCGTTCCAGCTCCCCCGGCACCTGCGCCCGCGCATCGGCGCACAGCACGCCCAGGAGCAGCATTAGCCAGCCCCAGCGCAGGGAGCGGCGAGCAGCGCCGCGCACAGGGCGGCGCAGGGGGCCAGGATGACGCCACCAGGTCCAGTTCAGAATTGCCATGACAACCGAGTAAAGATAATGCATATGAAGGCGCGGCACCATGCCGCCTGCCTGTTCGAGCGATGCGCACCAGGGTGGCGCAGCGACAGAGCGCCTGCCGGCCCGAAGTGGTAGCAAATGTATAAAAGAGTGTACGCATTTTCGCTGTGACCGGGGAAAGTTTCTTTTACCGTCGGCCATGCTACAGTCTTGCCACCATTTTCACCGCACACAGGAGCCATCCATGAGCAAGGAACTCGTCCCCCTCTCCACCGCCGTCGGCCTGGCCTTGCAGGCGAAAGGCCTGCTGCTGGCCACGGCCGAATCGTGCACGGGCGGCGGCGTGGCGCAGGCCGTCACCGACATCTCGGGCTCGAGCGCCTGGTTCGAACGGGGCTTCGTCACCTATTCCAACGGGGCCAAGACCGGCATGCTGGGCGTGCCCGCCGAACTGATCGCCGCACACGGCGCCGTCAGCGAGGAAGTGGCGGCCGCCATGGCGCAAGGCACCCTGGCCCACAGCGAAGCCCAGGTGGCCGTCTCGACCACGGGCATCGCCGGCCCCACGGGCGGCGTGCCGGGCAAGCCCGTCGGCACCGTTTGCTTCGGCTGGGCCATGGACGGGCGCGTGCAGACGCAGCGGCTGGTGTTCGCGGGCGACCGGCAGGCCGTGCGCGAGCAGGCGGTGGCGCACGCCTTGCGGGAACTGCTGCGTTTTATTCAGTAGCGCCGGCGATGCAGGCGCGGTCGCGGCCCGCCTGCTTGGCCGCGTACAGGGCGCTGTCGGCGCGCATCAGCAATTCATGGCGGCCGGCGCCGTGGCGCGGATATTCGGCAATGCCGGCTGAAAAGGTGCAGCCCGTCAAGCTGTGCGGCGCCTGCTGGATCAGCAGCTGGCGGTAGCGCGCGGCGATATCGTCGATCTTGTGCGCGGCGATGAGGCTGTCGGCTTCGCGCAACAGCAGGCAGAATTCCTCGCCGCCATAGCGGCACACCATGTCGCTGCCGCGCAGCTGGCCTTCCACCAGGCGCGCGAACTGGATCAGCACTTCGTCGCCAAAATTATGCCCGTAAGTGTCGTTGACGCGCTTGAAAAAATCCAGGTCGATGATGGCGATGGCCACGGGCGCATCCGCGTCGGCCTCGTGCAGGATGGCATTGAGGCAGGTTTCGAAATGGCGGCGGTTGTACAAGCCCGTCAGGTGGTCGCGCATGGCCTGCTCCTTCAGGCTGTCCTGCAAAGAATTGACGTGCAGGATCTGGTGCGCCAGTTCGCGGTTCAGGTGCTCGAGCTTGACGTTTTCCGATTCGCGCGCCGCCTGCAGCTCCAGCGCCTTGTCGCGCTCGGCCTTCAGGCTGTGCATTTCCTTTTCCAGATTGCGCATCAGGCTGCGCGAGGCGCGCGCCGACTTGCTGCTGGCCTCGTACGCGGCCTGGTATTGCTGCAGGAAACCGTACGCGGTTTGCCATTCGCCCAGCTGGGCATTGATGTCGGCCAGGCCGCGCAGGATCTGTTGCTGGTGAAACGGATTGCGCGTCCAGCTCAGCAGGCTGTGCGCCTGCGTCAGGGATGCCAGCGCCTGCGCCGTCTGTCCCGCGTGCAGGTCCAGCTTGCCGCGCACCAGCCATGCATGCATCTGCTCCTCCAGGTCCTGGCCCCGGCGCGCATAGTCTTCGGCCCGCAGCAGCAATTGCAAGGCCTTCTCGGGCTGGCGCAGCAGGATGGCGGCATGGGCGGCGATGCAGAACAGGAAGGCGCGCACGGCCAGGTCCTCTTCCGGCCACTCGTAAAACGGCTCGACCAGCGCCAGCGCCTCGGCCGGCTTGCCGGTGGCTAATAAACACATGGCCAGGTTGGCCGAAACGATGGTTTGCTGGTATTTGAGCTTTTGCGTGCCGATGATGTCGAGCGCCTCGACCAGCAGGGGGATGGCGTCTTCATCGTTGCCCAGGTCATGCTGCGACGACGCCAGGTTCGACAGGCTGTTGACCCGGTGCGCGGGGCTGCCGAAACGCTCGGCGATGTCGAGCGCCAGCAGGAAATTGCGCGGGCCGTCCTGCGTATCGCCACGGTTCAGGGCATCGACACCCAGACGCGCGTACAGCATGAACTTATGCAGCGAGTCGGGGATCTGCGCGGCCTGGCTGCGCGCCTGCAGGAAATGCTGCTCGGCATCGGCAAAGTCGCCGCGCCGGCTCGCGTACGCGCCCTGCAGGGCGGCCACTTCCATGCCGCCTTCCAGGTCGCAGGTCTGCTTGAAATAGTCGCGCAGGCGCTCGCACGACGGCTCCGTTTCGCCCGCATAATAGGACAGCCAGCAATGATTGAGTTCCGCATACGCGCCGCCGCGCGCATACTGTTGCCGTTGCGCCGCCGCCAGCGCCATCTGCGCCAGCCGGCGTGCCTGGCGGCGGTTACCGATCAGACAGGACAGGGCTTGCTGATTCAGACGGTCAATGTCGGCTTTATCGAGACTGGAGATCGGCACTGCGTCCTCGTTCACACTCTGGGGTGCATTTTTCACACAAAACTTGCTTTGTATCAATGGTATCCTGATTAACATCATAACCAGATTCGCGCGCGCGCATGGCATCTTTGCAAAGGATTGTGGTAAAAATGCCAGTCGTGGCCTGGCCGGGCGCCATCGCCGCTGTCACGGATCTTTGATTGTCACTGACGCAACAACTTGGAGTAGTCGCAATGCAAAACACGGTACATTTCATCCTGCAGGGCAAGGGCGGCATCGGCAAGACCCTCGTCTCGACCCTGCTGGCCCAGTGGATAGGCGGCAAGGACGACACGCCGCTGCGCTGCTACGACACCGATCAGGAAAACGCCACGTTCTCGCGCTACAAGGCGATGAACGTCAAGCATGTGCCCGTGATGACGGATGCGCGCAACATCGATCCGAAACGCTTCGACGCGCTGATGATCGACATCCTCGACACGGACGGCAACTGCGTGATCGACAATGGCGCGAACACGTTTTCGCCGCTGATGGGCTACCTGCTGGAAAACGACTGTTTTTCGCTGCTGGAAGAATCGGGCCGCAAGGTGTACATCCACACCATCGTCGGCGGCGGCGACACCCTGCACGACACGGCTACGGGTTTTGTCGCGACGGCCCAAGCGACGAAGGTGCCGCTGGTGCTGTGGCAAAACGAACACTTCGGCCTGCTGCAATCGGCGTCCGGCAAGCAATTCGTCGAATCGCAGTCGTATGCCGACAACCGCGCGCGCGTAAAAGGCAGCATCACTTTGAGCCAGCGCAACCCCGACACCTTCGGCGCGGACGTCAAGAAAATGAACACGGCGCGCCTGACGATGCAGGAAGTGCTGCAGAACGACAAGTTCAACATCATGGAAAAGCAGCGCATCAAGGTCGTCTACCGCGACATCTTCGAACAGCTCGACAAGGTGCAGTGGTAGATGGACCGGCACACTCTGCGCAGCCACGTGTTCGACAAGACGGGCATCAAGGTCGACGTCGACGACCCGATATTCGCCCTCGTGGCGCTGAACGAAGCCGTGCTGGCGGACACCGTCGAGCGCCAGCTGGCCCTGCTGGACGCCGCCACGCAGGCGCTGGCGGCGCAGGCGCGCGCCACGGGCGGCTTGCCGCCCGAACCGGCCGCAGCCATGCCGCAGCCCATGCAGCAAGCGCCCGGGCCTGTCCCCCTTTTTACGCCGCGCGAATGGCGTTTGCTGGGCGCGGCGGCCATCGTCTCGCTCGCCTGCGCGCTGCTGGTGCTGGGCGGCGCGGCCCTGCTGTATCAACCGTAGCACCGACCGTAGCACCATCGCGCTGGGCCAGCCACGAGCGGGCCGCAGCGTCTTCCCCACCCTAGCCTGGAAGCATGCATGAAACCGATCAAATTGCTGGCCATTCCCGCCCTGATGCTGTCGCTGTACGGCGCCCCGCTCACGCTCGCCCACGCCGCCGGCGCCGCTGCCGCGACGGCAGCCACGGCCGTGCCCAATGTCGCCTACGAAAAATACACCTTGCCGAACGGCCTCGACGTGATCCTCGTGGAAGACCATAAATTGCCCGTCACGGCCGTCAACATCTGGTACCACGTGGGACCGGCGAATGAAGCGCCGGGCCTGACGGGCTTTGCCCATCTGTTCGAGCACATGATGTTTGCCGCCACCAAGCACGTGCCGCGCGGCATGGCCGACCAGTTGCTCGAAGGCGCGGGCGCCACCGATTCGAACGGCAGCACGGATTTTGACCGCACCAATTATTTCGACACGGTGCCGTCGAACCAGCTGGAACTGGCCCTGTGGGCCCATTCCGACCGCATGGGCTATCTGCTCGACGTGCTCGACCAGACGGCGCTGACGAACCAGCAGGACGTGGTGCGCAACGAACGCCGTCAGAGCGTGGAAAACGCGCCCTACGGCATCGTGCAGGAAGCCCTGTACCACCAGCTGTTCCCGAAGAGCCACCCGTATTACGCCAGCGTCATCGGTTCGCACGCGGATATCCAGAACGCGAAACTGGCCGACATCAAGGAATTCTTCACCAAATACTATGGTCCCAACAATGCCAGCCTGGTGATCGCGGGCGACATCGACAAGGCCAAGACCAAGGAACTGGTCAACAAGTACTTCGGCAGCTTCAAGAGCGGCCCCGCCGTGGCCAAGCCCGACGTCGTGACGCCGCCCATCACGCAGGAGCGCCGCATCGTCGTGCAGGACCGGGTCGAGCTGCCGCGCGTCTTCATGGCCTGGCTGACGCCGTCCGCCTATGCCAAGGACGATGCGGAACTGTCGATGGCCGCGCAGATACTGGCCGGCGGCAAGTCCAGCCGTTTATATAAATCGCTCGTGTACGACAAGCAGATCGCGCAGGACGTGGGCGCCAACCAGAGCTCGAACGCCCTCACCTCCGTGTTCACCCTCGACGTGACGGCCCGCCCCGGCCACCAGCCCGAGGAAATCGAGCAAGCCATGCAGGCGGAGCTGGAGCAATTACGCGCCCAGGGGCCCAGCGAGAAGGAAATCGAACGGGCCCGCAACAGCATTGAAACAGCCATGCTGAGCCAGGTGGAAAAAGTGGGTGGCAATGCCAACATGATGAACCAGTACAACCAGTACCTGGGCGACCCCGGCTACCTGGGCAAGGATATCGAGCGCTACCGCCAGGTGACGGCGGCCGGCGTGCAGCGCGCCGTCGACACCTACCTGAAAAACCAGGCGCGCGTGGTCGTCTACGGCGTGCCGGGCAAGCCGGACCTGGGTCCGGAAGTGGCGACGCCGGCGCCGGGCAAGGTCAAGCCGGCGCCAGGCACGGCCATCAATGCGGACGAGCCATGGCGCAACGCGGTGCCGAAGGCCGGTCCCGCGCCGAAGATCGTGCTGCCGCAAGCGACCTCCTTCACCTTGAGCAATGGCTTGACCGTGATCCACAACTACAACCCGGCCGTGCCGCTGATTTCCAGCCAGCTGGTCATCAAGAGCGGTTCGGGCGCCAATCCGCTGGCGCAGCCGGGCTTGTCGGGCTTTACGGCGCAATTGCTGCAGGAAGGGACCAGTACGCGCAGCGCGCCGCAGATAGCCGATGACGTGGCGCAACTCGGTGCTTTTCTGGGCACGGGTTCCGGCGCGGATGCCTCGTTCGCCCAGCTGACGTCGCTGAAAACCACCTTCCCGCAAGCGCTCGACGTGCTGGCCGACGTGGTCCAGCACCCGCAATTCCCGCAAGAAGAGGTGGAACGCCAGCGCGCCAGCCGCATCGGCGAACTGGCGCAGCAGCGCGAAAACGCGGCGGCCGTGGCGGCCCGCGTGGAAGCGGCCGCCCTGTACGGCCCGCAGCATCCGTACGGCACCATCCAGCTGGGCACGGAAGCGGCCCTGAAAGCCACCAGCCGCGCCGACCTGCAGGCGTTCTGGCAGCAGCATTACGTGCCCAACAATGCGGCGCTGATCGTCTCGGGCGACATCGGCGCGGTGGAATTGAAGGCGCTGGCCAAAGCCAAGTTCGGCAGCTGGAAGGCGGGCGCGGTGGCGCCGTCCGTGGCGGCGGCGCCGGCCACGACGAAAGCCAGGCTGATCCTCGTCGACAAGCCGGGCGCGCCGCAGACGGCCGTGCGCCTGTCGACCATCGCCGTGGCCCGCGCGACACCCGACTATGCGCCGCTGCAAGTAATGAACGCGGCGCTGGGCGGCTTGTTTACGAGTCGGCTAAGCAATAACCTGCGCGAAGAGAAGGGCTACACCTATGGCGTGCGCTCGCAATTCCAGTACCGCAGCCAGCCGGGACCGTTCTCGATTGCCGCCGGCGTGCGCACGGACGTGACGGGCGCGGCCGTGTCGGAAACCTTCAAGGAAATCCGCGCCATGATCGCCAAGCCACTGACGGCCAAGGAATTGTCGAATGCGCGCAATTCGCAGGTGCTGTCGCTGCCGGGCCAGTTCGAGACGAATGCCAGCATCAGCGCCAGCATGGCCAACACCTATATCTACGGCCTGGGCCTCGACTATTACGCGTCCTTGCCGCAGCGCTTTGCGGGTGTGACGGACAAGCAGGTGCAGCAGGTGGCGAAAAAATACCTGCAGCCGGAAAAGCTGATCGTCATCGGCGTGGGCGACCAGGCGAAGATCGCGCCGCAGTTGAGCAAGCTGAAACTGGCGCCCGTGGAATTGCGCGATGCGGAGGGTAACGTCAAATAAGACTAGCGGCGCTTGAACAGCGCCAGCTTGTCGATGAACGCCGCCACGGCCACCCCGGCCGTGTAGGCGATCAAATCGCCCCAGCCGAAGGTGGAACCGAGCACCAGGTGCCCCAGCGGATGCGCGCGCAGCGCGACGAGCCAGGGCGTCTGGACCAGCTGGCCGAATTCCACGGCAAAGCAGATCAGCAGCGCAGTCAGCGCCAGCTGCCACGTGCGCATGCGCGTGGCGAAGATGCCCAGCGCAAAGACGATCATCATGGCCCACAGGGCGTCGCCCGGATACTTGCCGAGCGCGGCGGGGAGGAATTGGGGATAGGCGCGCGAGGCCAGGCCCAGCGCGATGACAGCCACGGTTGCGCCCACCTGCAGCAGGCGGCGGCGTTCAGGTTTTACCAGGAACATATTTCCATTCAAAGGCACAATACGGGCCGAACCATTGCGGCCCGTCCGATATTGTACTGCGCGGCCGTGTCCGCCTGCAGCCTATCGCATCAAGCCAGGTCGACATGCTGCGCCAGAAAGTCGAGAAAAACGCGCACGCGCAGCGGCACGTGCCCGCCCTGCCCCACGAAGACGGCATGCACGTCTTCGCTGTCGCCGGGGTTGAACGCTTCCAGCACGGCCTGCAATCGGCCCGCCGCGATATCGGCGCGCACCTGGAACGCCGCCAGGCGCGCCAGTCCCAGTCCCGCCAGCGCCAGTTGCCGCAAGGCTTCGCCATCGCTGGCCTGCGCATTGCCAACGACGGGCACGACGATGTCGCCCTCGGGCAGGCGCAGCGGCCAGCCCGAGCGGGCGCGCGCGTAATTGGCGTCGAGCAGATTGTGCGACGCCAGCTCGGCCGCTGCCTGCGGCGTGCCGCGCCGCGCCAGGTAGCTTGGTGCCGCCACGATCGCCATGCGCGTCTGGCCCAGCTTGCGCGCCAGCAAATTGGAACTTTTCAGGGGACCGGCCCGCACGGCCACGTCCGTGCGTTGTTCGAGGATATCGACGACTTCATCGGTGAGCACGATGTCGAGCGTCACCTCGGGATAGCGCTCGAGAAACAGCGGCGCCAGCGGCAGCAAAAAATGCTGACCGAACGGCACGTTCGCATTCACCCTGATCTTGCCGCGCGGCACATCCTGCACGCCCGCGCAGCGCTCGGCCTCGTCCAGCGCCGCCAGCACCTGCATCCCCCGTTCATACAGGCCGCAGCCTTCGGCCGTCAGCTGCAGCTGGCGCGTGGAGCGGTTCAACAGGCGCGCGCCCAGGCGCTCTTCCAGCCGAGACACGAGCTTGCTGACGGCGGACGGCGTCATGCCGCAGGCGCGCGCGGCGGCGGAAAAGCCGCCCAGTTCGACCACGCGCACAAACACTTCCAGCTCGCCGGAACGGTTCACTTCCAGTCTGGCCATTGTGAATTCAACTCATAAATGTTCTTCGATGGGATAGTCTAGTACATAAATGGCTTTGCTTTCATCATGCGCACATTCCCCTTGATAAAGCGAGCCGCCATGCAACGATATTCCCTCCTCCCCGCCGCCCTGCTGAGCCTGGCCCTGAGCACAGTATCTGTCCAGGCCGCCAACGCCGAACCTGCACCAGCCCCCGTCTCCACTTGGCTGGCCAGCTGGACGGCCAGTCCGCAAGCCGTGTGGGGCAGCGACTTTGTGCTTCCTGCCAACGTGCCCGCCGTGCTGCACGAACAGACCGTGCGCCAGGTGGCGCGCCTCAGCGTGGGCGGCCCGCGCGTGCGCATCGTGCTGTCGAATGCCTACGGCAAGGTGCCGCTGCGCATCGGTGCGGCCACCGTGGCGCTGGCCGCTTCCGGTTCGGCCATCGCAGCGGGCAGCCTGCGCACGCTGACGTTTTCCGGCCAGCCGGCGGCCACCATGGCGCCGGGCGCGCCGCTCGTCAGCGACCCCATCGACCTGTCCGTGCCGGACCTGGCGCGCCTGACGGTGAGCGTGCACCTGCCGCAGCCCAGCGCGACTGCCACGTTTCACTGGGATGGCCGCGAGACGGCGTGGATTGCGCCGCAGGACCAGACGCGCTCCCTCCGCATCGATGACGCACCCGGCGTGCAGACCACCACGGCGCGCCTTTTACTGAGTGCCATCGACGTGGAGGCGGCGCCGGGGGCGCAAGCCGTGGCCATCCTCGGCGACTCGATCACCGATGGCACCAGCGCCAGCCTGGGGATCGATGCGCGCTGGCCCGATTTCCTGGCACGGCGCCTAGCGCCGCACGGCGTGGCCGTGATCAATGCGGGCATTTCCGGTGGACGGCTGTTGTCCGACGGCATGGGAGAGAACGCCCTGGCCCGCTTCGAGCGCGACGTGCTGGCGCAGCCCGGTGTGCGCACGGTGGTCGTCTTGTTGGGGATCAATGACATCAGCTGGCCCGGCACGGCGTTCGCGCCTCGGGCACAAAGACCGACACTGGAAGAATTAAGCAGCGGCTACGCGCAGCTGGTGGCCCAGGCGCGCAGCCGCGGCGTGCGCGTCATCGGCGCCACTGTGATGCCGTTCGCAGGCGCCCTGCCCGGCACGCCCTTGAGCGACTATTATCAAAAAGAAAAAGATGCGCTGCGCCAGCAACTGAACGCGTGGATACGCGCCAGCGGCCTGTTTGACGCCGTGCTCGACTTCGACGCACTGGCGCGCGATCCCGCCCATCCGCTGCGCCTGCTGCCCGCCTACGACTCGGGCGACCATCTGCACCCGGGCGATGCGGGCAACCGGGCGCTGGCGGAAGGGATAGACCTGCCGCTGCTGCTTAATAAAAATCAATCGCCGAGTCCAGCGTACAAGGCCGTGCTCAGGTAGCGTTCGCCGAACGACGGGATGATGGTGACGATGGTCTTGCCCGCGTTTTCCGGGCGGCGCGCCACTTGCAGGGCCGCCCACAGGGCGGCGCCCGACGAGATGCCGACCAGCAAGCCTTCATCGCTGGCGGCCAAGCGCGCCGTGGCGAAGGCGTCATCGTTCTTGACGCAAATGATTTCGTCGTAGATGGCCGTGTTGAGGATTTGCGGCACGAAACCGGCGCCGATGCCCTGGATCGGGTGCGGTCCCTTGGTACCCTTCGACAGCATCGGCGACGCTTCCGGTTCCACGGCAATCATTTGCAGGCCGGGCTTGCGTTCCTTCAGCACTTCGCCGATGCCGGTAATGGTGCCGCCCGTGCCCACGCCGGCGACGACGATGTCCACTTGCCCATCCGTGTCGCGCCAGATTTCCTCGGCCGTCGTGGCGCGGTGGATGGCGGGATTGGCGGGATTGTTAAATTGCTGCAACATCAAATAGCGCGGGTCGGCCGCCACCATTTCCTCGGCCTTGCGGATGGCGCCCAGCATGCCTTCGCTGCCGGGCGTGAGCACCAGCTCGGCGCCGTAGGCGCGCAGCAGGATGCGCCGTTCGCGGCTCATGGTGTCGGGCATGACGAGTGTACAGCGGTAGCCGCGCGCGGCGCAGACCATGGCCAGCGCAATGCCCGTGTTGCCGCTGGTGGGCTCGACGATGACGGTATCGGGATGGATCTTGCCTGCGGCTTCCGCGGCGACGATCATGGACAGGCCGATGCGGTCCTTGACGCTGTGCGCGGGATTGTAGAATTCGAGTTTGGCCAGGATGGTGGCCACACTGCCGGCGGCGATGCGGTTGATGCGCACCAGGGGGGTGTTGCCGATCAGTTCAGTGACGTCGTTGGCGATGTTCATGGGAGTCTCCACAGCAATTACAGAAGAATCCAGTCTACCGCGTTTTGGCGGCAGCGCGAGCATGCGCCGCCGCCAAACTGAACAATTACTTAACGTCCAGCAGTTCCACGTCGAAGATCAGTGCCGAGTTCGGCGGAATGTCGCCATTGCCGGCACCGCGCGGGCCGTAAGCCAGTTCGCCTGGAATGATCAGGGTGCGCTTGCCGCCCACTTTCATGCCGGCCACGCCCTGGTCCCAGCCCTTGATGACCATGCCCTTGCCCAGCGGAAAGTCGAACGGGCCACGGCCCACGGAGCTGTCGAACTTCTTGCCGCGCGAATCTTTCGCCAGGGGACGGTACAGCCAGCCCGTGTAGTGCACGGTGACGTTGCTGCCGGCGGACGCTTCCTTGCCCGTGCCGACCTTGTTGTCGATCAGAATCAATTTATCGGCGACAGGGCCAGGGCTCAGCGAGACGGCGGAGGCGGGAACAGGCGCTGGCGCCTGTGCCTGCGCCAGCGACACGGCGACGGAGCAGATCAGGGCAAACAAAACGGAGCTACGCGTCATGATGTATTCTTTCAGTGAGTTTCGGTGAGATCCCTGCCAATGCGAGTGGGCAGGGAACACCAATCATAGCAAACCGCCGCAACGATAGGAAAAACTTGTCGCCCGATACCCATTGCCCCCGCCTGTTTTACGCGCTGTGGCCCGACGCGGCCACGCGCGCGGCGCTGGCCGCCTGGCAGGCGCGCCTGCAAGGCAAACCCGTGCGCGTGGACAAGCTGCACCTGACCCTGGCCTTCCTGGGCCAACGCCCGGCCAGCGACCTGCCGGCCCTGCTGGCTATCCTGGCACAATTGCCGGCGCGCCCCATGCCCTTGCTGTTCGATCACGCCAGCCACTTCACGCAGCTGGCGCTGGCCTGGGCCGCCCTGGCGCAGCCCTCGCCGGCCCTGCTGGACTTGCGCGCGGCCTGCATGCGCAGCCTGGCGCAACAGGGCCTGGCGCCCCGCTTCGAGCACGACCGTTTTACGCCGCACGTGACCCTGGCGCGCCAGGCGCCGCCGCCGGCAAGCCAGGACTTCGCGCCCATCGCCTGGCAGGCGGATGAACTGGTGCTGGTGGAATCGCTGAAAAGCAGCGGCGACTACCGTATCGTGGCCAGCCGCAAACTGACTTAGGCGGTGAACTTAAGCAGCGTCCGGCACTGGCACTGGCACTGGCACTGAAGCAAGTTTGTCCTGGCGCAAGCTTTTCAGCGCATGGGCGGCCGCCACCATGCCGAAGCTGGCCGTCACCACCACGCTGGAACCGAAGCCGGCACAGTTCAGGCCCGTCACGCCGGCAGGCGCGCTGCCATCGATGGCGCACGCTTCCGCACTCTCTGGCGTGCTCAACGGCTCCATGGAAAACACGGCGTCGATATTGAATTTGTTTTTCACGCCACGAGGGAAACCATATTCGGTGCGCAACAGTTTGCGTACTCTCTTGAGCAGCGGTTCCTGCTCCGTCTTCGACAAATCGCGCACGGCGATCAGTGTCGGGTCCGTCTGCCCGCCCGCGCTGCCGATGGTCAGCATCGGAATGTTGCGCGCGCGGCAATACGCGATCACCGCTGCTTTCGCCTTGGCATTGTCGATGGCGTCGACCAGGTAGTCGAAATCGCGCCCGCCCAGCAACTGCTCCAGGTTATCGGGGGTGATGAAATCCTCGACCTGCGTGACCTGGCACAAGGGGTTGATCAGTTCGATGCGTTCGGCCAGGGCCGTGATCTTGGCCTTGCCGATGGTGTCGCTCATGGCCTGGATCTGGCGGTTGATGTTCGATTCGGCAACATTGTCGAGGTCGATCAGGGTCAGACGGCCGACGGCGCTGCGCGCCAGCGCTTCGACGATCCAGGAACCGACGCCGCCCACGCCGATCACACACACGTGGGCCGCGCGAAAACGCGCCAAAGCGGGGGCGCCGTACAGGCGGGCTATGCCGCCGAAACGCCGTTCAAAATCGATCTCGGTCAAGTCCATGGAAATTAGTTCATTGGTGGAGGTATGCATGGCGCCATTTTAACGGACACTGCGCTGGCGGATATTCTAAAATAGCCGAATTGACACAGCGACAAGCTCCGTTTGTCGCCGCGCCCCCACACCGTTCACCACGAGAACTCGCCATGACCGCTCCCCTGTTCGACTCCGTTCCCGGCTTTGACCAGCCCATCGCCGTGCTCAAGCATTGCCACGACAAGATCCGCAAGCAACTGACGACCCTGCAAAACCTGCTGGCCCACCTGGTGCAGCATGGCAACACGGCGGACGCGCAGCAGGCGGCCAAGGCGGTGTTGCAATATTTCAATAAAGCCGCCCATCTGCACCATGACGATGAAGAGCAGGACCTGATGCCCATGCTGCAGGCCACGGCCACGGGCGACGATGCGGCCCTGCTGGTGACCCTGGTGCCGGAAATCCTGGCCGACCACCAGCGCATGGACCAGGCCTGGCTGACCCTGCGCCCGGAACTGGACGCCATCGCGGCCGGCACGGGCGTGCAACTGTCCGCCCATGGCGTGCGCGACTATGTGGCCGCCTATCAGGCCCACATGAGCAAGGAAGAGGGCCAGCTGGCACCGATGGCCAAACGCCTGTTCAGTGCGCAACAGATGGAGCAGCTGGGCACGGCCATGCAGCGCCGCCGCGGCATCGCTCCCGAGGCGCCCGCAACGGCAGCCCAGCCGGACGCGGCCGCCGTGCTGGCGGCCATGCGCACCGATTACGTGCAATCGAGCCTGAGCGAGACGGATGTGCTGGCCGATCCCATCGCCCAGTTCCAGAAATGGTTTGCCGAGGCCGTCAAAGCCCAGGTGCTGGAGCCGAACGCCATGAGCTTGTCCACCGTCAGTGCCGACGGCAAGCCCAGCTCGCGCATCGTGCTGATCAAGCAGTTCGACGAGCGTGGCTTTACCTGGTACACGAATTACCAGAGCGACAAGGGCCAGCAGCTCGAACACAACCCGCACGCCGCCCTGCTGTTCTTCTGGGGCGAGCTGGAGCGGCAAGTGCGCATCGAGGGCACGGTGGTGAAAACCACGGCCGCCGAGAGCGACGAGTATTTCAATGTGCGCCCCGTGCAAAGCCGCTTGTCGGCGATTGCCTCGCAGCAAAGCGCCCCTATCGCCGACCGTGCCGCGCTGGAAAGCAATTACGAGGCCGTGGCGGCCGCCGTCGGCGACGCGCCACCGCCGCGCCCGGCCCACTGGGGCGGCTACCGCCTGCAGCCGGAACGCATCGAATTCTGGCAGGGGCGCCGTTCGCGCTTCCACGACCGCATCGTGTTTACACGCGGTGCTGACGGGCAATGGAGCATGCAACGCTTGCAACCATAAGCAGGACAGTCAAGGCGGCGCAAAGCAAGCTGGTCAATATCGGTGTAGGCTATGAGGGTAGAAGTTACTAAATGACATTGTTTCTCAATTTGCGGCCGCAACAGCGGCCGCTTCATTGGAGGCTATTTTGTTTGTACAAAACCAACTCAAGTCCTGGATTGCCGGTATCCGCAGCAAGACCGCCTTGCCGCTGCGCATAGAATTGTGGAACGGCCAGCATGTCGACCTGTCCAGCGAAGCGCCCACAGTCACCATCCGCCTGCCGACCGTCGCCTCGGCCCGCTATCTGCTGAACCCCTCGCTGGCCAACCTGGGTTCGGCCTATGTGGAAGGCAATATCGAAGTCAAGGGCACGGCCCAGGACATGATTGCCATCTGCAATGCCCTGGCCCGCAACACCTTGAAACCGGAAGGCAAGCTGGCCCGCATCGTGCGCAGCTTTACGCACGACAAGAGCAAGGACGCGGAAGCCATCCGCTACCACTACGACGTGTCGAATGCCTTCTACGAGCAATTCCTCGACCCCGCCCTCGTGTATTCCTGCGCCTATTTCGAACACGGCGATGAAACGCTGGCGCAGGCGCAAGTCAAGAAGATCGACCATATCCTGAAGAAAATCCAGCTGCAGCCGGGCCAGACCCTGCTCGACATCGGCTGCGGCTGGGGCGCGCTCGTCATGCGTGCCGCCCAACAATATGGCGCCCGCTGCGTGGGCGTCACCCTGTCGGAAAACCAGTACGCGCTGGCGCGCGAGCGCGTGGCGGCGGCCGGCCTGGCCCACCTGATCGACATCCGCCTGCAAGACTACCGCGACGTCACGGGCCAGTTCGACCGCATCACCAGCGTGGGCATGTTCGAGCACGTGGGCTTGAAACATTTGCCCGATTATTTTTCCATCATCAACAAGCTGCTGGCGCCGGACGGCATGGCGATGAACCACGGCATCACCTCGACCGACCCGGAGAATGGCGAAACGCCGTATGGCGGCGGCGAATTCATCGAAAAATATGTGTTTCCGCACGGCGAACTGGCCCATATCGGCAATGTCCTGAAAACCATGCAGCAAGGGGGGCTGGAAGTGCTGGACGTGGAAAACCTGCGGCGCCACTATGCGCGCACCTGCGCCCTGTGGACGGAAAATTTCGAAGCCCATGCCGAGCAGATCCGTCCGCTGGCGGGCGAACGGCGCTTCCGCATCTGGCACGTCTACCTGGCCGGCTGCGCCTATGCCTTCGAGCAAGATTTGATCAGCCTGTACCAGATCGTCTGCGTCAAGGCGGGCCGGCGCTCCTCCACCCTGCCCTGGTCGCGCAACTACATGTATGCGCAGGACGCCAGGCCGGCGCCCCTGCTGGCGACCTGATCCTGATGCCCACGCGGGGCGCTTACTTCAGGCGCTCGGCGTACATGGCGCGGAATTTTTCCACCTTGGGCACGACAACGAGGGCGCAGTAGCCCTGCAAGGGATGCTGCTCGACATAATTCTGGTGGTAATCCTCGGCCGGATAAAAGACCGATGCCGGCGCCAGCTGCGTGACGATCGGTGCATCCCACACGCCGGCCATCTCGGCCAGCACCTTGCGCGCCACAGTTTCCTGCTCCGCCGACTGATAATGGATAACGGAGCGAAATTGCGTGCCGACATCATTGCCCTGCCGGTTCAGGGTGGTAGGGTCGTGCAAGGTAAAAAAGATTTCCAGCAAGTCGTGGTAAGGGATGACGGCGGGATCGAATTCCAGCCGCACCACTTCCGCGTGGCCCGTCTCGCCCGAGCACACCTGATCATATGTGGGGTTGGGCACCGTGCCGCCCGTGTAGCCGGACTCGACGCGCGTCACGCCGCGCACTTCCGCGTACACGGCAGCGAGGCACCAGAAACAGCCACCGCCGAATACCGCCACTTCCGTCTGTTGGTTCATGATGTCCTCCCGCAACGCCTGTGCGACGTATCATTTCATTACTGTAACGCAAAGCGCCATGGCCTGCAGTGCCGCTTGAAACGGCGCGTGATGCACCGCACATAAGGGGCATGCCGGCCACGATTGCGCTGGCGTGGCCGATTTTTGGCATAATGTCAGCAAATAGACAGGTCACCCATGAACACACGCTCTCCCCGCGCGCCAGCGCAAGAATTCGATACGGCACATTTTCGGCAGGCATTGTCACAGTTTGCCACCGGCGTGACGGTCATCACGACGCGCCTGGCCGACGGCAGTTTCCGCGGTCTGACGGCCAGTTCCTTCAATTCCGTCTCGCTGTCGCCGCCCCTGGTGCTGTGGAGTCTGGGCACGGTGGCGAACAGCATGCCGATTTTCAGCGGCAACTCGCATTACGTCATCAATGTGCTGGGCGCCGAGCAGGCGGAACTGGCGCAGCGCTTTGCACGGCGCACGCCGAATCCCTTCGACAACGTCGAATACGAACTGTCGCGCACGGGCCAGCCCATCCTGAAAGGCGCGTCGGCCTGGTTCGAATGCCACAACCGCAGCCGCTATCCAGAAGGCGACCACGTCATTTTCGTGGGCGAAGTAGAACAATGCGCGTTTGCCGCGCAGCCGCCCTTGATCTTCCACAATGGTAAGTTCAATACACCGCCAGCCTGAGCGGGACAAAAAAAATCCGCCGAGGCGGATTTTTTGTTTTACAGGGTAAATTTATACCCGATGCTGACACTCACGGCGAGCGGATCGAGCTTGATATCCTGCGTCTGCCCCGTCGAGAATTTCGCCTTGGTCTTCAGGAAGGTCTTGACCACGGCCACGTCGGCAAACCAGCGCTCGTTGAAGGACAGGGTGCTGCCGACCACCAGGCTGCCTGCCAGCTTGTTGTCCATGCGGTAAGTGACGGGCGCTCCACCCGGAGCCAGCAAGGCCGTCATCTGGCCCGAGCCTTTTTCCTTCTGGAAATATGCATACGTCAAACCCGCGCCCACGTAAGGACGGATCATGGCATTGGGCTGGAAGAAACGGTACTGGATGAAGGCCGTCGGCGGCAAGGCTTCCGCCGTCCCCAGCTTGCCCGTGCCCTTGATGGAACCGTCGCCCATCAGGTCATGCTTGTACGGCACGCCCAGGATCATTTCAGCGGAAATATTGTCCGTGATCATGTAGGCAAAGGTCAGGATGGGCTTGGTATCCGCCTTGACGTCGGCCTTCGTGCCCGGCAGTGCCGGCGCGGAAATGTCGCCACTGTCGACGTGCGGCGTGATCTTGTTGAGGCCGACCTTGGCCATCCAGGTGCCTGCGCTTTGCGCCGAAGCGCCCGTCGCCATGGCCATCGCGGCGGCGGCGGCCAGCACGCGTACAGCGGTATTCAAACGATTTTTCATCTTGTCTCCTGATCATTATGTGCGGATAGCCGGGCTATCCAGTCTTGTCGCTGCCGGCGCCAGCCCCGTCCCCGGGACGCGGCTGGCGCGGCGATTCCTTACAGCCAGCCCCGCACGACCATGTCCTTGGCCACATAACGGGCCAGCAACAGGTTGTTGAACGGCGTAGGGTGCACATCGTCGGCATACGCGTAGTGGCTGACGTCGCCCGCTTTCAGGTTCGAGCCATTGCACACCAGCGAGCTGCCCAGGATATTGCCAGGTGCGGTCAGGTCGCACGCCGTCTCGCTGACATTGGTCAAGCCATACGGGCCAGGGTTGACGCCCTGGTCATGGCTGACGGCAAACACATCGACCAGCAAGACTTTCGCATTGCCGCTCAGGCCACCGCTCAGTTCGCCATTGAAGGCGCTGACCATGGCATTGATGAGCGTCTTGGTATTGGCATCCTTGCTCAAGCCCGATGGCGTACCGGCCACGTCCGGCAAGTTGTTGACGATGACATAGTTGGCGCCCTTGGCGATGATCTGATCCTTGACCAGCGCCACCAGTTCAGTACCCGCTTGTTTCATGGCGGCAATCAGCAACGGCCCCTGGGCCGCCGCATAATCGGCGCCGGCCTTGGCGCCGGCAGCATTGCCGGTGACCGTCGCATCGGCTTGCGCCTTGGTGACCAACGGACCATACACTTCCAGCGCGCCTACCGCCGTATTGCCGGCAATCACGGCCGCTTGCACGGCGGCACCGACGATGGTCGCCGAGGTGGCGCCAGGCGCCGCGCTGGCCGTCTGGATGGCGGCGCCGATGGAGGCGGCCGCCGTGGCGGGATTGGGCGCGCCGGCGGCCAGGGCCATGGTTAAATTGGTGGCAAAAGCCTTGGCGCCCGCATCGGCGCCCGCCGTCTTGCCGGCCGCCGTCGCACCGGCCTGCAATGCGCCGAGCTGGAACAGCACGTCATTGCCGCCCGCCATCACGAAGACGGCTTCTGTGCCGCTAAACTTGCCCCCGGAAGCAGCCAGGTGGTTCGCGATCTGCGTCACCACGGGCACGGTCAGGGCACCGAGCTCGCTGCCCGTCAACTTGTTGTTCGGACCGACGGGGTTGGTCACGCGCGAACCGCCCATGGCGTAGCCGTAGCAGCCCGGATGCTTGACGCGTGGAACAGACAAGCCTTTTGCCGCATTGCCTTCCAGGCCAGTCTCGGCGGCGCATGGGGCGGCCAGGCCGAATTGCGCGGCCAGGTGCTCGGTCCAGTTCTTGCCTGTCAGTTCAGGATTGATCTTGGTATTGTCGCCATTGATGGTGAACTTGCCGCCACCTTTCGCCAGCACTGTGCCCACGGCATACGAACCGACATCGGACAGGCTGTCGCCGAACGACACCTGCGCCGTGTACTTGACTTTCAAGGTTTGATCACCGCCACTGGCGCCGCCGCAACCTGCAAGGACAGCCGCAGCCAGCACGGCCAGCGCAAATTTTGTTTGATGCATTTTGTCTCCTCGGTCTTTTTTATGGTTTCTAAACGAACGGGCGTGCTATTCGTTACCCAACTAATATGCCATCGTTCATGAGGCTTGTATAGAAAATATGCTTTAAAAATCAACGAAATAACAACACCGCCTGCGCCCTGTGATGGCCGGGCGATCTGCTGAATTATGGAGGATTTACTATGTTTCGTGGCAAGCATTGCTATTGCGCTGCATCAAGAAAAAGCCCCTTGCGGGGCTTTTTTCAGACGGACAGGAATTGCTGCAAGATACCACTTGAGCCGAACGCGGCACGCCGCAAACGGTCGTTGACGCCGAGCCACGCGGGGCCGGTCGGTGGCGCTTCGACGAGGATCAGCTCGGCGCCGACCTGGTCCATCGTGCGCAGCGAGGCATACAGCGCATGTGCGTAGTTTTCCGGGCTGGCCGCCAGGCGCACGCTGGCGCTGGCCGGCGGCAGATCCGAGTAGTGGATCAGGGCCACGCGGCGCCCGTCATTGAGCAGGCGGTTCAAGGTGGCGCGCACGTCGTCGCTGTGCTGCATCGCAACAGGCGTGTGTGGCGCATAGTGCGATTCCAGGGTGCCCGAGGCACGCGGTGCGGCCGCGTCGGCCACGGCCGGTGCGCGGCCAATGACGGCGGCGATCTGCTCGCTGCTGATATGGCCGGGACGCAACAACACGGGACCGTGCGTGGCCAGGCGCGACAGGTCGACGATGGTCGACTCGATGCCCACGTCGCTCTGCCCGCCGTCGAGCACCAGGCCCAGCAAGCCGCTGTCGAGCTCCGCCGCGAATTCATCGCGCACGTGCTGCGCCGTGGTGGGGCTGACGTTGCCGAACTTGTTCGCCGACGGCGCCGCCAGGCCGCCGTTGCCGCCCTTGAAAGTGCGTAGCAGTTCGATAGCCACCGGATGCGAGGGGCAGCGCAAGCCCACCGTATCCTGGCCGCCGGAAACGGCATCGGGGATATGCGCGGCGCGCTTGACGATCAGGGTCAGCGGGCCGGGCCAGAAGGCGGCCACCAGCTGTTCCGCCTCGACTGGAATATCATCGGACCAGTGCGCCAGGTCGGCGCCCGGCGCCACGTGCACGATCACGGGATGGTCCGAGGGACGGCCCTTGGCTTCATAGATGCGCGCCACCGCGGCCGGGTTTTCCGCATCGGCGCCCAGGCCGTACACGGTTTCCGTCGGGAAAGCGACGAGGCCGCCCGCTTCCAGCACGGCGGCCGCCGCCGCCAGGTCGTGTGCGGGCACGCTCACGGCGCGATTCCCAGGATCAGGCACGCATCGCGCAGGCGCCGCTGCGCCTCCGGCAAGGTGGCCGCGATGAAGGTCAGGTGACCCATCTTGCGGCCACGGCGCGGATCGTCCTTGCCGTACAGGTGCAGACACGCGCCCGGCAGCGCCAGGATACGGTCCCAGGCCGGCTCGCTGGCGACATCGCTGCCGTCGGCAAACCAGGCGTCGCCGAGGAGGTTGAGCATCACGGCCGGCGAATGCTGGCGCACCTCGCCCAGCGGCAGGCGCGCCATGGCCCGCACCTGCTGCGCGAACTGGCTGGTGACGCAGGCATCCATCGTGTAGTGGCCGCTGTTATGCGGGCGCGGCGCCATTTCGTTGACCACCAGGCTGCCGTCGGTGAGCACGAAAAACTCGATGCACAGCACGCCGACATAGCCGAGTTCGGCAACCATCGCCTGCGCCGCCCGCTGCGCCCTGGCGGCGCTCTCGTCCGACACGTTCGGGCCCGGCACCGTGGTAGTAAACAGCACGCCGTCGCGGTGCACGTTTTCGGCGATCGGATACACGACCGATGCGCCGTCCACGCCGCGCGCCGTCAGCACGGACACTTCATAGGCCAGCGGCAGCATCTTTTCCAGCAGGCAAGTTACCTCGCCCATTTCCGCGAAGGCGGCGCGCACGTCGTCGCGCGTGCGCACGCGGAACTGGCCCTTGCCGTCATAGCCCATGCGCACGGTTTTCAAAATGCCTGGCAGCAAGTCGTCGGCGATGCCGTCGATGTCAAGCTGCGTGGCGATCACCGTATGCGGCGCCGGCAGCACGCCCGATTTCGCGGCGCAGGCGACAAAGAAACGCTTTTCCGCGATGCGATCTTGCGCCACCGACACGCCGTGGGCGTTGGGCGCCACAAACACGCGTTCGGCCAGGCGCGACAGGCTGTCGGCCGGCACGTTCTCGAATTCCGTGGTGACGGCCAGACACTGCGCGGCCAGGGCGTCGAGTCCGGCCGCATCGCTGTAGCCGGCATTGACCAGGCGCTGCGCCACCTGCCCCGCAGGGCAGGCGTCCGATGGTTCCAGCACGGCCACTTGGTAGCCCATGCTCTGGGCGGCCTGGGCAAACATGCGGCCGAGCTGGCCGCCGCCCATCACGCCCAGCCATGCCGGTGGGTTGGCCGCGGGCAGCAATGGGGAAGTCGATTTACTATTCATTATTTTTCAAGCACATTATTCAGGCAAGACCATGGCCTTGGCGGCGGCCGTTTGCGTGGCACGGAAGGCTTCCAGCTGCTCGGCCAGGGCGTCGTCGTTGGCGGCAAGCATCGCCACGGCCGTCAGCGCCGCATTCGCCGCGCCCGCTTCGCCGATGGCGAAGGTGGCCACGGGCACGCCCTTGGGCATTTGCAGGATCGACAGCATGGAATCTTCGCCGCGCAAATACTTCGACGGCACGGGCACGCCCAGCACGGGCACGATGGTCATCGCCGCCACCATGCCAGGCAGGTGGGCGGCGCCGCCGGCGCCGGCGATGATGGCGCGCAAGCCGCGCGCGCGTGCGCTTTTCGCATACGCATACATCTCATCGGGCATGCGGTGCGCGGAAATGACTTGCGCTTCGTACGGCACGCCAAACTGTTTCAGGATGGCGACCGCGTTCTGCATCACGTCCCAGTCCGAAGACGAACCCATGATGACGCCGACCAGCGGCTTATTCTGCTCGCTCATCTCAGGCCTTCAGCTTCTCGCCCGTCAGGCGTTCGATGGCTTCAAAGTACTTGGCCTGGGTTTTTTCGATGACGTCGGCCGGCAGCGCCGGCGCCGGTGCGGTCTTGCCCCAGGTCAACGTTTCCAGGTAGTCACGCACGAATTGCTTGTCGAACGACGGCGGCGAAATGCCAGGCTGATAGGAATCGGCGGGCCAGAAGCGCGACGAGTCGGCCGTCAGCACTTCATCCATCAGATGCATGACGCCATTGTCGTCCAGGCCGAATTCGAACTTGGTGTCGGCGATGATGATGCCGCGCGTGGCCGCATATTCGGCGGCCGTCTTGTACAGGGCGATGGCGACGTCGCGCATCTTGGCGGCCAGTTCCGCGCCGATGCGCTCTTCCATTTCCGCAAAGCTGATGTTTTCATCATGCTCGCCCAGCTCGGCCTTGGCCGCCGGGGTGAAGATCGGTTCCGGCAGCTTTTCCGCCTGTTGCAGGCCGGCTGGCAGCTTGATGCCGCAGATGCTGCCCGTGTCCTGGTAATCTTTCCAGCCCGAACCAATGATGTAGCCGCGCACGACTGCCTCGACCATGATGGGCTTCAGGCGCTTGGCCACGACGGCGCGGCCCTTGACTTGCTCCACTTCCTCGGGCGCCACCACGGACTCCGGCGCCACGCCGGTCAGGTGGTTCGGCACGATATGGCCCAGCTTCTCGAACCAGAAATCGCTCATCTGGTTGAGGACCTTGCCCTTGCCGGGGATAGGCTCGTTCATGACGACATCGAAGGCCGACAGGCGGTCCGTGGTGACGATCAGGATCTTGTCGTCGCCAACGGCGTAGTTGTCGCGGACCTTGCCGTGGCCCAGCAATGGCAGGGAGTGGATGGAAGTCTGATAGAGGCTGTTCATAGCGGGGGAATAGTTGGATGAAACGAAACCGGCAGGCAGGGAAGGCGCCCGCCGGTCGAGAAAATCGGGCACGGAGCATTGCTTCCGGCCCGTTCCAGACAGAATTTTACTTCACAATTTGCGCCAGCTCGCCGGCCTTGTAGCGCTCGGCCATTTTTTCCATCGTGATGACCTTGATTTTCGACGCCTGGCCTTCGCAGCCGAAAGCCTGCATGCGCGCGCGCACGATTTGCTCGGCGGCGGTGCGGGCTGGCTTCAGGAAGTCGCGCGGGTCGAATTTCGACGGGTTTTCGAACAGGTACTTGCGGATCGCGGCCGTCATCGCCAGGCGGATATCGGTGTCGATGTTGATCTTGCGCACGCCGTGACGGATGCCTTCCTGGATTTCTTCGACTGGCACGCCGTAGGTTTCCTTCATGTCGCCGCCAAATTCGCGGATGATGGCCAGCAATTCCTGCGGCACCGACGAGGAACCGTGCATCACCAGGTGGGTGTTCGGGATGCGCGCGTGGATTTCCTTGATGCGGTCGATGGCCAGGATGTCGCCCGTCGGCTTGCGCGTGAATTTATAGGCGCCGTGCGAGGTGCCGATGGCGATCGCCAGGGCGTCGCACTGGGTGCGCTGCACGAAATCGGCCGCTTGCGCCACATCCGTCAGCAGTTGCTCGCGCGTCATGGTGCCGTCGGCGCCGTGGCCGTCTTCCTTGTCGCCCTTCATGGTTTCCAGCGAACCGAGCACGCCCAGTTCCGCTTCCACCGTCACGCCGATGGCGTGCGAGAATTTCACCACTTCACGCGACACTTCCACGTTGTATTCGTACGACGCGACCGACTTGCCGTCCGCCTCCAGCGAACCGTCCATCATCACGGAAGTAAAACCCGAGCGGATGGCGGCCATGCAGACGGCCGGCGACTGGCCGTGATCCTGGTGCATGACGACCGGGATGTGCGGATACGCTTCGACGGCGGCGTCGATCAGGTGGCGCAGGAACGCTTCACCGGCGTACTTGCGCGCGCCGGCGGACGCCTGCATGATCACCGGGCTGTTGAGCGCATCGGCGGCAGCCATGATGGCTTGCACTTGTTCCAGGTTGTTGACGTTGAAAGCAGGAATGCCATAGCCGTTTTCGGCGGCATGGTCCAGCAGTTGACGCATGGATACGAGAGACATGGTAATACTCCAGATAACAATAGAAACCGTTGCGGCGCTTCGCGGTGGTCAACAACCGCGCCGGCGCCGGAATTCTTGGGCCTTATTCAAATTCGCCGACTGTCACAATCTTTAATGCATTCGTACCGCCCACCTGGCCCATCGGTTCGCCCCAGGTGACGACGATCATGTCGCCCTTTTTGACGATACCCTGCGCCACCAGCAGCTCTTCCGCCTGCTTCAGCACTTGCGCGCTGGGAGCGTTCTGCATCAGATGATACGCCCGAACATTACGGTACAGCGCGGCTTTGCGCAAAGTCGTGACGCTCGGCGTGAGCGCATAGATCGGCGTATCGATACTGTGGCGGCTCATCCACAAGGCGGTGGAACCCGATTCCGTCAGCGCCACGATGGCTTTCACGCGCAGGTGGTGGGCCGTAAACAGCGCGCCGTAGGCGATCGACTGGTCGATGCGGGTAAACGTGACGTTGAGGAAGTCGGCATCGAGCTTGTTGTATTCGGACTGCTCCGCTTCGACGCAGATGGCGGCCATCATTTCCACCGTCTCGATCGGGTACTTGCCCGAGGCCGTTTCGGCCGACGTCATGACGGCATCCGTGCCGTCCAACACGGCATTGGCCACGTCGGACACTTCCGCGCGCGTGGGCACGGCGTTGACGATCATCGATTCCATCATCTGCGTGGCCGTGATCGCCAGCTTGTTCGACGCGCGCGCCATCTTGATCATGCGCTTCTGCAGGGCCGGCACGGCCGCATTGCCCACCTCGACGGCCAGGTCGCCGCGCGCCACCATGATGCCGTCGGAGGCGTCGAGAATCTCTTGCAAAGCAGGAATGGCTTCCGCCCGTTCGATCTTGGCGATCATCATCGGCTTGTGGTGGTACGGTTCGCCGGCGATATTGGCCAGCTGGCGCGCCATTTCCATGTCGGTCGCGCATTTCGGGAAGGAAATGGCCAGATAATCGGCCTGGAAACTCATGGCCGTCTTGATATCTTCCATATCCTTGGCCGTCAGCGCGGGCGCGGACAGGCCGCCGCCCTGGCGGTTGATGCCCTTGTTATTCGACAACTCACCGCCGATCTTGACGGTGGTGTGGATTTCGCTGCCGTGGATGCGCTCGACGATCAGCACGATGAGGCCATCGTTTAGCAGCAGCACGTCGCCCTTGTGCAGGTCGCGCGGCAGGGCCTTGTAGTCGAGGCCGACCCGTTCCTGGTTGCCCAGCTCGCCGTTTTCTCCCCACTTGGCGTCGAGGATGAAGCGCTCGCCCGCTTCGAGCTGAATGCGCGTGTTTTCAAACTTGCCGACGCGAATCTTCGGCCCTTGCATGTCGGCCATGATGGCCACTTCGCGGCCACATTCAGCCGCCGCCAGGCGCACCAGCGCGGCGCGGTCGATATGGTCCTGCGCCTTGCCGTGGGAAAAATTCAAGCGCACCACGTCGACGCCCGCACGTATCATTTTGACCAGGATATCGAAGTCGGTGGAGGCGGGGCCGATTGTTGCTACGATTTTTGTACCACGTGGCATAGGAATCCTTGTGCGCGAGCGAAGGTGAGCAAGGCCGGTTTGAGACAGCCGCCGGCAAGGTAAAAGCGCAGCGGTCAGGCTGCGCTTGGTACTGAACTGCTGAACGCTCCGTCTTAGCCGGCGCGTTGCATCAGGATTTCCACTGCCGGGAGTGTCTTGCCCTCCAGGAACTCCAGGAAAGCGCCGCCGCCCGTCGAGATATAGCTGATTTTATCCGTAATATCGTATTTGGCAATCGCCGCCAGGGTGTCGCCACCGCCGGCGATCGAAAATGCTTTCGACTCGGCAATCGCCAGGGCCAGGGTCTTGGTGCCGTTGCCGAACTGGTCGAATTCGAACACGCCCACGGGGCCGTTCCACACGATGGTGCCGGCGGCGGCGATCTGCTGCGCCAGCAGGGCTGCCGTTTTCGGGCCGATATCGAGGATCATGTCGTCATCCGCCACGTCGGCCACGTCCTTGACGGTGGCGGCGGCTGTCGGCGAAAACTCCTTGGCGCACACGACGTCGACGGGAATCGGCACTTGCGCGCCGCGTTTGGCCATGATGTCGATGATGGCTTTCGCTTCGTCGACGAGTTCCGCTTCCACCAGCGACTTGCCGACGTTCAAGCCAACGGCTTTCATGAAGGTATTGGCGATGCCGCCGCCGACGATCAGGTTATCGACCTTGTCGGACAGGGCTTTCAAAATGGTCAGCTTGCTCGATACTTTCGAACCGGCAACGATGGCCAGCAGCGGGCGGGCGGGCGCGTGCAGCGCTTTGCCCAGCGCATCGAGTTCGGCGGCCAGCAGCGGGCCGGCGCAGGCGACGGGCGCGAACTTGGCGATGCCGTGCGTGGACGCCTCGGCGCGGTGGGCCGTGCCGAACGCGTCATTGACGTAGATATCGCACAATTTCGCCATTTTTTGCGCCAGCTCATCGCTGTTTTTCTTTTCGCCCTTGTTGACGCGCACGTTTTCCAGCAGGACGACCTGGCCGGCAGCCAGGGATTCCAGGCCGGCGCCGTCGACCCAGTTTTGTTTCAATGCAACTTCCTGGCCCAGCAGCTCGGACAAGCGGGCCGCCACGGGCGCCAGGCTGTCGGCCGGCTTGAACTCGCCTTCCGTCGGACGGCCCAGGTGCGACGTCACCATGACGGCGGCGCCAGCGTCGAGGGCGGCACGGATGGCCGGCACCGAAGCGCGGATGCGCGTATCTTCGGTGATCTTGCCACTGTCATCTTGCGGAACGTTCAGGTCGGCGCGGATGAATACGCGCTTGCCTTGCAGTGCATTTTGGGCGATCAAATCTTGCAGACGGATGAAGTTGAGAACAGCTGACATGGCGATCCAGATGACGAGTGGAAGGAAGTGCGCTATTTTACCGCAATGACCAGACCAAATCGCCGATTTGTCCTGCTTTACTGAAAAACATGCAACAGTCGCAAGCCCGTGAAAACCAGCATGCCGAACACGATGGTTTGCAGCATATTGCGGCGAATCACGAAAAAGAGCGTGGCGGCAATACCCGACAAGAGTTTCAGATTCGACAAGTCAAAGTGCACTTGCGGCCCTTCCATCAGCATGTCGGGCGCGATGATGGCCGCCAGCGCGCAGGCCGGCGCATAGCGCAGCATCTCGCCCACGCGGCGCGGAATGGTGATGTGGTGGCCGATCAGCCAGAAGGTGCTGCGCGTGGCGGCAGTCGCCACCACCAGCACGGCGATGGCGATCCACACGTCTGCTCTGCCCAAGGCTATGCCGTCAAACATGGCGTTTTGTCCATTTTTCTGTCAATTCTTCCACGGCCATGGCGCTGACCATGCCCACCACGACGGCCACAAGCAAGCCCAGCTTATACGGCAGGCTGAACGCCAGCACGGCGACCGTGCCCGCCACCAGCACGCCGCACAAGGCGGCGCGACTGAGGATGAGCGGCACCGTCACGCACAGGATCGCCAGCGTGCCCGCAAAACCCAGCCCCCATTCGGCCGGCACGACGGCGCCCAGCACGATGCCGATGAAGGAACCGATTTGCCAGGCCAGCCAGTTGGGGTAGATCAAGCCTTTCAGGAAAGGCAGCTTGGCCGGGTCCGGCGTTTCGTGCGGATAGCGCTGCAGGAACAGGCCCACCGTGATGTCGCCGGCCACATAGCCGAGCGCGAAGCGCTGGCGCCACGGCAGATGGGCGAAATGCGGGGCCAGCAGCACGGAAAAGATCACAAAACGCAAATTGACGACGAGGGCCGTGGCGAAGATCACCCACACGGGCGCTTGCGCGGCCAGCAGGGGCAAGGATGCAAGCTGGGCCGAGCCGGCAAAGACAAACAGGGTCATGGCGCCCGCCTGCGCCACGGTCAAGCCGCTTTTCACCATGGCCACGCCCACCACCATGCCCCAGGCGGCAATGCCCAGCAGGGTGGGCGCCCCCAGGTTCAGGCCGGCACGCCAGGCATCTTTCAGCAAGGCATCATCGCTGCTGGCCGGGACGGCGTTCACGCGGGTGTTCATGCGAGCCCCCGGCAGGCTGAGTGTGGTAACTGCACAACAATGGTGTAAGACGACAAGGGCGGCAACGGTGATACCGGCAAGGCAAATCCAGTCAGTGTGGCGCTGCAGCCGCCATATTTCCGCGAAAACCCGCGCCGCAGCCGAAGATGATCAAGCCGCCATTTTAGCCATGATTTTTGCTGTCTGCCTGAATCCGTTAAAATCGTACTTTTGGCAGCAGCCGACTTCCATCCATACAGCCTCACGGAGCATGACAAGATGACAAAAACCACCCAGCCAGCGGTCGAACTCGACGGTAAAGACTTGCCAGCCCACTGCCCTAACCCGGCCATGCCGCTGTGGTCATCGCATCCGCGCGTGTTTCTGGAATTCAACAAAGACGGCATCGCCAAGTGCCCGTACTGCGGCACGGCCTACACCCTGAAGGAAGGCGCCAGCGCCGGCCATCATTAAACTGCCCAGCGGCGCGCCCCCAGCGCGCCGTTTTTATGTGCATCAAGTTATACCGTTCAGCCCGGAGTCGTCATGAAACGTCTGAAAGAACTCAATGGCAGCGCCGCGGAAGTCGAAGCGGCGTTCTACGATGCCTTGCACCGCGCCGACCTCGAAGCGCTGATGGCGCTATGGGCCGACGATGAAGAAATCGTCTGCATCCACCCGGGCGGCGCGCGCCTGATCGGCCATGCCGCCATCCGCGCCTCGTGGGAAACCATCCTGGCCGGCGGCGGCCTGCACATCGTGCCCGCGCAGCTGCATGAAACGCACAATCTGATGAGTTCGGTGCACACGGTCATCGAAGGCGTCACCAATGAAGACGGCGCACCGGCGCATCTGCTGGCCACGAATGTGTATGTGAAAACGCCGCGCGGCTGGCGCATCGTGCTGCACCACGCGTCCATCGCCCCGGGCGGCGCGCCGGCCGACGCCACGGGAACGCAGATACTGCACTGATGTCTTTGCCGCTTATTGACAACGCCCCCTATACCGCCCCGCTCTGGCTGCCTGGCGGCCACGCGCAGACGATTTATCCTGCCGTGTGCCTCGCCAAGCCGGCCGTGGCCTTCCGCCGCGAACGCTGGCAAGCGCCCGATGGCGACTTCGTCGACGTCGACCTGGTCGACGGCCAGCCGGGCCAGCCCTTCGTGCTGCTGTTCCACGGCCTGGAAGGCTCGTCGAACAGCCATTACGCGCGCGCCCTGATGGCCGAGGTGGCCGCGCGCGGCTGGTCGGGCGCCGTGCCGCACTTTCGCGGCTGCTCGGGCGAAGCGAACCTGGCGCCCCGCTTTTACCATTCGGGCGATGCGCAGGAAGTGGACTGGATCGTGCAGCGCCTGCGCCCGCGCGCCACGGGGAAATTTTATGCGGCCGGCGTCTCGCTGGGCGGCAACGCCCTGCTGTGCTGGCTGGGCCAGTCGCAGCACCAGGCCGATTTCATCGATGCGGCGGCGGCCGTGTCGGCCCCGCTGGACCTGGCGCAAGGGGGCAAGGCCTTGTCTTCGGGCGCGAACCGGCTCTACACGCGCATGTTCCTGAACACGCTCAAACCGAAATGCCTGGCCAAGCTGGAACAGTTTCCCGGCCTGTTCGCGCGCGACGCCATGCTGGCCGCGCGCGACTTGCACGCCTTCGACAATGTCGTCACGGCGCCCCTGCACGGCTACCGCGACGCCGACGATTACTGGCACCGCGCCAGCGCCAAGCACGTCTTGCAGGACATCACCGTGCCGACCCTGGTGCTGAATGCGCAGAATGATCCCTTCCTGCCCGGGCGCTTCCTGCCGCGCAGCGCCGCGCCGACGGTCACGCTCGAGTATCCGCGCCACGGCGGCCACGTCGGCTTTGCGGCAGGCAAGTTGCCGGGCAGCACACGCTGGCTGCCACAGCGCCTGCTCCATTTTTTTGAGGGCGGCAACATGGCGCCGCCGGCCCCGCAAACCTGTCACGCTGGCAGTTCGCAAACGCACACGGAAAACGCTACACATGGATGAACTCGTCAAACAGGCCCTGGCCAAATGGCCGAACGTACCGCACTGCTACGGCTGGCTGGGCCTGGACGCGCGCGGCCACTGGCGCATGCGCGACCAGCATGCGCAACAGCGACAACTGCCTGGCGACAAGATCGCCCACGAAGCCCTACTGGGATTTATCAACCGCAATTACGGCCATGACGAACGAGGCTGCTGGTTCTTCCAGAACGGCCCGCAGCGCGTGTATGTAAATCTGGAAGCGACGCCCTACATCGCCCGCAGCGACCCGCAGCACGGTTTTGTCTTGCAGACGGGCGCGCCGCTGGAACAGATCGAGCAGGTGTATTGGTGCGACAACGGCGTCTTGATCTTGCGCCAGGGCGAGGTCGTGGCGCAGGTCGATGACCGCGACATGGCGCAAGTGCTGGACGCCCTGCACGTCGATGGTCAGGTGGCCAGCGACGAGGCCTTGCTGGCGTGGCTGGAAGAGCGCCGGGGCAAGCTGACCCTATTGCATAACGGCAAGGAGATCGCCGTGCAGCCGCTGCGCTACGACGCCGTGCCGCAAACCTTCGACTTCCAGCCGATGCCGCAAGCCGAATAGGAGTCAGCCCTTCTGGTCCTTGATCTGCTCGCGGCGCTTTTCCTGCAATTCGCGCTCGCGCGCATCGATCACGGCCTGGTCATAAAAGGTCGCGTCCGTCGATTTGCGGGCGATCGTCAGCTGGTCCAGCGCGGCCATGGTGGCGCCCTGCAGCACGTAGGATTCGGCCAGCGCCATATGCTGCAAGGTCATCTTGCCCTGATCCGCATAGGCTTTCGCCAGTAAATCGTACAGTTCCGGCTCTTCCTTGTAGAGCTGCACCTGCTCACGCAGGTACAAGGTGGCTTGCTCCAGCTTGCCGGCAGCCATCAGCGCTTCCGCATATTGGTGGGCAATGCCGCGCGAGAGGGGAAACTGCTGGCGCGCCGCATCGGCCGCCTTCAAAGCCTGTTGCGCCACTTCCTTCTTTTGCGCCGGCATCAACAGCACTTCCAGCCCCATCGCCGCCAGCAGCGAATTGGGGCCCTGCGTGCCGCCCGACGTCAGCACATTCGGCCCGGCCGGCTGGTGCAGGGCGGCATTGGCCGCATCGAGTTCCTTTTGCGCCTCCGCCGGCTTGCCCTGCTTGACGGCGACAAAGGACAAGCCGTAATGGGCGGCCGTCACCTGGAAGCGGCTTTGCTGTTCCAGCTGCGTCTTGAAGACGGCCTTGGCGTTCAGCAAGCCTTGCACGCTTTCATCCTGCAGCACGCGGGCGCGCGCGCGGGCCAGGTGGAAACTCAGGCTGTCCGCACGCTGTTTGTAGGGCTGCTCGCGGATGCGCGCCTGGATGTCGGCGATGCGTTCCGTCGTCAGCGGGTGGGTCTGCAGATAGGCGGGCATCAGGTCGCTGTACGAGCGGCTGGCCGCCTGCATGCGGCCGAAAAAGGCCACCATGCCGGTGGTGTCGAAACCGGCTTCGCCCATGATCTGGAAACCGATGCGGTCCGCCTCGCGTTCGGCGTCGCGGCCGAAATTGAGCTGGCGCTGGATGGCCAGGCCCTGGCCGGCGGCAAACACGCCCATGGCCACGTCGCCGCCCGCACGCGACGCGAGCGCCGCCAGCAGCATGGCGGCCAGCGGCATCAGGGCATCCTGGCGCTGCTGGCCCAGCATGCGCGCGATATGGCGCTGCGCCACGTGGCCGATCTCGTGCGACAGCACGGAAGCGAGTTCCGCCTCCGTTTGCGCCGCCAGCACCAGCGCCGAGTGCACGCCGATGAAACCGCCCGGCAAGGCAAACGCGTTCAATTGGGGATCGCGCACGGCAAAGAAGAAATAGTCGTAATTCGTTTCGCCGCGCACGCTGGGGCGCGCCGCCACGAGGGCGTTGCCGAAGGTATTCAGGTATTCGAGCAAGGGCGCGTCATCGAGATAGTCGCGGTCGCCGCGGATGCCGCGCATGATTTCCTCGCCGATCTTGCGCTCCATCGCCGGCGACAGGTCTTCGCGCGAGGTATCGCCCAGGTTCGGCAGGTTCGGCGCCGGCGGCACGGCCAGGGGCGTCCAGCCGCTTCCCGGCTTGGCCGCCGCGCCGGCAGATGGCGCCGCTGGCGCGGACGTATAGGTTTGCGCCAGCGCACAGGGCGCCGCCAGCGACAATGCAGCCAGCACGGATGCGCGCCGCAAGCGGCGCAGCCATGCCGCAGCGGCGTTTTCAAGTACGATCGGAAGGGGAGTTTTTGAATTCACGGGTGCTATCATACCTTGTTAGCGGCGCCCATTCCCACGCGCCATGCCAGTGGCATGGGGCCGTGATTCGGCCTGCCGCGCCCCCGTTCCTCACCTATTTTGACGCCATGACAACAGCAGACAAGCAAGCCCCCGCCGGGGAACTGACCCATTTCGATGCCACGGGCCAAGCCCATATGGTCGACGTGGGCAGCAAGGAAGACACGCGCCGCAGCGCCGTGGCTGCCGGCACCATCCGCATGCAGCCGGCCACCCTGGCCTTGATCATTTCGGGCAACGCCAAGAAAGGCGACGTGCTGGGCATTGCCCGCATCGCCGCCATCATGGGCGCCAAGCGCACCAGCGACCTGATTCCCCTGTGCCACCCGCTGGCCCTCACGCGCGTCACCGTCGATTTCGACGTGGATGAAGCAGCCAACAGCGTGCATTGCCGCGCCCAGGTCGACACCACGGGCAAGACGGGCGTGGAAATGGAAGCGCTGACGTCCGTGCAGATCGGCTTGCTGACGATCTACGACATGTGCAAGGCCGTCGACCGGGGCATGGTCATGACCAACGTGCGCGTGCTGGAAAAACATGGCGGCAAGTCGGGCGATTGGCACGCGGAAGTGTAACTATGCCGCCTGGCGCGCCAGCCGGCCCCGGATGCGGCGCAAGTCGCACAGCAGCCAGACGGCGCAGACCAGGCACAACGCGATGATGGCCATGGACAGGGGCAAGTGGAATTGTTCCAGTCCTGCCAGCGCAAAGCCGGCATGGATCAGGCATGTCCCCACACCCAGCGCGGCGCAGACACAAGCATACAGGGGCGCTCGCGGGGTGGCCAGCAGCACGTGCCGGTAACCGGCCAGCACCACGGCAATCGCCGCCAGGTTAAACACGAGAAAACCCTGCACGCCGCCCGGCACATGAAACATCTCCCACTCTTTCCAGTAGGCAGCGTCGATTTGATGCAGGATCAGGAACAACATGGTCCAGAAGTAGCTGCGTGGCATAAGATTTACATTCGTCAATATTGACGCAATTGTAAAGCCTGCACCGCGCACCGGCACGTGCCCATGGTATTTTTCGATGCGAAAGTGAATTTCATTGATAGGAATGCTTTTTCATCAAGAAATCATGCATACTGCGAGTCGACCATATACAGATGAGCATCGCATGACAAGCAACACGCCCGCCGCGGAAAGCAAGCTCCAGGACTTCGAATTCGAGGCCATGAATCTGCAGGTGGGGGGACGCATCCAGTTCATCACGCACCGCACCATCAAACCGATCCAGCATTTCTCGACCGTGATCGGCTATGTGAAAGACGAGTACCTGATCGTCAAGATTCCCATGGAAAACGGCGCCTCCATCGTGCTCAACGAAGGCGACAAGCTGACCATCCGCGTGTTTTCCGGCATCACCGTCTGTTCGTTTGCGTGCAGCGTGCTGCGCCTCTTCGGCCGTCCGCTCAACTATGTGCACCTGAGCTTTCCCGACGCCATCCAGGGCACCAGCCTGCGCACGGCCATGCGCGTCAAGGTGGAGATTCCCGCGCAGCTGAGCTACCGCGACGTGGCGGCCGTGCCCGTGTTCATCGTCAACCTCAGCGTGTCGGGCGCGCTGATCGAGGCACCCAGCATGCTCACGCCCGATGAAGAAGGCGTCGCACTGAGCTTTACCCTGCTGGTGCAGCCGAACAAGCATCAGATGCGCGTCAACACGCGCGCCCGCATCCAGAACGTCAGCGTGGGCAAGCCGTCCAATGGCCACGCCGCCGGAGTGGCCGAAATCTATACGTATGGCGTGCAATTCATCGACCTGGAACCGACCCACTACACCCTGCTGCAAAACCTCACCTATGAAGCGCTGATCGCGGACCGGCAAAAAATCGTCTGACACGGGCGCGGCAGGTGTCGCTTACTGCGTCGCCACCACCTTGGGAATATTCGTGCGGGTAATCGCTTCCTTGGCTGCCGCATTCGTCACGGTGGTGCTGTTAAACCAGCTCAGGCTGCTGGTGCCGAGCTGCAACTCCATGTTCACCTTCTGACCGCCCAAGCCGCTGCCCAGGTCGCCCGCCAGGGTCAGCTCGATATTGCCCTTGTCGACCTTGGCGCCTGCCACTTCGCGCGTCGGGCTGAACACGGGGATGGCGCTGGGCACGGCCTCGGTGGGGGTGCTGCAGGCGGCCGCCTCGCCGCCATTTTCCTGCACGCACAGGGCCACGGCCGTCTTCAGGGGCGCGGCAGCGGCCAGCACGTTGCTGACCTTGGCCCGCATCGTATAGTCGCCGTACTGGGGAATGGCCACGGCCGCCAGGATGCTGGCGATGGCCACAACGATCATCAGTTCTATCAGGGTAAATCCGCTTTGCGCGCGCATCGCATCCTCCCGGAGTGCAGTTGGTCACGCCGTGCATGGTGCAAGCGCCATGCCAGCGGCGCCCCGGGGCGGCGTTGGCAGGCATGGAAAGAAAAGCGACGCATTTGGGCGGATTCGGACCAGCGCCGTCGCCCCAGGGCGGGAATCGGCCTGTCTTGCGGACAAAAAAAAGGAGCCGAAGCTCCTTTTTTATACTGCATGAATCAGGCTGAAATTACAGCATGGCTTTCAGCAGACGCGCCATTTCCGACGGGTTTTTGGTCACGGTGATGCCGCAAGCTTCCATGATTTCCAGCTTGGCTTGCGCCGTATCGGCACCGCCCGAGATCAGCGCGCCGGCGTGGCCCATGCGCTTGCCTGGAGGAGCCGTTACGCCAGCGATGAAGCCGACGACAGGTTTTTTCATGTTGTCTTTGATCCAATAAGCCGCGTTGGCTTCGTCCGGACCGCCGATTTCGCCGATCATGATGACCGCGTCGGTATCTGGATCATCATTGAACATCTTCATGATGTCGATGTGCTTCAGACCGTTGATCGGGTCGCCGCCGATGCCGACTGCCGACGATTGGCCCAGGCCCAGTGCGGTCAGCTGACCCACTGCTTCATAGGTCAGGGTGCCCGAACGGGAAACGACGCCGATACGGCCCTTCTTGTGGATGTGACCTGGCATGATGCCGATCTTGATTTCGTCTGGCGTGATCAGGCCTGGGCAGTTAGGGCCCAGCAGCAAGGTTTTGCTGTTGGCTTTAGCCATGCGGTCTTTCAGGGCCATCATGTCGCGGACAGGAATGCCTTCGGTGATGCAAATGGCCAGATCCATTTCAGCTTCGACAGCTTCCCAGATCGCCGCTGCCGCGCCTGCTGGCGGCACGTAGATCACGGAAACGTTGGCGCCGGTTTCTTTTTTCGCTTCGGTAACGTTAGCGAAAATAGGAATGCCTTCGAAATCTTCGCCGGCTTTCTTCGGGTTCACGCCTGCCACGAAGGCAGCTTTGCCGTTCGCGTAGTCGCGGCATCCGCGGGTGTGGAACTGGCCGGTCTTGCCGGTGATCCCTTGGGTAACGACTTTGGTATCTTTATTGATCAGAATGGACATGTTGATTCCTTAATTAAGCTTGACCGGCAGCAGCGGCAACGACGCTCTTGGCTGCATCTTCCATGGTGTCGGCTGCGATGATAGGCAGACCGGAATCGGCCAGCATCTTTTTGCCCAGGTCTTCGTTGGTGCCCTTCATGCGCACGACCAGCGGTACGTTCAGCGAGACAGCTTTCACTGCGGCGATGACGCCTTCAGCGATCACGTCGCAACGCATGATGCCGCCGAAAATGTTCACCAGGATGGCTTTCAGGCCTGGGTTTTTCAGCATGATCTTGAACGCTTCGGTCACTTTTTCTGCCGTGGCGCCGCCGCCGACGTCCAGGAAGTTGGCTGGCTCGCCGCCGAACAGTTTAATCGTGTCCATGGTGGCCATGGCCAGGCCGGCGCCGTTCACCAGGCAACCGATGTTGCCGTCGAGCGAAATGTAAGCCAGGTCGAATTTCGACGCTTCGATTTCCGCTGGATCTTCTTCGTCCAGGTCGCGCAGGGCGACGATTTCCGGATGACGGAACAGGGCGTTCGGGTCAAAGTTGAACTTGGCGTCCAGGGCGATGACCTTGCCGCTGCCGGTAACGATCAGCGGGTTGATCTCGGCCAGCGAGCAGTCGGTTTCCCAGTAGGCTTTGTACAGGCCTTGCAGGTTGGCGCGCGCGTCGGCGATGGAACCGGCAGGCACGCCGATTTTGGCGGCGATGTCGTCTGCCTGGGCATCGGTCAGGCCAACGCCCGGATCGATGGTGACGTGGTGGATCTTCTCAGGGTGGCTCTCGGCCACTTCTTCGATGTCCATGCCGCCTTCGGACGATGCCATCAGGACGATTTTCTGGGTAACGCGGTCGGTGACCAGCGAAACGTACAGTTCTTGCTTGATGTCGGCGCCTTCTTCCACCAGCAGGCGGTTGACTTTCTGGCCTTCGGCGCTGGTCTGGTGCGTGATCAGCTGCATGCCCATGATCTGGTCAGCGTATTCCTTGACCTGTTCCATCGATTTTGCCACTTTCACGCCGCCGCCCTTGCCGCGGCCACCTGCGTGGATCTGCGCCTTGACAACCCATACCGGGCCGCCCAGGGTTTCCGCAGCCTTGACGGCTTCTTCGACGGACATGCACGGAATACCGCGTGGTACCGTCACTCCGTGCTGCCGGAGGATTTCTTTGGCTTGATACTCATGGATTTTCATGCTGGCTTCCCTTCTGATACTGATGTGTAAAAATACGGTTAGTGGTGCAAAAAAACAGGAAATACAGCGCCGGGGTCACGCTTTGGCTACCCAGCGCGGGTAATACTGTGCAACCGCCCCGCCATCGGTGCGCAGGGCGTGGCATTTGTCGAGTTGAAACGGCTTTTCATGCGATAAGTCAGCATTCGCACCGTCACGGGTCGACCAGACATCGCCGGCAAATGCCTGAACCGTCGCAGTCGGCAAGACTTGCGCCAGTTCGGTCAAATGGGTACAGCCGGCGATTCCCGCCAGGCGCTGTTTCAAGTCGCGGCGGAAATTCTTCAATAAATTCAATCCGATCAGCGCCCTGTAAGCGGGGCCGATGGTATCGCAAAAACCGGGATAGGGCACGGCATCGGAGGCAGCTTCGGCCTCGACAATGGTCAGTGCGCGATCGACGGTAATGCGTAAATGGAGGTCATGCAGAGGGGCGCCGGCGGGACGGGGGCCGGAGGCCAGGGTCGCGTCATAGCTTTTGATATCGGTGATATGGGCGTCAATATCCCACAGGCCGTCGTCGCGCATATACGCTTGGACGTCGATAACGCGGGAGTGCCGTAGGGCGCGCCGGGATACGGGAGTTGACAGGGGCATAAGACCGATGCCGCTTGCGCGGCCATAATTAGTAAGCAGCCATGTGCCTAAAGCACTCTGTTCGCAGCTTCTACGAACAGCAACCGCACCTGCGGCGCCGCAAAAACCCTAAAAGTGTAGCACACAGGGCGCTAGTTGCGCCGCAACATAATTTTTTATTGCTTGTGCCGCCCGCCGCAAATCATTAACGAAAATCGCAAAATCAATGACGATCATTCGCAATTCAAATAACTTGGCAGCAGGCTTGCCGGCACCGGCAGGCTGGCCGGCACCGTACCTCAGTCAGTCACACCCAGTGCGCGTAAAACAGGCAAGATGCGCGCGGAAAAATACTGTGCCTGCGCCAACAATTCGGCCAGGTTTTCCTCTTCCATCAACAAGGGCTGCCCATCCTTCGTCATCAGCTGCTTCAGGCGCAGCAGCACGGGCCACGTCGTGCGCGCCCAGTCTTGCGGCGTTGGACAACCTTGCAGTTTCGCCCACAGGAAGAGCTGTTGTAAATGCGATACAACCACGCCGCCGCCCGTCAGGGGGCTGGCGAGGATATGCAAATCGGTTCTTGCCAGCGCCTGCTCCAGCAAGTGTGCATTCAGGCGCGCCGTCTGCGGCCGCGCCGCGGCGATGCCGGCCTCGTCCTGGACGGCAGCCACGCTGCCCTTGCTGGCCAGTACCAGCATGATCTGCAGCAAGGCCGCCAGACTGGCTTCGCTGCCAGCCAGTTGCTGCTCCAGTTCGCCTATCGTGTACACGCGATGGTCAGCCATGGCGTCCAGCACGGGCGCATAGACGCTCTCGTCCATATCGGCGTCGCCCAGCACGCCATGCACGCTCAACACCACTTCGTCGCGGGGCACGGCCAGCATCACGCGCACGGCCCGCAAGGCACTGGCCTGGGCGAACGGCGTCAGCCTGCGTGCGCCCTTGACCCAGTAATCCCTGCGGAATTGCTCGTTGACGAGGAAGGAGCGCGTCGTCTCGCGAAAAATAGGATCGGGTATCTCGGCCAGGAACTGCTGGTGCTCAGCCGTCAGGTTCAGCATGTCGACCAGAGCGGTATAGTTGGCGGACGCGGCGAACTCGAGCTTGGCCTCGCCCAGCATGGCCGCGACGCTGGAAAAGGCCATAGGCTGCCAATCGGCATTGAAATACTCATGGGCAAGATAATGTCCATCCATCGCCTTGAGTTTTTCGAAGCGGTCCGCCAGTTGCGGGTTGGCGTCCAGGTAGCGCGGTTGCGTGGCGATCATCCTGTCGACGAAATCGATGGCGCCAGCGACTCTGGCCAGCACGCCCTGGCCCGGGGCGCTCATGACGCGGCTATGTTCGGCCAGCAAGTCGCGCATCGGCATCATTGCGGCCCAGCCTGGCTGCGTGTTGTAGCTGATGAAGACGACACCGCCCACCTTCAGCTTGCGCCGCAGGAAGTCGACGATGAGCGCGCGATTTTCCGCCGAAACCCAGCTCCAGATCCCATGCAGGCAGATAAAGTCAAAATCGGGCAAGTCGTCGCGGCAACAAAACTGCGCGAACGATTCATCCGTGAACTGCGCGCCAGCGTCAGCCGCGTTGGCCAGCTCCTGCGCAAAGGCGGCCTGGGACGGATTGAAATCATTGCCATGCCAGCGCGTGGCGGACGCCGCCGCATGGATATTGGCGCTGACGCCCTGGCCAAAGCCCAGCTCGCAAGCCGTGCCGCTGGCAGGCAAGGCCAGGCCGGCGGCCAGCAAGGGCAGGCGCAGGCGCAGAGGGTTCAATTCTTCGTAATAGCCATAGGTATAGGCGATTTCGGCCACATAGCCGGCATTCCAGTTGCTCATCTTGCATCCTGTCACGATCAGTGGTGCTGCGCGTATCGCACAGCGTTCGAGCGCCAGCATACCCGATCGCGCGGCGTCACCATACTGGAATCAGACGATGTTTGAAAGCGCAGTTCTTGGCGGCACGGCGTGGCGGCCGGGCAGCCTTGGATGAGCTATTCCTCGTCGGGATCCAGCCCCTTCAAGGCCACCTGCACGGCCCGCTGCGAAAAGCCGCGCTGCATCAAAAAACGCATCTGCTTGTTGCGCTGCTCGGCATCCTGCGCCACCTGACCAAACTTGCGGCGCCACACCTCGCAGGCGCGCGCCACTTCCCCTTCGGCCAGGCCCGCCTTGAGTTCCTGCAACGCTTCTCCCCCGATGCCATGGCTTTGCAGCTCCGCCATGATGCGGCTGTTGCCGAAACGGGCCGAGCGGCGGTGGATCAGCGACTCGGAAAAGCGCTCCTGCGACAGCCAGTTGGCTTGCTCCAGGCTGTCGAGCAAGGCTTCCACGTCGTCGCCTTCCTGCGCATGGCGCTGCAGCTTGCGCCGCAATTCCATGCGGCTGTGTTCGCGCATCGACAAAAAGCGTAGCGCCCTGCCCTTCAGGCTTAGTTGTACTGCGGCCATACACCCACCTTGTCTTTCATTCCACGATCACATCACCCAAACACAATCGCCGCCCGGCGCAACAGCGCGGGACGGCGATCATGGTCACACCTTGCAGCAAGCCATGCGTAGGTCGGATTAGGCCCCTTGGGCCGTAATCCGACAACATTGTTGACGTCTGATCCGACAACATTGTTGATGTCTGTGGTGCTGTCGGATTACGCGCGGCTTTGCCGCGCTAATCCGACCTACTCTGCCTTGGTTTCCGCAGCCTTGGCAGCCTTGTCGGCGGCCTTATCCGCTTTTTCCGGCTTTTCAGCGGCCAGCGGCGGCAGTTCGCGCACGCCCAGCGAAGCGCGGACCTTGTTTTCGATTTCGCGGGCCAGCGCCGGACGCTCTTGCAGGAAGGCACGGGCGTTGTCCTTGCCCTGGCCGATGCGTTCGCCGTTGTAGCTGTACCACGAACCGGATTTTTCCACGATCTTGGCATCCGAACCCAGGTCCAGGATTTCGCCTTCGCGCGAGGTGCCGGCGCCGTACAGAATGTCGAAGTGCGCTTCCTTGAACGGCGGCGCGATCTTGTTCTTGACGACCTTGACCTTGGTTTCGTTGCCGATCACTTCATCGCCGGACTTGATCGAGCCGGTGCGGCGGATGTCCAGGCGCACGGAAGCGTAGAATTTCAGCGCATTGCCGCCCGTGGTCGTTTCCGGGCTGCCGAACATCACGCCGATCTTCATGCGGATCTGGTTGATGAAGATGACCAGGGTATTCGTGCGGTTGATGGAGCCGGTCAGCTTGCGCAGCGCTTGCGACATCAGGCGCGCCTGCAAACCTGGCAGGGAATCGCCCATGTCGCCTTCGATCTCGGCGCGTGGCGTCAGTGCGGCCACGGAGTCGATGACGACGAGGTCAACGCTGCCCGAACGCACGAGGGCGTCGCAGATTTCCAGTGCCTGCTCGCCCGTGTCCGGTTGCGAGATCAGCAATTCATGCAGGTTCACGCCCAGCTTTTGCGCGTAACCGACGTCGAGCGCGTGCTCGGCATCGATAAAGGCGCAAGTGCCGCCCAGTTTTTGCATTTCGGCGATGGTTTGCAGGGTCAGCGTGGTTTTACCCGACGATTCCGGACCGTAGATTTCCACCACGCGGCCGCGCGGCAAGCCGCCCACGCCCAGCGCGATATCGAGGCCGAGCGAACCGGTCGACACGACTTGCACTTCTTCGATCGGTGCGCTGGCATCCATGCGCATGACCGAACCTTTGCCAAACTGCTTCTCGATCTGCGCCAGTGCGGCGGCGAGCGCCTTGGCTTTTTCCGATGCGGGTACTACAGCTTTTTTATCGTCCATATGTTCTTTCAGCCGTTCTACAGTTGCGGATTCACGTGACGCATCTACGTGAACCGTGCAGCCTGCGATAGCGCCAGTGGGTTAAATTCTTTACACAGACAGTACTGTATAAAAAAACAGTGATCAATGCAAGCGGAACGTGGATTTGTTTTGAAACAGATCAATACAAGCCTGGTTTTTCACAAAAACTCGCCACCTTGCGGGAAATGAAACACAATACAAGCTTCTATGCCGCAAGCCGAGGAAGTCTCACCATGCGTATTTTACTTGCCGAAGATGACAGCGTACTGGCCGATGGCCTGACCCGTTCGCTGCGCCAGTCGGGCTATGCCATCGACTGCGTCAAAAATGGGCAGGAAGCCGATACGGCCCTGTCCACCCAGGAATTCGACTTGCTGATCCTCGACCTGGGCCTGCCGAAGATGTCGGGCCTGGAAGTGCTGCGCCGCCTGCGCGCGCGCGCCTCGCTGCTGCCCGTGCTGATCCTGACGGCCGCCGATTCCATCGAGCAACGCGTGAATGGCCTCGACCTCGGTGCCGATGATTATATGGCCAAGCCGTTCGCCCTGTCGGAACTGGAGGCAAGAGTGCGCGCCCTGACGCGCCGCGGCGCCGGCGGCGGCGCCACCATCATCAAGCACGGTCCCCTCAGCTACGACCAGGTGGGGCGCAGCGCCTACATCAACGACCAGATGCTCGACCTGTCGGCGCGCGAACTGGGCTTGCTGGAAATCCTGCTGGGCCGCACCGGCCGCCTCGTCTCGAAAGAGCAGCTGGTCGACCACCTGTGCGAATGGGGCGAGGAAGTGTCGAACAACGCCATCGAAGTGTATGTGCACCGCCTGCGCAAGAAGATCGAGGTGGGCGGCGTGCGCATCGCCACCGTGCGCGGCCTCGGCTATTGCCTGGAAAAATACTCGGAAGCGGCGCGCCTGAACGCCGAAGCGGGCGAGTCGGCAGCCCCGGCCAGCGGGTCCGCCAGCAAGTGAAGGCACGCGAGGCGCCAGCGGACGAGCCGGGCGACGACGACTGGTTCGAGCCGCCCACAACGGAGCAGGACGACACCATCGAGCATTCGCTGTTCGGCGAAATCCTCGACTGGATGCTGGCGCCCCTGCTGCTGCTGTGGCCGATGAGCATCGCCATCACCTATCTGGTGGCCAAGGGCATCGCCAATCAGCCGTTCGACCATGCGCTGGAAGACAGCGTCACCGTGCTGACGCAACAGGTCAAGCAGGCCGACGGCGCGCCGCTGCGCCGCGTGCCGGACAAGAACAGCAATAACAAGGGCCGCGACTTCCTGCGCGGCGACGACGTCGATACCCTGTATTACCTGGTGGTGGGTCCGCGCGGCGAATACCTCGACGGCGACCGCGACTTGCCGCCGCCGCAGGACCCCGACAAATACCGCAGCGGCATGGTGCTGTTTCGCAACGACACCATCCACGGTACGCCCGTGCGCGTGGCGTTCAGCTATCTCGATATTCCCGCCGGCAACGACGATGAACCGCACCGCGCGCTGGTGCAAGTGGCCGAGACGCTGGAAAAGCGCGCCCAGCTGGCCAATGAAATCATCAAGGGCGTGATTTTGCCGCAGTTCATCATCCTGCCCGTGATCCTGGCCCTGGTCTGGTTCGCCCTGGCGCGCGGGCTGTCGCCGCTGGCGCAATTGCAGGAACGCATACGCGCCCGGCCGCCCGACGATTTATCTCCCATCGAATCGGGCCAGGTGCCCGAGGAAATCACGCCGCTGGTTGGTTCGCTCAACGAGATGCTGGCGCGCCTGTCGCTGTCGATCGACATGCAGAAACGCTTCATCGCCGATGCGGCGCACCAGATGAAGACGCCGCTGGCCGGCATGCGCATGCAATCGGAGCTGGCCCTGCGCCAGACCGACCACGACGAGATTCACCGCTCGCTGCTGCAGCTGGCGAAAAGCTCGGAAGCGGCCACGCGCCTGGTCAACCAGCTGCTGGCCCTGGCACGCGCGGAAAACCAGCCGCAGGCGGGCACGGCGTTCGAGCCGATCGAACTGAGCGAACTGGCGCGCGGCGTGGTGCAGGACTGGGTGCAAGCCTCGTTTGCCCAGCATATCGACCTGGGCTTCGAACAGCCCGCCTATTCGATCATGATTTCCGGCAATGCCATGATGCTGCGCGAGCTGCTGAGCAATCTGATCGACAATGCCTTGCGCTACACGCCAGCTGGCGGCAGCGTCACGGTGCGCGTGCGCAGCACCCTGGAACTGGCCATCCTGGAAGTGGAAGATACGGGGCCCGGCATTGCGCCGGCAGAACGGGCCCACGTGTTCGAGCGCTTTTACCGCATTCTTGGCAGCAATGTCGACGGCAGCGGCCTGGGCCTGGCCATCGTGCGCGAGATTGCGCAGCAGCATGGCGCCGAAGTCGATATTTTTAACAATCCGCGCGCCACTTCGCCGAAGCTGCCAGGCACCCTGCTGCGCCTGAGCATCGCCCTGCTGTTGCCGGAAGCGCCAGAAGAGGATGACATCACGTATGGATAAACCCAGCCTTTCCGCAACGCCGCCGCAGCCGGCGCGCACGCCTGGCCCCGAACTGCAGGCGCGCCGCGATGTGCACTGGAGCAAGACGCGGCGCCTGACGGCCATCCTGCTGCTGGTCTGGCTGCTGACGGGCTTCCTGACCGTGTTCTATGCGCGCGAGCTGTTGCACCTGAACCTGTTCGGCTGGCCCCTGCCCTTCTACATGGCGGCCCAGGGCGCCTCGCTCGTCTACCTGGCCATCATCGCCTTGTATGCCTGGCGCATGCGGCGCCTGGACCGGGCTTTCCATGCCGAGGAGCAAGCATGAGCGGCCAGCGCAGCTTCTTTGCGCGCCTGTGCCGTTACTACCTGCTGTTTACCGCCGGTTTCGCCGCTTTCCTGCTGGCCCTGTCGGTGCTGGAACAGGAAGGCATGCCGCGCGCGTGGATCGGCTACCTGTTCATGCTCGTCACCATCACCCTGTACGCCACCATCGGCGTCATCAGCCGCACCTCGAACGTCACCGAATACTATGTGGCGGGGCGCCGGGTGCCGGCCATGTTCAACGGCATGGCCACGGCCGCCGACTGGATTTCGGCCGCCAGCTTCATCAGCCTGGCGGGCGGCCTGTACCTGAACGGCTTCGACGGCCTGGCCTTCATCATGGGCTGGACGGGCGGCTATTGCCTGGTGGCGCTATTGATCGCCCCCTACCTGCGCAAGTTCAGCCAGTACACGATTCCCGACTTCCTCGCCGCGCGCTACGGCAGCGGCACCGACAAACGGGGCGCCAGCGTGCGCGTGGTGGCCGTGGCCGCCACCATCATCGTGTCGTTCACGTATGTCGTGGCGCAGATCTACGCCGTCGGCCTGATCGCCTCGCGCTTCACGGGTGTGGATTTTTCTGTCGGCATCTTCCTGGGCCTGGCCAGCATCCTCGTCTGCTCCTTTCTGGGCGGCATGCGCGCCATCACCTGGACGCAGGTGGCGCAGTACATCATCATCCTCGTTGCCTTTCTGATTCCCGCCATGTGGCTGTCGGTCAAGCATGCGGACAATCCCGTGCCGCAGATCGCCTATGGCAAGGTGTTGCCGCAACTGAGCGCGCGCGAACACGTGCTGGAAACGGACCCGAAAGAAAACGAAGTGCGCGCCATCTTCCGCGAGCGCGCGCACAGCTACCAGGCGCGCATCGACGGCTTGCCCGGTTCCTGGGAGCAAGGCCGTCTGGCGGCCCAGCGCCAGCTCGACAGTTTGCGCCAGCGCAATACCTCGCTGTTCGACATCCGCAACGCGGAGCGCTACCTGATCGCCTATCCGAAGAGCCCCGACGAGGCACGCGTGCTGTGGCAGGCGATGCAGGCGCAAAACCAGAAACGCGCCGAGCCGATCATTCCGCACGCGCAGCCGTTTCCCGCCGCCGACCGGGAGCAATCCGATATCAAGCGCAACAATTTCCTGGCCCTCGTGTTTTGCATGATGCTGGGCACGGCCGCCCTGCCCCACATCCTCATGCGATCGTACACCACGCCGTCCGTGCACGAAACGCGCGTGTCCGTGTTCTGGACCCTGTTCTTCATCCTGTTGATCTATCTCACGATTCCCGCGCTGGCCGTGCTGGTCAAGTACGACATTTACTCGGCCCTGGTCGGCACGCAATACGCGAACCTGCCCACCTGGGTATCGTACTGGGCCAACGTGGACAAGCTCAGTCCCCTGATCAGCATCGTCGATGTCAACCGCGACGGCATCGTGCAACTGGCGGAAATTTCCATCGACGCCGACGTGCTGGTGCTGGCCACGCCCGAGATCGCCGGCCTGCCCTACGTGATTTCCGGCCTGGTGGCGGCCGGCGGCCTGGCCGCCGCCCTGTCGACGGCCGACGGTTTGCTGCTGGCCATCTCCAACGCCCTGTCGCACGACGTCTATTACAAGGTGGTCGATCCCAGCGCCTCGACGCAAAAGCGCGTGACGATTTCCAAACTGCTGCTGCTGGCCGTGGCCTTCATCGCCGCCTATGCGGCCTCGCAAAAGCCGGCCGACATTTTGTCGCTGGTGGGCGTGGCCTTTTCACTGGCCGCCTCGACCCTGTTCCCGCCGCTGGTGCTCGGTGTCTTCTGGCAACGCGCCAATTACCAAGGCGCGCTGGCCGGCATGCTGGCGGGCTTTGGCGTCTGCCTGTACTACATGCTGCATACGAGCACCATGCTGGGCGGCAATGCCAGCGGCCAATGGTTTCACATTGCGCCTATTTCTGCCGGCATCTTCGGCGTGCCGGCCGGCCTGGCCGCCGCCATCCTCGTCAGCTGGCTGACGCCGGCACCGGGACGGCGCAGCAGGGGACTGGTCGAGCATATCCGGGCGCCGGAATGAATAGGCAGGCCGGCCCGCCAGATCAATTCCCCTTGCGGCATAGGGAAAAGACAGCGTCCCGCTAAAAAAGGAGTAGGCTGGAGGGCCGCTTTATTTACGAGGAGATCCCATGCCGTCTGGAAAAATTCTTGTTGCCCAGGGAGGCGGCCCCACCGCCGTCATCAACCAGTCGCTGGTGGGCGTGGTGCTCGAATCGCGGCGTTTTCAGCACGTCACGCGCGTGTATGGCGCCCTGCATGGCGTGCGCGGCATCATCAATGAAGAGTTCGTCGATCTGACGCAGGAAACCAGCCACAACCTGGAACTGGTGGCCGCCACGCCGTCCTCGGCGCTCGGTTCCACGCGCGACAAGCCCGACATCGCCTACTGCCAGCAAATCTTCGAAGTGCTGCGCGCGCACGAAATCGAGCACTTCTTTTACATCGGCGGCAACGACTCGTCCGACACGGTGCGCATCGTCAGCGAGGAAGCGCACAAGGCCGGCTATCCGCTGCGCTGCATCCACATCCCGAAAACCATCGACAACGACCTGGTGGGCAGCGACCACACGCCCGGCTTTCCCTCGGCCGCGCGCTTCGTCGCGCAAGCGTTCGCCGGTGCCAACCTCGACAACGCGGCCTTGCCCGGCGTGTACGTGGGCGTGGTGATGGGCCGCCATGCGGGCTTTCTGACGGCTGCCTCGGCGCTGGGCAAGAAGTTCCCCGACGATGGCCCGCACCTGATCTACCTGCCCGAGCGCGTCTTCGTGCTGGAAAATTTCCTTGCCGACGTGAAGGCCACCTATGAAAAGTATGGCCGTTGCGTGATCGCCGTGTCGGAAGGCATCCACGATGCATCGGGCGAGCCGATCGCCAGCCTGCTGGCCAGGCAGGTGGGCAATGAGGTGGAACGCGATGCGCACGGCAATGTGCAATTGTCGGGCACGGGCGCGCTGGCCGACCTGCTGTGCGACGAAATCAAGGCCAAGCTCGGCATCAAGCGCGTGCGCGGCGATACCTTCGGCTATCTGCAACGCTCCTTCATCGGCTGCGTTTCCGACGTCGACCAGCGCGAAGCCCGCGAAGTGGGCGAGAAGGCCGTGCAGTTCGCCATGTGGGGCGACCGCGACGGCTCCGTCGCCATCAAGCGCACGGGCTTTTATTCCGTCGACTACGAACTGCTGCCGCTGACCGAGGTCGCGGGCAAGACGCGCACCATGGAAGACGAGTTCATCAGCGCCAGCGGCACGGACGTGACCGATGCTTTCCGCCTGTATCTGCGCCCGCTGCTGGGTTCGGGCATGCCCGATGCATTCCGCCTGCGGGCGGCCAAGGTGGCGAAGGTCCTGAAACCTTAAACACCTGACCAAACCTACTGCGCGTCGCGCGTCGCGGCCTGCGATGCTCACTGCCTCGGCGGCCCCGTGCCCAGCACAGCTGCGCGTCTCGGTCACGACTCACATCCGCTCGCTACGGTTTTGTTAGGTGTTGTGAACCGTTTCTGCCAGCAGCAGCGGCCGCAGTTTCACGGCCGCTTCCTTGAGCTGCGGTACGTGTTGCATCAGCTGCTCCACGGACTTTCGCGCCACGGGCGCGTGGCAGGCGACGGCCGCCACGATGCGCCCGTCCGCCGCGCAGATGGGCACGGCCACGGCCACCATGCCGTGCACGAATTCCTCGTCGTCGATGCCGATGCCCAGCCGCGCGATGCGCACGATCTCGCGCTCGAGCAGCACGGGATCGGTGATGCTTTTCGGCGTGCGCGCCTCCAGAGTCAGCATGGCCAGCAATTCGCGCCGCTCCAGCAAACTCATGTGCGCCAAGAACAGCTTGCCGCTGGCCGTGCAATGCATGGGCGCGCGCGTGCCCAGCACCAGGTGCAGGCGCAGCGGTTCCTGCGTTTCCACGCGGTCCACGTAGACGACGGCATTGCCCTCGGGAATGGCCAGATTGCACGTCTCGCCCGTGGCCGCCACCAGGCTGCCCAGGATGCTGCGGCTCACGCGGATCAGGGCATTGTTGCGCAAGGTCGCCAGCGCCAGGTTGGTCGATGCGGCACCCGGTACATAGCCGCGTCCCACGGGCGTGCGCAGCACATAGCCATGTTGTTCCAGGGTATCGAGCAGGCGCATCATGCTGGCCTTGGGCACCTGCATGCGCGCCGCCAGCTGCGACAGGGTCAGGGGCTGGCTGGCGCTGGCCAGGTGCTCGATCAGGCGCAGCACGCGCAAGCCGCGCGCCTCGTCGCCATGGCTGGCCGCCGCGCCGGCCCCAACCGCTCCACCCGCCGGGCTGTCTTCTTCGGCCTCGGCCTGCCGTTTTTGAAACGCATCATGCATGTTCTGTTTCACCTCTCGCGTATGCGGCGGTTTCCGCTTGTCCCGGTGCTGCACGTCTTTTATAAATGGAACCAGACGTTCCAAAAATAATCAATAAAGACCAGTGTATCGCAAAAAACGCCCGCCGAGGCAAGCTGATACCGCAACGCAGGAGACAAGCACCATGTTGCAAACACACTACGATTACATCGTCGTCGGCGCCGGTTCCGCCGGCTGCGTGCTGGCCAACCGCCTGTCGCACGACAGCAACCACCGGGTATTGCTGCTGGAAGCGGGCGGCAAGGACAACAATCCCTGGATACACGTGCCGGTCGGCTATTTCAAGACCATGCACGACCCGAAGCTGGACTGGTGCTACCGCACGGAAGCGGACGCCGGCATCGCCGGGCGCCAGTTGCAATGGCCACGCGGCAAGGTCCTGGGCGGCTCCAGCTCGCTCAACGGCTTGCTGTATGTGCGCGGACAGAAAGAGGACTACGACCGCTGGGCCGAACTGGGCAACGCAGGCTGGAGCTATGCCGAGGTGCTGCCCTATTTTAAAAAATCGGAAGACCAGGAACGCGGCGCCAGCGATTACCACGGCGTGGGCGGCCCGTTAAAGGTGTCGGACCTGCGGCTGCGCCGCCCCATCGCCGAGCACTTCATCGCCGGCGCCACGGAAAGCGGTATCCCCTTCAATGCCGATTACAACGGCGCCACGCAGGAAGGCGTCGGCTACTTCCAGCAGACGGCCAGCAAGGGCTTGCGCTGGAGCACGGCCAAAGCCTTTTTGCGGCCTGCCCGCAAGCGCGCCAATCTGCGCGTGGAAGTGCGCGCGCAAATCACGCGCGTGCTGTTCGAGGGCAAGCGCGCCGTCGGCATCGAGTTCCGGCAGGATGGCCAGCTGCGCCAGGCGCGCGCCAGCGGCGAAGTGATTTTATGCGCGGGCGCCATCGGCTCGCCGCAAATCCTGCAATGCTCGGGCGTGGGTCCGCGCGCGCTGCTCGAGCAAGTGGGCGTGCCGCTCGTGCACGACTTGCCCGGCGTGGGACAGAACCTGCAAGACCATCTGCAAATCCGCCTCGTCTTCAAGACGCGCCTGAAAACCCTGAACGATGAAGTCAACAGCCTGTGGGGCAAGCTGTGGGTGGGCATGCAATATGTGTTTTCCCGCTCCGGCCCCCTCACTCTGGCAGCCAGCCAGGTGACGGTATTTACCCGATCCTCGCCCGAAGTGGAGCGGCCCGACATTCAGTTCCACATGCAGCCGCTGAGCGCCGACAAGCCGGGCGAAGGCGCCCATCCGTTTTCCGCGTTTACGTCGTCCGTGTGCCAGCTGCGTCCGCACAGCCGCGGCCACGTGTCGATCAAGTCCGCCGATCCCCTCGCCTATCCGGGCATCTACCCGAACTACCTGTCCGACCCGCGCGACCAGCGGACGGCGATTGCCGCCCTGCGCGTGGCCCGAAAAATCGCCGCCGCGCCGTCGCTGGCGCCGCACATCATTTCAGAGTTCGTGCCCGGCCCGCAGTTCGAGACGGATGCGCAGCTGCTGGATGCGGCGCGCCGCTTCAGCCAGTCGATCTACCACCCGAGCGGCACCTGCAAGATGGGCCACGACGACATGGCCGTCGTCGACGACCGCCTGCGCGTGCACGGCATGCAGAACCTGCGCGTGGTCGATGCGTCGATCATGCCGGAAATCGTCTCGGGCAATACGAATGCGCCCACCATCATGATCGCCGAAAAAGCGGCCGACATGATACTGGCGGACGCCGTGCGGCTGCCGCAGGCGGCCTGACCCACCCATTCCATTCCCGGCAAGGAGGATGTCAGCGGCGGGCAGGCGGCCCCGCCTCCAATGACCCGGCAACAAGCCAGGCATCAAACACATAATCGATATCGATTGGAGACTAGATATGGACAACAATCCCAGCAATCCGAAAAAAGCCCAAGAGCTGCGGAAAGTCGTGATGGCCAGCGTGATCGGCGCCACCATCGAATGGTACGACTTCTTTTTATACGGCGTCGTCGCCGGCATCGTATTCAGCAAACTGTATTTCCCGGGCGGCGATCCGCTCGTCTCGACCATGCTGGCCTACGGCACCTTCGCCGTGGGCTTTCTGTCGCGTCCCATCGGCGGCGTGATCTTCGGCCACTTCGGCGACAAGATCGGCCGCAAGAGCATGCTGGTCATGACCCTGATGATCATGGGCATTTCCACTTTCCTGATCGGCGTGCTGCCGACCTACGACCACATCGGCTACTGGGCGCCGGGCCTGCTGCTATTCCTGCGCGTGCTGCAAGGTATCGGCCTCGGTGGCGAGTGGGGCGGCGCCGTGCTGATGGCATACGAATATGCGCCCCCAAAAGAGCGCGGCTTCTACGCCAGCCTGCCGCAGATCGGCCTGGCCATCGGCCTGTGCCTCGCGTCGGGCGTGGTGGCGATCCTGTCCTACAGCCTGACGGACGCGCAATTCCTGTCCTGGGGCTGGCGCGTGGCCTTCATCCTGTCGGCCGCCCTCGTCTTCATCGGCATGTGGATACGCCTGAACGTGATGGAAACGCCCGAGTTCCAGGCCGTCAAGGAAAAGAACGCGGAGACGCAGATTCCATTTTTCGACCTGCTGAAGCGCTATCCGGGCAATGTATTAAAAGGCATGGGCGCGCGCTATATCGACGGCGTGTTCTTCAATATCTTCGGCGTGTTTTCCATCACCTATCTGACCAACATCATCAAGATAGACCGCACGGAAGCGCTGATGGGCGTGATGGCGTCGGCCGTCGTGATGTGCTTTTGCATCCCCTTCTTCGGCCGCCTGTCGGACCGCATCGGCCGCAGCAAGGTGTTTTTCTGGGGCTCCTTGATCACGGGCGTGTCGGCCATTCCCGCCTTCTGGATCATGCTGCACCACGCCGGCAATCCGCTGCTGCTGTGGTGTTCCGTGATCATCCCGCTGGGCGTGCTGTATTCGGCCGTGTACGGCCCGGAAGCGGCCTTGTTCTGCGACCTGTTCGACGCCAAGGTGCGCTACACGGGCATCTCCTTCGTGTACCAGTTCTCCGGCATCTTCGCCAGCGGCCTGACGCCCATCATCGCCACCTACCTGCTCAAGACGGGCAATGGCGAGCCGTGGCACATCGTCGGCTACATCCTGTTCGCCTCCCTCGTCTCGGCCGTCAGCGTGGCCATGATCGGCAGGGGCGGCTCCCAGCCGGATGGCCGCATGAAGCCGGCGCACGCGCGGTAAGACATCCGGGCGTAAAAAAGGCAGGCCTCTTCCGAGCGCCTGCCTTTTCCATGCGTGCTGAAACTTAGATCACGATCGTCTGGTGCTCGTCGCCTACGCGGGCGCGGATGGTGCCGATGCGCGAGACGGTTTCGCCGGCCGCTTGCAATTGCGCAATGGCGGCGTCCGCGTTTTCCTGCGCGACGATGACGGTCATGCCGATGCCGCAGTTGAAGACGCGGTGCATCTCGGCGTCAGCCACGCCGCCGTGCTGTTGCAGCCACGTGAACAGCGGCGGCATGGTCCATGCCTTCGAGTCCAGTTCGGCCACCAGGCCGGGCTGCAGCACGCGCGGGATGTTTTCCACCAGGCCGCCGCCGGTGATGTGCACCATGCCCTTCACTTCCATGGCGTCCATCAGCGCCAGCAACGGCTTGACGTAGATGCGCGTCGGCTGCATCAGCACGTCGGCGAGTTTACGGCCGTGGAAGTCGCCTTCCAGGTCCGGCTTCGCCACTTCGATGATCTTGCGCACCAGCGAGTAACCGTTCGAGTGCACGCCCGACGAGGCCAGGCCCAGCACCACGTCGCCCGGGGCGATCTTGGTGCCGTCGATGATTTTCGATTTTTCCACGGCGCCGACGGCAAAACCTGCCAGGTCGTATTCGCCGGCCGGGTACATGCTCGGCATTTCCGCCGTTTCGCCGCCGATCAGCGCGCAACCCGCTTGTTCGCAACCCTGGGCGATGCCCTTGATGACGTCGGTGGCGATGGCCACGTCCAGCTTGCCGCAAGCAAAATAATCGAGGAAGAACAGCGGTTCGGCGCCTTGCACGAGGATGTCGTTGACGCTCATGGCGACGAGGTCGATGCCGACCGTGTCGTGGCGGTTCAGTTCGAACGCCAGGCGCAATTTCGTGCCCACGCCGTCGGTGCCCGAGACCAGCACCGGTTCCTTGTACTTCTTGCTGATTTCAAACATGGCGCCAAAACCGCCCAGGCCGCCCATCACGCCTTCGCGCAGGGTGCGCTTGGCAAACGGCTTGATTGCTTCGACTAAAGCGTCGCCTGCGTCGATATCGACGCCAGCGTCACGGTAGGAAAGGGAAACATTAGAAGTCTGGTTCATGGTGTGGTGGCAGCGGAGGCGGTAAAATAGAAGGCGGATACCCGCCGACACGCGCGCGCAAGCATGTTTTTCAACATCGTGCGGCAGGGCGCCAGCGGGTGAATTCGGTCGATCAAGACGCTATTTTATCAAACTGCCCCGCCATTTCGTAATTAACTGCCTTTTTTTAACGCAACAGCACAAACTCCATGCCATTCGCCATCACCGCCGAACAGAAGCAAACAGCATTTTGGATCGCGGTCTGGCTGGCATTCTTGCTGCTGCTCGTCAGCCTGGGCCCCATCCTGACGCCCTTCCTGGCCGCCGCCATCCTCGCCTACGTGCTCAATCCCGGCGTGGACCGCTTGCAGCGCCTGCATTACCGGCGCTTTTACGTGCCCCGTCCGCTGGCCGTGCTGGTCGTCGTAGTGTTGTTTTTCCTCGCCATCACGGCGCTCGTGCTGATCGTCGTGCCTGTGCTGCAAAAGGAAATCCCGCTGCTGCAGGCGCAGATTCCGCAATTCCTCAGCAAGGCGAACGAGTTCCTGGCGCCGAAACTGCGCGACCTGGGCATCCGCGTGCGCCTGGACGGCACGGGCATCAAGCGCATGCTGAGCCAGCAGATGGCCACCAGCGGCGATGAAATCTGGAGCACCGTGCTGGCCTCGGCCCGCATCGGCGGCACGGCCGTGCTGGGCTGGCTGGCCACCGTCGTGCTCATTCCCGTGGTGCTGTTCTATCTGTTGCTGGACTGGCATCCGATGCTGGCGCGCATCGCCGGCGCCGTGCCGCGCCGCTGGGTCGGCCGCACGGTGGGCATGGCGCAGGAAGTCGATACCCTGCTGGCGCAATACCTGCGCGGCCAGTTGCTCGTCATGCTGGTGCTGGCCACGTATTACTCGGTGGCGCTGGCCATCGCCGGTTTTGAAGTCGCATTGCCTGTGGGCATCATCACGGGCTTGCTGGTGTTCATCCCCTACCTGGGCTTCGGCCTGGGCCTGATGCTGGCGCTGATCGCCGCCCTGCTGCAGTTTGCCGACTGGAGCGGCGTCATCGCCGTGGCTGTCATCTATGGCTGCGGCCAGGTCATCGAAGGCTTTTTCCTCACGCCGCGCCTGGTGGGCGAGCGCATCGGCCTGAACCCGCTGGCCGTGATCTTCGCTCTATTGGCTTTCGGACAATTGTTCGGTTTCGTCGGCGTTTTGCTCGCTTTACCCGCTTCTGCCGTCCTGATGGTCGCTTTTAAGCATCTAAGACGCCACTACCTGTCCAGCACCTTCTATAATGCGTGACAAGGTGACTGACATAAGCGACATAAGCGACTGCGCGTCGCACTTTGCGGCCGGCGATGCTCACCGTACTCAAGTACGGTTGCGCTTCTCGGCCACAAATCGCTGCCGCTCGCTACGCTTCTGTCAGGCACCCGACACAAAAATGTTAAACTAACAACAGCGACGACGACGCACAAGCAGTAATGAAAAACAGGACAAGGCGTACGCCATGAAACAACTGGTGCTCGATTTAGGCACAGACCAGGCGCACAGCCTCGATACCTTCGAGGTGGGACAGAATGCCGAAGTGGCGCAGCTGATGCGCCAGTTCGCCGCGCGCACGTCGCGCGAACATTTTGCCTACCTGTGGGGCGAACTGGCCGCCGGCAAGAGCCACCTGCTCAAGGCCCTGGCCAGCACCGAGCGCGCGCGCTACATTTCGCCGTTCTCGATCGAGTCCGAATTCGTGTATTCGCCCGACGTGGATCTGTACCTGCTCGACGACTGCGAAAAACTGTCGCCGCTGGCGCAGATCGACGCCTTTGCCCTGTTCAATGAGATCCGCGCCAACAAGGCGTTCATGGTGTGCAGCGGCGCCGTGCCGCCGGCCGTGCTGCCCGTGCGCGAAGACTTGCGCACGCGCATGGGCTGGGGCCTGATCTACCAGATCCACGGCTTGACGGACGATGAAAAAATCGCCGCCCTGACCCAGGCGGCCACCACCCGCGGCTTGACCTTGTCGCCGGGCGTGTTACCCTATCTGCTGTCCCATTTCCGGCGCGACATGCGTTCGCTGTCGACGATGCTGGACTCTCTCGACCTCTACTCCCTGGAAACCCAACGCCCGATCACCTTGCCATTGTTGCGCGAGTTGCTGCAGGCGGAAGCGAAAGAATGATGAATCTGGCCCTGTTTGACCTCGACCACACCCTGCTGCCCATCGACTCGGATCACGAGTGGGGCGAATTCCTGGTACGCATCGGTGCCGTGGACGCCGCCGAATTCACCCGCCGCAACGACGAATTTTTCGCGCAATACCAGGCCGGCACGCTCGATCCGGTGGAATACCTGGAATTTTCGCTCGGCACCCTGGCGCAATTCCCGCGCGAACGCCTCGAAGCGCTGCACCGCCAATTCATGGCCGAAGTGGTCTTGCCGGCCATCCGCCCGGAAGTCGTTGCCCTGCTGAAACAGCACCAGGACGCAGGCGATTTGCTGGCCATCGTCACGGCCACCAACCATTTCATCACCAAACCCATCGCCGATGCGCTCGGCGTCGAGCACCTGCTGGCTGCCATGCCCGAATATGACGACGCAGGCAATGTCACGGGCAAGCTGCTGGGCACGCCGACCTTGGGCGCGGGCAAGCTGACCCACACCCACGCCTGGCTGGAAAAGATGGGAAAGGAACTGGGGCAGTTCGAGCGCAGCTATTTTTACAGCGATTCGCACAACGATATTCCCTTGCTGTCGGTCGTGACCCACCCGGTCGCGACCAATCCCAACACCGCTTTGAGCGCACACGCATCCCTCCACGGCTGGCCATCACTCCACTTATTCAATGATTAAAAAATTCATCCGCAAGATCCTCGGCGTTAAAAAAGAGGCAGCGCGCGACACCACGGCACCCATCGTGCTCGGTCCTGCGCAACACGGAATCGATCCGAAACTGGTATCGTCGAATGCCATCCGCGTCACCAGCAGCCTGCAGGAAGCGGGCTTCGAGGCCTTTGTCGTCGGCGGCGCCGTGCGCGACCTGCTGCTGGGCGTCAAACCCAAAGACTTCGACATCGCCACCAACGCCACGCCGGAACAGGTCAAGCGCTTGTTCCGCCGCGCCTTCATCATCGGCAAGCGCTTCCAGATCGTGCACGTGATGTTCGGCCAGGATTTGCTGGAAGTGACGACCTTCCGCGGCGCCGGCGCCGATTCCGCGCCCAAGGATGAACATGGCCGCGTCCTGCGCGACAACACCTTCGGTTTGCAGCATGAAGACGCGCTGCGCCGCGACTTCACCATCAACGCCATGTACTACAACCCGGCCACGCAGGAAGTGCTCGATTACCACGGCGGCGTGGAAGACATCCGCGCCAAGACTTTGCGCATGATCGGCAAGCCGGAAGAGCGCTATCGCGAAGACCCCGTGCGCATGCTGCGCGTGGTGCGCTTCGCCGCCAAGCTGAAATTCACCATCGAGCCGCACACGGCCGCGCCGATTCCCGTCATGGCACCGCTGATCAACAACGTGCCGGCGCCGCGCGTATTTGACGAAATGCTGAAACTGCTGATGAGCGGCCACGCGCTGGCCTGCCTGCAGCAGCTGCGCAAGGAAGGCTTGCATCACGGCCTGCTGCCGCTGCTCGACGTGGTGCTGGAACAGCCGCTGGGCGCGAAATTCGTCACCCTGGCGCTGGACGCCACGGACCAGCGCATCGCCGCCGGCAAGACCGTCTCGCCGGGCTTCCTGTTTGCCTCGCTGCTGTGGCACCAGGTGCTGGAAAAATGGACGGCCTACCGCGCCGCCGGCGAGTCGACCATCCCCGCGCTGCACCTGGCGGCCGACGACGTGCTCGATTCGCAGACGGAAAAACTGGCCTTGCAGCGCAAGATCGGTTCCGACATGCGCGACATCTGGTCGATGCAGCCCCGCTTCGAGCGCCGGGTCGGCAAGGCGCCGTACAAACTGCTCGAGCACCTGCGCTTCCGCGCCGGCTACGACTTCCTGCTGCTGCGCTGCGCCTCGGGCGAGATCGACGCGGACATCGGCGAATGGTGGACGGCCTTTTATGAAGGCGACGAGGAAACGCGCGAAGCGCTGCTCGTCAGCGCCAATGCCGCGCCGGGCGCCGTCAAGAAGAAGCGCCCGCCGCGCCGCAGCACGCGCAGCAAAACGGGCGGCGGCACCACCACCGGCAGCAGCAGCGGCGAATAATGTCAGTGATCGCTTACATCGGCATCGGGGCCAACCTGGGCGACGCGCGCGCCAACGTGCAGGAGGCGATCGCGCGTCTGGCGCGCCTGCCCGGCGCCAGCTTGCTGGACGCCTCGGCAAGCTACCGCACGGCACCCATCGATTCCAGCGGCGACGACTACATCAACGCCGTGGCGCGCATCGCGACCACCCTGCCGGCGGAGGAACTGCTGCTGGCCCTGCACGCCATCGAGGCGGCGCACGGGCGCGAACGGCCCTACCGCAACGCCCCGCGCACCCTGGACCTCGACTTGCTGCTGTATGGCGATGCACAGATCGCCAGCACCACCCTGACGGTACCGCATCCGCGCCTCACCGAGCGCGCCTTCGTGCTGGTGCCGCTGCTGGCCCTGGCGCCGGCCATCGCCGTGCCCGGCCTCGGCCCGGCGCAAGGCTACCTGGCGGGCGTGGCGGACCAGGCCATCAGCCAACTCTGAGCGCCACGCGGCATTGCTCTACAATGCCGCCCCTGCACGCCGCCCTATAAAGTACTACACTAGCGGCGTCGCAATAGCATCACCCCCCTTTCACTCTAGAGAATACCTATGTCCGCTTATTTGCAAGGAACAGATCTGGCCGCAAAAGACAAGGCCGCCACACCGGCGCCGGCGCCATCCAAGCCTGTCGCCAACAAGGCCGTGACCATCCATACCCTGGCCACGTTGCGCGCCGCCGGCGAAAAGATCTCCATGCTGACCTGCTATGACGCCAGCTTCGCGTCGCTGATGGACCGCTGCGGCGTGGAGATCCTGCTGATCGGCGATTCGCTCGGCATGGTCTGCAACGGCCTGAACTCCACCCTGCCCGTCACCGTGGCCGAACTGGCTTACCACACGGCTTCCGTCGCGCGCGGCAGCAAGTCGGCCATGATCCTGTCCGACCTGCCGTTCGGCGCGTACGGCACGCCTGAAACGGCTTACGCCAACGCCGTCATCCTGATGCAGGCGGGCGCGCACATGATCAAGATCGAAGGCGGCGCCTGGCTGGCCGAGACCGTCCGTTTCCTCACCGAGCGCGGCATCCCCATCTGCGCCCACATCGGCCTGACGCCGCAATTCGTGCACCAGCTGGGCGGCTATAAGGTGCAGGGCAAGAGCACGGAAAGCGCCGCCGAGCTGAAAAACGACGCACTGGTGCTGCAAAACGCGGGCGCCGCCATCGTGCTGATGGAAGCCATGCCGTCGCAGCTGGGCAAGGAAGTGACCGCCATGCTGACGATTCCCACCATCGGCATCGGCGCCGGCCCAGACTGCTCGGGCCAGGTCCTCGTCATGCACGACATGCTGGGTGTCTTCCCAGGCCGCAAGGCGCGCTTCGTGCGCAACTTCATGGAAGGCGCGGCCAGCATCGACGACGCCGTCACCGGCTACGTCAAAGCCGTCAAGGATGGCAGCTTCCCGGCGCTGGAACACTGCTTCTGATGTAGTCTATTGAGGCGATATCGCCCCGGTACTCGCCGGGGCGATTTTTTTTTCGCGCAGCGTTTCTGTCCGTACAAAGGCCACCTCCAGGCCAAAGAATTGCCCGATACGGTTCAGCGTCTGGATGGTCGGGTTGCCCTTGCCGCTCTCGATCTCCTTGATAACCTTCGTGCTCACGCCCCGATGCGTCGCAAACTCTGCCTGCGTCATGCGCGAGATGGCGCGCATTTCCTTGACGGCATGCTGTAGCGTGACGGCTCCTGCTTCAATGGCTTCGTAAAGCACTGCCCTGCGCTGCCGCAACTCTTCCTTGTCAACGGTCTTCTTTGTACGCGCCATGTCAGTGCTCTCCCAATGCCTTGAGCTGTTCGATCTGCCCGGCGATATGTGGCCGGAGGAAAGCAATGATGTCATCATCCACGCCAGCCTCCTGCATATGCTGTTCCAGCGCAACCAGGTGCCGGGAAAATCCGTATAGCGCGAGGCGGATCTGCTGGCGCTCCACGTCCGGCATGCCGATCGTAGCCAGTATCGTCGTCCAGTCATGCAGCTCGTTTTTGGTATCCGGATGATACCAGCGCGCCGCGCGTGGTATGCCATCCGGGTCCAGGTACATCGGTGCAAAATCGAACAGCGGCGTGAGGCGCACCTCGGCACCAAGTTGCTGCACCGCCGTATTGCGTGCGTGATTATCGGTATTGCGCATGGCCAGGTTCAAGATATCGCGTTTGAGAAATTCGATGGTTTCCGCAGTCTTGTCGCTGACGACGGCGCGCAGCGCCTGCAATAGGTCGAACTGGCTGGGCGTGGCTTCAAAGCCAACGATACCTGCCAGCGAAGCGGCGCTTTCCTGATGCAGTCGCAGCACTTTTCCATCGAGGATGCGGCGGTCAAAACGGGGAATGAACAAAGTATCGTCCTGGTAGCGCAACTGGCCTTCGGTGCGCAAGCCCACCGCGCGCGCCACAGTCATGTATGCGGCCTCATTCCGCAATACCTTGGCGTCGCTGGCGGTCTTTCCGCGCGGACGCTTGACGATGAAATGGGCAGCCGCGTCCTGGTCCGCCAGGGCTCCATCGGCATGCCAGAGACCGGCATGGTCAGTGGTCAGCAGATATTTCGGCGCCGCTCCTTGCACCCCCAGACTGCCGGCGGCCAGCATGCCATGCATCAGCATGCGCTCATTGAACGCATCGCCGCGACCTATGATCTCATCCAGTGAAAAACCGGTCAGCGGCTTGCCCTTGTCATGGCGATTCATATGTTGTGCGTAGTACTGCACGGCCTCGGCAATGCGCACGCGCCCGACGGGATTGAACGCGCCGGCGCACATCAGCGGAAAATCGGCAGCCGGACCATCGGCCAGTTGCAGCTGCCCAAGCAGATATGTCCGTCCGCTTCCCTGGGGAATCAGGTCAAAGATAAAGGCTGGCCATTGCGCCAGCTTCTGCATCTCTGCCGTGACGGGAAAACGCAGCGAGACAGGCCCACTCTCAAGATTGAAGAAGGCATAATCGAGGTCATACTCGAACAGGGCAGCGGTACGTGGATTGCCGCCTGCAGGCTCAAGCAAAGTCAGCGATGCGCAATCGTGCCACGCATCATCATGAAAAATTTGAAAATGGCATTGCATGGCGGCTCCAATTGGATCTTATAGTAGCTAATTGTGTTCAGTTTATCCTTAAATTAGCACTTATACGATCCAAATTTTAGCAAGTGCAGCGCCATGAAAAATTTAATAGTACCTAAATGGACTATTTTAAGCCGAAAACACTCTTAATTAGCCCTTTTAAGTACCCTTATAGAAATTATCCCACCTGTATCCACGTCGTCTTCAGCTCCGTGTACTTGTCCAGCGCATGCAGCGACTTGTCGCGCCCGTTGCCCGACTGCTTGTAGCCGCCGAACGGCACGGTAATGTCGTCGCCATCGTACTGGTTGACGTGCACGGTGCCCGCGCGCAGGGCGCGCGACGTCTGGATGGCCTTGCTGATGTCCGAGGTCCACACGGCCGCCTGCAAGCCGTAGGGCGTGGCGTTGGCCTGTTGGATGGCTTCGGCGATATCCGTAAAGCCCAACACGGACAGGACGGGTCCGAAGATCTCTTCGCGCGCGATCGTCATGCCGGCGTCCACGCCGAAGATGGTCGGCTGCACGTAGTAGCCGCCCGTATCAAGGCGCACGGCCTCGCCGCCGCCCAGCAATTGCGCGCCTTCGTTCTTGCCGGACGCGATATAGCCCATCACTGTTTGCATCTGCGTGGCGTCGACGATGGCGCCCATGACGGTGGCTTCATCGAGCGGATCGCCCGGCTGGAAGCGGGGCAGCATGGCCAGCGCCTTGGCGAGGAATTCTTCCTTGATCGATTCTTCCACGAACAGGCGCGAAGGCGCATTGCAGCTTTCGCCCTGGTTGAAGAAGATGGAGCCGACGGCGGCCGCCACGGCCTTGTCCAGGTCCGGACAATCGGCGCACACGATGTTGGCGGACTTGCCGCCCAGTTCCGTCCACGCCCGTTTCAGGTTCGACTGGCCCGCCATCTGCACGATCAGTTTCCCCGTGCGCGTGGACCCCGTAAAGCCGATGCAATCGACATCCATGTGCAGCGCCAGCGCGGCACCGGCCTCGTTGCCGTAGCCGGGCAGCACGTTGAAGACGCCCGCCGGCACGCCCGCTTCCAGCGCGATGTCGGCCAGGCGCAGGGCCGTCAGCGGCGATTTTTCCGACGGCTTCAAGATCACGCTGTTGCCGGCCGCGAGGGCGGGCGCGATCTTCCAGGCAGCCATGATCATCGGGTAATTCCACGGCACGATGGCGGCGACGACGCCCACCGGTTCGCGCGTGATCAGGGCCAGGCTGTTGGCGGGCGTCGGGGCGATTTCATCGTAGACCTTGTCGATCGCCTCGCCATACCAGCGCAGGCAGTTGGCCGTGGCGCCCACATCCACGCTCTGGCTGTACTTGATCGGTTTACCCATGTCCAGGGTTTCCAGCAGGGCCAGTTCGGGACCGTATTTCTGCACCAGGTCGGCGAACTTGATCAATATCCGCTTGCGCTGCGCCGGCGATTTACCGGCCCAGCGGCGGTCGTCAAAGGCGGCGCGCGCGGCCTGCACGGCCGCCTCCACGTCGGCGTCGTCGCAGCGGGCCACTTGCCCCAGCTGACGCCCGTCGATGGGCGACAGATTGTCGAAAGTCCGGCCTGACCTGGCCGCGACCCGTTCGCCGTTGATGAAGGCGCGGCCATCGATCTTGATCTCTGCGGCCCGTGCATGCCAGCTGGTGTTTTCCGTCATGGTCGTCTCCTGTGTCAGTTTACAAGCAGCTTACTCCTGGTCCGCCGAATACGCCGCAGACATCTGCTTGCGGCGTCTGCGGTCGGCGCGCGCCAGCATCACGGCATACACGATCACGGCAATCGTCACGACGAGAATGGTCAGCGCGGCGATGGCATTGACGCGCGGGTCGAGCCCCAGGCGCGCGCGCGAGAAGATCACCAGCGGCATCGTCGTCGAACCGGGGCCGGACAGGAAAGCGGAGAGCACCACGTCGTCCAGCGACAAGGTAAACGTCAGCAGCCAGCTTGATGCCAGTGCCTGCGTGATGTTCGGCAGGGTCACGAGGAAGAATACCTGGTGCGCGCGGCAGCCGAGGTCCATGGCCGCTTCGGCCAGCGACTTGCTCATTTCCTGCAGGCGCGATTGCACCACCACGGCCGCATACGCCATGCCCAGCAGGGTGTGGCCGAGCCAGATGGTCAGCACGCCCCGCTCGGGGAAACCGAAGACCTTTTGCATGGACACCAGCATCAGCAGCAGGGACAGGCCGATGATCACTTCCGGCATCACCAAGGGCGCGCTGACCATGGCGGAAAACACCGTGCGGCCGCGGAAGCGCTGGTAACTGCTCAAGGCAAAGGCGGCAAAGGTGCCGAGGATGACGGACGACGTGGCCGACATGAAGGCGATCTTCAGGGATAAACCGAAGCCCGAGATGATTTCCGCATCGCTCATCAACTCGCTGTACCAGCGCAGCGAGAAGCCGCTCCACACCATGTCCTGGCGCGAGCTGTTGAACGAGAAGACGATCAGCACGATGATGGGCAGGTAGAGGAACAGGTAGCCCAGCGAGAGCCAGCCGCGCCCGAACCAGCGCTGCAGGAAGGTACGTCCGTTCATGTGCGCTCCTCCGCGTCCTGGTCGGTCTTGTATTTGTTAAAAATGGCCATCGGCACGAGGATCAGCAGGATCACCAGCACCGTCACCGACGAAGCCATGGCCCAGTCGTTATTCGTGAAATACTCATCCCACAGCACCCGGCCGATCATCAGGGTTTCCGGGCCGCCCAGCAGCTCGGGAATCACGTATTCACCCACGGACGGAATGAACACCAGCATGGCGCCGGCGATGATGCCCGACTTCGACAGGGGCACGGTGATGCGCCAGAACGCCTGCAAGGGCGTGGCGCCCAGGTCGGCCGCCGCTTCCAGATAACGCACGTCCATTTTCACCAGGTTCGCGTACAGGGGCAGGATCATGAACGGCAGATAGGCATACACCATGCCGACGACCAACGAAAACGAGGTGTTCATCATATGCAGCGGTTCCTGCACCACGCCCAGCGCGATCAAGAGATCGTTGAGCAAGCCGTGATTGGCCAGGATGCCCTTCCACGCATACACGCGCAGCAGGAACGAGGTCCAGAACGGCAGCATCACCAGCATCATCAGCACGGGGCGGATGGCCGGCCTGGCGCGCGCCATGAAGTAGGCGAACGGGTAGCCGATGAACAGGCAAATGGCCGTGGTGATGGCCGCGTACTTGATGGAACTGAGGTAGGTGAGCAGATACAGTTCATCGGCGGCGATGAACAGATAGTTGGCGATTTTGACCTTCAGCACGACGATGCCGTCGACGTACGACAGCAAGCCGCCGAACGGACTGCCCGCCGTGTCCATGTCGGACAGGCTGATGCGCAGCACGATCAGGAACGGTACCAAAAAGGCGGCCGTCAGGAACAGCGCGGGCACGGCGATGACGGCGTTGCGCCCAGTGACCCAACGCAGGGTGACGAGCTTGCGCAGCGATTGCAAAATGGACGTCATGGTGGCCTCAGCTGGTCAGCACGACGATGTCGGCGCCGTCCCACCACACCCACACGCGCTGTTCGCGCTCGAGGCGCGCGGCGTCGTGGCGGGCCGCGTTGGTGCGCGAGACTTTCACCACCGTGCCGCTGTCGAGGCGCACGTGGTAGCTCGTTTCATTGCCAAAATACGCCATGGCGACGATCACGCCCTGGGCGCAGTTGTAGCCGTGTTCCTTTGGTGAAGCCCGCTCTTCCAAGGCGGGCGGTTCGGTCTGGATGCCGATCTTTTCGGGGCGCACTGCCACCGACACATCCATGCCCAGGTTGCCCGTGATGCCATGCGCGACATAGTGCCGGCCGTCGGGCGTGTCGATGACCACGTGATCGGGTTCGTCTTCCGTGATGCGGCCGTCGAACAGATTGACGCTGCCGATGAAGTCGGCGACGAAGCGGCAATTCGGCGTCTCGTAGATTTCACCGGGCGCGCCCACCTGCAGGATGCGCCCTTCGCTCATGACGGCGATGCGCGTGGCCATGCTCATGGCCTCGTCCTGGTCGTGCGTGACCATCACGCACGTCACGCCCACCTGCTCGATGATGTTGACCAGTTCCATCTGCGTGCGTTCGCGCAGTTTCTTGTCGAGCGCGCCCAGCGGCTCGTCGAGCAGCAGCAATTGCGGACGCTTGGCCAGGCTGCGCGCCAGCGCCACGCGCTGCTGCTGGCCGCCCGACAGCTGGTGCGGCTTGCGCTTCGCGTATTGGCCCAGCTGCACCAGCGCCAGCATCTGTTCGACCCGCGCCGCCACTTCCGCTTTCGGCAAGCCGTCGCGGCGCAGGCCGAAAGCGATGTTGTCCCACACGGACAGGTGGGGAAACAGCGCGTACGACTGGAACATCATGTTGATGGGCCGCTGGTGCGGCGGCACGTCGACGATGCTGTTGCCCGCCAGGGCGATGCGCCCCGAGGTCGGCGTCTCGAAACCGGCCAGCATGCGCAGCAGGGTCGACTTGCCGCAACCTGAACTGCCCAGCAGGGCAAAGATCTCGCCCTTGTTGATCGTCACGGAAATGCCATCGACGGCGCGCACGCCATCGAATTCCTTGACCAGCTGATCAATCAGCAAGAAAGGCGCTTGGGCGTCGCTGGCCGACGCGGCAGGTGTTGCTATCGTCATGTGTGGGTAGCTTCTGGGTAAGAGGGTGTCAAAATGAAAAACTGGCCACTACAGGAGCGGCCAGGATGGAAGTTTAGCGGAACTGCCGCCTTTGCGGTCCAAAAAATGCATAGATGCTGCTTATTTGGGTAAAAACCCAACGGCAAAGACTGGGGTCAGACCCGGCGGGTCTGACCCCAGTATTTAAGCCAGCTCAGAGCTAAACCCAGCCCTTCGCTTTCACGTCCGCATACGTCTTGTCCAGGCACAGCCGTATCAGCGCCACCATCTCATCGATCTGCGCGCGCGTCATGACCAGGGGCGGGGCGACGATCATGCGCTCGCCCACGGCGCGCATGATGACGCCGTTGTCGAACATGTGGCCGCGGCAGATCATGCCCACGCCCTGGTCCTCGTCGAACAGCTCGTTGTCGTGCACGGTGGTGCCCTTTTTACGCACCAGGTTCAGGCCCGCGACGAGGCCGCAGCTGTCCGCATAGCCGACCAGCGGATGCTCGCCAAGGCTGGCGAAGCACTGCTTCAGGTACGGTCCCGTGTCGTCGGCCACCTTGGCCACCAGCTGCTCTTCCTCGATGATGCGGATGTTTTCCAGCGCGGCCGCGCAGGCCACGGGGTGGCCCGAATACGTGAAACCGTGCGTGAATTCGCCGCCCCGCTCGATCAATACCTTGGCCACCCTGTCGCCCACCAGCACGCCGCCCAGGGGCACGTAGCCCGAGGTGACGCCCTTGGCAAAGGTGATCAGGTCGGGCTTGATGCCGAACAGCTCGGAGCCGAACCAGCGCCCCAGGCGGCCGAAGCCGCAGATGACTTCATCGGCGATGAGCAAGATGCCGTACTTGTCACAGATGCGCTGGACCTCGGGCCAGTAGGTCGATGGCGGGATGATGACGCCGCCGGCGCCCTGCACCGGTTCGCCGATGAAGGCGGCAACCTTGTCGGCGCCGATTTCGAGGATCTTGTCTTCCAGCCAGCCAGCCGCCTTCAGGCCGAAGGCTTCCGGAGACAAGCCGTGGCCCGACTCCAGGTAATTGGGCTGGCCGATATGCGCGATGCCCGGTATCGGCAAGCCGCCTTGCGCATGCATGCCGTCCATGCCTCCCAGCGACGCCCCCGCCACCGTGCTGCCGTGATACGCGTTGTGGCGGCTGATGATGGTGTGCCGCTCCTTGTAGCCGAGGATATCCCAGTAGCGGCGCACCATGCGCAAATTCGTGTCGTTGCCTTCCGAGCCGGAACTGGTGAAGAACACGTGCTGGAACTGCGGCGGCGATATCTGCGCCAGCTTGGCGGCCAGCTGCGCGGCCGGCACGTTCGTCGTGCCAAAGAAGCTGTTATAGAAGGGCAGCGTCTCCATCTGTTTGTACACGGCTTGCGAAATCGACGTGCGGCCATAGCCCACGTTCACGCACCACAGGCCCGACATGCCGTCGACGATCTTCTTGCCCTGGCTATCCCACAGGTAGACGCCGTCGCCGCGCACCATCACCCTGGCGCCCTTGCTTGCGAGGTCCTGGAAATCGGTGAACGGATGCAGGTAGTGGGCCGAGTCTATTTTCTGGATAGCGGCCGTGTCGTACACCTGCGGCGCCGCGTTCTTTTGCGCCACGGACGATACAAAAGCGGCGCTCGGCGCCAGCGGATTGTTGGATGTGCTCATGCGTGTTCCTTTTAAACGTGTAATAACAGGTGTTCGCGCTCCCACGGACTGATGACGGTCATGAATTCCTGGTGCTCGAGGTCCTTGATGGCCGCATACACGTCGATGAAGCGCTCGCCCAGCACCGTGCGCAGCTTGTCTTCCGCGCGCAGCAGCTGCAGGGCCTCGGGCAAGCCTTGCGGCAGCTCGAATTTCATGTCGTAGGCGCTGCCCACCATCATCGGCGTCGCTTCCAGCTGCTCCGTCATGCCCAGGTAGCCGCAGGCCAGGGTGACGGCCAGGGCCAGGTAGGGATTCGCGTCGGCGCCGATGATGCGGTTTTCCACGCGGCGGTCCTGCACGCCCGACTCGGGCACGCGGAAGCCCACCGTGCGGTTGTCCAGGCCCCACTGGATGTTGATCGGCGCGGCCGTGTGGCGCACGATGCGGCGGTAGGAATTCACGTAGGGCGCGACGATGGCCATGGCCGACGGCATGTAGCGCTGCAGGCCCGCGATGTAATGCTTGAAGATGGGCGCGGCCGAACCGTCCTCGTTGCTGAAGATGTTCAGGCCCGTCTTCGCATCGACGACGCTCTGGTGCACGTGCATGGCGGAACCCGGCTCGCCCGCCATGGGCTTGGCCATGAAGGTGGCGTACATATCGTGTTTTAAGGCCGCTTCGCGCAAGGTGCGCTTGAAGAAGAAGACCTTGTCGGCCAACCCCAGCGGATCGCCATGCAGGAAGTTGATTTCCATCTGACCCGCGCCGATTTCGTGGATCAGAGTATCGACGTCAAGGTTCATCAGTTCGCAGTAATCGTAGATATCCTCGAACAGCGGATCGAATTCGTTGACGGCGTCGATGCTGTACACCTGGCGGCTCGTCTCGGCCCGGCCGCTGCGCCCGATGGGCGGCTTCAATGGCAAGTCGGGGTCCGTGTTTTTCGCCGTCAGGTAGAACTCCAGCTCCGGCGCCACCACGGGTTTCCAGCCCTTGTCCGCATACAGTTTCAGCACGCGCCGCAGCACGGAGCGGGGAGCAAAATCGACCAGCGCGCCATCGGCAAAATAGCAGTCGTGGATGACTTGCGCGGTGGGGTCCGTAGCCCACGGCACCATGGTGATGGTGGTGGGATCGGCCTTTAAAATCATGTCGCGGTCGGTGCTGGAAATGGCGCGGTCATAGCCGCCATCGTCGACCGGGTAATTGCCCGTCACCGTCATGCCCAGTACCGCCTCCGGAATGCGCATGCCGCGTTCCTGGGTGAATTTCCCGCGCGGCAGGATCTTCCCCCGCGCCACGCCCGTCAAGTCGGGGACCAGGCATTCGATTTCCGTGACGCGCTTTTCATTGAGCCACAAATCCATATCCGTATAGGTGAAATTTTCGCGTATTGCCATGTTTCCCTCTCGCTGGTCTTGATCAAACACCGCGTACTGCGGGCGGTGCACCTGTCATTCTGTCTTTCTGTGCTGCTCCTGGTAATCGCGGCAAGCCTGGCCGAAGGCGCCGAACAGCCGCATGGACTGCGGATTGTCCTCGACCTGCCATTCCGGGTGCCATTGCACGGCCAGCGCAAAGCCGGCGGCGCTGGCCACCGTGTACGCTTCCACCAGGCCATCGTCGGCCAGCGCTTCCACCAGCAAGCCATCGGCCAGCCGGGCGATGCCCTGGCCATGCAGGGAATTGACCATCATTTCGTTCTCGCCGCCCAGCAACCGTGACAGCACGCCGTCGGGCATCAGCTTGATGCGGTGCGCGGGCGCATACTGGCGCGCCAGCGGATCGAGCACGTTCTCGCGGTGATCCATCATGCCCGGCACCGCCTGCACGGCCTGGTGCAGGCTGCCGCCCAGGGCCACGTTGACTTCCTGGAAGCCGCGGCAGATGGCCAGCAGCGGCAACTGCAACGTCAGTGCGGCGCGGATCAGGGGCAAGGTGGTGGCGTCGCGCGCGGGGTCCTGCGGCAGGTCGGGATGCAGGATCTCTTCGCCATACAGGCGCGCATCGACGTTCGAGGCGGAACCGGTCAGCATGACGCCGTCGGCGATCCGCAGCACCGCTTCCAGGTCGGCTTCAGCGCCCAGGGCCGGCAGCAGCAGCGGCATGCAGCCGGCGCCGCGCAGCACGGCGTGCAGGTATTTGTCCTGCGCCATGTGCCAGGCATGGCTGCCCAGCTGGCGCTGGCAGGCGGGAACGAGAACGATGGGATGGCGCATGGTGCTACCTCGCTGGCGTGACGATCCAATGACAGCGCCATGACAGCGCTGCCGCTCGCTTCACTGTACAGCAGAGCCGGTAGAGTCGGCCACACCGATGGACGTGGCCACTGGCGGCGCACATCGCCTACACTACGGCTTTGCAATATTGCCTTTATTAAAAGCATCATATGCCCGTCCGGCGCCAAACACCAGCGCCGCAGGCACAGTTGCCTACTTTCCCATGCATCCACACCGTTTTCCCGCCATTCCGAATAACTTTTCCCCCTTGCGGGGGCAGCCATGAAGACCATGCCGTGGCGCGACTTCTTCGCCCTCGTGGTCAGCATCGGCGTGGTCGGCCTGGGCCTGGGCGCGACCATGCCGTTGACGGCGCTGACCCTGCACCAGCGCGGCGTGGGCACGGACATCATCGGCATGATCACGGCCGTCAGCGCCCTCGGCATCCTGGCCGCCTCGCCGTTCGTCTCGGGCTGGGTGGGGCGTTTCGGCGCGCGCGCCACCATGCTGGGCGCCGTCTGGGTGGCCTCGCTGGCGACGATCGCCATGCAGTTCAGCGACCACCTGCTGGCGTGGTGCGTGCTGCGCTTCCTGTTCGGCGGCGCCATGGGCGTGCTGTTTACCATCGGCGAAGCGTGGGTCAACCGCCTGGCGCCCGACAATTCGCGCGGCCGCGTAGTGGCCATGTACACCACCAGTTTTACCTTCTTCCAGCTGATCGGCCCCGCCCTCGTGGCCCTCTTCAACGACAAGATTGCGTGGAGCTTCGCCGCCTGCGGCCTGCTGTTTCTGCTGGCCGTGCCGGGCCTGATGCTGATCTCGAACAGCGGCCCGGAAAAGGAACCGCAAGAACACGGCGTGCAGTGGACCCTGATCCTGCCGCGCATGCCGATGATCGTGCTCGGTGCCGCCTTCTTCGCCCTGTTCGACACGCTGGCATTGAGTCTCCTGCCCCTGTATGCGATGGAGCACGGCATCGGCACGGACCTGGCCCTGCTGTCGGCCACCGTGGTGCTGGTGGGCGACACGGGCCTGCAATTCGCGCTGGGCTGGATGGCCGACCGCTTCGGCCGCGCCAGGGTGCACGCGGGCTGCGGCGTGGCCGTCTGCCTGCTGCTGCCGCTGCTGCCGTTTGCCGTCGGCACGCCATGGCTGTGGTGGACCTTGCTGCTGTTGCTGGGCGCGGCGGCGGGCGGCATCTACATGCTGGCGCTGGTGGCCTGCGGCGAGCGTTTCACGGGGCTGTCGCTGACCAGCGCCAGCGCCATCGTCAACGCCACCTGGGGTATCACGAGCGGCGGCGGTCCCCTGCTGACGGGCGTCCTGATGCAATCGGCGGGCGTAAACGCCCTGCCGGCCGTGATGTGGGTGTGCGCCGCCATTTTCGTCGGCAGCGCCGTGTGGGAGCGCAGGAAAGGGATCGTGTAACGCGCTATTTCTTTTCCAGCCGCTGCCGCAGCTCCTCGGCCACCGGGTAGTCGGGATACGCCTGCCGGAACGCCGTCCACTCCTCGTGCGCCAGGGCACCCTCGCCCGCCTTGAGCTGGGCGTCGATCTTCACCAGCCACACGCCAGCGTCGAGTTTTGCGGGCGGCGGCAGCGGCGCGGAGCGGGCCGCGACGGGAGCGGGCATGGCCAGCGCGCGCTGCACCGGCGCCTGACGCTGCAGGCCGGCCTCCGCCTGCATGGCGGCTTGCTGCTCGATTGCCGCAGCAGACGCCGGTGGTGGCGGCGGCGCAGGAGGAGCCACGGCTACGGTCGCCGCCAGCGGAGGTGCTGACGGCACGGCTGCTACCGGCTCGGCCTGCATCGGCGGCCTCGGTGCCGCCTTGGCCATGGCGCGCGGTGCCGGTGCCGGCGGCGGCGCGGACTCCGTCGCAGGTGCAGCGGCCGGTGCGGCTTCCCGCATCACCTCCTGCGTGACCGGTTCCCCGACCACGGGAAACTGCGCCGGCTTCGAGCCGAACCAGTCCACGCCGATCAGGTTTACCGTCAGCAGCACGGCAGCGGCCAGCCCCAGCGGAACGCGCCAGCGCTGCAGGTAGTCCGGTGATTTCTTGGCCGGCAGAGTGCGCAGCACGCCATCGGCGCTGTCATTGGCCGCTGCCGGCTGGTGCAAGGCTGTTTCCGCGTCGGCCAGGATGGCCGCATCGAGCGCGCTGGAAGGCGCCGGCTGCGGCAGGCTGGCCAGCAGCGCGGTCAATTCCTCGTCATTCGGTTCGTCGTGATTGTGCGTATTCATGCCTGTCCTCCCGCGCCAGCGGCGCTGTCCAAGCCCGCGCGCAATTTCTGCATGGCGTAGCGCAGCCGGCTCTTGACGGTTTCCGCTTCCGCCCCCGTCACCGCGGCGATCTCGAGGATGCTCATGCCGCTGAACTGCTGCAGCACCAGCGCTTCCTTCTGTTCCGCCGGCAGCGCAGCGATGGCCGCATGCAGCCGCGCGTGCTGCTGTTTCTGCTCCAGCGATTGCGGCGGCGATGCGCCCTCGTCCGCCAGTTCGCCCGTTTCCTCCTGTTCCTGCCCTTCCCGCTGGCGCAGGATGTCGATCAGGCGGTTGCGCGCGATCTGGTACAGATAGGTGCGGAACGCCGCCTGCGGCTGGTAGCCGGCGCGCGCCGCATGCAGGCTGGCCCACGCATCCTGCACGATCTCGTCCACCCACGCGCGGCGCGGCGAACGCCAGGCCACGAAGCGGTACAGGCCATGGCTGTGGCGCCGGTACAGCTCGCGAAACGACGGCAGGTCGCCGGCGCTGTAGCGCAGCATCAGGTCTTCATCCGTCGCGGTCAATAAAGTGTCGGGCATGCGGACCAGTGTAGCCGAACTACGCGGAAGCGACAATTTCCCCGCGCCTTCAGCGCAAAGAGGAGGCATTGGGCGCATAGCTGACGCGGCGCACTTCGCGGATCTGTCCCTCCTTGAGCGCCCCTTCCACCAGTTCATAGCCGAGCAAGGCGAAGACCCGGCCCTGCAGGAACAGCGGGCGCGCATTGCCGTACCAGTCCACGCACGATGCGCGGCAGCCATCGTCCGGTGCCGGACCGGGCCGCGCCGCCAGCGCGCCCAGTTCAGTCAACTGCAGGCTGCTGTTGCGCAGGTACAGGACGGAGGCGGCTGGCTTGTTGAGGCCAGGCCGCTCGTCCGCGCCCAGGATGGGCAGGCCGATCAGGCCCTCGCCGGCCGTTTGCGGCTTGTAGAAAAAGCCGTGGCTGCGCGACTCGCCCTGCGCCGCGTCGGCGCGGATGTAGCGCGTGGCGACCGCCGCCTGGCCCGCCAGGCCGATGGTGCTGAAGTGCAGATCCCTGCCCTGCGCGCCGATCACCAGGGCGTCATTGCCCAGCGCCTCGATGCGCTCCACGCCGTGCGGCAGGGACAAGGCTTGCACGCTGCCCGCATCGGCCCAGCGCACGGCATACAGGGGCTGGCGCGGCCAGGCCTGATCTGCCTTGCGGCGTCCGGGATTGCCCGGATTGCCGTACAACAGATACGGCCCCACGTAGCGGTTCTGCAGGCCGTAGCCGCCACCGCCGGGCAGCGGATGGTAGCTGCCGGCCGGCGCACTGTCACGGCCATCGGAAAACGTGGCCAATGGCACGCGCAGCAGGGCCATGTCGCCCCGACCCCGCGCGCCATCCCACATCGCGTCGCCCTGGCCCTCGGCGCGCAGCAGGACGTTCAGGTGGCCATCCATGCTTTCCAGGAACGAGAACTGGTCGACGGGCGCGCCAGCCACCTTCAGGGCGCTGGGCGCCGAGCCGTCAAGGGGAATGCGGAACACGCCCGAGTCGCTGCCCCGGCGCGTGGTCCACACGAAAACGGATTCGCCCGAGACATAAAAAACGCGCCCCTGCGGCCCCATCACGGCCGTCGCTTCGCAGCGCATGTCGCGCTGCGCCAGGTCGCACACGGTGACCGTATGCAGGGTCAGACCAAAGCCCGGTTCGGGTTCTTCATCGGTGCGGTAGATGCGCGTGGCCGGGGCGATGCGCTTGAAGTCGGACGGTACGGCGTCGGGACGCCAGCGGCGCAGCGCAGGAAAGCCGCCGAACGGGTCGCCCCGGCGCAGGTTCAGCGACAGGGGTGAATAGAACACCAGCTTGCTGCCGATCAGGCGGCTGGCGTAATTGCGCGACGAATAATAATCGTTGGAGCGCAAATGATACGTGGCGCGGTAGGCCAGCTTGCCGTCCGCCGCGATGTCGAACAGGCCGATCTCCGTGCCGCCACGGCTGTAGCTGTAGCCGATCACCACCACCGTGTCGCCATCGATCAGCATTTCGTCATACCAGCTGCCCGACGGGTCGCTGCCCGGCGCGAATGCATCGAGCGAGGCGACGGGCTGCAGGGCATTGCCGCCCACCTGCACGGTAAACAACTTGCCGCGCCGGAGCATCACCAGGTGCTTGCCGTGCAGCTTGACGATGCCGCCTTCGTCCACGCCCGCCGTCTGCACATTGGTGACGGATTCGGCCGCTTCTGCCGACGCCGCCGGCGCCGTTTTCGCCACCATCGGCGCTGGCGCTGGCGGCGGTGCGGGCGGCGCCGACATGGACTGCGCCGTGGCGCGCTGCAGTTTCTGCTGCTCCCGCAGCAAGGCCGCCTGGCGCGCCTGCAGTTGCTGCAGGTAGCTGCTCAAGGCCTGCTCGCTGGCGAACGGCGCCAGGGTCTTGCGCGGCGCCGTGCCGGCGGCATGGCTGCCTGCCGACAGCAGCAGGGACAGCATCAATATGATCTTGTGGGCGCTGGACATCGCTTCTGCTCCGGTTGATTGGGGTAATGACCATGAAACGGCATGCGCGGCGAAACGGGGTTAAAAAATGTCAACTATTTTTGAAGGCCAGACGCCGCACGTGGGACGCAATCGTGCGCCCGGCAAAAAGGACTACCATGGACGATCACGCAACCACTGCTGAAAGTCTGCCATGCTCACACTGAAAGATCCCACGCTGCTACGCCAGCAATGCTACCTGAACGGACTATGGCTCGATGCCGAAGGCGGCCAGCACGCCGACGTCCGCAATCCCGCCACGGGTGAAGTGATCGGCCATGTGCCCGTGATGGGCACGCAGGAGACAAGGAACGCCATCAGCGCGGCCAACGCCGCCTGGCCCGCCTGGCGCAAGAAGACAGCCAAGGAACGCGCAGCCGTGCTGCGCCGCTGGAATGACCTGATACTGGAAAACGCGGACGACCTGGCGCTGATCATGACGGCGGAACAGGGCAAGCCCTTGCTCGAAGCCAAAGGCGAAGTGCAATACGCCGCCTCCTTCATCGAATGGTTCGCCGAAGAAGGCAAGCGCGTCGCGGGCGATACCCTGCAGTCGCCGTGGCCGGACCGGCGCATCGTCGTGACGAAGGAGCCGATCGGCGTGTGCGCCGCCATCACCCCCTGGAACTTCCCCGCCGCGATGATCACGCGCAAGGCAGGACCGGCGCTGGCGGCCGGCTGCCCGATGCTCGTCAAGCCGGCCGGCATGACGCCGTTTTCCGCGCTGGCGCTGGCCGTGCTGGCCGAACGCGCGGGTGTGCCTGCGGGCGTGTTCAATGTCATCACGGGCTCGTCGCAGGAGATCGGCGATGAGATGACGTCCAATCCCCTCGTGCGCAAGCTCAGTTTCACGGGATCGACGGAAGTGGGCCGCATGCTGATGCGCCAGTGCGCGCCGACGATCAAAAAGCTGTCGCTGGAACTGGGCGGCAATGCGCCGTTCATCGTCTTCGACGACGCCGACCTGGATGCGGCAGTGGAAGGCGCCATCGCCTCGAAATACCGCAACGCGGGCCAGACCTGCGTGTGCGCCAACCGCCTATACGTGCAAGATGGCGTGTACGAGGCCTTCGCGCAAAAGCTGGTGGCGGCCGTGCAAAAACTCAAGGTGGGCAACGGCGCCGACGAAGGCGTCACGCAGGGGCCGCTGATCGAGGAAAAGGCCGTAAAAAAAGTGGAGCAGCACGTGGCCGACGCACTGGCCAAGGGCGGGCGCCTGCTACTTGGCGGCAAGCGCCATACGCTGGGCCACAACTTCTTCCAGCCCACCGTGATCGCCGACGTGACGAGCGACATGCTGGTGGCCAGCGAAGAGACGTTCGGGCCACTGGCGCCCCTGTTCCGCTTCAAGACGGACGAGGAAGTCATCGCCCTGGCCAACAACACGGAATTCGGCCTGGCGTCCTATTTCTATTCGCGCGACATCGGCCGCATCTGGAACGTCGCCGAAGGCCTGGAATCCGGCATGGTGGGCGTGAACACGGGGCTGATCTCGACGGAAGTGGCGCCGTTCGGCGGCGTCAAGCAGTCGGGCCTGGGCCGGGAGGGATCGTCGTACGGGATCGACGATTACCTGGTCATCAAATACATCTGCATGGGCGGTATTTAACGATATGCCCGACGGCGCCGCCGCTATTCGAATCCCCGGATCCGGTCGCCGTTGAAATTCGGCAGGCGCCACTCGAAGTGCAAGGCCAGGAAGCGGAACAAAAAGCCCGCGCCGATGGACGACAGCTGCGCCACGGAGCTGTCGACCTTGAAGTGCAACAGGCCGACATACAGGGCGCCCGTAAACAGGGCCACGGTGGCATACACTTCGCGCTGCAGCACGAGAGGAATCTGGTTGCACAGGATATCGCGCAGCAGGCCGCCGAAAACGCCCGTGATCATCCCCGCCAGCACGACGATGGCCGGGTGCATCTTGGCCGACATGGCGATGTCGCAGCCGATCACGCAAAACGCTACCAGGCCCAGGCCGTCGACCAGCAAAAAGATGGCGCGCAGATGGTGCAGATAGCGCGCGACAAAGGCCGTCACAATGGCCGCGCCGATGGTAAACAACAGGTATTCGGGATGCGCGATCCAGCCCAGCGGATAGTGCCCCAGCAGCACGTCGCGCACGGTGCCGCCACCGAGCGCCGTGACGGTGCCGATCATGCAGATGCCGAACAAATCCATGCCGCGCCGCATGCCCATGATGGCGCCGGACATCGCTTCGGCGACAATCGCCACCAGGTAGATCGTATATAACAGCATGGTCTTACTCTTCCGAAAATGATTTGAGAATTTGTTCGCGTTCGCGCGCTTCGCTCAGGGTGCGCGCCTCGCTCGTGCCCGTGCCGGAGCCGCCAGCGCCGCCGGCGCCAGCGTCACCGTGCGCCATGCGCGTATCGGCAGCGCCGCTGCCGCAGCCGACGCTGCTGTGGATAAAAGCGAAGTTATCCTTCAGGCAGTCGCCGGCCAGGTATTCGGCATACACATAGTCGCCGTCGAGCAGGGCCAGGCCAGGCGGTTCGGCCAGCACCTGCTCGCGGCGGCCCTGCACGGCTACCTGCATGTAATCGCGCCAGACGGGCAGCGCCAGCGTCCCCCCGGTGGCGTTGCCCAGGCTCTTGGGCTGGTCGTAGCCTAGCCAGACGACGGACACGAGGCCCGAGGAATAACCGGCGAACCAGGCGTCATACGCATTGTTCGAGGTTCCCGTCTTGCCGGCCGCGTCGCCGCGTCCCAGCGCCAGCGCGCCGCGTCCCGTGCCGCTCTTGACGACGTCGCGCAGCATGCTGTCCATGACGTAGGCATTGCGCGTGGAGATCACCTGCGTGCCCGGTGCCGGCTCGCCCTTGGCGCGCGGCGCCGCGTCGGAAAACAGCACCGCGCCGCTGCGGCTGCGCACTTCCTTGATCAGCTTTGGCGGCATCTGCACGCCGCCGTTGGCGAACACGGCATACGATTGCGCCAGCTGCAGCGGCGTGACGGCGCCCGCGCCCAGCGCCAGCGGCAGGGACACGGGATTGCGCGCGCCCTCAAAGCCGAAGCGCGTGGCGTAGTGCTGCACGTAGCCGGGCCCCGCCGCCTGCATCAGGCTGACGGCGACGAGGTTTTTCGAGCGCACCAGGCCGCGCCGCACGCTGATGAAGCCTTCATAGTTGTTTCCGTAATTGCGCGGACGCCACGGCTGCGCCCCCGTTTCCCGCGGCAGCAGCAGGCGCTGCGTATCATCCACGGCCGTGCCGGGAAAATAGCCCTTTTCCAGCGCCGCCGAATACACGAAGGGCTTGAAGCTGGAACCGGGCTGGCGGTAGGCTTGCATGGCGTGGTTGTAGTGGTTGCGGTAGAAATCGAAGCCGCCCGCCATGGCGACGATTTCGCCGCTGTGCGCCTCGACGGAAATGAGCGCGCCTTCCATCTCGGGCAGCTGGCTCACGAGCCAGCGCTTTTTCGCCGCGTCGTGCACCACGCGGATGACGCTGTTTTCAACGATGGCGCGCTTGCCGTCGAGCGGCAGCTTGCCGCCCAGGCGCGCGTCCGATGCCGTCAGCACGATCTCGTCGCCATTGCGCAGCTGCGCCGTCAGCTGGCGCTTGCCGCTCGTCTCGACCTTGCGCACCAGGGCGGCGCGCACCTCTCCGCTGTCGGGGTAGGCGGCCAGCTGGCGCGCCACGCTGTCTGCGGAGGCGGCCAGGCGCGCTTCCGGGCCGCGATAGCCGCGCCGCGCCTGCGCGTTCAATAGCCCATCGCGCAGCGACTTGTCGGCCGCCCGCTGCGGCGCCATGCGGATGGTGGTGGTCACGTCCAGGCCCATGCTGTAGGCGCCTTCGGGATAACTTTGCACGATCAGCTGACGCGCTTCCTCGACCGCATACGCGGCCGCGTGCACGGAGCTGTTGCGGTCCTTGTTCAGGGCCAGTTTTTCCGCCACGGCCGCGTCGTATTCGGCTGGCGTGATGTAGCCGAGTTCGCGCATGCGCTGCAGGATGTAATGCTGGCGCACGGTGGCGCGCTGCGGATTGGCGACGGGGTTATACGCCGACGGCGCTTTCGGCAGGCCGGCCAGCATGGCCGCTTCGGCGATGCTGACGTCGGCCAGCGGCTTGTCGAAATAGATGTTCGAGGCGGCGGAAAAGCCGTAGGAGCGCTCGCCCAGATAAATCTGGTTCATGTACAGTTCCAGCAGCTTGTCCTTGCCGTAGTGCTGTTCCAGCTTGTAGGCGAGCAGCATCTCCGTCAGCTTGCGCTGCACGGTCTTTTCGCGCGACAGGAAAAAGTCGCGCGCCACCTGCATGGTGATGGTGCTGGCGCCCTGCGCATGGTGTCCCGTGACGACGTTGGCCAGGGTCGCGCGCGTCAAGCCGTAAAAGTCGACGGCGCCATGCTCGTAGAAGCGCGCATCCTCGATGGCCAGCAAGGCCTGGCGCATGCGCAGCGGGATCTCCTTCAGGGGCAGGAACTCGCGGCGCTCTTCACCGTACTCGGCCAGCAGCTCGCCTTCGCTGGAAAAAATACGCAGCGGCAGCGCGGGCTTGTACTGGGCCAGGTGCTCGACGGGTGGCAAGTCCTGCCATGCCTGGCGCAGCCACCAGCCGCCCGCGAGGGCTGCGGACAAGCCCAGGCCCAGGGTCAATCCCAGGCCGAATTTCAGACTGCGCGCCAGTTTCGATGACGGCTTGCGGGGCTTTGTATCTTGCGCTTGTGCTTCCATGAGGTGATTCCCTTGCTGCCAGGAGGCCGCGCTGCATACGCGTACGCGGCACTCCATCAAAGAGGCATTGTGCACTGCAACACACCCATCCTTATGAAAAGTAAGTATTATTTAGTATTGATAAATTTTTCTTATGTAAGGCAGCGGTCATGGATCTCAATCCCAAGCACACGGAAGCGTTCCGCGCCGTCGTCGAAACGGGCAGTTTCGAACAGGCGGCGCTGCGGCTGCACCTGACGTCGCCGGCCATTTCGCAGCGGGTGCGGGCGCTGGAAAGCCAGCTCGGCAATGCGCTGATCGTGCGCAGCCGTCCCGCGCGCGCCACGCGCATGGGCCAGCGGCTGATGCAGTATCTGAAGCGGGCCAAGCTGCTGGAAGCGGACTTGCAGGCGGAACTGGCGGTGCAGCAGGATGCCCCGCTGACCCTGGTGCTGGCGCTGAACGCGGATTCGATGGGCACCTGGTTCTTTCCCGCCCTGTCCGAGGTGTTGATACGCGAACGCGTGCTGCTGGACCTGACCGTGGAAGACCAGGACCACACGTATACCTTGCTGGAGACGGGCATGGCCATCGGCTGCATCAGCACGGAAGCCAAACCCATGCGCGGCTGCACGGCCGAACCGCTGGGCGTGATGCGCTACTGGCTGGTGGCCACACAAGCGTTCCGCCAGCAGTGGTTTGCGCACGGGCTGACGCGCAAGGCGGCGCGCACGGCGCCCGTCGTCGCCTACACGCGCAAGGATACCCTGCAGTCGTCGTTCCTGCTAGAGGCGCTGGGCTTGCCCGAAGGCGCCTACCCCTGCCATTACGTGCCCGGCGCCACCTCGCACTTCAACGCCATCCGCTACGGCCTCGGCTACGGCATGGTGCCGGAATTGCTGCTGAAAGCGAACACGGACGGCGAACTCGTGGAAATGCTCACGCCCAAGACCCCGGCCGACGTGGCCCTGTACTGGCACACGTGGAAAGTGCAGTCGCCGCGCATGGAGCAGCTGTCGCGGCAAATCATCGCGGCGGCGCGCACCATGCTGAGATAATTATCGCTGCATGCCCCAGCGTTTCAAGGTGACGCGCTCCAGGGTGCGAAAACCGATGTTTTCCACGATTAAACCGATGACGATGACGGCCGCCAGGCCCGCAAACACCTTGTCCGTGTACAGCTCGTTGCGGTTCTGGAAGATGTACCAGCCCAGGCCGCCCTGCCCCGACGTGGTGCCGAATACCAGCTCGGCCGCGATCAGGGTGCGCCAGGCGAACGCCCAGCCTATCTTCAAACCCGAAACGATGGACGGCAAGGCGCCCGGCACGAGGATGTGCAGCACCAGCCGCAAGCCGTTCAAGCCGTAGTTGCGGCCCGCCATGCGCAGGGTCTCGGGCACGCCCTGGAAGCCCGCATACGTGTTCAGGGCCAGCGGCCACATCACGGAATGGACGATGACGAAGATCAAACTGGCGCGTCCCAGGCCGAACCACAGCAGGGCCAGCGGCAGCAGGGCGATCGCAGGCAAGGGATTGAGCATGGTCGTCAGGGTTTCCAGCACGTCACGCCCGATGCGGCTCGACACGGCCAGCAAGGTCAGCACGAAGGCGGCCAGCACGCCCACCGCATAGCCCTGCAGCAACACGACGAGGGACGCGGCCGTGCGCGTGAGCAATTCACCGCTGGCGATGCCGCCGATAAACGCCTGCGCCGTCTGGATAAAACTGGGCAACAATAAATCGTTGTGCGTCCAGCGCGCCGCCCCTTCCCACAGCAGGGCCAGGCTGAGCAAAATGAAAGCCTTGCGCCACAGCGCGTGCTGGCTCCAGCGCTGCCAGCGCGACAATGGCCGCTCGACGGTGACGCCGGCGGGCGGCGGTGCCGCATAGACGAATTCCTGGCGGATGGGCGGCTCCAGCAGCGCGCTCATACGGCCTCCCGCTGCGCAGTAACTGCTTGCGGAACAGGAGCCACTTCCTCATCGAACAGCAAGCCGTGGATGCGGCGGCTAGCAGCCTGGAATTCCGTACTGCCCGCGCTGTGCAGGCCGAACTGATGGCTGTTGAGTTCGGCGCGCACCCGGCCCGGATGGGGCGACAGCAGCAGGATGCGGTTGCCCACCACCAGCGCTTCTTCGATCGAATGCGTGACGAAGACGAGGGTAAAGCGCAGCTCTTCCCACAGGCGGCTCAGCTCTTCCTGCATCTTGCGCCGCGTCAAGGCATCGAGCGCGGCAAACGGCTCGTCCATCAGCAGCACTTCCGGCTGCATGGCCAGGGCGCGCGCGATGGCCACCCGCTGCTTCATGCCGCCCGACAAGGTATGCGGATGAGCATCTTCAAAGCCGGCCAGGCCCACCTTGGCGATCCAGTGATGGGCACGCTCGCGGGCCGCCTGCTTGTCCAGCCGCTTGCTGGCCAGCAAGGGGAACATGACATTTTCCAGCACGGTCTTCCATGGCGGCAACTGGTCGAATTCCTGGAACACGACGACGCGCTCCGGCCCCGGCTTGCTGATAGGAACGCCCTGCATGGCGATGCTGCCCGCGCGCGGCGCGATGAAGCCGGCCACGGCTTTCAGCAAGGATGACTTGCCGCATCCCGATGGCCCCAGCAACACGAAACGGTCGCCGCGGAACACGTCGAAACTGACGTCGTGCGTGGCGCGCACGGTGCGCTGTTCCGTGCGGTATTCCAGGCTGACATGTTTGACACTGAGCAAGGGCTCCAGCGCAAGCGGAGGACGTACGAGGTGAAAAGCAGGCGCGTTCATTTCAGCCTCCTTGCGTGATGGCAGGGTCGTCAAAGAAGTAATCGCGCCAGCTGTCGGGCAGGTTGCGGATGGCACTCACGCGGTGCAGGAATTGCGCCAGGCCATAGGTGTTTTGCGGCGCGATCTTGAATTGCACTTGCGGATTGGCAAAGATTTTCAGCAGCAGATTGCGGTCCACCTTGCTTTTATTGACCTTGATATAGATGTCGGCCGCGCCCTGCGGATTGCTGCTCGCGTACTGCGCCGCTTCCGCCAGCGCAGCGATGAAGGCGCGGTACGTCTTCGGATTGTCCTTGCGGTACTTTTCCGTCGCATACAGCAGGGTCGACGAGCTGGGTCCGCCCTGCACGTCATACGAATTCAGGATGATGTGGGCGTTCGGATTCTGCGCCAGTTCCTGTTCCTGGAACGGCGAATTGCCGAAATGGCCGCTCAATTCCGTGCCGCCGGCGATGATGGCCGCCGCCGCATCCGGATGCGGCAGGGTTTGCGTAATCCTGTCGAGGCGGGCAAATTCCTTGTCGCCCCACTGCTTCGCCACGGCCATCTGCAATATCCTCGCCTGGACGGACACGGAGACGGCCGGCAAGGCGATGCGGTCCTTGTCCGTCAAGTCGGACAGGGTTTTTACCTTCGGGTTGTTGCTGATCAAATAGTAGGGAAAATTACCGAGCGAAGCCACGCCGCGCACGTTCTGCCGTCCCTTGGTGCGGTCCCAGATGGTCAGCAGCGGCCCCAGGCCCGCCCCCGCGATATCGATATTGCCCGACAACAAAGCGTCATTGATGGCGGGGCCGCCGGACAGGGTAATCCACTCGACTTTCACGTCGACGCCCTGCTGCTTGCCATGCTTTTCGATCAGCTTTTGTTCCTGCGCAATATTGAGCAACAAGAAGGTGATGCCGTGCTGGCCCGCGATGCGGATCTGGCCTTCGGCCCGGGCCATGGGCATGGCCATGCACAGCATGGCGATGGCGATGGCGGCGAGAAAACGGCGCGGGCGGGAAAAGGTCAAGATCGGCAACATGGACACTCCTTGGTCAACTACGGTCAAAAATCAGTACGGCGCATCGCCTTCGATGGTGGTGCGGTAGAGTTTGCGGCGCTGGTCGGGCGGGCAGCCCGTCGCCAGGTGCATCAGCGAGCGGTTGTCCCAGAACACCAGGTCGTGCGGCTGCCAGCGGTGCACATACAGGTGTTCGGGGCGCACGCTGTGGGCGAACAGTTCGTCGAGCAGGGCGCGGCTTTCATCGGCGGGCAAGCCGACGATGCGCGTGGTGAAATGCTCGCTGACGAACAGGGCACGCCGTCCCGTTTCCGGATGCACGCGCACGACAGGGTGCGTTACGGGTTTGACTTCATCGATCTGCGCCTGCGTCAGCGCGGGCCGCCACGGGTTGCGGCGACGCAACTCCTCATACTGGCTCAGGTAGCTGTGCTCGGCGCGGGCGCTGCGTACGGCGTGGCGCAGCGCGGCCGGCAAGCTTTCCCAGGCCAGGTGCATGTTGGCAAACACGGTATCGCCGCCCTCGTCCGGCAACTCTTGCGCGTGCAGCATGGAGCCGAGGCTGGGCACTTCCTTGTACGACAGGTCCGAATGCCAGAAGTGACCCGCGTCACCCAGGCCGATGGGCTGGCCATCTTCGACGATGTTCGAGATGATCAGCACCTCCGGCTGCGTGGGCAGCTGGAACTGGCGCAGCACGTGGATTTGCAGGGGGCCGAAGCGGCGGCTGAAATCGACTTGCTGCTGCGGCGTGATGCGCTGGTCGCGGAACACCAGCACGTGATGGTCGAGGTGGGCGTGGTGCAGGCGCTGGAAGTCGCCCAGCGACAGCGGCTGCGCCAGGTCCAGCCCCAGCACTTGTGCGCCGAGCGGCGCGTCGAACGTTTCGATACGGAACTGGCTGGAAGAAAACGCGGATTTCAGGACGGCCGACATGGGAACTCGACTAGAGTCTGGGGAAGTCCACTGTATGCCGGCCTGCGTTCCTTGCAAACGAAGCATTTACTATATGGATATGCGCGGCGCGTTGCGCCATGCTGCAACAGGCGCTGTCACGCAATGGCGCAGCAGCAGGGACTTTGCCCGGGAATGGGGTGAGCATGCAACTTGCTTACCCACCAATCTTTACAATAGACCAGGAAAACCATGCGCACCTACGCCCTGATGCTCGCCGTTCTGTTCGCTGTTCCCGTCCACGCCCAGGACAGCCAGGATGAAAGTGATCTCAGCTACAAAGCCTATGTGCACAGCGACAAGCGCATCAAGTGTTTGTACGGCTATGCGGCCGACAAGACGGGCGACCATGCGGCGGCCGTCGCCATCTTTGAAGACTGTATACGGCGCTGGAACGATGTGTATTCGATGATTTGGCTGGCCCAGCTGTATGAAACGGGTATCGGCGTGACCAGGGACCTGGCGCAGGCGACGGCGCTGATGCGGCGCGGCGCCCATACCAACGATGACGCCGCCTATGCGCGGTTGGCGCGCTATCACTATGGCGTGGCGCTGGCCGAAGGCCGGGGCACGCCGCAGGACCTCCCCCAGGCCAGAACCTGGCTGCGCCAGGCGGCGCAGGAGGGCGTGCGAGAGGCGGCCGACTACCTGGGCCGCCTGGAAGGCGCCGCGCCATAGACGCGGCGCCAGCGCCGCTTACGCGATTGCTTCGTAGCGGGCCAGGCGGGTCGCCATGCGCGGCGCCAGCTCGTGGCCGGCCGTGACCGTCACTTCGAGGTCGTTCAGCAAGCCATCCTTCAAGCCGTAGACCCAGCCATGGACGCTGAGTTCCTGGCCCCGTTCCCACGCATCTTGCACGACGGTGGTCTGGCACACGTTCAAGACTTGCTCGACCACGTTCAGTTCGCACAGACGGTCGCCGCGCTGGCGGCTCGTCAATACGTCGCCCAGATAGCGCTCGTGCTTCTGGCCAACGTCCTGCACGTGGCGCAGCCAGTTGTCGACCAGGCCGATGCGCGTGCCCGTCATGGCCGCATGCACGCCCTTGCAGCCGTAATGGCCGACGATGATGATATGTTTGACTTTCAGCACGTCCACGGCAAATTGCAGGACGGACAGGCAATTGAGGTCGGAATGCACGACCACGTTGGCAATATTACGGTGTACAAACACGTCGCCAGGCGCCATGCCCAGCAATTCATTGGCGGGCACGCGGCTGTCGGAGCAGCCGATCCACAGGTATTCGGGCGATGTCTGCGCTTCCAGGTTCTTGAAGAAGTTCGGGTCCTTCGCCACCATCGAGTCGGCCCAGCGGCGGTTACGCTGCAGCAGTTCCGCCAGGGCCGGGCCATTTTTCTGTTCGGTCATATCGCTCCCATTGTGTGCGTACGACTGAATTGGCCGCAGATCGCGCCCATAGGCCGGCGATGCGCGCACATTGTTCAGTCGTGATGAAAAAAACGCCGGGATGTTGAAGCATCCCGGCGCATGGTGTTACGTGTGCTTATTCAAAAAAATCCTTGACCTTGTCTTTCCAGGTCTTGCTTTGCGGACTGTGCTTGGCACCGCCCTCGGTCGTCGACTTTTCAAAGTCGCGCAGCAGGTCTTTCTGTTTTTCCGTCAGTTTCACCGGTGTTTCGATGGCCACGTGGCAGAACAGGTCGCCCGCGTAACCGGAGCGCACGCCCTTGATGCCCTTGCCTTTCAGGCGGAAGGTCTTGCCCGACTGGGTGCCTTCCGGGATCGTGAACGACACCTTGCCGTTCAGGGTAGGCACTTCGATTTCGCCGCCCAAAGCTGCCTTGGTGAACGAGATCGGCATTTCGCAATGCAGGTCGTCGCCTTCGCGCTGGAATACGGCGTGCGGCTTGATGTGGATTTCCACATACAGGTCGCCCGACGGGCCCCCATTCGTGCCCGGTTCGCCGTTGCCGGACGAACGGATACGCATGCCGTTGTCGATACCGACTGGAATTTTGACTTCCAGCGTCTTGTTGCGCTTGATGCGACCGGCGCCGCCGCATGGCGTGCAGGGGTCGGTGATGACCTTGCCGCTGCCATGGCATTTCGGGCAGGTTTGCTGGATACTGAAGAAACCTTGCTGCATGCGCACCTGACCGTGACCACCGCAAGTACCGCAGGTGGTGGGCGACGTGCCCGGCTTGGCGCCGCTGCCATGACAAGTGTCGCACTTGTCCCAGCTCGGCACGCGGATGGTCGTGTCGAAGCCGTGCGCAGCTTGCTCCAGCGTAATTTCCAGGTTGTAGCGCAAGTCGGCGCCACGGTACACCTGTGGACCCGCATTGCGGCTGCGACCACCGCCACCGCCAAAGATGTCGCCGAAGATATCGCCGAAGCTGTCGGCAAAGCCGCCCGCACCGCCGCCGAAGCCGCCGCCACCGCCCATGTTCGGGTCCACGCCGGCGTGACCATAACGGTCATACGCATCGCGCTTTTCCGGATTGGTCAGCATCTCGTAGGCTTCTTTGACTTCCTTAAACTTTTCTTCCGATTCCTTGCTATCCGGATTGCGGTCCGGATGGTATTTCATCGCCAGTTTACGGTAAGACTTTTTGATCTCTTCTTCCGAAGCATTTTTTGCGACACCGAGTGTCTCGTAAAAATCACGCTTTGCCATGTTGTCGGCACCTTGCAGTCTATCTACTGATGTAAAAATTACACGAAAAAGCCGAGTCGAGTGCTGCACTGGGCAGCGACTCGGCTCGGCCGGTCTTCGCGGCTAATCCCGCGATGTAGCGTTCAGCCCGGCTGCCCCCGGTTCATGGGAGCGCAAGACAATTATTTGCTGTCTTTGACTTCCTTGAAGTCAGCGTCAACAACATCGTCCTGCTTGGCGCCTGCGTCCGATGCGCCAGCAGCTTGCTGTGCACCTTCCGCGCCGCCGGCAGCTTGCTGCGCTTGCATGTCGGCATACATTTTTTCGCCCAGTTTCTGCGATGCGCTCGACAGTGCTTCCACCTTGGCGTCGATCTCAGCCTTGTCGCCCGCCTTGATGCTTGCTTCCAGGTCGGTGATCGCCGCTTCGATCTTCTCTTTCTCGCCCGCATCCAGCTTGTCGCCGTATTCGGTCAAGGATTTCCGGGTCGAGTGTACCAGAGCATCGGCCTGGTTGCGCGACTCGGCCAATTCTTTGACCTTCTTGTCTTCTTCGGCGTTCAGCTCGGCGTCTTTCACCATCTTCTGGATTTCAGCCTCGGTCAAGCCGGAATTGGCCTTGATCGTGATCTTGTTTTCCTTGCCGGTGGCCTTGTCTTTCGCGCCGACGTGCAAGATGCCGTTGGCGTCGATGTCGAAGGTCACTTCGATCTGTGGCGTACCGCGCGATGCTGGCGGGATGCCTTCCAGATTGAATTCGCCCAGACCCTTGTTGCCGGCGGCGATTTCGCGCTCACCCTGGAAGACCTTGATGGTCACCGCAGGCTGGTTGTCGTCGGCCGTCGAGAACACTTGGCTGAACTTGGTCGGAATCGTCGTGTTTTTGTGGATCATCTTGGTCATCACGCCGCCCAGGGTTTCGATACCCAGGGACAGAGGGGTGACGTCCAGCAACAGCAAGTCCTTGCGTTCGCCCGACAGGACCGAACCTTGAATCGCTGCGCCCACGGCGACGGCTTCGTCCGGGTTCACGTCCTTGCGTGGATCCTTGCCGAAGAATTCCTTCACTTTTTCCTGCACCTTCGGCATACGGGTCATACCGCCGACCAGGATGATGTCATCGATGTCCGACACTTTCACGCCAGCATCTTTGATGGCGGTGCGGCATGGTTCCATCGTGGCCGTGATCAGCTCTTCCACCAGCGATTCCAGCTTGGCGCGGGTCATCTTCAGGTTCAAGTGGACCGGTGCGCCGTTCGCCATGGCGATGTACGGCTCGTTGATCTCGGTTTGCTGCGACGACGACAATTCGATCTTCGCGCGCTCGGCCGAAGCCTTGATGCGCTGCAGGGCGATCGGATCTTTTTTCAGGTCGATGCCGTTGATCTTCTTGAACTCGTCGATGATGTAATCGATGACGCGCTGGTCGAAGTCTTCGCCACCCAGGAAGGTGTCGCCGTTGGTCGACAGCACTTCAAATTGTTTCTCACCATCAACATCCGCGATTTCGATGATCGACACGTCGAACGTACCGCCACCCAAGTCATACACGGCAATTTTACGGTCGCCTTTTTCGGTCTTGTCCAGGCCGAACGCCAGCGCTGCCGCGGTTGGCTCGTTGATGATGCGCTTGACGTCCAGGCCAGCGATACGGCCGGCATCCTTGGTGGCTTGACGCTGCGAGTCGTTGAAGTACGCAGGCACGGTGATGACGGCTTCGGTGACTTCTTCACCGAGGTAGTCTTCTGCCGTTTTTTTCATCTTGCGCAGGACTTCAGCCGAAATTTGCGGCGGCGCCAGTTTTTTGTCGCGTACGCCGATCCATGCATCGCCGTTGTCGGCTTTCATGATTTGGTACGGCATCAGCGAGATGTCTTTTTGCACTTCTTTTTCGTCGAACTTGCGACCGATCAGACGCTTGACTGCGTACAGCGTGTTTTTCGGATTGGTCACGGCCTGGCGTTTCGCTGGCGCGCCGACGAGAATTTCGCCATCTTCTTGATAAGCAATAATCGACGGCGTCGTGCGTGCGCCTTCAGCGTTTTCGATTACCTTTGGTTGACCGTTTTCCATGATGGAAACGCAGGAATTCGTGGTTCCCAGATCGATACCGATAATTCTACCCATGATTTTTTTCCTTTTATTTGCTAGATTTCAGATGGTTCTTATATGTGGCAAAGCGGCATGGTTTCAAGGCTTGCTTGATGCCGCACTCTGATTATTTTGCTTGCGCGGTCGTGACAATGGCTGGACGCAGCAGGCGGTCCGCAATCATATAGCCCTTTTGCAAGACTGACACGATGGTATTGGCTTCCTGCTCCGCTGGCACCACGGCAACGGCCTGGTGTTTCATCGGATCGAGCTTTTCGCCCTGCACTGGCAAGACTTCTACCAGGCGGTTACGCTCGAACGCGGCGTTCAGTTGCTTCAAGGTCATCTCGACGCCTTCTTTCAGCGATTCGATGGTCGGTGCTTCCACCGTCAGCGCCGTTTCCAGGCTGTCTTTCACCGGCACCATGGCTTCGGCAAAGCTTTCCACTGCGAATTTATGCGCTTTAGCAACATCTTCCTGCGCACGGCGACGAATATTTTCGCCATCGGCCTTGGCGCGCATGAAGGCATCGTGCATCTCTGCAAGACGCGCTTCGGTACTCGCCAGCTGCTCTTCCAAAGTAGGCTCTGCGGGAGTCGATGGGGCAGTCGCCGCGGCGTCCGCTTGCGGATTAGGTACAGCTTGGTTTTCCTGATCTTGCATCTAGAAAGCTCCTACAATCAATGACTTAAATGAGTTAGTCTAACTATCTTTACAACACTAACGGGCAGATGGGGCTATATCCTATTGTTTCAAGGGGTATACACGGCAAAACCAGAATTACAGCGATTCATGTTACAGCTTATTACAAAAGGCGACCCATTTCGGCCAGTGAGCCGTGCGCGCCCCCTTGATTTTCCAGGCTTCCCCGGGCAAAGCGGGCATTCTACCAGCCCCGCCACGGCCATCGCCACTGGCGGCGTTGCTATCTGGATAGTACTTTTGTCGCGCCACACATGACAAAGCCGCGCAAGCGCGGCTTTTGATTGTGAAAAAATTAATTATCTTTAATTCGCCGCGCCCAGTGCCAGCGCCGCCGCGCGCGCCTGCTCGCCCGCCTTCTTGTCCGCGTCGCGCTGCGGTGCCGTCTTCATCGTCGGCCAGCCGATCATATGCTGCTCCGCAATTTCCGCCATGCCCGCGATCCAGGCCGGCGTTTCGTTCAGGCAGGCGATGTAATGGAAGTGCTGGCCGCCGGCCGTCTCGAAATCATGCTTGGCTTCCATGGCGATCTCTTCCAGCGTTTCCAGGCAATCGCTGGTAAAGCCCGGACACAGCAGGTCGACCCGCTTGACGCCCTGCTGCGCAAGCGCCACCAGGGTGGGCGCCGTGTACGGCTGCAGCCATTCGGCCTTGCCGAAGCGCGACTGGAAGGTCACCACGTATTGCTCTTTAGTTAATTTCAGCTTTTCTGCCAGCAATCGCGCCGTTTTCAGGCATTGGCAGTGGTAGGGGTCGCCCAGCAGCAAGGTACGCTTGGGCACGCCATGGAAACTCATCACCAGTTTTTCCGGACGGCCATGCGCTTCCCAGTGGTTCAGCACGGAATCGCGCAAGGCGTCGATATACGTGTCGTGCTCGTGATATTGCTTGATAAAACGCAATTCCGGCACATTGCGCACCGTGGCGTAATGGGCGAATACGGCGTCGTAGATGGAACCCGTCGTCGTGCCCGAGTATTGCGGATAGGCCGGCAGGATGGCGATGCGCTCGCAGCCTTCGCTTTTCAGCTGGGCCAGCACCTCGGGCAAGGAAGGCGAACCGTAGCGCATGGCCATGGCCACGGTCACACCATCGTGGCCACGTTCGGCCAGGGCACCGGCCAGCAGTTTCGCCTGCTTTTGCGTGTGCACTTTCAGGGGCGAGCCCTCGCGCGTCCAGATCGACGCGTATTTCTTGGCCGACTGGCCCGAGCGGAATGGCAAAATAATCAGGTTCAGGATGAACCACCAGACGAGGCGGGGAATCTCCACCACGCGCGGGTCCGACAAAAATTGCTTCAGGTAGCGCCGCACGGCCGACGAGGTCGGCGCATCGGGCGTGCCCAGGTTGACCAGCACCACGGCGCTGCGGTCGATGCTGCCATGCGTGTACGGTGGTTCAGTTTGAAATGACATGAAGGCTCTTCGAAGGCGTTGGATGGATTAGGCAGTTATTATAGTTACATTGCGTCAACATCGGGGGTCAGACCCTCAATGCCGCTAACGTCAAGCTCAGCGCTAACGCGTCCGGGGGTCTGACCCCGGATTTAAGCCTGCGTTCAAATCGCCAGCAATTCGCGCGCATGCTTGCGCGTGGTGGCCGTGATTTCCAGACCGCCCAGCATGCGCGCCACTTCTTCCACCCTGGCCTTGGCGTCGAGCATGTCGATGCGCGACGCCGTCTTGCCGTTGTCCAGGGTGCTTTTTGCCACTTGGAAATGCTGATTGGCCTGGCTGGCCACTTGCGGCAAGTGGGTCACGCACAGCACTTGGCGTCCCTGCCCCAGGCGTTTTAATAAGCGTCCGACCACTTCGGCGACGGCGCCGCCGATGCCGCTGTCGACCTCGTCGAAGATCAGGGTCGGCGTGGTGGTGGCGTGCGAAGTGATGACGGAAATGGCCAGCGCGATACGCGCCAGTTCGCCGCCGGACGCTACCTTGGCCAGCGAACGGGGCGCCGTGCCCGCATGGCCTGCAACGAGAAACTCGACTTGCTCGAGGCCGTGGGCGGCCGGATCGCACGGGTGCAGCGCGATTTCGAAGCTGCCGCCCGTCATGCTCAGTTCCTGCATGGCGCGCGTGACGGCTTGCCCCAGCTCCAGGGCGGCGGCGCGGCGCGTGGCGGACAATCGCTCGGCCACGGCGCGGTACTCGGCCTCGATCTTCGCTTCCTGGCGCAGCAAGCCTTCGATATCGGAAGCGTCGGCCAGGTGCTGCAGCTTTTCCGACAGCTTGGCGTGTTCCTCCGGCAATTCTTCTGGCGTGACGCGGAATTTGCGGGCCGTGCTGTGCATGGCTTCCATGCGGGCATCGAGCTGGTGCAGGCGCTCCGGGTCCAGTTCCACGCGGTCCAGGTAATTGTTCAGCGCGTACACGGATTCCTGCAGCTGGATGCGCGACGACTCGATCAGGTCGACGATCGGCTGCAATTCCGCATCGACGGACACGAGCTTGCCCAGCTTCTGGTTCAAGGCCGACAGTTGCGACACGATCGGATGATCTTCCTGTTCCGAAATGATCGCCAGGGCTTCCTGCGCCCCTTCCAGCAGGCTGGCCGCGTGCGACAGGCGGCTGTGCTCGTTCGTGATCTCCGTCCATTCGCCGGGCTTGGCGGCCAGTTTTTCCAGCTCGCCCACTTGCCATTCCAGCCGTTCGCGTTCGTACAGCACGTTGGCGGCATTCGTTTCGAATTCCTCGCGCTGGCGCACGAGGGCGCGCCAGCGCTTGTGCAGCGCCGCCACTTGCCGCGCATCCTGCTCCGCGCCCGCTTCGCGCGCCGTCGCCTGGCCGTCGAGCAAGGCACGCTGCGCTTCGCTTTTCAGCAAGGACTGGTGCGCGTGCTGGCCGTGGATATCGACCAGCATGTCGCCCAGTTCGCGCAGCTGGGCGGCCGTGGCGGGAATGCCGTTGATATACGCCTTCGAGCGGCCCGCATTGTCGATCACGCGGCGCAGCAGGGCGCCGCCATCGTCGTTGGCGAATTCATGCGCCACCAGCCAGGCCTGCGCCACTTCGCTGACGGAAAAATCGGCTGTGATGTCGGCCTTGGCCGCGCCTTCGCGCACCACGCTGGCGTCGCCGCGCCCGCCCAGCGCCAAAGTCAGCGCATCGATGAGGATGGACTTGCCGGCGCCCGTCTCGCCCGTCAGCACGCTGAAGCCGGCGGAAAATTCCAGTTCAATGGTATCGACAATGACAAAATCGCGAATGGACAGTGTATGGAGCATGGCTTCTGTGGTTAGGCGGCGCACCGCGGGTTGAGGTGGAGAAACTATTAGCTGAGCTTGCCCTCGCCCGACGGGTACTCATTCCAGTGCAGTTTTTCACGCAGGGTGTTGTAGTAGCTCCACCCTTCCGGATGCAGGAAAGTAATCGTATGGGGCGAACGGCGGATGAGGATGCGGTCTTGCTGCACCAGGCTGGCAAAGGTCTGCATGTCGAAATTGACGCTGATATCGCGCCCGCGCACGATTTCCACCACGATCTGGCTGGAATCGGGCAAGACGATGGGGCGGTTCGACAGCGCATGCGGGGCGATCGGCACGAGCACGATGCCGCCCAGGGTCGGATGCAGCAGCGGGCCGCCGGCCGACAGCGAATACGCGGTCGAGCCCGTGGGCGTGGAAATGATCAAGCCATCCGAACGCTGGTTGTACATGAAGTGACCGTCGACCTCGACGCGCAATTCGGCCATGCCGGCGCCGCCGCCGCGCGAGACGACGACATCGTTGACGGCCATGCCCACGTGAATCGACTCGCCGTCGCGCAGCACGCTGCCTTCGAGCAAAGTGCGGCGCTCGGCCTTGAAGCGGCCGCCGAGAATTTGCGCCAGCACGGGCAGCATGCGCTCAAGCGGAATATCGGTCATGAAACCCAGGCGCCCCTGATTGATACCGATCAAGGGGACGTCGAATGGCGCCAGCTGGCGCGCAATGCCGAGCATGGTGCCGTCGCCGCCCATGACGATGGCGCAATCGGCGGCGGCGCCGATCTCGGCCGGCGACATGGCGCGCACGCCTGGAAACGCCAGGTTCAGGTGCGCGGCCGTCTCCGCCTCGAAGACCACCGTGTGGCCCAGCACTTGCAGGAAATCGACGATGCTTTTCACGGGTTCGGCAATGCCATCCGTATTCTGGCGCACGACCAGGGCAATGGTCTTGGCGCCCAGGTTGAAGCGCTCGCCCGGGGCTGGCAAGGTCGCGGCTGGCTGTTCGGCTCGCTGGTCGGCGTAGTTATCGACGGGCATAAAAATCTCGGTAGTAAATTCGGTGGCAAGCCGCCCCAGGCTGTCGCGTCGCACGCCGCCATCGCATGATACTGTATATATCCACAGTATAGTGCGGCTGCCGTGTGCCCGCAAGGGGCGTTCTTGGTGTTGCACGCAGTGTAGCGCAGAAAAAGAATCATCCATGCGTGCGCCAGCGCTCCCTGGATGGACAAATCCGCTTGCAGGCAGCCTGGCTGCGGCAGGACACTGATCCCACGTCAATTCTTCTGTCAGGAGGCCATATGGTTACCCAGCATAGCGAACGCAAGATCAATACCGATGAAAAGGTCAAAAATGACGGCATCGACCGTCTGCCGCACGAGCGCGACGAATCGCCCGATGCGCAGAACGTGCGCCCACGCAAGATCATGCAGCAGGCGGCCAGCGACCTGGAGCAAGGGCTGGTCGATACGGACCTGCACGCCCAGCCGGGCGTGGAAAAGGTCAAGCCCGCCGCGCCGCAGCAAGCCCGTCCCGACGCGCAACTGGAACCAAAGAAGGCGCGCTGACTCCAACGGTCACGCTCTGCTACCCGCACTGTTCATGCTCCGGAGTACGCCATGCACCGTTACGCCTGTTCCTTCCTGCTGGCCGCTGCCTGCGGCGCCCATCTCGCCCACGCCCAAGCGCCCGCCATGCCCGTGGGCTTCGGCCCGCAGCCCACCCTGCCCGCACCGGACAAGCAGCTAATTCCCACCGTGAATGTGGCGCCCGTGCAGCGCTGGACGGCCGCGCAGCACCCCGCTGTCGCGGCGGGCCTGGCCATCCGTGCGTATGCGCGCGACCTCGACCATCCGCGCTGGCTGTACGTCTTGCCGAACGGCGACGTGCTCGTGGCGGAAACGAACGCCCCGTCGAAACCGGACGACAGCAAGGGCATCAAGGGCGCCATCATGCAGATGCAGATGAAAAAGGCGGGCGCGGCCACGCCCAGCGCCAACCGCATCACCCTGCTGCGCGGCGTCGACGCGAATGGCGTGGCGCAGACGCGCAGCGTGTTCCTGCAAGGACTGAACTCGCCATTCGGCATGGCCCTGGTGGGTAACGAGCTGTACATCGCCAATGCCGACGCCTTGATGCGTTTTCCTTACAAGGAAGGCCAGACAGCCATCACGGCGCCCGGCGTCAAGGTGATGGATTTGCCGGGCGGCCCCATCAATCACCACTGGACCAAGAACGTCGTCGCCAGTCCCGACGGCAAATTTCTCTATGTTGCCGTCGGTTCGAACAGCAACGTGGGCGAAAACGGCATGGCGGCCGAAGATGGCCGCGCCGCCATCTGGCAATTCACGCGCGCCACGGGCAAGGCCCGCGTGTATGCGACGGGCTTGCGCAATCCCGTCGGCCTGGCCTGGCAACCCAGGACGGGCGCCCTCTGGACGGCCGTCAATGAGCGCGACGAGCTGGGCAACGACCTGGTGCCCGACTACATGACGTCCGTCAAGGACGGCGCCTTTTATGGCTGGCCCTACAGTTATTTCGGCCAGCACGTCGACGCGCGGGTCAAGCCGCCTCGCCCAGAGCTGGTGGCCACCGCCATCGCGCCTGACTACGCGCTGGGCGCGCACACGGCCTCGTTGGGACTGGCGTTTTATGATGGCGCCTTGCTGCCGGAACGCTACCGGGGCGGCGCCTTCATCGGCCAGCACGGCTCGTGGAACCGCAAGCCCTTCAGCGGCTATAAAGTCATTTATGTGCCCTTCGCCAATGGCGTGCCCAGCGGGCCGCCGCAGGATGTCGTCAGCGGCTTCCTCGACGGCAATGGCAAGGCGCAGGGACGCCCCGTCGGCGTGGCCGTCGACAAGGCGGGCGCGCTGCTGGTGGCGGACGACGTGGGCAATGTCATCTGGCGCGTCACGCCGGCGCCGTGAACACATTGGCGCCGCGCATGCGCCCCCTGTGTGGCGCAACGAACGGAAGGGCAAGGATGCCACGCGCATGATGGACCTTCGAACCACGCAAGGAGTACATCATGAAAAAAACAGGATCAGCCGTCTGGAGTGGCGGCCTTAAGGATGGCAAAGGATTTATTTCCACCCAAAGCGGCGCACTCGACAATGTGGCCTATGGTTTCAACACGCGCTTCGAGGACGGTCCCGGCAGCAATCCGGAAGAACTGATCGGCGCGGCCCACGCGGCCTGCTTCACCATGGCCCTGTCCGGCCAACTGGGCGAGGCGGGCTTGCGCGCCACGGCCCTGAAAACCACGGCCGACGTCAGCCTGGAAAAAATCGATGGCAGCTATGCCATCACGGCCGTGCACCTGACCCTGGTGGCCACCATTCCCGGCGCCACCGACGAAGCATTCCAGGACGCGGCCCTGCGCGCCAAGCTCGGTTGCCCCGTATCGAAGTTGCTGGCCACGGAAATCACGCTGGACGCCCGTCTGGAGTAATTCCGGCAGACCGCCCGCTGCTGTCCAATCAGCGGACGGCAAGGGCGGTCTCGGCAAGAAAGCCGTAAAACGCATAAAATCCTGCCATTCCCCTATCACCCTCAAGGATTTACGATGCGTATTTTGCACACCATGTTACGGGTCGGCGACCTGCAGCGCTCCATCGATTTTTACACGAACGTCCAGGGCATGAAATTGCTGCGCACCAGCGACAACCCGGAATACCAGTACACGCTGGCCTTCGTCGGCTACGGTTCGAACCCCGACCACGCGGAACTGGAACTGACGTATAACTATGGCACCACCAGCTACGAGCTGGGCACGGCGTACGGCCACATCGCCATCTCGGCCGACGATATCGTCGCCGCTTGCGACGCGGCGCGGGCGAACGGCGGCAACGTCACGCGCGAACCGGGTCCCGTCAAGGGCGGCAACACCGTTATCGCCTTCATCACCGATCCGGATGGCTACAAGATCGAATTGATCGAACGCAAGTTCGACGGCCAGGGCGCCGGCCTGTAAGACGTCAGCCTGGCTCTGCCGCCGTTGCAATGGCCGCGCGCAGCCAGGCGATGCCCGCATCGCCGTCCGTGCGGCGGTGCCGTATCGCTTCAAACGCAAACGGTGCGATGGCAAACGGCGCGGAGCACAGCGCCAGCCCCTGCGCCTCAATGCCCTGCAAGGCACGCCGCGCCACCGTCAATATCAGATCCGTCCCCATCACGACATCCGGTGCGACCGTCCAGTACGGCACGCGCACGGCGATGCGGCGCGCCTGGCCCAGCTGCGCCAGCGCTGCATCGACTTCGGCCGCCATGCCGCCTTCGCCGGACGCCACCAGCACATGGGGGCGCGCCAGATAGGTCTGCAAGCTCAAGGATTCGCCCGACGCCAGGCTGGCCGGATCGAGTGCGCAAACGAACGTTTCCTCGAATAAAGTTTCTCTATGCAACTGCTCGGGCAGTTGCGGGAACACGCCCAGCGCCAGATCGATCTCGCCATCCTGCACGCCGGCCATCACGGCAGAACGGCTGGCATAGCTGACGGCCAGGTCGATGCCCGGTGCTTCCACGCGCAAACGCCGCAGCAAAGCGGGCAAGATCAATGCCGCGCCGTAATCCGACATGGCCAGGCGAAACACGCGCTGCGCCGTGGCCGCCTCGAAGACGGCGCCGCCCAGCACGGAGCGCACGCTCTGCAAGGCTTCGGCCAGCGGCCGCGCCAACTCCAGTGCGCGCGCCGTCGGCTGGAAGCCGCCCTTGCCGCGCAGCAGCAGCGGATCGTCGAGCAAGTGGCGCAAGCGTGCCAGCGCATGGCTGACGGCAGGCTGACTCATGTGCAAGCGTTCCGCCGCGCGCGACAGATGGCGTTCGCTCAGCAGCGCTTCCAGAATCACCAACAAGTTCAAATCGACGGCGCGCAGATTATTCATTTGGTGCATAGTTAGCTGACAAACTACGAATTGGATTTAATGATGACAGCATAATACGATGACTGCATCAACTCAACACGCAGGGAGTCGCACATGCACGGATGGATCACCTTGTTTGCCCCGCTGGCCATGCTGGCCGGCGCCGTCGTCCCTTTCCAGGCGGGCGCGAATGCGGCGCTGGGCCGCAATCTGGGCCACCCGCTATGGGCCACCATCGCCTCGCTGGCCGTCAGCGCCGTGCTCGCGTCGCTCGTGATGCTGGCCTGGCGGGTGCCGGCGCCCGATTTGCACCTCGCCGTGCGCGGGCCGGGCTGGTCCTGGCTCGGTGGCGCGGCCGGCGTGTTTTATATTACGGCCGCGCTGATGCTGGCGCCGCGCATGGGGTCCGGGCCCTTCATGGCGGCCGTCATCGGCGGACAGATGCTGGCCGCGCTGGCCATCGACCGCTACGGCTTGCTGGGTTTTGCCGTCAAACATATTTCTCCGCTGCACTGGGCCGGCGCGGGCCTGGTGGTGGCCGGTGTCGTGCTGACCCAGTTCGCCAACAGCCGCGCCGTCTGACAACACCGCCAGACGAAAAAAAACCAGCGCCGTTGCCGGGGCTGGTTTTCATGTAGAGCAAGAGCGCGCTTACTTGACGAGCAAGGCGTTGACGGGCATCAAGTCCGTTTCCTTCAAGGTGCCGGCCGCGGCCTTCAGGCGCAAGCCGTTCATGATGGTGTCGTAGCGGGCTTTCGACAGGTCTTTTTGCGTCGAGAACAATTGTTTCTGCGCATTCAAGACGTCGATATTGATGCGCACGCCCACTTGATAGCCGAGCTGGTTCGACTCCAGCGCCGACTTGCTCGACACTTCCGCCGCTTCCAGCGCCTTGACTTGCGCCAGGCCGCTGTTGACGCCCAGGAACGCCTGGCGCGCGCCTTGCGATGCCGTGCGGCGTGCCGTTTCCAGGTCGTTGCGGGCCTTGTTTTCCAGCGCGATCGATTCGCGCACCTTGCTCGTCACGGCAAAGCCGCTGAAAATGGGGATGCTCCACTGCACGCCGATGGCGTTGTTGTTATTGCCGCTGCCGGTCCCGCCACCCGAAGTGTAGGTATGGCCCGTGTTGGCGATCAGATCCAGGGTCGGATAGTGGCCGGCGCGGTTGCGGCCGATGTCACGCTTGGCCGATTCCACGTTGAACTGGGCCGTGACGACGCTGTAGTTCTGCTCTTCCGCCGAGCTCACCCACGGCTCGATGGCGGCCGGTTCCGGCGCGCTGATGACCACGCCCGCCCGCATCGGCGCCAGGCTCGTCGGCGCTTCGCCGATGATGGTTTGCAGGGCGCTGCGCTTGTTGGCCAGGTCATTGATGGCGGCAAATTCCTGCGCCACGACCAGGTCGTAGGCCGCTTGCGCTTCGTGCGTGTCGGTAATTGTTTGCGTACCGACTTCGAAGTTGCGCTTGGCAGAGGCCAACTGCTCCGTCGTGGCCACTTTTTGCGCCTGCGTGGCGCCCAGGTTGTCCTGCGCGCTGAGCACGTCGAAATACGCTTGCGCCACGCGCGTGATCAAGTCTTGCTGGACTTGCGCAAATTGCGCTTCGGCAATCGCCTGCGCCAGCTTGCTTTGCTGGTAGGTTTCCCAACGGTCCCAGCGGAACAGCGGCTGCGCCAGGGTCAGGTTGTAGCTGTTCGCGCGGACGTTGACGGACGGCGAAGTGATCTTGTTGCCGCCATTGTTCTGGATGATCTGTTCCTGATTGCCGCGCGTATTGCTGCCCGAGGCGGAGATTTGCGGCAGCAAGCCTGCCAGCCCCTGCGGAACCCGCTCCATCCCGGCAGACAGGGCCGCGCGCGCGCTGGCGTACTGCGCGTCATTGGCCAGCGCCTGCTGGTACACCTGGATGAGATCGGCCGCCTGCGCTTGCAGCGAGCATGTCATCGAGACAAAGGCGCTGGTCATCAGCACGGCGATAAGGGGTTTCCGCATTGCATTTCTCCGTTGGAGTCGTCAAAAGTTGATGGAATCAAAAATCGGTTACAGCCTGCCTGGCGGCCGCGCCGGCAGGAGCGGGGTACAGGCCTCCGCAGGCATGCAGGAAAACATGCCTGGAAGTGCATCTACTGCGAATTCACTTAGTATTTCGGCATGGCGCTGTCGACTTGCAGCGCCCAGGCATGCACGCCGCCCGTCAAATTACTGATCTTGCCAAAACCATTGCGCTCCAGGAAGGCCGCCACTTGCATGCTGCGCATGCCGTGATGGCAAATGCAGACGATTTCGGCGTCTTCATCGAGGTCATCGATGCGCGCGGGAATCGAGTTCATCTGCATCAAGGTGGCACCGTCGAGGTGGCACAGGTCAAACTCCCACTGTTCCCGCACGTCCAGCAAGAACGGACGCGGGCGGGAAGGGTCAGCCAGCCAGGCGGCCAGCTGCGGTGCACTCAAATGCTCCATCGAATCGGTCGCCTCAGAACTGGAAATGCGACGGTGCCACGGCTTGCAGCGGCGTGACATTGGTTTCAAACAGCTTGCGCGTGTCATAGGCCTTGTCCGAGCTGCGCGTGATCAGGTGCGCCGACATGATCGGCGCTTCGCCGATGATCGCCAGGATGCGGCCGCCGACTTTGACTTGTTGCAACAGCGCTTCCGGCAGCACGGCCAGGGCGCCGGACACGACGATCACGTCGTAGGGTGCACCCTTGCTCCAGCCCTGGGCGCCGTCGCCCAGTTCCACGGTCACGTTGGTCACGCCGTTGGCGGCCAGGTTCTGCTCGGCCAGGGTTTTCAATTGGGGAACGATTTCCACGCTCGTCACATGACGCGCCTTGTGCGCCAGCAACGCGGCCATGTAACCGCTGCCGGTGCCGATTTCCAGCACATTTTCATGCTTCTTGACGGCTACGTCTTGCAAAATACGCGCTTCCAGCTTTGGCGTGAACATGCATTCGCCGCCGCCCAGTGGAATTTCCGTATCGACGAAGGCCAGGTTTTTATAGGCGGCCGGCACGAAATTTTCACGCTTGACCACGTTCAACAGCTCCAGCACGTCGATATCCAGTACGTCCCATGGACGGATCTGCTGTTCGATCATATTGAAGCGGGCTTGTTCGATATTCATCTTTGGACTCGGTAAGTGAAGTAATAATCCGCCATTTTATCGTTGAACTGGCTGAAAGCACATGTTAACCATAAAGGCGGGGAATGGAGGAAATTTGCGACGATCTGCAGATTTGGGGGGGCGAACCTTGGAAAAGGGGTAACTGAACGGTAGTAGCCAGGCCCGGTGCATCAGCTTTTCCCGGGCGCCTCCGCCTGCAGGCTGCGCAAGCTCATGTCGATAAAGGCATCCATATAGGCGAGCGGATCGATATCCTTGACCTCGCACGGCACGAAGGAGTGCGTCCACATCATGAGCATGGTGACGGGTGCGCTGAGGATGGTGCTGACCAGCACGGGATCGATCTGGCGGAATTCGCCGCGCTGCATGCCCCGTTCCAGCAGACTGACGATCAGTCCATTGCCGCGCGCGACGACTTCTTCGTTGTAAAACTGCGCCAGTTCCGGGAAATTGTTCGCTTCGGCCAGCATCAGCTTGGTCAAACCGGCCAGTTTGGTGGCGCCGAATTCTTCCCACCACTGCATCATTACCTTGCGCAACAATTCGGCGCTGCTGCTGTCCGAAGCGGCCATGCTGTCTTCCGCCTCGCCGATCGACTGCACGATATTGTCGCGCACGACGGCCTTGAACAGCTCTTGTTTATTCTCAAAGTACAGGTACAGGGTGCCTTTCGACACGCCCGCCCGCTTGGCCACATCTTCCAGGCGCGTCGATGCAAAGCCCCGTTCGACAAACAGGTCGAGGGCGGCGGCGAGCAATTCCTGCGGGCGGGCATCCTTGCGCCGCTCCCAGCGGGGCTTGGTATCAATCGGGGCTTGCATGTATCTTTCCAAATAACTTACTTTTGAGTCATTAATAGTAGCCCTGTCTACGGGCTAGGTCAAGCACGGGCGACGCGGGGCACCGCCCAGCACGCCGAACACGGGTATTGTACGCTCCGTGTCAACGTTGGCGGCACCTCCTCTGGCGCAGGACATGTCGCGCCAAAAGAAGCAGAATGCGTTTCAGCCCCCATTTTGCGCAGTTCATCGCATTTCCACTGAGCAAGCGTGTCGGATTTGCTACCTTGTCATCGACGGCACGGCAGCCGCGGCGCGGCAGCCGGCTTTTTCCCACATTAAAACAATCATAAAGGAAACACCATGCGTACCTTGCTGGCCCTGTGCTGTGCCCTTGCCCTCGGCGGTTGCGCCATCGTCATCAACCCCAACGATGGCGAAGTGCGCCATGCGGACTCAGGCGGCAATGCCATCCAGGGCAATGAACAAGTGAGCCGCGACGTGCGCCAGGTCAGCAACATCAACACGCTCGACATCGACAGCATGAAGCGCATCGATATCAAGATCGACGTGCGCGTGGGGCCGGCAACATCGCTGGTGATCGAAGCGGACAGCAACCTGCAGCCGCGCATCCACAGCGAAGTGAGCGGCAATACCCTGCGCATCTGGAGCGATACGAACATTCGCAGCAGCAATGGCATCCACGTCATCTACACGACGCCGCAATTGAGAAAGATCAACATCTCCGGCTCGGGCCGCCTGGTGGCCAGCGGTTTCAATGGCGACGATTTCAGCCTGGAGCAGCGCGGTTCGATGAAGAGCGAATTGTCGGGCACCGTGGGACGCCTCGACGTGGCCAACCATGGCTCGGGCAGCATCAACGCGGCGGCCCTCGCCAGCGGCAACACGGACGCGGTGCAAAACGGTTCGGGCAACATCCAGCTGGGCAGCGCGCGCGGCGAACGCGTCAACGTGGCCGTCAACGGCTCGGGCAGCATCAGCGCCAGCGGCGCCGTGCAGCGTCTCGACGCCAACGTCAACGGCTCGGGCGACATCAACCTGGCCGCCCTGCGCAGCGACGTTGCCTATCTGGCGAGCAACGGTTCCGGCGACATCGACGTGACCGTCCAGAATGAAGTCAACACCCGCGCCAGCGGTTCCGGCCGCATCACCGTGCATGGCGATCCGGCCCGCCGCACTTTGTCGGGCAAGCGCGTCAGCATCGTGCGCTAGGCAAGCGGCGGGAAGCGGCAGGCCGCGCCGACTTGCTATACTGTCGGCCCCTGATCCCTTTCCAGCCATCGCCATGCCGTCCTGCGCCTGCTCCCTGGCAGCCGGATGGCAAGCTGGTCGTCCACTAAAGAATAACCATGAACTGCCGCGACCACTGCGGAGCGTGCTGCATCGCTCCCTCCATCACCAGTCCGATACCGGGCATGCCGAACGGGAAACCCGCTGGCGTCCGCTGCGTGCAGCTGGGAGACGATAGCCGCTGCCGCATTTTCGGACAGCCGGAACGGCCGGCGTTCTGCGCAGGATTGCAGCCGTCGGCAGAGATGTGCGGCGCCAGCCGCGAACAGGCGATACGCTGGCTCGACGACCTGGAGCAGGCAACGGCGCCGCAGACTTGAAGAGAATGCCTAGGCCTTCGGCAACATGGTCAGCACCATGCGGAACTTGACGTCCCCAGACTGCATGCGCTGACAGGCTTCGGCCGCACGTTCCAGCGGCATGGTTACGATACGCGGACGCACGCCGGCCAGCACGCTGAAAGCAAGCGTCTTTTCATTGTCATACGGCGTGCCGGTGATCGAGCCGAGCACGCCGCGTTCGCCCACCACCAATTTACCGGAAGACACGAGCAGCGGATCCTTGCCCGCGCCCAGCACGACCAGCCGTCCGGCTGGCGCCAGGCCATCCATCAGCGCCGTCACGGCGGCCGCGCTGGAGACGGTGGTGATGACCGCCTGCGCCCCGCCATGCGCTTGCAGCACGGCGGCCGCATCCTCGGCCAGGCTGTCGACATACACGTGCGCGCCCAGCTCCAGCGCGTCCTGCGCAATATCGCCGCCGCGCCCGATCGCCACCACCTTGAAGCCCATGCGGCGCGCATACTGCAAGGCCATATGCCCCAGGCCGCCGATGCCCAGGATGGCGACCGTATCGCCCGCCTGCGCCCCGCTCTTCTTGAGCGCATTGAAGGTGGCAAGGCCCGCGCACAGGATGGGCGCCGCCTCTTCCGCATCAAGCTGCCCGGGAATGGATACCAGGCCGGTGGCGCGCGCCAGCATCATCTCGGCATAGCCGCCGTCGCGGCTGGCGCCCACGAACGGCTGGTCCTGACATAACTGGAAACGGCCTTGGCGGCAGGGCGGGCAGGCGTTGCAGTGGCCGCCCAGACGGCCGACGCCGACGCGCTGGCCGATTTGCCAGATGCCCGGCGTGTGTTCGCCCAGCGCGACGATGCGCCCGACCACCTCGTGACCGGGCACGCGCGGCGGCTGCAGCGTCGGGTCGGCGCCGTCGATATCGGCGCTGTCGGCGCCACAGATGCCGCAGGCTTCGACGGCGATCAAGACTTCGCCCACGCCAGGTAGCGGCGTGGCGCGCTCGACCAGTTCCAGCACGCCGGGGCGGCTCACTTGCATGGCGCGGTAAGTGGCTTTCATCTTCATTTCTCCTTCGTTGAGTTAGGTCACGGAATCGCCGGGCGCTGCTGCGCCGCTTGCCAGGCTTGCACGCCCAGAGCGGCCGCCTCGACCGCGCCGGCCAGATAGCCGGGAAAGCGCGGCGACCATTCGCTGGCGATGGCCGTCAGGCGGCCCTGCCAGGGACCGGCCGCAGGCGCCGCTGCCGGGGCGTGACCGTGCTCGCCGCCGGCGTCGAGGTCGGCAGCGGTGGCGGTCAGCGCATCCTGCGACCAGTCCTTGATGGCATCGGTGCGCGGCGCGGCCGCTTGCGGGCCGAACAGCCGTACCAGCTGGGCCCGGCAATGCGCCAGCAAGACCCCATCGTCCAGGCGCTGGCGCGTGCGTGCCGGCATGGCCAGGAAACCAAACAGGGCAGCGCTGCCGCCCGGCATCGAGGCATCATGTATCTCGCCCAGCGGCCCGCTCTGGCTGCGCGCCGAACCGGACAAGCCCTGTTCGCGCCAGAACGGCCGCTCGTAGACGGCGACGTACTTCGCATGGGGCGCCATCCAGGTGGCGGTGGCGGTCCACTCGCGCGCCAGCGCCGCAGGCAGGGCCGGCTCGTACGCGATACCGGCGGCAGCCAGGCGCGGCGGCAATGCCAGCAGCACGTGGCCGGCGCGCCACGCGGTGACGGCGCCCGCCGCATCCGCGCTCGCCACTTCGACGTGCTCGGCCGCATGGCGCAGGCGCAGCACCTGTTGTCCGGTGACGATGCGCGTGCTGCGCAAGGTGCCGTGCAAGGCATCGGTCAGCGCATTCATGCCGCCAATCAGGCGCATCGATGGCGGCGCGCTCGCGTACGTGCGCATGCGCACCGGCGCCTCCCCTGCGGCGCGCTGGTACAGCATGTCGCCCTGGTCGTACTGGGCGAAGCGCTGCAGCCCCAGCCCGTCGACCAGCTGGTGCAGCGCGTACTGCTGCTCGGGCCAGAACCAGGCCGGGCCCAGGTCGAAGCGGTCGCTGCCGCCAGCTGCCTGCATGCCGGCGATACGCCCGCCGATGAAATCGCGCGCTTCGAGCACGACGACATTGGCCACGCCCAGCCGCTCCAGCAAGTGGGCCGCGTACAGGCCGCTCAGGCCGGCGCCGATAATGATGATGCGTGCGTGTTGCATGCTGATCCTTTCAAAGTCGCGTCCGCCACATGCCGGACTTTCAGGTAAACGGTGGCTCCCTGCGCACCGGCAACGATGGCGGGCAAGGTGCAGGCAGGCAGGCGCATCCAGCTGCGCGGCGCGCAGGCATGCTGGCGTGCGCGCACCTCGCCCTCGAGCACCAGCAGTTCCTGGCTGCCATCTGCCTCGGCCAGCAAGGCTTCATGCGGCATCAGCCGCTGCAGGCTGACCTGCTCGGCAGCATCGTCGAACAGCGGACAGACGGCCCGCCCCCGCTGCTCGCGCCAGTTGGCGGGGTCGCGGGTGTCGATGCGGACGTGCCGCTGTTCGCGCGGCTGCATCTGCTGCAACTTGACGAAGATCACCGCCCCCGCGCCGCTCGACGGCCGGTGGCTGGAGCCGGGCGGATTGCGCAAATACCAGCCGGCGGGATAATCCACGCCGTCTTCGGAAAACGTGCCGTCGAGGACCAGGATTTCCTCGCCGCCCGGATGCCGATGCGGCGGGAAGAAGGATTCGGGCGCATAGCGCACGATGCTCGTTGCGCGCGCTTGCTCGGCGCCGATGCGATCGAGCATGATGCGCTCGACGCCGCCCTGCGGCGACGCGACCCAGCGGTACTGGTGCGGCGCCAGGATGACGGGGCGCGAAAAATCGGCATTGATCAGCATGACAAACTTCCAAGTTGAAAAAAACGGCCAGCGCTTACTGCTTCGGCAGCTGTTGGTAGGCTTCCATCACGCGCGCCGAATAGGTCAGCGCGGCGCCCGTATTGAGCGCGATGGCCACGCCGAGCGCTTCGGAAATTTCTTCCAGGGTCGCACCGGCTTCCACCGCTTTCTTCGTGTGCACCGAGATGCAGCCGTCGCAACGCGTGGTGATGGCCACCGCCAGCGCGATCAGTTCGTGGATCTTCGGCGCCAGGTGGCCGGTCTTGGCGGCGGCGCCGTCGATGGCCATCACGCCGCGCATCACGTCGGGGCTCTGCGCGGCGTAATCGCCGACTTTTTCCAGCAGGGAGTCGCGGTAGGTGTTCCAGTCTTGCATCATGATTTTTGCTCCAAAAAAGGGAATAGTAGGTAGCAGCGGGCGGGTGCCCGCTTACGCCACGGTATAAATGCGCACGTCGGGCGCCGCGTCCAGCAGCGGCGTGAGCGCCACCACCACGTCGCTGTTGAACAGCGCGCTTTGCAGATAGGCATTGGCGTTGCCCACGCTGTCGAAGCCATGCAGCACTTGCACGTCTTCCTCGCGGATCAGCAATTGCTTCGACTGCGCGCCCGCGATGCCGGCCAGGAACGGCGCCTTGTACTGCTGATAGACGCCAGCCGCCGCGGCGCGGTTGGCGTTGGCGATCTTGAGGGTAATTTGCAGATAAGCCATGCGATGCTCCTTGATGATCAGGTGAAGAAAAGGCGGGCAAGGCGGGCTTGCCCCAGGTATTTAGTTGCGGCCGGCCATCACGCCGCCATCGACGTCCCACACCGCGCCGGTCACCCAGGCGGCCTTGTCGGACAGCAGAAACGCCACCACTTCCGCCACGTCCAGCGGCGTGCCCACGCGGCCGATCGGGTGGAAACCGTTGAAGCCCTGCAGCGCCTCATGGACCTCCGCCTTCGGAATAAAACCTTCGTAGATCGGCGTCTGCACGACGGCTGGCGAGACGGCGTTGACGCGAATCTGCTTCGATGCCAGTTCCATCGCCAGATGCTGGGTCAGCGAGTGCAGGCCGGCCTTGGCCATCGAATACGCTGACGATGGCGTGGCGGCGATCGCCTGCTTGCCCCACATCGAGCCGATGTTGACGATAGACCCAGGGCGTCCGCCGGCGACCAGGTGCGCGGCCACCTTTTGCGTGATGAAGAACAAGGCCTTGTTGAGATTCATATACTGGTCGTAGTCGGCGGCGCCGTGTTCGAGGAACGGTTTGGGGAAGAACACGCCTGCCGCGTTGACCAGCAGATCGATGTCCGCATGCTGTTCGTCCAGCGTTTTGAGCAGCGCGGCCAGGCCCGCGTCGCTCGACAGGTCGGCGGTCACCGCCCACACCGTGCCGAGCGCCGACAATGCCTTGCGCGCCTCTTCGGTTTTCTCTGCGCGGTGGCCGACGATCACGGCGCTGCCGCCTTGCTCCAGTACCACGCGTGCCGTCGCCAGACCCATGCCGCTGGTGCCACCCACGACCAGCAGTTTCTTGCCTTCGAATTGCTTGCTCATTTTCATTCCTTTCCTATGCCCGCCGTCCAGGCAGGCGCTGTTGAAGAAAAACTTCCGGGCAGTTGTGTACTGCCGCGATGCAATGCATTCTGCGCTTGGCGGCGAACGGGAACAAACCAGATTAAATGTCAGTCATTGAAAGAAAAACTTTAGTGGTACGGCTGCGGAGTGACTAAAATAGCCACGCAGAGACGCACAATCACGCGACACCATGGAAGAAAATCATGAAGACACCGATCCATCTGAACGCCTTGCGGGCATTCGAAGCCAGCGCCCGCCACCAGAGCTTTTCAGCCGCCGCCGCTGAACTCAACGTCAGCCCCGCTGCCGTGGGCCAGTTGGTGCGCGCCCTGGAAGACTGGCTGGGCGCGCCGCTGTTCCATCGGCACACGGCGGGCAAGACGCGGCTGGTGGCGACGCAGGCCGCGGAGCGCGCACTGCCGGATTTGCGCGCCGGCTTTGACCGCTTGCTGCTGGGTCTGGAAAGGCTCAAGGAAGGTTCGCTCAACGGGGTGCTGACGGTGACCGTCAGTCCCGCCTTCGCCGCCAAGTGGCTGTTGCCACGGATTGAACGCTTTCAATCGGTCTGCCCGGAAACCGACGTGCGGCTCGATACCAGTCTGAAGCCCGTCGATTTCGTCTCGCAACGCATCGATATCGGCGTGCGCTACGGCACCGGCAACTGGCCGGGACTGAGCGCCGACAAATTGATGGATGAAGAAGTCTATCCCGTGTGTTCGCCCGCGTTTCTGCAACAGCATGCGCCATTGCGGCAGCCGGCCGACCTGGCGCGGCAAACGCTGATTCACGACCTGTCGATGGATGGCCATGGCGATTTTCCAACGTGGGAAGCGTGGCTGCAGAAGGCGGGCGTGCGCGATAGCGCCGCCTCGCGCGGCATGAAGATCAACAATTCGGCGGCGGTGCTGCAGGCGGCGGCCGAGGGCCATGGCGTGGCGCTGGCGCGCAGCGTGATGGCGCATGACGATATCGCCTCCGGGCGGCTGGTACGCCTGTGCGGCGCGATGACTTTTCTTTCGCCGCTGGCCTACTACGTGGTCTACAGGCCGGAGTCCGCAGGCCTGCCGCGCCTGGCGACCTTTCGCGGCTGGCTGCTGGAAGAGGCAGGCAAGCAGGCCGCCGCGGTTGCACGGTAAGCCAGCCGTTGGCCGCCGTGACGCGCAGATAAGCATTGACCGCGTTTGCACGTTTGCGTATATTCATGCACATTCCTGCACGTTTATAAGTTCATATGTCCACCACTCTGCTCCTCAAACAACGCCACGCGCTGATCCAGCAACAATTACATGCCGACGGCAGGGTGCTGGCGCTGGACCTGGCGCGCCAGCTCGATGTGTCCGAAGACACGATACGGCGCGACTTGCGCGAGATGGCGGCGGCCGGCCTGTGCCAGCGCGTGTATGGCGGCGCCCTGCCGCTGGCGCCCGATGGCGGCACCTTGACGCAGCGCAAGCAGGAAGCGCCCGAGCGCAAGGCGCGCCTGGCGCAGGCGGCCGTGTCCCTCGTGCGCACGGGCCAGGTGCTGTTTCTCGATGCGGGCTCGACCAACCTGGCCATCGCCAGCGCCTTGCCGCAGTTGGCGCTCACTGTCATCACCAATGCGCCATCCATCGCCATGGTCCTGATGGAGCGTCCCGAAATCGAGCTGATCATGGCTGGCGGCCGGGTCGACCGCCGCGCCGGCGCCAGCCTGGGTCCGCAAGCGCTGCGCACGGTCGAGCGCATGCATCCCGACCTGTGCTTCCTCGGTGCCTGCGGTGCCGACGCGGACGCGGGCGTGACGGCGTTCAACTATGACGAGGCCGAGTTCAAGCGCAGCATCGCCGGCGCCAGCAAGGCGGTCGTCGTGGCCGTCACCAGCGACAAGCTGGGCACGGCCGCGCCTTTCGGCGTGCTGGCCACGGGCCTGCTGCAGCACCTGGTGCTCGAAGCCGATGCCGACGCTGCCCACGCGGCTGCCTTTGAACGGCTGGGCGTGCAAGTGTTGCGCGCCCGCGCCTGATTTTTCCACCCCGACCTTGAAAAGCGTACCCATGCACCTTACCGGCACCCTGCAACAACGCGCGACGCGCCTGGTCTTCTTCGCCGCCGGCCTCGGCATGGCCGCCTGGGCACCCCTGGTTCCCTACGCCAAGTCGCGCCTGAGCCTCGATGAAGCGACGCTGGGCATCTTGCTGCTGTGCCTGGGCGCCGGCTCGCTGTGCGCGATGCCGTTTACGGGCATGCTCACGGCCCGCTTCGGCTGCCGCAAGGTCATCGTCGGCGCCGGCCTGCTGCTGACCGCCATCCTGCCCGGCCTGGCGCTGGCCGCCACGCCGCTGCAACTGGGCCTGGTGCTGCTGGTGTTCGGCGCAGCCATGGGCACATTTGACGTGGCCATCAATATCCAGGCCGTGATCATCGAAAAAGCCAACGGCGGCGCCATGATGTCGGGTTTTCATGCGCTGTTCAGCGTGGGCGGCTTTGCCGGCGCGGCCTGCATGGCCCTGCTGTTGTGGCTGGGACTGACGCCGGCCTGGTCCTGCGCGGTGGTGATGCTGCTGCTGTGCGGCGTGCTGGGCGCGGCGCAAGGCCATCTGCTGCCGACGGCGTCCGCCTCCGGCGAAAAGACGCCGCTGTTCGTCATGCCGCATGGCGCCGTCATTTTCATCGGTCTGCTGTGCTTTATCGTCTTCCTGGCCGAAGGCGCGATTCTCGACTGGAGCGCCCTGTTCCTGACCACCACGCGCGGCGTGGAAGAAGCCAAGGGCGGTCTCGGCTACGCCGCCTTCGCCATCGCCATGACGGTGGGCCGCTTCACAGGCGACAAGGTGGTCACACGCTTTGGCGGCAAGCGGGTACTCACTATTGGCGGCTTGTGCGCGGCGGCAGGCTTCTTCCTGGCCGTGCTGGCGCCGCATGCCAGCCTGGCCATGGCCGGCTTCGTGCTGATCGGTCTGGGCGCGGCGAACATCGTGCCCATCCTGTTCACGGCGGCGGGCCAGCAACATGCCATGCCGGCCAGCCTGGCGGTGGCGGCCATCACCACCATCGGCTATGCGGGCATCCTGGCCGGTCCGGCCGTGATCGGCTTCGTGGCGCACGCCACCAGCCTGAATATCGCCTTCGCCATGCTGGGCGCCGCCCTGCTGCTGGTGGCAGCCAGCGCGCGCCTGGTGGCGCCGGCCAAACAACGTTCCTGATCCTCCTTCTGCCTGTCGGACGATGCTAAAAAAGCGCCGCCCGACAGCGCCCAAATCGGCTCGACGGGCCTGCGGCATGGTAAGCTTCGACCCCGCGCACATTGCGGGCGCCACGCACACACCCCATCCTGTCAATTACACCCTTGTATACATCTATGGATCTCATTCTTGCGCTAAAAGCCATCATCATGGGGCTGGTCGAAGGTTTTACCGAATTCTTGCCGATTTCGTCCACAGGACATCTGATCCTGGCCGGCAGCCTGCTCGACTTTACCAAGGATGTCTCGAAAGAAGTCATGGATGTCTTCGAGATCGCCATCCAGGCCGGCGCCATCCTTGCCGTGTGCTGGGAATACCGCCAGCGCATCGGCAGCGTGCTGTCTACCTTCGGCAGCGAAGCGAAGTCGCGCAAGTTCGTGCTGAACGTGGCCATCGCCTTCCTGCCACTGGCGGTCATCGGACTGGCTATCGGCAAGATGATCAAGCATGCGCTTTTCAAGCCCGTTCCGGTCGCCATGGCCTTCATCATCGGCGGCATCGTGATTTTGCTGGTGGAGCGTCGCGCGCGCACCAATCCCGTCACCGTGCGCGTCAACTCGGTCGACGAAATGACGCCGTTCGACGCATTGAAAGTGGGCTGCGCGCAGGCCTTCGCGCTGATTCCCGGCACCAGCCGTTCCGGCTCGACCATCATCGGCGGCATGCTGCTGGGACTGTCGCGCAAGACGGCTACCGAATTCTCGTTCTTCCTGGCCATCCCCACCCTGCTGGCGGCCACCGCCTATTCTCTGTATAAAGCGCGCGACATCCTGTCGGCCACCGACGTGCCCCTGTTCGGCCTGGGCACCGTGGCCGCCTTCATTTCCGCCTTCCTGTGCGTGCGCTGGCTGCTGCGCTATATCAGCTCGCACGACTTCACGTTTTTTGCCTGGTACCGCATTGTGTTCGGCTTGCTGGTGTTGGCCAGCGCCCACTACGGCTGGGTTGTTTGGGCAGAATAAGGCACTATGAATCAAGATCTTAACCAGCGCGCGCTGCACCTGCTGCAAACCGTTTTCGGCTACCCGGCCTTCCGCGGCCAGCAAGCCGACATCGTCGACCACGTCAGCCATGGCGGCGACGCGCTGGTGCTGATGCCCACGGGCGGCGGCAAGTCGCTGTGCTACCAGATTCCCGCACTGCTGCGCGATGGCGTCGGCGTCGTCGTCTCGCCGCTGATCGCACTGATGCAGGACCAGGTGGACGCGCTGGAAGAAGTCGGCGTGCGCGCCGCCTTCCTGAACTCCACCCAGACCTACGAAGAAGCGAGCCGCATCGAGCGCCTGGTGCGCACGGGCGGCATCGACGTCGTCTACGTGGCGCCCGAGCGCCTGATGACGCAGCGCTGCCTTGACCTGTTCCAGGCGTCGAAGATCTCCCTGTTCGCCATCGACGAGGCGCACTGCGTAGCCCAGTGGGGCCACGACTTCCGTCCCGAATACATCAAGCTGTCGGTGCTGCACGAGCAGTTCCCGGACGTGCCGCGCATCGCGCTCACGGCCACGGCCGACCCGCAGACGCGCGCCGAAATCGCGCTGCGCCTGCAGCTGGAAGACGCGCGCCAGTTCGTCTCGTCCTTCGACCGCCCGAACATCCGCTACCAGATCGTGGAAAAGGCGAATGGCCGCAAGCAGCTGCTCGACTTCATCAACACGGAACACGCGGGCGACTGCGGCATCGTGTACTGCCTGTCGCGCAAAAAGGTCGAAGAGACGGCGGAATTTCTGAACCAGAGCGGCATCCGCGCCCTGCCCTACCACGCCGGCATGGAGTACGCCAAGCGCAGCGCCAACCAGGCGCGCTTCCTGCGCGAGGAAAACATCGTCATGGTCGCCACCATCGCCTTCGGCATGGGCATCGACAAGCCCGACGTGCGCTTCGTCGCGCATCTGGATCTGCCGAAAAGCATCGAGGGCTATTACCAGGAAACGGGGCGCGCGGGCCGCGACGGCATGGCCGCCAACGCCTGGATGGCGTACGGCTTGCAGGACGTGGTGCTGCAGCGGCGCATGATTGACGAATCGGAAGCGGACGACACCTTCAAGCGCGTGCTGGGCGTGAAGCTCGACGCCATGCTGGGCCTGTGCGAAACGCTCAGCTGCCGCCGCATGCGATTGCTCGAATACTTCGGCGAACCGGCTTCGCCGTGCGGCAATTGCGACACCTGCCTGGTGCCGCCCGTGTCGTTCGACGGCACGGTGCCCGTGCAAAAACTGCTGTCGGCCATCTACCGCGTCGACCAGCGCTTCGCCGGCGGCCATGTGATCGACGTGCTGCGCGGCGTGGAATCGGAACGCATCAAGACCTGGCACCACGATTCGCTGTCGGTCTTCGGCATCGGCTCGGACCTGGGCGAAGCGGAATGGAAATCGATTTTGCGCCAGGCCATCGCGCTCGGTCTCGTCTCGGTCGACCATGAACAATACAGCTCGCTGAAACTGACGGACGCCTCGCGCCCCGTGCTCAAGGGCGGCCAGAAGGTGCAGCTGCGCCAGTACCAGAAACCGGTGAAAACCAGCAAGCGCAGCACCAGCGTGGCGAAGGGTTATGTCGAGACGGACTTGTCCACCAGCGAGCAGGCGATCTTCGACAAACTGCGCTGGTGGCGCGTAGAGACGGCGCGCACCCACAACGTGCCCGCCTACGTGATTTTCGTCGACGCCACCCTGCGCGAAATCGCCAAGGCCAAGCCCACCTCGCTCGAGCAGATGCGCGGCGTGAGCGGCGTGGGCGAGAAAAAACTGGCCTCGTACGGCGACGAAATCGTCGCCATGATCCTGGAGATGATTTGATGGAAGCACTCTCGCCCGACCTGATTTACCAGGCCGTGAAAATCCTCGGCGCCCAGCCTGACGCCGAAGACGCGGTGGAAGCGCAAGTACGTACCCTGGTCGGCGACGACCTGACGGTGCGTCGCCTGGCCGACGTGGTACCGGAAGCCTTCGGCCTGGTGCTGGCCTCGCACCTTCCCGGCGCCGAAAACATGACCTTGCCCGCCACCTTCCGCGCCCAGGACGAGGACGGCGAATGGGTGGAGTTCCCCTTGCGCCGCGAGCCGATCTTTGTCGTCGCCGCGGATATCGCCCAGCATACTTTCCACAACGGCCCGCGCGCCCTGATAAAAAATCTCGCCGACCGCAGCTCCTTGCTGTCGGCCATCAACAAGGCCTTGAACGCGGGCGGCTCGCTCGATGGCACGACCCTGGGTCCGCCCTCCTTCTTCGGCCTGCCGGCATCGCTGTACCGGCCGGCGGCATCGGCCGAGACGCCCTGACCACTCCACCTAGCCCCTGCCCTTGACAAGAGAACGCCGCCGCGATGGAAACCAAATGGCTGGAAGACTTCATCTCGCTCGCTGAAACGCATAATTTCAGCCGTTCCGCGGCCCTGCGCCACGTGACCCAGCCGGCCTTTTCGCGGCGCATCCAGTCGCTGGAAAACTGGCTCGGCATTGACCTGGTCGACCGCACCTCGTACCCGACGCGGCTGACGCCCGCTGGCGCCGTGTTCTACGAGCAGGCGCTGGAAATGCTGGGGCAGATCAACGGCGTGCGCGCCCTGTTGCGCGGCAAGCGCGCGGCCACGCAAACGAGCGTCGACTTCGCCGTGCCGCACACCCTGTCGCTGACCTTCATGCCGAAATGGCTGACGGCGCTGGAAGAAGGTTTTGCGCCGATCAACAGCCGTTTGATGGCGCTGAACGTGCACGACGCCGTACTGCAGCTGGTCGATGGCGGCTGCGACCTGCTGCTGTGCTATCACCATCCGCGCCAGCCGGTGCAGCTCGATCCGGGCCGCTACGACATGCTGGTGATGGGCCGCGAAACCCTGCGCGCATATGCGCGCTGCGGCCAGGACAAGGTGCCGGACTTCGTCCTGCCCGGCAGCGCCAGGGAGCCGCTGCCCTTCCTCTCCTACACCAACAATGCCTATCTGGGTCGCATGGTGGAACTGCTGCTGGCCGACGCCAAAGCGCCCCTGTTTTTGGAAACCTGCTACGAAACGGACATGGCCGAAGGCTTGAAAATGATGGCGCTGGAAGGCCGCGGCATCGCCTTCCTGCCCGAATCTGCCGTCATGCGCGACGTCAAATACAAGCACCTGGCACGCGCCGACGGCGGCGCGCCTGGCTGGGAAATCGAGCTGGAAATCCGCTTGTACCGCGAGCGCCCGTCCAGCCTGCGCCCCGGCAAGCAGATCGTCGAAAGCCTGTGGCAATACCTGGTGCAGGCGCAGGAAAGCGCCGCGCGCAGCGGAAAAAAACGCCGGCGCGCGGCTGTCACCACCATTCCATCCTGACCTCCTAACTATGCAATAAATGCATAACCGGATGCGCACAAAGCATTGGCCGGGGCATGAGGCTATCGCCTACGATGCGGTTCCGCTGCGCGCAACTCAATTGATTGCGCCTACCACAGCATTTTTGAATGCCAGCAAAAATCGTAGCGAGCGGCAGTGATTTGTGGCCGAGAAGCGCAGCTGTACGAAGGTACAGCGAGCATCGCCGGCCGCAAAGCACGACGCGCAGTAGATTTTTCGGCATTACACCACCGTTTTGTCCAGGAGCTTATCAAGCATGACCAGCAAGCACGCACTTCCTTCCTACCTCAATCCTGAAGACCTGGGCCCATGGGGCGTCTACCTCGAGCAGATCGACCGCGTTACGCCGTACCTGGGCAACCTGTCGCGCTGGGTGGAAACGCTGAAGCGTCCAAAGCGCATCCTGACGGTCGACGTGCCTATCGAGCGCGATGACGGCACCATTGCCCACTACGAAGGCTACCGCGTGCAGCACAATCTGTCGCGCGGCCCGGGTAAAGGCGGCGTACGCTTCCACCAGGACGTGACCCTGTCGGAAGTGATGGCGCTGTCGGCCTGGATGACGGTCAAGAATGCAGCGGTCAACGTGCCATACGGCGGCGCCAAGGGCGGTATCCGTGTCGATCCGAAGACCCTGTCGCGCAACGAACTGCAACGCCTGACGCGCCGCTACACGAGCGAGATCAGCATGATCATCGGACCGAACAAGGATATCCCGGCGCCGGATGTCAACACGAATGAACAAGTCATGGCGTGGATGATGGACAGCTACGCCATGATCGGCGGCAATATGTCGACCGGCGTGGTGACGGGCAAACCGATCTCGCTGGGCGGCAGCCTGGGTCGCCGCGATGCGACGGGCCGCGGCGTATTCGTCGTCGGTTGCGATGCGGCCGCCAAGGTCGGCATGTCGCTCGAAGGCGCGAAAGTCATCGTGCAAGGTTTCGGCAACGTGGGCGGCGTCGCTGCACGCATGTTCGCTGAAGCCGGCTCGAAAGTGGTCGCGGTACAGGATCACAAAACCACCGTCGTGCATTCCGGCGGCTTGAACATCCCGCAATTGCTGGCACACGTGGCCGAAGTGGGCAGCGTCGAAGGCTTCCCGGGCGCCGAGGCATTCGTGCCGCGCGAAGATTTCTGGGGCATCGATTGCGACATCCTGATTCCGGCCGCGCTGGAACAGCAGATCACGGCCGAACGCGCACAAGTCATCCGCGCCAAGATCATCCTGGAAGGCGCCAACGGCCCGACCCTGCCTGCAGCGGACGACATCCTGACCGACCGCGGCGTGCTGATCGTGCCGGACGTGCTGGCCAACGCCGGCGGCGTGACCGTCAGCTACTTCGAGTGGGCGCAGAACTTCTCGAGCTTCTTCTGGACGGAAGAAGAAATCAACAGCCGCCTGACCCGCATCATGCGCGAAGCGTTCGACGCGGTATGGCAAGTGTCGCAAGAGAAGAAAGTGTCGATGCGTACCGCCACCTTCATCCTGGCGTGCACGCGCGTGCTGCAGGCTCGCGAAGTACGCGGCCTGTATCCATAATGGCTGCCTGAGAAAATGCCTGGGGCGTTGTTGCCTGCCCCTCGCCGTACTGGCGTACTGTCTTCGGATTTGCGCCTGGCCCCAGACATTTTTCAGGCGCCAAATGGCTGCCTGAGAAAATGCCTGGGGCGTTGTTGCTTCGCCTCGCCGTACTAGCGTACTGTCTTCGGCTTTGCGCCTAGCCCCATACATTTTTCAGGCGCCATTGAGTTACTGGCGCTGTTAAAAAAATCCCGCCACACTTGCGTGTGAGCGGGATTTTTTGTATCTGACGGACTTTTTTACGCCGCGTAGCCTTGCGGATTCTGGTGCTGCCAGCGCCAGTGGTCGCGGCACATGTCGTCGATATTTTTCTGCGCTTGCCAGCCCAGCAATTGCTTCGCCTTGTCGGCCGAGGCGTAGCAGCTGGCGATGTCGCCGGGGCGGCGCGGCACGATGTCGTATGGCACCTTGCGGCCGCTGGCGGCCTCGAAGGCGCGCACGGTATCGAGCACGCTATAACCGTGACCCGTGCCCAGGTTGACGGTAAAGCCGCCCTCGGTGGAGAACAGGCGGTTCAACGCCGCCACATGGCCCAGCGCCAGGTCGACCACGTGGATGTAGTCGCGCACGCCCGTGCCGTCCGGCGTGTCGTAGTCGTTGCCGAAGACGGCCAGCCGCTCGCGGCGGCCGACGGCCACCTGGGCGATGAAAGGCATCAGATTGTTCGGGATGCCGGCCGGATCTTCGCCGATCAAGCCGCTGGCATGCGCGCCGACGGGATTAAAGTAGCGCAATACACCGACTTGCCATTGCGCATCGGCATGCACGAGATCGGCCAGGATCTCCTCGACCATCAGCTTCGAGCGGCCGTACGGATTGGTCACGGACAGGCGCGACGATTCCACGATCGGCAAGGCTTCCGGATCGCCATACACGGTGGCCGACGAGCTGAACACAAAACGCTTCACGTTCGCCGCCGCCAGCACTTCCAGCAGCGCCACGGTGCCCGACACATTGTTATCCATGTACATCAGTGGCTGCGCCACGGATTCGCCCACGGCTTTCAAGCCAGCGAAATGGATCACCGCATCGATGGCATGCTCGCGCAAGACGGCGGCCATGGCCGTGCGGTCGCGCACGTCCGCTTCATAGAAGGGCACGCTTTTGCCGGCAATGCGCTCCACGCGCGCCATCGCTTCGCGCGCGCTATTGCACAGATTATCCACCGCGACCACCTCAAAACCGGCAGCCAGCAATTCGATACAGGTATGCGAACCGATGAAACCGGATGCGCCGGTCACGAGTATTTTCTTGGACATAATATCAATCAATGCAAAAAAGATAAGACTAGCGGAATTTCCCCGCTTTGCCAAGCCCGCACAAGGCTGCGCAAGTAATAAAAAAGCCCGCCGCATTGCTGCGGCAGGCTTCATTTTTATGCAAATGGCAGGGGTGGGCAAGCCGCCATAATGCGTTTATTTCTTGATGAACACCAGATCCCACACCCCATGGCCCAGCTTCAAACCGCGGTTTTCAAACTTGGTCAGCGGACGATATGCCGGTTGCGGCGCATAAGCATCGGCGCTATTGCGCAGTTGCGGCTCGGCGCCCAGCACGTCCAGCATTTGCACCGCGTAATCTTCCCAATCGGTGGCGCAATGCAGATAGCCGCCCGGCGCCAGGCGGTCGGTCAATTGCTTGACGAATGGCGACTGGATCAAACGGCGCTTGTTGTGGCGCGCCTTGTGCCATGGATCGGGAAAAAACACATGGATGCCGGCCAGCGAATTGGCGGGAATCATGTGCGTGAGTACTTCCACCGCATCGTGCTGCAGCAGGCGCAGATTCGTCAGCGACTCTTCGCCGATCAGCTTCAGCAGGCTGCCGACGCCAGGCGTGTGCACTTCGACGCCGATGAAATCCTTCTCCGGCATGGCTTTGGCGATATGCGCCGTCGTCGCGCCCATGCCAAAACCGATTTCCAGGATCACGGGCGCCTTGCGGCCGAACACCTGCTCGAAGTCCATGGACTCCTTGGCGAATGGCAACAAGAACTGCGGCCCCAAGGTCTCAAGCGCGCGCGCCTGCGCGACAGACAGCCGTCCCGCGCGGGTGACAAAACTGCGGATGCGGTGTTCGGTCGGATCGTACATCATCGGCCGCGCCGGGCCGTTTGCTGGGGTATCAGAAGACATGGGAATGGAGAAATAAGTAGCCGCGCCGCATCAAGCCAGGCGCCAGCGAAAAATGGAGCGGGTGAAGGGAATCGAACCCTCGTCGTAAGCTTGGGAAGCTTCTGCTCTACCATTGAGCTACACCCGCGAAGCCTGCATTTTACGCGGGATGGCGAGTACTTGGCAAATTTGTGAAGTGCCGCGCATGGCTGCGACGTCCTCTTCAGGACCTGGACCATATGGCAAACATGGATATCGTTTTCAACGATCAGGTCTTTGGACTTCCGGTCGTTGGCCAGCATTCTGTCGGCTCCGCCTGAGCAGCCCGGGACCTGGCTTGCCCCGCTAGTTCAGCTTTACAACGGCAATTGTTTCTCTTACATGTTTTATATCCTCAGTCCTGGCATAGCTTCAACGCATCCTGCCACTGCGGCAATCCGCAGAAGGCCTTCTTCAACCGTTCCGAAGACAGCACCGAATTGGCAGGCCGCCGTGCGGGTACCGGGTAGGCTTGCGCGAGTATCGGTCTGAGACGCGGCTTCTTGGCAATCGAGGCATGTGCCATGATCGCCTCAGTGAAGCCGAACCAGCTGGTTTGTCCCTGTGCCGTCAAGTGATATAAACCAGAGCGTTTGTCCCACCATGCTTGGCGGTTCGTGGCAACGACGCTTTGCGCCACGATATGCGCGGTGGTGTCGGCGATGGTGCGGCTCCAGGTGGGTGCACCGACCTGGTCGGAAACGATACTGAGCTCGTCGCGCTCCTGCGCCAGGCGGAGCATGGTCAGCAGAAAGTTCTTTCCATGCATGCTGTAGACCCAACTGGTGCGCAGGATCAGATGCGGGATGCCGGCTGCCTGGATCGCCTGTTCGCCGGCCAGCTTGCTACTGCCGTACACATTGACAGGGCACGTCGGATCGGTCTCGACATAGGGACCGTTTTTCGATCCATCAAAGACATAATCAGTGCTGTAATGAATCATTGCAGCACCTAATTTTTTGGCTTCCTCGGCCATGACAGCCGGCGCCTCGCCATTGATGCGCATGGCCAACTCTGGCTCGCTTTCCGCTTTGTCGACGGCGGTGTAGGCGGCCGGGTTGACGATCAGCGTCGGCTTGATGCGGCGGATCATGTCGCGTACCTGGGTCAAATCGGCCAGATCCATCTGCCTGCGGTCGAGCGCGATGATTTCTCCCAGGCCTTGCAGGCTGCGTTCCAGTTCGTAGCCAACCTGGCCGGTTTTTCCTGTAATTAAGATACGGCTCATAATTGTTCCAGTGAATGCGGCACGGCTGTCTTGCCGTGCTCAGGCAAAGACGTCGGCATGGGCCAGCAACGTCGCGGCTTTGTCCTTGCCCGACAAGAGCGGTTCGCCGTCCAGCGGCCAGTCGATGCCGATTGCCGGATCATTCCACAAGATACTACGCTCAAATTCCGGCGCCCAGTAATCGGTGGTTTTGTACAAAAATTCAGCGTTGTCGCTGGTTACCAGGAAGCCGTGGGCGAAGCCTTCGGGAATCCATAGCTGGCGTTTGTTGGCAGCCGACAGCACCACGCCGACCCAGCGACCGAAGCTTGGCGAATTTTTACGCAGGTCGACGGTGACGTCGAATACTGCGCCGGCGGTGACGCGCACCAGTTTGCCTTGCGGCTGCTGGATCTGATAATGCAGGCCGCGCAACACCCCCTTGGCCGACTTGGAATGATTGTCTTGCACGAAAGAGCGCGTAACGCCGGTCAGTTCGGCAAAGCGCTTCTGGTTAAAGCTTTCATAGAAAAAGCCGCGGTCGTCACCGAATACCGTCGGTTCGAGTATCAATATGTCAGGTATGGCTGTGGTCTGGATTTGCATGGTATATCGGTATCGTATGAACTAGGTGGAAAGCGCGGCGCACCTCAGAATATTTTGTCGTCGAGCAAACGCAACAGATATTGACCGTAGGCGTTTTTCTTCAACGGCCGGGCTAGCTGCTCCAGTTTGGCGGCATCGATATATCCCTTGCGGTAAGCGATTTCCTCGGGGCAGGCAACTTTCAAGCCCTGGCGGTTTTCAATGGTAGCGATGAATTGGCCCGCTTCCAACAAGGATTCATGGGTGCCCGTATCAAGCCAGGCCATGCCGCGGCCCATCAATTCGACGTTCAATTGGCCGCGTTCCAAGTAGGCGCGGTTGACATCCGTGATTTCCAGCTCGCCACGCGCAGAAGGCACGATACTGGCGGCGATGTCGCAGACCTGGCTGTCGTAGAAATACAGGCCGGTGACGGCGTAATTCGATTTTGGCTTGAGCGGCTTTTCCTCGATGCTGACGGCGTGACGTTGCGCGTCGAAATCGATCACGCCATAGCGTTGCGGATCGGTGACATGGTAAGCGAACACGGTCGAGCCGCTGGTGCGTGCCGAGGCTACGCGCAACTGCGTTTCAAAGTCATGGCCATAATAGATGTTGTCGCCCAGAATCAGGGCCGATGGCGCATTGCCGACAAATTCTTTGCCAATGATGAACGCCTGTGCCAGGCCATCCGGCGTGGGTTGCACGGCGTAGCTGAGTTTGATGCCCCACTGGCTGCCGTCACCCAGCAACTCCTGGAAGCGCGGCGTATCTTGTGGTGTGGAAATGATCAGGATGTCGCGTATGCCAGCCAGCATCAGCGTGGTCAGCGGATAGTAGATCATCGGCTTGTCATACACGGGCAGCAGCTGCTTCGACACGGCCATGGTGACAGGGTACAGGCGCGTGCCGGAACCGCCTGCGAGGATGATGCCCTTGCGTTCGATGGCGTTTCCCATTATTGCTGCTCCTCGGCTGTGTCGCGTGCCGCGTAATTTTTCTCTACCCACTTCAGGTAATCGCCCGACTGCACATCACGTACCCAGACCTGGTTGTCCATATACCACTGGACGGTCTTGCGGATGCCAGTGGCGAAGGTTTCGGCCGGCTTCCAGCCCAGTTCGCGCTCGATCTTGCGCGCGTCGATGGCATAGCGACGGTCGTGGCCTGGGCGATCCAGTACGTAGGTGATTTGTTCGCGATAGCTGCCGGACGCCTTGGGATCGAGCGTATCGAGGATGTCGCACAAGATATGCACGACTTCCAGATTGGCCATTTCATTCCAGCCGCCCACGTTGTAGACCTCGCCCAGGCGTCCCGCTTCCAGGACGCGGCGGATCGCCGCGCAATGGTCGCCCACGTACAGCCAGTCGCGCACTTGCATACCATCGCCATAGATAGGCAAGGCCTTGCCGGCACGGGCATTGCTGATGATGAGCGGAATCAGTTTTTCCGGGAAATGGAAGGAACCATAGTTGTTAGAGCAGTTGGTGGTAAGCACCGGCATGCCATAGGTATGGAAATACGCGCGCACCAGATGATCGGACGCCGCTTTCGATGCCGAATAGGGACTGTTGGGCGCATACGGCGTCGTTTCCGTAAATGGCGGGTCGTTCGGTCCCAGGGTGCCGTACACCTCGTCGGTCGAGACGTGCAGGAAACGGAAGCCGTCCCTGGCGTCGCCTGTCAGGCCAGACCAGTAAGCACGTGCGGCCTCGAGCAGGCTGAAGGTGCCGTTGACGTTGGTGGTAATGAATTCGCCGGGGCTATGGATCGAGCGATCGACATGGCTCTCTGCGGCAAAATGCACGATGGCACGGGGCTGGTGTTCGGCCAGCAGGCGGGAGACGTGGGCAGTATCGCAAATATCGCCGCGTACGAAGATATGCCGCGGGTCTTGCTCCAGACTGGCCAGATTGCTGAGATTGCCAGCGTAGGTCAGTTTGTCAAAATTGATTACAGGCTCATCGTTGAGCGCCAGCCAGTCTCTTACAAAGTTGGAACCGATGAAGCCGGCGCCACCAGTCACTAAAATCATATTACTTTCCTTTGCTCACTTGAACGAATTCACAGGCGTTCCCGAGTGTGCAATCGTCGATGGACGACCTGACTGAACGTACTACTGCGACAGAATATTATGTGTTTGATATTTTTTTTGAATATTATGATACTCTCATTCGGGATTAATATGCGCAATCTTTCTTGAAGATGGCGTTAACCGTTTTCAGTAAAATAAAGACCCATTCTTGACATACCTGGCATCCTCAATGCCAGCGTGGCGCGCGACGATTTTAATGAGAGCGTGAATTAATCGGCCAGCGCTTCCAGGCGCTCGCGCACCTGGTTCAGATCCGTCTCGCGCATGCGCGCCGCCGTCTGGCGCAGGGATTTTTCCGCGCCGGCCACGCCGGCCGCCGCGGCCATCGACAGCCAGATATACGCCTGCTGCAAATCGAGCGGAGCGCCCTGGCCGCTTGCGGCCATCAGGCCCAGATTCATCTGCGCCCGCGCATGGCCCTGGCGCGCGGCCAGCGCATACCAGTCCCAGGCGGCGGCATAGTCCTGCGGCACGTCCTGGCCATTGTCGTGCCGCAGGCCCAGCGCAAACTGGGCCAGGCTGTGGCCCTGGGCGGCGGCGCGGCAGTAACAGGCGCAGGCCTGCTGGCTGTCGGGTGCAGGACCATCGTCGCGGTCGTGCAAGATGCCCTGCATGTATTGCGCCGGCGCGTAATCCTGCTCGGCGGCGCGGCGGTACCATTCCAGCGCCAGCGACAGATCCTGCGGCACACCCTGGCCATGTTCATAGCGCAGGCCCAGGTCGAACTGCGCGCGCACATGTCCCTGGTCGGCCGCCTTGCGGTACCAGAAGATGGCTTCCTGCGCATCGGCAGGCACGCCCTGTCCATGCTCATGCAGCAGTCCCAGCTGATACTGCGCGGCGGGAAAGCCCTGCTCGGCGGCCTGGCGGTAAAACGCTTGCGCCTGCGCGTAATCGTGGGCGCCATGTTCACGATGCAGGCCCAGGTTGTGCTGGGCCGCCGCATGACCCAGTCCCGCCGCCTTGACATACCATTCCAGCGCCGCCTGTTTATCGCAAGGCACGCCCTGGCCATTGTCGTAAATCAGGCCCAGGTTGAACTGCGAACTGGCGTGGCCCTGCTCGGCCGCGCGCCGGTACCAGCTGATCGCCTGCCGGCTGTCCTGCGGCAGCACGTCGCCATTTTCATAGCGCAGCGCCAGGTTGAACTGGGCCGGCGCATAACCCTGCTCGGCGGCCTTGCGCATCCAGGCCGTCGCCTGCTGGCGATCCTGGCGCACGCCCTGGCCATTGTCGTAGCGCAGACCCAGGTTGAACTGCGCACGCGCATAGCCCTGTTCGGCCGCCTTGCGGTACCAGGCGATGGCTTGCACGAAGTCCTGCGGCACGCCCTTGCCATTGTCATACATCATGCCCAGGTTGTTTTGCGCGCCCGCGTCGCCCTGTTCCGCCGCGCGGCTGAACCACAGCATGGCTTGCCCGCTATCTTGCGCGAGTCCCTGGCCCTTGGCATACAGCCAGCCCAGGTTGTACTGGGCCGCCGCGTAGCCCTGTTCGGCCGCCTGCTGGTACCAGTGCGCCGCCTGCGCAAAATCCTGCGGCACGCCCTGGCCCTTCTGGCACATCACGCCCAGGTTGTATTGCGCATGCTCGAGTCCCTGCGCGGCAGCCAGGCCGTACCAGTGCAGCGCCAGCGCATAGCTTTGCCCGATACCCTGGCCATTGAAATACATGAAGCCCAGGCTGTGCTGGGCGTTCGCATTGCCTTTCTCGGCCAGTCCTTTCAGGCGCAGGTAGTCAGCCGTGTAATGAGCAGCCGTGTAGCGGGGATCGGCAAGCGACACGGTCAAGCCTCGATGGTCAGCGTCGGGGACGGCGCGGGGGCGGCATCGGCGATCAGGCGGTTCTGCTCCTGCAGCACGCCGATAAAACTGCCCAGCGAAATGGGCCGGTGGTACAGATAGCCCTGCATCGTGGTGCAGCCCTTGTCCTGCAGGTAGCGCGCCTGCCCTTCCGTCTCCACACCCTCGGCGATCAGGTGCAGGCCCAGGCCGCGCGCAATCGAGATGATGGCCAGGATGACGGGATAGTGTCCGTGCTCGTCGTGGATTTCCTTCACAAACGACTGGTCGATCTTGATGGTGTGGATGGGGAAGCGGTGCAGGTACGACAGCGAGGAATAGCCGGTGCCGAAATCGTCGATGGCCACCGACACGCCCAGCTGGCACAGCTTGTTCAACTGCTCGATCGCGTACTGCGGGTTGCGGATGCAGATGTTTTCCGTGATCTCGACTTCGATCTTTTCCGGCGCGATGCCGTAGCGCGTCAGCGCGCCGCGCATCTTCTCGAAAAAGTCGCCCCGGTCCAGGTATTGCGGCGACAAATTGAGCGACAGGCGCACGGCTTCGCCGCCAGCCGCGTTCCACTGCACCAGGTCGCGGCACAGGGCGCCCAGCATCCAGTCCGAGATCGGCAGCATCAAGCCGTTTTCCTCGGCGAACGGCAGGAATTCGCCGGCCGTCAGCAAGCCCCGCTGCGGGTGGTTCCAGCGCATCAGGCCTTCGGCGCCAACGATGCGGCCCGTCATCACGTCCACCTGCGGCTGGTAATACATCTCCAGCTGATTCAGCTCCAGCGCCTTGCGCAGGCTCTGCTCGAGCGCGATCTTCTGGTGCGACACGTCGAGCATGGACTCGTGATAGAAACTGTGGCCGTTCTTGCCCAGCGCCTTGACCTGGTACATGGCGATGTCGGCGTGGCGCAGCAGCTCGTCGATGGTCTCGCCGTCGCCCGGATAGATGGCGATGCCGATGGACGCTGAAATATGCACCTGGTTGCCATCGAGGTCGAACGGCTGGTGCAGGCATTCGAGGAATTTGTCGGCGATCAGGCGCGCATCCTGGCGGTCGCGCAGTTCCGGCAGCACGATGGTGAATTCATCGCCGCCCTGGCGCGCCAGGGTATCGCCGCGGCGCAGGCAATCCTTCAGGCGCAGCGCCACTTGCTGCAGCAGCTCGTCGCCCTTCACGTGCCCCAGGGTGTCGTTGACCAGCTTGAAACGATCGAGGTCGATGAACATCACGGCCAGTTCCGTCAGCTTGCGCCGCGCCTGGATGACGGCCAGCCCCAGGCGGTCCTTGAACAGCATGCGGTTCGGCAGGTCCGTCAGGATGTCGTGATAGGCCTGGTAAGAGATGACTTCCTCGGCGCGCTTGCGGTCGGTGATGTCGCGCGCCACGCCGTAGGTGCCGAAGTACTCCTGCTTTTTCGCTTCCTGGTCGTGGCCGTGCATGCCGATCGAGTTGAGCGGAATCGTCATCAGGGTGTTGTTGAAGGTCCGGTCGCTGCCGCTGCCGCTATGGCACTTCAGGCGCAGTTCCACATTGCGCGAGGCGCGCTCGTCGAGGCGGCGCTCGTTGAAGGCATAGCGCGCCCGCTCCTGGTCTTCATCGTGTACGAGAATCGAGTAATGGCTGCCGATCAGCTCCTCGCGGCTAAAGCCCAGCAACTGGTGCACCCTGTCGTTGATGAAAGTGATGCGGCCTTCGTGGTTGAGCGTATAGATGATGTCGGGTGAGCTGTCGACCAGGTAGCGGTACATCTTTTCCGAGTTTTCCAGCTGCAGTGCGATGCGCTCGTTCTCCAGGGCCAGCTGGCTCTTTTGCAGCGCGTTCTCCACCGTCTTGAGCAGCTCCTCGCGGCTGTAGGGCTTGCGCAGATAATCGTAGGCCCCGCGTTTGAGGGCGCCGATGGCCGCCTCGATGCCGACGTCGCCGCTCATGACGATCACGTCGCCCTCGATGCCGCGCCGGTTGATGTGGTCCATGATTTCATGGCCGCTCATGTCGGGCAGGCGCAAGTCGAGCAGGATCAGGTCGAAGCGCAGTTTCGACAACTGCGCCAGCGCCTCGCTGCCGCAGGTGGCCGTGTGCAGCTGGTAGCCGCGGTCCTTCAGCAATTCGTGGAGAGAGGCGAGCAGGCGGGGCTCGTCGTCGACCAGCAAAATGCGCGGGCTGTTTTCCAGGTCAAACGGAATGGCGGAGGAGTTCATGGACGTTACGAAGACATGGCGGTATTGCCGGGCGAGGGCAGCGCGGCTGCAGCGCTTGCCGGCAAGGGAATGGGCAGTAAAATTTCAAACGAGGTGCCGGACTTGCTGCTGCGGCAGCCGATCACGCCATGCAGGCGCGTGACCAGGTCATGCACGATGGACAAGCCCAGGCCGTGATGCGCGCCTGCCTTGCTGCTGCGCACGGGGGAAAACAGATTGGCCAGCACGTCCGGCGCCAGGCCTGCGCCATTATCGCTGACGCACAGCTCCAGGTACAGGCGGCGGTCGCGGTTCACGTGGCCACGGTTCGCCACTTCGATGCGCCCGCCATCAGGCAGGGCTTCGACGGCGTTTTTCAGCAGGTTGAGCAGGATTTGCTTGAGCATGTCGGCATCGGCCTCCACCTCGCATGGCGCGTCCTGCATGCGCGTGACCACCTCGATCTTCGGCGGCAGGAAGTCGGTGGCGCGGAACAGGCGCAGCACATCGTCGACCACGCGCGCGCAATCGGTCACGCCGCTGGCCGCCGCCGGCTGCAGATCGGCCAGGCCACCGATCAGCTGGCCGACCCGGTCGATTTCCTCGTTCAGGATCGCCATTTCGCCCGACACCGGTTCCTGCTTCTCGAGCTTGTGATCGAGCACGCTCAGATAGTTCTTGATGATGGACAGCGGGTTATTCACTTCGTGCACGACGCGGCGCGACGCGGCGCGGTATTCCTCGGTCACGTGATCGAGCTGGCGCCGCGCCAGCCCGCGCGCGCTGATGGCCGTTTCCAGCGCCGTGGCGGCCTGGTTGGCATACGCGCGCAGAAAACCCTCGCGCTTCTGGCAAGCGGGAATCTGCCACGCCGCCACGCCGCCAATGAGCACGCCCAGGCTGCGCTGGCCCGACGCCAAGGGCACGCAGACCAGGCTATCGGTACCGAGAATGCGGAACAGCTGCTCCTCGACGATGCCCAGCGCCGGCATGTCGCGTTTCAGGAACGCCAGCTGACACTCCAGCGCCGAGGCGGCCAGAAGGCCGCCCTTGGCCAGCGGGATCGAGAAGCCGGCCAGGCGCTGCTGATGTTCGCCCGCCGCCACGCCGACGAGCGCATGGCCGGTGGGGTTTTGCAGCAGGATGACGGCGGTGTCGAAATCGAACAGAATGCGCGCCGAGCGCGTGATGGCTTCGAGCAGGCTGCTCTCGCCCTGCTGCCGGGCGAAGGTCTGGCCCACTTCGGACACCAGCACCATATTGCGCACTTCGTCGGACAGGCGCCGCTGCACCGGATCGACGGCGGGCGGCGCATAGGCGGGCGGCGTGGCGATATCGTCCGCGCCGGCCAGGTCGATGCCCAGGTGCTGCGCGGCCTGCTCCACCTGGCGCGCGACGCTGCCGGCCAGCTCGTCCAGTGTCTCGACGTCCAGCGCGCACAGGCTTGCCGCCTGCGTGATCGACTCCGCATCGTCGGCATGGCAGCACAGCAGGTGCGCCAGGCGCACGATGCGGATCAGGGGATGGCTCGCTTCCAGGCGCGCCAGCGGCTCATGGTGATACAGCACGCTGTCGGCCAGAAAGGAATCGAGATGCCAGCGCTCGATCAGCCAGGCGCCCGCTTCGGCATGCGTGATCTGCAAGGTACGCTGCTCCACCGCGCACAGGGCGGCATCGTCGCGCGCCGTGAAATTGAACGCGTATTCCTTCGGCGCCGTGGCCAGCAGGGCCAGGCGGCCCACGTTGTGCAGCAAGCCCGCCAGATATGCTTCCTCGACGTGCGGATAGGCCATGGCCTTGGCCAGCGCGCGCGCCATGACGGCGGCCGACAGCGAACTTTTCCAGAAGGCGCGCAAATCCGTGCTGCCTGAATGGGGAAAGCTGTTGAAGGTCTGGAAGACGGATTCGCTGATGACCAGGGTCTTGATCATGTCCGTGCCCAGCGACACGAGCGACTGTTCCAGGCTGACGACCTTGCTCTGCCGATGGTAGGCCGAGCTGCTGGCCACGCCGAGGATCTTGCTGGTCATGCCCGCATCCTTGGCGATCAGCGCGGCCAGCTCCGGCATGCCGGCATCGTCGGCCTGCAGGTGGGCGATCAGTTTGAGGAGGATCTGCGGCATGGCCGGCAGGCGGGCAATCAGCAGGCGATTGCGAATATCTTGATCAGATTGATGCATCGTATCAGGCATTGCCGGTTTGAAAAGGAAGAGCGCTCAGCAGCGAAGCGCGGCCACGTTCAGAGGAATCCTCCACTCCTGTAACCCAAAAAATGTCGCCTGAGAGGATGCCGGGAAAAGCAGTCATCTTATCATAAGCGCCGGATATTACTTGCAATATAGAAAATTAAGTTGAAATAAATCCAGCGTTCTGCGATGGAAACTTATGCCTTGAAGGAACCCAGCAAACGGTGGCGGAAGCGCCGCGATATCAGCCACAGCGCCAGCGCCAGGCCCGTAAACGCCAGCTGGCCCGACGCCAGCCACAGCACGGAACCGGACAGCAGAGGAGAGATCACGCCGGCCACCACGGCGCCCAGCAAGGTGCTGGCAAACGACTGGCACGAGGCCACCGTGCCGCGGATGTGCGGGAACAGGTCGAGCGCCAGCAGGGTCGCGCCCGGACCCACCAGCGACATGCCGAAGGTATAGAAGAACAAGGGCAGCACCGACCAGGGCAAGGAGGGCGGCAGGAACAGGTGATACACGACATTGACGCTGGCGGCGCACAGCAGGAAGGCAAAGCCGATGCCGATCTGGCGCGCGAACGTGACCTTGCCGGCGATGCGGTTGGCCGCCGCGGCGCCCATGAAGATGCCGCTCACGCAGGGAATGAACAGCCAGGCGAATTGCGATGGCCCCAGGCCCAGCTGCTTGGGCAGCATTTCCGGCGCGGCCGTGATGAACAGGAACAGGCCCGCGAAATTGAGCGCGACGATGCCGGCCTTGATGTGGAACAGGGGCGAGCGCAGGATCTGGCCATAGCTCGACGCCAGGAAGCGGGGATTGAAGGGCTGGCGCTTTTCCATCGGCAGGGTTTCGGGCAGGCGCCAGTAGCAGAACGCCAGCAGCACCACCGTGTAGAAGGCGAGGAACAGGAAGATCGAGCGCCAGTCGAACCAGATGACGATCCAGCCGCCCAGAATCGGCGCCACGGCCGGCGCGATGGAAAAGATCATCGTCACCAGCGACAGCAGCCGCGCCGCCGCCGCATCGGCATACAGGTCGCGGATGATGGCACGGCTGATCACCACGCCGGCGCCGGCCGAGACGCCCTGCATGATGCGGAAGAACCACAGGTAATGCACCGTGTGCGCCGAAGCGCAGCCGAGCGAACCGATGGCAAACATCAGCAGCGACACGAGAATGACGTTGCGCCTGCCGAAGGTATCCGAGATCGCGCCATGCCACAGCACCATGCCGGCAAAGGCCAGCATGTAGAACGTCAGCGACTGCTGCACTTCCAGCGGCGACGCCTGCAGCGAACCCTGGATCGCGCCAAACGCGGGCAGATAGGTATCGATCGACAGGGGACCCAGCATCGACAGCCCGGCCAGCATCATCGCCAGCGCACCGCGGCTCAGCGGCGCCATGTGGCTCGGTGTGGGAGGCGGAACGGGCGTGACCGGGTCGGGCGGCACATCGGCCGGAGGGGTGGGAAACATGGCGGATCCAAAGTGGCGCGCGGACCGGTTGCGGTCCGCGCGAGGTACTGCGTTACTACAGACGTCTACAGACGCCAAAATAGCTGATAAAACCGTCGCGAGCGGAAGGGAGAGGTGGCCGAGAAGCGCAGCCGTACACGAGTACGGCGAGCATCACAGGCCGCCTATGCCGACGCGCAGCAGATTTGATCAGTTATTTTTTGGCTTGGCTTCTTCGCGGCGGTTGTAGCCGGCGACCATATCAAAGCGGAACAAACGGCATTCCAGCGCACCGTTGAAGAATGGCGTCTTGCGCGCTTCCTTCAGACGCAGCAGCTTGGGCAGGCCCAGGTCGGCCGTGAACAGGAACACGGTCCAGCCGGCGAAACGCTGCTTCAGGGTCGTGCCCATGGCCGAATAGAACGACGTCGACAGTTCATCTTCCGGGATGGTGCTGTCGCCGCGCACGCCGATACGCTCGCCGTACGGCGGGTTGGTCAGCATGATGCCCGGCACGTCGCTCGGCGGCTTGACTTCCTGCGCCTCGATCTGTTTCAGGGGCACGTCGAAGCGCACGCCGGCGCAACGCAGGTTATGGCGCGTCATGGCGACCATGTCGCCCGAGATATCGCTGCCGAAAATGGTCGGTTCGGCCGGCAGCGGATTGACCTTGATGGCGTTTTTCATGGCATTCCACGGCGCCGGATCGAAGTCGTGGAAGTTTTCAAACGCGAACTGGCGCGAGGCGCCCGGCGGTATCCCTTGCAGCATCTGCGCCGCTTCGGCCAGGATGGTGCCGGAACCGCACATCGGGTCGAACAGCACCATGCCAGGCTTCCAGCCCGACACGCGCAGCAGGCCGGCGGCCAGGTTTTCGCGCAGCGGCGCGTCGCCCGTCTCTTCGCGCCAGCCGCGCTTGAACAAGGCTTCGCCCGAGGTGTCGAGATAGACGGTGAAGGTATGCGCGTCGAGGAAGCCGACGATGCGCATGTCCGGCGTCTTGGTGTTGACCGATGGACGCTCGTTGAACTGGTCGCGGAAGCGGTCGCAGATCGCATCCTTGATTTTCAATGTCGTGAATTCCAGGCTGCGCAGCGGCGATTTGACGGCCGTGACGTCAACGCGGATCGTGTGGTGCACGCCGAACCAGTCTTCCCACGCTTGCGCCAGGGTCAGGTCGTAAATATCGTTTTCCGTCTTGTAGCCGGAATGGGCCATGCGCATCAGCACGCGCGAAGCGATGCGCGAATGCAGGTTGATGCGGTAGGAATCGAGCAGGTCGCCGGAGCAATGGACGCCGCCCGGCACCTGGTTGTGCACCTTCATGGTCGCACTATCCTGAGCGATCTCGCCCAGTTCCTCGGCCAGCGCCGCTTCCATGCCGCGCGGGCATGGGCAAAAATATGAAGCCATGGTGTACCTTTTATCCGTTGAAAAACAATTAACTAAAAATTTCAAAACTTGTCGGATTACGCGCGCAGCGCCAATCCGACCTACATCCAATATCTTGCGCAGGTCGGCGCAGGTTGGCGTAGGTCGGCTTAGCCCGCCAGGGCGTAAGCCGACAAACACCGCTGCCGACTGAGCTTGTCGGATTACGCGCAAAGCGCTAATCCGACCTACATTGACATCTTTCCATAATTATTTCGCCAGCGCGCGCTCGACAAAATCGAGGCGGTCCTGGCCCCAGAACCCTTCGCCATCGACGATGTACCACGGCGAGCCGAACACGCTGGCGGCCGTGGCCGCTTCCGTATTGGCGTCATATTCCGCCTGCACACTGGCCGTCTCCGACGTTTTCAGCAACTGGCGGCCGTCGAAACCGGCGTCAAACGCGATCTGTACCAGGGTTTCCTCGTCGCCGATGTTGCGCTCCTCCGCCCACAGACCGCGCATGATGGCGTGCGCCAGCTTCAGCGACGCTTCCACGCCGTGCGCCAGGCGCGTGGCGATGATCAGCTTTGCCGACGCTTCCGGCGACACGGGGAAGAACTTCGGCTGCAGGGTCAATGGCACCTGCAAAAAGGCCGACCAGCGCGCCAGTTCGGCCAGGCGGTACGCCTGGCGCTGCGGTGCGCGCTTGGCCAGCGGCAGGCCGCCCGAGACGCTGAAGACCTTGCCCAGGTCAAAGGGACGCACGTCGATCTGTGCGCCCGTCTTCGCGGCGATGGCCATCAGGCGCGCATGCCCCAGGTAGGTCCATGGCGAGTGGGGCGCAAAAAAATACTGCACGACTTTGCTCTGGCTTGCACTCATTTCGACTCCCTTAGAAAGGCTTGACCACGACCAGCACGACGACGGCCAGCAGCATCACCACCGGCACTTCATTAAACCAGCGGAACCAGGTGTGACTGCGCTTGTTGAGACCTTTTTCAAACTTGCGCAGGATGGAACCGCAGGCGTGGTGATAGCCGAGCAGCAGCACCACGAACGTCAGTTTGGCGTGCATCCAGCCCGGCATCTTCATGCCGCCCTGGCTCCCGCCATACAGCATCCACATCAACGCCAGCCCCAGCACCATCGCCGGCAGCGCCAGCAGCGACATGAAGCGGTACAACTTGCGCGCCATCAGCAGCAGGCGCTCGGTGGCCACCGTTTCCGTCTCCATCGCCAGGTTCACGAAGATGCGCGGCAAATAAAACAGGCCGGCGAACCAGGAAATGACGAAGATGATGTGGAAGGCTTTGGTCCAGAGAAAGAGCATGGGGTTCCCAGTGTCGGAGGTGGAGAGAAACAAGAGCACGGGCCGCCTTGTGGGCCGCCCGCGAATGAGACTATTTGCGTACTTCGCCGTGGCCGAAAACCACGTACTTGAGCGAGGTCAGGCCTTCCAGGCCCACCGGACCGCGCGCGTGCAGCTTGTCGTTCGAGATGCCGATCTCGGCGCCCAGGCCATATTCGAAACCGTCGGCGAAACGCGTCGAGGCGTTCACCATCACCGAGGCGGAATCGACTTCGCGCAGGAAGCGCAGCGCATCGCTGTAGTCTTCCGTGATGATGGACTCCGTGTGCTTCGACGAATACCGGTTGATGTGGTCCATCGCTTCCTCGATGCCGTCGACCACCTTCACCGACAGGATGGCGGCCAGGTATTCGGTGGACCAGTCTTCCTCGGTGGCCGCTACCAGGTGCGGATAAGCGGCGGCGGCCAGGATCGCATGGCTTTCCGGATCGGCGCGCAGTTCCACCTGTTTGGTCAGGTACAGTTCGGCCAGCTGCGGCAGCACGGCCGGTGCGATGGCGCGCGCCACCAGCAGGGTTTCCATGGTGTTGCAGGTGCCGTAGCGGTGGCACTTCGCGTTGAAGCCGATATCGATCGCCTTCCGGATATCGGCCTTGGCGTCGATGAAGACGTGGCAGATGCCGTCGAGGTGCTTGATCATCGGCACGGTGGCCTCTTCCATCAGGCGCGCGATCAGGCCCTTGCCGCCGCGCGGCACGATGACGTCCACGTACTGCGGCATGGTGATCAAAGCGCCGACGGCGGCGCGGTCGGTGGTGTCGATCACTTGCACGGCATCGGCAGGCAGGCCGGCACCCAGCAAGCCCTCGGCCACCAGCTTGGCCAGCGCGCGGTTGCAGTGAATCGCTTCCGAGCCGCCGCGCAAGATCGTCGCGTTGCCGCTCTTGATGCACAGGCCGGCCGCGTCCACCGTCACGTTCGGACGCGCTTCATAGATGATGCCGATGACGCCCAGCGGCACGCGCATCTGGCCCACCTGGATGCCCGTCGGACGGAATTTCATGTTCGAGATTTCGCCGATCGGGTCGGCCAGCGACACGATTTGCGTCAAGCCTTCGACCATGGTGGCGATGGCGGCGTCGGACAGGGTCAGGCGGTCGAGCATGGCCGGCGCCAGGCCGGCGGCAGCAGCCGCATCGAGGTCGCGCTGGTTGGCCGCGCGCAGCAGATCGGCATCGCGCACGATGGCGGCGGCGATCAGGGTCAAGGCGCGGTTGCGCGTGGCGCTGTCGGCACGCGCCATGGCGCGCGAAGCGGCGCGTGCGCGCGTGCCCACGTCCTGCATATATTCTGTGATGTCCATGCTCGTATCCATATAGTAAAAAACTAGCCTCGGGCGATCTTCAGTCCCAGTTGCAGCATGGCGTCCCAGGCATCGCCCGCGTAGCCCTTGGCGCGCAAACCCTTGATCATCTTGTCCACCTGCGCCGCCTGCTGCAGCGCCGCTTCCAGCACGGGCAGCGAAATGCGCCGCAGGGCCGGTTCCATCATCCGCTCGCGCGGACCCCAGATGCGGTATTCCTTCAGCAGCGCGCCCAACGGACGCCCTTGCGCCATGCCGGCCTTCAATTTTAACAGCGTGCGGATTTCCTCGGAGACGGCCCACAAGACCAGCGGCAGCGCCTCGCCCTCGCCTTTCAAGCCTTCGAGCATGCGCACCAGGCGCGCCGGGTCGCCGGCCAGCATGGCTTCGGACAGCTTGAAGACATCGTAGCGGGCCACGTTCAGCACCGCGTCCTGCACTTGTTCGTACGTCAGCTTGCCCGCGGCATGCAGCAAGCCCAGCTTCTGGATTTCCTGGTGCGCCGCCAGCAAGTTACCTTCCACCCGTTCGGCGATGAAGTCGATGCTGGCACGCTCGGCGCTTTGCCCCTGCGCGGCCAGGCGCTGCGATATCCACGCCGGCAACTGTGCCCGTTCCACATTCGGAATGTCGATATACACGGCCGCCTGCTGCAGGCTGGCGACCCAGGCCGCCTTTTGCGTGGCCCAATCCAGCTTGGGCAAGGTGATCAGGGTCAGGTTGTCGGGACTGAGGTTTTTCGCGTAGCTTTGCAGCGCCGCGCCGCCATCCTTGCCCGGCTTGCCCGTGGGGATGCGCAGTTCGATCAGTTTTTTATCGCCGAACAGCGACAGCTCCTGGTTCGCCGCCAGCAGTTCACCCCACTTGAAGCTGCGCTCCACCGTCAGCACGTCGCGCTCGGAGTAGCCCTGCGCGCGCGCCGCGCGGCGGATCTTGTCGGCCGCTTCCAGCGCCAGCAAGTGTTCGTCGCTGGTGATCACATACAGCTGCGCCAGCGGCTTGGCCACATGCCCATCGAGCGCATCTATCCGCAATTGCATGGCGTCCCCGTTACTGCTGCGGGGCGGCCGGCGCGGCCGGCGTCACCGGCGCCACCGACATGGCCGGCAGCACCGGCTTGATGGCGGCCAGGCGGCGCATGATCTGCTGCACCAGGTCGTTGCGCATGTCGCGGTACAGCGCCGCTTCCTCGGTTTCCTTGGCCAGTACCTGCCTGTCGTCGAAGGTGATGGGGCGCACCAGGCTGATGGTCGTCGGCGCCAGCAACTGGTTGCCGGCCTTGTCCACCACGCGGAAATTGATCGAATAGCCGAGTTGATACTCTTGTACGCGGCCGCTGGTGTTCAGGGACAAAATGGTCTTGGTACGATTCATCTCCGGATCGGAGATCACTTCAAGGACGGCGTCGGCGCCATCCCTGGTATTGACCACCTCCGTGCTGCCAATGGCGCGGATATAGCGCTTCAGGCCGATCGCCAGCGGCGACGAGTCGGGCAAGCCGATGTACATCGTCGCGAACGGCAGCATGAAACTGCCGTTCGAACCGCGCAAGTGAAAGCCGCAGGCCGACAGCAGGACGGTCAGGCCCAACGCCAGCACGGCGCGGCGGCCCAACAGCGATACTTGAGAGGAAGTCGTCATGATTACACCACGATGCTGATTAACTTGCCTGGCACGACGATGATCTTCTTCGGCGTGGTCTCGACGTACTTCTGCACACTTTCGCACGCCAGCGCGGCCGCTTCGATGCTGGCCTTGTCCGCATCCTTGGCCACCGTGATCGAGCCGCGCAGCTTGCCGTTCACCTGGATCATCATCTCGATCTCGGACTGCTCCAGCGCTTGCGGGTCGACCTGCGGCCATGCCACGTTCAGCAGATCGCCGTGCACGCCAGCGTAGCCGAGTTCCTGCCACAGCACATGGGTGATGTGCGGCGCGACGGGATTGAGCAGGCGCAGGAAGATCGAGAAGCCTTCGGCGATCAGCGCCTTCGACTGCGCGCTATCGTCCAGCTTGGCCGATTCCAGCGTGTTGAGCATCTTCATGCAGGCCGACACCACGGTGTTGTACTGGATGCGCTTCAAGTCGTAATCGGCTTGCTGCAGCAGCTTGTGCAATTCGCGGCGCAGGTTTTTCTGCGCGTCGCCCGTGGCCGGTGCGGCGCCGCCAGCCAGTGCGGCCTGGATCGTTGCCGACTGGGCATAGCCGAAGTTCCACACGCGGCGCAGGAAGCGGTTCGCGCCTTCGACACCGCTGCCCGACCATTCCAGGGTCTGTTCCGGCGGCGAGGCGAACATGGTGAACAGACGGGCAGTGTCGGCGCCGTACTGCTCGATCTGCGCTTGCGGGTCGATGCCGTTGTTCTTCGACTTCGACATTTTTTCCGTGCCGCCGATTTCCACGGGCTGGCCGTCGGCTACCAGGACGGCGGACTGCGGACGGCCCTTGTCATCGAGCGACAAGCGCACGTCGTCCGGGTTGAACCAGGTGGTCTTGCCGGCGGCGTCCTTGCGGAAGTACGTTTCGTTGAGCACCATGCCTTGCGTCAGCAGGTTGACGAACGGCTCGTCGAACTTGACCAGGCCGAAGTCGCGCATGATCTTGGTCCAGAAGCGCGCGTACAGCAAGTGCATGACGGCGTGTTCGATGCCGCCGATGTACTGGTCCATCGGCATCCAGTAATCGTTGCGCGCGTCGACCATGGCGTCGTTCGAGCCTGGCGAGGTATAGCGCATGTAGTACCACGACGAATCGACGAAGGTATCCATGGTGTCCGTCTCGCGGCGCGCCGGCTTGCCGCACTGCGGGCAGTCGCACTGCAGGAAGGCTTCATATTTGTTCAGCGGGTTGCCCGTGCCGTCCGGCACGCAGTCTTCCGGCAGCACCACCGGCAGGTCTTTTTCCGGCACCGGCACCACGCCGCAGTCGGCGCAATGGATCATCGGAATCGGCGTGCCCCAGTAGCGCTGGCGCGAAATGCCCCAGTCGCGCAGGCGGAACGTGGTTTTCTTTTCGCCCAGGCCCAGCTCCGCCAGGTCGGCGGCCACCGCATCGACGGCGGACGCGAAATGCAGGCCGTCGTATTTGCCGGAAGCGATGCAGACGCCATCCTTGCTGCCATACGATTCCTGCCAGGCGTCCGTCGAAAATTCCTGGCCCTTGACTTCGATCACTTGCTTGATCGGCAGATTGTATTTCTTGGCAAAGCCGAAATCGCGTTCGTCGTGCGCCGGCACGCCCATCACGGCGCCGTCGCCGTAGGTGATCAGCACGTAGTTGCCGACCCAGACTTCCACTTGCGCGCCCGTCAGCGGATGGGTGACGAACAGGCCGGTCGGCATGCCCTTCTTTTCCATCGTTGCCATGTCTGCCTCGATCACGGAACCGAGCTTGCATTCGGCGTTGAACGCGGCCAGAGCAGGATTCGTTTGCGCGGCGTGGATGGCCAGCGGGTGTTCGGCGGCCACGGCGCAGAAGGTCACGCCCATGACGGTGTCCGGACGGGTAGTAAAGACGTACAGCTTGCCGTCGCCGATCAGGGCGCCGTTCGCGTCCTTGATCGCATGCGGGAAGGCGAAGCGCACGCCCGTCGATTTGCCGATCCAGTTGGTCTGCATGGTGCGCACGCGCTCGGGCCAGCCCGGCAGCTTGTCATCGACATAGGCCAGCAGCTCTTCCGCGTAATCGGTGATACGCGCGTAGTACATGGGGATTTCGCGCTTTTCGATCAGCGCGCCGGAACGCCAGCCCTTGCCGTCGACCACTTGTTCGTTGGCCAGCACGGTCTGGTCGATCGGGTCCCAGTTCACGGTACCCGTCTTCTTGTAGATGATGCCTTTTTCCAGCATCTTGAGGAACATCCACTGGTTCCATTTGTAGTATTCGGGCTTGCAGGCGGTCATTTCGCGCGACCAGTCGATGGCCAGGCCCATCGATTCCATCTGCTGCTTCATGTGGGCGATGTTCGAATACGTCCATTGCGCAGGCGGCACGTTGTTGGCCATGGCCGCGTTTTCCGCCGGCATGCCGAACGCATCCCAGCCCATCGGCATGAGCACGTTGTAGCCGTTCATGCGCAGGTAGCGGTACATCACGTCATTGATCGTATAGTTGCGCACGTGACCCATGTGCAGCTTGCCCGAAGGGTAAGGCAGCATCGAGCAGGCAAAATACTTGCCTTTTGGGAAACGCGGGTCGTGTTCGACGGCTTTATAGGCGTCGATCGCCTTCCAGTGCGATTGGGCGGCTTGTTCGACGTCGGCGGGACTATATTTATCTTGCATGATGTGCGGCCAATAGTGGATATGAACCGAGCATTATACTGGTTGTCGCCGCCCGATAGCGCGGCGCGCTGGCGGCCCGGGCCGGCAAATTTTGGCAAGCGCACAATTATGCTGTGTAATATATGGGCAATCTTGTTCTTTGCATCAAAGCCGGCCATGATCGTCTACCAGGAATATCCGCCCCTCCCCGCCCTGCGCCCCTGGCTGGACTGCGTCTGGACCTGCCGCGTGCAGACGGGCGCCATGCCCTTCACGCACCAGGTCTTGCCCGACAATTGCATCGACATCCTGTGCCAGGACCAGCAGGACGCCAGCTTTGCCGTCGGCATGATGACGGCGCCGATTGCCGTCGTCAGCCAGGGTCTGGTGCAGACGGTGGCGGCCCGCTTCAAGCCGGGCGCGGCGGCACGCTTCTTCCAGCTGCCCTTGTGCGAACTGAGCGATGGCCGCACGGGATTGCAGCAGCTATGGGGCCGCGAGCTGGCGGCGCGCCTGGGCGACGCGCTATGGTGCGAGCCCTTGAGCAATGCACAAAGGGTTTCTATTTTGCAAGAATATCTGCTGCTGCGCCTGCGCACCGCGCCGCCACGGCGCCAGGCCGGCGCGGCCGAACATGCCATCGCGGCCATTGAGGCGGCATCGGGGCAGGTGCGCGTGGATGGCCTGGCGCAGCAGCTGGGCGTGTCGCGCCAGCACCTGGCACTGCAATTTCGCCAGCAAGTGGGCATCAGCCCGAAGCTGTTTGCCCGCATCTGCCGTTTCCGCGCCGCCAGCCAGGCCATGCAAAGCGTGGCGGGACAGCAGGACTGGGCGCAGGTGGCCTTGCAATATGGTTATTTCGACCAGTCGCACCTGATCCACGACTTCCAGGAATTCGCCCGCAGCTCGCCCGACGCGTGGCTGACGGGCCGGCGCGCGTGAGCACCTTCCATTTTTCCAATCGCCACGCGCACGCCGGTGGCATGATGGCGTTATTCTTCATTCACCAGGAGCAGAACATGATCAAGGGCTTGCGTACCGTCACCTATCCCGTCCCCGACCTGGACAAGGCCAAAGCCTGGTACAGCCAGGTATTCGGCACGGCACCGTATTTCGACCAGCCGTTCTATGTCGGCTTTGCCATCGGCGGCTTCGAGCTGGGCCTGCTGCCGGACGGCCAGCCTGGCACGCAGGGCAGCGTGACTTACTGGGGCGTGGATGGCATCGAGCAGGAAGTCGAACGCATCGTGGCGCTGGGTGGCAGCCTGCACCATCCGATCACGGACGTGGGCGACGGCATCCGCACGGTGGAATTGCTCGACCCCTTCGGCAACCAGATCGGCCTGATCGACAATCCCCACTTCGATACGGCCAAGGTCGTCTAGGCCGCCTCGTCTTGCAGCCATACGCGGAACTGCTGCAAGGCCAGTTTTTCATGTGCCGCCTCGGGCGTGATCAGGTAATACGCGCGCTGGCCGCGCAGTGGGCGCTCGCATGCGATGCGCAGCTCGCCGCGCGCCAGTTCCGCTTCGACCAGCATACGGGGCAGCAAGACCACGCCCTGCCCCTGCACGGCCGCCATGGCCAGCATGGAAAACAACTCATAGCGGGCGCCGTAGCGCGCCAGTTCCCCATCGACCTGCATGGCGTCAAACCACTGGCGCCAGGCGCCCGGGCGCGTACTTTGCTGCAACAAGGTCAGTTCCAATAAATCCTGCGGCTGCCAGGCGCTGCGCGCCGCCAACAGGCGCGGGCTGGCGACGGGCACGATTTCTTCGTGCATGAGCAAGGTGGCGCGCGTGCCGGGCCAGCGCGCCAGCTGCTCGGGCGTGCCCGCGTACAAGGCGCCATCGTATTCCGTATCGGCAAACATGAACGGCTTTGTATAGGCATCGATATGCACGACGATATCGGGGTGCAAACCGGCCAGCGACGACAGCCGCGGCATCAGCCAGCGCGTGGCAAACGTGGGTACCGAGGCCAGCTGCAAGGCGCCGCCTCCGCCCTGGCGCGCCATGGTGTCGAGCGTGTCGCGCTCCAGGCCGTCGAGACGGGCCGCGATCTGCCGCGCATACGCAGCGCCGGCGCTGGTCAGCAGCACGCCATGGCGCGTGCGCTGGAATAGTTGCACGCCAAGAAAGCTTTCCAGGGAAGATATCTGCCGCGACACGGCGCTTTGCGTCAGCGACAGTTCGCGCGCCGCATGCGTGTAGCTCTGGTGGCGCGCGGCCGCTTCGAAACAATTTAGCGCTTGCAGCATGGGAATTTTGCGTGACATGGGGGTATCGGGCCGGTGAAAGGCTCCAGTATGCCGCAAGATATGCGCATCACGCATGTCTGGGTGCAAAAAAATCGTTTGCGCAAGGCTAGGCAAAAACCTACCATGAGCCATATTCAATCTTGCGCCGATCACCGGCGCTCACCTGCGAGGCCTGTGATGAGCAAAACCGTATTCGACTGGAATTCCCCCCTGCTGCTGGAAGAACAACTGACGGGCGACGAACGCGCCGTGCTGGAAGCGGCCCGCGACTATTGCCAGGGCAGCCTGGTGCCGCGCGTGCTTGAATCGTTCCGCCATGGCCGCACGGACGCCGCCATCTTCCGCGAAATGGGCGAGCTGGGCTTGCTGGGCACGACGATACCCGAAGAATACGGCGGCGCCGGTCTGAACTACGTCTGCTACGGCCTGGCCGCGCGCGAAGTCGAGCGCGTCGATTCGGGCTACCGCTCGATGATGAGCGTGCAATCGTCGCTGGTGATGGTGCCGATCAATGCCTTCGGCAACGAAGAAACCAAGCAGAAATACCTGCCGAAACTGGCGACGGGCGAATTCATCGGCTGCTTCGGCCTGACGGAACCGAACCATGGTTCCGACCCTGGCAGCATGGTCACGCGCGCGCGCAAGGTGCCGGGCGGCTACAGTATCTCCGGCGCCAAGATGTGGATCACCAACAGCCCGATCGCCGACGTGTTCGTCGTCTGGGCCAAGGACGATGAAGGCGCGATCCGCGGCTTCGTGCTGGAAAAAGGCTGGAAAGGCCTGTCGGCGCCGGAAATCCACGGCAAGGTGGGCTTGCGTACCAGCATCACCGGCGAAATCGTCATGGATGAAGTATTTTGCCCGGAAGAAAACGCCTTCCCCGACGTGCGCGGCCTGAAAGGTCCATTTACTTGCCTGAACAGCGCCCGCTACGGCATCGCCTGGGGTGCGCTGGGCGCGGCCGAAGACTGCTACCTGAAGGCGCGCCAGTACACGATGGACCGCCAGCAATTCGGCCGCCCATTGGCTGCGAACCAGCTGGTGCAAAAGAAACTGGCCGACATGCTGACGGAAATCACCATGGGCTTGCAAGGCTGCTTGCGCCTGGGCCGCATGAAGGATGAGGGCTCGCCCGCCGTGGAAATCACGTCCATCATGAAACGCAACAGCTGCGGCAAGGCACTGGACATCGCCCGCATGGCGCGCGACATGATGGGCGGCAACGGCATTTCCGACGAATTCGGCGTCATCCGCCACCTGGTCAACCTGGAAGTGGTGAACACCTATGAAGGCACGCACGATGTGCACGCGCTGATCATCGGCCGCGCCATCACCGGCATCGCCGCCTTCAGCAACTGATGGACGCCCTGGCTTCCACCCTCGCCTCCACCCTGCGGCCCGCGCCGTTGAGCGGCTTGCGCGTGCTCGACCTGTCGCGCGTGCTGGCCGGCCCGTGGGCCGGACAAATGCTGGCCGACCTCGGCGCCGACGTCGTCAAGGTCGAGCAGCCGGGACGCGGCGACGACACGCGCTCCTGGGGTCCGCCGTATCTGAAAGACGCGGACGGCCGCGATACGGCCGAGGCTGCCTACTTCCAGTGCGCCAACCGCAACAAGCGCTCCTTGTGCATCGACCTGGCTGCCCCTGAAGGGCAAGCCCTGGTGCGCAAGCTGGCCGCCGAATCGGACGTGCTGCTGGAAAATTTCAAGCTCGATGGTTTGAAGCAATACGGCCTCGATGCGGCGAGCTTGCTGGCGCTCAACCCGCGCCTCGTCTACTGCTCCATCACGGGTTTCGGCCAGGATGGGCCGTATGCGGCGCGCGCCGGCTATGACTTCTTAATCCAGGGCATGGGCGGCTTGATGAGCATCACGGGCGTGCCCGATGGCCAGCCGGGCGCCGGACCGCAAAAAGTGGGTGTGGCGCAAACGGACATCCTGACGGGCCTGTACGCCACCATCGCCGTGCAGGCCGCATTGGCCGAACGCGAGCGCTCGGGCCTGGGCCAGCATATCGACCTGGCCCTGCTCGACGTGCAAGTGGCCGCGCTGGGCAACCAGGCCGCCAACTACTTGTGCGGGGGCAAGGTGCCGCAGCGCATGGGCAACGCGCATCCGAACATTGTTCCGTATCAAGACTTTCCCACGGCCGATGGCGACATGATTCTGGCGATCGGCAACGATGGACAGTTTTCGCGTTTTTGCGCCGTCGCCGGCCACCCGGAATGGGCGCAGGACGAACGCTTCGCCACCAACCCGCAGCGCGTGGCGCACCGGGCGGTGTTGATACCGTTGATGCGCCAGACCACGGTCATGCGCACGACGGCAGAGTGGATCAGCGCGTTCGAGGCGCAAGCCGTGCCGTGCGGCCCCGTCAACCGCATCGACCAGGTCTTTGCCGACCCGCAAGTGGTGGCGCGTGGCTTGAAAGTGGAGATGCCGCATCCGACGGCGGGCACGGTGGCGCTGGTGGCCAATCCCGTGCGCCTGTCCGGCTCGCCGGTGCAATACCGCTTGCCGCCGCCCTTGCTGGGGCAGCATACGGACGAGGTATTGCAGCAGTGGCTGGGGTTGGACGGTGCGGAGATTGACGGCTTGCGTGAGCGCAAGGTGGTGTAAATGTTGGTCGTCTGGACGTAGGTCGGATTGGCGCTTGCGCGTAATCCGACCTGCACAGCGAACAATGTTGTCGGATTACGGCCCGCAGGGCCTAATCCGACCTACCATTCCATTCACTTGAGTACCAGTTTCAATGCCGGTTTTTCACCGTAATCGTCATAGCGCTCATTGATGCCGGCGATGCAAAACGTGATTTCTTCCAGCAAATCAGGCACTTGCGCCTTCATCGCGTCAGCGTCCTGTACCACGATGTCCAGCACTTCGTTCGGTTTCAAACGGAACTGCGTCATGTTTTCATCGTCGCGCAGGTAGCTGAGGCAATCGACCCAGGCATCCATGCTGTTGCCGTAGAACGCGGGGAAACCGAAGGCTTGCACGCATTGCGCGTGAAAGCTCGCTTCATCGGTGATGTCTTTTCCATTCAGGATGGCTGTGGCCATAGTCTTCCTCAGTTCTTCAGCGACAGCACATCCTGCATGTCGAACAGGCCCGTCGGCTTATCGGCCAGGAAACGCGCGGCGCGCAGGGCGCCGTGGGCGTAGGTGACGCGGCTGCTCGATTTGTGGCTGATCTCGATGCGCTCGCCGATGCCGGCAAACAGCACCGTATGGTCGCCGACGATATCGCCGCCGCGGATGGTGGCAAAGCCGATGGTCGACGGATCGCGTTCGCCCGTCACGCCTTCGCGGCCGTACACGGCGCATTCCTTCAGGTCGCGGCCCAGGGCGCCGGCCACCACTTCACCCATTTGCAGGGCCGTGCCCGATGGCGCATCGACCTTGAAGCGGTGATGCGCTTCGATAATTTCGATGTCGTAGCCTTCGGACAGGCTTTTCGCGGCCAGTTCCAGCAGCTTCATGGTGACATTCACGCCCACGCTCATGTTCGGCGCGAACATGATGGCCGTCTTTTCGGCGGCGGTGGCAATGGCGGCCTTGCCCGCGTCATCGAAACCGGTGGTGCCGATGATCATCTTGATGCCATGCTCGGCGCAATACGCCAGGTGCTGCAAAGTGCCTTCGGGGCGCGTGAAGTCGATCAGGTAATCGGCATTGGCCAGGCCGGTGGCCAGGTCCGACGCGATCAGCACGCCGGCAGGCTTGCCGAGAAAGGCGGCGGCATCCTGGCCGACGGACGGCGAGCCGGCGCGGTCGAGGGCGCCGGCCAGCACGGCGTCGGGTGCGTTGCTGACCGCTTCGATCAGGATATGGCCCATGCGGCCGCTGGCGCCAGCGATGGCAATTTTCAGTTCAGTCATTTTATTCTCTTACAACAACTTATTTGGTGGGTTCGGCGGCAGGCGTCGGTGCTGGCTCGGCGGCAGGCGCCGTTGCTGGTGCTGGTGCAACGTCAGGCTTGCTCACAGGAATGGCAGGAGCGGCATCGGCCGGTACCGGCACGGCGCTCGGCGCCACGGGCGATGGCACGACGGCGGCAGGCACGTCAGCCTTGGCGACCTTGGCGAATGGCGACGGACCGGCGATGCGGTCGATATACTCTTTCTCCGTCGGCAAGTTGCCGCCTTCGAAACGTTCAACCTTGCCATCCTTGCCGAAGTACACGACCACGCGGCTGCTGGTGGTTTCGCCACTGCCCCGCGCCAGGCGGAATGGATAATCCCAGCGGTCGGCATGGAAGATATCGGTCAGCAGCGAAGTGCCGAGGACGAAACGCACCTGGTCGCGCGTCATGCCTACTTTCAACTGGGCCAGCATCTCTTCGGAGACAAAGTTGCCTTGTTGAATGTCAGGACGGTAGGGCGAGAAAAACCACATGAATTTTTGCAGCGGCGTAATGGTGGTCGTTTGTGCGCCCTGTTCGGGAACCAGTTCCTTGCCTTCTTTTTGAGCAGCTGCCGGCTTTTCGCCAAGAATGCCACGGTTGGCGCAGCCGGACACGGCCAGCGCGACACAGACCATGCCTGCCACGACTGGTGCTCGAAATGAAATACGGTGCCAGAGAGATGGCAATACAGCCGGGGTTACGCGCATAAATGACCTCAATTGGATGAACAAAACGCCAGGAGTGACCGGCCCGCCAAAAAAAAGCATATTTTGGCACTCCCCGACAAAACGCTATATGATAAAGCACCTGACCCACATACGAGCAACAAACATGAGTAACAATCCTAGTGATCTCAAGGCAAGCGGCCTGAAAGCCACCCTGCCACGGCTGAAGATACTCGATATCTTCCAGAGTAGCCCGGTACGCCACCTGACCGCGGAAGACGTCTACAAGATTCTGCTGGCCGACAATATGGATGTCGGCTTGGCAACTGTCTACCGTGTCCTCACGCAATTCGAACAAGCCGGCTTGCTTAACCGCAACCATTTTGAAACCGGCAAGGCGATTTTCGAACTCAACGAAGGCTCCCACCATGACCACCTGGTGTGCCTCGACTGTGGCCGGGTCGAAGAATTCTTCGACGAAGAAATCGAAATCCGCCAGCAAAAAGTGGCCGAAGAGCGCGGCTTCAAGATCGCCGAACACGCCCTGGCCATCTACGGCAACTGCACCAAGACAGCTTGCCCGCACAAAACAGCCTGACCCACGCCGGCCGTTCCCGCAAGGGGCCGGCCGGCGCAGCATTGAACCGCATCAATGATGGCTGAGCGCGCTCGACAGCAGCTTGGCCGTGATGTCGACGATCGGGATAACGCGCTCGTAAGCCATGCGCGTCGGTCCGATCACTCCCAACGTTCCCACGATCTTGCCGTTGACTTCATACGGCGCCGTCACCACGCTCATCTCATCCATCGGCACCAGATTCGATTCGCCGCCGATGAAAATCTGCACGCCCGTCGCCTTGCTCGACACGTCGAGCAGCTGCATCAAGCCCGTCTTTTGCTCGAACATGTCGAACATCTGGCGCAGCGAATGCATATTCGATGACAGATCGCTCACGCTGAGCAAGTTGCGCTCGCCGGAAATGACCATGTCGTCGCTATGGTCGGCCATCGCTTCGCTGCCCGCTTCCACGGCCGCCTGCATCAGGCTGCCCATGTCGTCGCGCAACTGGCGCAATTCACCCTGCAGACGCACGCGCACGGCGTCGAACGACAGGCCGCCGTAATTCTGGTTGATGTAATTGGCCGATTGCACCAGTTGCGCCGGCGTATAGTCGGCCTCCGTCAGCAATAAACGGTTCTGCACATCGCCGCCGGGAGCGACGATGACGAGCAGGATGCGTTTTTCGGAAAGGCGCAGGAATTCGATTTGCTGGAACACGGATTCGCGGCGCGGGCTGAGCACGACGCCGGCGAACTGCGACAGCGACGACAGCATCTGCGCCGCGTTGGCGATGGTTTTTTGCGGCTGCGGCGTCTGCAGGCGCATGCGCGACTCCACCATGTGCTCGTCCAGGTGCCGGACGGTCAGCAAGGTGTCGACAAAGATGCGGTAGCCGCGCGGCGTGGGGATGCGTCCGGCCGAGGTATGCGGACTGGACACATAACCGAGCTCTTCCAGGTCGGCCATGATGTTGCGGATCGTGGCCGGCGACAGGTCGAGGCCGGAAATTTTCGACAAGGCGCGCGAACCGACCGGCAGGCCGTCGGCGATATATCGCTCGACCAGGGCTTTCAGCAGTGTTTGGGCACGTGTATCGAGTTGCATGGTGTCTTAGGTAAGCAAATATTCTTTAAACAAGCATATTGTTAAGCAAGCGGCAACGAAAGCGGCCGAACGTGCATCAACAGCGCCTATTATGCACGTTCGCCCGTCCGACGGCGATCAATCTTCCAGCTGCCCCTGCAGCCACAGCAGCAATTCATCAAAGTTGGCGCAGATGGCGTCGGGCTGCACGCCGGCGGCCAGATGGGCATCGCTGCCCTTGCGGTTCATCCACACGGCACGCATGCCCGCCCCTTGCGCCCCCGTCACGTCGAAATACAAGTCATCGCCGACATACACGGCCTCATGGGGCGCCACGCCCAGCGCGGCGCAAGCGGCCAGGAAGATGCTGGCGTCAGGCTTGGCGACGCCGAAATCGCTGGCGGCAATCGACACTTTAAAATGCTGCGCCAGGCCGATAATTTCAAGGTCCGCATTGCCATTCGAGATCGAGCCGACCAGCATGCGCTGCCCCATCCAGGCCAGGCCGGGCAAGACATCGTCATACGGCTGCACGCGATGGCGCGCCGCCAGGAACTGCGCGATGGCGCCGTCGACCAGGGCGGGATCTTCGCCGGCGGCCTCAAAGGCGGTCAGCAATCCCGCGCGGCGCAGCTCGATCAAATTGCCATGGAAATGCGGTTGTTCATTGAGCATGGCCAGACGGTGCTGGCGCAACAGCTCGATGGAAAACTGCTGCGCCACCTTGGGCGCATGCGTGGCCAGCCAGTCGTGCAGCAGGGTTTCGGCGGCGGCAATCACGGGCGCGATGGGCCACAAGGTATCGTCGAGGTCGAAGAGGATGGCCTTGGGCGGCACGGCAGGTTTTACAGGGGCAAGAGACATGGAACTCACTATATAGATGCCGCGTCACGGTGCGCAGCCCGCAGCTATTGTCGCACCGATCGCCGCCGCCGGCATGGCGGCGCCCCCATGAAATGGGGCCGGGCCGGCGCTTCCCGGCGAAAAATTGTTACAGGGTGATACAAGGCAAGATCATCCGGCTTGCCAGATAGACTAAAATAGGCGCCATTCCAATGCGGCGCCAGCGTCCGCGTTGCGCTACCCAACCTAATTCGTTTTGGAGAATGTATGAAAAATTTGTACCTGCGCTCGATGCTGGCGGCGGCTTGCGCCGTCACATTGGCGGCCTGCGGCGGCAGCGGCGGCAATCTGTATCTGAGCGGCCAAGTCGTCAATCTGGCAAAAGATGGCCTGATTCTGCTGAATGACGGCGAACGCCTGCCTGTCACCTCAGGCCAGACTTCCTTTGTTTTCACCAAGCTGGTCAGCACCGATGACCGCTACGATATCACCATCGCGCAACAGCCAAAAGGCGCCGTGTGCACGATTACCAATGGCGCCGGCAAGGCATCGAGCTATACCGTGACCACGGCCCAGGTGATTTGCGTGACCAATACCTACCCGCTGAGCGGCACGATCACGGGCCTGACCGCCGACGGTTTGACCCTGGCCATCGGCAATATCACCACCAGCCCGCTGAAAGGCAGCACCAGCTATACGTTCCCGAATGTCAATGACGGCATCGCCTACAATATTTCCATCGCGACGTATCCAACAGGCCAGACGTGCAGTTTCGTGGGTTCTGCCAGCGCCAACGGCCGCGATGTCGTCGGCACCATGGGCTCAGCCGCCACGACCGGCGCCGCACTGAACTGCACGGCGCAGTAAGCCACGCGATTCGTCACCACTATATTGGATTGGAGAAATACATGAAGTTATCCTGCCTGCGCCCTATCGCCGCGCTGCTGTTGACCCTGGGATTGGCTGCTTGCGGCGGCAAGGCCTCGTATGATGTCAGTGGCACCGTCAGCAATTTGAACACCGAAGGCCTGGTCCTGGTCAATGGCGGCGATCCGCTCCCGATCAAAGCCGGCCAGACCTCGTTTACCTTTGGCAAGCGCATCGACTATGGCACCGACTACAACATCACCGTACAGACCCAGCCAGCCCACATGACTTGCACCGTCAGTGGCGGAACCGGCTCGGCCGGTCACTACGTCAGTATCCAGGCATCGGTTTCCTGTGCGCGAAACGCGTACACGGTAGGCGGCACGGTGACTGGCCTGACAGCCGACGGCCTGGTCCTGATCAACGGCAATGCGCAAACCACGGTGGCCAAAGGCAGCACGACCTTCACTCTGGCGTCGCCTGTTGCCGATGGCGACAAGTATGGCATCAGCGTCTTTACCCAGCCTACCGGCTTGAAATGCACCGTGGCACCCAACACGGGCGTCGGTGTGATGGGTGAAGCAAACGTGACCACCGTGCAGATCGCCTGCAATCCAGGCTAAGACTGTGGCGCTGGCAGCCGCGACGCGGCTGCCAGGAAGAGATATCACGAAAATCTATATTTGATATTCGAAAGATAAATTGGAGTTATATGTGGCGATGCAGCATAATGCATCTGTCTCCTCCAACTCTTCCAAGAATTGGATTTAGCCCGCTTTCACCAGCGGGCTTTTTTTTGTCCAAAATTCCTCAGGCGGGTTTATCCAAGCCCGGCTGCAGCATCTGCACGATGCTGGAGAAATCCTGCTGCGCATAGCCGGCTTGCGCATGCATCTGGTACAGCTGGCGCACCAGCCCGCCCAGGGGCGTGGGCGCGTTCGCCGACAGGGCCGACTGCTGCGCCAGACCCAGGTCCTTCAGCATCAGCGCCGTGCCGAAGCCGCCCGTGTAATTGCGCGACGCGGGCGTGCCGTCCATGACGCCGGGCCACGGGTTGTACACTTCCAGGGTCCAGTTGCGCCCCGAACTCTTGCCCATGATGTCGGACAAGACTTTCGGATCGAGGCCATGCGCCACTCCCAGGTTCAGCGCCTCGGCCGTCCCCGCCATCAGTATGCCCAGCAGCATGTTGTTGCAAATCTTCGCCACCTGGCCCGCACCCGCCTCGCCCGCATGGAAGATGTTCTTGCCCATCTTTTCCAGCAGGGGACGCGCCTGCTGCAAGGCAGCCTCGCTGCCGCCGACGATGAAGGTCAGCGTGCCGGCCGCCGCGCCCGCCGTGCCGCCCGAGACGGGCGCATCGATCATGGCAAAGCCCCGCTCGCTGGCCGCCTGCGCCACTTGCCGCGCCACGTCGGCGGCGATGGTGCTGCAGTCGATGAACAGGGCACCGGGCTTGGCCGAATCGAGCACGCCGCCTGCCGCCAGGTACAGTTCCTGCACGTGCTTGTTGGCTGGCAGCATGGTGATGACGGCGTCCGCCGTCTGCACGGCTGCGCTGGCGGATGCGGCCGCCGTGGCGCCCGCCTCGACCAGCGACGCCACAGCCGCCGGCGCCAGGTCGAACACGGACACGTGGAAGCCGGCGGCCACCAGGTTGCGGGCCATCGGCGCGCCCATGTTGCCCAGGCCGATGAAAGCGATATGTTGCATATGTGTCTCCTGTTGTTCTTTTAATGCAGGTCGCGCAAAGGATGGCTATCCCATGGCGCCGTGAAATATTCATTGAGATACGTCTCGCTGACCTCGGCCAGGCTGGCCGGCTGCCACTGCGGCGCGTTGTCCTTGTCGATCAGCAAAGCACGCACGCCTTCGCTGAAGTCTGCATGGGCGCAACATTGCACGGCGACAATGAGTTCCAGCTGGAACACTTGCGCCAGGCTCATGTGCCGCGTGCGCTCGCGCATGGCCCACACCAGCGCAGCCGAAGTGGGCGCGCCCTTGTCCAGCGAGTGGGCCGCCTTTTGCAGCCAGACCGAATCGCCGTCATACGCGGCGATGGCAGCCACCACTTCGGGCAAAGTGCGCGCTTGCGTCAGCGCCGCGATGGCGTCGAAGTTGGCGCGCACTTCGGACACGGGCAGCATGGAGGCTGGCGCCGAGAAGCCACGCAGCAGGCGGTCCAGCTGCTCGCTGTTCACCTGCGGACTGGCTTGCCATTGCGCCAGCGCCAGCGCGTCGAGCACCATGTTCCGCTCTTCCTGGCGCAGGAAATAGTCGCCCAGGCCCGTAAACAGGGCGTCGGACGCGTTCATGGGCGCGCCCGTCAAACCCAGGAACAGGCCGCTGCGCCCCGGCATGCGGCCCAGGAACCAGCTGCCGCCCACGTCGGGGAACAGGCCAATCGTGATTTCCGGCATGGCGATACGCGTGCTTTCCGTCACGACGCGGTGGCTGGCACCGGCCATCAGGCCCAGGCCGCCGCCCATGACGATGCCGCCGCCCCACACCAGCAGCGGTTTCGCATACGTATGGATGCGGTGGTCGAGCCGGTATTCCTCGGCAAAGAAGGCCAGCGCCTGCGGGTTCGGCACGACACCGGGCTGTTCCACCACGGCCGAACGCAGGCTGCGCACGTCGCCGCCCGCGCAAAAGGCCTTGTCGGTCGACGAGTGCAGCACCACGCAGGCGACGGCGTCGTCAGCGGCCCAGCGCACGAGAGCGCCGTCAATGGCGCGTATCATGTCCAGGGTCAGCGCGTGCAGGGATTTGGGCGCATCGAGGGTGATGACGCCCAGCTTCATGCCGCCGGGACAGTCGCGCTCCTCGATTTTCACGGTTTCAAGCAAAGTCTCAACCATTCTTCCACTCCGCCGGACGTTTTTCCAGGAACGCCTGCACGCCCTCTTTCTGGTCTTGCGTATCGAACAGGCCCAGGAACAGGGTGCGTTCATCGGGCAGGGAATCGACGAGCGGATGGCTGCGCGCGCCCTGGATCAGGGTCTTGCATGCCGTCACGCTGCTCGGGCTCTGGCGCGCCACTTTGGCAGCCAGGGCCAACGCCGTGGCGGCAGCCTTGCCGGTTGGAACAACTTCCTCGACGAGGCCGATGGCCAGGGCCTTGGCTGCATCGACTCTCTCGCCGCACAAAATCATGCGCTTGGCCCAGCCTTCGCCCACCAGCCACGGCAAGTGCTGCGTGCCGCCCGCGCATGGCAGCAAGCCGACCGAGGCTTCCGGCAAGGCCATCTGCGCGTGTTCCTCGGCGATGCGGATGTCGCACGCCAGCGCGCATTCAAGACCGCCGCCCATGGCATAGCCATTGATGGCGGCGATGCTGACGCCGCGAAACGCGGACAATGCCTCGAACGCCTCGCCAAACGCGGCGGCCATGGCGAATGCCGTGTCCTTGTTACCGTCGGCAAACACGTTCAGGTCGGCGCCGGCCGAGAAGAACTTCGCGCCGCCGCCCGTGATCACGAGCGCGTACACGTCGGCGTCCGCATTCAGGTCGGCCACCAGCTCTTTCAGAGCGTTCAGGCTGGCCAGGGTCCACGTGTGGGCGGGCGGGTTGTCGAGAGTCACCAGGGCCGTGTGGCCACGGCGTTCCAGCAGTAAATTTGTATACACTTTGCTCATCGTAAGGTCTCCGTGGCGCCGTCTTTCAAAATCGCTCGCGCGACGATCAGGCGCATGATTTCATTCGTCCCTTCCAGGATCTGGTGCACCCGCGTGTCGCGCACGTGGCGCTCGAGCGGGTACTCGCGGATGTAGCCGTAGCCGCCATGCAATTGCAGCGCATCGTTGGCCACATTGAAACCCACATCCGTGGCGAAACGCTTTGCCATGGCGCAATACGCCGTGGCGTCCGGGCTTTCCTGGTCCAGTTTCCAGGCCGCCAGGCGCACCATCTGGCGCGCCGCCACCAGCTCCGTCAGCATGTCGGCCAGTTTGAATTGCAGGGCCTGGAACTGCGCCAGTTCGCGGCCGAACTGCGTGCGCTCCTTCATATACGTTCGCGCGCGCGTGAGGGCCGCCTGCGCCGTGCCCACCGAGCACACGGCGATATTGATGCGCCCGCCGTCGATGCCCTTCATGGCAATCGTAAAGCCTTCGCCTTCCGCGCCCAGCAAGTTGCCAACAGGCACTTTCACCTGGTCAAAACTGATGATGCGCGTGGGCTGGCTGTTCCAGCCCATCTTTTCTTCTTTCTTGCCATACACGATGCCGGGCAGATTCGCCGGCACGGCAAAGGCGGAAATACCGGCCGCGCCCTCGCCGCCCGTGCGCGCCATGACGATCAGCATGTCCGTCTGGCCCGCGCCCGAGATAAACGCTTTCGTACCGTCCAGCACATAAAAGTCGCCCTCCTTGACGGCTTTCGTGCGCAAGGACGCCGCATCCGATCCTGACTGCGGTTCCGTCAGGCAATAGCTGGCCAGCTTCTGGCCGGCGGCCAGGGCCGGCACCCACTCGTCGCACAGGGCTTCCTGGCCCCAGCGCGACAGCATCCAGGTGGCCATATTGTGGATCGTGATGTAGGCCGTGGTCGAAGTGCAGCCGCCGGCCAGCTCTTCAAACACGATGGCCGCATCCTGGCGGGAGAGGCCCAGGCCGCCCCAGCGCTGCGGCGTGTACAGGCCGCAAAAGCCCATCTCGCCCGCCTTGGCGATGGTGTCCACGGGGAAGATCGATTCCGCATCCCAATGCGCCGCGTGCGGCGCCAGTTCGCCTTCGGCAAACGCACGCGCCGCCTGCTGGAACTCGCGCTGCTCGTCGCTCAGTTCAAAGTCCATGGCAGCTCCTTACTTGAGGCTGATGGTGGTGTTGACCTTGCCCACCGAGGCCGCATCCGTGAACCAGCGCTGGGTAATCGTCTGCGTCTGCGTGTAGAACAGCACGACCTGCTTGCCGAACGGGCCCAGGTCGCCCAGCTTGGAGCCGCGCGAGCCCGTAAAGCTGAACAGGGGAACGGGAACGGGAATCGGCACGTTGATGCCGACCTGGCCCACGTCGATTTCTTCCTGGAAATAGCGCGCGGCCGCGCCGCTCTGCGTGAACAGGGCCGTGCCGTTGCCGTTCGGATTCGCGTTGACGAGGGCTATCGCTTCGTCCAGGGTATCGACTTCGACGACGATCAGGACGGGGCCAAAGATTTCCTGGTCATACACGGCCATGCCAGGTTTCACGCCGGACAAAATCGTCGGGCCGACGAAGTTGCCGTTCGGATAGCCATCGACCTTCACGTCGCGGCCATCCAGAGTCAGCACGGCACCCTGCTCGATGCCCTTGGCGATCAGGCCGAACACGCGCTCTTTCGCGGCGCACGAGATGACGGGACCCAGGTCCGGGTTGTCCTTGCCCGCGCCCACCGTCAGGGTTTGCGCCTTGGCGGCCAGTTCCGGCAGCCACTCGCGCGCCTCGCCCACCAGCACGGCGACGGACGCCGCCATGCAGCGCTGGCCGGCCGCGCCGAAACCGGCGCCCAGCAACTGGTTCAGGGTTTGTTCTTTATTTGCATCCGGCAAGACGACGGCGTGGTTCTTGGCACCCATCATGCATTGCGCGCGCTTGCCGTTCAGGCTGGCGCGCTGGTACACATGCGTGCCCACCTTGCTCGAGCCGACGAAGGAAATGGCCTTGATGTCCGGATGGTCGCACAGGGCGTTGACCACGTCTTCGCCGCCGTGGATGACGTTCAACACGCCAGCCGGGATGCCCGCCTGCAAGGCCAGGCGCACGAGTTTTTCCGTCACGAGCGGGTCTTGCTCCGATGGTTTCAACACGAAGGTATTGCCGCAGGCAATCGCCATCGGGAACATCCACAGGGGGATCATGGCGGGGAAATTGAATGGGGTAATGCCGGCGCACACGCCCAGCGGCTGCATCACGCTGTAGGTGTCGACGCCGCCGGCCACGTTTTGCGCGTATTCGCCCATCTGCAGGGTGCCGATATTAGCCGCATGTTCCACCACTTCCAGGCCGCGGAACACGTCGCCTTCCGCGTCGAGCAAAGTCTTGCCCTGTTCCATCGTCAGGGTGGCGGCCAGGTCGGCCATGTTTTCGCGGATCAGCTGCTGCAATTTCAAGAAAATGCGCGCGCGGGCGCCGATCGGCGTCTTGCGCCAGGTTTTGAAGGCGCGCTGGGCCGAGGCGATGGCCGCGTCGACTTCCTCCGGCGTGGCGAACGGCACCTTGGCCAGGACTTCCTGCGTGGCGGGGTTCACGACATCGCGCCAGACGGTGGTGCGGGATTCGACCCACTCGCCGTTGATCAAGAGGGGAACGGTCGGAATTGTGTTTTGCGTAGTCACTCGGAGTCTCCTGGTTGGTATAGGTCTGTTTGCATTATTCGCACAATCCAGCCTGCAAACAAGACGTGAAAATGCGAGATAATGCAAAGACGAATCTGTTAATCTGCAAAGATTGTAAATTTGCAGATTCCACAAACGGGGAAGAGGAAACGCGATGGCAAAGGTTTTCATGGGCGTGCGCCTGCAGCGGCTGCGCGAGGAACGGCGCATGACGCAGGTGGCGCTGGCCAAGGCCCTGGGCATCTCGCCCAGCTACCTGAACCAGATGGAGCGCAACCAGCGCCCGCTGACGGTGCCGATTCTGTTACGCATCGGCACGGTGCTGGGCGTTGACCCGCAAATCTTTTCCGAGCACGACAGCGCCAGCCTGGTGGCCGATGTGCGCGACGTGTTCGGCGAATTGCCCGACGCGCCGCCCACCTCGATGGCGGAATTGAAAATGCTGGTGGAAAACATGCCGGAACTGGCGCGCTCGATTTTGCTCTTGCAGCGGCGCTACCGCGTGATGGCGGAACGGGCCGATACGCTGGCCGCGCGCCTCGACGACGGCAGCCGCGGCGCCAGCTCGGCCGCGCCCTCCACGGACGAGGAAGTGCGCGAATACCTGAACCGGCGGCAAAACTATATCGATGAGCTGGACCGGGCGGCCGAACGGGTGGCAGGCGAACTCGATCCCTCCCTGCGCACGCTCGACGCGCTGCAAGGCCGGCTGCTGGAGCGCCACGGCATCCAGGTGCGCTTGTCCGATGGCGACGCGGGCATGGTGCGCAAGCACCGCTACGATGCCCAACAACATATCCTGTTTTTGCCCGACACCCTGACAGGTGGCCAGCGCGCCTTCCAGATGGCGGCGCAAATCAGCCTGCTCGAGCACAGCGACCTGATCGACGCGCTCGTGCTGGCGGCAGGACTCTCGGGCGCGGCCGCGCAGACTGGCGCACGCCTGGCCTTCTCGAATTATTTCGCCGGCGCCCTCTTGATGCCGTACCAGCGTTTTTTACAGGCGGCGGAAACGCGCGCCTACGATATCGAGCGCCTGGCGCACCAGTTCGGCGTGGGCTTCGAGGCCGTGTGCCACCGTTTGAGCACCATGCAGCGCCCCGAGGCGGCGGGGCTGCCGTTTTTCTTCGTGCGCGTCGACCGCGCGGGCAATGTCTCGAAGCGCCAGTCGGCCACGGATTTTCACTTTTCAAGAGTGGGCGGCACTTGCCCCCTGTGGATCGTGTACGACGCCTTCAGCCATCCGGGCCAGGTGCTCACGCAAGTGGCCAGCATGCCCGACGGCTGCACCTATTTATGGATCGCGCGCCAGGTCAGCACGGCGTCACCGGGCTTCCGCGCGCCCGGCAAGACGTTTGCCGTGGCGCTGGGCTGCGACATCTCGCAGGCGCACCGGCTGATCTATTCGAAGGGACTCGATTTGCACGACCCTTCCAGCGCCACACCCATCGGCACGGGCTGCAAGGTGTGCGAGCGCCAAAGCTGCCCGCAGCGGGCGTTTCCGTCGCTGCTGGCCCCGCCGCCGGCATCGGCCTGATTTACTCGACGACTCTTGCCCGCAACGCGTCGAATGCGCGCGCAAATTCCGCGCGCCAGTCGCGCCGCGTGGACTCGTCTATCCAGGCCGCGTCCAGGCCATTCAACATGAAGCCGCGCATGTCGTCGAGGCCAAAGCCAAATTCGCGCATCATCATCCAGGCGCCCGTCGGCGTCACGTGGTGCAGGGTCGGATCGTCCGTGTTCGGATGCAGTTTCAGGCCCAGCTTGGCCATGGCGCGGATCGGGTGATCGAGCGCCCAGCGCTCGGGCGCCAGTGTGCGCAGATAATACGAATTGGTGGGCACGACGGTGAACACCAGGCCCCGTTCCACGCAGCGCTGCGCCAGCTCCGGGTTATCGACGATCGTGTAGCCGTGGTCGACCCGGTCCACCTGCAATTCGTCTATCGCCGTCGCCACATTCATCCACGGCATGCCGAATTCGCCCGCATGCGCCGTGCACTTGAAGCCGGCGGCGCGCGCGGCGCGGTAGGCTTCGATGAACAGTTCGGGCGGACGGTCGTTTTCGCGGTAGTCGATGCCGATGCCGATCACTTCCGGCGCGCGGTAGGCCTTCATCCACTCCACTATCTGCACGGCTTCGGCGGGAGCCGCTTCACGGTCGATGCTGGGGATCAGACGGCCGATCACGCCAAAATCCCTTTGCGCATCGCGGATGGCGGCCACGATGGCGTCCTGCGCCGACTCGTAGCGGATGCCCGACACGCGCACGGTGCCGGTCGGGTTCCAGAAGAATTCCGCATAGCGCACGCCGTGGCCATGCACGTCTTCCAGGTATTCATACGCGAGGCAATACAGGTCCGTCGGCGAGACGATCAGGTGCGCGTCGAGCGCGCGCAGCACGCGCAGCACGCCGACGGGCTTGTCGCCGCGCGTGTAAAACGCGTCGATTTCCTCGGGAGTGACGACATTGCCCGTCTTGGCGGCCAGCGCGCGGAAAGTGGCTTGCCGCACCGTGCCGAACAGGTGGCAATGCAGCTCCACCTTCGGCATGGCGCGTAAAAACTGTTCGATGCTCAGGGGTGAATTAGACATGAAGCTCGTTTCGTAGTGAAGTGGGTCAGACGAGAATGGCGGCCAGGCGGCGCATCAGGCGCTCGATGGCGGCCGGGCCATCGGCCAGCATCGCCACCTGCGTGTTGATGGCGGCGCGGCGCGGCACGCGGAATTCGCACACCGTCATGCCGCGCGTCAGTTCGCCCGTCAATTCGATGGCCACGTGAGCCGGCTGGAACTGGAACAGCTGCGGCGCTTCCAGGTACAGGGCCACCACGGGGTCGTACATGGGCATGGGCACGGAACCGTCGCTGCTCCGGATGCGCACATACGCTTCCAGGTAGCCGGCCAGACGTAGCGCGCGCGGCGTGCCGAGGGCGCGCAGGCATTCCACTTCCGCATTCGTCACCAGGAGCTGGCGGCACAGGTTCAGACCGAACATGCGCAGCGGAATGCCGGATTTGAACACCTGGGCGGCCGCTTCCGGGTCCGCATAGATATTGAATTCGGCCGCCGCCGTATGGTTGCCCTGGTCGGTCGAGCCGCCCATCAGGATGATTTCGACGATCTTGCCCGCGATATCGGGCGCCTTGGCCAGCGCGGTTGCGATATTGGTCATCGGTGCGATCGCCATGATGGTGATCTGGCCGGGATGCTTGCGCACGGCGGCGATCAGCGCGTCGACGGCGTGGCCCGCAGCGTCACTGGCGGCACCGGGCGGCAGGATGTCGCCCGTGGTCGGCATGCCGCTGTCGCCCAGGATGCGCTGCGCCGTCTCGATGACGCCGGCCAGCGGTTCTTCGCAGCCGCGGTAGATCGGCACCGTCAAGCCGTCATGGGCCTTGATGCGCAAGGCGTTGTCGTAAGTGATGGCGACGGGTGCATTGCCCGCCACCACGCTCACGCCCAGCCACTCGATGTCGGGATTACTGCCCAAGAGCAGCATCGTCAGCCAGTCGTCGAAACCGGGATCGGTGTCGAGCCAGATCTTTTTCAAGGCTTGGGTCATGATGGTCTCAGGTTAAAAAATCAGGCAGCCAGCCACAGGGCGCTGTCGGACGGCAGTACGAAGGAGACGGCCGTGCCTTCGCGCCAGGCGGCGCCACCGGCCGCGCAAATGCCCTTGACCTGGCCCAGCGGCGTTTGCAGCAGGTATTCGACGGTGTCGCCCAGGAAGCCGCGCGCCAGCACGGTGCCAGGGTACTGACCTGCCGCGTCGTCGGCGGCGCAGACGCGCACCTTGTCCGGACGCCAGCCCAGCACCGTGGTGCCGGCAGCGACAGGGGACGTGTACGGCAGGCTGGCGCCGGCGTGGTGCAGCGCGCCGTCGCGGTAGTCGAACAGGTTTTCGAAACCCATGAAGTTGGCGACGAAGCGCGTGGACGGCGTATTGAAGACGGCTTCCGGCGCGGCCAGCTGCTCGATGCGCCCGCCATTCATGACGACGATGCGGTCGGACAGGGCCAGCGCTTCTTCCTGGTCATGCGTCACGTACAGCATGGTGATGCCCAGTTCGCGCTGGATGCGACGCAGCTCGGCGCGCATCTGCACGCGCAGCTTGGCGTCCAGGTTCGACAACGGCTCGTCTAACAGCAGCAGGGCCGGCTCAACGACGATGGCGCGCGCCAGCGCCACGCGCTGCTGCTGGCCGCCGGACATCTGCGCCGGCAGGCGCGTCTCGAACCCCGTCAGTCCCACGGCGGCGATCACGGCTTCCACTTTCGTTTTCAGCAGCGCCGGCGCCACCTTGCGCAGGCGCAGGCCGAAGGCGATGTTGTCATACACATTCAAGTGCGGGAACAGCGCATACGACTGGAAGACCATGCCGATATTGCGCTTGTTCGGCGCCAGCTTGCCGATTTCGCGGCCGTCGAGCACGATGCGGCCCGACTGCAGCGGCATCAGGCCGGCGATGGCGCGCATGGTGGTGGTCTTGCCGCAGCCGCTGGGGCCCAGCAGGGAAATCAGCTCGCCCTGCTCGACGTGCAAGTCCAGGTCTTTCACGGACGTCGTGTTCTTGGCGTAGCCGAGGTTCAGCTTGTGCAGTTCCAGATAACTCATCGTGTGTTGCCTCTTACATGTATTTAGAAATGCCCAGCACCTTTTCGGTCACCATCACGAAGGCCATGGTGAACAAGACCAGCAAGGTCGACAGGGCAGCGATCGACGGATCGAAACTGTTTTCCATATGGCCCAGCATCTCGATGGGCAAGGTGCTGATGCCGGGACCCGTGAGGAACAGCGAGACGGGCACCTGGTTGAACGAGGTGACGAAGGCGAGGAAGAAGGCGGCGATCACGGCGTTGCGGATATTCGGCAGCACGATCATGAAAAACGCGCGCAGGCGCGACGCGCCCAGGGTGATGGCCGCATCCTCGATATCCACGCGCAGGTTGACCAGGCTGGCATACACGACACGCACCGAGTACGGAATCAGCAGCGCGATATGGCCGATCAAGAGGCCCACGTACACGGGCGCATTGATCGTCAGCACCAGGTGGTGCAGCAAGCCCAAACCGACGAGGATGGCGGGAATGATCAGCGGCGATGTCAGGATTTGCCGGATGGCGCCGATACCGGGCGGCGGCATGCGCGAAAACGCATACGCGACGGGGATGCCCAGCAACAGCGCGATGACGGTGGCGATCAGGCCGATTTCCAGGCTGGTCTGGAAGGCGCGGCGGAACTCGGGCGCCGACCACACTTCGAGGATCCAGCGCAGCGAATACGATTCGGGCGGGAAGGCCAAGGTTTCGCCGCCGGAAAAGCCGGCCAGCACGACGATGGCGAAGGGTCCCAGCAGGAACAAAAACACCAGCCATAAAACGGCACGTGAAAACAGGCTTTCTTTCATACGGAACTCCGGCTCGAGGAAATACGTTTAAGGCCGGCATTCACCAGCAGGGTCATGCAGACGAGGATGACGGCGATCACATTCGCGGCGCCGAAATCGCTCTCCACGCTGACCTTCTGGTACAGCAGCGTTTCCAGCATCAGCACCTTGGTGCCGCCCAGGAGGGCCGGCGTCACGTAGGCCGTCACGCAGCCCGTAAACACCAGGGTGCCGCCGACCACCAGGCCTTCCTGCGTCAGCGGCAGGGTGACCTTGCAGAATACTTGCCATGGATTCGCGCCCAAAGTCGCCGCGGCCGGCTCCACGTCGCGCGGCAGGTTTTCCAGCGCGCCCGCCAGCGACATCAGCATCAAGGGCAGCAGCAATTGCAGCAGGCCGACAAAGACGGCGAACTCGCTGAACAGCAAACGCAGCGGCTCGTCCGTGAAACCCATGTTGACGAGCGCCGCGTTGAGGGCGCCATTACGGCCCAGCAGCACGATCCACGCATAGGTACGCGCGATCGGCGAGACCATCAGCGGCAGAATCATCATGCCGACCACCAGACCGCGCCACTTCGGCGACACGCGCGCCACGGCTTGCGCGGCCGGATAGCCGAGGATGATGGACGCCAGGGTCACCAGCGCGGCGATGCGCAGGGTGCGCCAGAAGATGGTGCGGTTGAATTCCTGCGAGAAGAATGCAACGAAGCGGTCAACACCCCACTGCATGCCGTCGCCGACGCGGAAGGCGTCGATCAGCAAGGCCAGCACGGGCAGCAGGAAGCAGACGACGATAAAGATCAGCGCCGGCAGGACCAGCAGCAGTCCCAGGCGCTTTTTTGGATCAGCAAACATGGTGTTTTCTCCTCGTCACCACTATTTGCTCATGGCCTTGTTCCACTGCGTCATCCAGTTGCTGCGCTGTTTGATGATGGTTTCCGGCTTGACGAACTTCAGCGAGCTGATTTGATCGGCGCCATAGGTATTGAATTGCGCGGCCGCCACCGACAGGCGCACGTCCTTGTTGACGGGCGAGTCGACCAGGTTGGTCGCCAGCTGCGTCTGCACTTCCTTGGACAGCCAGAAATCCATCAGCTGGTAGGCCAGGTCCGCATTCTTTGACCCGGCAACGATGCCCATCACGTTCATGCCGGCCGCCTGGCCTTCGGCCGGGATGCTCCATTTCAGGGGCAGGCCCGTCTTGAGCATTTGCGACCAGGTAAAGCGCGCCACGGGCGCGGCCCAGATTTCATCCTGCGCAAACAGGGCGGCCAGCTGCGCGCTATTTTTCGAGAACGTGACGACGTTGCCCTTCATGCCGACGATCTTGGCAAAGCCCGTGGCGTAGTCATCCGTCTTGCCGCCCCAGGCCGCATCAGCCATGCGCAGCATCAAGGGGCCCTGCGTGGTGCTCACGTCGGGGAAGGCCACGCGGCCCTTCAGTTCGGGGCGCCACAGGTCCTTCCAGGACGTCAGCGGGGCAACCTTGTCGCTGCGGTACACCAGGCCGACCGAATACAGGGTGTAGCCGACGGCGTAGTTGCCGCCGATAGGGTTTTTCGCCACGTCGTACAGGGCTTTGTAATTGCTCAGCTTGGAATAATCCATGGGCTGGATCACGCCCTTTTGCGCCGCTTCCAGCATGCCGGAATCGGACAGCAGCACCAGGTCGATCACCGGGTTCTTGGCGTGCACCACCAGCTTGGCGATGCGATCCGCATTATTCCCCGTTTCCACCTTGATATCGCAACCGCATTTGGCCTTGAACGGCTCGTACACATACTTCATGAACAAGGGCTGGGCAATCGGATAGGCCGAAATGACCAGCTCGCGTTTTTCCGCGTGGGCGGCGTTGGCCAGCAAGCCTAGGCTCAACGCCAACATGAGGTGCTTTTTCAAGATGCTTCCTTTCAGGGGACGGCGCTGCGGGACAGCGCCTGTAAAGATGAATCAGAATCAGAAATAATGTCGCATGCCAACGATCAGCACGCTTTGCGTCTTGCCGCCCGAGGCGCCGAAGCCGAACACGCGGGCGAACGTCGCATCGCCGGCCGCTTTCTGGTAGCTCCAGGTGATGGCGACATCGGTGCGCTTGGACAGGAAGTAATCGGCCTGGAAGTTAACCTGGTGCCATTTCGGCGTCTTGTTGATCACGTCATATTTACCAGTCGTATAGAAATACGACGCGCCCAGGTTCAACGCTTCCGTCAGCTTGTGGTTCACGTTCAAGTCCACGTTCTGCAGGGTCAGATTGCTTTGATCCAGGTAGTGGTAGCGCACATTGGTGTACAAGGCGCCAAACTTGGTCTTGCCCACATTATAAAAGCCTCCCGTGCCGGCGATGGCCTGGCTGTCCACGCCGGCGCCCTTGACGGCGCTCTTGTTAAAGATCAACAGGGAACTGGCATAATCATTGCCGATGGCGCCATTCGGCGCATCGGGGCTGTTCGGGCGATCCATCTTGGTGTAGGCGACGGCCCAGCTGAAGGCATCGACCTTGTAGCCGGCGCCCATGCTGTAGACGCGGTTGCGGTTCGAATCTTCCGGGTTCTCGCTGAAACCATACAAGCCCGTGAACGACAGGTTGCTGATATTCGGGCTGACATACTTGACGGCGTTTTGCACGCGCAGGTTGTTGTAGCCATTGTCGTTGTCGCCGATGTGCACGCCGTTACTGGCGATGACCACGGGACCCAGCAGATCCTTGACGGCTTCGTACTGGCGGCCCAGGGTCAAGGTACCCTTGTCGTTGCTGGACAAACCCACATACGACTGGCGGCCGAACAGACGGCCGCTTTGCGAAGCCGTGCCCGTCATTACGTTAAAACCGTTTTCCAGCACGAAGATAGCCTTGGTGCCGTCGCCCAGGTCTTCCTGACCGCGGAAACCGATGCGGGGATTCTGATTCGTGCCGCTCAGCGCATGCGTGCGGCTGCCTTTGCCCTCATCCGACACATAGCCGATACCGGCCGACAGCAGTCCATACACTTGCACGCTGCTTTGCGCCTGCGCCGCGCCCTGCGCCGCCAGCAAGCCACCCACTACCATCGTTCCCGTCATCCATTTGTTCATCGCCGCCACCCTAAAAAGAATAAACCCTGAGTTTTTTTGGAATTATTTTATTGATGCATCCCTTGCATGGCGCGCCGCCGTACGTGCCGGCACCGCATTCCAGGCGCTTCTCCCGAATATTGTTGCTTTCAAGACAAGTAAGGACCAGTCCAGAATATGGTAAATTGCGGGATAAGAAAATTTGTTTATTTTTATAAATCCATTACTTTTTCTAATAAGCAACGCCCATGCATGAACTGAGCAAGAAAATTTCCTTACGACATTTACAAGCGTTTTCCACCCTAGCCCGGGTAAACAGCTTCAGCAAGGCTGCACAGGAATTGTGCGTGACCCAGCCGGCCCTCAGCGCGTCGATCAAGCTGCTGGAAAATCAATTGGGAAAAAAGTTGTTTAACCGCACAACCCACCAGCTGGAATTGACGCGCGAAGGCAAGCTGGCGCTCGAATACGCCACGCATTTATTGAATACGGCCAGCAACACCTTTGCCGATATCCAGCGCGCCATCGGCAGCGGCCGGCATCGCATCCGCATCGGCGCCATCCCCTCGGCCATGGCGATGACGGCCGTGGTGGTGGCGCGCTACTGCGAGCAGCATGGAGATGAAGTGGAAATCGTCCTGTCGGACATGCCCAACGACGGCTTGCTGCATGCGCTGCATTCGGGCCAGCTGGACTTTTGCGTGGGCATCGAGGTGCCCGGTTCCGTGTCGCTGGAAAGCGTGGGCCTGTTCGAAGACGAGCTGGTCTTGGTGACGGCGGGACGCCATGCGCTGGCGCCGCTCAAGGAAGTGCGCTGGGAACAGCTGGCGGGCCAGGAAATCGTTGTATTTACCAAGGGCAGCATCTGGGAGTTCGCCTCGAGCGCGCTGCGCCAGCATGGCCTGAGCCCGTCGAGCCTGTACCAGATGATCCACAGCGAGTCGCTGTACGGCGTGGTGCGCGCCGGCATCGCCGTGGGCATCATGCCCAGCCTGTACACGACCTTCCTCAACGACGAGGACCTGCATGTGGCACCGCTGCGCCAGCCCACCTGCAAGCGCAAGATCGCCCTGATGCGGCGCAATGAAATCAGCCGCAACCACCATGTGGACGACTGTTTTTCAGCGTTGCGCCAGGATTTGCAGCAGGTCGACCAGTGGTTTTAAGTTAAAACTCAAGCAGGCGCCTTCAGCAGATTCGCCAAGGCAACATACTGCTCCAGCCCCACGGTTTCCGGACGCAGGGTCGGGTCGATGCCGGCCGCCTTGATCTGCTCTTCCGTAAACATCCCGGCCAGGCAATTGCGGATCACCTTGCGGCGTTGCGAAAAGGCCTTCATGACCACGGCTTCCAGCGTGGCCTGGTCGCACGCGAGGCGCTCGGCCACGGGGATCATGCGCACGATGGCCGATTCCACCTTCGGCGGCGGATCAAACGCCGTCGGCGGCACGATGAACAGCAGCGACATCTTGTAGCGCCATTGCAGCATCACGGACAGGCGGCCATACGCCTTGCTGCCCGGCTCGGCCACCATGCGCTCGACCACTTCCTTTTGCAGCATGAAATGCTGGTCCTGCACCAGCGGCGCGAAGTCCGCCAGGTGGAACAGCAGGGGGCTGGAAATGTTATATGGCAAATTGCCCACGATGCGCAGCTTCTGACCGGCCGGCACGGGGATTTGCGCGAAATCGAATTTCAGCGCGTCGCCCGAATGGATCGTCAGCTTGGCCGGATTAAACGTTTTTTCCAGGCGCACGATCAGGTCGCGGTCCAGTTCCACCACATGCATCTGTTTCAAATGGCGCAGCAGCTGCTCCGTCATGGCGCCCAGGCCGGGGCCGATCTCGACCATGGCATCGTCCGGCTGCGGCGCGATGGCGGCCGTGATGTCATCGAGGACGAAGCGGTCATGCAGGAAGTTCTGGCCAAAGCGTTTGCGGGCAACGTGTTTCATAATGTGTTTTCTATCAATGCGGTAAAGCCGGCACAGGCCGGCGGGATCGTTGAGCAGGCAGCGTCGGGTTACGTCTTGCGGCTAACCCGACCTACGCTCTGGTCGGGGTGCTGGCGCGCAGCATGTCGAGCGCCGTTTGCAGGGCTTGCTCCATGCTGTGGCAATCGGCCAGGCCCAGTCCTTGCGCGGCCAGGTCCAGCGCCGTGCCGTGGTCGACCGAGGTGCGGATCAGCGGCAAGCCCAGGGTGATATTGATGCCGCGCCCGAAGGTCGCGTATTTCAGCACCGGCAAACCCTGGTCGTGGTACATGGCCAGCACGCAGTCGGCGTCCGCCAGATATTTTTGCTGGAACAAGGTGTCGGCCGGGTACGGTCCGCGCGCATCGATGCCGCGCGCTTGCGCCGCGGCAATCGCCGGGGTGATGACATCGATTTCCTCGCGTCCCAGATACCCGCCCTCGCCCGCGTGCGGGTTCAGGCCGGTGACGAGGATACGCGGCGCGGCGATGCCGAATTTCTGTTGCAAATCAAGCTGAATGATATCCAGCGTGACGGCCAGGCTGTCCATCGTGATGGCAGCGGACACGTCCTTCAATGGCAAATGCGTGGTGGCCAGCGCCACGCGCAGGGTCGGCTCGCCGTGGCCCGGTTCGCCGGCCAGCATCATCACCACTTGCGGCGTGCCGGTTTTTTCTGCCAGGTATTCCGTATGGCCGGAAAAGGCCACGCCCGCGTCGTTGATCGTGCTCTTCTGCAAGGGGGCCGTGACCATGGCGCCAAACCAGCCCGCCTGGACACCCTCCACGGCCGCGTCCAGGGTAGCGAGCACGGAACGCCCGTTTTCCTTGTCCAGCACGCCAGGAATGACATTGTTCACAGTGGGAATATCGATCACGGCCAGGCGGCCGGGACCGAACTGGGGCAAGCCGCTGTTGCGCACGGCTTGCAGCGACAGCGCCGCCAGGCGGATCTCCGGATCGATCAGGCTGGCCGTCAGCGCCAGGAAGGCGGCGTCGCCCAGCAGGATGCAGTTGACTTCATTGCGCATGGCCCAGGCGGCGCGTATCGAGATTTCCGGACCGACACCGGCCGGTTCGCCACAGGTAATGGCGATGGCCGGGCGGCGTACAACAGGCAAGTTACTCATGCGCAATCAGTCAGCAGCATTACTGGTCGTCCGCGCGGAATTCGACGTAAGCACGGTCGCGCACTTCGCGCGCCCAGTTTTCCGTCGCTTCTTCCAGCTTGCGTTCGCGCAAGGCATTGCGTGCGGCAGCGCGTTTCTTCTCTTTCGAGACGTCGTCGCTCTTACGTTCCAGCACTTCGATCAGATGGAAGCCAAAGCTCGATTCGATCGGCTGGCTCACTTCGCCCGGTTTCAGCGCATTCATCGCCGTTTCGAATTCCGGCACGGTGTCGCCTGGATACAGCCAGCCCAGGTCGCCGCCCTTGGCCGCGGAACCGTCGTTCGAGAACAAACGGGCCAGGTCTTCGAACTTCGCGGCCTTGTTGTCGAGACGTTCTTTCAATTCCAGCAATTTGCGCTTGGCTTCGGCCGCCGACAGGGTCGGCGTCACTTTCAGCAGGATGTGGCGGGCATGCGTTTGCTGCACGGCGGCGACGGCTTGCGCCTCGGCAGCGCTGCGGCGGTCCACCAGCTTCAGGATATGGAAGCCCGTGTTGCTCTTGATGATAGGCGTGATCTGGCCTGGCTTCAATTTCAGCAACTGTTCCGTGAACAGGGGTGGCAGGCGGTCGCTCTGGCGCCAGCCGATATCGCCGCCGCTCAGCGCATCGCTGGCGTCGGAATAGGTGGCGGCCATCTTGGCGAAATCGGCGCCCGTGCGCAGCTGGCGGCTGACTTCTTCGGCGCGCGCGCGGCGTGCGGCGATTTGTTCGGGGCTGGAATTTTCCGGAATGCGCACGAGAATTTGCGCCAGGTTCAGCTCCACCTGTTCGCTGGCTGCCGCTTTTTCCGCTTCCAGGAAGTTATCCACTTCGGAATCGGAAATCTGGATCTTGGCGTCGACTTCGTGCTCGCGCAGACGCTGCATGATGATTTCATCGCGGATTTCTTCGCGGAAGGTCGCAAACGGCGTGCCTTCTTTTTCCATCTGGTTGCGCAGCTCTTGCACCGTCATCTTTTGCTGTTCAGCAATACGGCCAATCGCGCGGTCCAGGGTCAGGTCATCCACGCGCACACCCATTTCCTTGGCCAGCTGCATTTGCGCGCGCTCGACAATCATGCGTTCGAGCAACTGGCGGCGCAGGTCGGCAGGGTCGGGAAGCGGGATATTCTGCGCCTTCATGCGCTGCTCCACGCTCTTGATGCGGGCCGCCACTTCATTGCGCGTGATCACATCGTCATTGACGACAACGGCGATGGAGTCGATGGTCTGGCCACTGCTCGACGCAGGGGGCGTGAAGCCCTTGACTGGCGCTGGGGCAGCGGCAGCAGGCTTGGCCGCAGGCGCTGGCGCAGCCTGTTGCGCCCAGACACTACTGGTCGTGGCGCCGGAAATGGCGCACAACAAAACCGTTGCAATTTTGAGTTGGTGCATACTGGCATTACGCATAATGTGTAGAGCGCTCATGAGTTCAGGTGAATAAAAAAACCGGTTTGTGCCAGCGCCGGGGACACCGGCGGCGGCAACGGTGACTATCTTAACGGAGTGGCTGGCTCAATGTCTGGTAACCAGGGATAGTTTTTGTAAAAGTTTCCAGGCCATTCGCACCAAGGCCCAGGCCACTCGACAAGCCCGTCAATTCCAGCTGGAAGAAGATCGGCGTCGAGACAGTCTTGGTCGTCGTCACGAAACGCTGCGCCCCCATGCGGAACACCCAGCAGTCACCCTTGTATTCGAGGCCGACCAGGCTTTCCAGCATGCTGCGATCCTTGATGGAGTAACTGATGCGGCCCACGCCATACAGGCGGTCCGTCAACGGCCACTGCGTCGACACTTCCGCATTACGCAGCACGCCACGTTGAAAACGGTTACTGAAATTCAATACTTTCTTGGCACCAGGCTGATATTGCAAGGTGTAGTTGTAGCTCATCAACTGGCGATCGCTGGGATTGTACTGCACCAGACTGTCGACGGTCCAAGTCTCGGACACGCGGCCCGTTGCGGCCAGCAGGATATCGGAACGCGACTGGTTGACGGGCGTCGTCGAATTGAGCTGCACGCGCTGGTCGGCAAAATAGAAACGCTGACCAAAGGTCAGGCGCATGCGCTCCGTGCCGTCCGATTGCAGGAAACGCGATACGACGGCGGCCGTGACCTGGTTGGCGTCGCCGATGCGGTCGCTGCCGACAAAACGGTTTTCCGTGAAGATCTGCGTCAGGTTGAACGTGCCATCGGCCGTATCGAAGTTCGGAAACTGCGACTGGTCGCGGTACGGCGTGTAGACGTAGAACAGGCGCGGCTCCAGGGTTTGCGTGCCGCCCTTGGTGCCAAACAGATTCGTGTCGCGTTCAAACACCAGGCCGCTGTCGACCGAGAAGGTCGGCACGGCGCGCGTAAACGAGGTGGTTTTAAACAGCGCCTTGGTCCGGGCGTCATTGTCGAGCTGATACGCGCTGGCATTCAGCATCAGCTTGGGCGTGATGAAGTAGCCAGGGCGCATGATGGGAAAACTCACCTGCGGCACGGCCACGAGACGCGAGCCTTGCACCTGTGTCGGATGCGCGAAGCGCGTCGCTTCCGCGTCAAAGGTCCAGTCGAAACCGCCCCAGACATCGTATTTGCCAGCATGGAAGTTCACCGCCGGCAAACGGTCATACGGGCGTGGCACGACCACGTTGGGATCGGGATCCTGCAGCACCTGGTAATTCTGCACGCGCGCCGTCAGGCTCCAGTCCTCGGTACGGTAATCGGTGCGCAATTCGCGCAGCAACTGGCGCTCGGTGGCGGTGGCGACGGTTTTCGAAAAATCGTTCGGGTAATTATCGTCCGACGCCTCGCGCAGATCCCAGCTGTAAGTCCAGCCCTTGGCCAGCGCCTGCTCATGCTTGGACTTGATCATGTAGCGGTTGGTCTTGGTCTGCTTGTCGTTCGGCAAAAATTCAAACGAGGTTTCACCGCTGTACAAGCCGGCATCCGTCTCGCCCATGTAGCGGCCCGTCGCACCGAGCTGAATGCCGCGCCGCTGGATGTAGCGCGGATACAGAGTCAGGTCGCGGTTCGGCGCGATGTTCACGTAATACGGCATCAGCAGCTCGAAACCGTTCTTCGAGGCAAAGCCCGGCGTGGGCGCCAGCCAGCCCGAGCGGCGCGCACCCGACAGCGAAAACGACATGCCCGGCGTGCCCAGGATCGGCACGTCCTTGAAATAGATGATGGTCTTGCTGCCCGTGCCCACGTCGCGGCCCGTATCGAGGTTCAAGGTGCTCGATTTCAGGTACCAGTCCGGATTCGGCCCTTCGCAGGTACTGTAGGTGCCTTCGATAACATTGGCTTCGTCTGGATTGATGAAGTCGACGCGCTCGGCCTTGCCCTGGCCGCCGCCCACTGCGAAGCGGTAAGTCGGGTTGAGCAGGAAACCCTTGCCGGTCTCCATGTTCAGCTTCAGGACGTCACCCGTGTAGTAATCGCCGAAACGCCACATCTTGATATGGCCCTCGGCGTCGAACTGATCTTCAACTTGTTTGTAACAAGCTGTATCGGCCGTCATTTTTGTGGTTTTTCCGCGCTCAATCACGACATTCTGGTCGAGATTGATCTCTCTTTCCGGTCGACCGTTCATGCTGTTCGCCGTCATGACGGTAGGCGCGTCGGGATCTTCCACATGAACCGGACGCGGTGCTTTCTGGGCGTGGACAGGCACCGTCGTGGCGGCGACGAGCGCGCTGATGGCGAAAGCCCAGCGCTGCGAAGGGGGGGAGGCCGAAAACCAGCTCATGAATTGGAAGGGGCAAGCACCATTGACAGGCGATTTTTTGATTGTAGGGTAGGAAGACTCCATTACTGGAGTCCTCCCCCCTAGGAACCGGGCTTGCGACTTTCGCCGCACACGGCTCGGGCTTAATAAAAAGTTCCTATACAGGAACCGGCTTTGTTACTTTCAATCCAAGGCTATGAACCTGAGAATGGCAATTTGGGTGCAATAATACCCGATTTCCCAGCGCATCGGACCCGCCCGCTACCCTATACTGCATATGGTGGTCGTGCCAGCCGGTGTCAAAGTCCATCGCATACCCGCACAGCGCGCACTTTCCGTCCTGATCCACGTACAGCCGTATCCACTCCTTTCGGTAGCGCATGTTTTTCACCATGCGCTCCATCCGAAGCGTCTCACCGTACATCTCCCATGACGGATCATAAGGGTTGAATGCTCCCTTGATCTTGATGTGACGCTCAATGGCCGTTCCCGCAAGCGAGTACAGTTCCATTGTTGCCTTATTGCCGAACTCAGTATCAATTTGACATGCAAATACCCAATGCCGATTGCCGACGGTACGCCAATACTTTTTGCGTATCCAATCTGCGCTCTTGGTCGGGTGCCTGCGTTTTGCCCATCGCATGAGTCGCCAGAACAGCAGCGACTCCAGACGAGAGAACGTTTGCTTTGCTACAACAGGCGAGTGGTACTGCGCCCACCCGCGTAGCATGGGGTTCAGCAGGCGTATCAAATTCTCCTGCGTTGCGCCCAAATTGTCACTGATTGCCGTTCCCAGCTTTTTATAAAACGCCTTGACGTTTTTCTTACTTGGCTTGATGAGCAACTTTCCTGTGTATTTGCGGAAGTTCCATCCCAGGAAATCAAACCCTTCATCGACATGCACGATCTTGGTCTTCGCCTTTGCAAGCCTCAGACCTCTGATGGCGAGAAAATTCTCCACCCACGGTTTGATTTCGTCTTCCAGCAGCTCTCGTGAAGCCCCTGTAATGACAAAATCATCCGCGTACCGTATGACGCCGACCTTGAGTTTCTTGGCCTTGGCTACTCCCCATTTTGCATCGAGATGCGCAACAAGTTCCGCTTCCAACCCATTCAGTGTCCAATTTGCAAGTGCGGGGCTGATGATGCCACCCTGCGGAGTTCCGGCAGTTGTCGCCAGCAATTGCTTACCGTCCACTACACCGGACTTCAGCCATTTAGTCAGTATCGACTTGTCCATGCGGACGTTGTCGATCATCCATTGGTGGCTGATGTTATCGAAGAACCCTTCGATGTCCGCATCCAATACCCATTCAGCTGAACCCTTGCGGGAGAGTCTGACGAATATCTGGGACATCGCATCGGCAGTTGCACGATTTTTCCTGAACCCATACGAGTTCTGATCGCTCACTGTTTCCAGGACCGGATCGAGCGCCAGCAGGTGTAGCGCCTGCATGGCCCGGTCCTTCATAGTTGGAATGCCCAAAGGGCGTAACGTTCCATTGGTCTTGGGAATATTAACCCTCCGGAGGGGCAGGGGTCGATACCGGGATTTTCCGAGGTTGGCAATTGCCGCATGTTTCAGTTGCGGGGTCTCCCATAGCTGCCGGTCGACACCCGATGTTCGCTTGCCTTGGTTTTCGGTCACGCGTTTGATTGCCGCTGCTTTGGCACAAAACGAATGGGTCAGCCACCGTTGCAGAGCTTTCACTCGGCGCCAGTCACTGTCCGACGTAGCCTTCGCTAGACGATGCTGCATGACTCTCACATTCTTCTGAACTTTGCGCCAGTCGATGGCGCTCCACTCAGCAGGAATGTGCGAGGACGCAGAACCGAAATTTTCTTCAGTTACTCTCATTGCTGTACCTCGTTGGTTGACACCTATCGAGGACGCAAGTCACCCCGAAGGGATGAACTGCGTCCCTTCGAGGCGTTATTGTCTATACAGTCGTTTGACGACTATTGCACCAGATGGAAGTCTGCCCGCTTTCACGGTGGGACAAATTTGGAATCCCTATCCACGCTATTACTGCGCAGCATTCGCTTTTTCCATCCTCCCATACCTGCTTTCCCGTCAGCTTCCCTTGCGGGTCGCCTGCCGTATGACTTGTAGCTGCCAAGCTACGGCAGGAAATCAGGCTTACCACGTTCCCTGAGATACCAACGCAACTGAATACATTGCGATTGACTGTTTAGAGTCCGCCTATCCCCCGGTGGTGTTAATGACGACGTGTCCCCAGATTCAACAAGGACAACCATCCACGGTACCGTTTTGGTTAGGGCCTGTCAGCAGCTTAGGCCCATCAATATTTACGAGGGTTCAAACGACGATTCACATTACATTACCCTTGCAGCACTCACCTAGCCCCTCAACCGCCTTTCTGCTGGCAGTCTCCGCCTTGCTCACTCGCATGAACAAAACGCCGCATACGAACATGGGGGTACATTGTCTTCGAAGCTTCACACCCCACCGTTGCCAGTGACGCATGTTCGAATAGGTGACAGATGGTCGTGCATCCGGTCGTAGCACCTGATAATTCGGGTACGACAAGGTATCTCAGAGCTTGCGCTCTATACATAGCAACTGCTGCCTGCTTAATGTCTCAAATGCCATTGCTGGCTTGCCATGAACGTCTGCGCGGAAGGCGTACGTTCCAGTTTCACGGGTATATACCGTTCGTTGTTTGGAGGCAACACAATTCCGCCTTGTGGGCGAATTTTCGACGCAAGGAAGCGCATGGGACAGGAAAACCTGTGCATGAACGTCGGATACGTGAAGATTGTTTGAGTGTGGATTTGATCTGAACTGTATCGTTTCCGCTGGGCGGAGTTATACAGCCGACGCTAACATCCTGTAAAAATCAAGGACTTAGCGCATGTTTGCAGGTTTTGTTGCTTGTAAATCAATGCCGCATAGCGACCAATTAGCGACTACGTGTCGCACTGAATCCCTTATTATATGGGAATCTGTGCGACACGCCTTAAAGCTCGGGTAGCTGGCCCCGGTCGCAACGTAGCAGTAACGGCTAGCAGCGCAGGAACTGCGCAGGCAAATCCCTGGTTTACCAGTGATAAAACAGTGAGGGGCTCCCCGGAGTACCCATTCTTGGCAAGACAAGACACGCTACGAGAAGGTGCCTTGTCAGTCTTATACGCCCGCCGAATCACCGGCGAGTCGCTATTCCTTTGCCTGTTTTGTTTATATAAAACATTGAAACTGTAGTTTATTTGCAAAGCTTGTGAATATTTTACATTTGCTTACAATTTTCTATATTTCAACAGTTCTCTGCAAGACTCGGTTTTCTCTCAGCTGAGTCATACCCGAGTGAAACTCTTCGATATCTTGTCATGCTTCAGTGTTGCAACTGCTGCCATGACCGGATGTACGACCATCTGTCACCTACTTGAGTGTGCGTCGCCGGTAACGGCGGGGTGCAAAGCCTCAGGGACAACGTACCCCCATTCTTTTCCGGCAGCCCGGCGTGCGAAAGCCTGGCTGGAGACTGCGAGCAGCGATGCGGTCCAGGGGCTAGGTGAGTGCTGCAAGGGCAATGTTATGTGAACCATCGTTTGAACCCTCGTAAATATTAATAGGCCAAAGCTGCTGGCAGGCCTAAACCAAACGGTACGTGGCTGGTTATCTCCGTGGATTCTGGGGATACGTCGTCATTCAGCCACCGGGGGAAAGATGGGCCCTAAACAGCCAGTCGCGATGTAGCTGTCGCGTCGATATCGTTGGGAACGTGGTAAGCCCGATTCCCTGCCGCTCGATCAACGAACCGAGATAGCGGCAAGCAAACCGCAAGGCACGCCCTTGGGGGAGCGGGTAGAGGAGGATGGAGAAAGCGAATGCCGGGCTGTAATGGTCCGGATAGGGATTCAAGATTTGTCCCGGCCTGAAAGGGTGCCCACTTCCATCTGGTGTAATAGTCGTCATACGACTGTACTGGCTCCAGGCAGTCATCATTTTCAACCACCCCGAAGGGATGCAGCTCACCCTTCGGGGTGCGCTGTGTCTCGTCGGAACAACTACACGAGGTTCAGCATGAAAGTAATCGCTAGCAGTCTTGCCGGTTCTGCGTCCTCGCACGTGCCTACTGAATGGGTCGCCATCAACTGGCGGCTCGTACAACGCAACGTGAGAGCCATGCAGCATCGATTAACGAAGGCTACACAGGAAGGCGACTGGCGCAGGGCGAAAGCGCTGCAAAGGTGGCTAACCCACTCGTTCAGCGCGAAAGCGCTGGCAGTCAAACGAGTGACAGAGAATCAAGGCAAACGAACCGCAGGCGTGGACCAGCAGCTGTGGGACTCAGCAACGCAGAAGTTCGCTGCCATTGCGCAGTTGAAGAAACAAGGCTATCGGCCCCTGCCATTACGGAGGGTCTTTATTCCCAAGTCAAATGGAAAGATGCGCCCACTGGGCATCCCTACCATGCGGGACCGGGCGATGCAGGCACTTCACCTGTTGGCCTTGGAGCCGGTCTTGGAAACGCTGAGTGATCCCAACTCATACGGGTTTCGCAAAAATCGCTCAACGGCCGATGCGATGTCGCAAATTTTTCTCCAGACCTGCCGGAAAGTCTCGGCAACCTGGGTGTTGGATGCGGATATCGAAGGTTTTTTCGACAATATCAACCATCAATGGCTGGTCGACAATGTCTTCATGGATAAGTTGATCCTGTTTAAATGGCTGAAATCCGGGGCAGTTAACCGGAAGCAATTAATGGCAACCACAGCTGGAACGCCACAGGGCGGCATCATCAGCCCTGCCCTTGCGAATTGGACGTTGAACGGGCTGGAGACTGAACTGATTGCGCACCTCGGTGCGAAATTCGGCAAGTCAAAGGCAGGCAAGCTCAAAGTCGGTGTCGTGCGATATGCGGACGATTTTGTCGTTACCAGTGGATCGAAGGAATTGCTGGAGACGGAAATCAAGCCTTGGATCGAAGCATTTCTTGCAGTCAGAGGATTGCGACTGTCCAGTGCCAAAACCAAGATCGTGCACATCGATGAGGGCTTCGACTTCCTGGGGTGGAACTTCCGAAAATATTCCGGGACACTACTCATCAAGCCAAGTAAGAAGAACATGAAAGCGTTCTATGAAAAGCTGAGGAAGACGATCAGCGAAAACATCGGGGCGAAGCAGGAGAATCTCATTCGATTGCTGAACCCCATGCTGCGCGGCTGGGCGCAATATCACAGCCCTGTCGTCGCCAAAGAGGCGTTTTCGACGATGGAGTCGCTACTGTACTGGCGGCTTCGTCGCTGGGCCATGCGCAGGCATCCGAAGAAAACCGACAGTTGGATACGCGACCGATACTGGCGCCCAACCGAGAGTGGAAATCGGATGTTTGCAGCGGACGTTGTCACAAAGAATGGCAATAAGGCCATGAAGGAACTGTACTCGTTACCAGGTACAGCGATTCTGCGTCACACGAAGATCAAGGGCGGCTATCACCCCTACGATCCGCAATGGGAACTGTACGGCGAAACCCTTCGGCAGGAACGCATGTTGAAAAACATGTCTTACCGGCGCGAGTGGGCCAAGCTCTACCTCGACCAACGTGGCTTGTGCGCTCTGTGTGGATACGAGATGAACATGGAAACCGGATGGCATGACCACCACATAGAACACCGTGTAGCAGGTGGTTCCGACGCCCTTGGAAATCGCGTATTATTGCACCCAAATTGCCATATAAATGTGCACGCAAACGATTTACAAGTTGCGAAGCCGGTCCCTGCATAGGGACTTTTATTATGCTTGAGCCGTGTGCGGTGAAAGTCGCACGCACGGTTCTTAGGGGGGAGAGCTTCCAGCAATGGGGTTCTCCTACCCTCCGCACCATCAACCCGATTCCACAGGCCGCTTAATGTCATTCTCCCCCAATTCCTCCACCGCGCCGGTCTCCGCCGACGCTCGCCTGACCCTGTTGAAAGCCTGGTTGACCTCGCTTAACCTCGTCGCGCCCGAATCCGCCCGTCCCGCTTCCAGCGATGCCAGCTTCCGCCGCTACTACCGTCTCGATGTGCTGCCAGGTAACACAACATTGCCAGGAAAGACACTGATCGCCATGGATGCGCCGCCCGAGCGCGAAAACGTGCCCGCCTTTGTCAAGGTGGCCGGCTTGCTGAAAGGCGCCGGCGTGTCCGTGCCCGAAATCATCGCACAAGACCTGGAACAGGGCTTCCTGCTGCTGTCCGACCTGGGCACGACCACGTATCTGGACGCCCTGAACCACGACAACGCCAGCGTGCTGTACGCCGAAGCGCTGGAATCCTTGATGAAAATCCAGCTGGCCAGCGCCCCCGACGTGCTGCCCGAATTCGACCGCGCCTTCATCCTGCGCGAAATGAATCTGTTCCCGGAATGGTTTATCGGCAAGCACCTGGGCGCCACCTTGACGGATGTGCAACAAACCCAGCTGGACAAGGTCTTCGAAGCCATCACGGCGAATATCTTGTCGCAGCAGCAAGTATTCATGCACCGCGACTACCATTCGCGCAATTTGATGCACATCAACGATGGTTCGATCCCCAATCCCGGCATCCTCGACTTCCAGGACGCCGTCTTCGGTCCCGTCACCTACGACATCGCCTCGCTGCTGCGCGACGCCTATATCCAGTGGGACGAGGAACTGGTGCTCGACTGGGTGATCCGCTACTGGCAGCGCGCCAAGCAGCTGGGCTTGCCGGTGAATCCCGACATCGATGCCTTCTACCGCGATTTCGAATTCACGGCCCTGCAGCGCCACCTGAAAATCCTCGGCCTGTTCGCGCGCCTGAACTACCGCGACGGCAAGGATCTGTACATGGGCGACCTGCCGACCGTGCTCGACTACGTGCGCAAGACGGCCAACCGCTACACGGAACTCAAGCCGCTGGTGCGTTTGCTCGATGCACTGGAGAATAAGACGCCCCAGGTCGGCTACACATTCTAGGCACTTTCCTGCTGCGCGGCCTGTCCGCGCAGCCGACTTACCGATACTGAAAACGAATACCCATGAAAGCCATGATCTTTGCCGCAGGCCGCGGTGAACGGATGCGTCCGCTTACCGATACCTGTCCCAAACCGCTGCTGAAAGTGCGCGGCCGTCCGCTGATCGTCTGGCATGTGCTCAACCTGGTGCGCGCCGGCATCACGGACATCGTCATCAACCATTCCCACCTGGGCCATTTGATCGAGGAAACCCTGGGCGACGGCAGCGCGTATGGCGCGCGCATCGCGTACTCGCCCGAGACCACGCCGCTGGAAACGGCGGGCGGCATCGCCCAGGCGCGCCACTTGCTGGGCGAGGAACCGTTCCTCGCCATTTCCGGCGACATCTATTGCCCGTATTTCGACTTCAAGCAAGTGCTCGACGTGCTGGCCGACAAGGATGTGCTGGGCACGCCGTATCCGGCCGACCAGCGCGACATCGCCTGGACCTACCTGGTGCCCAATCCCGACTTCCATCCCAAGGGCGACTTCGGCCTGACCTTGTTCTCGATCAACAATACGGACGAAACCAAGTGGACCTTCGCCAATATCGGCGTGTACCGTCCTGAAATGTTCGACGGCATCGCGCCCGGCAGCCACGCCAGACTGGGCGATTTGCTGCGCCAGTACGCGGACCAGGGCCGCGTGGGCGGCGAAGTCTATACCGGAGAGTGGACGAATGTGGGTACGCCGGCGCAGCTCGATGTACTCAACGGTGTGACAGCGAAGGCGCCAGCGGCATGATGGCCAATTACGCGGCACGGCGCGCGGCGCTGCTGGCGCAGATGCTGCCGGGCAGCGTGGCCATCCTCGCCACGGCGCCCGAAGTGCCGCGCAACAGCGATTGCGATTATCCGTACCGCCACGACAGCTATTTCTATTACCTGAGCGGCTTTACGGAACCCGACAGCGCCGTGGCCCTCGTGGCCGCCAGCGCCACAGCCCCGGCGCGCGCCATCCTGTTTTGCCGCGCCAAGAATACGGAGCGCGAAATCTGGGACGGTTTCCGCCACGGCCCCGAGGCGGCGCGCATCAGCTTCGGCTTTGACAGCGCCTTCCCCATCGAGGAACTCGACGTCGAAATGACGCGCCTGCTGGCCGACTCTCCCGCCATCTACTATGCGCTGGGCGGCAGCCTTGATGCGCAGGTGAAGCTCTGGCGGCACAATGTGCGGCAAAAGGCCCGCAGCGGCGTCACGGCGCCCGCCATCGCGCATGACATCAATGGCATGCTCGACGCCATGCGCCTGCTGAAAGACACGCAGGAACAGCAACTGATGCGCCGCGCCGCCGCCATTTCCAGCGCCGCGCACGTACGCGCCATGCGCGCCACGCGGCCCGGCCTGCACGAATATGCGCTGGAAGCGGAGCTGCTGTACGAATTCCGGCGCAGCGGCGCGCAGTTTCCCGCCTATTCCTCCATCGTCGCCGGCGGCGGCAACGCCTGCATCCTGCACTACAGCGCCAATAACGCGGTATTAAAAGACGGCGAGCTGGTCTTGATCGACGCCGGCTGCGAACTCGATGGCTATGCCTCGGACATCACGCGTACCTGGCCCGTCAACGGCCGTTTCAGCGGCCCGCAGCGGGCGCTGTACGAACTGGTGCTGGCGGCCCAGCAGGCGGCGCTGGACATGGTGCGCCCCGGCTTGCCGCACAGCGCCATCCACGAAGCGGCCGTGCAAGTGCTGGCGCAAGGCATGCTCGACCTGGGTTTGCTGGACCGGCAAAAAAGCGGCGGCGTGCAGGACGTCATCGCCAACAAGGCCTATATGCCCTTCTACATGCACGGCACCAGCCACTGGCTGGGCATGGACGTGCACGACGTGGGCGCCTACCGCGACACGGATGCGCCCGGCAAGCCGTGGCGCGCGCTCGAAGCGGGCATGGTGCTGACGGTCGAACCGGGCATCTACGTGCGTCCGGGTACGGGCGTGCCGGAGCAGTTCTGGCATACCGGCATCCGCATCGAAGACGATGTGCTGGTCACGCCGCAAGGCCATGAAGTCTTCAGCTCGGCGCCCAGGAGCGTCGCTGAAATCGAACAACTGATGTCACAGGATTAACCCCGCCGCATGCATACACCGTCCACTTTCGATCTCGCCATCTGCGGCGCCGGCCCCGTCGGCATGGCGCTGGCCGCCCTGCTGGTACAGCGCGGCAGCCGCGCCGCCGGCATCGCCCTGCTCGACGCCAAATCCATCGAGCAGGCCCGGCGCGACCCGCGCACCATCGCCCTGTCGCACGGCAGCCGCCAGATACTCGAGGAAGCGGGCGCCTGGCCCGTCGAGGCGACGCCTATCCACCAGATCCACGTGTCGCGCCGCGGCCAGTTCGGGCGCAGCCTGATGGACCGCAGCGAGCATGGCGTCGAGGCGCTCGGCTACGTGGCCCGTTACGGCGCCGTCGTCAGCGCGCTGGCCGACGTGTGCGAGCGCCTGGGCGTGGCCAGCCTGCGCCCCGCCCTGGTCACGGGCAGCGCGGAGGATGCCGATGGCGTGTCCGTGCAGATCGACCAGGCGGGCGCCGCATCGACCTTGCGCGCCAGCCTGCTGGTGCAGGCCGAGGGCGGCCTGTTCGGCCAGCAGCCGGAACGCGCCGTCAGCCGCGATTATGGCCAAAGCGCCATCATTGCCCATGTGCGTACAAGCGCCCCCATCGCCCACCGCGCGTATGAACGCTTCACCGACGAAGGTCCGCTGGCGCTGCTGCCGCAGGACGACGGCTACGCGCTGGTGTGGTGCGTGCCGCCCACGCGCGCCGAACAATTGCTGGCCCTGGACGACGCTGCCTTCCTGGCGCGCCTGGGCGCCGCCTTCGGCAGCCGCCTGGGACGCTTTAGCCACACGACGGCGCGCCTGGCCTATCCGCTGGGCCTGAACGCGCAGGCGAACGGCACGGCGCGCACGGTCGCCATCGGCAATGCGGCGCAAACCCTGCATCCGGTGGCGGGACAGGGCTTGAACCTGGGCCTGCGCGACGCCGCCGTGCTGGCCCGCGTGCTGGCGCAGGGCAGCAGCCCGGCCGGGCTGGAACGCTACGCCAGCCTGCGCCAGGCCGACCGGGGCCTGACCGTGCGCGTCACCGACACCATGGCGCGCATCTTCACGGGCAGCGCCCCCACGCAAGGCTTGCTGGGCCTGTCGCTGGGCTTGCTGGACGTTTTCAGCCCCGCGCGCAAAAGCCTGGCCACCCTGATGATGTACGGCCGCCGCTGAACCTTAACAATAAGTAAAGGGCACGGGCGAAAAAGAAACAGGGAACATCTCCGGCATGGAGTAAACGGCCTGCGGATGCGACAATGGCTGTCACCTGGTTTTTGGCGACCGTTCCATGACAGATGCATTGCCCGCAGCACCGCCTGCCGCTCTTCCCGAAGTGCTCTTTTCCCGCCTGCTGGAAGACGCCCTCGACGCCGTCATCATCATCGATGAACATTGCCGCATCCGCTATATCAATGGCGCCATGCAGGCGCTGTCGGGCTATGCCAGCGGGGAATTGCTGGGGCAGACCCTGAACGGCCTGCTGCCCGACGCCGTCGGCGCGCAGCACGACAACCACGTGATCAATTACATCCGCAGCTCGCGCACCTCCAGCGTGCTGGGCAAGATACGCGAATTCGCCATCCGCCACCGCGATGCGCAAATGATACCCATCGAAATGAAGGCGCTGGACCTGGGCGTGGTGGACGGCATCCGCTATTTCGGCGCCTTCTTGCTCGACGTGCGCGAACGGCGCGAACTGGCGGCAAAAAACGCCAGCCTGCTGGCGCAGCTGGAACAGCAGGCGCTGCACGATGCGCTGACGTCGCTGCCCAACCGGCGCGCCTATGAAGCGCAAGCCGAGCAGGCGATGGCGCGCGCGGCACGCAGCGGCGCCGCCCTGACCGTGGGCGTGGCCGACCTCGACCATTTCAAGAAGATCAACGACCGCTACGGCCATGCCGTGGGCGACGCCGTGCTGCGCACGGTGGCGCAGGCGCTGCGCGACACGGGACGCATCACCGACGTGGCGGCCCGTCTCGGCGGCGAGGAGTTCGGCCTGCTGTTCCCCGACGCCAGCCTGCGGCAGGCGCACAAGGTGGCCGAACGCATCCGCGCCGCCGTGGCCGCCGCCATCACGCCTTTGCCCGATGGCGGCGAACTGCAGGTGACCATCAGCATCGGCGTGGCCTCCCTGACGGCCGGCGCCAGCCTCGACGCGGCCATGTCGGATGCCGACAAGGCCCTATACGCGGCCAAGCACCAGGGACGCAATAAAGTCGTCGCAGCCTGAAGACAAGCGTAGGTCGGATTAGGCGGGGCCGCCGAGGCCGAAGGCCGTAATCCGACAACATTGTTGGCCCCAATACGTCGGATTACGCGGGGCTTTGCCCGCTAATCCGACCTACGGCAAAAAATACCGCTTATTCGACTGCCTTGAGCATATCCTCGATCACCTTCTTGGCGTCGCCAAACACCATCATCGTGTTCGGCTGGTAGAACAGGTCGTTGTCCAGGCCCGCATAGCCGGACGCCATCGAGCGCTTGTTGACGATGATGCTCTTGGCCTTATAGGCTTCGAGGATCGGCATGCCGGCGATCGGCGATTTCGGGTCTTTCGCCGCCGGGTTGACGACGTCGTTCGCGCCCAGCACCAGCACCACGTCCGTCTGGCCGAATTCACCGTTGATGTCTTCCATCTCGAAGACCTGGTCATACGGCACCTCGGCTTCAGCCAGCAGCACGTTCATGTGGCCCGGCATGCGCCCCGCCACGGGGTGGATCGCGTACTTGACGGTGACGCCCTTGTGCGTGAGCTTTTCCACCAGTTCTTTCAACGAGTGCTGCGCGCGCGCCACGGCCAGGCCGTAGCCGGGCACGATGATGACGGTTTCCGCATTGCTCATGATGAAGGCGGCGTCGTCGGCCGAACCCGATTTGACCGGGCGCTGTTCCTGCGCGCCGGCTGCGCCTGCGGCCGGCGCATCGCCGCCGAAACCGCCCAGGATGACGTTGAAGAACGAGCGGTTCATGGCCTTGCACATGATGTACGACAGGATCGCGCCGGACGAACCGACCAATGAGCCGGCGATGATCAGCATCGAGTTATTCAGCGAAAAACCGATGCCGGCCGCAGCCCAGCCCGAGTAACTGTTGAGCATCGATACCACCACCGGCATGTCGGCGCCGCCAATGGGGATGATGATCAGCACGCCCAGCGCGAAGGCGATGAGGGTCATGATGACGAACGGCGTCCAGGCCGGCTCCACCCCGTCGGCGAAGCAGAACGCCAGGCCCAGGCCCACCATCACCAGCGCCAGCACCAGATTGAGCATGTGCTGGCCCTTGAAACTGACGGGCGCGCCCTGGAACAGGCGGAACTTGTATTTGCCCGACAGCTTGCCGAAGGCGATCACCGAACCGGAGAACGTGATGGCGCCGACAAAGGTGCCGATGAACAGTTCGAAGCGGTTACCGATGGGCAGCGCCTCGCCGTGTTTCGCGATATTGAAGGCCCACGGTTCCGACACGGCCGCCACGGCGATGCACACGGCCGCCAGGCCGATCAGCGAGTGCATGGCCGCCACCAGTTCCGGCATCTTCGTCATTTCCACGGTTTTCGCCAGGTAGGCGCCGATGGCGCCGCCCGTGACGATGCCGATGATGACGAGGGTCAGGCCCATGCCGCCCGTTTGCTGTTCCTTCAGTTTCAGGATCAGCGCCACGGTGGTGACGGCGGCAATGGCCATGCCGCTCATGCCGAAGGCATTGCCGCGGCGCGCCGTCGATGGCGACGACAGGCCTTTCAGGGCCTGGATGAAGCACACCGAGGCGATCAGGTACATCATCGTCACCAGGTTCATGGTGACGAAGCTCATGGCGTGACTCATTCTTTTGCTCCTTGCTTGGCCTTCGGTTCTTTTTTACGGAACATCTCGAGCATGCGCTGCGTGACGAGGAAGCCGCCGAACACATTGACGGCGGCCAGCGCCACGGCCAGGGTACCGGCCACTTGCGCCAGCGGGCCATCGGTCAGACCGGCCGCCAGCATGGCGCCGACGATGATGATGGCGGAAATGGCATTGGTGACGGCCATCAGCGGCGTATGCAGCGCCGGCGTGACGGTCCAGACGACGTGGTAGCCGACATAAATGGCCAGCACGAAGATGATCAGGTTGGTGATGGTGTGACTGATTTCCATGATGTTGTTCTCTCCGGCGCCGCGTTATTTTCTGAGGATGTCATTGCCTGCGCAAACCAGGCTGGCCTTGATGATTTCATCCTCGCGGTCGATCAGCAATTGGTCGTCCTTGTCGATGATGAGCTTTAAGAAGTCCAGCACGTTGCGCGCATACAGGGCCGAGGCGTCGGCCGCCACCAGGGTCGCCAGATTCGGCTCGCCGACGATGTACACGCCGTGTTTGAGCACCGTCTTGCCCAGCTCGGACAGCGGGCAGTTGCCGCCCTGCTCGACGGCCAGGTCGACGATGACGGAGCCCGGTTTCATGGCTTTCACCGTTTCTTCTGAAATCAGCACTGGCGCGGCGCGGCCGGGAATCAGGGCCGTGGTGATGATGATGTCGGCCAGTTTCGCCCGTTCGTGCACCAGTTCGGCCTGGCGCCGCATCCAGTCGGCCGGCATGGCGCGCGCATAGCCGCCCGAGCCCTTGGCGATTTCCTTTTCTTCCTCGGTCAAGAAAGGCACGTCGAGGAACTTGGCGCCCAGCGATTCCACTTGCTCCTTGACGGGCGGGCGCACGTCGGACGCTTCGATGACGGCGCCCAGGCGCTTGGCCGTGGCGATCGCCTGCAAGCCGGCCACGCCCACGCCCATGATCAGCACGCGGGCCGCCTTGACGGTGCCGGCCGCCGTCATCAGCATGGGCATGAAGCGCTGGTAGGTATTCGCCGCCACCAGCACGGCCTTGTAGCCGGCGATGTTCGCCTGCGACGACAGCACGTCCATCGACTGCGCGCGCGTGATGCGCGGCACGGCTTCGAGGGCGAAGGCGGACAGGCCCGCCGTCGCCATGGCGGCGATATTGTCGGCGTCAAACGGGTTCAACATGCCGATCAGCACCGTGCCGCTGGCCATCAGGGCCCGTTCGCCGGCGTCCGGTGCGCGCACCTTCAGCACGATGGCGCAGCCATAGGCTTCCTGGGCGGTACCGATCTGCGCGCCGGCGGCGGCATACGCCTCGTCGGGAATCGAGGCTTGCACGCCCGCCCCCGACTGCACGACGACTTGATGCTTGGCTGCCAGCTTCTTGACTGTCTCGGGCGTGGCTGCCACCCGGGTTTCACCAGGCCGTGTTTCGGCCGGTATGCCTATCCTCATGATGCCTCCGCTAATTGATAAACTGACTAGAATCTAACACGGAAAGCAGCGCGTTAAACGTTTGTGAACCAGCAACTTTTAGTCGTACGACACTAATTTCATCCGCATCCATGATTTGTTTCACCATGCGGCGCGGCGCCCATATTGTGGGAAAGGTGTGTCAATCTCACCACAGTCGAACAAGCGTGCGCGCTTGTTTTGACCACAGGGAAAGCCTATATTAGCGGGCGCTTCCTGCCATCTTGCCAACTAAGCCCCCATGCTAGTGCGCTCCCCGGGAAAGACGTAAGTACCTCCCACCGCTATTTGCTAAAACGTTGTCATTTATCAATATGTCCGCGCAACAAAAGGCCGGCTTCAAACCGCGCGCGCAGAACAAGATAAAATGTCGGCTCTTTCAAGGATGGAATCATGCCGAGAATCTGGAAACCCTCTGTCACCGTGGCCGCCATCGTCGAGCGCGATGGCCTGTTTTTACTGATTGAAGAAGAGACCAGCGAAGGCATCAAGCTCAACCAGCCAGCCGGCCACCTCGACCCGTTCGAGTCGCTGGAACAGGCGGTGATCCGCGAAACGCTGGAAGAAGCGGCCTACGATTTCATTCCCACGGCACTGGTCGGCATGTACATGTCGCGCTACCAGTCACTGCGCACGGGCGAGGACGTGACCTATCTGCGCTTCACCTTTTGCGGCACGGCCGGCGCCGAACACGATCGCCCGCTGGACGAAGGCATCATCCGCACCCTGTGGATGACGCGCGACGAGCTGGCGGCGTGCCAGGAGCGCCACCGCAGTCCGCTGGTGCTGCAGTGCGTGGACGAATACCTGGCTGGCCGGCGCGCGCCGCTGGCCCTGCTGCACACGCATGCGTCCGTTTTCAATAGCGCATAGCAATACGCATTGCCATATTATTAAAGTACACTGGAAAGCAAGATGAGCAAGAAGAAAGTCGTGATCGGCATGTCAGGCGGGGTCGATTCCTCGGTCGCGGCATGGATGCTGAAGGAACAAGGCTATGAAGTCATCGGCCTGTTCATGAAAAACTGGGAAGATGACGACGATTCGGAATACTGCTCCACGCGCCAGGACTGGATCGACGCGGCCAGCGTGGCCGACGTCATCGGCGTCGATATCGAAGCCGTCAATTTCGCCTCCGAATACAAGGACCGCGTGTTCGCCGATTTTCTGCGCGAGTACCAGGCCGGCCGCACGCCGAATCCGGACGTGCTGTGCAACGCCGAAATCAAGTTCAAGGCATTTCTTGACCACGCCATGACCCTGGGCGCCGACCTGATCGCCACCGGCCACTATGCGCGCGTGCGCCAGGCGCCGACCGATGCGGGCCGTTATGAACTGCTCAAGGCCGTCGACGCCAGCAAGGACCAAAGCTATTTCCTGCACCGCCTGAACCAGGCGCAACTGTCCAAGACCTTGTTCCCGCTCGGTGAAATCCCGAAGACGCAGGTGCGCCAGATCGCCGAGCAACTGGCGCTGCCGAACGCGCAGAAGAAGGATTCCACGGGCATCTGCTTTATTGGCGAACGCCCGTTCCGCGAATTCTTGAACCGCTACCTGTCGTACAAGCCGGGCCCGATGAAAACGGCCGACGGCAAGACGGTGGGCGAACACGTGGGACTGAGTTTCTATACCCTGGGCCAGCGCAAGGGCATCGGCATCGGCGGCGTGAAGTCGTACCAGAACGCGGACGGCAGCAGCGACGCCTGGTATGTGGCGCGCAAGGATATCGTCAACAACACCCTGTGGGTGGTGCAGGGCCACGACCACCCGTGGCTGCTGTCGCCATCGTTGACGGCCGATCAGGCCAGCTGGGTGGCCGGCACGGCGCCGCAGGCAGGCGCCCTGTCCGCCAAGACGCGCTACCGCCAGGCCGACGTGGCCTGCCAGCTGCTGCCGGAGGGGAATGAACACTTCGGCCTGGCCTTCGACCAGGCGCAATGGGCCGTCACGCCGGGCCAGTCGGCCGTGCTGTACGACGGCGATGTGTGCCTCGGTGGCGGCATCATCGCCAGCGCGACGGGCCTGGCCGGCGTTTAGGAGTTGTTGCCTTGCGCAGCGGCGGCCAAGGCCTGCTGCTTGCGCACCATCGCAATGACGGTATTGCGCACGGTTTTCAGGACCGTGTCGGCCATGAACGGTTTCACGATGAAGCCCGACACGCCCATCGCGTGGGCCGCTTGCAGCGAGGCGGCGTCGATGCCGCCCGAGACCATGAAAATGAGCGTCTTCGGATACTGGGCGCGGATGGTTTGCACAATATTCGTCCCATCTTCCACCTGCTCGCGCGCGATGCAGACGAAATGCGGGTGGTGCTTGACCAGCAGCGCCAAGCCCAGCGCACTGGTATGCGTCTGCCCGCAGACATCGTAGCCGCCATCGGTCAGGACCGTGTTCAGCAGGCCGCGCGCCACGGCGCTGCTATCGATCAGGACTGTCTTTAACATCATGATTACTTCCCTTGCTTGATTTTCTATTGCGAGTTCCACTCAGAGAGCGCCCATCAAAATGCTCAGGGCTAGGCGCGTTGCCGAAGACAGTACGAATGTACGACGAGGCAAGGCAACAACGCCATGAGCTTTTTTTGGGCGCTCTACTTTTCCCACGCCAGCTTGTTCCAGGTCACGCCCAACGTCACGTCGGTCTTGAGTTCGACCAACTTTCTTGAAAGATACAGTATTTCCCGCTCTTTTCGCAGGCTTTCACCGAGCGCGCCGGGCAAAATGCCCGCGCCGGCCATCACGGCGTCGATATTGCCGTAAGCGCGCAACAGTTTCGCGCCCGTCTTCAGGCCGATCTTCGACACGCCGGGAATGCTGTCGGTGACGTCGCCCATCAGCGCCAGCAGGTCGGGCAGCAGTTCCGGCGGCACGCCGAACTTTTTCTCGACCCAGGCGTGGTCGTGCCAGACGCCCTTGAAATGGTCCCACACGAGCGCGCCGTGGGCGATCAGACCGTGCAAATCCTTGTCGGTGGTGGCGATGACGGCCGCGCCGCGCCCCTCGTGCAGCCAGCGCATGACGGCCGTGCCGATCACGTCGTCGGCCTCGACCTCGGGGATGCTGACCACGTGCATGCCGAAGCTGGCCAGGGTGGCGTAAAAGCCGGGCAAGGCGTCGCGCAGCACTTGCGGCATGGGCTGGCGCCCTTCACGATAGCCGGCATACAGGGCGTGGCGCCAGGTCGGGCCGCCAAAGTCGAAGGCCGGCAGGATGTGCGTCGGCTCATGGTCGTTGATGAGGGTGCGAAACGACGACAGCGCATGGCGCAGCGCGATCTCCGCCTTCAGGTCGGAATCGGGTTCAGGACTGGCTTCGTAGACGCGGCGTACGATATTCAAGCCGTCGATAGCGAGGAGTCTGGCCATGCGGTAAGTGGATACTGGTTGAATCGATCATTTTACCGTATGGCGCCCCGCGCATAGCCCGTCAACGCCGCTTACTTTGCGAAATCGTAGGGCCCGCCTTTTTCCAGCGCACGCTGGTAGGCCGGGCGTGCATGGATGCGCTGCAGGAACGCCGTCAGCTTCGGCAGGCGCTCGTCGAGCCCGCCGCGCATGGCGGCCGCTTCCAGCGGAAAGCTCATCTGGATGTCGGCCGCCGTGAACTCATTGCCGGCAAACCATTTGCTTTTCTCGAGTTCCGCTTCCATGTAGGCCAGCTGGCTGTTGATATTGGGCGTGATGAAGCTGCTCTTGACCTTGCTGGCGATGCCGCGCGCGATCGGTTTGACGAAAAACGGCATCGGCGACGATTCGACCTTGTCGAACACCAGCTTCATCAGCAGCGGCGGCATGGCCGAGCCTTCCGCGAAATGCAGCCAATAGGTCCAGCGCAGCTTCTCGGGCGTGCCCGCCGCCGGTATCAATCGGCCATTGCCGTAGCGCTCGACCAGATACTCGATGATGGCGCCCGATTCGGCGATGGTGTTCGCGCCGTCCGTGATCACGGGCGACTTGCCCAGCGGATGCACGGCCTTCAGCGAAGCGGGCGCCAGCATGGTTTTCGGGTCGCGCTGGTAGCGTTTGACCTCGTAGTCGAGGCCCAGCTCCTCGAGCAGCCAGAGCACGCGCTGCGAGCGCGAATTGTTCAGATGGTGGACGACGATCATGGCGATTTCCGTTGGCAATGGTTGAGTCCCAGTATAGCCGGGACGGGAAAATCGCGGCGACAGGGGCCGCACACCAAAAAATAATTGCGAAAAACACTATTTTCAATTGATAACTTTTCAATCTTCCCTTATCTTGTTTTGTTTCCAATAAGTAAGGAAACTCCCCCGTGGATTTCGATACCAACAACACCACGCCCAAGCGTGAAGCCATTACCTTCAGCGCCACCGGCAGCGAATACTTCCGTATCTGGATCGTCAACCTGCTGCTGAGCATTGTCACCCTGGGCATTTATTCCGCCTGGGCCAAGGTGCGCCGCAACCGCTATTTCTATTCCAGCACCCACCTCGCTGGCAGCAGCTTCGAATACCACGGCAATGCCGTCGCCATCCTGAAGGGCCGCATCGCGGCAGTGGTATTGATCGGCGGCTACAACATCGCCTTCCAGATCTCGCCCATCGTCGGCCTGATCATGCTCGTGCTGATGATGGCCGTGCTGCCATGGCTGGTCTGGAAAAGCCTGCAGTTCAAGCTCTACAACACCAGCTACCGCGGCATCCGCTTCGGCTTCGACGGCAGCGCCAGCGAAGCCTACAAATACTTCCTGTGGCTGCCCATCCTGAACACCTTCACGGCTGGCCTGATGACGCCGTTCCTGCACCAGCGCCTGAAGCGCTTCCAGCACACACAGAGCCGCTTCGGCAGCACCAATTTCAGCTTTGACGCCTCGGTTGGCAGCTTCTACAAGACCTATCTGCTGTTCTTCGCCCTGCTGCTGGCCGGTTTCCTGGTCCTGATCTTTGTCGTCTTCGCCAGCGTCTTCGCCACCTTTGCCACCGATGCCAACGATGTCACCAAGGCCGGCAGCATCTTCGGCGCCGTGGCGGCCCTGTATGCGTGGGCCTTTATCGTGCTGCCGCTGTTCCTGACCATGATCCAGAACCTGATCTGGAACCATACGCGCCTGCAGCAGCACCAGTTCCAGTCGCAGCTGACCTGGGGCCGCACCACGTTCGTCATGCTGACCAACCTGCTCGGTATCGTCGTCACCCTGGGCCTGTTTTCGCCATTCGCCCAGGTGCGCTGGCTGAAGTACCGCCTGGAAGCGACGTCGATGCTGGTGCACGGCAGCCTGGACGCCTTTGTCGCCGCCACCGGCGAGCAAGTCTCTGCCACGGGCGAAGGCATGGTCGATCTGCTGGACTTCGACCTGTCGCTGTAGCATGACGCTCGATCACCACGCGCCGGGCGCGGTCCCCGTGCCCGCGCGCTATTTCGACGGCCAGACCTCGCGCCTGTACCACGTCACGCTCAGCGTGCGCGATGGCATGGCCGTGCTGGCCGGCGACATCGAGCGCAGCTGCCCGCTGGGCGAGCTGCACGTGTCCGAACGCAGCAGCCACGCCGTGCGCAAGGTCAGCTTTCCCGACGGCGCCTACCTGGAGATCGCCGACCAGGCGGCCTTCAACGACGTGCTGCATGAGACGGGCCACCGCGACGGCTGGGTCGTGCGGCTGCAGCAAAGCTGGCGCGGCGCCCTGCTGGCCACGGTCGCCACCGTACTGGCCCTGTGGCTCAGCTATCAGTACCTGCTGCCTGTGGTGGCGAAGGGCGTCGCGTATGCGATTCCCCAGTCCGTCGAGCGCCAGCTGGGCCAGGGCGTGCTCGATTTCCTCGACGGCCACGTGTTTGAGGCAAGCAAGCTCGATGGCGCGCGCCAGCAAGCCTTGCGCGCCCGTTTCGCGCGCCTGGCCACGCCCGGCGACAGCGCGCCCGCGCACCGCATCGTTTTCCGCAAAAGCAAGATCGGTCCGAACGCGTTCGCCCTGCCGTCCGGCGACATCGTGCTGACCGATGAAATGGTGGAGCTGATGCCGGACGACGACGCCATCATGGGCGTGCTGGCGCATGAACTGGGCCATTTGCAGCAGCGCCATCTGACGCGCCGCCTGATCCAGACCTCGGCCGTGGGCGCCGGCGCGGCGCTGCTGTTCGGCGACGTCTCGACCGTGGTGGCGACCTTGCCGCCGCTGCTGCTGGACTTGAAGTATTCGCGCGATGTCGAGCGCGAGGCGGACGACTACGCGATTGCCATGCTGCGCCAGAACGGTATTCCCCTGGAACACCTGGCGCAGGTGTTTGTCGCCCTGGGCAAGCTGGACCATGGCACGCCCTACCTGTCGAGCCATCCGGCCAGCACTGAGCGCATCGCACGCATCCGCGCCGCACAACGCTAAGTACCGTGCGCGGCGTCCTATGGGCGCCGCGTTCTTTCCCACCAGCACGTTCCGTGAATCGAAGGTAGACTCAGCAATATCAGTCTGACTTTCCCGGAGTGCCCATGCACCTAGTACCATTTCGCTACCTGACCTTCATTGCGACGGCAGCCATCTTTGTCCTGTCCCTGTTTTACTATGACCATTACTGGCTGCCCGTGCTGGCCGGTGCGCTGACCCTGGTCGGCATCAGCGACCTGCTGCAAACGAAGCGCGCCCTGCGCCGCAACTACCCCATCCTCGCGCACTTCCGCTTCTTTTTTGAGAGCATCCGCCCCGAAATCCGCCAGTATTTCCTGGAAAGCGACAGCGAGGCGACGCCGTTTTCGCGCAGCCAGCGCAGCATCGTCTACCAGCGCGCCAAGGAGCAGACGGACAAGCGCCCGTTCGGCACCCAGCTCGACGTGTATGAAGCAGGCTACGAATGGATCAACCACTCCATCGCCCCCGCCAAGGTCACGGGCCACGATTTCCGCATCGAGATCGGCAACCATCCGGACTGCCCGCGCGCCAAGCCGTATTCGGCCAGCGTCTTCAATATCTCGGCGATGAGCTTTGGCGCCCTGTCGGCCAACGCCATCCTGGCCCTGAACGGCGGCGCGCGCAGCGGCGGCTTCATGCACGACACGGGCGAAGGCAGCATCAGCCCCTACCACCGCAAAAACGGCGGCGACCTGGTGTGGGAAATCGGCTCCGGCTACTTCGGCTGCCGCAATCAGGACGGCACGTTTTCGGAAGAGCGCTTCATCGCCAACGCCAGCTCGGAGCAGGTCAAGATGATCGAGCTGAAAATGTCGCAAGGCGCCAAGCCGGGCCACGGCGGCGTGCTGCCCGGCCCGAAAGTGACGATCGAGATCGCCACCACGCGCGGCGTGATGGTGGGCGAGGATTGCGTCTCGCCGGCCGCGCACAGCGCCTTTTCCACGCCACGGGAAATGCTGCATTTTATCGACCGCCTGCGCACGCTCTCGGGCGGCAAGCCGACGGGCTTCAAGCTGGCCATCGGCCATCCGTGGGAATTCTTCGCCATCGTGAAAGCCATGCTGGAAACGGGCATCACGCCCGACTTCATCGTCGTCGACGGCAGCGAAGGGGGAACGGGCGCGGCGCCCCTGGAATTCACGGACCACGTGGGCACGCCACTGCAGGAAGCGCTGGTACTCGTGCATAACACTCTCGTGGGCGCCAACCTGCGCGCGAAGATCAAGATCGGCTGCTCGGGCAAGATCATCACGGCCTTCGACATTGCCCGCTTGCTGGCGCTGGGCGCCGACTGGTGCAATTCGGCGCGCGGCTTCATGTTCGCGCTGGGCTGCATCCAGTCGCAAAGCTGCCACACGGACCGCTGCCCCACGGGCGTGGCCACGCAAGACCCGCAGCGCCAGCGCGCGCTGGTGGTGCCCGACAAGATCGCCCGCGTGGCGCACTTCCATCAGAACACCATGAAGGCGCTGGCCGAACTGATCGCCGCCGCCGGCCTGGCGCATCCGCAGGAACTGCGTCCGCACCACCTGGTGCGGCGCATCTCGCCGAATCAGGTGAAACTGGCGTCCGCCCTGCTGCCCTTCCTGGAAGCGGGCCAGTTGCTCGACCCGAGCCAGCTGCCGCAGCTGCCGCCCGTGTTCGGTCTGTACTGGCCCAAGGCGCAATCGGCCTCGTTCCAGCGCCTCGATTGATACGGTGTTTGCGCAAGTGGAGCAATACCACTTAATAACCACTTGCGCAAAAACCCAAATCCAATACAATACCAAAACAAGTACAAAACCAAGGCAGCTTTTCCGGTGACCGCCACGATGCGCCACCACGGTGCCAGAATACGTATGCCGTCGTCACAATCAATACCGGAGGAGTTGCAGCATGGAGCAGGGTTTGCGCGAGAAAATAGGACAGTTGTTCATGGTGGGCTTCGACGCCCTGCAGGCGGACGAGCATATCAAGACCTTGATACGCGAAAAGAAGGTAGGCGGCGTGATCCTGTTCCGCCGCAACGTGCACACGCCCGCGCAAGTGTCGGCCCTGTGCCGCGAACTGCAGGAGATCAACGCGGAAGTGTCCGACATCCCGCTCTTGATCTCCATCGATCAGGAAGGCGGCATGGTGATGCGCATCGAGCAGGGCGTCACGCCGATTCCCGCGGCGATGGCCTTCCAGGCGGCCGGCTCCATCGAAGACTGCGAACGCATGAACCAGATCAGCGGCGATGAGATGCGCCAGGTGGGCATCAATATGCTGCTCGCGCCCGTGCTGGACGTGAACAACAACCGCAACAACCCCGTCATCGGCGTGCGCGCGTATGGCGAGGATGCCGCCACCGTCATCGACTACGGCATGGCCGCCATGCGCGGCCAGCGCGCCAGCGGCGTGGCCGTCACCGCCAAGCACTTCCCCGGCCACGGCGACACGGCCATCGACACGCATTACGCCATGGCGCTGGTCCCGCACGACAAGGAACGCCTGCGCGCCGTGGAACTGGCGCCGTTCCGCGCGGCGATTGCCGGCGGCGTGGACGCCATCATGACGGCGCACGTGGTCTTCCCCGCCTTCGAGGCCGATACCAGCGTGCCCGCCACCCTGTCGAAGGGCGTGCTGACGGACCTGCTGCGCGGTGAAATGCAATACAAGGGCGTGGTCATCACCGATTGCCTGGAAATGGCGGCCATCGCCGACGGCATCGGCATCGCCCGGGGCGCCATCGCCACCTTGCAGGCGGGCGCCGACATCGTCCTCATCTCGCACCGCGAAGCGCAGCAGACGGCGGCCATCGAGGCCGTCATCGCCGCAGTGGAGCGCGGCGACATTGCGATCTCCCGCATCGAGGCGGCTTGCGCGCGCGTGGCGGAACTCAAGCGCAACCGCGCCGTGCGCGACTGGCGCGAACGTCCTGTCGCCCCGCCGGCGCTGATGCAGCCGGCCGCCATGGCCCTGTCGCAGCTGCTGCAAAAAGCGGCGCTGCGCGTGCAGGGCGACTACCGCCCGCTCGACGCCAGCCTGCCCGTGACCCTGCTGACGGTGGAAGTGCGCTCGCGCAGCGAGATCGACGAAGTGGCGCTGGGCCGCAACAAGGAAGCGCGCAGCTCGATGCTGCCGGCGCTGCTCGAAGCGGGTCTGGACGTGCGCGAATATGCCTTGTCGGCCGAAGCGCTGGACGACGAGGTCAACGAAGCCATCGCCTTTGCGCAAGGCGCGCGGCAGATCGTGCTGCAAACGTATAACGCCATGTTCGTCGACGGCCAGCGCCGCCTGGTCGAGGCCCTGCCACACGACAAACTGTGGCTGGTGGCAGGCCGCCTGCCCTACGACCTGGACCTGGCGCCCCACGCGCAAGGCCGCCTGGCCGCCTTCGGCTGTCGCCCGGCCGCGCTGGTGCCGGTCGTCGACAAGCTGGCCGGCAAGGCGTAGGCGCAGTACCGGCGTAAAAAAACCCGCAGCAGCGGGTTTTTTTACGTTCAGGGCCGCGACATAGTCGGAATAGTCGGCACGGGCGGCCAGGCAAAGGGTCCGAGGAACAGGCCGATGCATCAATCCTGGCGCTGCACCTGCATCAGGATCACGCGCTTGCTGCTGCCGTCGGCCGGCGGCGTGGCGGACGGCGGCGGAGGGCTGTCGCAGGAACCGCAGGAACCGCAGCCGCTGCCGCAGCCCGGCGCTACCTTGAAGAAGGTCGACATCTTCGCCTCATCGAGGCCGCAGCGCACCAGGCCGCGCACGATGGCGCGGCGCACGCCGGCCGGCAGGTACTTGGTCGAAAAATGCAGCAGCGCGGCTGCGACGATCAGGGCGACGATGAGGGTTTGCCACATGGTTTCTCCTAAGCGCCCAGCAACAGGGCGACGCGGTACGTGATGAACGAGGCGGCATACGCGAGGGCGAACATATAGCCGGCCATCAGCAGCGGATAGCGCCAGCCGCCCGTTTCGCGTTTCACCACGGAGAGGGTCGACAGGCACTGCGGCGCGAACACATACCAGGCCAGCAATGACAATGCAGTGGCCATCGACCACGAATGGGCGATCAGCGGTTCCAGGGTAGAGGCCAGCGCGTCGCCCGTTTGCGACAGCGCATACACGGTGCCCAGGGCGCCGACGGCCACTTCGCGCGCCGCCATGCCCGGCACCAGTGCGATGCATATCTGCCAATTAAAACCGATGGGCGCGAAGATCACTTCCAGGCCGCGGCCCAGGATGCCGGCCAGGCTGTAATAGATGGGCGGATGGATCGCGTTGTCCGGCGCGCCGGGGAAGGTGCTGAGGAACCACAGGATGATCATCAGGCTCAGGATGATGGTACCGACGCGCGTGAGGAAGATCTTCGCGCGCTCCCACAGGCTGACGGCCAGGTTGCGCAGATGCGGCCAGTGGTAGGCCGGCAATTCCAGCAGCAGCGGCTGGTTGCCGCGCACGCCCATGCTGCGCTTCATGACCCAGGCCACGGCCATGGCCGAGATGATGCCGGCGAAGTACAGCACGAACAGCACCAGGCCTTGCAGGCTCAGATAGCCCCACACCTGGCGCTGGGGAATGAAGGCGGCGATGATCAGCGCATACACGGGCAGGCGCGCCGAGCACGTCATCAGCGGCGCGATCATGATGGTAACGAGGCGGTCGCGCGGATTCTGGATGGTGCGCGCCGCCATCACGCCGGGGATGGCGCAGGCAAAGCTCGACAGCAGCGGGATGAAGGCGCGGCCCGACAGGCCCACGCCGCCCATCAGGCGGTCCAGCAGGAAGGCCGCGCGCGGCAGGTAGCCGCAGTCTTCCAGGCTCAGGATAAAGAAGAACAGGATCAGGATTTGCGGCAGGAACACCAGCACGCTGCCGACGCCGCCGATGATGCCTTCGACCAGCAGGCTTTTCAGGTGGCCGTCGGGCATGTTCGCCGTCAGCAGGGCGCCCAGGTGGCCCACGCCATCGGTGATCATTTCCATCGGCGTGGCAGCCCAGGCAAACACGGCCTGGAAGATCAGGAACATCAGCACGGCCAGGATGATGGGGCCGAAGACGGGATGCAGCACCACGTCGTCGATCTTTTCCGTCAGGTTGCCGCTGTCGCGCGTGTCGTTGCTGACGGCGGCCAGGATGCGGCGCACTTCGCGCTGCGTTTCTTCGACGCTGACGGCGTCGATGGCCGCCAGCGGTTTCGCTTCCACCGCAGGCAGCGGCAGCATGGCGTCGATGGCATCCAACAAGGCTTTTTCGCCATCGTGCTGCACCGCGACGGTTTCCACCACGGGCATGCCCAGTTCCTGCGACAGCCTGGCCGTGTCGATGAGCATGCCGCGCTTGCGCGCCACGTCCGTCATGTTCAGCGCCAGCAGCATGGGCAGGCCCAGGCGCTTGACTTCCAGCACCAGGCGCAAATTCAGGCGCAAATTGGTGGCATCGACCACGCAAATGATGGCGTCCGGACGCGGGTCGCCGCGGCGCAGCCCGCCCACCACGTCGCGCGTGATGGCTTCATCGGGCGTGGTGGCCGACAGGCTGTAGGCGCCCGGCAAATCGAGCACGCGCACGGGCTTGCCGCTTGGCGACGTGAAATGGCCTTCCTTGCGCTCGATGGTCACGCCGGCGTAGTTCGCCACTTTCTGGCGCGCGCCCGTCAAACGGTTGAACAGGGCCGTCTTGCCGCAGTTCGGATTGCCCAGCAAGGCGATTTGTGGCTGGTGCGGCGGCTTGTGCGCGCCCGCTTCCACGATAGTTTCTACGGCACCCATATTTATTCCGGTTGAAGCAGCGGTTGAATCGTGATCAGCGCCGCTTCGAAGCGGCGCAGTGCGAACGTGGCATTGCCGACCTTGATGGCCAGCGGATCGCCGCCGGGAATACCGCGCTTGAGCATGCGGATTCGTTCGCCGGGAACGAATCCCAGCTCCATCAACCGGCGGACGAGGTCGACGCCGTCTTCCGTCTGTCCTGCCGCGTTGGGCGTGATATGCAACACCGTGCCGCTCTGGCCGACTGCCAGCGCGTCGAGCGTCATCAGGGGTGGAACTAGAGTCATGAGCAAATTCCGTTCAAATTAAGAACACCGGGGACAGACTGCTGCGCCTGGCGCATGCCCTGATGTTGTGAGGTAAAACGCAACTGTTGCGCATTACCGACAAGCGGCCTTTCAATGTGTCCAGACGGCGACCGTCCGAGACAATACCAGCATTATAAACATGAATGCGAATTGTTTTTATTTAGCCCGGAGAGCCGCCCCTGCCAAGGGCTGCGCCATGCGCGCAAAGCGCAGATCAAGCTGCCGCGCCAGGCCGCCAACTGCCGCACACTTGATCAAAATCGCTTGCATTGTCCTGCACTTTGCGCGACAATGAAACGTAATGATAATGATTCTCATTAAAACACTAGCAACAATGCTTTCAAGCACTAGTGTCTGTTCATCCTCCAGCCAGAAGGTGTATCAATGATTGTATGTGTCTGCAACAACATATCTGATCGTGAAATCCGTCAAGCCGTCGATCTTGGCCTGTCCAGCATGGCCGAACTGCGCCGCGACCTGGGCGTGGCCACCTGCTGCGGCAAATGCCACACCTGCGCGCGGGAAGTGCTGAACGATCACCTGAACGCCACCGTGGCGCTGCAAGAAACCGTATTGATGCGAGCTGTACTGACAAACTAAAGAAAGCGATGAACGCCATGACGATGATGCCCCCGCCCGTAACGGTGCAGGCCGTGCAGCAATTTGCCGACTTCGACAAGAAGCGCAACAAATTCGCGCCGCTGATGGCCATCGTCGTCCTGCATATCGCCGGCTTTTACGCCATCCAGAGCGGCCTGCTGAGCCGCGTCGTCACGGCGGCCATGCCGACCATCACCACCATCAGCATCATCGCCCCGCCGGCGCCACCGAAACCGCCGGCGCCGTCCGTACCGAAAACCGTGGAACTGAGCGCGCCCGTGCCGCGCGCCGTGATCCCGCCGCTGCCGCTGATCGCCGTGGCGCCGAGCGAACCGACGATCACGCCGCCGCAGCCGACGCGCGCCGAAGCGGCGCCCGTCGCCACCGCCGCGCCGACGGCGCCAGCCGCACCGTCGCCGACGCCACCGGCACCAGCGACGCCGCGCACCGTCAGCAGCGTCGAATACATCAAGGCGCCGCAGCTGATCTATCCGAATCTGTCGCGCCGCCTGGGCGAAAGCGGCACCGTGGTGCTGCGCATCCTGATCAATGAAAAGGGCTTGCCCGAGCAAATCCTGATCCAGAAATCGACCGGCTACACGAACCTCGATGAAGCGGGCCGCCAGGCCGCGCAGCGCGCGCTGTTCAAGCCGATGATCGAAAACGGCAAACCCGTCCCCGTGTACGTGCTTGTCCCCCTGACCTTCCAGTTGAGCTAGCCTTCCTGCGGCCCTAGGGCCGCTGCCAGCCCGCAAGCATCGCACCCTGTGCCCTGCTTGCTTTTTTGCGCCCTTTTTAGTCAAGCGATTTGCTTGTTTCAGTCTGCCAGCCTACATCCCCGGGCCAGGCAGACTTTTTTTTGCCCGCTATGGGGTCAGACCCTCAACACCGCCAACGCAAGGTTCAGCGCCAACTTCACCGGGGGTCTGACCCCAGCCTTACATCTCCGCCCACATGCGCAGCAGATTGTGATAATGCCCCGTCAGTCCCACGGTGGCCGGCGAATCGCCGTGTTCTGCGCGCACGCTCTGGATGTTCTGATCGAGCTCGAACAGCATGCTGCGCTTCCAGTCCTCGCGCACCATGCTTTGCGTCCACAGGAAAGAGCAGATGCGCTCGCCGCTGGTGACGGGCAGCACCTGATGCACGCTGCTCGACGGATACACGATCACGTCGCCGGCCGGCAGTTTCACTTCATGCGTGCCATACGCATCGACCACCACCAGCTCGCCGCCCTCGTACTCGTCCGGCTCGCTCAGGAACACGGTCGACGAGACGTCGGCGCGCATCGACTGCATGCCGTTTTTCGGCGTGCGGATGGCGCCGTCGATATGCAGGCCATAGTGCTCGCCGCCCGCATAGCTGTTGAAGAAGGGCGGCAGGATGCGCAGCGGCAGCACGGCGGCAAAGAACAGGGGATTGGCCATCAGCGCGCGGCTGACGATCTCGCCCAGCTCCAGCGCCAGCGGCGACCCCTCTGCCAGCTGGCGGTTGCGCTTGACTTGCGCGCCTTGCGCCCCGACGCTGGCGCGCCCGTCGACCCAGTCCGTCTGCGCCAGGCGCTGGCGAAACTGCGTCACCTGTTCCGGCGTCAGCACGCCGGGTATATGCAGCATCATCTTGCTATCCTTTTTTCAGTAAATATCACTGCCTGATTATCGCATCGCCGGCAGCGGCCAAGAAGCCACAAAAGCAAGAATGGCCCAACATTTCCCGCCTGTTCAGCGCGGTCATGCACGCGATCCGGCAGCGCCAAAAGCGGGCCAGAAATGCGAATGAGAATGGCCTTCATTTTCCTTAACAAATAAAAAACGGCGCAAGTGGGCAATCCACTTGAGAATGGGTTTTATTCGCACGATATTTACGTTAAAAAGACGGAAAAATGCCGTTTAGCACCGAAAACCGCCCATATTTTGCGCTATCATGCGGGCATAGCGAAACCGGCAACCTGCGCGCCACCAGGCAGCCCTGCGCCACCCGGCCGTGAACGCCAGCAGCCTGCGGTTTCATCATCGAACACGACACAGAACAAAGGAAATGCCATGAAGGGCGATAAAGAAGTCATCCGCATGCTCAATGCACAGCTCACCAACGAACTGTCGGCCATCAACCAGTACTTCCTGCATGCGCGCATGTACAAGCACTGGGGCCTGGAAAAGCTGGGCAAGAAAGAATACGAAGAATCGATCGGCGAAATGAAACACGCCGACAAGCTGATCGACCGCATCCTGATGCTCGACGGCCTGCCGAACCTGCAAGCGCTGCACAAGCTGCTGATCGGTGAGAACACGCCGGAAATGCTGGAATGCGACCTGAAGCTGGAACGCGCCGCGCACGCCACCGTCAAGGAAGGCATCGCCATCAGCGAAAAAGCGGGCGACTACGTCTCGCGCGACCTGTTCCTGATGATCCTGGAAGACACGGAAGAGCATATCGACTGGCTCGAAACGCAGATCGACCTGATCGCCAAGGTCGGCATTCAGAATTACCTGCAAAGTCAGATGGCGATTGAGGAGTAATTGCTCTTCGAGGCAGATAAAAAAACCGGCAGAGCCGGTTTTTTTTCGTCCGTCCTCAAGTCTTTGTGGCCTGCGGCGGGCTCAGCTTGACGAACAGCACCGCCACCGCCGCGCACAGCAGCAGGGCGCCGGCCAGCCGGATGACGTTCTCCGGATTGCCGCCCAGCCAGCTGCGGTAATACAGGGGCAAGGTGAAGATCTGGATGATCATCGGAATGACGATGAACATATTAAAAATGCCCATGTAGACGCCCGTGCGCTCGGGCGGAATGCAGCCGGCCAGCATGATGTAGGGATTGCCCATGATGCTGGCCCAGGCCAGTCCCACGCCCAGCATGGGCAGCAACAGCAGCGCCGGACTGTGGATCAGCGGGATGCTCAGCATGCCCACGCCGGCCGCGCACAGGCACAGGCTGTGCATGCGCTTGGGGCCAAAGCGGCGCGTGAACGGCACCAGCGCAAAGGCGGCGACAAAGGCCACGAAATTGTAGAAGGCGCCCACCTGCCCGTTCAGCAGGCCCGCGTCGCGAAAGCCTTGCGACGCGGGGTCCGTCGTGTGAAACAGGGTCGCCGCCAGCGACAGCGCGATGTACTGCCAGTAGCAGAACATGGCGTACCACTGGAACAGGTTGACGATGGCCAGCTGCTTCATCGTCGGCGGCATGTCGCGCAGGGCCGCGCCGATATCGGCCAGCGTGTGGCGCCAGCCCGGCGGGCGGCTGCGGATGGCCGCCAGTTCGGCCGCCGTAAGCGGATTTTCCGGCGTCGTCTTCAGGGTCCACAGCACCGAAGCGAGCGAAAACACGGCGCCGATCAGGAAGGCGGCGATGACGATGTGCGGAATATGGCTGCCATTGACGGCATCCTTGTTCATGCCCAGCATGACCAGCAGCGACGGCGTCAGATAGGCCAGCGTTTGCCCCAGCCCCGTAAACGCGCTTTGCGTGAGAAAACCCAGCGAATGCTGCTTCTTGTCGAGCTTGTCGCTGACAAAGGCGCGGTACGGCTCCATCGTCACATTGTTGGCCGCATCGAGTATCCACAGCAGGCTGGCGGCCATCCACAGGGTGGGACTGAACGGCATGGCCAGCAGGCCCAGGCTGCACAGGATGGCGCCGATCAGAAAATAGGGCGTGCGGCGTCCCCAGCGCGTCACCGTGCGGTCGCTCATCGCGCCGATCAGCGGTTGCACGAGCAGCCCCGTCATGGGTCCGGCCAGCCACAGGTACGGCAGGCTCGCCTCATCGGCGCCCAGGTATTTATAGATGGGGCTCATGCTGCTTTGCTGCAGCCCAAAACTGAACTGGATGCCGAAAAATCCGACGTTCATGTTGACGATCTGCCAGAACGACAGATGCGGACGGTGCGCGCTGGCGTCGCTCATGCTGGCTCCCGATCTTGCTCCCGCTCCAGCCACAGCATATGCCATGGCTGCAGGCCTACCGTGCCGGCCAGCACGCTGCCATCGAGGCTGTTGCGCCATTCGCCCGCGGGCAAAGTGAAACGCTGGCTGGCCCCGCTGAAGTTGCTCAGGTTGAGAAATCCGTCGCCGCGCAGCAGCGCCAGCACGGCCGGCGTGTCGGCGCACAGCACGCTGCGCGGCGCGGCGGCGGCCAGGGCCGGCAAGCGCCCGCGTACGTCGATCAGCTGGCGCAGCGCCAGGTACAGCCGGCCGCTGGCGCTCACGCCATCGTGGCGCCATGCCAGCAGGCTGTCGTCGAACGCGGGACGCTGCAGCCAGCGGCTGTCCATCGCCCTGTCGGCCCGCTGCGTGTAGCTGCGATCGTTGGTCATGCCCAGTTCATCGCCCATGTACAGCACGGGCAAGGCGCCAAAGCTCAATGCCAGGCCATGCAGCAGCAGCAGGCGCCGCAACGCGTATTCCTGCTCCTGCACCGTGACGGCGCTTTCCAGTCCGGCCAGCGAGGCGGCCATGCCGTTGCTGCCATGCGCCTTGTCGGCGCTGCTGCTCTGGAAGGCGGCGCCGCGCGCATAGCTGCCGGTGGCGCCGGCAAAGAACTGCGCGATGCGCGCCAGGCGCGCCGGCCCGTTCGCGCTCGCCTCATTGAGCAGCACGTTCCAGCCGATGTCGTCGTGGCAGCGCACATAACTGAGCCAGCTTGCGGCCGGCGGCAGCGGCGGCGTGGCGGCGATCACCTGCTGCAGCAAGTCCGTGCTTTCCTCCGCCAGCGCGCCCCAGCCGGCGGCCATCAGGCTGCTGTGATAGGCGATATGGCACTCGGGCGCCGCATCGCTGCCAAAGTAGGCGGGCAGCTTGGGCGTGGGCACGATGGCTTCGGCCTTGAGCAGCACACCGGGCGCGACGATGGCGGCAAGCGCCCGCAGGGCTTGCAGCAGGCTGTGGGCTTCGGGCTGGTTCATGCAGTCCGTGCCGTCGCGCTTCCACAGGAAGGCCGTCGAATCGAGGCGGAACACTTCGATGCCCTTGTTGGCCAGGCCCAGCATGGCGCCGGCCATGGCCGCGAAGACGGCCGGATTGGCGTAGTTCAAATCCCACTGGTAGGGATAGAACGTGGTCCAGACCCAGCGCTGCAGCTCCGGCACGAATGTAAAATTACCGGGCGCCGCCTGTGGAAAGACCTGGCCCACGGTGCGCTCGTAGCGGTCCGGCTGCACGCGGTCGGGATAGGTGTGGAAAAAATCGCACAGCAGCGGGTCGCCCGCCTTGGCGCCCAGCGCCCACGCATGGTCGTCGGCCACATGATTGAGGATCAGGTCCGAGCACAGGCTGATGCCGGCCGCGCGCAGTTGCGCCGTCAATGTCAGCAAGTCGGCATTGCTGCCCAGGGCGGGGTCGACTTCCTCGAAGCTGGCGACGGCAAAACCGCCATCGCTTTCGCCGGCCCGCGCACGCAAGAACGGCAGCAGGTGCAGATACGTCACGCCCAGTTCGCGCAGGTGGCCGATGCGCGCCGCCACGCCCTGCAGGTTGCCGCCGAAGCGCTGCACGTAGGCGCTGTAGCCCAGCATGGACTGGCTGGCAAACCAGTCCGGCTGTTCTTCGCGCTGCGCATCCTGGCGCAGCAGCGCCGGCGCGCGCGCCGCATACAGCCGCCCCACGCTTTCCATCAGATCGCCCAGCCAGGGCAGGAAATCAGGCCGCTGGCCATACAGGCTGCCCAGGCGGTCGAGCAAGACCGCCTCCTGGCGCGCATAGCGGCGCGCCGCATCGGCGCGCAAGTGCGTGGGGAGCGGCGCCAGCAGGCGCGCCAGGGGGCTGCGTATCGACATCATGAATCCTATCCTTGCTTAAAATGCGTATTTCAGGCTGACCTTGACGGCGCGCCCGGTGATCGAGCGGGCCGCATGGCCATCGCCCTCGACTTCCGTATAGCCGATCTTGTTGAGCAGATTGTTCGCCGTCAGCGCCACCTGCATTTGCGGCGTAAGCTGGTAATTGACGAAGGCGTTGAGCACCTGGTAGGCGGGCAAGGTGATCGTGTGCGCATCGTCGCCCCATGACTTGCCCGTGCCGACCAGGCTCGCGCCCAGGGTGGCGGCTCCCCATTCATAGGTGGGCGCGATCTGGTACACGACGCGCGCCTGGCGCCGCGGCGTATTGCCGATCAGCGCCACGTCGGCCGCCGCCGTGCCCGTGATCTCGGCATCCGTGAACGTCAGGCCGCCATTGATGCGAAAGTCGCCGGCGCTGTAGGCCGCTTCCAGTTCCACGCCCTTCGCTTCATAGCTGTTGGCCGTGCGCAGCTGGGTGGTCGCTTCGTAATTGCTTTCCCTGGTCTTGGCCTGGAATACGGTGACAAAGGTGCTCAGGGGACCCTGGCGCCATTTCACGCCGCCTTCGAGCTGGCGCACGGTGTTGATGGCCACCGGCACGCTGCCATCGAGCGGTGTGCCAAACAGGATGCGGTCGGCATTGAAAGCCACGCCTTCGCTGACGCGGGCAAACACGGCCAGGCTGGCTTGCAGCTTGTAGTTCGCGCCCAGCGAGTACGACGTGTGGCCCAGGGTGTAGTCGACCTGCTGCACCGTCGACGGCAGATAGGCTTGCGCGCCGGTGGCGATATTGGCCGTGCCGCTGGCATGCTGGCGGTCTTGCCGCAGGCCGCCGTCGAGGTTCAGCGCGCCGCTTTCCCAGGCCAGATTCAGGTAGGGCGAGGTCGTGCGGTACTCCATGTCGACGGCGCGCGAACAGCAGGCGCCGAAGGCCGGGCCGATGTAGCCGGGCGTGCTGCTGGCCGTTTGCAGCAGCGCCGGCTGGTCGCCCGTGGCCTGCATCAGGTATTCATTGAAGTTCCAGGTCAGGCCCAGCTTTTGCTGCGACAGGTACAGGCCGGCCGTGGTGGTCAGCTTGCCGCTGTCGAGCACGAACGTCTTGGCCAGCTTGGTGTCGCTCAGAGTATTGCTGGCGTCGTCGATCGAGGTATTGAACACCACGGCGGAAAACGCGCGGCCGATATAAGGCTTGCCCCGATTCGGGCCGCTGGCAAACACATAGCTGCCGTCGCTGCCGTTATTCGACGGGAACACGCCGGTGAAGCGCCCCGAATTGTCGGCGTAGCGGAAGTTTTCGCTTACGCTCCAGCCCTGCCCCAGCTTGAACGATGCCTCCAGGCCCACGGTATCGCTTTTGACGTGCAAGCCGTCGTTGACGCGGGTGGCCACGCGCTGGTTATCCTTGTTCAGCACCATGTCGGGCACCCAGTATGGCGAATAGAAGCTGGCCTTGCGCGGGTCGATGCCGGCGATTTCCCCGATGCGGCCATCGCGCACGCTGACCGGCACCGGCAGGGCCGTGGGCGACTGGTCGTCGAGGTGCTTGAACGACAGGCGCACAAAGCCGCTGTCGAATTCATGCGTGACATTGCCGCGGATCTGACCGCCCTTTTCGCTGTTGACGCCACTGTGGCGGATGCCTTCGCCCGTGCGCCAGGAGCCGCCGATGAAGAAGCGCGTGCGCTCCGACACCGGCGCGCCATAATCGAAGTCGACCCTCGTCTGGTCGTAGCCCAGGCCGCGGCTGATGGCCACGCTGCCGCCCTTCTCCTTGCCGTTCTTGCTGATGAAATTGATGATGCCGCCCGGCGAATTGGTGGCCAGGGTGGAGGCCGAACCGCCGCGCACCACTTCCAGGTGGTCGAGTGTGGAATCGATCTTGACGAAGCTGTCGGGCGTGGTGAAGTTGAAGTCGCCGAACTGCAGCACGGGCAAGCCGTCTTCCTGGATCTGCACATAGCGCGCGCCGCCGGCGGAAATGGGCAGGCCGCGCACGGTGATGTTGGCATTGCCTTCGCCGCCCGAGGACTCGGCCCGCAAGCCCGGCACCGAGCGCAGGACTTCGGCGGCGCTGGTCGGTGCATTGTGCAGGATGGTGTCGAGTTCCATGCTGCTGACGGAATTGCTCGATTTCATTTTGGACGTGCCGCCGGTGGTGCCCGTGACCACGATGCGTTCCAGGTTCAGGCCATCGGCAGGGGCGGCGCTGGCGATGTCGCTTGCCGATTGCGCCTGGGCGGCGCCCAGTTGCAGCATGGCCAGGGCGACGGCTGCGGCCATGCCGCCGCGTTGAGCAGTACGTGTCTTCATCTTGTCTCCAGTGTTGTATGCCGATACGTCGAGGTATCGGCTTGTTATGAGTCCTGGCTGCCGCATGCCGTGGCGCGCTGCCTGGGCCGGTACGTCATTATTCAACGAATAAGAATTTATTGCAATCGATTGCAATCGAGCGCTGCAACATGGAAATGTTGTTGTTTTTAAGAGAAAACTACGGGCGACACAGAGGAAATCTAGCGGGATTTGACGTGAATGCAGCGGTTTTCATGCTGCGGCGCAGCATGAAAATAAAGGGAGAAATTTGAAATTATTGCAATCGGTTGCAATCACTTGCGGCACGCTTCAGCGGCCCGAGGCGCGTACGATCAGCTCAGTTGGCAATTGGCGGGATGGCGCAGGCGCGCCGTCGACCAGCGCCAGCAGCGAAGCCACCAGCGCGCGCCCGGCGGTGCGGATCGGCTGGCGCACGGTGGTCAGCGGCGGATGGAAATACGCGGCCAGTTCGATATCGTCGTAGCCGACCACGGCCACCTGTTCCGGTACGGCCACGCCGCGCGCGCGCAGGGCGTTGATGGCGCTCATGGCCAGCAAGTCGCTGCAGGCAAAGATGGCGTCGAACGGCAACTGGCGGTCCAGCAGTTCCTGCACGTCCGTCGCGCCGCCCTGCGGCAGGAAGGAGCCGGCCACGTACAGTTGCGGGTCGGGCGCCAGCCCTTGCGCGGCCAGTGCCTGCGCATAGCCCTGGTGGCGCTGCGCCACTTCGGGCAGCTTGGCGTCGCCAAAGAAGGCGATGCGCCGGCGCCCCGCCGCCAGCAAGTGTTCCGTGGCCAGTCTGCCGCCGGCGACGTTATCGCCGCCGACGGTGCAATACAGCTGCTGCGGCAATTGCGCGCCCCACACGACGATGGGCACCTGGCGCGCGGCCAGCTGGTTCAGTTGTTCATGGTGGCGCCACTGGCCGATCAGGATGATGCCGATCACGCGGCCGCTATCGAAGGACTGGGCCGCCGCGTCGAGCGTTTCGGCATCGACGCGTGAAATGAGCATATCGAAGCCCTGCTCCGTCAGCGCATCGGCCAGGCTGCCCAGCATGCTGAGGAAAAAAGGATCGGACAGGTGCTGGCGCGTGGCAGCGTCATACGGCACCACCACGCCCACCGTGCGGTTCTGTTTCAGGCGCAGGTTTTGCGCGCCGATATTGATGGAATACTTGAGCGAACGGGCCAGCGCGATGACGCGCGCGCGCGTCTCTTCATTGACCAGCGAACTGCCGCTTAGCGCGCGCGACACGGTCGACGTGGACACGCCGGCCAGGCGTGCGATATCGGCCATCTGCAGGCGTTGCTGCGCCTTCGAGTCGGAACCGGTCATCGTGCGCTCACTGCGGCGCGGTGTCCTTGAACGATGGGCGCTCGGACAGTTTGTCGAACAGGCGCGCCAGCGCCGGATGATCCGCGCGCCAGTCGATTTCCGGGAAGCGGAAGCTGAGCCAGCCCAGGGTACAGCCCACGGCCACGTCGGCCAGGGTGTAGTTCTTGCCGGCGCAATACGCGCTCTCGCCCAGGCGCGCCTCGAGCGCCGCCAGGCCCAGGGTGACTTTGTCCAGCTGGCGCGCGATCCAGGCCGCGCTTTGCTGCTCGGGCGGGCGCTGCGTGCGCTCCAGGCGCACCAGCACGCCCGCGTCGAGGATGCCGTCGGCCAGCGCTTCCCAGTTCTTGATATCGGCCCGCTCGCGGCCATTGCCGCCGGCCGGCAGCAGCTTGCACACGGGCGTGAGCGTGTCGAGGTATTCGACGATGACTTTCGAGTCGATCAAGGTGCTGCCATCTTCCATCACCAGGCAGGGCACCTTGCCCAGGGGATTGGCCTGGGCGATGCGGGTTTCCGGCACCCACACGTTTTCCAGCTCGAAGACATAGTCGAGCTTTTTTTCCGCCAGCACGATACGGGCTTTGCGGACATACGGGCTGGCGAGGGAACCGATCAGTTTCATAGCTACTTTAAGGTGAAGGATCAGCAGGCAGTATAGCATCGGCGGCAGCGGTGTTTGGCAGCACGCGCCCAGCCGTCTCCATGGTGTGGCAGGCATGCCGCATCGGGGCCGGATTCAGCCAAATTGCGGTGCGCCGGCGCCCGATGGACGGCTGGCCAGCGGCCAGCGGTGGTAAAATCGTCCTTTACTGTGGCGCCGTCAGTGTTGCTGTATTGCAATAGCCCTGCCCTCCCCGCGCGTCACACGCCAACCGTTTCTTTAACTTGCGTCCGCTCTCATGACTTCTACTACTCCGTATTCCACGCTGTCGGCCCTGTCTCCGCTCGATGGCCGCTACGCCAGCAAGACCGATCTGCTGCGCCCGATCCTGTCCGAAGCCGGTTTCATGCACCACCGCGTGAAAGTGGAAATCTCCTGGCTGCAAGCGCTGTCGCAAGCCGGTTTCGCCGAAATCAAGCCGTTCTCGGCCGAAGCGAGCGCCCTGCTCGACAAGATGGCGGCCGACTTCTCGGAAGCCGACGCTGCTCGCATCAAGGCCATCGAAGCGGTCACCAACCATGACGTCAAGGCCGTCGAGTACTGGCTGAAGGAACAAGTGGCGGACGTGCCGGAACTGGTGGCGGCGTCGGAATTCATCCATTTCGCCTGCACCTCGGAAGACATCAACAACACCTCGCACGGCATGATGCTCAAGGCCGCGCGCGACGGCGTGATGCTGCCGGCATTGAACGGCCTGGTAGCCAAGCTGACGCAGATCGCGCACGACAACGCCGATGTGCCGATGCTGTCGCGCACGCACGGCCAGACGGCCAGCCCGACCACCCTGGGCAAGGAATTCGCCAACGTCGTGGCCCGCCTGCAGCGCGCCGTGAAACGCATCGCGCAAGTGGAAATCCTCGGCAAGATGAATGGCGCCGTCGGCAACTACAACGCCCACCTGTCGGCCTATCCCGGCTTCGACTGGCCCGCATTCTCGCAGGCCGTCATCGAACAGCGCCTGGGCCTGGTCTTCAACCCATACACGATCCAGATCGAACCGCACGACTACATGGCCGAACTGTTCGACGCCTTCGCGCGCGCCAACACGATCCTGCTGGACCTGAACCGCGACATCTGGACGTACGTCTCGCTGGGCTACTTCAAGCAAAAGCTGAAAGCGGGCGAAATCGGTTCGTCGACGATGCCGCACAAGGTCAATCCGATCGACTTCGAAAACTCGGAAGGCAACCTGGGCCTGGCCAACGCCGTGCTCAAGCACCTGTCGGAAAAACTGCCCGTCTCGCGCATGCAGCGCGATTTGACGGATTCGACCGTGCTGCGCAACATTGGCGTGGGCCTGGGCTACACCTTGCTGGCGTATGACAGCTGCCTGCGCGGCCTGAACAAGCTGGAAGTGAACCACGCGCGCCTGGCGCAAGACCTGGACGCGACCTGGGAAGTGCTGGCCGAACCCGTACAAACCGTGATGCGCCGCTATGGCATCGAAAACCCGTACGAGCAGCTGAAAGAGCTGACGCGCGGCAAGGGCATCTCGAAAGAAGCGCTGCAAACCTTCGTCAATGGCCTGGCCATTCCGCAGGATGCCAAGGACGTGCTGCTGACCATGACGCCGGGCAACTACATCGGTATCGCGGCGCAATTGGCCAAAGCCATCTAAGCAGTTTTCACATGGGGATCGTCCGGTCCCACTCCCGCGGGGCGGCCAGCACACAAATGCTGCCCGCCCCGCGGTTTTTACGGCAATCTTTCTTGTAGAATCTCCAGCACGCAGCGCAATTTGATTTTCTTTGGTATATTAGGCCGAATTAGTCCTAATACGTACTACATTCAAGAAAGCCATCGATGCAACGCTACACCACCACCGCCATCATCCTGCACTGGCTGACCGCCCTGCTGATCATCAGCGCCTTCGTCATGGGCCTGGTCATGACGGATATTCCCGGCCTGACGCCCACCAAGCTCAAATATTTCTCCTGGCACAAATGGCTGGGCGTGACCGTGCTGGCCATCGCCGCCATCCGCCTGCTGTGGCGCAAGGCCAACGTGCCGCCGCCGCATCCGGCCAGCATGGTTGCCTGGCAAAAGAAGGCGGCCGACGCCATGCATGTGCTGCTGTACATCCTGATCTTCGCCGTGCCCATCTCCGGTTACCTGTACACCCTGGCCGCCGGCGTGCCGGTGGTCTACCTGGGCCTGTTCCAGCTGCCCGTCCTCATGGCGCCAAACCCGGAACTTAAGCCGCTTTTAAAAGAGATTCATTATGTTCTGAACATGACAATGGCAGCCGCCGTGGCCGCCCATGTGCTGGCGGCGCTGAAGCACCAGTTCATCGACCGTGATGGCGTCCTCAAGCGCATGCTGCCCTGACATCGACGTCCCCTTGCTCACTGAAACTACAGGAAAAAACAAGATGAAAACCACCCAACGCATCGTCCTCGCTTCCCTGCTGGGCCTGTCCGTGGCCGCCACCGCCGCCACCCTGCTGAAAGTCGATCCCGCCAAGACCAGCGTGTCGGCCGTGTTCAAGCAAATGAACGTGCCCGTGGAAGCGAAGTTCAAGAAATTCAATATCGCCATCGATTACAACCCGGCCACGCCGGATGCCTCGAAAGCGTCGGTGGAAATCGAGACCGCCAGCATCGATATCGGCGACCCCGAGTACAACAAGGAAGTGGCGAAGAAAGAATGGTTCAACTCGGCCCAGTTCCCGAAAGCCACCTTTGTCTCGAGCAGCATCAAGGCCGCCGGCGCAGGCAAGCTGACGGTCACCGGCAAGCTGAACATCAAAGGCAAGACCACCGACGTGACCTTCCCCCTGGCGGTAAAAGCCGACGGCGGCAAATACGCATTTGACGGCGCCCTGCCGATCAAGCGCCTGACCTACAACATCGGCGAAGGCGAGTGGAAAGACACGAGCATGGTTGCCGACGAGGTCACCATCAAATTCCACGTCGCTGCTCAGTAACACCTGAGAAAACGTCCATGGCTGCGTTGCTCTTGCCTCGTCGTGCTATTTGCACTGCCTTCGGCAAGGCGCCTTGCCCTGAACGTTTTTCAGGCGTTACCAAAAACAACTCCACAACCTGTTCAACTTTAGGATCTGCATGAAACTTTCGCACTTGATGATCGCCGTGCTGGCAGCTGCCGGCGCGGGTTCGGCCATGGCCGCTACCGACACCTACAACCTCGACCCGACGCACACCTTCCCCAGCTTTGAAGCCGATCACATGGGCATGTCGGTGTGGCGCGGCAAGTTCAACAAGACCAAGGGGACGGTCGCCCTGGACCGCGCCGCCAAGACGGGAAGCCTGGACCTGGTCATCGATGCCGATTCGATCGATTTCGGCCTCGATGCCATGAACACGCACGCGAAAAAAGCGGACATGTTCAACGTCGAGAAATTTCCGCAAATCACCTACAAAAGTACCTCGCTCAAGTTCAACGGCGAGCAGCTGGTGGAAGTCGATGGCGAACTGACCTTGCTGGGCGTGACCAAGCCCGTCAAGCTGAATGTGAGCAAGTTCAAGTGCATCATGCACCCGCGCTACAAGCGCGAAGTGTGCGGCGCCGACGCCACGGCGGAATTCAAGCGCAGCGACTTTGGCTTGAACTACGGCATGCCGGCGTTCTCGCCGGAAGTCAAGCTGGCCATCCAGGTCGAAGCGATCAAGGCCGATTAAACACCGCCTTTCCGCAGGACAAGCCCGCCTCGCTGCCCGCAGCCAGGCGGGCTTTTGCATGCACGACGAGAATCCGCTGGACTTTTCTATCGTGCGGCATCACTATCGATTGGCATGATGTTGTTCTGACATGACACACCCACTTATCCACCGCGGAGGACCACATGAATTTCATTATCTGGATCGTTATTGGCGGCGTCATCGGCTGGCTGGCCAGCATGGTCATGAAAACCAATGCACAACAGGGCATCTTCCTCAATATCGTCGTCGGCATCGTCGGCGCCTTCCTGGGCGGCTGGCTGCTGGCGCCCCTGTTCGGCACGGGCACCATCAATAGCGACAATTTCAGTCTGGCTTCGCTGCTGGTCTCATTCCTCGGCGCCGTCATCCTGCTGGGCATCGTCAATCTTTTACGCCGCGGCAAAATACGCTAAGCAGGCAAACAGCTGCGCATCAGCAAGTGGCCGGGCCGCGCAAGCGCCCGGCCATTTTTCATTGCCGCTAGGACACGTATGGACAATACCACAGCGGCCGCACGGAAAAATGCGCGTTGGCGGCCGGTTCCTGCCCCTGCGCCACCTAAAATCATGTCGTTCAAGCAACCACGTATGAACATACCCTCCGGAAAATGTGATTGACTAGTGCGGGTTCGATACGGATACTCTATGTCGCCCGCTGCACAATCAGCGGGTACTCCGCTGATTCCGACTTCCCTACAATGTAAAAGAACAGAACTCGAATGAAAAAATCTCTCATCGCGCTCGCCATCCTGAGCAACTTCGCACACGCCGACGAAGGCATGTGGATGCCCCAACAGCTGCCACAAGTAGCCAAGGAGCTGAAAGCCGCCGGACTGAAACTCGATCCGACCACCCTGACCAAACTGACCGAATTCCCGATGGGCGCCATCGTCAGCCTGGGCGGCTGCTCGGCGTCGTTCGTCTCGCCGCAAGGCCTGGTTGCCACCAACCACCATTGCGTCTACAACAGCGTGGCGGTCAATTCGACCAAGGAGCGCGATTTGCTGGCCAACGGTTTCCTGGCCAAGACCTTCGCTGAAGAATTGCCGGCCGCCCCGGGCAGCCGCATCTTCGTCACCTCGGCCGTGACCAATGTCAGCGACAAGATCATCAGCGCCGACGTGGCCAAGCTGCAAGGCAAGGCGCGCATCGACGCGATCGAGAAAAACCAGAAGAAACTGGTTGCAGAATGCGAAAAAGAAGCGGGTTTCCGCTGCACCGTGTCGAGCTACTACGGCGGCCTCGAGTTCTACCTGATCAAGCAACTGGAAATCCGCGACGTGCGCCTGGTGCACGCGCCACCAGCGGGCGTGGGTAAATTCGGCGGCGACACCGACAACTGGATGTGGCCGCGTCACACGGGCGACTACGGTTTCTACCGCGCTTACGTCAGCAAAGACGGCAAAGCTGCCGACTTCAGCAAGGACAACGTGCCGTACCAGCCAAAACACGTACTGAAACTGGCCAAGGATGGCTTGAAAGAAGGCGATTTCGTCATGGCGCTGGGCTACCCGGGCCGCACCAACCGTCACCGCCTGCCATCGGAAGTGGCGTTCACGTTTGACTGGAACTACCCGGCCTTCGTGAAAGCGTCGGGCGAAACCCTGGCCATCATCGCGCGCGAAACCAAGGACAACAAGGACGTTGCCCTGAAATACGCGGGTCAGGTTGCCGGCGTGAACAATTACTACAAGAACCGCCAAGGCATGCTCGATTCCTACGCGGGCAGCGACTTCCTGGCGCGCAAGACAACGGAACACGAAGCCCTGAAAACCTGGGTCAACGCCAATCCTGCCCGCAAGGCGGAATTTGCCGGCGACATCGAGCAAGTGGAAAAGCTGATCGCCGAGCGCGATGCCGACACCAAGCGCGATTTCTTCCTCAGCTATGCGCAGCCACGCCTGCTGAGCACGGCACGCAGCCTGTACCGTTTGTCGAACGAAGGCACCAAGGCCGATACGGAACGCAAGTCCGGCTACCAGACGCGCGATTTGCCACGTCTGTCGTCGAGCATCACGTCGGTCGAGCGCACCTACGATGAAAAAGTCGACAAGGCGCTGGTACTGAACAGCCTGACCAAGTACGCCGCGCAACCGGCCGCACAACGCCGTGCCAGCTTCGACGCCGCCATCGGCATCAAGGACGGCATGTCGCAAGCCGACCTGGCCGCCGCCCTGGACAAACTGTATGCGGGCAGCAAGCTGGCCGACAAGGAAGAACGCGCGGCATGGTTGAAACGCACGCCAGCCGAATTCCAGGCCAGCAAGGACAGCTTCATTCAGGCCGCCGTCGCCATGTACCCGGATTCGCTGAAAAACGAAGCGGAAGACGAAGAACTGGCCGGCAAGATCCAGCAAGCCTACGCCAACTACATGAAAGCAAAAATCGCCTTCATGAAGAGCAAGGGCCAAGCCGTCTATCCTGACGCCAACAGCACCCTGCGTGTGACGTTCGGCCGTGTTGCCGGCCGTGACCATGGCGCCGATGGCACCACCTGGACCGCTTTCACCACCGTCAATGGCGTCGCCGCCAAAGCCACGGGCGAAGGCGAGTTCAATGCGCCGGCGAAGCAACTGGCCGCGATCAAGGCCAAGGACTTCGGCAAATTCGTCGATCCGAAGCTGAAAACCGTGCCGGTCGACTACCTGGCCACCCTGGACATCACCGGCGGCAACTCCGGTTCGGCTGCCCTGAACGCAAAAGGCGAATTCATCGGCCTGGCATTCGACGGCACCTTGGACTCGATCATTTCCGACTGGGACTACAACAAGGCCAACACCCGTTCGATCCAGGTCGACCTGCGCTACATGCTGTGGAACATGAAACACATCGACCACGCAGACAACCTGCTGAAAGAAATGGGCGCCGAGTAATTCGCGGATAACAACAACTAATAAGCCCGGCAACGGGCGGTTGTTCCCTGAGCCACTCCTGCGGGAGTGGCTTTTTTTTTTGCCTAACGTTTTACTTTGCTAAAGCGGTAAGGCACGGCTTGCTCCTCGCCAAATACTTGCGCGCTGCCGCTTCCCAGCGGCAACATGACCCTCCGGCCCTCCTGCAGCAGCAAGGCCAGGTCGGCGCCGGGAAAGCGCTGCGCCAGCAGCGGATAGGCTTGCCGGGCGATGCGCGCGGCGGGAATCACGATGCGGTAATCGCCGTCGCCAAAGTCCAGCAGCAGCGCGGCCACCTCATCCGGCCCCGGCAGCGCCGTGATGCGCAGGCGCGTGCTGCCCTTGACGAGCTCGCAAGCCGACCATACGGGCAAGACACGCTGCGTCGCGCCGACCCGCAACTGCGGCGCCTGCCCCGCCTCCGCCGACGTCAGCAAGACGTCGGGCCGCTCCTCCGATACGGCGCCATCGACGGCCAGCAGCCAGCCCCGGTAGCGTATCAGCGCGCCCTGTGCGGCGGCGGTCACGGAGCCGCCCTGCGCCACCGGTTCCTTGCTCGCAGGCAAGCGCAACGGCGCCGCCTGTGCCGCCAGGCAAGCCCACCACACCAGCGCTGCCAACACTGCCTTGCCCATGCCGCCTCCCTTGCGCGTGAAACGTATTCATAACACAAGTGCGGCCCGGCCCATCTGCCGCGCCTCAAGGCGCCGACGCCGGTGCTACAATTGGCCCCTAGCGGGCGTACTTACCCAGCGCGCCTTCCCCCTCCCAGACTCAGACCGCTATGCCACCAGACTTGCGCACGACCTACGAACTCGGTAACCACAACCAGACCACGACCTGGCTGGAATGCATCACCTTCTATCAAGATCTCGCCGCACGCTACCCGCAAGTGCTGCACTTCGAACAGATCGGCCTGTCCGATTCGGGCGTGCCCATCCATGCTGGCGTCATCAGCGCGGACGGCGTATTCGACCGCGAGCAGATCAAGCGCGCGGGCCGCACCGTGTTCTTCAACAACAACGGCATCCACCCGGGCGAACCGGAAGGCATCGACGCCTGCATGGCCATCGTGCGCGACCTGTGCACGCAGCCGGAACGCCTGGCGGCGCTGGGCAGCACCGTGCTGCTGTTCATTCCGATCTACAACGTCGATGGCAGCCTGAACCGCGCCAACACGTCGCGCGTAAACCAGGATGGCCCGGAGCAATTCGGTTTCCGCGGCAATAGCCGCCACCTGGACTTGAACCGCGATTTCATCAAGTGCGACAGCCTGAACGCGCAAGTGTTCAACCGCCTGCTGGCCAGCTGGGACCCGGACGTGATGGTCGACACGCACACGTCGAACGGCGCCGACTACCCGTACACGATGACCCTGATCCACACGCAGACGGATAAGCTGGGCAATGGCCTCGGCCCCTTCCTGCAAGACACCATGCTGCCGCATATCTTTGCGCAGATGGAACAAGCAGGCTGGCCCACCTGCCCGTATGTCAACCCCGTCAAGGACAGCCCTGACCACGGCATCGCCGAATTCCTCGAAGTGCCGCGTTTCTCGACGGGTTTTGCGGCCTTGCATCACGTCATTGGTTTCATGCCGGAAACGCACATGCTGAAACCGTTTGCCGACCGCTACGCATCCATGCGCGCCCTGCTCGACATCTGCATGGCGTTCACGGTCAAACATGGTGAACAGATCAAGCAACTGCGCGCGCAAGCCAAGGCGGCGGGCCGCACGCAAGCCGAGTGGCCCATCCACTGGGCCATGAACGAAGCGCAGCCGTCGACCTTCCCCTTCAAGGGCTACACAGCAAAATACACGCCGAGCGTGCTGGGCGACTACCAGCGCCTGTCCTACGACCGCTCGCAGCCGTGGGAACGCGACATCGCCTACTACAACCGCTTCGATGCGGACGTCACCGTGGCCGCGCCAAAAGCCTATATCGTGCCGCAAGCGTGGCGCGAAGTCATCGAACGGCTGCGCTGGAACGGCGTCGAAATGAGCCGAATCACCACCGAACAGACGGTAACGGCGCGCTACTACCACATCACCGACGTCGGCACGCGGGCCACCGCCTACGAAGGCCACATGTTCCACGACAATGTAGAACTCGAAGCGCGCACGGGCCAGTTCACCGTGCAGGCGGGCGATTATGTCGTCAGCCTGGACCAGGACAACGCGCGCTACGCCGTGGAAACGCTGGAACCGCAGGCACACGACAGCTTCTTCCGCTGGGGCTTCTTCAACAGCGTGCTGGAGAAGAAAGAAGCGTTTTCCGATTACGTCTTTGAAGACATGGCGTCGGAACTGCTGCGCGATGAGCCGGCGCTGGCCGCTAAATTTGCCGAGTGGAAGGCAGCGAATCCGGCCTTGCTGAGCAATCAGGAAGCCGTGCTCGACTTCATTTTTGAACACTGCCAGCGCTTTGCCGAGCCTGAATGGCGGCGCTATCCCGTCATTGCCCTGATGTAAATCAAGGCTGTAGCGAATGCAACATCCTGGCGCCGCATCGGAGACCCCGGTGCGGCGCCTCTTTCTGTGCCCTGCCCACAAGGTAATCCCATGCACTACGCACTGAACCTGCGCACCTTTATCTACAGCCATTATTTTTACCTGGGCTTGCGCGTGGCCATCGGCCTGGTCGGCCTGACCTTGCTGACCCTGGAAATCAGCGACAGCGCCACCGCCATGACGGTGTGCATAGGCGCCCTGTGTACGACCCTGATGGACATGCCCAGCCCCCTGCGCCACAAGTTCAACGAGATGCTGGCCTCGGTTCTGCTGTGCAGCGCCGTCACTTTATTGATCAGCCTGTGCGGTCCCGTGCAGTGGCTGCTGATGACGGTGCTCGTGCTGGTCAGCTTTCTTGCCAGCATGATGGTGGTGTACGGCAAGAAATCCATGCCCTTGCAACTGGCCGCCCTGTTCATCATGACCATGTCGATGGAGCACCAGATGACGTGGCAGCAATCGTTTCACCATGCGGGCCTGTTCATGCTGGGCGGCTTGATCTATCTGGCCTATGCCATGGCCATCGCCTGGGTCTTGCGCCACCGCATCAAGCAGCAAGTACTGGCCGAAGCCCTGTTCGAACTGGCCGCCTACATCGACATCAAGGCCGATTTCTACGACACGCGTTTCAATTTGACGGAACAGTTCAACAAGCTGGTGCGCCATCAAAGCATTCTGGCCGACCGCCAGCAGGCGTCGCGCGACCTGATTCTGCGCAGCCACAAGAACAGCAAGGACGCCATCGTCGTACAGGTGCACGTGTGCATGCTCGATTTGTATGAACTGATCCTCTCCACGCACACGGATTACGCGCTGCTGCGCCAGCACCTGGCCGACTCCGATGTCTTGAAATCCTTGCACGACCTGGCCTACAAGGCGGCGCGCGACATCGAAGCCGTGGCGTATGCCGTCACGCGCAAGCGCGCCTCGTATGCGCAGATCAGCTACGACAGGGAATGGGCCGAGATCGAAGCGGAAATCGCCCGCCTGCACGCAAAAGGCGACGGCGCGCAGGAAGCGCTGGCCACCCTGCGCGCGCAGCGCAACAAGATCCGCGCCATTTTGAAAATGATCGCCGAGCTGCATCTGGCCACGCAAAAAGTCTATGCCGACGTGCCATTCTGGAGCGGTGCGGACATGGCGCCGTTTTTGTCGCAGCAGAAATACGAACTGAAGACCCTGCTGGCTAACTTGCGCCTGGATTCGCCCGTGTTCCGCTTCGCCCTGCGCGTGTCGATGGCTATCTCGGTGGGATTACTGATCGGCCACTGGCTGCCGTATGCGGCCCACAGCTACTGGATCGTCCTGACCATCGTCATCATCCTGCGCCCCACCTTCAGCATGACGCGCCAGCGCCGCGCCGACCGCATCATCGGCACCATCATCGGCTGCATCATCACGGCCATCGTGATCCGCTTCGTGCACAGCAATATTGTGCTGATGGCCATTTTATTCCTCTCCATCGTGGCCACGCCCACCTTCATCTATCTGCGTTACCGCTACACGGCCATTGCCGTGAGCCTGATGATCTTGCTGCAAATGCACCTGGTGGCGCCCAGCAACCCGAACCTCGTCAGCGAGCGCCTGATCGACACCCTGATCGGCGCGGCGGTGGCCACCGTCTTCAGCTTCGTGCTGGCCAATTGGGAATACCAGAGCCTGCCGCGCCTCGTGCGCCAAGTGCTCAACGTGAACCTCAGCTATATGCAAGCCAGCTTCGCGCTGCTGCAGGGAAAATGCTTCGATGATTTCGCCTACCGCATCGAACGCAAGCGCTTGATGGACAGCCTGGCCGCGCTCAGCTCGGCGCTGGTGCGCATGCTCGATGAACCGGCCAGCAAGCAGCGGGCCGTGGAAGACATCAACCTGTTCATCGTGCAAAACTACTTATTGGTGGCCCACGTGGCGGCCCTGCGCTCGATCCTCGGGCGCCACGCCAGCCAGCTGCCCGTCACGCCCGTCAACGCCCTACTCGGCCATAGCCACACGCAAGTGTGCCTGACCCTGTCGCGCGCGCTGGAGCAGCTCGATGACAAGGCCGCCATCAGCGCGCCGCTGGCCGCCCCTGCCGCGCCGCCCGTCAGCGACGTGGCCTGGTCGGGCTGGCCGCTGGTGCAGCGCCGTATTCGCCTGTTGCAGGCGGATGCGGACAAGATCGTGGTGCATAGCGCGGCGATCGTGCATATCGTGTCACCACGCTAAACCCCAGCGATTTATTTCAGATAACGTTCAAACCAGCCGATAGTACGTTTCTGCAAGTCGCGCTGGTGCTCGGGCTTGCGGAAGGAATGGCCTTCGCCGTCGTAGATGAACAGGCTGGACGGCACGCCCATGGCGCGCAAGCCGTGCCAGAATTCCAGCGACTGGGCGGCCGGCGTTTCCACGTCGCGCTCGCCCACGTAGATCAGGGTTGGCGTCTTCGCCGCCTTGATCGATTCGATAGGCGAAGCCTTGCGGTACACGGCCGGATCGTCATACGCGGAAGCGCCAAAGAACGGGATCATCCACTGGTTGATGCCGTTCTGGCCGTAGTAACTGATCCAGTTCGACACGCCCGCCCCCGCCACCGCCGCCTTGAAGCGGTCGCTGTGCGTGACGCCCCACATGGTCATGAAGCCGCCATACGAATGGCCGATCAGGCCCAGGCGCTGGCCGTCGACGGGCGCCACTTTTTGCGCGGCATCGATGCCGGTTAGAATGTCGCGCCAGTCGCCGCCGCCAAAGTCCGCCATGTTGGCGCGCGTAAATGCCTGGCCCTGGCCAAAGCTGCCGCGCGGATTGGGCAGGAAGACGAAATAGCCTTTTTGCGTCAATTCGTGGATCAGGGTGCTCGCCGCCACGTAACGGGGCGAGGCGGCCGCGCCGGGGCCACCATGCACGTTGACGATCATCGGGTAGCGCTTGCCTGCGTCCGTCTTCAACGGCCCCAGCAGCCAGCCCTGCACCTTGTATTGCTCGTTGTTCCAGCCCACGTTCTGCACCGTCAACTGCGGCGCAAAGCCGTCATTGTCGCGCGTGATCTTTTTCAGCTGGCCCACTGGCCCCGCCACCAGGTAGCTGGCATGGGTAAAGTCTTCCTGCGCGGCCGCAGCTCGCGAGCCATCGGCGCTGAAGGACAGACGGCCATCGCTGCCGCCGCTGCTCAGTTCACCGAGCAGCACGGGCTGGGCCGGCCCCGTTTGCGCATCGACGGGCACCAGCGCCAGCTGCGAATCGATCAGGGCCGTCGCCAGCAAGCCGGCGCCGCGCCAGACGACGCCATTGAAGGTGCCGCGGTAATCGGGCGTGAGATTGCGCGGCGTGCCGCCGGCCAGCGGCACGGTATAGATATCGCCGCCGATGGAGCCGAAATCGCTCATCAGGCCGCCAATGAAGGCCACCGTCTTGCCATCCGGCGAGACGGACGGCAGGTTCAGCTGCATGGCCGGCGACGCAATCACGCGCAGGGCGCCCGTGTCCCCGTCAATATGGCTGAGTTTGGCAACCCACCAGTTGCTGTCGCCATTGCCCTGCGCGCTGGTAGCAACAAAGCCGCGGCCATCGGGCGTCCAGTTGTATTCATACACATAGGTATCGGCGGGTGACAGCAGGCGCGGTTCGCCGCCGCTGGCCGGCACGACGGCGATGCGCTGGGCATCGTCTTCGCTGCCCACTTCGCCCACCTGACGCGCGCCCGCCTCCACGGCGCCGGCCAGCTTGCGCGCGCCCACCGTGGCCAGCAGCGCCAGTTGCTTGCCGTCCGGCGACCAGCGCGCCGTGCTGGCCACGCCCTTGATGCTGGTCAACATGCGCGCCTGTGCCTGCGTCATCGTGGCCAGGTACAGCTGCGCCGTGCCCGCCTTGGCATCGTAGCCGACAAAGGCCAGTTGCCGGCCATCGGGCGACCAGCTGGGCTTGTCGTAGGAACACACGGCGCACGGGTCGAATTGCTGCACGATGGCGCCGTTGGCGGCGTCGCGCACGACGATGGCCGCATGCGGACGCTGCGGCGGTTCACCCACCTTGCTCGACTCGATGGCGGCGATGCGCTGGCCATTGGCCGACAGGGCCACGGCGCGGTAATCGCGCAATGCCGGCCCGCTGGCAGGCGCGGCTTGCGCCATGGTTCCCAGAAAGCTGCTTGCCAGCAAGCCGCAGGCGGCCAGATCAGTTATTTTCATCATGTAAATTCCGGTTAGAAATAAAAAAAACCGCCGGCAAGCGCGGCGGTTTTGGATGGAACAGGCTGCATCAGCGGGCCTTCTTGCCCAGGTGCGAATGGCGCATGCTGTACAGGAAATAAATGGCCACCGTGACCGCCATCCACACGCTGAACACGACAAACGTCGTATGCGGCAAATCGCGCATGATGTACAGGCAAGCCAGTACGCTCAGGCCCGGAATCACGTACGGCCCGAACGGCACGCTGAAGCCTTCGATGCGGTTCGCGCCCTGCTTGTGGCGCAGCACGGGCACGGCGATCGAGACCACCATGAACGCTGTCAGGGTGCCGATGCTGACCATGTCCCACAAATAGGTCGCATCGACGGAACCGGCCACCAGAGCCACCACCAGGCAGACGATGATGGTATTGCTGACCGGCACCAGGGTGCGCGGGTGGATCTTCTGGAACGATTTCGGGATCAGACCGTCGCGGCTGACGGCAAACAGGATGCGCGTCTGGCCGTAGATCGTCACCAGGGTTACGCTGAAGACGGAAATGACGGCACCGGCCGACAGCACCAGCGCGGGCCAGGTCTTGCCCGTCACGTTTTGCAGGATCACCGCCAGGCCCGCTTCCTGGCCTTCGAACAATTTCGCCTGTTGCGCACCGAGGGCGGCCACGGCGACCAGCAAATAAAACACGGTAACGATCAGCAAGCCATACAGGATGCCGCGCGGCACATTGCGCTTGGGATCTTTCACTTCATCGCCCGCCGTCGCCACCGTATCGAGGCCGATGAAGGAGAAGAAGACGGTGCCGGCAGCAGCGGTGACGCCCGTCATGCCGGCAAAGCCCTTGCTATTGTCGGTATTAAAGAACGGTACGAAGTTGTCGGCATTAAAACCGGAAAAGGCAATGGCAATGAAGAACACGAGGATAGACAGCTTGATGATGACCATGATGGCGTTCATCAGCGCCGATTCCTTGGCGCCGCGCAGCAGCAAAAAGCCGCACATGCAGATCAAAAAGATGGGCGGCAGGTTGATGTGGCCAGAGTGAAACTCCATGCCATGCGGGCCGGAAACGATCATCGGCGTGCGCAGCATCTCGGGAATATGCCAGCCAAACGCGTTTTCCAGGAAGTTATTCAGGTAGGACGACCAGCCGATGGCCACGGCACTGCCCGCCAAGCCGTATTCGAGCAGCAGACAGGCGGCCATGATGAAGGCAAGAAACTCACCCACGGTGGCGTAGGCAAACGAATACGAGGAGCCGGAGGCGGGGATGCGGAACGACAATTCCGCATAGCACAAGGCCGTCAAGCCAGCCGTGATGGCGGCGATCAGGAAGGACAGGACGACCGAGGGGCCCGCCTTGGGCACGGCTTCGACCATGGTAAAGAAGATGCCCGTGCCGATGGTGGCGCCGACGCCGATCATGGTGAGGGAAAACAGGCCGATGGAGCGGCTCAAGCCGCTGCTGCTGAGGCCTTCACCATATTCGACCGTGGTATCGATCGGCTTGGTGCGGCAGAGTTTCTGGACCAGGGTTTGGCTCACTAGACTTCCTTTATGAGGCATACGTATTTTCGTACGACGGGTAAAAACAAATAGCGCTCCGGCCTTGAGTAACCCCCAATAAATTCTTGTGTTTTCTAGCTTCCATAAGTGGCGCGCTGCTGCGTTACCCATCGCTAGCAGTGCTCGCACTGCGTCGCGCCGGGCGCCTTGCATCACATCCACTTCTGTTTGCTATAAATTCACAATAATTTCCTGGCGATTACTTACCTGGCAAAAAACCGGAAAGATCGCGTCCATTTTCAAAACTAAGCGATTATAGGGCTTTCACCGGCTCAGCTAAACAGAACTTTGATGTAAGGAAACAACGCCAGGCGTGCGCCGCGAAACGCGCATGGACGCTAGCGGGGCCTGGGATTGTCAATATGAAATAAAAAGCGCGCCGCTGCGGGTGCAGGGGCGCGCTTCTGGCTCAGCTCAACGACGCTGGCTTACTTCTTGATGTGTGGCGCATCGGCCGCTGGCCAACCCGCTTCGTAGCCTTGCGGCACGTCATCGCGCTTGTCCTTGGGCGCCAGGCCCAGCGCGTAGTACAGCACCGTCAGCAGGATCAGCCAGGCCGGTCCCACCATCAGGGCGATGCGCGTATCGGGGAAATACGCCATCAGGCCGATCACCAGCGCCAGGAACGCGAGCGAAATCCAGGAACCATACGGCGCGAACGGCATGCGGAAGGCCAGGTTCTTGATTTCCAGCGGCGTCAAGGTCTTGCGGAACTGGATCTGCGTGACCAGGATCACGCCCCAGGTCCAGACGGCGCCGAAGGTCGAGATCGAGGTGACCCAGATAAACACTTTTTCCGGCACCATGTAGTTCAGCAGCACGCCCAGCAGCAACGCCACGACGGACACGAGGATGGCGCGGCGCGGCACGCCGCTGGCCGTCGTTTCCGCAAACGCCTTCGGGGCCTGGCCTTGCAACGCCAGGTTGTACAGCATGCGGCCCGTGCTGAAGATACCGCCATTGCACGACGACAAGGCTGCCGTCAGCACGACGAAGTTGATGATGCCGGCGGCCGTCTTGATGCCCAGGCGTTCGAACGTCATGACGAAGGGGCTGCCGGTGGTGCCGATTTCATTCCATGGGTAGATCGACAGGATGACGAACAGCGCGCCGACATAGAAAATCAGGATGCGCCAGAACACGGAATTGATAGCGTCGGGAATCGATTTCTTCGGGTTCGCCGCTTCGCCGGCCGTCAGGCCGATCATTTCCACGCCCAGGTAGGCAAACATCACCATCTGCAAGGACATCAGCACGCCTTGCGCGCCATTCGGGAAGAAGCCGCCATGCGTCCACAGGTTCGAGATGCCGATGGCCACGCCGCCGTTGCCGAGACCGAAGACGATCATGCCCGTGCCGCCGACAATCATCAGGATGATGGTGACGACCTTGATCAGGGCGAACCAGAATTCGAACTCGCCGTAGGCTTTCACGGCCAGCAGGTTGATCGCGCCCATGGAACCGAGGGCCGCCAGGGCCCAGATCCAGCGTGGCACGTCGGGGAACCAGATGCCCATGTAAATGGCGACGGCGGTAATTTCCGCGACACACGTGACCAGCCACAGGAACCAGTAGTTCCAGCCCGTCAGATAGCCTTGCAGGGGGCCCAGGTAATCCTGGGCATAGCGGCTGAAGGAACCGGCAACCGGGTTGTGCACGGCCATTTCGCCCAGCGCGCGCATGATCATGAAGATGACCGCGCCACCGATGATGTACGACAGCATGATGCCGGGACCGGCCATCTTGATGGCGTTGCCGGAACCCAAAAACAGGCCCACGCCAATCGCGGCGCCCAGCGCCATCAGGCGGATTTGCCGCTCGCCCAGGCCGCGGTGCAAGCCTTGTTCACTCGTTTTCATTACGTGTCTCCGTTTTTTTCTTGAATACACCGATCCCTCCACCCCAATGGCGGTTCCGCTCTTGCTGGAAAGGAGGAAAGGGCTAGCCGGCGGCAATCGCCGGCATGCTCATGTGTTCAGGCTGCTGCGTCAGGCCAGTTCGGCGATCAGCTCGATCTCGACGCAAGCGCCCAGCGGGATTTGCGCCACGCCAAAGGCGGAGCGGGCGTGCTTGCCGCTGTCGCCGAAGACTTCGACGAACAATTCCGAGGCGCCATTGGTCACCAGGTGCTGTTCCGTGAAGTCGGAGGTGGAATTGACCAGGCTCATGACCTTGACGATGCGCTTGACCTTGTTCAAGTCGCCGCCGCAGGCATCTTGCAGGGTGGCGATCAGTTCGATGGCGATGCCGCGCGCAGCGATCTTGCCTTCTTCCGTGGTGACGTCCTTGCCCAGTTGGCCAACCCAGACCTTGCCATCCTTCTTGGCCAGGTGGCCGGACAGGAAGACGGTGTTGCCCGTGCGGGCATGCATCACGTAGGCGGCAGCTGGGGCGGCGACGACTGGCAGTTCAATGTTGAGGGCTTTGAGTTTTTCGTAAAACGACATGCTATTTCTCCAAGAAAACAATATAAGCGAAACCAAAATTCATGCACGGCAGGGCACGGAGGATGACGCCCTGGCAGCGCGGTAGTGACCGACAACAGTGCCAGATTAAACGTCATCATATTGGTGAACCAGCAGTTTTAGTTCACAAATAGGCCCGGTTATTCAGTGGATTATACCGACAATCAAACAAAATTCAGCATCGGTTCATGAAGCATGCTCTACAGGCATCGAGCGTGACTTTTTTCATTAAATTGTCACTTGTGCAATGTCAAGCCCTCGGGGTCAAGATTTATCGCCTCCAAAAATGCCTGGTCGTGCGAAACCACAAGTAACGCCCCCTGGTATTGCAGCAGCATCTGCTCCAGCGCCTGCAGGCTGGCCAGATCCAGATGATTGTCCGGTTCGTCGAGCAGCAGCAGTTGCGGCGGCGCCTGCGCATACAGTTCGGCCGCCAGCGCCACCTTCATGCGCTCGCCGCCGCTGAGCAAACGGCTGGGCATGGTGGCGCGCGCGCCGGCAATGCCCAGCAGCGCCAGCCGCGTGCGCAGCTCGCCTTCCGGCAAGATGCTGTTGCGTGCCTGCAAGCGTTGCACGGCGCTGCACTCGCCGTCTTGCAATCCCGCATGCTGGTCCAGCCAGGCCACCTGCGCATGGCAGCGCGGCTCGCCGCTGGCGGGCGCCAGTTGTCCGGCGATCACGCGCAGCAGGGTCGACTTGCCGCTGCCATTGTCGCCCGTCACGGCCAGGCGGCGCGGCCCGGCCAGTACCAGGTTGATCGCGCGCGCCTGGCCATGCGGCAAGACCAGCTCGCGCAGCTCCAGGATCAGCTTGCCGTTCGGCACGGCGCTCTCGGGCGCCAGCAGCAGCCGTTCGGCCTCGGGCGAGCAGCGGGCGCTGGCATCCATCACGCGCTGCTGGCGCGCCTGCTGCGCCTCTTGCGCTCGCACGCGCAGCTTGCCCTGGCTATCCTGGCTTTTCTCCTTTTTCGCGTCAAGCAGCAGCTTGCTCTGGTTGCCTTCGCGCCCTTCCTTCTCGCCGCGTCCGACTCGGCGCTGCTGGCGCTCGGCGTGCTGCTGCGCTTCACGCTGTTCGCGTCGTGCACCAGCCTTTTCCGCCTGCAGGGCCGCAGCAAAACCGGCCTGCTCCAGCGCGCGCTGCTGCGCATACAGCGCGTAATTGCCGCCATAGCTGCGCAAGCCCTGCGGCGACAGCTCGGCGATCGCATCGACGTGCTCGAGCAAGCCGCGGTCATGGCTGATCAGCAGCAAGCCGCCCGGCCAACGCGCCATCTGCGCCACCAGGCGGGCGCGCTGCCGCGTGTCAAGGTGGTTGCTCGGTTCATCGAGCACCAGCCAGTCCGCCTGCGACAGCCAGGCGCCCTGCAGCGCGATGCGCTGGCGTTCGCCGCCGCTCAGGCTGGCCGTTGATGTATCGGCATCGACATGGCGCAAATCGAGCGCATCGAGCGCCTGGCGCAGGCGGGCGTGAGCATCCCAGCGTTCGCCCACCAGTGCATAGTCGGCTTCGTCGACGCTGCCGGCGGCGATGCGCGCCAGCGCGGCCAGCAAGTCGTTCATGCCGGCCAGCGCCGCCACCGTGGGATAGCGCTCCGGATCGAGCTCCTGCGCCACGTAATGCACGCTGCCGTCACAGCGCGCGGCGCCAGAAGACGGCTGCGCCCGGCCTGCCAGCAGGCGCGCGAGCACGCTCTTGCCCACGCCGTTATCGCCGACGAGGCCGATACGTTGCGGGGCAAAAGAAAATTGCAGATCGGAAAACAGGGCGCGGCCATCGGGCAGCACAAAGGAAAGACGGTCGAGTTGTAGTAATGCGGGCATGGATACTCCTTGAGCAAGGCTGGCGAACCCGCGCGGCGCAATGGCGCGCTGGCGGGATGGGCAAGGCCGTGCACGGCACGGCAGTATCAATGGCGCATGTCGAAGCGTCCTGGAGAAATGGGAAAGAAGCGTCAGTGTAGCAGACGAGACACGTTAGCGCTGGCCCAGGGTCGTGTCGCCGAACAGGTTCTTGTATTCGCGCGGCTGCGAACGCCAGTACTGCGGCGGCGCCGACACTTGCGCGCCCAGCTGGGCCGCCGCATGCCACGGCCAGCGGGGATCGAACAAGATGGCGCGCGCCAGCGCCACCATGTCGGATTGGCCGTTGGCAACGATATCTTCCGCCTGCTGCGCTTCCGTAATCAAACCCACGCTGATGGTGGGCAAGCCGCTGTCGCGCTTGATGCGTTCGGCAAACGCCACCTGGTAGCCGGGTCCCACGGGAATCTGTTGCTGCGGCGAAATGCCGCCGCTGGAGACGTGGATGAAGTCGGCGCCCCGCTGCTTGAGTTCCTGCGCGAAACGCACGCTTTGTTCGATTTCCCAGCCGCCCTCGACCCAATCGGTGGCGGAAAGGCGCACGCCCACGGCCATGCTGGCCGGCACGGCGGCGCGCACGGCTTCATAGACTTCCAGCGGAAACCGCATGCGGTTGTCCAGGCTGCCGCCATACGCATCGCTGCGCTGGTTGGACAGGGGCGACAGGAATTGGTGCAGCAGATAGCCGTGCGCCGCATGCAATTCGATGCCCTCGATGCCGAGCGCATGCACGCGCTGGGCCGCGGCGACAAACGCTCCCTTGATTTGCAGCAAGCCCATCTCGTCGAGGGCGAGCGGCACGGTTTCACCCGGCGCGTGGGCGATGGCCGATGGCGCCACCGTTTGCCAGCCGCCCTCGGCCAGATGCACGCAGGTGCCGCCCTGCCACGGCGCACGGCTCGATGCCTTGCGTCCCGCATGGCCCAGCTGCACCACCAGCGGGATCGGCGCGTGGCGGCGGATCGCCTGCACCACCTTGGCCAGCGCCGTTTGATTCGCGTCCGACCACAGGCCCAGGTCGTCGGCCGAGATACGTCCCTCGGGCGAGACGGCCGTCGCTTCCGTCATCAGCAGCCCCGCGCCGGACAGGGCCAAATGGCCCAGGTGGATCATGTGCCAGTCGGTGGCGTTGCCGTTGTCGGCCGAGTACTGGCACATGGGCGCAATGGCGATGCGGTTGGCCACGTGCAGCGGCCCCAATGCAAACGGCGTGAATAGCTGGCTCATGGCGGACTTTCGGAAAAGGGGAAGCACCGATTCTACTGTGCTTTGGAAAGTACGGCTTACACCTGCTTACGTTTGATACAGCGCAAGGGCTAGCCTTGGGCAGGCGGGGCCGCTAATCTGGACACATCAACAACACCCGCAATACCACCCCCAGGAGAACACATGAACACGACGACCACCGCCAGCCGCATCCACCCCTTGATGGCCGGCGCCGCCATTTCCGTGACGGTCCTGTGCCTGGTGGGCGCGGCGTCCATCGCCGGCATCCTGCCCAATTCGCGGGCGAATGTACCAGCCGTGCCTGCCGACGTGGCAGCCATGACGCCGGCCAACGCCGCTGCGCTGGCAGCGCCCGTGGCCGCCCCCGTGGTGGCGCAAGCTGCTCCGGCACCAGCCCCGGCACCCGTCGTGCACAAGCGCGTCGTGCACCACACGCAGGTGGCGCAGGCCCGTCCTGCCTACCGTGACAACAATGACGGCTACCGCGAGACGGCCTACCGCGAACCGGTCCGCCAGCCGCAACCGGTGCCTGCGCCCGCCCAGCCCAACTACGTGGGCATCGGCACGGGCGCCGTCATCGGCGGCTTGATCGGCAATCAGGTCGGTGGCGGCCGCGGCAAGGCGCTGGCGACGGTGGCTGGCGTGATCGGCGGCGGCATGCTGGGCAATGCGGTGCAAAACCAGGTTCAGCAGCAACCGCAGCAATAATCAGTCTCAGTCGTACGGGCCAAGATAATCGAGCTTGCCCACGGCCACGCCATTGTTGCGCAGGATGGCGTGGACCATGGAGACGTGGAAATAGAAATTCGGCAAGGCAAAGCTGAGCAGGTAATCGTCGCCCGAGAATTTTGTCCCCTCGTCAGTCCAGTTCAGCACCACTTCCTTCTGCGCGCTGCCCGCCATCTGGCCCGCATTGACGCTGTCGATATAGGCGATGGTGTTGGCGATGCGTTCCTGTAACTGCTCGAACGACGCTTCATTATCCTCGAACTTCGGCGCCGGCACGCCGCTCAGGCGTTCGACCGACATCTTCGACGTATCGCTGGCGCGCTGCACCTGCGCCGTCAAGTCCAGCATGTCGGGCGCCAGCTGCGCGCCCAGCAAAATCTCGGGCACGATGCCGTCTTCCTCGACATGGGCTTGCGCTTTTTCCAGCAGGGCCGAGACGACCCGCAAGCCGCGGATGAAGACGGGAATGGTTGCCTGATACATGGACACGGACATGACTGACTCCTGATAGTGAACGATGAGCCAGTGTAACCGAGGCGCTGTTTTCGGGCAGGGCGCGCATGTGCGCCGGCGCACCAAGCGGCTCAGTTCATCCTACTTTTCCAGATTCACCTTGCCATCGGGCGCATGAGCGGGCTGTTCCGCTGGTTCCGGCTGCGGTGCTGGCTGCGGCTGCGGCGTGTCCTTGCGCTTGCCGCCGAAGAACTTGACGATGGCCGCACCGGCACCGACCACGGCCAGGATCAGCACTTTCTTGAAGGCCAGCAGCAGCGCCAGCAGTTTGCCGAACAGGCCCAGCTTGCTGGCCACGCCACCGGCCACCAGCGCCGCCAGGCCGTATTCGGCCACCTTGTCCGTCTTGCTGTCGAAATCCGTGTAGCGGTTACCGTCGGTAAATTCCGTGAACGCCGTCACTTGCTGCATCTCTTTCTTGATCGCTTCGATCTGCTGCATGCTGGCAATCGCATTCAGGTTCAGTACGCCTTCGCGCCCCAGCACGCGCACGTTGTAGTTCAGCGAGTGTTCGCCGCCATCGACCATCAAATCCTTGGCCCAGTACAGCTTGTGCGTATCCTTGGCATAGCTGGGTTTTTCCGCCCAGCCCATCAAATGGATGCCCGGATAACCCTGCTTCTTGCGCTCCGCATTGTTTTCCAGCACGGATGCCTGCATATCCTTGAGCAATTCGTCGTATTTGATGCTGTCCGCATCGTCATCCTTGATGTGCCCTTCCTTTTCATACGTGACGATCACGCCCCAGCTATCGCGCTCGAGCACGCTGGTCTTGGCGGGCACGATCATGCCCAGCGATTCCATGCCCGGTGGATTACCCCAGGCATCGACCAGCACGCGCTCGGCATCGGCCGGCGACAGGTAACGGAAGTTGGCGGGCAAATCCAGGGTGGCGATGCCGCCCGGCAAGGTGATCTTGCCGCGCTGCAGGTGCAGCTGGGCGAGGAATTGCTCGGCCGTCATTTCCGGTGCGGCCACCTTCTCATCGGCAGGGGCGGCAGCCGTGAGGCCGGAGAGGGTCAGGCACAGCAAGGCTGTCAGCAGGCGTTTCAACATGATTGGTCCAAAAAATTGCAAAGGGTAAATATTTTAAACCAATCAATTGCTTAATGGATAATTATTTCTGTGCGGCATTTTTTATGAAAAAAGCGCCAGGCGGGTTTCCCCGGCTGGCGCCAAATGCTGTGTGAGGACTGGACGATCAAGCCACGCGCACCACCATCAAACCGGCGCGCAAGCCCACCCGCACATCCGGGTTGGGGAACACCACCAGCTCTTCCGCGTGCCGCACCGTGTAGACGTGGTCGCCATCGCTGGCGATCACGGCGTGCTGCGGCAGGGAGGTGAAATTCTGCGTGCCGCGATCAAAGGCCATGCGGAACTCATCGCTGTGCTTGATGATTTCCTGCGCCACCTTGAACACGTGCGGTTGCGCCTTGACGGGCTGCGCAGGCAGGCCGCGCAACAGGCCGTCCAGCGCCCGCGACACGTCGTCGAACAGCGATAAATCGTTCTGCCCCAGGGTGCCCACGCGGCCCAGTTCCACCGTGCTGGCGGCCGCGCCGCAATGCTCGGCCGAATAATAACTGTAGGTGCCGGCCGACTGCGGGTTCATGATGATGGCGCCGATGGCCGCCTGGCCCAGCCAATCGATCAGGTGCGCCTTGGCGTCTTCGGCCACCAGGTCCGGCACGATGGCAAACGTGGGGTACACGGAAGGCCGGATGGCCGTGTGCAAATCCAGGTGCCAGCGCGCGGGACCGGCCGCGTCAAAGAACGCTTTGGTCGCGGCGATCATTTCATCGGCGCGCGCGCTTTCCGCCGCTTGCGCCAGGCTGCCCCGCACGGGGCGAAACATGCGATTGAGGTCGGCGTCGATGAAACGCTTGCCGGCCCGGATCGCGTCGACATTGCCCACGCAGACGAGCAAATCGACGGCCAGCTGCGACGCATCGCGCGACAGGGCGTCGAGCAGATGCGCGAGCACTTCGATCGGCCCCGTCTCGTCGCCATGCACGCCCACCGAGACGGCCACGCTGGCGCGGCCTTTATCGGCTTGCGGCTTGACCACTTGCAGCATGCCGGGCGCCGGCAAGGCCACCGTGAAGCCGGCGTTGGCGAACAGCTGCGCCACACCGCTGAAATCGGCCTGCGCCAGCGCCTGCACGGCCGGCGGCAAGCCGCCAGCGCCCTCTACTAGCTGTGTTGCATCTTGCGTCATTACACCGCCGCTTCCGCTGGGGTTTTCGCCGTGATTTTATTCACGGCTTCCGACAAGGTCCACACGTCCAGCATGGCTTGCTCCAGTTCCGTCGCCGCCACATAGGCCGACAGGCCCAGCGCGCCCGTCACCGCATCGACGGCCTGGCCTGCATTGCCTTGCTCGGCGCGCGCCAGCACCTGCGTCAGCAGACGCTGTTGCGTGCGGCGCAGGGCTTGCTGCGCATAGTTGCGCAACTGTTCCTGCGACTTGCCTTGCGCGGCCAGCTTCAGGCCACGCTCCAAGGTGTCGATGCCCGCCTGGCTGCGCAGGGCAAGGCCCACTTGCAGGAAGGCGGCCAGGTCCATCGAGGCAGGACGCGGCACGGACAGGGCCGGGAACAGGAAGCCGGCAACGACGTCCAGCGCATCGACCGCATCCCACGCCTGCACGAAGGCCGGCGTCAAGCCCGGCACCAGCGCCGCTTCCGACTTGATGCCGACGGCTTTGAGCAGCTCTCGCTTCGATTCCGCGCCGAACAAACGCGTGAGTTCGGCCAGTCCCGCGCCGCGCAATTGCTCGGCCGGCACGGACAGCACGCCGGCGATCATCGTTTGCTGCAGCACGCGCGTTTGCGCGTCGACCTTGATCGACACGTCGCGCGGCACCGTCAAGGCATCCGCATCGAGCGCGTCGAACACGGGCGCCAGGTTCAGCGCCACCCATGCCTGTCCCCAGGCCAGGATCACGGCCGACTCGTCCACGCCGTGTTCCGCCGCCAGGTTGCGGATCATCAGCGGGCCGCAGCGGTTGATCACTTCATTGGCCAGCACGGTCGCCAGGATGGCGTTGGCCAGCGGGTGGTCGAGCGCCGAACGGGTTGCCACCAGCAAGGATGGGAAGTAGGGTTTGAGCACCGGCTCGGCCCACGTTTCGTCCGTCAGCGGCAGGGCGGACAGAATGCGCTTGAAACGGTTCTTCACGTTGGCGATCACCACCGCCAGTTCCGGCGTGGTCAGGCCCCGGCCATCGGCCTTGCGACGCGCCAGTTCGGCCACCGACGGCAGTTGCTCCAGTTCGCGCGACAGGGCGCCTTCTTCTTCCAGGCTGGCGATCAGGGCGGCATAGCCATCCTGCACGGCGCTCTCGCCTTGCGCCTGCAATTCGCGCACCAGCAAATGCGTCTGCTGCGTGTTGTCGCGCAAGACCAGGCGCTCGACGTCATCCGTCATCGCATACAGCTCGCGGTTGCGTTCCGCTTCCGTCAGCTTGCCTGCGTTGACTTCCACGTCCAGCCAGATTTTCACGTTCACTTCATGGTCCGAGCAATCGACGCCGGCCGAATTGTCGATCGCATCGGTGAAGATGCGTCCGCCCGCCAGCGCGAACTCGATGCGGCCCGCTTGCGTCGCACCGAGGTTGCCGCCTTCGGCCACGACCTTGACACGCAGCTCGTTGCCATTGACACGGATATGGTCATTCGCGCGGTCCTTCACCTGTGCGTGCGTCTCGGTCGAGGCCTTGATGTAGGTGCCGATGCCGCCGTTGTAGAACAGGTCTACGGGCGACTTCAGGATGCGGTGCATCAGTTCTTCCGGCGCCAGCGAGGTCTCGGCGATATCGAGCGCGGCGCGGATCTGCGGCGACAGTTCGATCGTGCGGGCGGAACGCGGATACACGCCGCCGCCATTTGATATCAAGTCCTTGTTGTAGTCGTCCCACGACGAGCGCGGCAAGGCGAACAGGCGCGCGCGTTCCTCGAACGAGACGGCGACGTCCGGTGTCGGATCGAGGAAGATGTGGCGGTGGTCGAACGCGGCCACCAGTTTGAGCTGGCGCGACAACAATACGCCGTTGCCGAACACGTCGCCCGACATGTCGCCCACGCCGACCATGGTGATCGGGGTGGTGTTCAGGTCGTGGTCCATTTCATAGAAGTGGCGCTTCACGGCTTCGAATGCGCCCTTGGCCGTGATGCCCAGTTTCTTGTGGTCGTAGCCGTTCGAGCCGCCCGAGGCGAACGCGTCGCCGAGCCAGAAACCGCGCTGCACGGCGATGCCGTTGGCGATGTCCGAGAACGTGGCCGTGCCCTTGTCGGCAGCGACCACCAGGTACGGGTCGGCGTCGTCGAAGCAGACGGTATCGACTGGCGCGACGATATTGCCCAGCGAACGGTTGTCCGTCACTTCCAGCAGGCTGGAAATGAACAGGCGGTAGACGGCTTCGCCTTCGGCCGCGATGGTTTCGCGCACGGCGTCCTTCGGCATCATCTTGCAGACAAAGCCGCCCTTCGCGCCGGCCGGCACGATGACGGCGTTCTTGACCATCTGCGCCTTGACGAGGCCCAGCACTTCGGTGCGGTAGTCTTCCATGCGGTCGGACCAGCGCAAGCCGCCGCGGGCGACAGGGCCGCCGCGCAGGTGCACGCCTTCGAAGCGGCGCGAGAACACAAAGATCTCGCGGTAAGGACGCGGTTCCGGCACCAGCGCCAGGCTGCTGGTGTCGAACTTGAAGATGATCTTGTCGCCTTGTTGGTTGTTCTGGAAGTAGCTGGTGCGCAGGGTGGCCGCCATCAGGTCGGCCAGCGCGCCGAGGATTTCCTCGGTATCGGCGTGGTTCACGGATGGCAGGCCCGCCTTGATAGCGGCGATTGCCTCCAGGGCGGCCGCGTGCTGCGCGTCGGATAGCGCCGGGTCGAAGCGCTGCAAAAAGGCTTCGACCAGGGCTTTGACCTGGGCCGGCTGTTTGCGCAGGCTCTCGGCGATGTAGCGCACCGAGAAGCGGCTGCCCGTCTGGCGCCAGTAGCTGGTGTAGGCGCGCACCAGCTGCACTTCGCGCGTCGACAAGCCGCCTTCGATGACGAGGCCATTCAGGCGGCCATCTTCGGCCGTGTCGTTGAACAGGGCGGCAAACAGTTCCTGCGCCACGGCGACGACGGATGGCTGCGCCAGTTTCGCCGCGCTGGCGGCATCGACCGTCAGGCTGGTGATGAAATAGCGCGTGCCGTCGGACAGCGAAACCGAATACGCCTGTTCGCGGTCGATGGCCACGCCCGCATTGTGCAGGGCCGGCAAAATGGTCGACAGCGGCGGCACCTTGTTGGCCGAGTACAAACGGATGGTGGTGACGGCGCCCGTCTCGATGCGCACCGCCACGTGCGCCGGATCGGTATTGCGCAGGATGGTGTCGAGGTCGCGGAAGGCGACGGCCGGCGCGGTGGCGGCCACGTAATCGAGCGGTAACGTGGCGCAGAGTTTGCGCAGGCTGGTGCGCAGGGCCACGTCGGGCACGGCGTCGGCCACGGCGGCAAAGCCGTTATGCCAGCCATCGAGCACGCCCAGGAGCGGCTGTTCGATATCCGTTTCCAGGTCCAGCGGGTAGCGCGCGGCGTGGGCGATCAGGTAGACGCGCGCCAGCGGGCCGTCGGCCACCAGGGTCTGCGTGCTCACGTGCGTGGCGCCGGAACTGGCTTGCAGGGCTTTTGCCAGGCTCGATGCGACGCTGGCGCTGTAGCGCTCGCGCGGCAGGTAGACCAGCACGTTCAGGTGGCGCGCGTACACGTCGCGGCGCGCGAAGACCTTGGTGCGCGGCTGCTTGTACAGCGAAACGACGGAACCGCACACTTGCGCCAGCCAGTCGAGGTCCGCTTCCAGCGCTTCCGTGCGCGGCAGCGATTCGAGGATTTCGCGGAATTTCTCGGCACGGAAGCCTTGCTGGCGCACGCCGGCCAAGCTCAGTACCTTGGCCACGCGGCCGCGCGCAAACGGCAGCGCCGCCAGCGGGGTGGAATTGCCGGCACGGGTGAACAGGCCGACGAAGCAATGCTCGCCCAGGATCGCGCCTTGCGCATCCATGTCGCGCACGCCGATGAAGTCGAGCTGCTGGTCGCGGTGCAAAGTGCCCGCCACGTCGGCCTTGACGATGGACAGCGCCGAGTCGCGCTTGGCCAGGGTGTCGAAGTCGCCCGGGATATTCGCCAGGCAGGTGCCGTAGACCGGATGCGCCGTATCCTGCAGCACGCCGACACGGCTCGGGATGTCGCGTTCGAGTTCGCGCACGCCCGGCTTGACGCGGTAGTAGGCATAGCCGAACACTTCAAAGCCGCCGCTGCGGGCCCATTCCAGGAAGGCGGCCACTTCCGCGCCCTCTTCGCCATGCTGCGCTGCGGCCGTGGCGACGGCGGCCAGGCGCTCGCTCATGGCGGCGGCATCGCGGCGCACGACGGCAGCGTCACGCGCGACCGTCTCCAGGGCGGCGACCAGCGCGGCCAGGGCTTCCGGCGCCAGCTCTTCGTCGAGCAGCACCAGCACATACGATTCGAGCGGATCGCCCGGCTGGCGCACCGCTTCGACGCTGCCATCAAGAGCGCGGCGCACGGGCAGAACGGTGTTCATCACGCCGCGCACGGCCAGGTGCTGGCGGCGCATGGCCATGACGATGGAGTCGACCAGGTAAGGCATGTCTTCGTTCAGGATCAGCAAGGCGCTCGCCATGCCGCCACGGCCATCCGCGTAACGCAGGGTGGCGATTTGACAGCCGCTGCCGGTGCGCTTGGCCGCTTGCGTGAAGCCGTCGACCAGCACGGGCGCCAGGCTGCCGGGCGCGATGTCGGCCAGGTCTTCGGCGTCGAGCGAGTCGAGCCATGCCTGCACCAGCTGCACGACAGGCGCTGCCGCCTTGCCCGCATTGCCAGCCGCGTTAATCAGCTCCAGCGTTTGTGTACGCAAATCTTGTGGCGTGTGATTCATCTTGCATCTCCATTACGGTAATGTGAATGTCCAACGCTGTCGTTCGGGCTTGTGGCTGGGCGGCAGCGGTGTCAAGAGACGGGGGTCGCCCGTCCAATTCTGTGCTACGGATAGTCTGTCTCGGATTTTTTCTGTGTGTTTTTCTATCGCCTACAAGTCGTACAATCCAGGTAAGTTGAGGATGATCGTCAATTCTTCAAGCGCCGCGTGCACTTCCAGCGCCAGCTGCGGGTCGGCCAGGTCGCCCGGCTCCAGATGGTCGCGGTAGTGCTTTTCCACCCACTGCACCAGCCGATGGTACAGCGTTTCCGTCATGATCACGCCCTGGTGCATGGCGCGCGCCTCGGTTTGCGTCAGGGCCACGCGCAAACGCAGGCAGGCGGGCCCGCCGCCGTTGCGCATGCTCTGGCGCAGGTCGAAATGGATCAGTTCATCGATCGGTCCACCGCTCGCCACCAGGCCTTCCAGGTAGCGCGACACGGCGCGGTTTTCCTGGCATTCCTGCGGGATCACCAGCGCCATCTTGCCGCCCTCTTTCGTCAGCAACTGGCTGTTAAACAGATAGCTGGTCACCGCATCCTGGATCGGTACCTGCCCCGTGTCCACGCGCAAGGCTTGCAGTTCCGCCCCCGTGGCGGCAACGGCACGGCGCAGCTGCGACAGGCTTTCCTCTTCATCGGCAAACGCCTGTTCGTGATAGAACAGCACATTGCCATTGCCGACGGCGATGACGTCGTTATGGAACACGCCCTGGTCGATCACTTCCGGATTCTGCTGCACGTACACGGTGCGCTTCGCGTCGAGGCCGTGCAATCGCGCCACGGCTTGCGACGCTTCCAGGGTCTGGCGTGCCGGATAGCGCTTCGGCGACGGCGCGGAAGGATCGAACTCCACGCGACCATACACGAACAATTCAACGGACGGCGCGCCGTGGTTCGCGCCCAAACGCGTGTGGTTGGCCGCGCCCTCGTCGCCGAAGGCGGGCGTCGACGGTAGCGCGTCGTGCACGGCGAAGTGCTGCTCGTCGCTGAAAATGGCGCGCAGGCTGCGCGCCGACTGCGCGTGCTCGAAGGCGCGATGCAGCTTGTTATTCAGGTTGGCGGCCGTGAAATGCACGCGGCCATCGTGCGTGTCCGCCGACGGGCTGACCGTGGCGGCGTTCGCCGTCCACATGGGCGAGGCGGAGTACGCGCAGGCCAGGATGACGGGCGACTCCTGGTAGGCGCGCGCCAGCACCTCGGCGTCCGTGCCCGTGAAACCGATGGAGCGCAGCAGGCGGAAATTGGGCCGGTCCTGCGGCGGCAGCAAGGCTTGCGCAAAGCCGCGCGCGGCCAGCGCACGCATCTTGGCCAGGCCCTGCAAGGCGGCCTGCTTCGGATTCGAGGCGCTTTTCACATTGCTGAACGAGGCCACGTTGCCGAACGACAGTCCGGCATAGTTATGCGATGGCCCGACCAGGCCGTCAAAATTGTATTCGCGCGTGCTGTGCATGGGAGGCATGTCCTTAAAATTTAAAAATTCAGGCCGGGCGACAGCTTGGCCGGCAGTTCCAATACGCTGTTCTCGATCGACGCGACCGGATAGGCGCAATAGTCGGCCGCGTAATAGGCGCTCGGACGGTGGTTGCCCGACTTGCCGATGCCGCCGAACGGCGCCGTGCTGGCCGCGCCCGTGGTGGGACGGTTCCAGTTGATGATGCCGGCGCGCGCGCGCGTCTGGAAGGTTTGCCACAGGGCCGCATCGTCGGACAGGAGCGCCGCAGCCAGGCCGAATTCGGTGGCGTTGGCAACCTTCAGGGCCGCATCGAAATCGGCCACGCGGATCACCTGCAGCAGCGGGCCGAACCATTCCTCGTCGGGGATGCCGACGGCAGCGGTGACGTCGACGATGCCGGCCGTGACAAAGCCCGCCTCGGGATTCAACTGGCGCATCTGCAGCAGGGCCGTGCCGCCCTTGGCCACCATGTCGGCCTGCGCCTGCACCAGGCGCGCGGCCACGGCACTGGACACCACTGGACCCATGAACGGCTGCGGCTGCGCATCGGACGCGCCGATGCCCAATTTCGCCGCCACTTCCACCAGGCGCGCCACGAAGGCAACACCGGCGGCATTATCCTGCACCACCAGGCGGCGCGCACAGGTGCAGCGCTGGCCGGCCGAGACAAAGGCGGAGAAGATCACGTGGTGCACGGCGGCGTCCACGTCCTTCACGTCCCATACGACCAGGGCGTTGTTGCCGCCCATTTCCAGCGCCAGCATCTTGCCCGGCTGGCCGCCGAACTGGCGGTGCAGGCTGATGCCCGTCTGGCAGGAACCCGTAAACAGTACGCCGTCGAGCAAGGCATTCGCGCCCAGCGCCACACCTGTGTCGCGTCCGCCGTTGACGAGGTTGACGACGCCGTCCGGCAAGCCTGCCTGCTGCCACAGCTGCACGGTTTTGATGGCCGTGCGCGGCGCATATTCGCTGGGCTTGAAGACGATGGTGTTACCGGCGATCAGGGCTGGCACGATGTGGCCGTTCGGCAGGTGGCCCGGGAAGTTATACGGACCGAAGACGCCGAACACGCCATGCGGACGGTGGCGCAGCACGGCGTCGCCGTCGGCGATCCTGCTTTGCGTGATGCCCGTGCGCGCGTGGTACGACTGCACCGAGATATCGATCTTGTTGGCCATGGTGGCCACTTCCGTGCGCGACTCCCACAGCGGTTTACCCACTTCTTCCGAGATCAAGAGCGCCAGCGCTTCCGCATGTTCCTTGAGCAGCTCGCGAAAGCGCACGCAGATGGCGATGCGTTCGTCGACGGGCGTATCGGCCCATGCTTCAAAGGCGGCGCGGGCGGCCTGGCAAGCTTGCCCGACTTCTTTTTCCGTCGCTTCCAGGCTGGCCCAGGTCTGCTTGCCGTTCGACGGATCGATGGTAACTAGTTCGCGGCCCGTGCCCGGCAGCCAGGCGCCGTTGATGAAGTTCGATTGCGTGGTATTCACATTAGACATGGGGATGCTTCCTCGGGTTGAGTGACAAGGTGCGCACGGTATCGCCTTGATGGCAGCGCAGCAGATGCAGTTCATCGTCGTCCAGCGCGAGCTTGCCGCTGTGCGGATTGGCGCTGGTGACGATCATGCGGAAATCTTTCAGGTCGGTGTTCGACACCAGGTAAGGTTCAGCCTGGGCGGCGTCGCCGCACGCTTCCGGCGCAGCCCCGGCGTCGAGCACGGCCGGCATGCTGTCGCGCATGGCGCGCAGTTCGGAGACGCGCGCCTGCAGCACGGGACCGGCGTCGAAAATGTCGACATAGCCCTCGAAGTGCAAGCCTTCCTGTTCCAGCAAACGGCGCGCGGGCGCCGTGCTCAGATGGACCTTGCCGATGACTTCCTGCGCCTCGTCGGGCAAGTAGGCCACGTACATGGGCTGGCGCGGCATCAGTTCGGCGATGAACGATTTCTTGCCCAGGCTCGTCAGGTCGTCGACGTGGTGGAAATCCATCTTGAAGAAGTGGCGGCCCAGGCCCTCATAAAACGGCGAGCTGCCGTCCGGCGCCTGGTAGCCGCGCATCTCCGCGATCAGCTTTTCCGTGAACAGGTGCGGGAACTGGGCGATGAACAAAAAGCGGCTTTTCGACAGCAGCTTGCCGTTGTTCCCGCTGCGGTAGTCCGGGTGCAAAAACAGCGAGCACAGTTCCGTGCTGCCCGTCAGGTCGTTCGACAGGTACAGCGTTTCCATGCGCGTAAACACGTCGAGCTCGCGGCTGGAATGGACCAGGGTGCCGATGCGGTAGTTATAGAACGGTTCTTCCAGGCCCACGGCGCCCTTGATGGCGCACACGCCGGCCAGGCGGCCCGTTTCCGTATCCTCCATGACGAACATGTAGTCGCGCTTTTCGGGCGCGATGGTTTCGGCGAACGAGGCGCAGGCAATCGCCAGGCGGTCGCCCAGCATTTTCATGTCCGGCTTGAGGGTGGTCATGCCCGTGCCGACCTGGCTGGCCAGGCCATACAGGGCATCGAGGTCATTGGCGTTGATGGCGCGTACTACTAGCATAAAATTAACTCCCTTAGATACGCACGCAAATGACGCTGTCGCCTTCGGCCACGGCCAGCGCCTCGAGCAGGTCGGCCGGCAAGCCGATGCTGTCCTGCGCTTCGAGCGCATCGCAGGCAAAGGTCACGGCGCGGAAATTGCGCTCGGCGCCGGAGGCGACCGCGTAATTGACTTTCAGGCCCGTGCGGCTGGGCGTGACGCCTGCGACGACGCGGCGCGTGAGCGAGCCCGTAAACGAGCGCAGCGCATGCTTGTGCGCTTGCAGGATCGGGCCGCCATCGAAGATGTCGATGTAATCGTCCGCTTCAAAGCCTTCTTCCGTCAGCAGATTGAACGCCAGTTCGCCGCTCGGGTGGATCTGGCCCATGGCCGCCTGCGCGTCGCCGGGCAGCAGCGGCACGTACACGGGGTAGTGCGGCATCAGTTCGACGATCAGGGTGCGGTTGCGCGCACCGCCGATGACTTTTTCGGCATCGAGGAAATCCATCTGGAAGAACTTGCGGCCCAGCGCATCCCAGAACGGCGACTGGCCGTTGGCGTCGGTGATGCCGGCCAGCGGCACGAAGAAGCGGTCGCCGAAGCGGTGCGGCGCCAGCACGGCGAACAGCAGCCGCGCGCGCGACAGCAGGGCCGCTTCCAGGCCCGCCTGCTCCATATTGCGCACAAAGAAGCCGGACAGCTGCGAGTACGCCGTCAACTCGGAACACAGGGTCAGCGCATGCACGCTGTGGCTGATGTTCAGGTCGCGCGAGACTTGCTGGATGACGTCGTTGCGAAAGGAAAAATAAGTGCCGTTCGAGCCGGCCGAGGCGAAGATGGCGGCCGTGCCGGCAATGCTCTTGTCGAGCAGGGATTCAAGCACGAAGAGGTACGACTCTTCGCTGGGGATGTCGACATGGGCGGCAAACGAGGCGATGGAGCGCTCGACGGAGGCGGCGATTTTCTCGCGCGTCTTCGGCAGGGTATGGACACCCGGCATGGTTACCGCGGCCAGCGCTTCGAGGGCTGCAATATCCGCAATTTCTACCGGACGGACAACATACATGGGTACTCCTTCAATGCTGACGATGCTGGGGGCAGAACCAAGCCGGCCCGCAGCAAAGCGGCGGGCCGGTGATCAAACAGGGAGCGAGGCTAGCCTCAGGCTTTCAGCATGCCGTCGATGGCGGCGCGCAGCAAGCGGCCCGCTTCGGCAATCTGCTCGTCCGAGACGATCAGGGCCGGTGCCAGGCGCACCACGTCCATGCCGGCGATCAGCACCATCAAGCCTTGCGCTTCGGCCGCTTTCTGGATGTCTTTCGCGCGGCCCTTGAAGGCATCGCTGACGACCAGGCCCAGCAGCAAGCCGCTGCCGCGCACGATGGAGAACACTTGCGGGTAATCCGTAATCAAGCCTTGCAGCATGGCGATGGTGTTGACGCTCGCTTCTTTCACGCGCGCCAGGAACGCTGGCGTGTTGATCGTGTCGAGCACGGTCAGGGCCACGGTGGCGGCCAGCGGATTGCCGCCGTAGGTGGTGCCGTGGGTGCCGACGGCCAGCGTTTGCGCCAGTTCATTCGTGGTCAGCATGGCGCCGATCGGGTAGCCGTTGCCCAGCGCCTTGGCGGCCGTCAGGATGTCCGGCGTGACGCCGTAGCCCATGTAGGCGAACAACGCGCCAGTGCGGCCCATGCCGCTCTGGACTTCGTCGAAAATCAAGAGGGCGCCGGTCTTGTCGCACAGGGCGCGCAGCTCCTTGAGGAATTCCGGATTGCCAGGCACCACGCCGCCTTCGCCTTGTACCGGCTCGACGATCACGGCGCACACGTCATCGCCGATGGCGGCGCGCGCCGCTTCGATGTCGTTGTAGGCGATGTGGTCGATCGACGGCGGCAGCGGCTCGAAGCCTTCCGTGTACTTGGCCTGGCCGCCGACGGACACCGTAAACAGGGTGCGGCCGTGGAAGGAGCTGAAGCACGAGATGATGCGCGACTTGTGCGCGCCGAACTTGGTGTGCGCGTACTTGCGCGCCAGCTTCAGCGCCGCTTCGTTGGCTTCCGCGCCCGAGTTGCAGAAGAAGGCGCGGTCGGCGAAGGTCGCTTCCGTCAGGGCCAGCGCCAGGCGCAGCACAGGCTCGTTCGTATAGCCGTTGCCCAAATGCCACAAATTATTGATTTGCTTGGTCAGCACGTCGACCAGGGCCGGATGGCAGTGGCCCAGGCTGTTGACGGCGATGCCGGAGGTGAAATCGAGGTAATGCTTGCCTGACTGGTCCCACAGATCCAGTCCGGAACCGCGCACGGGCACCATGGCTGCAGGAGCGTAGGTAGGAACGAGGACCTGATCAAAGGTTTCCCGGGTGACTGGACGAGCCGTTACGGTCGAATCAAGCTTGGCATTCATAGCATTTCCCCATCAATATGTTAGGTACTCCGCAGCTACGACAGCTACGTGTGTACTGCATTATAAAAAGCGGGATGCTAAAACTCTTTTGAATCTGCGACAAGGATTTTCACAATTCATCACAGCTCAATGCGTCAGGCGTCAGGCCGGCGGCATCAGCTTGCGCTGCCGTTCCTCACGGGGCGTATTGCCAAACAGGGTGCCGAACGCCGTGGAAAAGTGCGAGCCGGAGGAAAAGCCGCACATCAGGCCTACTTGCACGATGGAATAATGTGTATCAAGCAACAGTTGCCGTGAGCGCTGCAGGCGCAGTTCCAGGTAGTAGCGCGACGGCAGGCTGCCCAAGTATTGCTTGAACAGCCGCTCCAGCTGGCGCCGCGACAGGCCCACCAGGCTGGCGATGTCGTCCGTCGACAGCGGCTCCTCGATATTGGCTTCCATCAAGGTCACCGCTTCGGACAGTTTCGGCTGCAACACGCCGAAGCGCGCCTGCAGGGCAACGCGCTGGCGTTCCTCCTTGCCGCGCACCTTGTCCACGCACAAGGCTTCCTTGACGAGCGCCTGCACGTCGGCGCCAAAGATGGTTTCGATCAGGGTCAGCGAAAAGTCGATGCTGGCCGCGCCGCCGCAGCAGGTGAGGTGCGGGCCGTCGATGTCGAACAAATGCGGCGTCAGGATGGCCCGTTCCGCCTTCGCTTCCGCATCGGCATACAAGGCCCACGGCAAGGCGATGCGCACGCCATCCATGACGCCCGCGTCGGCCAGCCACAGCACGGCCGCCCCCACGCCGCCCCAGAACGGCGCCGAGCGGCAGCGCTCGATTACGGCCCGGCACAGCTCGTTGCGCAGCGGCGCCTGCGTTTCATCGGCCACCAGCAGCGCGATATGCCAGTGGCCGCCCTGCGCGGCCACCTGTTCCGGCGTGCGCACGTCCAGCTGGAACGCCTGCGGCCCCAGCGCCCGCGCGCACAGGCGCAGCGGCTGCGCCAGGCCGGCCCACGTGATCGACTCGGCATCGCCGGCATGCACCAGCAACAAACGCAACGGTTTGTCGAGGCCGATACGGGAAAGATTAGCGAAGGACATCGGCGGGCGGGATCGGGGCAAGGGCTGAGTTGCCCACATGATACCGGACTTCCGCCCCATCGAGCCCCTCATGCAAGGGCGATCCTGGCGCGGCGGAAAAAAGCGGAGCGGAAGGATATAATCACTGCCATGGGTGAACGATATTTAAAAAGTATCCGGCTGCTGGCCGAATGCATGCAAGGCTTCGAGCGGTTTTCTAGCGACTTCGTGCGCCAGTACGGCTTGACGCATGCGCAATTCGACATCATTGCCACGCTCGGCAACACCTGCGGCATGTCCTACAAGGAACTGGGCCAGAAAACCCTGATTACCAAGGGGACTTTGACGGGCGTGGTGGACCGGCTGGAACAAAAGGGGCTGGTGATACGCGAACGTTGTCCACGCGACAAGCGTTCCTATTATGTGCGCCTGAGCTGCGAGGGCGAACAGGTGTTCCATGACGTGTTCCCCAAGCTGACCAAGCAGGGCCAACAGCTGTTCGACGGCTATACCGAAGACGATTTCATGCAGTTGGAAACTACCCTGGCGGGCTTGAAGCACGCCATCGCCAACGGCCACGGCTGACCATTCACCAAGCACAGACATTCAAACAAGACAAAGGAAACCAAGTTGAAAACCACACTGCTCGAAGGCAAAAAGCCCGCACATTTCGATAAACACATCATCGGCAACCTGCTGCTCAACGCCAGCACGCCGGAACTGGTGCGCCAGGAAAAACTGATCATCGGCGTGCGCAACGAAGACGGCGAAATCTACCGCCTGATCGGCGCCACCAAGCACAACAGCTTCATGAATGCCGTCGAAGAACTGTTCGACCTGGGCTTGACCGATGAACTGGAAGACAGCGACGAGCTGGTGGAAGGCTGCGACGCGATCTTCAGCGAAGCTCTGTAGTAGCGCTGAACAGGACCTGCTGCGCGGTGCGCTTTGCGGCCTGCGATGCTCACCGGCTCGGCGCCCCCGTACTAAAGTACGGTTGCGCTTCTTAGCCACAAATCCCATCCGCTCGCAATGGTCCTGTCCAGCGCTGTGACGATCGCTGTCGTTAAAAAAAGGCATGTCAACAATATAGGCATGCCTTTTTCCGTTTACGGGGCTTTGCTTGCCTTTTGCTAAGCTGTTTGCGAAAAGATCATGGTTAAAAAGTTCCGTACGGAAATATTGCGAGTATAATTTTTTCAATGAACAGACTCGACGCCTTTAAAAGCATCGCCGCACAAGCCGCTCGTGGCGAGCTGACCTTTCCTGCCAATGTGGACGCTTCGCTCAAGCTGCAAGAGGCGCTGTCCGATCCCGACTGCCATATCGAGGCCGCCGCCAAGCTGGTGCAGGCAGACCCGCTGCTGGCCGCGCGCACGGTGGCCATTGCCAATTCGGCGGCGTTCAACCGTTCCGGCAATGAAATCACCAGCGTGCGCAACGCCGTGCAGCGGCTCGGCGTGCGTACCTTGCAATCGGTGGTGGCATCGCTGATCGTGCGCCAGCTGGGCAGCACCATCACCGATCCCGCGCTGCAGGCGAAGGCCAACCAGCTATGGGAACATACGGCCCATGTGGCGGCCCTGTCGCAGGTGCTGGCCCGCCGCGTCACCAGGGTCGATCCCGATACGGCCCTGTTTGCCGGCATCATGCATGAAGTGGGCGGGTTTTATCTGCTGTCGCGCGCGGCCGAATTCCCCGGCATCCTCGATGGCGAACCCGAGGACTGGGTCGAACATGGCGAACAGGCCATCGGCCACGGCGTCCTGGCCAAACTGAAGGTGCCGGAAGCGGTGCGGGGCGCCATCGATGCGCTGTGGGAGGGCTTGCGCGCCATCCCGCCCGAATCATTGGGCGACACCCTGCTGCTGGCAAATGATCTGGCGCCCGTCTCGTCGCCCCTCAACGAAAGCCCGGCCGCCATTGCCGTACGGGCAGCGCGCGCCGCGCGCAGCATCGATTGCCTGATTGGCGACGATGCGACCTTGTCGAGCATCATGGAAGAATCGGACGATGAAGTGCAGTCGCTGCTGAAGGTGCTCGTGCACTAGCCTGCAGGCTTCTTGCCCGCTGGCGGCGGTGCCGCCGGCTTGACCGTCTCGACGATCAGCACATGCTTGTCCATGGGCTGGGTCCCCTGCTTCTGCTGGACGACCTGCGTGGCAACCGCCTTCGTACTCAACAGGGGTTTCGGATGGCGTGGCATGAACATGGCGTACCTGCTGGAAGTGGGATGTGTCCCATCTGTGCAGCGATTATCAATTTATCAAGCCGCTATTCAAAAAAAAACCCGCTCGAAAGCGGGTAAAGTCCAAAGCTAGGGATGTCCTGAAAGAGACAGCCCTATCTTATGCGGTACGCCGCGCCGGCTCCGTGCGTTGACACACTTAGCGCGCGCATTATCCCGGCACCAGTTCCACCTCCGTTTCCTGCCAGGCACGCAGCTGCCGCACGCGGGCGAACCACGCCCCGATATGCCGGTACTGCGCCAGCGGCAGCCGCACGGCCTCGCTGTACATCAGGGGCGCGGCCACGGCGAAATCGGCCAGGGTCACATCGTCTCCGCTGAGCCAATTGCGCGCCGCCAGATGCGCGTCCAGCACGACGGCGCATTCATGCAGATCGCGCTCGCCGCGCGCCTCTTCCAGCGGGTCCGCCGGACCATTGCCCGTCATGCCTTTCCAGGCGCGCTCCCAGGCCAGCACGCTGATGGCGGGCGCGAAGTGCTGCGCGGCCCAGAACAGCCAGCGGTTGACGTCGGCGCGCGCTTGCGGCGCCTGCGGATAAAGCGTCTGGCCCGGCACCTGCTCGGCCAGGTATTGCATGATGGCGCACGATTCCCACAGCAGGAAAGCGCCGTCGGCCAGCACGGGCACCTTGCCGTTGGGGTTCAGTTCGGCCAGGCGGCGGCGGTCGTCCGCATTCATCAGGTCGACTTCGGCCAGCTCCAGAGACAGGCCGAGGTGGATCGCCGTCATCAGGGCACGGCGGGCATTCGAGGACATGGGGTGGTGGTACAGGCGCATGATAAATGGCTCCGGTGAGTGAAGAAGCCACCATCGTAGGGCCGGGCACTGACAGTTTTTGTCAGGAGCGAATATCAGGATTCGGGATCGATATCGTGGGCCTTGCGCCAGGTATCGAGCAAGGCGTGGCGGCGCGTGGGATAGCGCTCCTCATGCTGCTGCACGCTGGCGATGCGGTCGATGCGGAAATGCCGGTAATCGCCGCGCAGCTCGCACCAGGCGGCCAGCAGACGCTTGCCTTCGAAAAAGGCCAGGGCAAACGGCCACACCGTGCGCGAGGTGGCGCTGCCATACTCATCCTGATAGGCGAGCGTGAGTTTCTGTTCGTAGCGGATCGCCTCGCGCACGGGCTGCACATACCGGTCGGCCGGGTCGGCCGGCTGCGTGCCATCGGCGGGACGGCCCAGCGGCACCCACAGGCTGGTCTCGGCCATGCTGTCGCGCAAATCGCGCGGCGAGGCGGCCGCGATCTTGGCCAGGGCATTGCTGGCCGCCTGCGCCAGGCCCGCATCGCCCTGCCGGCGCACCCAGCGCGCGCCCAGCACCAGCGCTTCCAGCTCATCGGCACCGAACATCAGCGGCGGCAGGAAGGCGCCGCGGCGCAGCACATAGCCGATGCCCGCCTCGCCCTGCAGGGGCGCGCCCAGTTCGGCCAGGGTCTGGATATCGCGGTAGATCGTGCGCTCGGAAACACCGAGCTGCTGCGCCAGCTGGGCCGCCGTGACGGGCACGCGCCTGGCGCGCATGGCGTCCATCAGCAGGAACAAGCGGCCGCTGCGGCTCATGGACAGTCCTGCAAGGCCTGGTCGCCCATGACGAGGGCCGACAGGGCCGGCACGTACAGATAACCGTCGGGCGCCAGGCGAACCGCGCGCGCGCCCTCGTCCACGCCGGCGATGCCGTAGCAGCGCTGCAGGCGGGCGGCGGCCGGCCACCAGTGGACGGCGGCCTCCTGGTCGGGAAAGCGCCGGCGCACGCTCTCGGCCTGCGCCGCCACTTGCGGAAAATCGCGGTAAAAGGCGGGAGCAATGCCCAGTTCCGCGGCAAACGCCGCTTCCTGCGCCGCCGTGTCGGCCAATCGGGCCGCCAGTGCCGCCGTTTCACTGCCGATGTCCTCAGCCGCCACGCCCGCCTCGGCCAGGGTGCGGCGCATCTGTGCCGGGCTCGCCTGCGCACGCAGGAAAGCCGATTCCTGCAGCGCCAGCACGGCGTCTGCGGGAATGTGCTTGCGGTAAGCCGCCGGGAAGACATACAGGGCGCAGCTGCCCGCGCACACGGTGTCGATGGCAATATCCCATTGCTGCCGGCGCAGATAGCGGCCCAGCTGCATGGCCGCCAGCGCATCGCCACCCTCGCTATTGACGCGCAACAGCGTCGTCCCCGGCACAGCCAGCAGCCGCAGCTTGTCCACGTCGCCCTCGGCAATCGGGCCGCGCAGGGCGATGGCGCCGCTGTCCGCGCGGCTCAATTGCGCGGCACTGGCCAATGTGCCGATGCCTGCCATGATGCCCATCACTATCAAACGCTTCATTGTCATCCACCATAAAAAAAACGACCACCGCAAACGGTGATCGTTCCTCATTCGACCTGCAAAAAACCTGCGCTTACACCACGGCGCCGTCGGTTTCGTCTTTTTCCTTGATCGGCTTGATCAAGTCTTCGCGCTTGACGCCCAGCCACATGGCGATCGAGGCAGCGACGAACACGGACGAATAAATACCGAAGCAGATACCGATGGTCAGCGCCAGTGCAAAGTGGTGCAGGGTCTGGCCGCCGAAGACCAGCATCGACAGCACCATCATCTGGGTCGAGCCGTGGGTGATGATGGTACGTGAAATGGTGCTGGTGATCGCGTTGTCGATCACTTCATGCACGGAAGCCTTGCGCTGCTTGCGGAAGTTTTCGCGGATACGGTCAAAGATCACCACCGATTCGTTGACGGAATAGCCGAGCACCGCCAGGATCGCCGCCAGCACCGTCAGCGAGAATTCCCATTCGAAGAAGGCGAAGAAGCCCAGGATGATCACCACGTCATGCAAGTTGGCGATAATGGCCGAGACAGCGTATTTCCATTCGAAGCGGATGGCCAGGTAGATCATCACGCCGATAATCACCACCACCAGCGCGTTCAAGCCGTTCTGCGCCAGTTCCTCGCCCACTTGCGGGCCGACGAATTCAACCTTCTGCAGTACCACCGCTTCATTGCCGGCGGTGTCCATGCACGCGCTCTTGAGCACATGTTCGCCCTTGGCGGTGACGGTGTCGATGGCCTTGGTCGTGCCCTGCTCGGCCTTGCACAGCGATTCGAACACGCGCTGCGAGGTATTTGCGGCGCTGACGCCATTTTCCACCGGCAGGCGGATCATCACGTCGCGCGCCGTATCGAAGCTGGTCACGCCCGGCTCTTCATAGCCCATGGCGATCAGGGTGCCGCGTATGCCTTCAAGATTGGCCGCCTTCGGGTATTTCACCTCCATCAGCGTGCCGCCCTTGAATTCGACGGACAGGTGCAAGCCCTTGTGCACCAGGAAGAAGACGGCGGCAAGGAAGGTCACGGCCGAAATCACGTTGAAAATCAACGCATGGCGCATGAAGGGAATATCTTTTTTAATCCGGAAAAATTCCATGAAATCCTCTGAGTTCTATTCTGTGCGTCCGGCAGCTGTGCCACCGGACGCGATCGCTGTTGTCGCTATTGGGTAAGGCTGGGCCGTCGCTTATTTGCTGGTGCCCGGCACCCACACCGTGCCGATCGACAAGGTCGTCAGCTTTTTCTTGCGGCCATACCAGAGGTTGACCACGCCGCGCGACACGAACACGGAGGAGAACATCGAGGTCAGGATGCCCAGGCAATGCACGACAGCGAAGCCGCGCACGGGACCGCTGCCGAAGGCCAGCAGCGCCAGGCCGACGATCAGGGTGGTCACGTTCGAGTCCAGAATCGTGGCCCAGGCACGGTCGAAGCCGGCGGCGATCGCCGCTTGCGGCGTATTGCCGGCGCGCAGCTCTTCACGGATACGTTCATTGATCAGCACGTTGGCGTCAATCGCCATGCCCAGCGCCAGCGCGATAGCGGCGATACCTGGCAAGGTCAAGGTCACCTGGATCATCGACAGCAAGCCGACCAGCAACAGCAGGTTGGTGGCCAGGGCCAGCACGCTGAAGGCGCCGAACAGCATGTAGTAGGCGATCATGAAGATGGCGATGGCGATGAAGCCGTACAAGGTCGAGTGGAAGCCCTTGGCGATGTTTTCCGCGCCCAGCTGCGGTCCGATCGTGCGTTCCTCGATGACGGTCATCGGTGCGGACAGGGCTCCCGAGCGCAGCAGCAGCGCCAGTTCATTCGCGTTTTCCGCGCCGCCCATGCCCGTGATCTGGAAGCGCGAACCGAGTTCCTGCTGGATGGTCGCCACCGACAGCACTTCCGGCTTGCCCTTTTCAAACAGCACGATGGCCATGCGCTTGCCCACGCGTTCGCGCGTCGCTTCGCGCATCTTGCGTCCGCCGTCGCCGTTCAGGTCGATCGACACGGCCGCTTGCTGGTTCTGGTCGAAGCTGGCCGTGGCGCTGGAGATATAGTCGCCCGTCAGGATCACGTCTTTCGCCAGCACGACAGGGACGCCCTTGCCGACGGTGAACAGTTCCGAGTTGAACGGGATGGCGCTCGACAGTTCGGTGCCAGGCACGATGGTTTCATCGACCAGGCGCACTTCCAGCGTCGCCGTGCGGCCGATGATGGCTTTCGCGCGGGCCACGTCCTGCACGCCAGGCAGTTGCACCACGATGCGGTCGGGACCTTGCTGCTGGATCAGCGGCTCGGCCACGCCCAGCTCGTTGACGCGCTTGGACAGGGTGGAGATATTCTGTTTTACGCCTTCGTCGATGGTCGCCTTCAGGGCGGCCGGCTTCAGGGTGATGTTCAATTTCAAATCGCTGCCTTCGCCCGCATCGGCGAACGCCAGTTCCGACATCTGGTCGGACAGCACATTTTTTGCCTTCAGGCGCGTTTCCGCGTCGCGGAAGTTGATCTGCACGCTGTCGCCCACGCGCTCGATGCCCGCATGGCGGATATTTTTGTCACGCAACACGCTACGCGCGGCGGACTGGACGCCCTGGACTTTCTTGTTCAATACTGCTTTTGCATCGACCTGCATCAGGAAGTGCACGCCGCCGCGCAAGTCCAGGCCCAGGAACATGGGCAAGGCATGCAATTTTTGCATCCACATCGGGGTATTGGCTTGCAGGTTGACCGTCACGATGTACGCGGGGTCGCTGGCATCGGGATTGAGGTCCTTTTCCAGCACCAGTTTCGCCTTGAACTGGGTATCGGGATCGGCGAAACGCACGCGCACGGAGGCGAGGTTGCCGGCGCCATCCATGGTGACACCTTCCGACTTGACGTTCTCTTTCGTCAATATTTGCTCGACTTGCGTCATCAGCTCGCCCGTCACCTTGACGGTCGACTTGCCGCTGGTTACTTGCAGCGCCGGTGACTCACCGAAATAATTGGGTGCCGTATAAAGTGCGCCCAGCAATAAGGCGACGACGATGATGATGTATTTCCAGGCAGGATAGCGATTCATATTGATTCAGCGTTCAGTGTTGAGCGTCGGAGGCGTCGCGAGGGGCGGCGGGTAGCCGCCCCGTTCAATCATTGCCGGGGCAATGACAGCGAGGAATTACAGCGCCTTCAGGGTGCCTTTAGGCAGCAAGGTGGTAATGGAGCTCTTTTGCACCGTGATTTCGGTGCCGGTCGCCACTTCGATGGTGACGTAAGCGTCCACTACCTTGACAACACGGCCCAGCATACCGCCGGCGGTGACGACTTCGTCACCCTTGGCCAGCGCGTCCATCATCGCCCGTTGTTCTTTGGCGCGTTTTTGCTGTGGACGGATCATCAGGAAATACATGACCACGAACATCAATACCAGCGGCAGGAAGCTGGTCAGGTTGCCGCCGAGGCCCAGGGCGTCGGTTGGGGCTTGCGCATAAGCGTTGGAAATGAAAAACACGGTGACTCCAGTTCTAATCAGTTTGAAAAAATAGCGCTGTATTCTAGCATTGGCAATCCGCCAAGCCCCCAATTGCAGGCATGGCAGCTTCAAATGGGGCTAAAAAGGCATTATGCAATGCTTTCTCGCCCCCGTCCAAGCACCAATACACAAAACTTCCGGCCATGCTGCCGCCAGGGCGCAAGCTAAGGTTTTCTTAAGTTCCGCGTGCGCGTTCCGCATGGAATTGCAGCGTAAACGCGTGGAAACGGTCTTCGTCCAGCGCTTCGCGCATCTGGCGCATCAGGTCCAGGTAGTAATGCAGGTTGTGGATGGTATTGAGGCGCGCGCCGAGGATTTCCTTGGAGCGGTGCAGATGGTGCAGGTAGGCGCGCGAGAAGTTGCGGCAAGCGTAGCAGCTGCACGTTTCGTCCAGCGGCGCCTGGTCTTCCTTGTACTTGGCATTCTTGATCTTGATGTCGCCAAAACGGGTGAACAGCCAGCCATTGCGGGCGTTACGCGTCGGCATGACGCAGTCGAACATGTCGATGCCGTTCGACACGCCCGCCACCAGGTCTTCCGGCGTGCCCACGCCCATCAGGTAATGGGGCTTGTTGGCCGGCAGGCGCGGACCCACGTGGGCCAGCATGCGCATCATGTCTTCCTTCGGCTCGCCGACGGACAGGCCGCCGATGGCGATGCCGGGGAAGTCGATCTCTTCGAGCTTGGCCAGCGACTCGTCGCGCAGCATTTCGAACATGCCGCCCTGCACGATGCCGAACAGCGCATTCGGGTTTTCGCCGCGGTGGAACTCATCCTTCGAGCGCTGCGCCCAGCGCAAGGACATGCGCATGGACTTGGCCGCTTCCTCGATGGTGGCCGGGCGGCCCTGAATTTCGTACGGCGTGCATTCGTCGAACTGCATGACGATGTCGGAATTCAAGACGCGCTGCACCTGCATCGACACTTCCGGCGACAGGAACAGTTTATCGCCGTTGATGGGCGAATTGAAATGCACGCCCTCTTCCGTGATCTTGCGCATGGCGCCCAGCGAAAATACCTGGAATCCGCCCGAATCCGTCAGGATCGGCTTGTTCCAGCCCATGAAACCGTGCAAGCCGCCGAATTTTTCCATGACGGTGTTTCCTGGACGCAACCACAGATGAAAAGTGTTGCCCAAAATAATCTGCGCGTCGATCTCGTTGAGTTCCAGCGGCGACATGGCTTTCACGGAGCCGTAAGTGCCCACTGGCATGAAGATCGGCGTCTGCACGACGCCATGGTTGAGTTTCAAGGTGCCGCGGCGTGCCTTGGTCAGGCCGCTCGTGTCGGTCTTGAGTAATGTAAATTCCAGCATGGTCAGTCTTTCACGGGAGTATCAAGGTTCAGTGCGGCGCGCGATTGCGTGGTGAGCAGCATCGCATCGCCATAGCTGAAGAAACGGTAGTTCTGCGCGATCGCATGCGCGTAGGCGTTGCGGATCGGCTCATAGCCGGCAAAGGCCGACACCAGCATCAGCAGGGTCGACTTCGGCAAATGGAAGTTGGTAATCAGGCGCGTCACCGTTTTAAAGGCATAGCCGGGCGTGATGAACAGGGCCGTATCGGCGCTGCCCGCCACCAGCTGGCCGCTTTGCGAGGCCGATTCCAGCGCGCGCAGGCTGGTCGTGCCGACGGCGACCACGTCGCGCCCGGCCTGCTGCGCGGCGCGCACGGCGTCGACGGTTTCCTGCGGCATGGTGTACCACTCGGTATGCATCTTGTGTTCGGCCAGCACTTCCGTGCGCACGGGCTGGAAGGTGCCGGCGCCCACGTGCAGGGTCACATAGGCAAAGTTGACGCCCTTGGCCTTCAATTGGTCGAGCAGGGCCTGGTCGAAATGCAGGCCCGCCGTCGGCGCGGCGACAGCGCCCGGCACCTTGTTGAAGACCGTCTGGTAGCGCGTTTCGTCGAATTCGTCCGCATCGTGCTCGATGTAGGGCGGCAGCGGCAAGCGGCCATGCGCCTCGATCAGTTCGAACACGTCGGCCTCGAAGTGCAAGGTAAAGAATTCGCCGGCGCGCTGGCCGACCGTCACGTCGAAGGCGTCGGCCAGGCGGATACGGCAGCCGGGCGGCGGCGACTTCGACGCGCGCACCTGGGCCAGCACGGTGCGGTCATCGAGTACGCGCTCGACCAGCGCCTCGATCTTGCCGCCACTTTCCTTGACGCCAAAGAAGCGCGCCTTGAGTACGCGCGTATCGTTCATCACCAGCAGGTCGCCCGCGGCTAGCTGTCCTACGATGTCGGCGAACTGGCGGTCGACCACGGTCTCGCCGTCCAGATGCAACAGGCGCGAGGCGCTGCGCTCGGCCAACGGAGTTTGCGCAATGTTTTCTTGCGGCAAATTAAAATCGAAATCGGAAAGCGAATACATGCGTTTTGCTTCAAAAGTACGTCAAAAATGATTAGGAGTGCGCAATGGAACATCTGGCACTATACTGTGCGCCTATACAGGCATTACAATAATCCGCCGCAACAACTACGACTGCGGTACGCACAGGGTGTGCCGGACAACCCTCTATTTTACGCTAGCGGCACCAAAACCTTGCATATGTCCGATCCCAAGCCCGATCTTCCTCCCACAGCCAAGCCGGCCGCGAAGCCGAAAGCCGCCAAAAAAGTGGTCAGCACGGAAAGCCGGCTGGCCAAACTGGGCTTGCGCACGGATATGGACCTGGTGCTGCACCTGCCGATGCGCTACGAGGACGAAACCAAGGTCTACACCATCCGCGACGCCTGCCTGCGCGGCGGCGAGTCGTGGCAAGTGGAAGGCATCGTCACCAAGTGCGAAGTCAATTTCAAGCCGCGCAAGCAATTGCTCGTGACAATCGCCGACGAAACGGGCAATTTGCTGCTGCGCTTCATGAATTTCTACGGCAGCCAGGTCAAGCAGCTGGCCGAAGGCACGCGGGTGCGCGCGCGCGCCGAACTCAAGCACGGCTTTTTCGGCGCCGAGATGGTGCACCCGACGTACAAGGTGGTCAACGAGGGCGCGCCGCTGCCCACGGCGCTCACGCCCGTGTATCCGTCCGGCGAAGGCCTGTCGCAGCACGTGCTGCGCCGCGAAATCGCCGACGCCATGCGCCGCATCGACTGGCAGGACACCTTACCGGACCAGCTGCTGCGCGAGATGCAGCTGTCGCCGTTCCGCGCCGCCGTGCACCTACTGCACTATCCGCCGCAGGACATCGATGAAAGCGCGCTGATGGACCGCTCGCACCCGGCCTGGGTGCGCATGAAGTTCGATGAACTGCTGGCGCAGCAACTGTCGCTCAAACGCGCCCAGCGCGCGCGCCGCTCGAAAGGCGCGGCGTCCCTGCCCATCGTCGGCCCCCTGTCGGAAGCCTTCGGCGCCGCCCTGCCCTTCAAGCTGACGGGCGCGCAGGCGCGCGTGCTCGAGGAAATCCGCGCCGACCTGCGCCAGCCGTATCCGATGCAGCGCTTGCTGCAGGGCGACGTCGGCAGCGGCAAGACGGTCGTGGCGGCCCTGTCCGCCACGCAGGCGATCGACAGCGGCTACCAGGCCGCGCTGATGGCGCCCACGGAGATTCTGGCCGAGCAGCACTTCCGCAAGATCGCCGCCTGGATGGAACCGCTGGGCGTGAAGGTGGCGTGGCTGACGGGCAGCCTGAAGAAAAAGGAAAAGACGGCGGCGCTGGCCCTGATCGAATCAGGCGAAGCGCAGCTGGTGATCGGCACGCATGCGCTGATCCAGGATAACGTGCTGTTTGCCAAACTGGGCCTGGTGATCGTCGACGAGCAGCACCGCTTCGGCGTGGGCCAGCGCCTGACCCTGCGCAACAAGGGCGACAGCGCGGCCGTGCCGCACCAGCTGATGATGTCGGCCACGCCCATCCCGCGCACCCTGGCCATGACGTATTACGCCGACCTGGAAGTGTCCGTGATCGACGAGCTGCCGCCCGGCCGCAGCCCCATCGTCACGCGCGCCATCGACCAGAACCGGCGCGACGAAGTCATCGCCCGCGTGTATGCGGCCGCGCTGGAAGGCCGGCAGGTGTACTGGGTCTGCCCGCTGATAGAGGAATCGGAAGCGCTGCAGCTGCAGACGGCCACCGACACCTACATGATGCTGGCCGAAGCCCTGCCCGCGCTGCAGGTGGGCCTCGTGCACGGCCGCCTGAAACCGGCGGAAAAACAGGAAGTGATGGACGCTTTCATCGCCGGCCATATCCACGTGCTGGTGGCCACCACCGTCATCGAGGTGGGGGTCGACGTGCCGAACGCCTCGCTGATGGTGATCGAGCACGCCGAGCGCTTCGGCCTGTCGCAGCTGCACCAGCTGCGCGGCCGCGTGGGCCGAGGCTCGGCGGCCAGCGTCTGCCTGCTGCTGTACCAGGGACCGCTGGGCGGCGTGGCGCGCCAGCGCTTGATGACCATGCGCGAAACGACGGACGGTTTTGAAATCGCCCGCCGCGACCTGGAAATCCGCGGTCCCGGGGAATTCCTCGGCGCGCGCCAGTCCGGCCAGGCCATGCTGCGCTTCGCCGACCTGGAAACGGACCAATGGCTGGTCGACCAGGCCCGCGACGTGGCGCACGACCTGCTGCACGCCACCACGGCGGCCGCCGCAGCCACCGTGGAAGCGCACCTGGCGCGCTGGCTGGGTGGCAAGGAAGAGTTTTTGAAGGTGTAATCCGGTATTGCTTTCAGGTGCTGTCGGATTACGCGCTGCGCGCTAATCCGACCTACGCAAAAAGACACCGCCATAGGTCGGGTAGGTCGGATTAGCGTAGCGTAATCCGACTTCTGACGTAATCCGACAACATTTCACTCCCGCCCAACACCTGTCATGTCTACGACATCCCCGCCCCAATCCTCTGCACACATGCCGTGCTCCACATACCGGTGAAAACTGGAATACGGCCAATCGATGACTTTACTCGCCAAGCCATGCTTGACGGGGTTGTAATGGATGTAATCGACATGCTTTATAAAGTCGCGCTCGTCGCGTAGCACATGCTCCCAGTAGCGATGCTGCCAAACGTCTTTCAATCCTGCATGCTTGCTGAACCACGTCTTGATCAATCGCCAGCGCGTCATGAAGTCGGCATCGTCTTCAGGCAAAGTCCAGATGCAATGCAAGTGATCGGGCAAGATGACGATGGCGTCGATAGCGAATGGCCGCTTCTGGCGCACGGCGCGGAAAGCGTCCCTGAGCAAAGCCACGGCAATTTCCGAAGTAAAGACGGGCCGGCGGTGTGCCGTCACCACCGTGAAGAAAAAGCTGCCGCCAGGCTGGAATGCGCGTCGATATCGCATGGTTTCGGGTGTTGTCGGATTACGGCCTGCGGCCTGAACGTCATCGGTATTGCTTATTTCGGGGTGTTGTCGGATTACGGCCTGCGGCCTGAGCGTCATCGGTATTGCTTATTTCGGGGTGTTGTCGGATTACGGCCTGCGGCCTAATCCGACCTACGCGAAAAGACACCGCAATAGGTCGGGTAGGTCGGATTAGCGTAGCGTAATCCGACTTTCAGTGTAATCCGACTTCCAGCGTAATCCCGCTTTTCGCAAACGGCCTTGCGCCCGCGCAGCCTACATGCACATCCAGAAGCGGTTCGCCAGGTCGAGCATGAAGTCGGGGCGCAGATAGGCGAGGAAGACGAGAGCCAGCAGCGCGGCGCCAGCCAGGCGCCACAGCCATGTGCGCCAGCTGGCCATTACGCGGCCACCGCCACGCGCTTGACGGCGCGCTCGTCGATGGGCAGGTTGATCAGCGCGGCCAGCAAGCCCAGGCCGATGGTGATCATCCACACGACGTGGTAACTGCCCTGGTGCTCGTACAGGTAGCCGCCCAGCCACGCGCCGAGGAAACTGCCCACCTGGTGCGAGAAGAACACCATCCCGGCCAGCATCGATAGATGCTTCACGCCGAAGATGCCGGCGATGATGCCGTTCGTCAGCGGCACGGTCGACAGCCACAGCACGCCCATGCCGGCGGCGAACAGATACACGGACCATGCCGACAATGGCGCCAGCAGGAACACGGTGATGACCACGGCGCGCGTCACGTAGATGGCAGACAGCAGGTAGCGCTTGGCGATCTTGCCACCGAGTTTGCCCGCATAGTAGGAGCCGACGATGTTGAACAGGCCGATCAGGGCCAGCGCCGTGACGGCGATGTTCGGGTTCATCAGGCCCTGGTCCTTCAGGTAGGCCGGCAAGTGCACGCCGATGAAGACCAGCTGGAAACCGCAGACAAAATAGCCGGCCAGCAGCAGCCAGAACGAACGGCTGGCGATGGCTTCGCTGAAGGCGGCACCGATGCTTTGCTGCGGGCCGCTGGCGTGCGAGACGGGCGGCTCGCGCAGGTAGAAGGCCATCGGGATCATGGCCAGCAGCACCAGCGCGGCGAGCACATAAAAGGCGTTTTGCCAGCCTACGGCGGAGATCAGCTGCTGCTCCACCGGCATCATCAGGAACTGGCCGAACGAGCCGGCCGCCGACGAAATGCCGAAGGCCCACGAGCGCTGCTCGGGCGGCGCGCTGCGGCCGATGATGCCGCTGATGGCGCCAAAGGCCGTGCAGGCCAGCGCCAGGCCGATGAAGATGCCGGAACCGACGATGAACAGCGTGGGCTGCGTCACGAGCGCCATCCACACGAGGCCGGCCATGTAGCTGATGGCGCCGACGATGACGACGCGCATGGTGCCGAAACGGTCTGCCGCCATGCCGGCGAACGGGCCGAAGACGCCCCACATCAGGTTTTGCATGGCCAGCGCCAGCGAATACGTTTCGCGCGTCCAGCCGTTCGCTTGCGAGATCGGCTGCATCCAGAAGCCCAGACCGTGGCGCACGCCCATCGCGAGGGTCAGCACGACGCCGCTGGCGATGAGGACGGTTTTCAGGCTGGGACGCGATGCGTGCGATGTCATGGGGTTCCTGTTCTCGCCTGGTCGGCTTGGTAGACGAGGCCGATCTGGCCGCGCATGGTGTCGAGGTTCTGCATCAGCGCCACGCTGTCGGCGTGCGGCATGACGGGGCTTTCCAGCAGGCCGGCGCGGATGCAGCGCATCGCTTCGATGGCCTCGTGCGCGTAGCCGTTGCCCAGGTGCGGTGCGGCGACGACGCGGCGTGCGCCATCCATCGCTTCGAAGATCAGGTGGTCGGGCTTGTAAAAACGGCTGGGCAGGCGGATGCGGCCCAGGCTGCCGGAAATCGTCATTTCCGTCGGCGTCTGCGCGCGCAGGCTGCAGGCACAGGACGAGGTGCCGCCGCCCGCGTGCAGCAGCGAAAACACCACCTGTTCATCGACGCCGGTGGCGCCCATCTCGGCCAGCGCCTGCACCTGCGATACCGGGCCGAGGAAGAAGGCCGCCATCGACAGCGGATAAATACCCACGTCGAGCAGCGCGCCGCCGCCGAGTTCGGGATTGAAGATGCGGTGCTCGGGCGGGAAATGGGCAACGAAGCCGATATCGGCCTGCACCTGCCGCAGCACGCCGATTTCGCCGCTGGCGATGATGCGTTTGGCTTCCTGCACGGCGGGCAGAAAGCGGCTCCACATGGCTTCCATCAAGAACAGTTTTTTCTCGCGCGCCATATCGACCACGGCCTGCGCTTCGCGCGCGTTCATCGTGAACGGCTTTTCGCACACGACGTGCTTGCCCGCGGCCAGGCACATCAGGGCATTTTCCGCATGCAGGGTGTGCGGCGTAGCGATGTAGATCACGTCCACACCAGGATCGTCCGCCAGCGCCTGGTAGGAGCCGTGGCAGCGCTCGATGCCGAATTCGGTACCGAAGGCTTGCGCGCCGGCGCTGCTGCGTGAGGCGACCGCCGCCAGCTGCGCGCCGGGCGCATCGCGCAAGCCATTGGCCATCGCGCGGGCGATCTTGCCAGTGCCGAGGATGCCCCAGCGGACGGTATGCTCCATGTTCTACTCTCTTTCTGCGCCTGCTGCCTTGCGCTTCGGGCGGAACACCGCCGCGTCATTGTAAAAATCGTCGTCCTGGTCTTCGCACCAGCCGGGCAAACCAAGCACCGGCAGCGGCGTGAAGTCGGCCGTCGTGAGGCCTTGCTGCGCCAGGTCTTGCGCCACCCGCTCGTCGAGCCAGGCGCGGCGTGCGACATCGTCCAGCGTGAAATAGGCGTCGCCGGCAAAGATCACGCGCGTGTGCGCCGTAATGGCCTTGCGCGGCGCCACCAGTTTTTCCATCAGCGCGTGGCCGAACAGCCAGACTTCGGCGTCGCCGCCCGCGCCAAATTTCTCGCGCTGCGCGATAAATGCGCTGCGCCAGTCGTGCCCGCGCAGTGCCGTTTCCAGCGCGCGCCCGGCATCGCTGTCGCGCAGCACCAGCAAGGCGGAATTCTCGTCAAAAATCGTCGCGCCGTCGCGCGCGGGACCGCGCGATTTTCCCACGCCGGACAGGGCGATCTGCGCCGCCTGCAGCGCATTCAACTGCCGCTTGATGCGCGGGAAAGTGAGCCACACGAGCGCATTGAAAAAATCGTGCAGATTGTCGCGCGTGGGCACGCCGCCCGTGGCGCCGATGAACTCCTCGTAGGCCACGCCTTCGGGCAGGTCCGCTTGCGGCACAAAGCACAGCGGCAGGCCGGTGGGATTGCGCAAGTCCAGCGCCCGCGCCCGGCCATTCAGCGCGACGATCACCGTGTCGCGCTGCAGGTCCAGCTGCCGTCGCGCCGGCAGCACCGTGGCAAACCAGGGACGGGTCCAGTCTATCGATGGCAGCATGAACGCTTAGACCATTTTCCAGTTGATCTGCTCGCCCGCGTTAAGCGGAATGACGTGGCTGTCGCCCAGCGGCAGCGAGGCCGGCAAGGTCCAGCTTTCGCGACGCAGGGTGATGGTGTCCGTGTTGCGCGGCACGCCGTAGAAGGCCGGGCCGTGGAAGCTGGCGAACGCTTCGAGCTTATCGAGCGCGCCGGCCCGTTCGAATGCTTCCGCATACATTTCCATCGCGTGCAGGGCCGTATAGCAACCGGCGCAGCCGCAAGCCATTTCCTTGGCGCCTTGCGCGTGCGGCGCCGAATCCGTGCCGAGGAAGAAGCGCTCGTCGCCGCTGGCGGCGGCCGTCATCAGTGCCAGGCGGTGCTCTTCGCGCTTCAGGATAGGCAGGCAGTAGTAATGGGGACGGATGCCGCCCTTGAAAATCTCGTTGCGGTTGTACAGCAGATGATGCGCCGTGATGGTGGCGGCGATCGGGCCTTCCGCTTCGGCCACATACTGCGCCGCATCCTTGGTGGTGATGTGTTCGAACACGACGGACAGGGCCGGGAAGGCGCTGCGCAGCGGGCGCATCACGCGCTCGATGAAGACGGCTTCGCGGTCGAAAATGTCGATTTCCGGATCCGTCACTTCGCCGTGCACGAGAAAGGGCATGCCCACTTCCTGCATCACTTCGAGCACCTTGTAGCAATTCTTCAAATCCGTCACGCCCAGGTCGGAATTCGTGGTGGCACCGGCCGGATACAATTTCACGGCCTGCACGATGCCACTGTCCTGCGCGCGGCGGATTTCGTCGGGCAAGGTGTTGTTCGTCAGGTACAGCACCATCAGCGGATCGAAGTTCACGCCTTCCGGCACGGCGGCCAGGATGCGCTCGCGGTAGGCGCTGGCATCGGCCGTGGTGGTAACCGGGGGTTTGAGGTTCGGCATGACGATGGCGCGGCCGAACTGGCGCGCGCTGTGCGGCAGCACGCTGGCCATGACGGCGCCGTCGCGCAGGTGCAAATGCCAGTCGTCTGGACGGGTGATAGTGATGGAATCTGGGGTGTGATCGAGTGTGGACATGGCGGCTGCTCTCAGGCGGTCATTGCGGATAGCGCCATTTTACCAGCCGCAGGACCGTCCCGCCGGCCGGGAGAGCCCGCGCATGCTGGCGGGGAAACGGCAGAACGGCCGGTATCACCCGGCCGTTTTAACTAAAAGAATGAAGAGCATCAGGACTTGGCCGGCGCAGTCTCCTGCTTCGCCCCCCAGGCGCGGATCTCGGCCAGCATCTGGTCCAGCTTGGCGCGGTCGTATACCTGGCCACGGCTGACCACCAGGCGAATCCGGCGCGTGGCGCCGATGTCCTGCAGCGGGTTCGCGTCGAGCACCAGCAAATCGGCCGCCTTGCCGGCCGCCACGCTGCCGTAGCGCTCCAGCTTGCCCAGGAAGCGGGGACCGTTGATGACGGCCGACTGCAAGGCTTGCTGCGGCGTCAGGCCGTACTGCACATACAGGCCGATTTCATCGTGCAGGGCCTGGCCCGGATAGTCGAAGGAATTCAAGAAGCCCGCATCGGTGCCGGCGATGATGCTCACGCCCTGCTGCTGCAAAATGGGCAGCAGCTTGGCCGATTGCTCGAACTGCGCGTGGCGCTGGGCGATCGCATCCGGGCCATCCTTGGCGGCGCGCTGCACGCGCCAGTCGTAGGTGGCGCGCAAGCCCTTGCCGATGTACTGCAGGGCAGGATCGTGCGTATGGTCTTCGCGGTCCAGATACGCCGTTACGCGCGAACCCCACAGGGTCGGCACGATGGCCGTGCCGCGCGCGGCCAGGTAGCTGAAGGCCTTGCGCGCCGTCGGCTCGTCGTAGCTTTGCAGGCTTTCGCGCATGGCTTCCTTGCCCGTCATCGCGCCGGCGGCCACCTTATCCGTCAGCTCCTGTTCGCGCGGCGTGGTGGCACGCAGCAGGTAGGATTGATGTTCGATCGTGCCCAGGCCCGCATCGGCCATCTGCTCCAACGTGAGCTGCACGGGGATATGACCCGAAGTGCGCATGCCCCGTTCGCGCGCCTGGCGCAGCGCTTCCAGGTACAACTCCGGCTTCAGGGTGTTTTCCGTGATCTTCACGAAGTCCACTTGCTGCGCCTGCAGGCCGTCCAGCGCGCGCGTCACTTCCTGCGGCGTGCCCACTTCAATGGTGCCCTTCCACAGCGGCTTGAGGCCTTCGAGCTTGGCGCCAGAGGTAAAGATCGTCGGACCTTCCAGCTGGCCCGCGTTGATCTGCCGGCGCCATGCCAGCACCGTGTCGGGCAAGTCGCCCGAACAGTCGCGCACCGTGGTGATGCCGTGTGCCAGGTACAAAGGCAGCAGCTGCTTGTTCTCGTCGATCAGTTCCGGGCCGCCGCCGAAATGCACGTGCGTGTCCCACAGACCCGGCATCAGATATTTGCCGGGCAGGCGGATGGTCCGCTTCGGCGCGTAGCTGCGCAGCTGCGCGTCATCGACGACGGCGACGATGCGGTCGCCCTTGAGCAGCACGGTCTTGCCGTTGACGCTGCTACCGGCGGCAACGTCGATCAGGGTGGCGTCGCGCAGGGCGATGTCGACGGCGATCTTGTCGGCCGCGTGGGCATGGGCCAGCAAGCCCAGCGCCAGCATGGCGCCGGCGATGTGTTTCATGTCAGGCATGCGTACTCAACTTCAAGGTGATGGAAAATTAATGGATGATCTTGGCGAGGAAATCGCGCGCGCGGTCCGAGCGCGTCGTGTTGAAGAAGTCATCCTTGCTGCAATCCTCGATGATCTTGCCCTGGTCCATGAAGACGATGCGGTTCGCCACGCGCCGGGCAAAACCCATTTCGTGCGTGACGACCATCATCGTCATGCCTTCCTGCGCCAGGCCCACCATCACGTCGAGCACTTCGTTGATCATCTCCGGATCGAGCGCCGATGTCGGCTCGTCAAACAGCATGGCGATCGGGTCCATCGACAGTGCGCGGGCGATGGCCACGCGCTGCTGCTGGCCGCCCGACAGCTGGCCGGGGAACTTGTCCTGCTGCGACAGCAGGCCCACGCGGTCCAGGTATTTCAAGCCCTTGGCATTGGCTTCGTCGGCGCTGCGGCCCAGCACCTTGATCTGGCCGATGGTGAGGTTTTCGCGGATCGACAGATGCGGGAACAGCTCGAAATTCTGAAACACCATGCCGATGCGCGCGCGCAGTTTCGACAGATTCGTTTTCGGATCGTTGACGGTGATGCCGTCGACGATGATCCGCCCCTGCTGGATCGGTTCCAGGCCGTTGACGGTCTTGATCAGGGTCGACTTGCCGGAGCCGGACGGGCCGCAAATGACCATCACGTCACCCTTGGCGACGTTGGTGGTGCAGTCGGTCAGTACCTGGAACTGGCCATACCATTTGCTGACGTTATTGAGTTCAATCATCTTGTTCTTTCTTTTACGGTTAGCGAATGATGGCGACGCGTTTCTGCAGGCGTTTTACCAGGAACGACAAGGCATAGCACAGCACGAAATACACGACGGCGACAAACACGTACATCTCCACCAGGCGGCCGTCGCGCTGCGCGATTTTCGAGGCGGCGCCGACGAAATCGGGAATCGACAGCACGTACACGAGCGACACGTCCTGGAACAGCACGATGGTTTGCGTCAGCAGCACGGGGATCATGTTGCGGAACGCTTGCGGCAGCACGATGCTGCCCATGGTTTGCCGGTAGTTCATGCCCAGCGCCTGTCCCGCCCACACCTGGCCGCGGGGAATCGACTGTATGCCGCTGCGCATGATCTCGCAATAGTAGGCTGCCTCGAACATGATGAAGGTGATCAGCGCGGAAGAAAACGCGCCCACTTTCACGGGCTCGTTGGCGCCGATGATCCAGGCGGCGATATACGGCACCAGGAAGTAGAACCAGAAGATCACCAGCACCAGCGGGATCGAGCGTATCAGGTTGACGTAGCTCGACGCCACGCCAGAGATGATGCGGTTGCTGGACAGGCGCATCAGCGCCAGCAAGGTGCCCAGCACGATGCCGCCCACCATGGCCAGCGCCGTCAGTTTCAGGGTAAACACCATGCCGGTCTGGAACAGATAGACCCACGAGCGGGAAATGACATCGAAGTCGAAATTGCCGAACATATCAGTGTCCTCCCGTCTTGGCGCCGGCGACGATGAAGCCGGGGATGGCGACCTTTTTTTCGATCAGGTGCATCAGCACCACGACCAGCAGGTTGACGACGACGTAGATGATGGTGGCGGCCGAAAACGCCTCGAACACCTGGAAGGAAAACTCCTGGATGGCGCGCGCGCTGGCCGTCAGCTCGATCAGGCCGATGGTCAGCGCCACGGAACTGTTCTTGATGATGTTCAAAAATTCGCTGGTCAGCGGCGGCAGGATGACGCGCGCGGCCATCGGCAGCAAAATGAAACGGTAGGTTTGCGGCAGGGTCAGGCCCAGCGCCGTGCCGGCCAGTTTCTGCCCGCGCGGCAGCGCCTCGATGCCCGTCGTCACCTGCACGGCCACGCGCGAGGAGGTAAAGAATCCCAGGCACAGCACGGCCGTGACGAATGGTGCATTCGGCAGCGACTTGACCCAGGCGCCCAGGTCCGGCGGCAGCAATTCCGGCATGACGAAATACCAGAGGAACATTTGCACCAGCAGCGGCACGTTGCGGAACAATTCAACGTAGGCATTGGCTATGCCCACCAGCCATTTATTCGGCAGGGTGCGGATGGTGCCGACCACCAGGCCCAATATCAATGCCATGATCCATGCCGCACCGGCCGTGGCCAGGGTCCAGACCAGGCCGGACCACAAGGTGTCCATATACGTGCCCACGCCATCGGGAGAAATCTCCCAGAAGATGCGCCAATTCCAGTTGTAATTCATGATCATCCTTCGCATGCAGCCCAAGGACAGCGGCCAGCCGGCCACCCGTCCCGCAAATAAATCGGGAGGCTTGCGCCTCCCGGTTTGTTACGCAATCTTTACTTTTTCCGTTTGTCCGAAGTCTTCTGCGCTTCCGGTACGGCCGCATATGCGGCCGGGTCACCGGAGTCGGTCGGATTGGCAAACACGGCCTTCAGTTGCGGCGGCATCGGGAATTTCAGGTTGATGTTTTTCGGCGGAATTGGCGAGGTAAACCATTTCGCATAAATGCGGTTGATGTCGTCGCTCTTGTACAGGCGGATCAACGCATCGTCGACCACTTTCTTGAAGGCCGGATCGCCCTTGCGCAGCATGATGCCGTACGGCTCGACCGACAGCGCTTCCTTGGTGATTTCGTAGTCGTTCGGGTTCTTCGAGTTGGCCACCTGCGACGCCAGCAAGATGTCGTCGTTGGCTTCGGCCACCGCGCGACCCGTTTCCAGCATCAGGAACGACTCGGGATGATCCTTGCCGACGGCAATCGTCATGCCCAGGTTCTTTTCCTTGTTCAAAATCGTCATCTGCTTGATGGTCGACGTGCCGGCCGTGGCGACCAGGGTCTTGCCGCGCAAGTCTTCCAGGGTCTTGATGTTCGAGGATTTTTTCGACAGCACGCGGTTGCCGATGACGAACATGGTGGGGGCGAACGCCACCTGCTGCTGGCGCTCCAGATTGTTCGTCGTCGAGCCGCATTCGAGGTCGATGGTGCCGTTGGCCATCAGCGGGATGCGGTTGGCCGAAGTGACGGGGCTCATCACCACTTTCAGTTCGCTCATGCCCAGGTGTTTCTGCAGGGCCGTGACGACTTTCATGCACAGGTCGATCGAATAACCCTGGTATTGCTGCTTGTCATCGAGATAGGAGAAGGGCACGGAGCCGTCGCGCACGCCGAGGGTGACGGAACCGGCTTTCTTGATCTTGGCCAAGGTGCCGGTCAATTCCTGAGCCTGGACTGGCGACATGCTGCTGATGACACCGACGCTGAGCAGCGTGGCGATGATTTTGGTCAATTTCATAAATTCTCCTGGGCGGACAAACGGAATCGATTCCGAACGAAACAACTGTGGTGCAGACGCCACCAATGGAATTAATTTTATTTCATTTTCAGCGCCGGACCAGCCGTTTTCTGCGATTGCCCTCAAATAGGCGCTATACGCGCGCCTGAATCGGCGCGGCTGTAGCATTTTTCCTACTGATTTCCCATTCCCGATTTATTTTGCCGGCGCCAATCCCGCCAACTCGTCCTCTTCCGCCTCATCGTCCCTATTCGCCTGCTGGCGTTGCCACATCTGCGCATACAGGCCATCCGCCGCCAGCAATTGCGGATGCGTGCCCCGCTCGACGATGCGGCCATGGTCGAGCACGAGGATTTGCTGGGCGTCGGCCACCGTCGACAGACGGTGCGCAATGACCAAAGTGGTGCGGTTTTTGGCAATCTCCTTCAGCTGCGACTGGATCGCCTGTTCGGCCTTGGAGTCGAGCGCCGAAGTGGCTTCATCGAAGATCAGGATAGCCGGGTCTTTCAGCAAGGTGCGGGCAATCGCCACGCGCTGCTTTTCGCCGCCCGACAGTTTTAAGCCCCGTTCGCCCACCATGGAGCTGTAACCATCTGGCAAGCTTTCAATAAAATCATGGATCGATGCGGCTTTGGCTGCCGCCACGATGGCTTCCTTGCTGGCGCCCGGCTTGCCGTAGGCGATGTTGTATTCGATGGTGTCGTTGAACAGCACCGTATCCTGCGGCACGATGCCGATGGCCGCGCGCAGGGAATCCTGCGTGATATTGCGCAGGTCCTGGCCATCGATGGTGATGCCGCCGCCATCGACTTCATAGAAGCGGAACAGCAAACGCGACAAGGTCGACTTGCCCGAGCCGCTGTGGCCCACCACGGCTGTCGTCGTGCCGGCGGGGATCTGGAAATCCACGTCGAACAGGATTTGCCGCTTGGCTTCATAGCTGAAATCCACGTGCTCGAAACGCACGGCCGCGCCCCGCGTGACGAGCGGCTTGGCGTCCGGCGTATCGGCGATTTCGCGGTTCTCGTTCAGCAGGGAAAACAATCGCTCCATGTCGGCCAGGCTTTGCTTGATTTCGCGGTAAATGACGCCGAGGAAATTGAGGGGGATATACAGCTGGATCATGAAGGCGTTCACCAGCACCAGGTCGCCCAGAGTCATCGTGCCGGCAATCACGCCCACGGTGGCGCGCCACAAAATCAAGGTGACGGCCGTGGCGATGATCAGCGACTGGCCCGTGTTCAGCAGGGATAGCGAGGTCTGCGATTTCACGGCGGCCGATTCGTAGCGCTGCAAGCCTTCGTCATAGCGCTTCGCTTCATAATCCTCGTTGCCGAAATATTTTACGGTTTCATAGTTGATCAGCGAATCGATGGCCTTGGTATTCGCCTTCGAGTCGAGGTCGTTCATGGTGCGACGGAAATGCGTGCGCCAGTTCGTCACCAGCACGGTGAACGCGATGTACGACACGAGCGCCACCGCCGTGATCACGGTGAACCAGATGTCGTAATGCAAGACCAGGTAGCCGAGCACGAGGGTGATTTCCACCAGGGTCGGCAGGATGTTGAACAGGGTGTAGGAAATGAGCGAGCCGACGCTGCGCGTACCCCGTTCGATATCGCGCGTCATGCCGCCCGTCTGGCGGTTCAAATGGAACCGCAGGGACAGCGCATGCAGGTGGCGGAACACTTGCAGGGCGATGGTGCGCACGGCCCGCTGCGTGACCCGGGCGAACAGGAATTCTCGCAGTTCCGTAAACAAGGTGGTCGACAGGCGCAGCAAGCCGTACGCCACCAGCAAGCCGACGGGCAGCACCAGCAGTGCTTGCGGGTGCGCGGCCGTGATCGTCATGGCGTCGACGAGTTTTTTCAGGATCAGGGGCACGCCCACGTTGGCGAGCTTGGCGCCCACCAGGCATAGCAGCGCCAGCAGCACTCGCCATTTGTAGACCCACAGGTACGGCAGCAAGGTCTTGATGGTGGCGAAATCGCTGTGGCTGGCGGAAGCTGGCGAGCGGGGCGGAGGGGGAGTCTGGGAACGGCGCATGGCGAAGGTCGGCTTTTTATGGTTCAATCGCAGCAATTGTAGCCTTTCATGAGAATAAAAGATGAGCACCTCCCCAGACCGTCCCGACAACTGCCTCGCCTCCGGCCTGCCCGCCGGAAAAATGCCGGAATTGCGCATGATGCCCGCGCCGTCCGACGCCAATGTGTACGGCGACGTCTTCGGCGGCTGGATCATGGCGCAAGTCGATATCGCCGGCTCCCTGCCGGCCACGCGGCGCGCCAACGGCCGTGTCGCCACCATCGCCGTCAATTCCTTCGTCTTCAAAAATCCCGTCTTCGTCGGCGATCTGCTGTCCTTCTACGCCGACATCGTCAAGGTGGGCAATACCTCGATCACCGTCAATGTCGAGGTGTATGCCGAGCGCAACCGCCTGCAGGCCTGCATCGTGAAAGTCACGGAAGCGACCCTGATCTACGTGGCGACGGACTCCGACCGCAAGCCGCGCAAGGTGCCGCCGATCGAGACCTTATTGGCGTCTTGATTGTCGTAATCATTCCACACCATGGATAGCCAGCGCCGCATCTTCTTGCTGAGCGCTGCGCGCATCACGGCGCTGGCCGCGGCCGGCACTGTGCTGTCCGGTTCCAGCGCCGGCGCCGCCACGCGCCTGAACGGCACGGCTTATCCGTTTGCGCTCGGCGTCGCTTCCGGCTCGCCCTTGCCCGACGCCGTCGTGCTGTGGACGCGCATCTGCTACGACCCGCTGCACGCAGCCGCCACGCCCGCCATCGCCCTGAACGTGCGCTGGGAAGTGGCCGAAGACGAGGCTTTCCGGCGCATCGCCGCCAAGGGGCAAGCGACGGCCATGCCCGCCCTCGCGCACAGCGTGCACGTCGACGCGGGCGGCCTGGCGCCCGGACGCTGGTACTGGTACCGCTTCATGCTGGGCGACGCCGTCAGTCCCGTGGGCCGCACGCGCACGGCGCCCGAGCCCGCCTCCATGCCTGCCTCGCTGAAACTGGCCGTCGCCTCATGTCAGCACTGGGAATTCGGCGCGTATGGGGCGCACCGGCACATCGCGGCGGCGGCGCCCGACCTCGTGGCCTTCCTCGGCGATTACATTTATGAGTGGGGGCCGTACCAGCTGCAGCACCCGGACCGGGCCGTGCGCACGCATGAAAGTTTTACCTTGGACGAGTACCGCGCCCGCTATGCGCAATACAAGAGCGACCGCGACTTGCAGGGCGCGCACCTGGCCGCGCCGTGGATCGTCACCTGGGACGACCATGAAGTGGCCAACGACTACGGCAACGACCGCGACGAGTTGCTCACGCCCACCTTCCTGCAGCGCCGCGCGGCCGCCTACCAGGCGTTTTATGAACACATGCCGCTGCGCCTGCTGCCGCTGGGGCGTCGCGGCTTTGTCGACATGCGCATCTACCAGCGCTACGACTGGGGCCGGTTGGCACGCTTCCACGTGCTCGATGACCGGCAATACCGCGCCTACCACGCCTGCGCCAAACCGGGCCGTGGCGGCTCCAATTCCGTCACCACGCGCAACTGTCCCGACTTGCTCAAGCCCGACCGCACGATGCTGGGCGAGGAACAGCAGCGCTGGCTGCAAGCCGGTCTCGATGCTTCTCCCGCGCGCTGGAATATCCTGGCCCAGCAAACCCTGATGGCGCAATCGAGCCAAGTGCCCATCGTGCGGCCCGGCGACGAGCGCGTCTGGACCGATGGCTGGGACGGCTATCCCATGGCGCGCCAGCATCTGCTCGACGCCTTGCGCAGCAGCAAGGCCAGCAACCCGCTGGTGTTGTCGGGCGACGTGCACACTTTTTATGCGACGGAACTGAGCCGCAACGCCATGCGGCCCGCCGGCAAGGATAATCCCGTGCTGGCGACCGAGTTTTGCGGCACCTCGATCACGTCGAGTTCCCGCCCGCAGGCGCGCACCGACCAGTACGTGGCGATGAACCCGCACATCCGCTACGGACGCAGCGACAAGCGCGGCTATATGTTGCTGGAGATCACACCGGAGAAAACCACGACCCTGTTCCAGGGGCTGGAAAATGTGCGCGACAGCGCGTCGACCATCGCGACACTGGCCAGTTTCACCGTCCAGGATGGCAAGGCTGGCGTGCAGCGCGTCTAGCCTATGCTTTTCAAGGCCTCGCGGTAGCGCCGGCTGACGGGCACTTCGCCGCCCGTGGACAGCACGGCGCGCGCGTCGCCCGATTCCAGCGGTATGATGGCCTGCACGAAATCCAGATTGACGATATAGCTGCGGTGCACGCGCACAAAGCGCTTGCCGTCGAGGCGGCGCTCGATGGCGGCCATGGTCGAACGCAGCGGGTAATCGTGCCCGCGCACATGCAGGTTCACATAGTTGCCCCAGGCTTGTATCCATTCGATCTCAAGAGCAGGCAACAGAAAATCCTTGCCCAGCTTGCGCACCAGAAACCGCTCCGGCTGCTGCACCGGTTCCACGGCGGGCCCTTCATCGGGCTCGCCCAGCAGTGTCGCCTCGCCTTGCCAGCGCATCAGCAGCAACTGGTAAAAGCCCACGGCCAGCAGGACGAGGAAGTAAGCGCGCACATCTTTCAGGTATTCATACGGCAACTCGCGCCACCAATGACCGAAATCGTAATCGCTGCCGGCGCTCCAGTACGCCAGTTTGCGCAAGGCCACCATGGCCGCCACATGCACCAGGCTGTAGGCGACCGACGCGGCCAGGTGCCAGCGCAGGTTCTGGCGCTGGAACACCAGGTGCAGCGGCCGGTACTGTCCCGCCAGCACGACCACGGGCACCAGCGCCAGCAGCACCAGATTGCTGCTCCACTCCCACACGGCCACTTCCCAGAATGGCGTATTGACGCCGGCGCGCCGCAGGTCCAGCCAGACCAGCCAGCTGTTGACGCTGGCCTGCAGCAGATACAGCACGATCCAGAATCCCGGCTCGGCCACGCGGCGCCAGCGTTGATAACGTTGCAACAGGTCAGTGGAAGCGATATGCATGGTTTCGGGGCTTGAATGAGTTACATGATTGTAAGGTCCCACACCCGTCCCAGGCGATCCATTCGTCCCAGCCAGCCGTCCGCTGGTCCCATTTCGCTGGCACGCTGCCCCGTCGCTGCCTATGCTGAGGCTTCCTTCACCACTCGCCCACGATCATGACCATAGCCTCCCGCCGTCACGATATCGACGCCTTGCGCTTTCTCGTCTTCAGCCTGCTGATTGTCTATCACACTGCCCTGCTGTACATGGATGGATGGCACTTTCACATGCACAGCAGCTACGCCACCGATGCCTTGAACATGCCGCTGATCTTCCTCAACCGCTGGCGCATGGAAATCGTCTTCCTCATCTCCGGCGTCTCGTGCGCCATGATGACGCAGGCCTCGCGCGGCGCCTTCCTGTGGCGCAGGACCAAGCGGCTGCTGCTGCCGCTGCTGTTCGGCATGGCCGTCATCATTCCCATCCAGCCGTATTGCGAAGGGGTCAGCAAGGGCCTGGTCGAGCCTGGATATGGGCGGTTCCTGCTGCATTACTTTGGCGGCCATGCCTGGCCGGCAGGCGCCTTCGATGGCTGGCAATATGGCTTTACCTGGAACCACCTGTGGTATCTCGTGTACTTGCTGCTGTACATCATCGTACTGGTGGCGCTGCAACCGCTGCTGACGGCGCTGCGCCCCCGGTTCCAGCGCTTGCGCGGATGGCAATTGCTCGTCCTGCCTGCCCTGCCACCCTTGGCGGCCATGGTTTTCCTCAAAATGCGCTATCCGGAAACCCATGCGCTGGTGCGCGACTGGTATGCGCACGCCATGTATTTCACGCTGTTCCTGTATGGCTGGTGGCTGGGCAATGACAAGGGATTGTGGGCGGAACTGGCGCGCTTGCGCTGGCATACGCTGTGGCTGGGCCTGGGCGCGTTTGCCGTGTATATGTTTTTCGACCAGATATATTCGGAGAACCTGCTGACCTGGGCCGCGTTCGGCTCCTGGCCCATGCGCAATCTGTACATGTGGCTGGCCATCTGCGCCATCCTGGGCTGGTCGCACACCTTGCTGAATAAACCTTTTGCCTGGCTGCCATGGGCGCGCCAGGCCGTGTTTCCCTGGTACCTACTGCACCAGAGCGCGATTATCCTGCTGGCTTACTGGCTGGTGCCGCTGAAGCTGGGTCCCGTGCTGGAACCGCTGCTGATACTGGCTGGCACGGTGGCGACTTGCTGGTTGGCAACGTCGCTGCTGATCAGCAAAGTGCACTGGCTGCGCCCCTGTTTCGGCCTGCCCGCCAGGCCACGGCAAGCCGTAGCTGCGGACACGGCCTTGGCGGCGAATTAAGCTACTTTCTTTTCGTCGCGCAATTGACGGCGCAATATCTTGCCGACATTCGTCTTCGGCAATTCATCGCGGAACTCGATGTATTTCGGTTTCTTGTAGGCCGTCAATTCATGTTTGCAATGCTCGCGGATCTGTTCCACCGTCAGGTTCGGGTCCTTGCGCACAACAAACACTTTCACGGCTTCGCCCGCGTTGGCGTCCGGCACGCCGATGCAGGCGCATTCGAGCACACCAGGGCAGGACGCGACCACGTCTTCCACCTCGTTCGGATACACATTAAAGCCGGAGACGATGATCATGTCTTTCTTGCGGTCGACAATCTTCACATAGCCACGCTCGTCCATGACGCCCACGTCGCCCGTCTTGAAGTAGCCGTCGGCCGTCATCGACTTGGCCGTCTCGTCCGGACGCTGCCAGTAGCCCGCCATCACTTGCGGGCCGCGCACGGCGATTTCGCCGGGCTCGCCCAGCGGCACTTCCACGCCGTCATCATTCAGAATCGCCACTTCCGTCGACGGGAAAGGCAAGCCGATGGTGCCCGTGAATTCCGTGATGTCGACGCGGTTGCCCGTCACCACGGGTGATGTTTCCGACATGCCATAGCCTTCGATCAGCGGGCAGCCCGTCAGTTTCAGCCAGCGTTCGGCCACGTTGCGTTGCAGGGCCATGCCGCCGCCATTGCACACTTTGTAGCTGGAGAAATCGAGCTTGGCGAAGTCAGCATTGTTCAGCAGCGCGTTGTACAGGGTATTGACGGCCGGGAAGACGACGATCTTGTGCTTGCCCAATTCCTTGACGAAACCGGGGATGTCGCGCGGGTTGGGAATCAGCACGTTCAAGCCGCCCACGCGCATGCCCATCAAAGCGCTGACCGTCAGCGAATAGATGTGATACAGGGGCAAGGCGCACATGAATCCCATCGAGGTGGCGCGCATTTCAGGCGTCATCACGGGCGCCATCCACGCCTCGTTTTGCAATACGTTGGCAATCACGTTACGGTGCAACAGCATCGCGCCTTTTGAGACGCCCGTCGTGCCGCCCGTGTATTGCAGGAAGACGATATCGTCATGCCCCTGCTGCACCGGCGTCAGGCTCAAGCGTGCACCCTCGGCCAGCATCTTGTTGAAACTGATGGCGTTCGGCAAGGAAAACGCAGGCACCATTTTCTTGATCTTGCGCACGACGAAGTTGACGATGGTGCCCTTCAAGCCGCCCAGCAAGTCGCCCATGGTGGCCACGATCACGTGCTTGACCTGGGTATGCGGCAACACCTGTTCGACCGTCGTGGCGAAGTTTTCCAGCACGATGATCGCTTCGCTGCCCGAATCGACCAGCTGGTGCTGCAGTTCGCGCGGCGTGTACAGCGGATTGACGTTCACCACCGTGTAGCCGGCGCGCAGGATCGCCGCCATGGCGACCGGATATTGCAGCACGTTCGGCAGCATGATCGCCACGCGCGCGCCCCGTTGCAGCCCCTTGCTTTGCAGCCAGGCGCCCATCTGCAGCGACAACTGGTCGAGCTCGCGGTAGGTCAGGAATTTATCCATGCACACGAAAGCATTGCGGTCCGCATATTTCTGGAACGACTCTTCCAGCAAATGCGTGACGGAACGGTATTGCGTGCAATCAATCTCTGCGGGCACGCTGTCCGGGTACGACTTCAACCAAATCTTGTCCATCTCGCCTCATCTTTATCTGTAAAAGGGATGCGCCTCCTGGCGCATCCACACTGTTTATGCTGCTATCTTCGTTTCATCGCGCAAGGCGCGACGCAAAATCTTGCCGACGTTGGTCTTCGGCAGTTCATCGCGGAATTCGATGTATTTCGGCCGCTTGTAGCCCGTGAACTGCTCCTTGCAATACGCGGCCAGCACGGCCTGGGTCAGGTTCGGATCCTTGCGCACGACAAATACTTTCACGGCTTCGCCCGAGTGTTCATCGGGCACGCCCACGCACGCGCACTCGAGCACGCCCGGATGGGCCGCGATGACGGCTTCGACTTCATTCGGATACACATTGAAGCCGGAGACGAGAATCATGTCTTTCTTGCGATCCACGATCTTCACGTAGCCGCGCTCGTCCATGATGCCCACGTCGCCCGATTTAAAATAGCCGTCCGGTGTCATGACCTTGGCCGTCTCATCGGGACGGTTCCAGTAGCCGCTCATCACTTGCGGGCCACGGATGGCGATCTCGCCCGTCTGGCCCAGCGGCACTTCCTTTCCGTCATCGTCGAGGATGGCGATATCGGTCGATGGCACGGGCAAGCCGATGGTGCCGGAAAACGCCGTGCTGTCGGCACGGTTACAGGTGGCGACGGGCGACGTTTCCGACAAGCCGTAGCCTTCGATGATGGACACGCCCGTCACCTGCAGCCACTTGTCGTTGACGGCTTGCTGCACCGCCATGCCGCCGCCATTGGCGATCTTCAAGCCCGAGAAATCGAGCTTGGCGAAATCGGGGTGATTGACCAGCGCGTTATACAGCGTATTGACCGCAGGCAACAGGTTGAACTTGTACTTGCCCAGTTCCTTGATCAGGCCCGGGATATCGCGCGGATTCGGGATCAGGATATTCAGGGCGCCCACGCGCGTGCCCCACATGGCGCAGGCCGTCAGGGCAAAGATATGGTACAGCGGCAAGGCGCAGACGACGATCATCTGTTCCTTGCTGTTCTGGTCGAGCGCCGCGCCCGACCACGCTTCGCTTTGCAGCACATTGGCGATCACATTGCGGTGGCTCAAGGTCGCGCCTTTCGACACGCCCGTCGTGCCGCCCGTATATTGCAGGAAAGCGGGATCGTTGATGCTCAGCTCGACGGGCGTGAGCTTCATGCGGCTGCCCAGCGCCAGCGCCTGCTTGAAACGCATGGCGTTCGGCAAGGAATACGCGGGCACCATCTTCTTGACGTTGCGCACGACAAAATTGACGATCATGCCCTTCAAGCCACCGAGCATTTCGCCCATGCTGGCGACGACGATGTGCTTGACGGCCGTCTTGCTCAATACTTGCTCGACCGTATGGGCAAAATTTTCCAGCACGATGATCGCTTCGCTGCCCGAATCGTTGAGCTGGTGCTCAAGTTCGCGCGGCGTATATAAAGGGTTGACGTTGACCACCGTGTAGCCGGCGCGCAGCACGGCCGCGATCGCCACCGGATACTGGAGCACGTTCGGCATCATCAGGGCCACCCTGGCCCCCTTCTTCAGCCCACGGCTTTGCAGAAAGGCCCCCAGCTGGCGCGAATAGGTATCGAGTTCGGCATAGGTGAGAAATTTGTCCATGCAGACATAGGCATTGCGATCCGCATATTTTTGAAACGCTTCTTCCAGCAAATGCACCAGCGAACGATATTGATCAGGATCGATGTCGGCGGGGACGCCGGGAGGATACGACTTCAGCCAAATTTTTTCCATCCTGTGCCTCTTGTCTCGAATAATCGTGGGGGAGCCGGCGCATCTTGCCGACGCGGATCATCGCTGCGGATTCTGTCGTCCTGCAGTCAGTTTGAGCATTCTGACGAGCAATTGCTCTATGCTACTAATGCGATGCTATCGGGCGCCGCGCTTCCATGCAAGCGCTTTCAACAGTATTCGAGCAGCAACTCTAAGGCCTTTTTATGCTGCATTGCAGCACGATAAATACGCTGTTACCGAATCGCTTGCCTCGGCGTACTGGACAATCTTTACGGGTCAGGGGCTGGACAATTGTTCCAGCGCATGCCTGCGCTCGGGCTTCTTGAGCTGGGCCATTGTGTGCACTGCAGCATAAAAAGCACGAAAGTTCTTTTTTTCTTCCAGCAATTTTTTGAAGGCAGGCAAAAATTCATTGTAGGTAGACACCGAAGCCAGGTGCGCATTGCTCAATGGCTGCTCGAACCAGCGGTCGTAACCGGCAAAACCGCCCCAGTTTTGCTTGAGCACCTGATACGCGTCTTTCAATGCTGCAAACACCTGCGCCTTGCGCGCGCGCTTCTCCGCATCGCTGGCGTCGCTCGCATACACGGCGTCCAGTTCCCCCCGATACTTCAGCAGCAGGGCCAGAAAATCCTGGCGCCGCGCAGCATACTGGGCGTACGACGCGCGCATCGCGTCATTGCCCTCGCGCGCCAGCCAGTGCTGCACGCCCGCCTCTTCCACGGCGCTGGCAAACGATTCGTTGAAGGCCGAATCGCCGGGCACATACACCACCTGGTGCGCCAGCTCATGGAAAATCAGGCGCGCCAGTTCCGCATCGTTGTAGTTGATAAAGGTCGACAGCAGGGGATCGTCGAACCAGCCCAGGGTGGAATACGCGGGCACGCCGCCCACCTGCACGTCGTAATGCTGGGCGCGCAGCTCGTCGGCATACGCGAGCGCCTCATCCTTGCTGTAATAGCCGCGGTAATTCACGCAGCCGGCGATGGGAAAACACCATTGCAGCGGCTGCAGCGACAATTCCGGCGTGGCCACCACGTTCCACAGCACGAATGGGCGCCGCAGGGCCGCGTAATTCTTGTAGCTGCCATTGTCCGGCAAATCCAGTTCGCTGACGGCAAAGCGGCGGATCTGCTGCGCCTTGGCCAGGCGCACTTTCAAGCGCGGTTCGGTAGCCGGGTCATCGAGCCAGGCATCGATGGGGCGCGCGCCGGACCACAGCGCATATTGCCCCTGCGCCGCCTGCGTGTAGTAGCGCAGCTGCGTGCAGCCGCCCAGCGGCAGGCACAGCATGCCGACAAGCAGCCGGGCCGGCCAGCGCGCCATGTCAGGCAACCTTTTCCACTTCGACCAGCGTGTCATAAAAGGTGGGCGCGCGGCCCATGTCCGTCAGGCGCTGGCTCGTCACTTCATTGGCGTTCTTGCCATCGCTGGCGAGCTTTTTCCACCACACGGACAGGCCCACCACCAGGCCACGTCTCGCCTTGTCCGTGACCCTGGCCTTGGCGACAAAGCTGCCACGGTCATTGAAGATGCGCACCATGTCGCCGGCCGCGATGCCGCGCGCGGCACAATCGTCCGGGTGGATATCGAGGTGCGGCTCGCCCTCGGCCGCGCGCAGGCTTTTCACGTTCACAAAAGTGGAATTGAGGAAGTTGCGCGCCGGCGGCGAAATCATGGCCAGCGGGAAACGCGCCGCCAGCGCGGGATTGCTCGCTGGCGATTCGTGCGGCGCAATGTAGGTCGGCAAGGGATCGAGTCCCGCCTGCGCCATGGCGCTGGAATACAACTCGCACTTGCCCGATGGCGTGGGGAAACCACCCTCGGCAAAGGGCGCCTCGGGCATGGCCAGCTTTTGCCAGCCCGTGCGTTTCAGCGATTCCCAGTCGAAATGCACGGCACGGGCATCCGTCGCATCGAAGGCCTTGGCCGCCAGCGCATCGTCGCTTTCCTGGAAGCACGGGTCATCAAAGCCCATGTATTGGGCCAGCAGGCGGAAGATTTCCGTATTCGCCTTCGCTTCGCCCAGCGGCGCCACGGCCGCATTGTTCGCCATCATGTACAAATGGCCGTAGGTGGAATGCGCATCGACATGTTCCAGCTGCGTGGTGGCGGGCAGCACGATGTCGGCGTAATCGACGGTATCGGTCTGGAAGTGCTCGAGCACGACCGTAAACAAATCTTCGCGGGCAAAACCCTGCGCCACTTTCGACGAATCGGGCGCCACGGCCAGCGGATTCGAGTTGTAGACGATCACTGCCTCGACTTGCGGGCCGAACTCGGCGGAACTTTCTTTCAATAAATCGTCGCCGATAGTGCTCATGTTGATGGTGCGCGGCGTGCCTTTCAATAAGTCGGGGCGCTGCAAGGCCTTGCGGTTGACGGGGAAGGAACCCGAGCTCGACAGCTGCATGCCGCCGGCCGGATGGCGCCAGGCACCCGTCAGGGCCGGCAGGCAGGCGATATTGCGCACGGCCATGCCGCCGCCATGCACGCGCTGCACGCCATAGTTGGCACGGATGGCGGCGCCCTCGCCGGAACGGCAAGCGTGGCCGTACAGGCGCGCCAGTTTCACCACTTCCGTGGCCGTGATGCCGCACACCTCGGCCGCGCGCTCGGGCGGCCACGCCAAAGCGCGCTGTTTCAAGGCATCGTAGCCGACCGTGTAGCGTTCGATGTAATCATGGTCGACCAGGTCTTCGGTGATCAAGACATGCATCAAACCCAGCGCCAGGGCCGCATCGGTGCCCGGCAGCAAAGCGATATGCTGATGGCATTTTTCTGCCGTCAGCGAACGGTAAGGGTCGATGGCGATCAGGGTGGCGCCGTTGCGCTTGGCTTCCTGCGCGCGCATCCAGAAGTGCAGGTTCGAGGCGATGGGATTGCCGCCCCAGATGATGATCAATTTCGCGTTCTGGAACTGCTCCAGGTCCGTGCCGATGCTGGCGCCCACCGTGTAGCGGTAGCCCGTGGCGCCGGCCGAGGCGCAGATGGTGCGGTCCAGCAGGGAAGCGCCGAGCTGGTTGAAGAAACGCGAAGACATCGATTCGCCCTGCACCAGGCCCATGGTGCCGCAGTAGCTGTACGGCAAGATCGCCTGCGGATCGCGCGCGGCGATCGGTTTCAATCGGGCGGCGATGGTCTGCAATGCTTCTTCCCAGCTGATGCGCTCGAACTTGCCCTCGCCCTTCTTGCCCACGCGGCGCAGCGGATGCAGCAGCCGGTCCGCATGGTAGGTGCGTTCCGTGAAGCGCGATACCTTGGTGCACAGCACGCCAGCCGTGGTCGGGTGGTCGGGATCGCCCTTGACGGCGGTGGCCACCCCATCGGTCACGGTGACCAGCAAGGCGCAGGTATCGGGGCAATCGAGCGGGCAGGCGGCGCGCACTTGGGTGGTGGTCATCGGGTAATCCAAAAACGTTGGGGGAAGGCGATACTGTAAACCATTCCGCGCGCTTGCTGTTGGCGTCAGGGCAAGCTGGTCCGTGCGCTGGATTTACCCCGCAAACAAGGGCTACAATGCATTATTAGCCGCGTCTGTTTTTGATCAAACAAGCGCGGTCCGGCGCGCCATACATTGCTGCGTGCCAGCATCCACAGGAGAGTCCCATGAAACTAGTTGATCCGATCTTGGCGTTTCAATCCGAACTGCAAGGTATCCGCCGCGACCTGCATGCGCACCCCGAGCTGTGCTACGAAGAACAGCGCACCTCGGACGTGGTCGCCGCCAAACTGACGGAATGGGGCATTCCCGTGGTACGCGGCCTGGGCCGCACTGGCGTGGTCGGCATCATCAAAAATGGTACCTCGACACGCGCCATCGGCCTGCGCGCCGACATGGATGCCTTGCCGATGCAAGAAATGAATACCTTCGAGCATGCCTCGCGCCACCCGGGCAAGATGCACGCCTGCGGCCACGACGGCCACACGGCCATGCTGCTCGGTGCCGCCCATTACCTGGCGCAACACCGCAACTTCGACGGCACCGTCTACCTCGTCTTCCAGCCGGCGGAAGAAGGCGGTGCCGGCGCGCGCGAAATGATAGCAGACGGCTTGTTTACCCGCTTTCCCATGGATGCCATCTACGGCATGCACAACTGGCCGGGCGCGGAAACGGGCACCCTGAGCGTGGTGGAAGGCCCGATGATGGCGTCGAGCAATGAATTCCACGTCACCGTCAAGGGCAAGGGCGCGCATGCGGCCCAGCCTCACAAAGGCATCGACCCCGTGATGGTGGCCGTGCAAATCGCCCAGAGCTGGCAAACCGTCATCACGCGCAACAAGAGTCCGCTCGACACGGCCGTGCTGTCGATCACGCAAATCCATGCGGGCAGTGCCACCAACGTGATTCCCGATGACGCCAGCCTGGTCGGCACCGTGCGCACCTTTACCACGCCCGTGCTGGACCTGATCGAAGAGCGCATGCGCGACATCGCCGTGCACACGGCCGCCGCTTTTGGCGCGGAAGTCGATTTCCTCTTCAAGCGCAACTATCCGCCGCTGGTCAACCATGCGAAGGAAACGGCGTTTGCCGTCGACGTGATGAAAAGCGTGGTGGGCGCGGACAAGGTCAACGCGAATGTCGAACCGACCATGGGCGCGGAAGATTTCGCCTTTTTCCTGCAGGAAAAGGCTGGCTGCTACATCTTCATCGGCAATGGCGATGGCGAGCACCGCGATGGCGGCCACGGCCTGGGTCCGTGCGTCTTGCACAATGGCAGCTACGACTTCAACGACAATCTGCTGCCGATCGGCGCCAGTTTCTGGGTCAAGCTGGCCGAAGCGAGCCTGCCCGTCGCTTGATTCAGCTCAGCTTATCCGGACCAGTGCCCAAACGCTGACCCGGATTCAACGCTTCCAGGGCCAGCAAGGCCGCCGCATGGTCTGCCGTCGGGTGGCTGGTGGCGAGGGTTTCATAGCGCTGCGTCACCAGTTGCGTCACCGGCAAGGTGACGTGGGCCGCCTCGGCCGCCGCGAGGATGTTGTGCATATCCTTGATCTGGCTCTTCACCTGGCCACCGGCAACAAAGTTGCGCTCCAGCATGCGCTGGCCATGCACCTCCAAAATCTTGCTCTCGGCAAAACCGCCACGAATAGCGGCGCGTACGGCGCTCGCATCGGCGCCGGCCGCCTGGGCCAGCAGCAAGGCTTCCGCCACGATAGTCAATGTCGCGCCGACGATCAGCTGATTGCACAGCTTGGCAACCTGGCCGCTGCCGGCCGGGCCCACCAGAGTCGGGCGCCCCATCGCCGCCAGGATAGTTTCCACACGGGCGTAATCGCCGGTGCTGGCGCCGGCCATGATGGCCAGGGTACCCGCCTGCGCTCCGCCGACGCCGCCCGACACGGGCGCATCGATGAAGCCATGGCCAGCGGCGTGCAGAGTGGTATGGAATTGCTGGGCTTCTGATTGTCTGGTGGAGCTCATGTCGATCCAGATCGCGCCAGTTGCCAGGGCCGGCAGCGCTTCTTGCAGCACCTGCGCCACGATGGGACCGGCTTCCAGCATCGAGATGACCACGTCCGCACCATTGACCGCCTCAGCCACGGAAACGGCCGGCTGCGCCCCTGCCGCACGCAGGACTTCGGCCTTGCTGTGCGTGCGATTCCAAATTGTGACAGAATATCCAGCGCGTAGCAGGCACCGGACCATCGGATCCCCCATCAGACCGATACCAAGAAATGCGATTTTTGTAGAGAATGTCAATTGAACCCCTGAGATCAACAAGTGGCGAGAGCGGCATGCAAAGCAAGGTGCCTGTACAAACAAGACAAGCCTAACGGCCAATTTTACGATGAAAGCCTCTATGTTCTTCAAGAAGAATCTCCTCAAATCCATCGCCGCCGTTACCGCGCTGATGGCGGCCAACGCCGGCTTTGCCGCCGACGACAAACTGATCGACTCCGTCTACGGCGAATATGCCAAGGGCGTCAAAGTGCAGATGTTGCGTGCTGGCGTGACCTCGAACTGGGATAAGGCCTGGTTTGTATCGAATGGCACGCAGCTGAGCGGCTACTGGGATGCCAGCATCGGCGGCTGGGATGGCAAGAGCTATCGCAACGTCCCTGGCCAGCATCAAAAACTGTGGGATCTGGGCTTTACCCCTGTTTTCCGCTTTGAAAACACGAATAAGCTGGGCTTCTACGCGGAAGGCGGCATTGGCGTGCACATGCTGTCCAAGCTGTACGATAACGACGATAACCGCCTGTCGACCCACTTCCAGTTCGGCGACCATATCGGCATCGGGTATGTCTTCAATAACAAATGGGAAGTCGCTGCGAAAATCCAGCATTTCTCGAACGGCGGCTACAAGAAACCGAACAGCGGCGTCAATTACATGAACGTCAAAGTCGCTTATCACTTTTAATTGGTTTGATAAATGACAAAGGCAGCGCGCAGCGCTGCCTTTTTTTCGTCTGTTGCATTGGCAGCTGATGAACAGCCGGGGTCAGACCCTCCATGCCGCAAACTCATGAGCTTGTGCTGTCGCCATGGGGGTCGGCGTAGGTCGGCTTAGCGCCGCGCGCGTAAGCCGACAGCCACCGACACAAAAGCACAGACGAAAAAAAACCCGCCAATTGCTTGACGGGTTTTTCTCTTACTGCGTATAACAAGCCTGACGATAACCTACTTTCACACTGGTTGCAGCACTATCATCGGCGCAAAGTTGTTTCACGGTCCTGTTCGGGATGGGAAGGGGTGGGACCAACTTGCTATGGTCATCAGGCATAACTTGTACTGACGCTTGTCTCCTGTAGGACGACAAGGCCATGAATCTGGAAGAAGCAAAGATTGGGGGTAATGAATTGGTGTATCAACACACACGCAACGTTGTACCGTCTTATCCTCTGTACCTGCTAAGGTTATAGGGACAAGCCGTACGGGCAATTAGTACTGGTTAGCTTAATGCATTACTGCACTTCCACACCCAGCCTATCAACGTCCTGGTCTCGAACGACCCTTCAAAGAGCTCAAGGCTCTGGGAAATCTCATCTCAAGGCAAGTTTCCCGCTTAGATGCTTTCAGCGGTTATCTCTTCCGAACTTAGCTACCCGGCAATGCCACTGGCGTGACAACCGGTACACCAGAGGTTCGTCCACTCCGGTCCTCTCGTACTAGGAGCAGCCCCCTTCAAATTTCCAACGCCCACGGCAGATAGGGACCAAACTGTCTCACGACGTTTTAAACCCAGCTCACGTACCACTTTAAATGGCGAACAGCCATACCCTTGGGACCGGCTACAGCCCCAGGATGTGATGAGCCGACATCGAGGTGCCAAACTCCCCCGTCGATATGAACTCTTGGGAGGAATCAGCCTGTTATCCCCAGAGTACCTTTTATCCGTTGAGCGATGGCCCTTCCATACAGAACCACCGGATCACTATGTCCTACTTTCGTACCTGCTCGACTTGTCAGTCTCGCAGTTAAGCACGCTTATGCCATTGCACTATCAACACGATGTCCGACCGTATCTAGCGTACCTTCGAACTCCTCCGTTACACTTTAGGAGGAGACCGCCCCAGTCAAACTGCCTACCATGCACTGTCCCCGATCCGGATAACGGACCAAGGTTAGAACCTCAAACAAACCAGGGTGGTATTTCAAGGTTGGCTCCACGAGAACTAGCGTCCCCGCTTCAAAGCCTCCCACCTATCCTACACAGATTGGTTCAAAGTCCAATGCAAAGCTACAGTAAAGGTTCATGGGGTCTTTCCGTCTAGCCGCGGGTAGATTGCATCATCACAAACATTTCAACTTCGCTGAGTCTCGGGAGGAGACAGTGTGGCCATCGTTACGCCATTCGTGCAGGTCGGAACTTACCCGACAAGGAATTTCGCTACCTTAGGACCGTTATAGTTACGGCCGCCGTTTACTGGGACTTCAATCAAGAGCTTGCACCCCATCATTTAATCTTCCAGCACCGGGCAGGCGTCACACCCTATACGTCCACTTTCGTGTTTGCAGAGTGCTGTGTTTTTATTAAACAGTCGCAGCCACCAGTTTATTGCAACCCTTTCACCCTCATGGAGTAAACCAATCAAGCTACCGGGGCGTACCTTTTCCCGAAGTTACGGTACCAATTTGCCGAGTTCCTTCTCCCGAGTTCTCTCAAGCGCCTTAGAATACTCATCTCGCCCACCTGTGTCGGTTTGCGGTACGGTCTCGTATGACTGAAGCTTAGAGGCTTTTCTTGGAACCACTTCCGATTGCTTCATGAACAAGTTCACTCGTCCCATCCCCTTGAATTCCGCGCCCGGATTTGCCTAAGCGCCTTCTATGAGACAGAAACTGACTATTCCAACAGTCAGACAACCTTCCGCGATCCGTCCCCCCATCGCATCATACGACGGTGCAGGAATATTAACCTGCTTCCCATCAGCTACGCATCTCTGCCTCGCCTTAGGGGCCGACTCACCCTGCTCCGATGAACGTTGAACAGGAAACCTTGGGCTTACGGCGTGGAGGCTTTTCACCCCCATTATCGCTACTCATGTCAGCATTCGCACTTCTGATACCTCCAGCATCCTTTACAAGACACCTTCGCAGGCTTACAGAACGCTCTCCTACCATATGCTTACGCATATCCGCAGCTTCGGTGACTGGCTTAGCCCCGTTACATCTTCCGCGCAGGACGACTCGATCAGTGAGCTATTACGCTTTCTTTAAATGATGGCTGCTTCTAAGCCAACATCCTGACTGTTTTAGCCTTCCCACTTCGTTTTCCACTTAGCCAATCTTTGGGACCTTAGCTGGCGGTCTGGGTTGTTTCCCTCTTGACGCCGGACGTTAGCACCCGACGTCTGTCTCCCAAGCTCGCACTCATCGGTATTCGGAGTTTGCAATGGTTTGGTAAGTCGCAATGACCCCCTAGCCATAACAGTGCTCTACCCCCGATGGTGATACTTGAGGCACTACCTAAATAGTTTTCGGAGAGAACCAGCTATTTCCAAGTTTGTTTAGCCTTTCACCCCTACCCACAGCTCATCCCCTAATTTTTCAACATTAGTGGGTTCGGACCTCCAGGGCGTGTTACCGCACCTTCATCCTGGCCATGAGTAGATCACTTGGTTTCGGGTCTACACCCAGCGACTGATCGCCCTATTCGGACTCGATTTCTCTACGGCTTCCCTATTCGGTTAACCTTGCCACTGAATGTAAGTCGCTGACCCATTATACAAAAGGTACGCAGTCACGGAACAAGTCCGCTCCTACTGTTTGTATGCACACGGTTTCAGGATCTATTTCACTCCCCTTCCGGGGTTCTTTTCGCCTTTCCCTCACGGTACTGGTTCACTATCGGTCGATTACGAGTATTTAGCCTTGGAGGATGGTCCCCCCATATTCAGACAGGATGTCACGTGTCCCGCCCTACTTGTCGTACGCTTAGTACCACCGGTCCGATTTCACATACGGGGCTATCACCCGCTATGGCTCCTATTTCCAGAGGATTCTGTTATCGGTCCGACTATCACGTACAGGCTCTTCCCATTTCGCTCGCCGCTACTTTGGGAATCTCGGTTGATTTCTTTTCCTGCAGCTACTTAGATGTTTCAGTTCGCCGCGTTCGCCTTGCATACCTATGTATTCAGTATGCAATACCCTAAAAGGGTGGGTTGCCCCATTCGGAAATCTGCGGATCAAAGTGTGTTTGCTCACTCCCCGCAGCTTATCGCAAGCTACTACGTCCTTCATCGCCTGTAATCGCCAAGGCATCCACCATGTGCACTTATTCGCTTGTCCCTATAACGTTAGCCTCTGAAGACCGAAGTCCTCAAAGAGCGCTACAGGGATAAGAAAGTACAACGTTGTTGCTTGTTTGTTGATACATACAATCATCACCCATCGATCTGCGTTTTACGGCAAACCGATCAATAAATAATCTTTACTTCTTCCAGATTGTTAAAGAACGAAACAGCTTTGATCGCTAAAAGATCAAACCTAAACCTGACTGGCTTACGTTTGCACTTTCAAAGTACTTGGTGGAGGATGACGGGATCGAACCGACGACCCCCTGCTTGCAAAGCAGGTGCTCTCCCAGCTGAGCTAATCCCCCAGGATATTTCTACGACTCGGGTCTTACTGGTAGGGCTGGTTGGACTCGAACCAACGACCCCCGCGTTATCAACACGGTGCTCTAACCAGCTGAGCTACAGCCCCAACGCGGTGCTACTACGACTACTGTTTCTTCTTCATTTAACAGCCGATAAGTGTGAACATTTGATGCGTGAATCATTACTGATTCGTGCAAACTCTAGAAAGGAGGTGATCCAGCCGCACCTTCCGATACGGCTACCTTGTTACGACTTCACCCCAGTCACGAATCCTACCGTGGTAAGCGCCCTCCTTGCGGTTAAGCTACCTACTTCTGGTAAAACCCGCTCCCATGGTGTGACGGGCGGTGTGTACAAGACCCGGGAACGTATTCACCGCGACATGCTGATCCGCGATTACTAGCGATTCCAACTTCATGCAGTCGAGTTGCAGACTACAATCCGGACTACGATACACTTTCTGCGATTAGCTCCCCCTCGCGGGTTGGCGGCGCTCTGTATGTACCATTGTATGACGTGTGAAGCCCTACCCATAAGGGCCATGAGGACTTGACGTCATCCCCACCTTCCTCCGGTTTGTCACCGGCAGTCTCATTAGAGTGCCCTTTCGTAGCAACTAATGACAAGGGTTGCGCTCGTTGCGGGACTTAACCCAACATCTCACGACACGAGCTGACGACAGCCATGCAGCACCTGTGTACTGGTTCTCTTTCGAGCACTCCCCGATCTCTCGGGGATTCCAGCCATGTCAAGGGTAGGTAAGGTTTTTCGCGTTGCATCGAATTAATCCACATCATCCACCGCTTGTGCGGGTCCCCGTCAATTCCTTTGAGTTTTAATCTTGCGACCGTACTCCCCAGGCGGTCTACTTCACGCGTTAGCTGCGTTACCAAGTCAATTAAGACCCGACAACTAGTAGACATCGTTTAGGGCGTGGACTACCAGGGTATCTAATCCTGTTTGCTCCCCACGCTTTCGTGCATGAGCGTCAATCTTGACCCAGGGGGCTGCCTTCGCCATCGGTGTTCCTCCACATATCTACGCATTTCACTGCTACACGTGGAATTCTACCCCCCTCTGCCAGATTCTAGCCTTGCAGTCTCCAATGCAATTCCCAGGTTGAGCCCGGGGATTTCACATCAGACTTACAAAACCGCCTGCGCACGCTTTACGCCCAGTAATTCCGATTAACGCTTGCACCCTACGTATTACCGCGGCTGCTGGCACGTAGTTAGCCGGTGCTTATTCTTCAGGTACCGTCATTAGCAAGAGATATTAGCTCTCACCGTTTCTTCCCTGACAAAAGAGCTTTACAACCCGAAGGCCTTCTTCACTCACGCGGCATTGCTGGATCAGGCTTTCGCCCATTGTCCAAAATTCCCCACTGCTGCCTCCCGTAGGAGTCTGGACCGTGTCTCAGTTCCAGTGTGGCTGGTCGTCCTCTCAGACCAGCTACTGATCGATGCCTTGGTAGGCTTTTACCCTACCAACTAGCTAATCAGATATCGGCCGCTCCACGAGCATGAGGTCTTGCGATCCCCCACTTTCATCCGTAGATCGTATGCGGTATTAGCGTAACTTTCGCTACGTTATCCCCCACTCCAGGGTACGTTCCGATATATTACTCACCCGTTCGCCACTCGCCACCAGAGCAAGCTCCGTGCTGCCGTTCGACTTGCATGTGTAAGGCATGCCGCCAGCGTTCAATCTGAGCCAGGATCAAACTCTTCAGTTTAATCTCTGTTTAATGTCATTTCTGACAGGTCGGACAGTATCACTACCATCCAAATCTTTGGCATTGCCAAAGATTTGCTCACTCAAAAAACTGACAGGCCACTACTTTCGTAGCGCCTATTTCATTATTTCTTGTGAACATTTGATATTTTAAGTTAGACGCCAATCCGAAGATTGACGCTGCACTTACATCAAATGCCCACACTTATCGACTGTTAATTGTTAAAGAACTGTATTCGGCTACTGCTTTCGCGCTATCGACAAAGCGTTGTGTTTGTCAGCTGCGAAGAAGGAAGAGTATGAAGCGTTTCGGCTAATTCGTCAACCTTCTTTTTTGCCGTTTGCTACTGCATCCGGCTCCCTCTGTTTCGCTAAAACCACTGCGTCTCATTGGGGAGGCGAACTATAGCAAAGCCACTCAAGGGCGGCAAGCTTTATTTCAGCAATTCGGCAACCGCCATGCCCACATCGGTCGTACTGGCGCTGCCGCCCATATCCGGCGTACGCGGACCATGCTCGAGCACCCGCTCGATGGCGTGCACAATCGCGTCATGCGCCGCCGTGTAATTGGCATCGCCATTACCGAGGAAGTCCAGCATCATGGCGCCCGACCAGATCATGCCGATCGGGTTGGCGATATTCTGGCCATAGATATCGGGCGCGGAACCGTGCACCGGCTCAAAGACGGAGGGGAATGTACGCTCCGGATTGATATTGGCCGATGGTGCGATGGCAATCGTTCCCGTGCACGCAGGTCCCAGGTCAGACAATATGTCGCCAAACAGATTCGAAGCGACCACCACGTCGAAACGTTCGGGACTCAATACAAAGCGAGCCGCCAGGATGTCGATATGGTATTTATCCCAGCAGACCTCGGGAAAGCTCGGGCCCATCGCTTCCACCCGTTCATCCCAATACGGCATGCTGATGGCAATGCCATTCGACTTGGTCGCCGATGTCAGGTGTTTTTTAGGCCGGCTTTGCGCCAGCTCAAACGCATACTTCAGGATGCGGTCGATGCCTTTGCGCGTAAACACGGATTCCTGCAGCACCATTTCGCGCTCGGTCCCCTCGAACATGCGTCCGCCCACGGATGAATATTCTCCTTCCGTATTTTCACGCACCACATAAAAGTCGATATCGCCCGGCTTTTTATTCGCCAGCGGACATGGCACGCCCCGCATCAGCCGCACGGGACGCAAGTTGACGTATTCGTCGAATTCACGCCGGAACTTCAGTAATGAACCCCACAGCGAGATATGATCGGGCACCTTGTCCGGCCAGCCCACGGCGCCAAAATAGATGGCGTCGAAATCCTTGAGCTGCGCGAACCAGTCCGAGGGCATCATTTGCCCGTGTTCCAGGTAATAGTCGCAATTGGCCCATGCCATCGTCGTAAACTGCAGGTCGATATTGAAACGGCGGGCGGCCGCTTCAATTACACGCAAGCCCTCCGGCATGACTTCATTGCCAATGCCGTCACCGGCGATGACGGCGATTTTATGTATGCTCATGGGGGAAACCCTGTTGGAAATAGACGATGGAAGCTCGTATTTACATCTGCTGCGTCACGTCCGGGTACAGACGCGCCAGCACATCGGCAGTGATCGCCGTGATGATGGGCTGCACACATTCGGCAGCCAGTTCATTGGACTTCGCGCGGCGCACCTCTTTCCATAACTCGACCAATGCGCTCTCATGACGCGCCACCGCCTGCTCGACTTCATCCTGCCAGAAGGCCGGCGCCTCGCTTTCGACAAAGTTGCCGCGGCCACGGCCAAAGTGCGCCACCGCCAGGTAACGCAGCACGCCCGCCACCACCAAGGTGCGCAGGAAGGCATCGGTAAATTGCATCGTGGGCTCGTTGCGGTCCGTTCCGGAATTAAAGCCCCAGGCTGCGCCCGCAAACGTCAACGCACCAACCACACCGCCAAGCAGGGCGCCCGTGCCCAAGGTCAGGCCGCCGGAAATCAGGTCGGCCGACAGCCCCGTCGCCGCACCGGAAATCATCGCGCCCAATAGCCCTGCCTGCGCCTTGTCGATCGGCGCGCGCACGGCGAAGTTCTCCCGTATCCGGCTATTGATCTTATGCGCGTCGGTCGGGTCGAGTTTGTGCAAGATCAAAAGCTCACGCGTGGTGATACCGCTGTGCGCATTAAGCCGCGCCACCAGGCTGGCCATGGCCTTTTCCTGGCGTTGCTGCTCTGCGTTCTTGCCTATGCCAACGACCTGCAAGGCCGATTTCAGCAGCCCCTTAGAGGCGGGCTCGATGGCTTCGCGATCCTGCCCGGCCACCGCCAGTTGCGTGGCCAGCAAGTGCATCGCCTGCCGGAAACGTGCCGTATTCTGCTCTTGCCAGGCAGCAAACAAACGCGCATAGCCTGCTTGCTGCGACTGCGGCAACAATTTACCCACAGCTTCGTAAAACACGCGTTCATGCACCCAGCAGCGGGCAAAGGCATCGAGCGCCAGGACATCGCGCACGATTGGATACTGCTGCAAATGCTCGCGCCAGCGCGCCTGCTCGCCATGTTCCTCATTACCCGGACGCGGCGGCCCCATCTGATTGAGCAAGACCACCACAGGCTTATCCAGCCAGGCGAGGATTTTCATTTCCGCCGGCAAGTAGCCCGCATCCTTCGGATGTTCCGAGGAATTCACCAGGTACAACACCACGTCGGCGGAGTCCTTGGCCGTGCGCAGCGCCTGCTGGCTGAGCCAAAACGGGCGGTCGCGATAACGGTCCAGCACTTCACGCAGAAACCAGCCGATGGGATTGCCTGACTGGCCCAGGCGCTTGAGCAGACGCACGGAGTCGCCAAAGCCGGGCGTGTCCCACAATTGCAAAGCATCACCCTGTGGCGTGGCCAACAAGGTATGCGATTCGGCAAACACGGTTACGTGGGCAGCGTCGCGCACTTCGCCCACATCCACGCCCACGAGGGTACGCGCGAGTGTTGTCTTGCCATTATTCGTGTGCGAAATCAGCGCAAACTGAATCTGCACCGCGTCATCTTGCACATCTTTATTCACGTTTACACTCATGCTGCTGCCGATACTTTCAAGCCGACACCGGCATCAAGCGGGTGCAAGGCAGGGTTGAGCAAATTGACCACGGTGGCCGTGGCTTTATGGAACTGGCAGAACTGCTGCCACAAGGCGACCCGTTCCGCCAGACGCGCGCCGTTATCCGCCTGCTCGCCCGCGCGCTCCAGGTAGCTGGACTCGTCGATCAGGACAGCGATGCCGCGCGCCGACGATTGCACCAGATAATCGAGGAAGGCCCCGTGATTTTCCTTTTCCGGCGTCGCCGTCAGATTGAACAGCACGGCCGTGATATTGACTTGTGGATCGTTCAAGTCCGTGTCGCGCAAGACGTCCTGCGGCTCTTCGCCATACGACGTTGATGGACGCAGCATCATGCGCCCCTGCTCGCCAAACAGCATGAGGGCGATTTGCCCCAGACCCTTGTGGCGTGCCTCATCGACAGTAAAGCTGTAGGGCAAGACGCGCAGCATGCCGCCCGTGGCCACACCGATGCTTTCATTAAGCTTGCGGAAATACGGCTGATCGAGATCCAGCGGAAACTGCCTGGCCAGGCGCGCGGCGCGCCAATTATTGACCAGGGCCAGGATCAGGCGGGGGACGACCACCAGCAGGAAAATCGTCGCCGCATACAAATGCACCCAGCGTGCGCCGCCTTCGACGGTCGTCGTTTGCGGGAAGCGCAGCGCTTCGATTTCCGCCAGCGAAAAACCTTGTAAGTGAAACAGGGCAATGGCCGGCGCAAACAGGGTCGACAGCAGGCTGTGCACCTGGCCGGCATTCAGAAACGTGCTTTCCCAGCCGGCCGCGTATTGCGACAGAAAACCGCGCGCATACAACGAGGCGACGGCGCCAATGGCAAACATGGCAGCGCTCAAGTGGATGGTACGGCCCAGGCGCGCGGCCGTCAGCTTGGCGCTCAAATGCGCCCACTCGCCCATGAAACTGAGCAAGCCCGAAGACAAGGCGTGCGGCAGTTTGCGCGGCAAGGCAAGGCGCCCTACGCTCAGGTGGCGCACCAGCCCCGCTTTCGGCCAGCCGAGCGAGTGCGAAGGGATGCATAGCCAGATCAGCAAGCCCAGGTAGACCAGCACATTCCAGGCGATGATCAGCAGCAAGGGCGCCGACAGCAAGTCGACGCGATGGGGGTCCGTTATACGGTCCAGTCCGGCGCCCAGCAGCAAAGCCAGCAGGGGCAAGGCCAGCGCCATGGTCTTCATGCCGTTGCGACGCTTCGCGAAAGCAGCGAAGGCGGGAGTGCGCTCGGTGATGCGCTTGAGGATCAGCTCGGAACGCTGCTGCAGGAAATCGTCACCCGTGACTTCGGCCTGCTTGCCCGAAGCTTGCCACTGCGCAAGCTCACGCGCACTGCGGCTGGCATACATGCGGTCATCCTCGCTGAGGACTTCTTTTTTCTGGTCGGCCGTCTCGATAGCACGGACCAATACCACTTCTCTCGCAATCTGCTCGTTCATGGTGCTCCTGTTTTTGTATGAAACGACAACTCGACAGGCAGATTGTGACGTACTTTCGTGTTTCAGGCCAACGCGTCCTCGGCCCGGAACAAATGATGCAGCAGATAGATCAGGAAAGCAGCAATCCAGGCAGACCACAAGGTGTGTGTAAAGAATTGCGTACCTTGCAACTGTTGCTGCCAGCTTGCCGCCAAACCGCACAGCAGCATGACGCAAGCGAGCAGCAGCGCCGTGCGTGGTCGCCCGGGCAGACAGAACAATGGCAAGGCCAGCATCCACCAGGCAGTGTTCGCCTGGGTAGCAGGCAGGCATGCCATGGCAGATGCGCTGGCTGGCAATGTTTCCAACAGGCGCGTGTACGGCTCCAGTCCACCATAACGCAACAAATCCGTGGGACAGGGCACGTCGCTGAAGGAAGAGAGCAAATAGATGCTTAGCGGCACGAAGATAGCCGACAGCGCCACCACGCGCAAGGCGCTGCGACGCGAAGCAAGCCAGGCCAACGGACGCAAGGTGTCCCACACGGCCAGCGCGATCATGACGGCGCCAAGCAAGATCATACCGATCTGAAAACTGCGCGCCCACACGCTGTCAGCGCCGACAAATTGCCCACGCGCACCGTCGAACATACTGTCGGCAATCATGAGGTCGAGGTTGCTGTAATTGCCGATCCAGAGTATCAGCATGGCCGACAGCATCAGGATGCTATCGATGCCTTTGGAAGTTTTGACGAGTTTAAGCTTGGACAGCATGGGTGCACACGTTACTTGATGAGAATGGACATCATCGTACAGTGTCAATATGAAGAGAACATGACGGTGCCCGTCGTGCACAACATGTGGTGATAAATGACAAAGGCAGCGCACAGCGCTGCTTTTTTTTTCGCCTGCTGAACAGCCGGGGTCAGCCCCCCTCACACTGACCGTCGGTCGGTGGATCGGCGCAGGTCGGCGTAGGTCGGCTTAGCGCAGCGTAAGCCGACAACCACCCGCAGCACCCCGCAAAACCGCCAGACGAAAAAAAACCCGACCATTGCTGATCGGGTTTTTCTCAAGAAACCACAGCCAAAGGCTGTTGCTTCAAATAACAAGCCTGACGATAACCTACTTTCACACTGGTTGCAGCACTATCATCGGCGCAAAGTTGTTTCACGGTCCTGTTCGGGATGGGAAGGGGTGGGACCAACTTGCTATGGTCATCAGGCATAACTTGTACTGACGCTTGTCTCCTGTAGGACGACAAGGCCATGAATCTGGAAGAAGCAAAGATCGGGGTAATGAATTGGTGTATCAACACACACGCAACGTTGTACCGTCTTATCCTCTGTACCTGCTAAGGTTATAGGGACAAGCCGTACGGGCAATTAGTACTGGTTAGCTTAATGCATTACTGCACTTCCACACCCAGCCTATCAACGTCCTGGTCTCGAACGACCCTTCAAAGAGCTCAAGGCTCTGGGAAATCTCATCTCAAGGCAAGTTTCCCGCTTAGATGCTTTCAGCGGTTATCTCTTCCGAACTTAGCTACCCGGCAATGCCACTGGCGTGACAACCGGTACACCAGAGGTTCGTCCACTCCGGTCCTCTCGTACTAGGAGCAGCCCCCTTCAAATTTCCAACGCCCACGGCAGATAGGGACCAAACTGTCTCACGACGTTTTAAACCCAGCTCACGTACCACTTTAAATGGCGAACAGCCATACCCTTGGGACCGGCTACAGCCCCAGGATGTGATGAGCCGACATCGAGGTGCCAAACTCCCCCGTCGATATGAACTCTTGGGAGGAATCAGCCTGTTATCCCCAGAGTACCTTTTATCCGTTGAGCGATGGCCCTTCCATACAGAACCACCGGATCACTATGTCCTACTTTCGTACCTGCTCGACTTGTCAGTCTCGCAGTTAAGCACGCTTATGCCATTGCACTATCAACACGATGTCCGACCGTATCTAGCGTACCTTCGAACTCCTCCGTTACACTTTAGGAGGAGACCGCCCCAGTCAAACTGCCTACCATGCACTGTCCCCGATCCGGATAACGGACCAAGGTTAGAACCTCAAACAAACCAGGGTGGTATTTCAAGGTTGGCTCCACGAGAACTAGCGTCCCCGCTTCAAAGCCTCCCACCTATCCTACACAGATTGGTTCAAAGTCCAATGCAAAGCTACAGTAAAGGTTCATGGGGTCTTTCCGTCTAGCCGCGGGTAGATTGCATCATCACAAACATTTCAACTTCGCTGAGTCTCGGGAGGAGACAGTGTGGCCATCGTTACGCCATTCGTGCAGGTCGGAACTTACCCGACAAGGAATTTCGCTACCTTAGGACCGTTATAGTTACGGCCGCCGTTTACTGGGACTTCAATCAAGAGCTTGCACCCCATCATTTAATCTTCCAGCACCGGGCAGGCGTCACACCCTATACGTCCACTTTCGTGTTTGCAGAGTGCTGTGTTTTTATTAAACAGTCGCAGCCACCAGTTTATTGCAACCCTTTCACCCTCATGGAGTAAACCAATCAAGCTACCGGGGCGTACCTTTTCCCGAAGTTACGGTACCAATTTGCCGAGTTCCTTCTCCCGAGTTCTCTCAAGCGCCTTAGAATACTCATCTCGCCCACCTGTGTCGGTTTGCGGTACGGTCTCGTATGACTGAAGCTTAGAGGCTTTTCTTGGAACCACTTCCGATTGCTTCGTGAATAAATTCACTCGTCCCATCCCCTTGAATCCTGCGCCCGGATTTGCCTAAGCGCCTTCTATGAGACAGAAACTGACTATTCCAACAGTCAGACAACCTTCCGCGATCCGTCCCCCCATCGCATCATACGACGGTGCAGGAATATTAACCTGCTTCCCATCAGCTACGCATCTCTGCCTCGCCTTAGGGGCCGACTCACCCTGCTCCGATGAACGTTGAACAGGAAACCTTGGGCTTACGGCGTGGAGGCTTTTCACCCCCATTATCGCTACTCATGTCAGCATTCGCACTTCTGATACCTCCAGCATCCTTTACAAGACACCTTCGCAGGCTTACAGAACGCTCTCCTACCATATGCTTACGCATATCCGCAGCTTCGGTGACTGGCTTAGCCCCGTTACATCTTCCGCGCAGGACGACTCGATCAGTGAGCTATTACGCTTTCTTTAAATGATGGCTGCTTCTAAGCCAACATCCTGACTGTTTTAGCCTTCCCACTTCGTTTTCCACTTAGCCAATCTTTGGGACCTTAGCTGGCGGTCTGGGTTGTTTCCCTCTTGACGCCGGACGTTAGCACCCGACGTCTGTCTCCCAAGCTCGCACTCATCGGTATTCGGAGTTTGCAATGGTTTGGTAAGTCGCAATGACCCCCTAGCCATAACAGTGCTCTACCCCCGATGGTGATACTTGAGGCACTACCTAAATAGTTTTCGGAGAGAACCAGCTATTTCCAAGTTTGTTTAGCCTTTCACCCCTACCCACAGCTCATCCCCTAATTTTTCAACATTAGTGGGTTCGGACCTCCAGGGCGTGTTACCGCACCTTCATCCTGGCCATGAGTAGATCACTTGGTTTCGGGTCTACACCCAGCGACTGATCGCCCTATTCGGACTCGATTTCTCTACGGCTTCCCTATGCGGTTAACCTTGCCACTGAATGTAAGTCGCTGACCCATTATACAAAAGGTACGCAGTCACGGAACAAGTCCGCTCCTACTGTTTGTATGCACACGGTTTCAGGATCTATTTCACTCCCCTTCCGGGGTTCTTTTCGCCTTTCCCTCACGGTACTGGTTCACTATCGGTCGATTACGAGTATTTAGCCTTGGAGGATGGTCCCCCCATATTCAGACAGGATGTCACGTGTCCCGCCCTACTTGTCGTACGCTTAGTACCACCGGTCCGATTTCACATACGGGGCTATCACCCGCTATGGCTCCTATTTCCAGAGGATTCTGTTATCGGTCCGACTATCACGTACAGGCTCCTCCCATTTCGCTCGCCGCTACTTTGGGAATCTCGGTTGATTTCTTTTCCTGCAGCTACTTAGATGTTTCAGTTCGCCGCGTTCGCCTTGCATACCTATGTATTCAGTATGCAATACCCTAAAAGGGTGGGTTGCCCCATTCGGAAATCTGCGGATCAAAGTGTGTTTGCTCACTCCCCGCAGCTTATCGCAAGCTACTACGTCCTTCATCGCCTGTAATTGCCAAGGCATCCACCATGTGCACTTATTCGCTTGTCCCTATAACGTTAGCCTCTGAAGACCGAAGTCCTCAAAGAGCGCTACAGGGATAAGAAAGTACAACGTTGTTGCTTGTTTGTTGATACATACAATCATTACCCATCGATTCGCTTGTTACGGCAAACCGATCAATAAATAATCTTTACTTCTTCCAGATTGTTAAAGAACATACAGCACTTGATCTCGAAAAGACCAAACCTAAATCCCGGTGCATTTATCAGCACTGATTTACGTTTGAACTTTTGGTGGAGGATGACGGGATCGAACCGACGACCCCCTGCTTGCAAAGCAGGTGCTCTCCCAGCTGAGCTAATCCCCCTAGGGTATTTCCAGACTACAGAAACTGGTAGGGCTGGTTGGACTCGAACCAACGACCCCCGCGTTATCAACACGGTGCTCTAACCAGCTGAGCTACAGCCCCAAATGCTGTTCTTTATATTAACAGCCGATAAGTGTGAACATTTGATGCGTGAATCATTTACATGATTCGTGCAAACTCTAGAAAGGAGGTGATCCAGCCGCACCTTCCGATACGGCTACCTTGTTACGACTTCACCCCAGTCACGAATCCTACCGTGGTAAGCGCCCTCCTTGCGGTTAAGCTACCTACTTCTGGTAAAACCCGCTCCCATGGTGTGACGGGCGGTGTGTACAAGACCCGGGAACGTATTCACCGCGACATGCTGATCCGCGATTACTAGCGATTCCAACTTCATGCAGTCGAGTTGCAGACTACAATCCGGACTACGATACACTTTCTGCGATTAGCTCCCCCTCGCGGGTTGGCGGCGCTCTGTATGTACCATTGTATGACGTGTGAAGCCCTACCCATAAGGGCCATGAGGACTTGACGTCATCCCCACCTTCCTCCGGTTTGTCACCGGCAGTCTCATTAGAGTGCCCTTTCGTAGCAACTAATGACAAGGGTTGCGCTCGTTGCGGGACTTAACCCAACATCTCACGACACGAGCTGACGACAGCCATGCAGCACCTGTGTACTGGTTCTCTTTCGAGCACTCCCCGATCTCTCGGGGATTCCAGCCATGTCAAGGGTAGGTAAGGTTTTTCGCGTTGCATCGAATTAATCCACATCATCCACCGCTTGTGCGGGTCCCCGTCAATTCCTTTGAGTTTTAATCTTGCGACCGTACTCCCCAGGCGGTCTACTTCACGCGTTAGCTGCGTTACCAAGTCAATTAAGACCCGACAACTAGTAGACATCGTTTAGGGCGTGGACTACCAGGGTATCTAATCCTGTTTGCTCCCCACGCTTTCGTGCATGAGCGTCAATCTTGACCCAGGGGGCTGCCTTCGCCATCGGTGTTCCTCCACATATCTACGCATTTCACTGCTACACGTGGAATTCTACCCCCCTCTGCCAGATTCTAGCCTTGCAGTCTCCAATGCAATTCCCAGGTTGAGCCCGGGGATTTCACATCAGACTTACAAAACCGCCTGCGCACGCTTTACGCCCAGTAATTCCGATTAACGCTTGCACCCTACGTATTACCGCGGCTGCTGGCACGTAGTTAGCCGGTGCTTATTCTTCAGGTACCGTCATTAGCAAGAGATATTAGCTCTCACCGTTTCTTCCCTGACAAAAGAGCTTTACAACCCGAAGGCCTTCTTCACTCACGCGGCATTGCTGGATCAGGCTTTCGCCCATTGTCCAAAATTCCCCACTGCTGCCTCCCGTAGGAGTCTGGACCGTGTCTCAGTTCCAGTGTGGCTGGTCGTCCTCTCAGACCAGCTACTGATCGATGCCTTGGTAGGCTTTTACCCTACCAACTAGCTAATCAGATATCGGCCGCTCCACGAGCATGAGGTCTTGCGATCCCCCACTTTCATCCGTAGATCGTATGCGGTATTAGCGTAACTTTCGCTACGTTATCCCCCACTCCAGGGTACGTTCCGATATATTACTCACCCGTTCGCCACTCGCCACCAGAGCAAGCTCCGTGCTGCCGTTCGACTTGCATGTGTAAGGCATGCCGCCAGCGTTCAATCTGAGCCAGGATCAAACTCTTCAGTTTAATCTCTGTTACTTTGCCGTTTTACCGGCACCGTCATTGCTGACGGGTCGCTCACTTCAAAAACAACTGACAGGCCACTTCTTGCGAAGCGTCCTATTTCATTTATTTCTTCGTGAACATTTGATATTTTAAGTTTTACAGCGATCCGAAGATCACTGCTGCACTTACATCAAATGCCCACACTTATCGACTGTTAATTGTTAAAGAACTGTATTCGGTGCTACTTTCGCGCTATTGACAAAGCGTTGTGTTTGTCAGCTGCGAAGAAGGAAGAGTATGAAGCGTTTCGGCTAATTCGTCAACCTTCTTTTTTACCCTGCTTTACTCGGCATTTGCATGCGTCGTTCAGCGAGGGGGCGAATTATAGCCAAGCGACAGCGTGTCCGCAAGAGCCATTTATGGCAAGACGAACGATTTCACCAAGGTCAGCTCGCCGGCGGCCCGCATCGGCACCTGGAAGCTCTGCAGCTTTTCCCGCGGCGTGCCTTCATTGGTGATGATCGACAGGCGGGCGACGGTCAGCATGGCGGTGTTCTCGCCGCTACCGTAGTAATTGACATACGCGTGATAATTGCCCTTCAGGGGTGCCGCGCTGGAAAAGATTTCAGGGCCATAGCCGGTCGTCACGTCCACATCCAGCGCGCCGCCATCTTTCAGGACGCGGTTGCCGTACCAGGCGTGGCCGCCGTCCGGCGTGACCACATGCAGATCAAGATCGGTGCCGGCGCTGTCCCACGACAGCACGATACGCAAGCGCGCTTGCGTCTTGCCCTGGTAGCTGTCGACAAACTGGGTCCGCGCGCGGCTTCTGCCATCGGGCGAGCGCACTTCCACGCTGTTCGAGCCGCTGCCGAAACCATAGGGGCGACCGTAGCTGCCATCCTCCCCCACCTCCATCGGCATCGCCACGCCATTGACCACCAAAGTGGCGGGCTTGCCCTTGACGGCGCCCGCGATACGCCCCCGTATCTGCGCCGTCTCGGCCTGGCCCGGCTGCAGGTTGGCCGACGCGGCGGGATAATTGACCGCTTGCGTGTATTCCTCCTGCGCGCCAGCCGAATTGCGCCAGCCGCCCTTCGGTGCATCGATGGTGACCTGGGCCTGGGCCCAGAGTGGCAACAGCATTAGCGGAATCGAGCAACGGATATAAAAACTCACAGGGCCTCCAGGTTAAGGTCGACGAGCCGGCGGGCCAGCCGCTCGACATATTCTTCGTCCTGGCCGCGCGGATGGCGGCGCAGGCCAAGGTGCAAATATTCATGGGCCAAGGTGATCCGGTCTTCGCGCGTGGCCAGCGGGCGCATGAAGATGCGGTTGCGCGACTGTTCCGAATACGGTGCGCCGCTGGACAGGGCGCAGACCAGCGGCGCTTGCGGCGGCGCCTCGTAGCCGGCCTCGCGCAGCAGCACGCGCTGCCAGCGCGGCACGGATCGCGCCAGCCAATCCTCGTTCTGCGCCAGGCGACGGCAACGCACGCCGGTATTGCCAACGGTGCTCAGCGCGCCGCCCGGATAGGCCGCCGCCAGCAATTCATCATAGTGCTTACCCTGTCTGGCCTGCCGCACCGCCTCGCTCCACGCCATCGTGCCCTCCGACGCTTGGTTGCTGTGATAGCGCACGGTGACGCCATCGACGATCAGCTGGTCGGTCCAGCGCGCAATCGCCAGCGCCGCCGGCGTGGCGGGGCTGGGACTGACGCGCTGGGTCGCGCTGCTGTCGGCGATCTGCTGGCAGCCCGCGACGGTTACTGCGTTCTGCTGCAGATACGTGCGCGCGGCAATCGCCAGCGCCTTGGCCGCTTCCTGCTCATTCGCGCTCGCTTCGCGGTCGAGCACGCGCGCCACATATTCATTGACGCCGAAGCGGCCGCGCAATTGCGGGCGGCCTCCCTGCTCTTGTACCAGCATCAACTCGCCGCTGCTGCGCAAGGCCAGGTTCTGGCCATTTTCGAACTGCACATGGTAGCGGCCATTGAGCGGGCCGGGCACGGCAACGCCGCGCTCGCCGCGCACGGCACGGATCGGATAGCGCTTGAAGTAATCGACAACCACGCAGCCGCCATCGTCGGCCGCACCCACTGGCGGCAGACTGGCAGCCAGCCTGGGCGCCCACTGTTCAAAGACATTACTGCTGCCGCCCGCGCCGCCAAACCAGATGGGGGTGCCGTCGGCCAGCCAGCCAGCCGCGCCGCCAATCCGTTCATCTACCCGGCGCTGCTCGTGCCAGGAATACGTCTTCACGCGCAACTGGCTGCCGAACCAGCGCGCCGTGCCGGCACCGCGACCATCGAGCACCACGCGCAGCAGCGCCGCTTCGGCATCCATCCGGCTGGCAGCCGGTATGCTGTCCAGCGCGCGCAGCAGGCTGTCCAGCCGTACCAGCCGCCCCGGCGCCAGCTGCGCGGGGTCCGCCAGCCAGGCAAAGTCGCCTGCCGGGGCGCTACCTAAACGGGTGGTCCAGTATTGGCGCCACGGCGCGGCCGTGATCATCAGACGCTTCGGCGAGAAGAAGGGGCCGCAGGACTGCGCCAGCGCCGCATCGTGGCCGATGCTCTGGCCCGCATCGCAGCAATATACTTCTTCCGGATCGCGGCCGCCGCAACGGTAGTCGGGCATCGCCACCTTGTTATCGCTCGCGTAGACATATACGAACAGCTTCCACAGGCTGGCCAGCGGCACTTGCCGCGCGCCGTCAAACGGCGGCGGCGCTGCGCCGCCCTGGCGCAGCTGGCGCACCTCCATCTTGCCGTCGCGCCACCAGGCCACGTCCAATGAAGCCGACCAGGCAGGCATGGCCAGCAGCAGGGCCGCCATCAATGCAGGACGTACAAAGCGCATCACTCGACCTTCAACGCGCGCGTGCTCTTGCCGCCGCCCTCGAAGGCTTTCTGCTCCGGCTGGTACATGCGGTAAAAGCGCGCCGGCGGCAGCACGTAACTGCCCTTCTGCGCAAAGCGCAGCAAATGGCGCACGGTCACGGCGCCTTCCAACGGCTCGACCGGCACCGCGTAACCGTCGCGGCGCTCCGTGTGGCGCGCGCGTTCCAGCGCGACCGGCTTGTCGCCCGCCATGACCATGCCCCAGGTCGTCGATTCGACCATGGCACCGGGCGGCAGCGCCACCTCCAGCAAGCCAAAGCGGTGCTTCGCACCCGGTGCCGCTTTCAAGGTGATTTCATCGAGGTACAGCGCGTCCGTGCTGAGCGCCTCGCCCGGCTTGACCAGCTCCGTCGTGTAGCCGCCCTTGCCCGCCTTCATGCGCAGGATGCGACGTTCGACGGCGACCGGCAAGGTTTGCGCTTCGGCGGCATAGCTGTCGTACTGCACCACAGCCACCGTGCCGGCCGGCGCCGGTGCAGCAAGACGCAATTTATCAGGCACGCCCTTGGCGTCAAGCCAGCGCCACAGCGGATGGCCGCTGCGGCTGTCGCGTTTCTGCCAGGCGCCGTCCAGCGCGACGGCCGGCCCCTTGCCGAACGATGCGCCACCCAGCTTCTTCTGCACCCACATCAACGTCATCGCGCGGTCCAGGGTCGGCATCTCGGCGCGCACGCCGGCCAGCACCGCGTCCGCCTGCGATGGCGGTATTTCGCCGGCCAGCATCAGCAAGGCTTGCGCCACTGGCGCTTTGGACTCGCGCAACACCTGCCAGGCGCTGGCCACTTGCAACTGCAGCGAATGCGGCAAGGCGACGCCATTCTGGCTGGCGACCAGCGCCACCAGGCCAAGGCTCATCGCTTGCGCTTCGCGATCAAGGGCTCCGCCCAGCAGCAGGCTGCTACTGTCGCCCGCCTGGCGCGGCTTGCCGCCCAAGGTGGCGATGGCGCTGTCGTCGACCAGGCCCGCGGCCAATGTCTGCGTGGGCAAGCCCATCTCGCGCGCCATCCACAGCACCAGCGCGCGGTCGCCCATCGCATCCTTCAAGCCATGTTCGCTGTAGACGGCCAGCAGCTTGTTCCAGTGCTCGGGCGGCAGTTCGATATGCAGCGCGCGCGCCGCGTACCAGTCGGCGTAATAAGCGTATGCCGTCATCAGGGCATTGCCGGCCGTGGCGTTGCCCCACCAGCCGAAGACGGCGTTCGGGCCGGCCATCGAGACCAGGCGCAGGCGCTGCGCCGTGAGCAGCGTTTGCAGGGCGCCGGCGTCCGGCCCCAGGCTTTGCGTGGCCAGCGCCAGCGGAATCAAACGGCTGGCCGTCTGCTCGACGCAGCCATACGGATAGTCGATCAGGTCGTCGGCAATGCGCGCGAACTGGCTGGCTGCTCCTTGAGCGAACGAGACGCGGAGATTGCGCGCGTCGGCCGGCAGCTTGAGCGGCATATCACCGGTGGCGCCATCGAGCGGCAGCACCAGCGAGCGCGGGCTGCTCCAGGCGGCGGGCAAGGTTTGCATGGCCGCCTCTAACGCGTCGACCAGCTTGCCGTTCTGTTTCAGTTCCAGGCGCAGCGGCCCGCTAGCGCCTGCAGCGAGCGAAAATTCGATGTAGTTGACGCCCGGTTTGGCGGCCAGCTTTTCCGTCTTCGGCTGCGCTCCGCCCGAGAGGACGACGTCGAGCGCCTGCTCCTTGCCCGTCTGATTGAACACGGCCACCGAGGCGCGCGGCGCATCGCCGGCACGCATCCAGTCGGGCGCCGTCCACTTGGCATAGAAGTTTTTGTCGGAACGCAGATAGGCGGTGCGCTGGCCCACGCGCCCCTGCTCATCCATCGCGCGGCCGGTGATCCTCCAGCGCGTCAGCGCGTCAGGCATGGTGAAGCTCACGCGAGCATTGCCGTTGGCGTCGGTCTTCAACGACGGCGCCCAGTAGGCCGTATCGATATTGTCGCGGCGCGGGCGTTCAAGCACCTTGACGCCGCGCTCGTTGTAGTTGTGGCGCGCGGGCGCGCCGGCCGTGCGGCCCTGCGCCATGTCGTAGCTGATGAAAGACAGGCTGGCCGTGGTGCGCACGTTGTTGCGGCGCGGATGGTAAAAGAAGTCGCCGATGTCGGGCGCTATTTCCGGCTGCAGCACATAGATCATTTCATCGACGACGCCCAGCGCCACCATGGTGCTCAAGGGCTTGCCGTCCAGCGTGGCCTTGACGTCCAGCGTGACCTTTTCGCCGGGCTGGTAGACCTCCTTGTCGCTCTTGAACTGCAGCGCGATGCGCGGCTCGATCACTTGCAGGCCGGCGTTCTCGAACACGAAATCGCCATTGCGCGTGTACGCCACCGAGAACGTCATGTTCGGGCCATGCTCTTCTTTTACCGGGATGCGCACTCTCCACTGGCGCGGCGCCACGCGCTTCGCCTGGTACCAATCCGCAGCGCCGGCCATCAAGCCATGGTGTTCCACCTTGTCGCGCTCGAGCGTCAGCAGCGCCTGGTCGACCTTGTCGGAGAAAGTGATCAATGCCTCGGCCGTGTCGCCCGGACGGTAGCGGGCGCGGTCCAGCACGATCTCGATGCTGCCCGGCGTCGTCTGCACGCCATCGCCGGCGACCCAGTGGCTGGCGGCGGCCAGCAGGTTGCCCCGTTCGTCGCGCAGCGCCAGCTGATACGAGCCGGAGGCCGGGAACGTCACGTCCCAGCCCTTGGCAGCCGGATCGAAGGCGCCCTCGGTCTTGCTCTGTTTTTCCAGCTGCACCATCTCCCAGCGCACGGGCTTGGCCGCGCTTTGGCCATCGGCCACCAGGTCGAAATGCACGTTTTGTCCCGGATCGGAAAACTGGCGCACGGCCTTCAGCTGGTAGCTGCTGCTCGAGCGCTCTATCATCAGCTCGCGCGTCGTCTTGACGCGGTAGGCCGCGCCATCGGTTGCCAGCACGGTCAAGATGTAGCGCGACGGATCGGCGGCGGGCGGCAAGGTGAAGTCCACATTGCCGCTGCCGTCGCTCGTCACTTCCTCGGTCTTCAAGGCCACCGGGAACAGGCCGCTGTAGCGCAGCTCCCCCTCGACCATGGTGTTTTGCTGGCCGCGCAAGGACAAGGTCATCTTCGCGTTTTTTACCGGTTTGCCATCGGGGTAGCGCAGCGCGATGCTGCCCTTGACCGCCTCGCCCGTCTTGAATTCCGGTTTCGATGGCTGGACGTTGATTTCAAAATGCGGCTTGACGTATTCGGCCACGCGGAAGGCCGCGCCATACACGCCATCCTTGTAATTGAAGCGCAGTTCATAGCCGCCGGCGGTGGCTTCCGTGGGCAGGCGGAAGCGCGTGTCGGCACCCGTATCGCCGGACAGCTGCAGCGTTTGCGTCAGCAGCGGCGTGCCGTTCGGATTGAGCACGCTCAAGCTGATCGGTGCAGCGCTTGCTGCCTGCGAGGCGCGCGCCGAGGTGAATTCGCGGCCCAGGAATTTGACGTTGACCTCGTCGCCGGGACGGTACAGGGGCCGGTCGGTCACCGCATAAATCTTGGTGTTATAGATTTCGCTGTCATAGTAAAAATTCTCGGACACGAACACGCCGCCGGCGCCGTCCTGGCCCAGCACATACGTGTGTTCAGGGCTGCCGCGCTCGAGCGACGCGACGCCATCAATGCCCGTCACGGCCGACTGCAGCACGCCGGTACCGTCCGTCCACGCCACGCTGGCGCCGGCCACGGCGGCGCTGTTGTCGCGCCGCGCCGTCCATACCAGCATCTGGCCGGAAGAGACCTTGGTGACGGCCACCGTGTCCGACACGAACACCAGGGTGGTGGCGCGGTGCTCGCCGATGATCGCTTCGACCAGGTACAAGCCCGGCTTGCGCTTGCCCAGCGGGATCATCACGTTGCCGGCACCGGCGACGATAAAGTCGCTGCTCGATCCATCGAGCTTGACGCCTTTCGGCGGCGCGATGGCCTTGGCTTGCCAGATCGGATAGCGGAAGCTGTCGACCAGCTCCATGCCCTTGATCGGCTTGTACTGCGGATGATTGGCAAATACGGTCGGCTTGCGGATCGCGTCCTTCGTTGCCAGTTGCGGCTGTTCTTTCGTGACCGCGAGGCGCGCTTCGCCGGAAAACAGCTTGCGCCAGGCCAGGCGCGACTGCTTCCACCAGCTATCCCACAGAAAGCTCAAGGTATTGGCCAGGCCCTCGCCCTGATAATTGCCCTCGACCTGGATGCGGTGCAGATTGCGCTGCTTTTTCAGGAATTCCATCGGCTCGGGCACGCGGTAGACGACGATGTCGGCGCCCGAATACGCTTCCAGGTTCATGCGCCCCATGTCGCGCCCGGGCACCTCGAGCCGCACGCGCGCTTCATCCAGACTGCCGTAGCTGGCGTCGGACAGCAAAAAGAAGGGCTCGCCCTTGAAGGTGCTGTAGTTGCTCGGTTCGCGCTGCTGCGCCGAGGCGCCGCCAATGAGGACCAAGGCCAGCAGGCTGGCAAGGAACAGCTTCATGACAAAAATCGGCTTCATGATAAAAACGCCAGCCGGAACACGCCGGCGAAATTCGGATTGTTGACCACAGGTTGCCACCGCGTGTCCTTCCAGCTCGTGAGTTCTTTGATATCGACGGTCCGCAGACCATTGTCGTCGGGGGTGACGGTGCCGGTGTGATAGGCGATGCGCGCGCCCATCCAGACCATCAGGTGCTGTTCGTCGCCCTGGTCGAAAAACAGCAGGTCGCCGGGCAGTGCCTGGCTGATCTCGCGGGCGACGAAGCGGCTGTTGTGCTGCACCAGCGCCAGCGCCGTGACGAAGTGGCCGACCTTGCCATCCGTCTGCACCCAGCGGTTGCGCAGGGCTGCCTGGTTCGCGTCCAGTTCCAGCTCGGGTGGCAAGCGCCGGTCGCTGGCGATGCCGTTCGCGTGCAGCCATTTCGCGTCATGCACGGTGAGCGCTTCGTTGACGGCAAAGCGCACCAGGCCAGCGCAATCGCGGTGCGTCCAGCGCGGCGACGGCCCCCGTTCGATCTGCGCGTTGACGATGCGCAGCATCCAGGCCTGAAACGCGCGGCTCTGGGCTTGCGACAGCTGCACTTGCCCCCCGGCGGCCGCGCGCAGTGCCCAAGCGGGTGCGGCGACAGCAGCGACGCACACCGCCAGCGCAGCGCGCCGTCCATGCGACACCGTCATCGCGCCGTCTCCTGCCATTCCAGCGTTTCCCACGACGTGCCGCTGGCTGGCTGCCGCTTGAGCACCATGCGCAGCGGCGGATATTTTTTCAGGGCGTTCAGGCGCGGCACCAGGTGTTCGTTGGCGGCCGCGCGCAAGACCGGTTCGTTATTCGCCGGCAGGGTATCGAAGGCTTCCAGCTGGATCAGGCGGGCCAGCGAGGCCGGCGCGATCAGGCCGATCGTGTGCGCGCCATCGGGCAGCAGGTCGCTGGCGGCCGGCGCCTGCTTGCGGCGCACGGCCAGCACCTGGTCCACCAGCTTGCCGTCGGCCGAGAAGACAACGGTATTGCCGGCCACGGCCAGCGCCGGCGTGGATTGGCCAAGGGCCGTGGCGACGCCGCGCTCCCAGCGAATGGCGCCATCCTTGCCGGTGGTCTTGCGCACGGGGTCCTTGCCGCCGATGGCCGCCGCGAACAGGCTGCCATAGACAGCGTCGTCGCCGGCCTGCGCACTGCGCGTGGCGACAAACACGGGCGTATGCAGGCGCGAACTGCCGTACCAGCAGGCGGCGGCGGGGCCTTGCAAGTGCCCGGCCAGCGGCACCACCGGCTCCGATGTCTTGCTGCCCAGGCGCTTGAGCACGGGCTGCAGCGCGGCCCAGTCCACCGGCACGCTGAAACAGGCGCTGGGATTATGCGGCAGCTGCGGCCACAGGGCGCTGCTATCATACGCACCGTTTTTCAGTTTATCGGCATTGAGCAGCACCTTCGATTGCCAGGTGCCCTGTTGAAAATCGAAGCGCAGCGCTTCGAGCGCGCCAAAGAAAGGCTGGTAGCCGAACGACAGGAAGTCGGCCTTGACGGCGATGCTGTGTCCCTCCGGCGCGGCTGGATCGAGATGGAATTGCGCATGAAAGACGTTTTGTTTCGCCGGCTCCGGCGCCAGCAGGCTGGCCACGGTTTTCTCGGCCGTGCCATCGCCATCCTTGCCGTCGCTGCCACCGTACAGCATGCCGGGATGGGACAGGATGACCAGGCGCTGGCCGTGCGCGGCAAACAGCAAGGTGCGCTGGTAGGCATAATTGAGCGCATACACGGGCACCTGGCCGCCATCGACGCGCAAGCTGCCGGCCACGCGCATCTGCGTATCCTTCAAGGCGATCTTGCCCGCTTCCTCGAGCAGGCGCGTCAGCTGGCTGCGCGAGACGGCGATGGCGAAATGCTTGAGCGAGCCGTCGGCATCGCGCCACAGGGCCACTTCCGCCGGCTGGTCCAGCACCATGCGCAGCATCTGGTCGCCCCAGCCCAGTTCATGCTCATAGGCGATGCGGCGCAGGCTGCCCTTGAGGCCCAGCCGGTCTTCGCTCTGCTCGTAATAGAACAGGAAATCCTCGCGCAGCACGTCGCGCGCCAGCGGCACCGTCAGCAGGTCGCGCGGCAAGGCCGACAGGCTTTTCGTGCGGACCAGCGCGTCGGGCCGCGATAAATCCAGCTTCAGGCCGTTGACCGGCCCCAGCGTGCCCCAGCCGAACACCCGGTAACCGACCAGCGCGGCCGCCACCAGCGCCACGCCGGCCAGTGCCCCGACCAGGACTTTTTTATTGAGTACTTTTTTCGCCAGCACCTTGTATCCCTTTTAGCCTGCCGCAGTATTGACAAGTTAGTAATTGTTGACAAATGGTAACATGGCATTGGCAGCCGCAGCGCACAGCTGACGCGACAGCGTAAAATAGCGGATTCGCCGTTTCCATCGCCTCCCATGACCATCCTGCTCTCCACCCTGAACGCCCGCTATACCCACGCCTCGCTGGGATTGCGCTATCTGCTGGCCAATATGGGCCCGCTGCAGGCGCAGACGCGGCTGCAGGAATTCGTCATCGGCACCAAGACGACGGAACTGGTCGAGCGCATCCTCGTCAACAAGCCCCGTATCATCGGTTTTGGCGTCTACATCTGGAACGTCGAGGAAACGACGAAACTGGTGGCCATGCTCAAGCGCGTGGCGCCCGAAGTCATCATCGTGCTGGGCGGGCCGGAAGTGTCGCATGAGGCGGGCGAGCAGGAAATCGTCAAACTGGCCGACTACCTGATCACGGGCTGGGGCGACGTCACCTTCCCCAAGCTGTGCGGCGAGATCCTCCACGGCCCGAAGCCGCTGATGAAGATCCATGCGGGCGTGCAGGCGCCGCTGGCGGAACTGCAGCTGCCCTACTCCTTGTATACAGACGACGATATCCGCCACCGCACGATTTACGTGGAAGCGTCGCGCGGCTGCCCGTTCAAGTGCGAATTCTGCTTGTCGGCGCTGGACAAGACGGCCTGGCCCTTCGCGCTGGAGAATTTCCTGGCCGAGATGGAATCCCTGCATGCGCGCGGCGCGCGCCTGTTCAAGTTCGTCGACCGCACCTTCAACCTGAACATCAAGACCAGTTTGAAGATCATGCAGTTCTTCTTAGACAAGATCGAGGCGAATCCGGACGATCCCATCTACGCCCACTTCGAACTGGTGCCCGACCACTTGCCCGACGCCTTGAAAGAAGGCATCAGCAAATTTCCGCCCGGCGCGCTGCAGTTCGAGATCGGCATCCAGAGTTTCAATCCGGACGTGCAATCGCTGGTCAGCCGCAAGCAGGACAACCAAAAGGCGGCCGACAACATCCGCTGGCTGTGCGAAGAATCGAACGCCCACTTGCACGTGGACTTGATCGCCGGCTTGCCGGGCGAGGATGAAGCGAGCTTCGCGGCCGGCTTCAACAAGCTGGTGGCCCTGAAACCGCATGAAATCCAGTTCGGCATCTTGAAGCGGCTGCGCGGCACGCCCATCATCCGGCATACGGAAAACTATGGCATGGTGTTCGACCCGCACCCGCCTTACACCATCCTGGCCAATAAACAGCTCGATTTCATGAGCATGCAGCGCCTCGTGCGCTTCGCCCGCTACTGGGACCTGGTGGCCAACTCGGGCCGCTTCGCCAATACGGTGCAATGGATGCTGGGCGAGTCGCCGTTTGAAAACTTCATGGATTTTTCGAACTGGCTGTACGCCCACACGGACGCCACCCACCGCATCGCCATGGAGCGCCTGGCCAAGCTGGTGGCGCAATGGCTGCAGACGCGCGGCATGAGCGCGGCCGAGGCCAATGCCCTCGTGGCCAGCGACTATGCGGGCGGCGCACAGGCGGCCGCACATGCCAAGCCAAGCGAAGTGAGTACTAGCAACGCCAAGGTGCGTCCGGACGTCGCCCTGCCGCAGCGGCAGGCGCGCCACCTGGCGTCCTGAGGGGCGGGCGATTGAACAGCGGTGGCGGTCTGCGCCATTCTCCCTTAAACTGGCACGATGCCGACTGTACAATCGCCGAAACTGACCCTCTCCCAGACCAGCTCCCAACAGGGAGCCCTTGTCACTGCCAGCGGCACCTGGCAGGTGCACGCGCTGGCGCATGACAATGCCATTAAGGCCATCGAGGCCCAGCTCAAGCCCCTGCAGGGCGATGCCAAGGCGCAATGGGATTTGTCGGCCATCGACAGCATGGACCATATCGGCGCCCAGCTGTTCTGGAATGCCTGGGGCAAGCAGCGCCCCGCGCAGCTGACCCTGGCGCCGTCGCAGGAAGAGTTTTTCCGGCGCATCGAAGAGACGGGGCCGCTGCAAACGCCGCCGTCGCGCGCCAACCGCCTCACGCCCGTGATGAAGCTGGGCATGGCCATTTTGCTGTTTTTCGAACATTTGAAGGGCTTTATTGCCCTTGTCGGCCAAGTGACGCAGGATATCGGCCGCTTCGCGCGCCACCCGATGCGCGGGCCGTGGCGTGAAATTTCCGCCAATATCTTCCATGCGGGCTTCCAGGCGCTGGGCATCACGGCCCTGGTCGGCTTTCTGATCGGCGTCGTGCTGTCCTATCTTTCCGCGCAGCAACTGCGGGCCTTTGGCGGCGATATTTACCTGGTCAACCTGCTGGGCATGAGCGTCATCCGCGAACTGGGGCCGCTCCTGGCGGCCATTCTCGTGGCCGGCCGCTCCGGCTCGTCCATCACGGCACAGCTGGGCGTCATGCGCGTCACGGAAGAGCTCGACGCCATGCTGGTGATGGGCATTTCGCACGGTTTCCGCCTGATCATGCCTAAAGTGCTGGCCCTGGCCATTTCCATGCCCCTGCTCGTCATCTGGACGGATACGGCCGCGCTGATCGGCGGCATGGTGGCGGCCAAGGTGGAACTGAACCTATCGGCACGCTACTTCATCCAGAAGCTGCCCGATGCCGTGCCGCTGGCCAACTACATGATCGGCCTGGGCAAGGGCGTGATTTTCGGCATGCTGATCGCCCTCGTCTCCTGCCACTTCGGCCTGCGCATCAAGGCCAATACGGAAAGCCTGGGGCGCGGCACCACCACCGCCGTCGTCACGGCCATCACCGTGGTCATCCTGGCCGACGCCGTGTTTGCCATCGTCTTCAATGGAGTGGGCTACTGATGGCGAACGACACCGATATCGCCTGCAAGGCGAGCGAGGGCCAGGACGGCCAGTTCGATCTGCATGGCGACGCGCCCGTGGTGGAAATCACCAATCTGTGGACCAAGTTCGGCCGCACCGTCGTGCACCAGGACTTGAACCTGGAAATCGAGCGGGGCGAAATCCTTTCCATCGTGGGCGGTTCCGGCACGGGCAAGACGGTGCTGCTGCGCCAGATGCTGGGCCTGGAACATCCGGCACGCGGCTGCGTCAAAGTCTTTGGCGAAGATATCAACAAGGCAAGTTCCGACCAGCTGCAGCAGTTGCGCAACCACTGGGGCATGCTGTTCCAGCAAGGTGCCCTGTATTCGGCCCTGACCGTGTTCGACAACGTGGCCCAGCCCATGCGCGAATTGCGCGTGCTGCCCGAAGCGCTGATCCACGACGCGGTATTATTAAAGATGAACATGGTGGGCCTGGGCCCGGAACATGCGCTGAAAATGCCGTCGGACTTGTCGGGCGGCATGATCAAGCGCGTGGCCCTGGCGCGTGCCCTGGCGCTGGAACCGAAGCTGCTGTTCCTCGACGAACCGACGGCGGGCCTGGACCCGGACTTGTCGGAAAGTTTTGTCGCCCTGATCCAGTCGCTGCACCGCGAACTGGGCTTGACGGTGGTCATGGTCACGCATGACCTCGACACTTTGTTTGCCCTGTCCACGCGCATCGCCGTGCTGGCGGAAAAACACGTGATCGCCATCGGCCCCACGCGCGAGGTGATCGAAGTGGACCACCCGTTCATCAAGCAATTTTTCCTCGGCGACCGCGGCAAGCGCGCGCTGGCCGTCCTCGATGAAAAACAGGCGGCGGACAAGGCGGCGCAGCCAGGCGACGCCGCCGGCACAGACAAGAAAGCGGAGAAGTAATGGAAAACAGATCACATGCCCTGATGACGGGATTTTTTACACTGACACTGCTGGTGGCCGCCATCCTGTTCGGCGTCTGGTTCAACCGCGACCGCGTGGAAAGAGTCCCGTATTTGCTCGCCACCACCCTGTCCGTGCCGGGCCTGAACCCGCAGGCGACCGTGCGCTACCGGGGCCTGGAAGTGGGCAAGGTCGACGCCATCGACTTCGACACGCAAAAGGCGGGGCAAATCCTCGTGCACATCAGCGTGGCGCCCGATACCCCCGTCACGAATACCACCTTTGCCACCCTGGGCTACCAGGGCGTGACGGGCATCGCCTACATCCAGCTCGACGACGAGCACGTGGGCTCGACACTGCTGGGCACCAGCAAGGACAAGCCGTCGCTGATCCCCCTGCGCGCGGGCTTGCTCGACCAGCTGGAAAAACGGGGCAAGCGCATCCTCGACCAGGCCGAGCAGATCACCAATAAAGTGAATAATTTGCTCAGCCCCGACAACCAGGCGGCCATGCTGGGCGCCTTCACTGAAGTGGGCAAGGCGGCCAAGGCCTTTGGCGCCATCCCGCAGCAGCTGGAACCGACCCTGACGCAATTGCCGCAACTGACGGAACAGACGCGGCAAACCTTGACGGCCGTCAGCACGGCCAGCAAGAACGTGTCGGACCTGACGGCCACGTGGAAAAAGCTCGGCAGCGACATCCAGGCGCCCGGCGGCGTGCTCGACAAGGTCAATGGCACGGTCGACCGGGTCGGCAATTCCGTGGAAACGGTGGCCAATGGCGTGTCCCTGGAAGTCTTGCCGCAGGTAATCGAGCTGAGCGGCGAGGCGCGCTCCTCGATGCGCGCCCTGAAAACCACCATGAGCACGCTCAATGAACAGCCGCAGAGCATCTTGTTCGGCGCCCCAGACATCCCGCCCGGCCCGGGCGAGCCCGGTTTTTCGGCGCCCGGCAAATAAGGAGAACACCGCATGCCTATTCCTCGCCATCTCACCGCACTCATCGTCGCCGGCGCTTTTTTGCTGGGCGGCTGCGCCAGCCGCGGCCCCGTGCCCACGTTCTATGATTTCGGCCCGGCCGCACCGCAGGCAGCGGCACCGGCTGCCGCGCCAGCCGTGCCCGTGCTGGTGATCGCCGACGCCAACGGCCCTTCGTGGCTGGACAGCCAGCGCATGTATTACCGCTTGCTGTACGCCGATGCGCAGCAATCGCGGCCGTACGCCTACAACCGCTGGAACACGCCGCCGCTGCAACTGCTGAGCCAGCGCCTGAAAACGCGCGTGGCGCAAAGCGGCGTGAAAGTGCTGTCGACCACGGACGCGGCCGCCGGCATCCCGCTGCTGCGCATCGACGTCGATGATTTTTCGCAAGCGTTTGACACGCAGACGCAAAGCAGCGGCCATGTGTCGCTGCGCGCCTCGCTGTTCCGCGGCCACCGCCTGATCGACCAGAAAACCTTCAGCCGTAGCGGTCCGGCCGGCAGCGCCGATGCGCAAGGCGGCGCGCAGGCGCTGGCAGCGGCATCGGATGCCATCGCCGCCGACCTGCTCACCTGGCTGGGCACGCTGAATATTCCGAAAGAATGACCGACCCCGCATCCCCCGCCAGCCCGGCGGCGCCGCTGCCGCCCGTCCGTTCCTCGCCCGTGTCGCGCGCGACCCTGCTCGCCTACGTCTTCCTGATCGTCTACGCGAGCTGGTTTCCGTTCACGGGCTGGCACAGCAATGGCCTGTCGCCGCTGACTTTCCTGGAAAACACGCGCATGCCCCGTTACTGGACGGGCTTCGATGTCGGCGTGAATATCGTCGGCTACATCCCGCTGGGCGCGCTGATCGTGTATTCGCTGTTTCCAAGGATCACGGGTTTCTTTGCCGTTATCGTCGCCAGCCTGTGCGGCATGTTGATTTCCGGCAGTATGGAAGCCGTGCAAACCTATCTGCCCAGCCGCGTATCGTCGAATCTCGATTTCTATACGAATGCGGCCGGCTGCTGCATCGGTTCCATCATCGGCGCCCTGACGGCGCGCAAGCTGCTCGACCACAGCCATTTGTACCGCTTGCGCCAGCGCTGGTTTGCCCAGCACGCCAGCCAGGGCCTGGTGCTGGTGGCCCTGTGGCCGCTGGCGCAGATTTATCCGCAAGGCTATCTGTTCGGCCTGGGCCAGCTGCTGCCCATCCTGTCGGACTGGCTGTCGCAGCTGGCGGGCGTCGACATCGACCTGGCCACGTATCTGCGTCCCGACGTGGTCTTAACGGTTGAGCAATATTGGCTTTCGGAAACCATCATCACGGCTTGCGGCATGACGGGCGCCGTGCTCACCTTGCTGTGCCTGCTGCGCCGCGCCGCGCCCCGCGCCATCCTGATGCTGACCCTGATCGCCGCCGCCCTGACCGTGCGCTCGATGGCCAGCGCGCTGCTGTTTTCGCCCGAAAACGCCTTCGTCTGGATCACGCCGGGCGCCCAGGGCGGCTTCTTGATCGGCCTGATCATGCTGGGCGGCCTGGCCTTCGCGCCGCATGTGGCGCAGCGCCGCATCGCGGCCGCCACCTTGCTGCTGAGCCTGGTGATGGTGAATACGACGCCGATCAACCCGTATTTCATGTCAACCTTGCAAGGCTGGGTACAAGGCAAGTTCCTGAACTTTAATGGCGCGGCGCAATTTCTCGCCTTGCTGTGGCCCTTCGTGGCCCTGTGGTTCCTGTGCCTGCCCTCGCACCGCCTGAACCGGCAGGACGATGTGCAGCGCCAGCGTCGCGAAGACCACCCATAAGCGCTATCATGGCGCATTGATGAATCAGCAGGAGCATAGTATGAGCGACGCACCGTATTTTGAACGCCACGTTTTTTTCTGCATGAACAAACGTGAAGACGGCCGCAACAGCTGCGGCGACCATGGCGCGGAAGCGGCGCAAAAGCATTGCAAGCGCCGCATCAAGGAACTCGACATGAACGGCGCGGGCAAGATCCGCATCAACCAGGCCGGCTGCATGGACCGCTGCGAGGAAGGCCCGCTGCTGGTGATCTACCCGGAAGCGACCTGGTACACCTATGTCGACACCAGCGATATCGATGAAATCATCGATACCCACCTGGTGGGTGGAAAAATAGTCGAGCGCCTGAAGATTTAATGCCAATTTAAGAGATAGCCACCAGTATGAGCATCATGAACAGAAACTCGGAAAAATTTACCCTCGCCGGCCATGCAGGCAGCATGGAAGGCTTGCTCGATTTCCCGGCAGACACTCCGCGCGGCATCGCCCTCGTTGCCCATCCGCACCCGCTGTACGGCGGCACGATGGATAACAAGGTCACGCAAACCCTGGCGCGCGCGTTTGTCGCCCTCGGTTACGTGGTGGCGCGCATCAACTTCCGCGGCGTGGGCGCCTCCGAAGGCGTACATGACCATGGCGCGGGCGAGACGGACGACATGCAACTGTTATACGAACACATGGTCGGCCTGTACCCGGGCTTGCCCGTGGCCTTGTCCGGCTTCTCGTTCGGCACCTACGTGCAATCGAAACTGCAGGAACGCCTGGCCGCCGCCGGCACGCCCGCCGAGCGCCTGGCGCTGATCGGCAGCGCGGCCGGCAAATGGGCCATGGCCGACATTCCGGCCGACACCATTTTGATCCACGGCGAACTGGATGACACGATTCCCCTGTCCGCCGTCTTCGACTGGGCCCGTCCACAAGACATCCCCGTGATCGTGATCCCCGGCGCCGACCACTTTTTCCACCGCAAGCTCAACCACATCAAGAACCTCGTGATTGCGCTGTGGCATGGTGACAAACCCGCAATCGCAGCAGATGATCATTGAAGTGTGGGCTTACTAGCGCCTCCACGGCTATAATTGATCCGTTTTTTCCACGCGGCCACGTACGCAGCAACTGCGTGGCCCTCAGCCTTCATCTTTTTCGCAGACCAGCCTCCATGAAAAAACTTTTAGCGGCACTGGCCTCCAGTGTACTTTTCCTATCCGCCGCCTACGCGCAAACCGTTCCAGCCCCGACCATCGCCGCCAAGTCCTGGCTGCTGCTTGACGCCACCAGTGGCCAGATCATTGCTTCGCAAGATCCGGACGCGCGCATCGAGCCGGCCTCGTTGACCAAGATCATGACGGCCTACCTGACGTTTGCCGCCATCCGCGAAAAGAAGCTGGCGCTGGACCAGAAAGTGAACGTGTCCGTGCGCGCATGGAAAGTCGATTCGAGCAGCTCGAAGATGTTCATCGACCCGGCCACGCCCGTGTCGATCGACGACTTGCTGCACGGCCTGATGATTCAATCGGGTAACGACGCTGCCGTGGCACTGGCCGAAGCCGTCGCCGGCGATGAAGGCACCTTCGTCGTGCTGATGAACCGCGAAGCCCAGCGCATGGGTCTGAAAAACACGCGTTTTGCCAATCCGCATGGCTTGCCTAGCCCCGAAAACTATTCCACGGCGCAAGACTTGTCCGTGCTGGCCAAGCGCGTGATCGCCGACTATCCGGAATTCTACAAAATCGATTCCATCAAAAGTTTTACCTACAACAAGATCACCCAGCCTAACCGCAACCGCCTGCTGTGGCTGGACCCGACCGTCGACGGCATGAAGACGGGCCACACGGAAGCGGCCGGCTATTGCATGATCGCCTCGGCCCGCCGTCCGGGCGGCACCGGCGAGCGCCGCCTGATCTCCGTGGTGCTCGGCACCTCGTCCGACCAGGCCCGCACGCAGGAAAGCCAGAAGCTGCTGAACTGGGGCTTCCAGAACTTCGATACGGTCAAGCTGTACTCGAAAGGCCAGGCCGTGGCCACGCCGGAAGTGTGGAAGGGCTCGAAAGGCACCGTGAAAATCGGTTTCGCCCGCGATGTGCTCGTCACCGTACCAAAAGGCACGGCGGCCAAGATGAAACCTGTGCTGGAACGCAAGGACCCGCTGGTGGCGCCATTGGCTGAAAACGCCCCTGTCGGCAAGCTGAAAATGATGGTCGATGACAAGGTCCTGCTGGAACTGCCCGTCGTGGCGCTGGAACCGATCAACCAGGCAACAATCTTCGGCCGCGCCTGGGATTCGATGCGCCTGTGGATGAAATAAGCCGTCAGCATTCCCCATAAAAAATGCCCGCAGATGCTGCGGGCATTTTTTTCGTCTTGCGCTACGTCAAATTACTTTAGCGGCGCATCCTTCAGGTGCGGCTGGCGCGCCACGGGCGGGAACGTGCCGTGGCGCCCTGCAGCAAACGTCGCTTCCGTCTGCGACGCTTGCACCGGCACGGAGACCTTGCGCACCTTGGCCACCTGCGCCGCCGTCACGGGCGTGCCGCGGTTGCCCCAGCTGGTTTGAATAAACGTCACCACCTGCGCAGTTTGCTCATCATTGAAAATGTCGGCATACGGCGCCATCGTCAGCGCCGACGGCGCCGTGCGCGTGGCCGGCACGGCGCCGCCCGACAGCACGATGTTGATGGCCGAGGTCGGATCGTTCGTCTGCAGCACGGCGTTACCGGCCAGCGCAGGGAAAGCCTTGTCGTAGCCCTTGCCGTCGGAACGGTGGCAACCGGCGCAGCGGTCCAGGTACAGCTGCGCGCCCTTGGAGTTGACGACGCCGCTGAACAACTGCTTGCCCAGCTTGTCGTCGGCCACGAAGCCGGGCGTACTTGGATTCGATGGCGGCAACGATTTCAGGTATTTCGCCATCGCCGCCAGGTCGCCATCCGTCATGTGCTGCATGGAATGGGCCACCACGTCGTTCATGGCGCCAAACGACGCCGTATGGCTGTTGCGGCCTGTTTTCAGGAATTCGGCGATCTGCGCCGCGCTCCAGCGCGCCAGGCCGCCCCCATGTTCATTGCGCAACGATGGCACGGACCAGCCGTCGATCACGCCGCCACCGGCCAGGAAGGTGGTATTGCCCTCATCCGTCAGCGATTTTTCCTGCATTCCCACGCCGCGCGCCGTGTGGCAGGCGCCGCAGTGGCCCAGGCCCTGCACCAGGTAGGCGCCGCGCAGCAATTGCGCGTCGCCCGTGGCCGGCGTTTTATACGGCTGCGGCGTGGGGGCAAACGCCCAGCGCCAGATGGTCAGCGGAAAGCGCATCGACAATGGCCACGGAATGTCGGCCGCCTTGTTCGGCGTCGGGTCCGCCTTCACGCCATGCATGAAGTAGGCGTACAGCGCCTGCATGTCCGCCTCGCTCAGGCGCGAATACGACGGATACGGCATGGCCGGATATACGGTATAGCCGTGCTTGGTCACGCCGGTGCGCATCAGCTTGTCGAAATCGGCAAAGCTCCAGTCGCCGATGCCGGCCTTCTTGTCGGGCGTGATGTTGGTGGAATACACCTTGCCGATCGGCGTTTCCATGCCCAGGCCGCCCGCGAACGGTTTGCCTTTCGTGCCGGCCGTGTGGCAGGCGATGCAGTCGCCCGCGCGGGCCAGGTATTCGCCCTGGCGTATCAGCTGGGCGTTCGGGACGGTGGCGGCCGTGGTGGCCGACAGGGCGGTGCCGGAGGCGAGCGCCAGCAGCAGCGCGCCCACGGTATGGGTGAATGTGTTGTTCATCTTCTTGTTCTTTATCAGGCGACCAGGGGACGGGGATCTTGCAGGTATTGCTCGCGGATGGCCTTGGCCGACCAGTAGGTCAGCGCGCAAGCGAGGCCCGTCGGGTTATAGCCGATACCGACCGGGAACACGCTGGAACCGACGGCAAACACGTTGTGCACGTCCCAGCTTTGCAGGTAGCGGTTGACGACGCTGGTCTTGCGGTCCGCGCCCATGGCCGTGCCGCCCGCCCAGTGCGTGGTCTGGTAATTGCGCAAGTCCAGGTGGTCGCCCACGCTCTTGACGGATACCTTGATCGATTCCGGATTCATGGCCTCGGCCACCTTCATCATCTTGTCGGTGACGAAACGGCTCATCTTGATGTCGTTTTCCTTCCAGTCGAAGGTAAAGCGCAGCAATTGCTGGCCATACTTGTCCGTGTAGGTCGGGTCGAGATCGACATAGCAGTCGCGGTAAGTCATGTTGGCGCCGTGGCAATCGAACGACACCGTGTTCAGGTAGCTCTTCTTGACGGCCTTTTTCCAGGCCGAACCCCAGGCGGGCGTGCCGTCCGGCGTGGCGATGCCGGAAATGGGCTTGGAGCCGGCCGGGTTGCACCAGGCGGGCGAGCCGCCCACAAAGCCCAGCGGGCCATGGTCGAAATTGTCGCCATTCCAGTCATCGAGCGCGACACCGGTGCCGCCGGCGCCGATGAAGGGATTCGTGTTCGTGTCTTCCTTGAAGAAAGTCTGGATGGTCGACATCATCTGGTAGGCGATATTGCGCCCCACCACGCCTTCATTGCTGACGGGGTCGTACGGCTTTCCGATGCCCGACAGCAGGAACAGGTGCGCATTGTTGTAGGCAAACGCACTGGCGATGACCAGGTCGGCCGGCTGCTCGACGGCCTTGCCATCCGCATTGATGTAGGTCACGCCCGTGGCGCGCGCTTTGCCACCCTTGCTGCCGTCGAGGTTGATGCGCACGACGTTGCAATTGGCGCGCAATTCAAAGTTGGCCACCATACGCAGAGCCGGCATGATGTTGACGTTGGGCGAGGCCTTGGAATAGTTGTAGCAGGCGTAGCCGGAGCAGAAGCCGCAGAAGTTGCACGGGCCCATCTGGCAGCCGTAGGGATTCGTGTACGGGCCCGATGCGTTCGACGAGGCGTTGACGAACGGGTGGTAGCCGACGGCCTTGGCCGCGCGGCGGAACAATTCTGCCGTGTACGGCACTTTTTGCGGCGCCAGCGCGTAATTGTCGGAGCGGTCGCCTTCGAACACATTGCCGTCGCCGACGACGATGCCGTTGACCTTGTACGCCTGGCCCGAGGTGCCGAAGACTTTCTCGACGAAATCGAAGTGCGGCTCCAGCTCGGCGTAAGTCACGCCAAAATCCTGGATCGTCATGCCTTCGGGAATGAATTTCTTGCCGTAGCGGCGTTCGTAGTGGCTGCGGATTTGCAGCTCTTCCGGCAGGACGCGCCAGTGCATGCCCGACCAGTGCAAGCCCGCGCCGCCCACGCCCGTGCCGGGCTTGAAGGCGCCGATCTGGCGGTACGGCACGGCCACGCCCGTGATGCTGTGGCGGAAGGTAAACGTGCTCTTCGACATATCCTGGAACAGCTTGCTGCGCTGGATATAGGTCAGCTCGTCGAGGGTCTTCGGATAGGCGCCGTCGGGATAGGTGTCGCGGTACTCGCCGCGTTCCAGCGCGACCACGTTCAGGCCCGCTTCCGTCAATTCCTTGGCCATGATGGCGCCGGTCCAGCCGAAGCCCACAATCACGGCATCGACAGGCTTCATTTTTACATCGGGTTTGATATCACTCATGATGGTTTTTCTTTTTCTTTGATCGGGTACTAAAAGTTTTACGCTATGGACACGGGAGGCAACGGGTATTTCTTGCCGTACTGCTCCACCCAGTCCATGTAGTCGGCGCGCGCGCCAGGGAATCCGACCATCTTCCAGGCCAGCATGTCCTTGTTGCCGCCGTGCACCGGGTCGCAAAAATAGCCTTCGCGCGTGTTTTGCAGCAGCTGGTTGAAGAAGATTTTCGACGGCACTTCGCCGATGTCCAAGGTGCCCTTTTGCAATTGCGTGATGACGGCGTCGCGCTCGGCCGCGTTCAGCTGGACGAAAGGCTTGCCCGACTGTTTCTGCACGGCCGCATTCACGCCCGCCAGGGCGCTCTTGTACAGCTCGCGCGGCGCCATGTGGAACTGGTAGCCGAACTGTTCGATCGAGGGCACGAACGGCCCCTGCATGTACCACAGCGCGCCATACGCGTAAGGCGTGTTCATCTGCGCATCGATGAATTCATGCGCACCCGCTTCCAGCGCGCCCGGCCCTTCGCCGTCGGCCGGGATCAGGCGGTCGACCAGCGCCGTCAAGGTGGCCCACTCGGTGGCGTCGAAAAAGCGCGGTTTGTAGGCAGGCTGGTCTTTGGAGACGGCCATGGCCAGGCCGCCGCCGGCGCCGGCCAGCAAGGCCACGGCAGGCGCGGCGCCGACGGCCTTGCGCAAGAAGTGTCGCCGATGGGGCGAAATCCCGATGATTTTCATAGGTTGTCCTCAGGCGGCACGAGCCGCCACAGTGATGGATGTGGGAGTCAGAAAGAAAATGCGGACATGCGCCGCTGAGATGGCAGATTTCACGTAGAGATGGCTCGGGTATCGCGGCGCGGTGCATCCGCCTGCCGGTTAATTGATCAAGGTGATTGACAAGCGGTAGCATTGCATTTACGGTGCGCATCGTACCATAATTAAAAGAAACATTCAGAGACAGGTTAGACGTGATCAAAAAAGAGGCACCGGTGCGTGGCCGCCCGCGCAAGGCGGGCGTGGAAGATGCGGTACTGGAAGCGATCGTCATGCTGGTGCGCCAGCATGGACTGGAGGCGGTAACGATACAGATGGTGGCCGACGTGGCCGGCGTGGGGCGCCAGACGATCTACCGGCGCTGGCCGCGGCGCGAAGACATGCTGCTCGACGCGCTCGTCAAGCGCACGGCGGAAAAGCTGCAGCGCGCGCTCGACATGCCGGACGGCCAGGAAATCGAAGCGATCTGCGCGCGCATCTTCGACAACCTGAACGCCGACGGCCGCTTCACCTGCGACCTGCTGGTGCTGATCCACAATGATGCGGCGGCGCAACTGCGCTTTCGCGAGCAGATCGTCGCGCCATGGATTACCCTGGTGGTGCAGCGCCTGGTCAACATCGGCGTGCGCGCCGACCTCGACCTGCGCCTGTTCGCCTTCATGCTGCAATCGGCGCTCGTGTACCAGATGCAACTGGGCGGCCAGCTCGACGATGCCCTGCAGGAGCGGTGCTGCCGCTTTATCCGCAGCATGCTGTAGATTAGCTGGCTATAATCGTGGCGAGTCCCATCACGTCACCACCAGAAAGCCAGCCCATGAGCCATGTATTTCCCGCCAGCCTGCAAGCGCCGCGCAGCCGTTTAAGCAGCAACGGTCCCGAACTGTCGCGCATTGTCGCCGGCATGTGGCGCATCGGCGAGTGGAATATGTCGGCGCAGCAGCGCCTGGCTTTCATCGAGCAATGCCTGGCTCTGGGCGTATCGAGTTTCGACCATGCCGATATCTATGGCGATTACAGCGCCGAAGGGCTGTTTGGCGAAGCGCTGGCCCTGCAGCCGGGCTTGCGCGACAAGATGGAGCTGGTCAGCAAGTGCGGCATCAAGCTGCTCTCGCCGCACCGTCCCGGCCACGCCATCCAGCATTACGACACGAGCGCGGCGCACATCACCGGTTCCGTGGAACACAGCTTGCGCCAGCTGCAGACGGACCGCCTGGACTTGCTGCTGATCCACCGCCCCGACCCGCTGATGGATTTCGACGAGATCGCCGGCGCGTTTACCCAATTGCAGAAAGATGGCAAGGTGCTGCACTTTGGCGTGTCGAACTTCAGCCGCCACCAGTTCGAATGCCTGCACCGGCGCTTCCCGCTGGTGACGAACCAGGTGGAATGCTCGCCGCTGCACGTGGCGCCCCTGTTCGACGAAACCTTCGACGGCTTGCAGGACGTGGGGGTGGCGCCGATGATCTGGTCGCCGCTAGCGGGCGGGCGCCTGTTCCAGGGTGGCGATGCGAATGTGGAGAATTTGCGCAATGTCATCAAGCAGATCGCCGACCAGCTGCAGCGTCCGTTTGCCAGCGTGGTGTTTGCCTGGATCATGCAATTGCCTTGCCGCCCCCTGCCGCTGACGGGCACGGGCCGCATCGAGGCCGTGGGCGTAGCCGTGGAAGGCACGCAGTTCACGCTCAGCCGCAGTGACTGGTTCGCCATCCTGCGCGCCGCGCGTGGGCACGAGGTGGCTTAACGTTTAATCAATCTCATCCGGGTCGTTAAAAACCTGGGGTAAGGCAATACCGCGCCAGCCCAGATGCCATGCCAGGTTGAGCAGCAGGGTGGCGGCGATGTAGACGGCGAAGAACAGGGCGAAGAAACTCGTCTTCAGCCACACCAGCAGGGCGATGGCAAGGATCAGCACCAGCAGCGCGGCCAGGCTTTTCTTTTGCTTGGAGCTGGGGAAACGCAAGGTCGACACCATCAGGCTGCCCACGCCGACGAGCAGCAGCATCAATAGATAGCTGTGCAGCATGGAATCGATGGGCGCCGGCCAGGCTACCACCACGGCCGCCACGCAGGCGGCGCCGGCCGTGATCGGCATGCCGACGAAATACAGGGGATCGGTACGCCCCACGTTCACATTGAAGCGCGCCAGGCGCATGGCCCCGCAGGCGACAAAGAAAAAGCTGGCCATGCCGCCAAAGCGCAGCAGCAGCGGATCGTGCACGCCCATCTGCACGAAGCCGTAGCAATACAACAGGACGGCCGGGGCGCAGCCGAAATTCATCACGTCGGCGATCGAATCGAGCTGCACGCCGAACTGCGAACTGGTTCCCGTCAGCCGGGCCACGTAGCCGTCGAGCGCGTCAAACACGCCGGCGAGCACCAGCAGCGCCGCCGCCAGCCGGTAGGCATCCGCGTCGCCCACGGCGGCGTTGTCGACGGAAATGACGATGCTGGCAAAACCGCAGGCTATCGAAAGCAAAGTCACCATGCTGGGCAAGGCGTATTTGGCGCGCTGCAGGCGCGACTTGGGTAATGTGTTCAAATGTATGGGCAATCAAAAAAATCGGAAGTAAGGCAATGCAGCGGCAAACGCTGCGCTGCGCCCATTCTACCCTGCGCAGCGGCGGCACCGTCCCCGCACGAGCGCGACATATCTTTTCACGGATGCTCTACGCGTGATCAAAATACCTTAGAATCGTTTTACAGGACAGCACGCTGCCCCCACCGCTGCCCGCCTACCTCTACAGGAGTCGACTTGATTGCCTCGTCACTGCGTTGGAAATACTGGATACCTGCCCTGCTGAGCGCAGCCCTGCTGAGCGCCTGCGGCGGCGGCAGCGATAGCGGCAATACGTCGCTGAGCAACTCGACCCCGGCCGGGCAATTGACGCAGGAGCCGGGTGCTCCCGTTCTCAGCAACAATATTGCCACCGATGGCTTCAACTGGTTCAACTACCGGCGCAGCCAGATCGGCCTGTCGCCGCTGGTGCGCAATAGCCTGATCGACAGCGCGGCCCTCGGCCATTCCAGCTATCTCAATCTCAACAATACGGTCGCGCACGAACAGGTGCAGGGCAAGCCCGGCTTTACAGGCGTCACACTGGGCGACCGCCTGGCCAAGGCCGGCTACGTCGTCACCTCGCTGCAGGGCGAAGTGATCGCCGGCGCGAGCAACACGTCCGGCTTTTACCTGGCCGAAGAACTGGTCACGGCCATCTATCACCGCTTCGTCATTTTCGAGCCGCTGTTCAAGGAAGGCGGCGCGGGCGCGGCCGTCAGCAGCGCCGGCTATGCGTATTTCACCACCGACCTGGCCAGCAACCGCAGCTATGGCCCGGGGCTGGCGGCGGGACAGATCGTCACTTACCCCTACAGCGGACAGCAGAAGGTGGCCGTCAGTTTTTCCAGCAATAACGAATCGCCCGATCCCGTGCCGAACCAGGATGTGGTCGGCTACCCGATCAGCGTGCACGCCAATTACGGCACGCCCGTCAGCGTGACGGCGTTCAGCGTGCGCCAGCGCGGCGCCGCCGCGGACCTGGCCGTGCGCCTGCTCACCAGCGGCAACGACGTGCATACGCCGGTCTCGGCCGCATCCATCATCCCGCTGGCGGCCTTGAACGCGAACACCAGCTATGACGTGAGTTTCATCGGGAAAGTCAATGGTGCGGACGTCACGCAGAGCTGGTCATTCACGACGCGCTAGGCGGCAAGCTGGCGCCAAGCGGGCGCAGCGTCATGGACGACTGGATGTAAAATGGTGGTTCCTGCTTTACGGCAATTGACAAGTTTTGGGGCGCTCTGCACAGCATGCTGAAACCACACGCCACTTGCGATGATGATGCCGCCGTTGCGGCATCCGACATGGTCCGCATTCTCGACGTTGAGAACGGACTGGGCCGCATCATGGGCGACCGCATCCTGTACCTGAAAATCCTGCGCCGCTTCCTGCACGACCACGGCACCACGCCGTGCCAGATCCGCGCCGAATTCGACACGGGCAACTACGTTTCCGCGCGTCTGAAAGCGCATACCCTGAAAGGCGCCGCCGGCATGATCGGGGCGCGCCATGTGCACAGCCTGTCGGAAACCCTGGAATCGGCACTGCGTGCGCAGGCGCCCGACCTGGCCCAGCAGATGCTGCAGCTGGAACTGGCGCAGGATCAATTGCTCGGCGCGGTCAGCAGCATGCTGGGCACGCCGGAGGCAAACCACACGGCGGCGCAGGACGTGGCGCCCGACCCGGCCGCGCCCGCCATCCAGCTGCTGCTGGCGCGCCTGGCCAGCCATCTGCGCGAAGGCGACGGCGCGGCCATCGACATCCTGGAAAACTCGGCCAGCCTGCTCGCGGCCAGCCTGGGCGTGAACGTGTACCAGGAGGTGGCCGCCGCCGCGCACGAGTTCGATTTCGAAGGCGCCCTGGCGGCGCTGCTGCGGCGCCGCTAGCGCACAGCGAGCTGCCGCTCAGCTGTTGAACTGCGCCTCTTCCGCATACGCCACGCAACAACTCTTGCAACAGAAGCGGCGCACGGCATCGAGCGGCTTGTCGCAGTACCAGCATGCACCTTTCGGCGGCAGCGCTGCGATCAATTGCGGCAGGGAAGGCAATGGCGGCGCCGCCATGCCCCTGCTTTCCACGACTTCCGGCTGTTCGCTGTCCATGGCGCTTCCTTTCCTAGCGGCACTTCAAGGCCGCTCAGCAAGATTACGTCAGCACAGTTTGAAGCCCATGACATTTCTCAACCGTGGCCACGCTTGCCCCATCGCCACCTTGAAATTTCCAAACGACAACGTTGTCACTTCACACTACAATCAGTGCTCCGTTCACTTGCGCGCACGCCATGAAACACATCCCCCTGCTGCTCTCCTGCCTGCTGCTCAGCGCCTGCGCCACGCGCGCGCCCACCGCCTACACCCTCAATTCAGGTGCCGAACGCACGCCGGAACAATTGGCGGTGGTGTTCGAACACGCCGACCTGACCCTGCGCATCGATCCGGTCCGCCGCAGCATTGCCGGCGATGCGCGCCTGACCTTCCTGGTCACGCAGCCGATCTCGCGGTTCGCGCTGGACCTGGACCGCAACCTGCCCGTCGATGCCATCGAAGTCGACGGCAAGGCGCTGCGGCCGCAAGACTATGCCAATCCGGATGGCCGCCTGAGCATGACCTTGCCGGCCACCCTCGCGGCAGGCGCGCGCACCACCATCCGCATCGTCTACCACGGCGTGCCGCACGTCGCCGTGAAAGCGCCGTGGGATGGCGGCATGGTGTGGTCGAGCACGGCCGATGGCGCGCCTTGGATCGCCAGCGCCGTGCAAGGCGAAGGCTGCGACCTGTTCTGGCCTTGCATCGACCACCCGATGGGCAAGGCCCGGCTGATCGACCAGCACATCCAGGTACCGGCGCCGCTGGTGGCGGCCGGCAACGGCATCGCGCTCGGCATGGATGAGACCGACGGCTGGCGCACCTGGCACTGGCGCGCCAAACACCCGAGCACCTATGGCATCGCCCTGAACGTGGCGCCCTACCGCAGCCTGCAGGGCGAGTATGCGAGCCGCTACGGCAACCGCATCCCCCTGCAATTCTGGTACTTGCCGGAAAGCGAGGCCAAGGCAGGCGCCCTGTTCGCGGAATTGCCGCCCATGCTGGACTTTTTTGAAAGCGTCATCGGCCCCTACCCGTTTGGCGATGAGAAAGTCGGCATCGCCGAAACCCCGCACAAGGGCATGGAACACCAGACCATCAATGCCTATGGCAACAAATTCGCCAAGACCAGCTATGGCTACGATGAATTGCTGCAGCATGAGTTTGCCCATGAATGGTTCGGCAACCAGCTCACCAACAGCAACTGGGACGATATGTGGCTGCACGAAGGCTTCGGCACGTATATGCAGCCGCTGTACATGCAATATCTGCGAGGCGAGCAAGAGTATTTTGCTTCGTTGCAGCAAATGCGGGCCGGCATCGTCAACAAGGCGCCCATGGTTTCGGGCAAGCCGAGAAGCGAGGAAGAAGTCTACGACCAGAAAAAGGGCGGACCGGGCGGCGACCTGTATGTAAAAGGGGCGCTGGTGCTGCACACCTTGCGCGGCCTGATCGGCGACGAGGCCTTCTTCCGCGCCGTGCGCCTGCTCGTCTACGGCACGGAACAGCCGCTGCCGGGTCAGTTCCAGCCGCGTTACGGCAGCACGGCGGAATTCATGGCCATCGTCAACAAAGTCACGGGCAGCAATTACGACTGGTTCTTCCAGGTTTATCTGTACCAGGCGGCATTGCCGGAACTGTCCGCCGTGCGCGACGGCGACACCTTGCGCCTGCTATGGAAGACGCCTGCCGACATCGCCTTCCCGATGCCGGTGGAAGTGCGTATCGGCAAGGAAATCCATACCGTGTCCATGTCGCTGGGCTTCGGCGAACTGCCCCTGCCGGCCGGCGCCACGTACACGCTCGACCCGCATTCGCGCGTGCTGCGCCGCGCCGAGCATATCGAGGCGTTCCAGAAGTTCAAGGAAGAACAGGCGAAGGGGAGGAAGGGGTAAGAAAACCTGGGGTCAGACCCCCTCGCACCTGAGCGATGACCTTTGTGTTAGCGGTGTTGAGGGTCTGACCCCGGCCTTTTCGCCGTTCGGACTTATTTCCGAAAGCTCCTGACCGCGTCATTGGCATTCTCGGCAATGACTTGTTGCAGCTTCGGCTGCTTCGCGTATTTCACGCGCAAGCGCTTCCACTGCCGCTGCGCCTGGCCGCACGAGCTGGCCACGGCTTGCGTGATCTCGCGCTGGCGCGCCTTGTCGTTGTCATCCCATTCGCCGGCGAAGTGCTCGCACATCTGCGCATTTTCGACGAATTTCGCCACGTCTTGCGGCAACTTTTCCTGCGCGCCAGCCAGAAGGGGCAGGCAGGCGAACATGACGACAAACAGCAGCTTCATCCGATTCTCCTTACTTGCCGATGCAGAAACGGCTGAAGATCACGCCCAGCAGATCGTCAGGCGAAAACTCGCCCGTGATGCTCGACAGCTGCACCTGCGCCAGGCGCAGCTCTTCGGCGAACAGGTCCAGCGACTGGTCGTCCTGCGCCGCGTGCGCGGCGGCGATATCGAGATGCTTGCCGGCCGATTTCAAGGCGATCAGATGGCGTTCGCGCGCCAGGTACAGCGATTCGCCCGTCTGCTGCCAGCCGGCGATGCGCAACAGTTCCGCGCGCAGCAGGTCGATACCGATGTGCTCGTGCGCGGAAAGATACACGTGGGTGGCGTCCGGCATGTTGTCGACGCCGGGCTTGTGGCCAGAGAGATCGATCTTGTTCCACACGCGCACCACGGGCACGCCTTCCGGGAAGGCGGCGACGATGGTTTCATCGGCCAGTGTCGGGCCATGGTCGGCGTCGAGCAGGTGCAAAATCACGTCCGCCTTGCCGATCTCGCCCCAGGTGCGCTCGATGCCGATGCGCTCGACGGCGTCGATGGTGTCGCCCGCGCTGCGGATACCGGCCGTATCGATGATGTTGAGCGGAATGCCTTCGATTTGGATGGTTTCGCTGACCTTGTCGCGCGTGGTGCCGGCGATCGGCGTGACGATGGCCACGTCGGCGCCCGCCAGCGCGTTCAACAGCGACGACTTGCCCACGTTCGGCTGGCCGGCCAGCACCACGTTCAGGCCTTCGCGCAGCAGCGCGCCCTGCGCCGCCTGCGCAAACACTTTATTTAACGCTTCGATGACGGCTTTTAATTGACCGCGCGCATTCGATTTTTCCAGGAAATCGATTTCCTCTTCCGGGAAGTCCAGGGTGGCCTCGACCAGCATCCTTAAACCCGTCACCTGTTCCACCAGCGCGTGGATGGTGTTGGAAAACGCGCCCGACAGCGATTGCGAGGCGGACTTGGCCGCCGCTTCCGTCGAGGCGTCGATCAGGTCGGCCACGGCTTCGGCTTGCGCCAGGTCCAGCTTGTCATTGAGAAAAGCGCGGCGCGTGAATTCGCCCGGTTCGGCCAGGCGCAAGCCGCTGTCCCTGCCCGCTTCGAGCACGCGCGCCAGCAGCAGCTGCAGCACGATGGGGCCGCCGTGGCCCTGCAATTCCAGCACGTCTTCGCCCGTGTACGAATGCGGGCCCTTGAAGTGGATGGCGATGCCCTGGTCGATGATGCTGCCATCGGCTTCCGTGAACGGCAGATAGGTGGCGTGGCGCGGTTTCAGCGTTTGCGCACCGAACAGGGCCGTCATCAGCGGGGCGAGATTTTTGCCGGAGGCGCGTACCACGCCGATGCCGCCGCGCCCGGGAGCGGTGGCGATGGCGGCGATAGGGGAAGAGTCGAGTTTCATGGGGATATTGTAATAGGTACGGCAAGGGAAGGTGCAGCAACGTAGGTCGGCTTAGCGCGCAGCGCGTAAGCCGACGCAGCACACGCTGGCGATAGTGTCGGATTACGCGTGGCCTTGCCACGCTAATCCGACCTACAAGAATTAAAAAGCCCGCACTAGGCGGGCTTTTACTTCGCTAACCCTGCTTACACAGTGGACGGCGCGTATTTCTTGGTGATCACCCATTGCTGGCCGATCGACAGGACGTTGTTGACGACCCAGTAGAGTACCAGGCCCGACGGGAAGAAGAAGAACATCACCGAGAATGCCAACGGCATGAACAGCATCATCTTCGCCTGCATCGGATCGGCCGGGGCCGGGTTCAGCTTGGTCGTGATGTACATCGAGATCGCGTACAGCACCGGCAGGATGCACCATGGGTCATGCTGGGCCAGGTCGGTGATCCAGCCGATCCATGGCGCGCCGCGGATTTCCACGGACGCGTTCAGCACCCAGTACAGGGCGATAAAGACGGGCATCTGGATCAGGATCGGCAGGCAGCCGCCCAGCGGATTGATCTTTTCCGTCTTGTACAGCTCCATCGTGGCCTGGTTCATCTTTTGCGGATCGCCTTTGTAGCGCTCGCGGATCGCCTGCATCTTCGGCGTGACCAGTTTCATCTTGGCCATGCTGCGGTAGCCGGCGGCCGACAATGGGAAGAAGGCCAGCTTGATCAGGATCGTGAAGGCGATGATGGTCCAACCCCAGTTACCGAGCACGCTGTGGATGTGTTCCATGACCCAGAAGATCGGCTTGGCGATGATGGTCAGCCAGCCGTAATCCTTGACCAGTTCCAGGCCAGGCGAAACGTTTTCCAGCAGGTGCGCGATTTGCGGACCCGAGTACAGCTTGCTGTCCATGCTGGCCGTGGCGCCTGGCGCCAGGGTCGGCAATGGCAGCACGTTGCCGATGGCATACAGGTTGGTGCCGAGCTTTTTCGTGAAGATGTCGCGCTTGGCGTTTTCAGGCGGAACGAAAGCCGACACGAAGAAGTGTTGCGAAATCGCAAACCAGCCGCCATTCGCCGTGGCCGGATGCAGGCCTTTCATGGCGTTGTCGTTGCCCTTCTTCTCGTCTTCCACGGCCGCTTTTTCGATTTTCTCGAACGTCAGCTTCTGGTACTTGTCTTGCGGCGTGTACAGGGTCGGACCCGTGAAGCTGCTGTTGAAGAACGAGTCGCCGACCGGCTTGTTGCCGTCATGCGTCAGTTGCAGATACAGCTGCGGCGTGACAGGGGCCGCGCCCACGTTGGCCACGTCGTGGCGCACGTCGATGACGTAGTCGCCGCGCTTGAACGTAAACGTCTTGGTCAGCTTGACGCCGCCTTCGACCGCTTCCATCACCAGTTGCACTTGCTTACCGTCACCGAGGGTGCGCACGCCAGGCTGCACAGTGAAACCGCTCGCATGGGTGGGGAACGGACCGCCGACCAGGCCCGACTGCGCCAGGTAGGTGTGGTTCGCGCCTTCGTCGAACAGCACTTCGTTTTGCTTGCCTTCGTCAGGCTGGCACCATTTGAACAGGCCGAAGCAGCCGCCGAACCAGCCCGGATTGCCGGCGCCCTTGAACTTCAGCAATTCCAGACGCTTGACCTGGCCGCCCAGGGTGTCGATATCGACCTTGATGACGTCGGTGGTGATGGTAATCACTTCGCGCTTGAACGCGGCGGGATCGGTCGCTTCGCCAGGCACGGCGGTCGCGCCGGCAGCAGGCAGGGTGGCCGTCTTGGCCGGGGTGACAGGCGCCTTGGCGGTTTGTTCCGTGTTCGCGGAGAACATCGACGGCTTGCCGTTCGAGATCATCCATTCGTTCCAGAGAATTACCAGCGAGACGGAAAACACGATCCACAGGATGGTACGTTTATTGATATCCATTAGGGTATTTGTCAGGAGTGGTTGCAACCGCAAGCGGTCGTTGAAGATTGTTTGCCATCGGCCGGCGGCACCGGGTCGACGCCCCCTTCATTCCAGGGGTGGCAACGGCACAGGCGCTTGGCAGCCAGCAGGCTGCCCTTGGCCGTACCGTGCACGCGCAGCGCTTCCATCGCGTAATGCGAACAGCTCGGATAGAAACGGCAATTCTGTCCCAGCATGGGGCTGATCAGCAACTGATAAGCACGCAGCAGGAACAGCAGCAGGGTTTTCATGGCGCGGATGGTGGTGGCGCAGCAACAGAACGGGCCTGGGCGGCGATTTGCGCCGCGAACAGGCGGCTCAATTCTTCACGCAGCTCAGCTTTGAGCTTGCTCGTGGTGGCCGGGCCATCCTTGCTGTTGACGGCGCGCGACAAACGCACCACGCAGTCGACCGGCGGCATCGCGCTGTTGCGAAACAGCTCGCGCGTGACGCGCTTGATCGTGTTGCGGGTCGCCGCGCGCGGCGCGAAACGCTTGGCCACAACGACGCCCAGCCGCGCATGCGGCAATTGATTGTGTCGGGTGTACAGCACAAAATGCGCTGTTTTTTGCGAAGGGCGCAAACGAAAAACGGATGAAAATTCATCCGTTTTAACGATACGCCGAAAGCGCGCGAAGTCGTGTGAACCTTCGCGTTGATTGCCGACTGGAGTACAGCTAGCCACGCGATCAGCTGTCAACGACAAGCCTAGACGGCCAGACGTTTGCGGCCCTTTGCGCGACGTGCGTTGAGCACATCACGGCCACCACGGGTAGCCATACGAGCGCGGAAGCCGTGCGTACGCTTGCGGCGAACGACGGAAGGTTGGTAAGTACGTTTCATGTTGGTCTCGCTAAAAACAAAAAAAATGCAAAATCGGGTCTGACGTCCCGTCAGTTTTTGGTGCCAATGACAATCGCGCACTTATGCCAAGGCACAAGCTGGCCAATCTCATCGCCCGCTTGAACGCGCACCAAATCGACTACGCGGAGCGATTTGCGGCCTCCGGTGCTCACTGTGCCTTCGCACAGTTGCGCGCCTCAGCCACAACTCATCACCGCTCGCTACGATTTGGTACTGCGTCGTTAATCCACGCTTAGTCCATATTGTCGTTCCAAATGAATAAACACGGAATACGGGCGGGGAACCCTGAATTATTCAGCATATGCCCCCCTCTTGTCAAGGATTGCCGTGATCGCCAGGAAATTTCCGCGCGGCTCCCCACCTGCGCCGCAGGCCGCGCCAGCACTGCCTGTGACGGGATAACCGGGGGATAAGTCGCTTCTTATACACATGGCGCCCCACCCCGCCACACAAAAATAAGCGTCGTGCCTGTGGATAACTTTGGCAGTCGGGAGTAGAATAGCGCGTTACGTGTGGCGAGCCCTCGCGCGACGCCGGCCTTGCAACACGGTGACCGCAGGGCAGAATCGATACGCCCTCCCACACCTTTTCACATAGACATAC